>JAEPQK010000002.1 GCA_017640615.1 Rhizobiaceae bacterium | reverse complement strand
GTGGACCGCGAAGGCGTCGAGCGCGGCCAGGTGCTGTGCAAGCCGGGTTCTGTGACGCCGCACACGAAGTTCAAGGCGGAAGCCTACATCCTGACGAAGGAAGAGGGTGGCCGTCATACGCCGTTCTTCACCAACTACCGTCCGCAGTTCTACTTCCGCACGACGGATGTGACGGGCGTTGTGACGCTGCCTTCGGGCACCGAGATGGTGATGCCCGGCGACAATGTGACGGTGGATGTCGAGCTGATCGTGCCGATCGCGATGGAAGAGAAGCTGCGCTTCGCTATCCGCGAAGGCGGCCGCACCGTCGGTGCAGGCATCGTCGCATCCATCACGGAATAAGAACAAAAGTCTGATGTCGGTGCCGGGCGGAACCAGATGGAACCGCCCGGGAACGACCCGAAGGAACTGACATGAACGGACAGAATATCCGCATTCGCCTCAAGGCGTTCGATCACCGGGTGCTCGACACGTCCACGAAAGAGATTGTGTCGACCGCCAAGCGGACCGGCGCGAGCGTTCGCGGGCCCATTCCGCTGCCGACCCGGATCGAAAAGTTCACGGTCAACCGGTCGCCGCACATCGACAAGAAGAGCCGTGAGCAGTTCGAGATGCGCACGCATAAGCGCCTGCTCGATATTGTCGATCCGACGCCCCAGACGGTGGACGCGCTGATGAAGCTCGACCTCGCCGCTGGCGTGGATGTTGAAATCAAGCTCTGAGGAGCTGGACATGAGCCAATGTTCGCGAGAGCGGGCAGGCTCCTCTGAAGGAAGATGAACCGATGCGTTCAGGTGTAATCGCACAGAAGATAGGGATGACCCGCATCTACAATGATGCCGGGGAGCATGTCCCTGTGACGGTGCTGCGCATGGAAAACTGCCAGGTCGTCGCACAGCGCACGCAGGAGAAGAATGGCTACACCGCCGTTCAGCTCGGTGTGGGGCTGGCTAAGGTGAAGAACACGTCGAAGGCCCTGCGCGGTCATTTCGCGACGGCTTCGGTCGAGCCGAAGTCCAAGGTCGCGGAGTTCCGCGTGTCGCCGGACAACATGATCGATGTCGGTGCAGAGCTGACCGCCGATCACTTTGTCAGCGGCCAGAAGGTCGACGTGACCGGCACCTCGATCGGTAAGGGTTTCCAGGGTGTCATGAAGCGCCACAATTTCGGTGGTGGCCGCGCGACCCACGGTAACTCGGTTTCGCACCGCTCGCATGGTTCGACTGGCCAGCGCCAGGACCCCGGCAAGGTGTTCAAGGGCAAGAAGATGGCTGGCCACATGGGTTCGACCCGCGTGACCACGCAGAACCTTGAAATCGTTTCGACCGATTCCGAACGCGGCCTGATCCTGGTTCGCGGCGCGGTTCCGGGCTCCAAGGGCGCCTGGATCTACGTTCGTGACGCCGTGAAGGCGCCGCTTCCGGACAATGCGCCGAAGCCGGCCGGCATCCGTGCCGCCGCAGCCAAGGCCGAACCCGTCGCAGACGCAGCGCCGGCAGCAGAAGCCACCGCAGCCGAGGGAGCTGAGTGATGGACGTGAAGATGACCACGCTCGCCGGCAAGGATGCGGGCAAGCTGAAACTTTCCGAGGCGATTTTCGGCCTCGACCCGCGCGAAGACATTCTGCAGCGCGTCGTGCGCTGGCAGCTCGCAAAGAAGCAGCAGGGTACGCATCAGGCCAAGGGCCGCGCGGATATTTCGCGCACCGGCGCCAAGATGTACCGCCAGAAGGGTACGGGCCGCGCCCGTCACTCCTCGGCGCGTGCCCCGCAGTTCCGCGGCGGCGGCAAGGCTCACGGCCCGGTGGCGCGCAGCCATGCGATCGACCTTCCCAAGAAGGTCCGTGCGCTTGGTTTGAAGCACGCGCTTTCGGCGAAGGTGAAGGGCGAGCAGCTCATCATCATCGACGATCTGGCGGTGAAGGAAGCCAAGACCAAGGCGCTCATCGATGCGCTGGCCAAGCTTGGCCTGTCCAATGCGCTGGTGATCGGCGGTGCCGAGCTTGACGTGAACTTCCGCCGCGCTGCGTCGAACATTCCGAATATCGACGTGCTGCCTGTTCAGGGCATCAACGTCTACGACATTCTGCGCCGTGGCACGCTCGTCCTTTCCAAGGCGGCTGTCGAGGCTCTCGAGGAGCGCTTCAAATGACTGACCTTCGCCACTACGACGTGATCGTCAGCCCGGTCGTGACCGAAAAGTCGACACTCGCCTCGGAGAACAACCAGGTGGTGTTCAACGTGTCGCGCAAGGCAACGAAGCCGGAAATCAAGGCTGCCATCGAGGCGCTGTTCAGCGTCAAGGTGACGGGTGTGAACACGCTGCTGCGCAAGGGCAAGGTAAAGCGCTTCCGCGGCACGGTTGGTCGCCAGAGCGACGTCAAGAAGGCTGTCGTGACGCTGGCTGAAGGCCAGTCGATCGACATCGCCACCGGCCTCTGAGCGGAGACAGGATAATGGCACTCAAGAAATTCAATCCGATCACGCCGGGCCAGCGCCAGCTGGTCATCGTCGATCGCTCGGGCCTTTATAAGGGCAAGCCGGTCAAGGGCCTTACGGTGGGCCTGTCCAGCAAGGGCGGCCGCAACAATAATGGCCGTGTCACGACGCGTTTCCGCGGCGGCGGTCACAAGCGGACCTACCGCATCATCGACTTCAAGCGTCGCAAGCACGATGTGGCGGCGACCGTGGAGCGTATCGAATACGATCCGAACCGGACCGCGTTCATCGCGCTCTTGAAATATGCCGATGGCGAGCTCAGTTATATTCTGGCTCCGCAGCGTCTTTCGGTGGGCGATACTGTCATGGCTTCGGCTTCTGCCGACGTGAAGCCGGGCAATGCGATGCCGCTTTCGGCGATGCCGGTCGGCACGATCGTGCACAATGTCGAGCTCAAGCCGGGCAAGGGCGGTCAGATCGCCCGCTCGGCCGGTGCCTACGCACAGCTCGTCGGCCGCGATCAGGGCATGGCGATCCTGCGTCTCAACTCGGGCGAACAGCGTCTCGTACAGGGCAGCTGCTTTGCAACAGTGGGCGCGGTGTCGAACCCCGACCACGGCAACATCAATCTTGGCAAGGCTGGCCGTTCGCGCTGGCTCGGCCGTCGCCCGCACAATCGCGGCGTGACCATGAACCCGGTCGATCACCCGCATGGCGGCGGTGAAGGCCGTACCTCTGGCGGCCGCCACCCGGTTACTCCGTGGGGCAAGCCGACCAAGGGTAAACGGACCCGGTCGAACAAGTTGACCGACAAATTCATCATGCGCTCGCGCCATCAGCGCAAGAAATAGGAAGAGGTAGGCGCACGTGTCCCGTTCAGTCTGGAAAGGCCCGTTCATCGACGGCTACCTGCTCAAAAAAGCGGACAAGGTCCGCGAGAGCGGCCGCAACGAGGTGATCAAGATCTGGAGCCGTCGCTCCACGATCCTGCCGCAGTTCGTCGGTCTCACCTGGGGTGTCTACAACGGCCAGAAACACATTCCGGTCTCCGTCTCCGAAGAGATGGTCGGCCACAAATTCGGCGAGTTCGCTCCCAGCCGTACCTATTACGGTCATGGCGCGGACAAGAAGGCGAAGAGGAAGTAAAATGGGCAAGCCCAAAGCTCCGCGCCCCGTGGCCGAGAATGAGGCCCGCGCTGTCGCTCGCACCATTCGTGTGAGCCCACAGAAGCTGAACCTGGTTGCTGCGATGATCCGCGGCAAGAAGGTGCAGTCGGCGCTGCATGATTTGGAATTCTCGCGCAAGCGTATTGCCGGCACGGTCCGCAAGACCCTGGAATCGGCGATCGCGAATGCGGAAAACAATCACGACCTCGATGTCGATGCGCTGATCGTTGCCGAAGCCTATGTCGGCAAGTCAATTACCATGAAGCGGTTTCACACCCGTGGCCGCGGCCGTGCATCGCGCATCGAAAAGCCGTTCTCGCACCTGACGATCGTGGTTCGGGAAGTTGAAGAGAAAGCGGAGGCCGCCTGATGGGCCAAAAAATCAATCCGATCGGCCTGAGACTCGGCATCAACCGTACCTGGGATTCGCGCTGGTTCGCGAACACCGGCGAATACGGAAAGCTGCTGCACGAGGATCTGAAGATCCGCGAGTATCTTGAGAAGGAGCTGAAACAGGCTGCCGTCTCCAAGATCGTGATCGAGCGTCCGCATAAGAAGTGCCGCGTGACGATCCATGCCGCGCGGCCTGGTCTGATCATCGGCAAGAAGGGCGCCGACATCGAGAAGCTTCGCAAGAAGCTGACCGCGATGACGCAGTCCGAAACGCACCTCAACATCGTTGAAGTGCGCAAGCCGGAGATCGACGCAACGCTGGTTGCGCAGTCGATCGCACAGCAGCTCGAGCGCCGCGTTGCGTTCCGCCGTGCCATGAAGCGCGCCGTCCAGTCGGCAATGCGTCTTGGCGCCGAAGGCATCCGCATCAATTGCGGCGGTCGTCTTGGCGGCGCGGAAATCGCGCGTATGGAGTGGTATCGCGAAGGCCGCGTTCCGCTGCACACGCTGCGCGCCGACGTCGATTACGGCACTGCCGAGGCGCAGACGGCATACGGCATCTGCGGCGTAAAGGTCTGGATTTTCAAGGGCGAGATCCTTGAGCATGACCCGATGGCGTCCGAACGCCGCGCAGTCGAGGGCGATTCCCACGGCTCGTCGCGTCGTCGCGAAAACGCCTGATCGGCGAACAGGATTTGGAGTTAGAGAACGATGCTGCAGCCCAAGCGCACAAAGTTCCGCAAGCAGTTCAAGGGACGCATCCATGGCACGGCCAAGGGCGGCACCGATCTGAACTTCGGCGGTTACGGCCTTAAGGCTCTTGAGCCCAACCGCGTCACTGCTCGCGAGATCGAGGCGGCCCGCCGCGCGATCACGCGCCAGATGAAGCGCCAGGGCCGCGTGTGGATTCGCATTTTCCCGGACGTTCCGGTCACCTCGAAGCCGACCGAAGTCCGCATGGGTAAGGGTAAGGGCTCCGTCGATTACTGGGTCGCGCGCGTAAAGCCCGGCCGCGTCATGTTCGAGATCGACGGCGTCAACGAAGAGACCGCGCGTGAGGCGCTGCGCCTGGGTGCGGCCAAGCTTTCGGTTCGTACGCGCTTCGTCCAGCGCATTTCTGAATAGGAGAGGGCGAGATGAAGGCCGTTGACGTACGGGCGAAGACGCCCGACCAGCTGAGTGACGATCTGGCCGCTCTGAAGAAGGAGCAGTTCAACCTGCGCTTCCAGAAGGCGACCGGACAGCTCGAAAAAACCGCGCGCGTGCGGCAGATCCGCCGCGACATTGCGCGCATCAAAACGGTGCTGGCTGAAAAGTCGGCCGCCAAGAAGGCTTGAGGACTAAAAGATGCCAAAGCGCGTGATGCAGGGCACGGTCGTAAGCGACAAGAACGACAAGACGGTCGTCGTCCGTGTCGAGCGCCGCTTCACCCATCCGGTCATGAAAAAGACCGTGCGGATGACGAAGAATTACAAGGCGCATGACGAAAACAACGCCTGCAAGGTCGGCGATATGGTTCTGATCGAAGAATCCGCTCCGATCTCGAAGGACAAGACCTGGGTCGTGCTTCCGAGCGCCGACACCGAGAAGAAGCCGGCGAAGGCCGGGTAACGAACGAATTTGAATGCCGGGCAGGGCGGATATCCCGCCCCAAGATAGAATAGAAGGCGGCCAGTCATGATTCAGATGCAAACAAACCTCGACGTCGCGGATAATTCCGGCGCCCGTCGTGTCATGTGCATCAAGGTGCTTGGCGGTTCGAAGCGGAAATACGCTTCCGTTGGCGACGTCATCGTGGTGTCGGTCAAGGAAGCCATTCCGCGCGGCCGCGTGAAGAAGGGCGATGTGATGAAGGCGGTTGTGGTTCGCACAGCCAAGGACATCCGCCGCGCCGATGGCAGCGTGATCCGCTTCGACAAGAACGCGGCCGTGCTCGTCGACAACAAGAAAGAACCTATCGGTACCCGTATCTTCGGGCCTGTGCCGCGCGAACTGCGTGCACGCAGCCACATGAAGATCATTTCGCTGGCGCCGGAAGTACTCTGAGGAACCGCGGACAATGAACAAGATTCGCAAAGGCGACAACGTCGTGGTGCTCACCGGCAAGGACAAGGGCCGGACCGGTGAAGTGCTGCGCGTTATTCCCAAGGAAGACCGCGCACTCGTGCGTGGCATCAATATGGTCGTGCGCCATCAGCGCCAGACCCAGGCTCAGGAAGGCGGGCTGATCCGCAAGGAAGCTCCGATCCACCTTTCGAACCTGGCTGTCGCCGATCCCAAGGACGGGAAGCCCACTCGCGTCGGTTTCCGGGTCGAGAAGGACGGCACCAAGGTGCGGGTCGCAAAGCGCTCGGGAGATGTGATCAATGGCTGAGGCTAAATACGAACCGCGGCTGAAGAAGCTCTATCGCGACTCCATCCGTGGCGCGATGCAGGAGCAGTTCAGCTATGCCAACGGCATGCAGGTGCCGCGGCTGGACAAGATCGTGATCAATATGGGCGTTGGCGAAGCCACGGCCGATTCCAAGAAGCCGTCGGTTGCCGCCGAGGATCTGGCGATGATCGCCGGTCAGCGTCCGGTCATCACCCATGCCCGCAATTCGATTGCAGGCTTCAAGGTGCGTGAGAACATGCCGATCGGCGCCAAGGTCACCTTGCGCCGCGAGCGCATGTACGAGTTCCTGGATCGCCTGATCACCATCGCGCTGCCACGCGTCCGCGACTTCCGCGGCCTCAATCCGAAGAGCTTCGACGGACGTGGCAATTTCGCGATGGGCATCAAGGAGCACATCGTGTTTCCCGAGATCAACTACGACAAGGTCGATCAGATCTGGGGAATGGACATCATCGTTTGTACGACCGCCGAAACGGACGACGAAGCCCGCGCTCTTCTGCGCGCCTTCAACTTCCCCTTCCGGCAGTAACGGCAGCGAAAAAGGAAAATTTGCGAAATGGCAAAGACCAGTGCAGTCGAAAAGAACGAGCGCCGTCGCAAGATGGTCGCGCGCTATGCCGCGAAGCGTCAGGCGCTGAAGGCGATCATCATGGACAAGGACCAGCCGATGGAAGAGCGTTTCCGCGCTCAGATGAAGCTGGCCGCGCTGCCGCGCAACTCAGCGCCCTCGCGCATCCGCAACCGCTGCGAGGTAACGGGCCGTCCGCGCGCGTTCTACCGCAAGCTGAAGCTGTCGCGTATCGCGCTGCGTGAGTTGGGCAACATGGGCAAGATCCCTGGCCTCGTGAAGTCGAGCTGGTAAGGAGCACCATCATGGCACTGAGTGATCCCCTCGGCGATATGCTGACCCGCATCCGCAACGCGTATGGCCGCAAGAAGTCCAAGGTTTCGACCCCGGCTTCGCGTCTGCGCGCCCGCGTTCTCGATGTGATGAAGTCGGAAGGCTACATCCGCGACTACACCCAGGTCGACTTCGACAACGGCAAGTCCGAAATCGAGATCGAGCTGAAATATTACGAGGGCGAGCCGGTCATCCGCGAAATCGCCCGCGTTTCGAAGCCGGGCCGCCGCGTCTATGCATCGGTGAAGTCCATTCCGCAGGTGGCCAATGGCCTCGGTATCGCCATTCTGTCGACGCCGAAGGGCGTGATGGCCGATCATGAGGCGCGCGAGCAGAATGTCGGCGGAGAAGTTCTCTGCCAGATTTTCTGATCTGGGCCCAACAGGATTTTGAAGACGAGGACGTAGACTATGTCTCGTATTGGTAAGAAACCAGTGGCAGTGCCGGACGGCGTGACCGCGACCGTGGACGGCCAGACCGTTTCGGCGAAAGGCCCGAAGGGCGAGCTGAAATTCGTCGTCAACGGCGAAGTTCTGGTGAAGCTCGAAGACGGCAAGATCGATGTCTCGCCGCGCGACCAGTCGAAGCTGGCACGCTCCAAATGGGGCATGTCGCGCACGCAGATCGCGAACATTCTTTCCGGCGTGAAGGAAGGTTTCGAGAAGCGTCTGGAGATCAACGGCGTTGGTTACCGTGCCGCGATGCAGGGCAAGAACCTGCAGCTCGCGCTCGGCTTCAGCCACGACGTGGTTTATGAGGTGCCGGAGGG
Source organism: Rhizobiaceae bacterium (assembly GCA_017640615.1). Classification (GTDB taxonomy): domain Bacteria; phylum Pseudomonadota; class Alphaproteobacteria; order Rhizobiales; family Rhizobiaceae; genus RCIO01. The sequence continues at coordinate 897,313 of JAEPQK010000002.1, read as the reverse complement.
CATCACCATCCAGGTGCCGAAGCCGACCGAGATCGTCGTGTCGGGCATCGACAAGCAGCAGGTTGGCCAGGTTGCGGCAGAGATTCGCAAATACCGCGGCCCCGAACCCTACAAGGGCAAGGGCGTGAAATACGCGGAAGAGCGGATCGTGCGCAAAGAAGGCAAGAAGAAGTAAGTAGTGAATAGTGAAATAGCGAATGGTGAATGGCGTAGCGCCAACGGCAACCCAACCATTCTCCATTGACCATTCACAGTTCACTGTTTGAGGAACGAAAACAATGGCTTCCAAGGAATCCACGCAGCGCCGCGCACAGCGTATCCGCCGTCAGATCAAGAAGGTCGCCGGCGAGCGTTTGCGCCTTACGGTCTACCGTTCGTCGAAGAACATCTACGCTCAGGTGATCGACGACACGAAGGGCCATACGGTCGCTTCCGCTTCGACGCTTGAGAAGGACCTGAAGGGTTCGCTCAAGACCGGCGCCGACACCGAGGCAGCCGCCGCGGTTGGCAAGCTCGTTGCCGAGCGCGCCAAGAAGGCGGGCGTCAAGGATGTCGTGTTCGATCGCGGGCCGTACATTTTCCACGGCCGCGTGAAGGCGCTTGCCGATGCCGCGCGCGAAGGCGGCCTCAGCTTCTAATCATCCGTCCGGGCCAAAAGGCCGGGCAATCATCAACGGTGCTATCCGGAAAAGAACAAGGACAGGATCATGGCACAGGAACGCAGAGGTCGCGGCGGACGTGATCGCGAAGAGCACGACAGCGAATTTGTCGACAAGCTCGTTCACATCAACCGCGTCGCGAAAGTCGTGAAGGGCGGCCGTCGCTTCGGCTTTGCCGCGCTCGTCGTCGTTGGCGACCAGAAGGGCCGCGTCGGCTTCGGCCACGGCAAGGCGCGCGAAGTGCCGGAGGCGATCCGCAAGGCGACCGAGAGCGCCAAGCGCGACATGATCTTTGTTCCGCTGCGTTCGGGCCGTACGCTGCACCACGACGTGGAAGGCCGCTGGGGCGCAGGCAAGGTACTGCTGCGCACCGCAAAGGCTGGTACCGGCATCATCGCCGGCGGCCCGATGCGCGCTGTGTTCGAGACGCTCGGCATGCACGATGTCGTTGCCAAGTCGCTGGGGTCTTCCAACCCCTACAACATGGTGCGGGCGACCTTTGAGGCGCTTAAGGGCCAGCTGCACCCGAAGGATGTTGCTGCTCAGCGCGGTATCAAATACTCGACCTTGCAGGCGCGCCGCGGCGCCGCCGCAACGGCCGAGGAATAGACGCCCAAGCGGCTGATCAAGGGATAGATGACCATGGCTAGCAAGCAGGGCAAAACCGTTACCGTTGAGCAGATCGGCAGCCCGATCCGCCGTCCGTCCGAGCAGCGCAAGACGCTGATCGGACTTGGCCTCAACAAGCTACACCGCCGCCGCACGCTGGAGGACACGCCTTCGGTCCGCGGCATGATCGCGCAGGTGCAGCACCTCGTTCGCGTCGTCGACGAGGCTTGAACCTAAGCGCAGGAGAATCGAGATGAAACTCAACGAATTGCGGGATCGCGAAGGCGCAACCAAGTCGCGCAAGCGCGTGGGCCGTGGTATCGGCTCCGGCGTTGGCAAAACCAGTGGCCGCGGCGTCAAGGGCCAGAGCTCGCGCTCCGGCGTTGCGCTCAACGGTTTCGAAGGTGGCCAGATGCCGGTTTACCGGCGGCTGCCGAAGCGCGGCTTCAAGAACGTCTTTGCCAAGGATCTCAACATCGTGTCGCTGGCTCGCGTGCAGCAGGCGATCGATGCCAAGAAGCTTGACGCCAAGAAGCCGGTGACGGCCGAAGCGCTCGTGGAAGCAGGCATTCTGCGCCGCGTTCGCGACGGCGTGCGTGTGCTTGGCGACGGTGAGCTGAAGGCAAAGGTGACCTTTGAGGTTGCTGGAGCATCGAAGTCGGCGGTCGAGAAGATCGAAAAGGCCGGCGGATCGATCAAGCTCCCGGAAGCGAAGGCGGCCGAGTGACCGGCATTTTGCCCGGCTCGCGCGCTCCTCACCGGAATTTCACAGAAGCCGCGGCTTCCGCGGCTTGCATCCGGCCCGGCCGAGCCCTATCTCGGGGCTTCGGCCGCGCGCCGCTTATCGTGGCCTGATCACGCGGAGAACGACCGATGGCATCGGCTGCTGAACAACTTGCCGCCAATCTCAACTTCTCTGCCTTTGCCAAGGCCGAGGATCTCAAGAAACGCATCTGGTTCACGCTGGGCGCTCTGCTGGTTTACCGGCTTGGCACCTATATCCCGATGCCGGGCATCAATCCCGATGCCTTCGCGCAAGCCTTTGAGCAGCAATCTGGCGGCGTGCTCGGCATGTTCAACATGTTTGCCGGCGGCGCTGTGGAGCGCATGGCGATCTTCGCCCTCGGCATCATGCCTTACATTTCCGCCTCCATCGTCATGCAGCTCATGACGTCGGTCGTACCGACGCTCGAGCAGCTGAAGAAGGAAGGTGAGCAGGGCCGCAAGGTCATCAATCAGTACACCCGCTATGGCACCGTGCTGCTTGCAACCGTACAGGCTTACGGCATTGCAGTCGGGCTGGAGAGCGGTTCCGGCATCGTGACCGATCCAGGCTGGTTCTTCCGCATTTCCGCCGTCATCACGCTGGTTGGCGGCACCATGTTCCTGATGTGGCTCGGTGAGCAGATCACCGCACGCGGCATCGGCAACGGTATTTCGCTGATCATCTTCTCCGGCATTGTGGCCGGTCTGCCCTCCGCCATCTCCGGTACGCTGGAACTCGGCCGCACGGGCGCACTGTCGACCGGCATCATTCTGGCCATTCTGGTTCTGGCCGTGGTCGTGATCGGCGTGATCGTGTTCTTTGAGCGCGCGCAGCGCCGGCTTCTGATTCAGTATCCGAAGCGTCAGGTCGGCAATCGCATGTTCCAGGGCGACACGTCGCATCTGCCGCTGAAACTGAACACGGCTGGCGTCATCCCGCCGATCTTCGCTTCCTCGCTGCTGTTGCTGCCTGCAACCGTTGCCGGTTTCTCCGACACGTCCACGCTTCCGGCCTGGGCGGCGAGCATCCTGGCCGCGCTCGGCCATGGTCAGCCGATCTATATGCTGCTTTACGCGGCGATGATCGCGTTCTTTGCATTCTTCTACACGGCGATCGTGTTCAATCCGAAGGACACGGCCGACCAGCTCAAGAAGCATTCTGGCTTCATTCCGGGCTACCGTCCGGGCGAGCGCACGGCCGAATATATCGACTATGTGCTGACCCGCATCACCGTCGTCGGCGCTATCTACCTCGTCATAGTGTGCCTGCTGCCGGAGTTTCTGATTTCGGCCACCGGTGTTCCATTCTACCTTGGCGGCACGTCGCTGCTGATCGTTGTCAGCGTTACGCTCGACACTGTCGCTCAGGTGCAAGGCCATCTGATCGCCCATCAGTATGAAGGGCTGATCAAGAAGTCGAAACTTCGCGGGGGTAAGAGGGGACGATGAGGCTGATACTGCTTGGCCCGCCAGGGGCGGGTAAGGGGACGCAGGCGCAGCGACTGGTCGAAAAATACGGCATTCCACAGCTCTCCACCGGAGACATGCTGCGCGCGGCCGTGGCCGCGCAGACCGAGGTCGGCAAGCGCGCCAAGGCGGTGATGGACGCCGGCGAGCTTGTTTCGGACGAGATCGTCAATGCGATCGTCGCCGAGCGTATCGATCAGGACGACGCGGCCAAGGGATTCATTCTCGACGGCTATCCGCGCACGCTTGCACAGGCTGACGCGGTTGCCGACATGCTGGCGCAGCGCGGGCAGAAATTTGACGCCGTTATCGAACTCGTCGTCGACGACAAGGCGCTGGTCGGGCGCATCCTGAAGCGCGCCGAAGAGGCGAAAGCCGCCGGCCAGCCTGTCCGCAAGGACGATAATGCCGAGGTTTTCGACGAGCGGCTGCGCGAATACTACAAAAAGACCGCCCCGCTGATCGGCTATTATTATGCCAAGGGGCAGCTTGTCGGTGTCGACGGTATGGCGACGATCGACGAAGTGACCAACGAGATCAACGGCGTTCTGGCCAAGCTTGGCTAGACATCGCTGCTGAGACTTGACAGCCGCCGCATTCCAGACTATCGCGGCGCGTCTTCCAAGTCGTATTGAACGCGGAGATGCCCATAAGGGCGTTTCGGCGTATTTGCATTGAAAGACACCCGCAAGGGCCGGCCTCCACCGGACGCGGGTTTAACGAAGCGCCGGAATTTCCGGCATAGATGGAGACGAGAGATGGCTCGTATTGCCGGCGTCAACCTGCCGACCAACAAGCGCGTTGTGATTGCGCTTCAGTACATTCACGGTATCGGACCGAAATTCGCGTCCGAGATCATCGAAAAAGCCAACATTCCGGCTGAGCGCCGCGTCAGCGAACTGACCGACGCCGAAGCTCTGCAGATGCGTGAGATCGTCGACCGCGACTATCAGGTCGAAGGCGATCTGCGCCGCGAAGTGTCCATGAACATCAAGCGTCTCATGGATCTGGGCTGCTACCGCGGTCTGCGGCACCGCCGTTCGCTTCCAGTTCGCGGCCAGCGCACGCATACCAATGCGCGCACCCGCAAGGGTCCGGCCAAAGCGATTGCCGGTAAGAAGAAGTAATTGAGGAAATAGGGGAGTAGGGCAGTAAGGCAGTAGGTGATTGGCCAGCGGACGGCCGCTTCGTTCCACCTACTCCCTTACTGCCATATTCCCTTACTGCCTTACCAGGTGTAGCCGCTGGAACTACGGCGGCGTAGATATCGACTGAAAGGACTATCATGGCCAAGGAAGCCACACGCGTGCGCCGTCGCGAACGCAAGAACATTTCGACCGGCGTTGCGCATGTTTCGTCGACCTTCAATAACACCATGATCACCATTACCGACGCACAGGGCAACGCGATTGCCTGGTCGTCGGCCGGCGCTCAGGGTTTCAAGGGTTCGCGCAAGTCGACGCCGTTCGCGGCGCAGATGGCAGCCGAGGATTGCGCCCGCAAGGCGCAGGAGCACGGTATGCGTACGCTCGAGGTTGAGGTCAGCGGTCCCGGTTCGGGCCGTGAATCGGCACTGCGCGCGCTGCAGGCCGCAGGCTTCACGATCACTTCGATCCGTGACGTGACGCCGATCCCGCACAATGGTTGCCGTCCGCGCAAGAAGCGCCGCGTCTAACCGGATTTTCGAAACTGCCGCGCGAGCTTCCCGCGGCATGGTCCCGAGCCACGCTCGGGTCATGCACTCAAAGGACGCTCCTCCACGGCTTTCCAGGACGCCCGCCACGATTGGATGGTGGCGGGGAAACGGAAGGATAACAGAATGATCCAGAAGAACTGGCAGGAACTGATCAAGCCCAACAAGATCGACTTCAAGTCGAAGGGCAACACGACGACGGTTGTGGCGGAGCCGCTGGAGCGTGGCTTCGGTCTGACGCTCGGCAACGCGCTGCGCCGCGTGCTGCTTTCGTCGCTGCGCGGCGCTGCCGTAACGGCGGTGCAGATCGACGGCGTGCTGCACGAATTCTCGTCGATTTCGGGCGTGCGCGAGGACGTGACCGACATCGTTCTCAACATCAAGGAAATCGCCATCAGCATGGAAGGCGACGGCCCCAAGCGCATGGTTGTGCGCAAGCAGGGCCCGGGCCAGGTGACGGCCGGCGATATCCAGACCGTAGGCGACGTCGAAATCCTCAACCCCGGCCACGTGATCTGCACGCTGGACGAGGGCGCGGAAATCCGCATGGAGTTCACCGTCAATAACGGCAAAGGCTACGTGCCGGCAGACCGCAACCGCGCCGAAGACGCGCCGATCGGTCTGATCCCGGTCGACAGCCTCTATTCGCCGGTCAAGAAGGTCTCCTACAAGGTCGAAAACACCCGCGAGGGCCAGGTTCTCGATTATGACAAGCTGACCATGACGATCGAGACGAATGGCGCCATTTCCGGCGAGGACGCCGTGGCGTTCGCGGCCCGCATCCTGCAGGACCAGCTGGCTCTGTTCGTGAATTTCGAAGAGCCGCAGAAGGAACAGCCGGCAGAGCAGGTGACGGAGCTCGCCTTCAACCCGGCACTTCTGAAGAAGGTGGACGAGCTGGAGCTTTCTGTCCGTTCGGCCAACTGCCTGAAAAACGACAACATCGTCTACATTGGCGACCTGATCCAGAAGACGGAAGCCGAGATGCTGCGCACGCCGAATTTCGGCCGCAAGTCGCTTAACGAGATAAAGGAAGTGCTGGCGTCGATGGGCCTTCACCTCGGCATGGAGGTGCAGGACTGGCCGCCGGACAACATCGAAGATCTGGCGAAGCGCTACGAAGACCAGTATTGAGCGGTGAATAGTGAATGGTGAGTAGTGAATAGGATTGCTGGAACGTCCGTTCCCCATTCACCATTTCTCCATTCACCATTCGCGAATTTAAAAACCGGGCGCCTCGCGCCGAATTCTAGGAGAAAGCCAATGCGTCACGGAAAATCCGGTCGTCGGCTGAACCGCACCGCCAGCCACCGCAAGGCCCTGTTCGTCAACATGGCCGCGTCGCTGATCGAGCATGAACAGATCACCACCACGCTGCCCAAGGCCAAAGAGCTGCGGCCGATCGTGGAGAAGCTGGTCACGCTTGGAAAGCGCGGTGATCTGCATGCGCGGCGTCAGGCGATTGCCAAAATCGGTTCCGACGAGCTGGCCAAGCGCCTGTTTGAGACCATTGCGCCGCGTTATGCGACCCGCAATGGCGGCTATACCCGCATCATGAAGGCCGGTTTCCGCCATGGCGACAATGCGCCGATGGCCGTAATCGAGTTCGTCGATCGCGACACTGCCGCCAAAGGCGCGGCCGACCGTGCGCGTGTTGAAGCGGAAGACAATACCGAGACCGAAGCCGAAGCGGCATAATCAGCCGATCTGGTTCGATTGATCGTCAAGCCCCGGCGCGGCTGCGCCGGGGCTTTTTCATTGCCAAAGCCGTTCGGTCAAGCCTTCGACTTCGCTGCCTGCCAAAGCGCTTCCATCTCGACAAGCGAGGCCTCTTCGAGGCTCGAGCCATTCTGGACAAGCGCGTCTTCGACAGAGTGAAAGCGTTTGCGGAACTTCTCGTTGGTTCCCCGCAAAGCGTTCTCTGGATCGATCTTGAGGTGCCGCGCGAGATTGACGAGTGCAAAGAAAAGATCGCCGAGTTCGTCCAGTGTGTCCGTCTTGCTTCCGTCCTGAATCGCCGCGCGCAGTTCCCCGACCTCCTCCTCGATCTTGTCGAGTACGGGCCCGGCCTCGCCCCAGTCGAACCCGACCTTCGCTGCCTTCTCCTGGAGCTTCAGCGCCCGGGTGAGTGCGGTGTGCGCCACGGGCACCCCATCAAGAAACCCCTTGCCGTGGTCTTCAGGCGGCAACCCTTTCGCCGACCGGCGCGCCCGCTTTTCGGCTTTTTCCTCCGCCTTGATCTTCTCCCACATCCCCTTGGCCATGCCGGCGCTGCGTGCTGCTTCGTCGCCGAAGACATGCGGATGGCGGCGGATCATCTTTGTGGTGACGGCTTCGACGACGTCATCGAAGGTGAAGGCGGCTTCCTCCTCGGCCATGCGTGCGTGGTAGACCACCTGTAAGAGCAGATCGCCGAGCTCATCGCGCAGATCTTCGAGATCGCCACGCTGGATCGCGTCGGCCACCTCATAAGCCTCTTCCAGGGTGTAAGGTGCGATGGTCTCGAAATTCTGTTCAAGATCCCAAGGGCAGCCGGTGACGGGTGTCCGCAGCGCGGCCATGATTTCGATGAGGCGGGAGATGTCGCGGGAAGGTTTCATCGCGAGACACTACAGCTGCCCCCGCCACCTGCCTATGCGTCACCGGGCCGGTTTCCACCAACTTTGTCGCCGCGCAGCGGCCGGCATGGTTAATCAGCCGATTCAATATTTCTTCGTATTTTAGCGGCATGACTGGGAGCGTCCGGCATGCGGGATGCCGGCCAAGTTTCGTGTTCGGGTTCCATGCGTATTCGCTTCTCCACGCTTTCGCTTCTCACCTGTCTTTCGCTTGTCGCCTGCACATCGGGTCCGGCGATCGATGCGCTTCAGGTGCCGCCACCTTCGAATGAGACGACCAGTTCGGTGAAGCGGCCAACCGTAAGCGTGGCGACCGGCGATGCCGCGCCAACGATCAGGCCCAACGCGCTGGCCGCCACGCCGCGCCCGGCAAGTGCCACTACCGCCATGCATTCAAGCCGCATCTATGGCTATGGCTTCAGCGACGCCCATCCGATCGATTTCGGCTCACGCAAACCGCAGCATCTTGCGGTTCACGGTGTCGATGTCTCGCGCTGGCAGGGCGATATCGACTGGGCGGAGCTGCGCCGCCACGGAGCGAACTTCGCTTATATCAAGGCGACCGACGGCGGCGACCATCTCGACCCGAAATTCCACGAAAACTGGCGTGGTGCGGCGCGGGCCGGTATCAAGCGCGGCGCTTATCATTTCTTCTACTGGTGCCGAACTGCCGCCTCGCAGGCCGAGTGGTTCATCCGCAATGTGCCGCGCGAGAAGGGCGCTTTGCCGCCCGTGATCGATGTGGAATGGAACCACCAGTCGCGCTGCAAGAAACGCCCGCCGCGCAGTGAAGTGCTCGACAAGATGCGTGTCTTCATGGACCGGCTGGAGCGGCATTACGGCCAGCGCCCGGTGATTTACACCGCTCCCGACTTTTACGCCGACAATCTGCGCGGCGCTTTTCCGAACCACCCGTTCTGGCTGCGCGCGGTGGCCGAACATCCGTCCAAGGTTTATCCCGGCCGCGACTGGGTTTTCTGGCAATATTCGGGCTCGGGACTGTCTGGTGGCGTCGACGGCAAGATCGACCTGAACGTCTTCCACGGCGATGAAAGCACCTGGCGCCGCTGGCTCGGCAAGGTGGCCGGCTAGCTGCCGCCCGGCGCGTTCACGCCTTCTTGATGGTGGCACCGGCCCGATCGGAACGTTTTTCTACACCCAGGATTGCGCGCAGCATAAGCTTCGCTTGTTGGCACGGCGGCGAACACCCATCTTCCGTGCAAACGAAATATTGCCGGAGACAATCATGGCCGACCAATACACACCGCCGAAAGTCTGGACCTGGGACAAGGCCAGCGGCGGCCAGTTTTCGAACATCAATCGCCCGATCGCCGGTGCCACGCATGACAAGGAACTGCCCGTCGGCAAACATCCATTTCAGCTCTATTCGCTGGGTACACCGAACGGTGTCAAAGTCACGATCATGCTTGAGGAGCTGCTAGCGGCCGGGCACAGGGGCGCGGAGTACGACGCCTGGCTGATCAAGATCAATGACGGTGATCAGTTTGGCTCCGGCTTTGTGGAAATCAATCCCAACTCGAAGATACCGGCGCTGGTCGACCGCAGCGGGAAGAAGCCGATCCGTGTTTTCGAATCGGGCGCGATCCTGATGCATTTGGCCGAAAAGTTCGGCGCCTTCCTGCCGACAGAAACCGCGGCCCGTGCCGAAACGCTCTCATGGCTCTTCTGGCAGATGGGCTCCGCGCCGTTCCTCGGTGGCGGCTTCGGCCACTTCTATGCCTATGCGCCGGAGAAGTTCGAATACCCGATCAACCGCTACGCCATGGAGGTCAAGCGCCAGCTCGATGTGCTCGACAAGCGGCTTGCGGACAATGAATTCATTGCCGGTGGCGACTACACAATCGCCGATATGGCTATCTGGCCCTGGTATGGCGGCATGGTGAAGGGCTGGGCCTACAATGCGGCCGAGTTCCTGTCGGTGCATGAGTACAAAAACGTGATCCGCTGGGCCGACCAGCTTCACGCACGGCCTGCGGTGAAGCGCGGGCGCATGGTCAATCGCGCTTCCGGTGACCCGTCCGAGCAGCTGCGTGAGCGGCATGATGCGAGCGATTTCGACACCCGCACACAGGACAAGATCGCGGCCGAGTGACCCGATACCCCGGTGAGCCGGTTCGCAATCAACCGGCTCATCTCTACTTGGGACAACAGTTCAAAGCTTTGCGTGTCGCGCAGAAATCGCAGGCGCCCACGAATTTGCGATTGCTACCTAAGCATTTCAAATTATTCATATTTGCAAATCAATTACAACCTTGAGTACGTTGTTTGCAATCACTGATCGTGGCTACTTGAGCGCGCAGCTCAAGGTATGCCATGACAACTTCTCGCAAGCCGGATGAAGGAGACAAGAAGAGAGGGTGTGAACTTGCGCGCTTGCGCAAGGCCCGAAGTCTATCGCAAGCCGAAATGGCTGCAAAGATAGGTGTTTCCACTCAACAATACGGAAAATACGAGCGTGGCGAGAACCGCATTCCGATCGGTCGCTATGAGACGGCGATGGAGATACTCGGTGCATTTGGCGGCAGCCGGGCAGGCTTCGCAGAGTTCAGCGTCGGCTACGAACTTGCGCCCTGTGCCAAGGCCGAACTGAAGGAACTGCTCGATCAATTAAAAAAAGACATTGAGCTTGCGAGTGATATGCTCGAAAATATGTAGTTTCGTGGCAATTATTCGCGCAGATCCCTCGATGGGAAATGCAACCTAAGATAAATCAAAAGTCATTGTCATTTCGCCTCGCTGTAGACTACCATCTACTTTGCGGGTGAGCTGCGTTTCAGCCCTTTTGACGGAGCTGTCGCCATCGCTCGCGGGCAACAAGGTGGGTGGAGGGCAGTATGCGGGCGACGGTGTTTCCAACCATGGTTTCCGGTTGCTGGGGCTGGGAAGTCAAGAAAGACCGCTGTTTTGCCGACCCTATCACCGCTTCTTATTTCGGCCTGACACCCACGGAAGGGGCAATGGGTTTGCCCGTGAAGCGGTATCTGGCGGGGATCCATACCGAGGACCGCGAGCGGGTGGAGCAGCGCATTGCCGAGGCAGTTCATGACGGCAGCGCGTTTTGCGAGGAATATCGGGTCAATACGCTTGGCGGTGAAACGCGATACATCACGGCAAGCGGCCGCTGCTTTCACGACGCCACGGGCGAACCGGAGTTCTACCCAGGCTACATAGTGGATTTGGGCTGTCAGCCGGGTGACGAAACCGCTTTTGACATGGGTGGCATGATCGCATTGGCCAAGCTTGGCGCGCGCCGCAGCGGCAATCCTTTCCTGCAATATCTGCTCGAAATGGCAGACCTAGAATACACCTCCACCATGAGACGGCGCGAGAAGCCGATGTAGCTCAGCGCGGGCGAGCGAGGGGCGCTGGCAAGGTGGGACGCCGCGCTGATCGAGTTCGCTCACGGCTATTCGTCGCTGTGCATTCGTCCCAAGTTGGGCAGCGGTCGCCGTCTCGGCCTTCGGCCGGTTTGCCAAGGTTCATCATCGCCACGCCCAGCGTGTCCGCCGTCTGGCCATTGTCAAAGAGTTCGCGGCCGCATCTTGGCCGCGCCCGCGAACTGCCGCGGCGATTGTAGGGGCGGTTGGCTATCTGCTGTTCGTCGCGATGTTCACCAGTCACGACGTGTCGGGAGGTCAGCGGTCGTCAGGCCGCCGGGTGGGGGTAATTACGGGATCGTGACCCCCACCCGAATCAGCGTCGTTCTCGCAATGCTCGAACTTGCTTCTCCGACCTCCCCACAAGGGGGAGGTGGGCGCCGCACCCTCGGGCAGCTCGACCAGTGAAAACAGCGCCGCGAGAGCAGGAGACACCGGCGTGACCGCCGATCTCAGCCGGCGTGTTCATGAGCACAAAGAGCGGCTGAGTACGGGCTTCAGCGCCCGCTACGGCGCGGTTCGTCTGGTCTGGTACCGTGAGTACGAGGACATTGGACTCGCGATCATGGAAGAGAAGCGCATCAAGCGGTGGCGACGTGCGTGGAAGGTCCGGTTGATCGAAGAAATGAACCCCGACTGGCAGGAGGTCTATGGCGGGATGGGATGGTGATGGTGCGTTGCGCTCGGCCGTCATCGCCGCCGAGTGTAGCGAGGGCCGGGATCCATTCCGGAATGGTCGCGACCTGCACAATGGTCACGGAATGGATCCCGGACAGGCTTTCAGCCTTCCGGGATGACACGCGTTGGGTGCATGGTTCCCAGGGTCTTCGCTTTCACTACGCTCGGTTCCGTCCTAGGATGACGAAGGCGTAGGTGCGCGCACCGCCAATCCCGGACAGGTTCTCAAGCCAACAACGACGTCGGCCCGATCTTAGGATCGGGCCGAGTGTATTGCGTTTCAGCTATTCAGGCATAAACCCAAGGTCGAGCCTCAGCTCCGCTTCGCTCTAGGATGACAAGGCGTCAAGCGGGATATGCGACCTTCGCCTTGTTCTTACGCTGATCATCTCCTGCCGCTTGGCTATCCTTATTGCATCGCTTGCAGTCGGAAGTGGCGTTTTAGTGTCGTTAGAAAGTCCTATCACGTCGTGGCGGCGTTCATAAGCGATCCGCGGATGTATTAAGAAGTGGCAAGCAAATGAATCTGCCTGTGCTTCAGTGCTTTCGCGCCGCGTTAGACCCCGAAATTGAGGAGTATACCCTCCCGGGTCCCGCTGCAGAGGACTTCCGATGTGAGAATGCAAGAGAAGATGACCCAGTTCATGTGCCAATATGCGTCTTGCATCGACATCGCCTTCGCACGCGGCATCATAAATAGTTTCGCGCACAAGAATCCGTGGTGGGTCGAAAATAGTGGTCGCCGTAGTTTCGAGCTCGATGTCCCGCCGAATCATGAGCTTAAATTCAGGAACAAATTCCCTTACCTGAAATTCTAATATCTCGATTATATTGATACAAAGCTCATCGGTTGCCCCAAATTTACTCCTGTAGAATAGGGCTTTCTTGGCTATTTCTTCTTCGGTCATTTGCCGAGCGGTGAAGCGATCTTGAGAGGTCATGTTTGCTGCACCCGCCGCCGGTTTTTAGATCAGATTTGGTCTCGGTCCGTCTGGAGCCGGGCGTTGACCCAGCATTGCGTTAAGGTACTCGTGTGGGATGCCGAACACCAATGCCAATTGATCAACAATGTGGTCTTCCGGCCAGATTTCCCCGTTTTCCAAGCTCGTGATGTACGAACTCCGGACATCAAGAAGTTTGCCCAATTGCCCCTGTGCCATACGGGCTTGGCAGCGATACCGTTCGATGAACTTACCAAATTTTTCGAGCTTGGCGTCCGACATAAGTCGCTCCATGTGTATAAAATAACTATTAATATCAATAGGTTAACTACACCCTGACGTGCTCCCACACGTGTCGCACTTCAAACACGTGCCGTTGCGCACCATGGTGAAGTTGGAGCACTCCGAGCACATGTCGCCGGTGTAGCCCTGCATCACCGCCTTCTGACGGCGTTCCGCTTCCAGCGCCTTGGCTTCGGCGGCCTGCTTGCTCGCATCGTCGGTGAACATGTCGGCGGTGCCTTCGCGTTCCTCGTCGATTGCGATTTCCTCCGCCAGTTCGCGGGCACGCTCCTCATATTCGCGCTTGAAGGCGGTGGCCTCTTCCTGCAGTTCGGCAACAACCGCCGGCTTCAGCGCTGTTACCGAAGCGCCGGAGCGTGCGGTGGGTGCAGAGCGGGCAGGGGCGCTGCCCACCGGGCCGCCCTTGTCGCCGCCGCTGCTGGAGACCAGCTTGACCGGCGAGGCGCCGCGCGTCAGCCCCTTGGAGAACGCGGTGGACTTGCCTTCCTCGATGCCGCGTCCGAGCGGAGTGGAGGAGAAATCCGACTGGTCGACATGCGCCAGGTCGTGGCGGCCGAGATAGGATATCGCCAGTTCGCGGAAGATATAGTCGAGGATCGACGTCGCCGATTTGATGGCGTCGTTGCCCTGGACCATGCCCGCCGGCTCGAACTTGGTGAAGGTGAAGGCGTGGACATATTCCTCCAGCGGCACGCCATATTGCAGGCCGAGCGAGATCGCGATGGCGAAGTTATTGAGGAGGGCACGCAGGGTTGCGCCTTCCTTGTTCATGTCGATGAAGATCTCGCCGAGGCGGCCATCGTCATATTCGCCGGTGCGCAGGAAGATGGTGTTGCCGCCGATCTTGGCCTTCTGGGTGTAACCCTTGCGGCGCGACGGCAGCTTTTCCTGTTCGCGCACCACACGCTCGATCACGCGCTCCACGATGCGCTCGGTAACGGCGGCGGCCTGCGCAGCACTGGGTGCAGCGACCAGCTCTTCCACAAGATCGTCCTCATCCTCGTCGTCATCGGCGAGCAGCGAGGCATTGAGCGGTTGGCTGAGCTTGGAGCCGTCGCGGTAAAGCGCGTTGGCCTTGAGCGCCAGCTTCCATGACAGCATGTAGGCCGACTTGCAGTCGTCCACCGTGGCGTCGTTGGGCATGTTGATGGTCTTGGAAATCGCACCCGAAATGAAGGGCTGTGCGGCGGCCATCATGCGGATGTGGCTTTCGACCGAGAGGTAGCGCTTGCCGATCTTGCCGCACGGATTGGCGCAGTCGAACACCGGCTGGTGCTCGTCCTTCAGATGCGGCGCGCCTTCCAGCGTCATCGCACCGCAGACATGGATATTGGCCGCCTCGATCTCCTTTTTGGTGAAGCCCAGTGCCGGCAGCATCTCGAAGGAGAGATCGTTGAGCTGATCGTCGGTGAGACCGAGCACCTCCTTGCAGAAGGCTTCGCCCAGCGTCCACTTGTTGAAGACGAACTTGATATCGAAGGCTGATTTCAGCGCCGCATTCAGCGCCTCAACCGCCTCGTCGGTGAAGCCCTTGGCCTTGAGCGTGGACGGATTGACGCCCGGCGCCTGGTTGAGGTTGCCGTGGCCGACCGCGTAGGCCTCGATCTCGGCGATCTCGGCTTCCGAATAACCCAGCGTGCGCAGCGCCTCAGGCACCGCGCGGTTGATGATCTTGAAATAGCCGCCGCCGGCGAGCTTCTTGAACTTCACCAGTGCGAAGTCGGGCTCGATACCGGTGGTGTCGCAATCCATGACGAGGCCGATCGTGCCGGTGGGCGCGATCACGGTCGCCTGGGCGTTGCGGTAGCCATGCTTTTCACCGAGCTCGAGCGCCCGATCCCAGGCATTGCGCGCGTGTGTGATGAGCGCGGCCTGCGGAACGTGCTGCGCCTCGATCGGCACCGGATTGACCGACAGCGCCTCATAGCCATCCGACTGGCCATGTGCAGCGCGGCGGTGGTTGCGCATGACACGTAGCATCGCCTCGCGATTGGGTTCGAATTCGGGGAACGTTCCGAGCTCGGACGCCATTTCGGCCGACGTTGCATAGGCGACGCCGGTCATGATCGCGGTCAGGCTGGCGCAGATGGCGCGGCCCTCGTCGGAATCATAGGGGATGCCCGACGTCATCAGGAGCCCGCCAATATTGGCGTAGCCGAGGCCTAGCGTGCGGTAGGCGTAGGACAGACGCGCGATCTCGCGGCTCGGAAACTGCGCCATCATGACGGAGATTTCGAGCACAATGGTCCACAGCCGCACGGTGTGCTCGTAAGCTGCGATGTCGATTGAGCCATCCTTCTGCCGGTAGGTCAGAAGGTTGATCGAGGCGAGATTGCAGGCCGTGTCGTCGAGGAACATGTACTCCGAGCACGGGTTCGACGCGCGGATGGGACCCGCTGCCGGCGACGTATGCCAGTCGTTCATCGTGGTGTTGAAGTGGAGCCCCGGATCGGCGGAGGCCCAGGCCGCATGGCCGATCTTTTCCCACAAATCGCGTGCCGGAAGTGTTTTCGCAACTTTTCCGTCTATGCGATTGATAAGGTTCCACTCTTCGTCGTTCTCAACTGCTCGCAGAAAGTCATCCTTGAGCGAGACCGAGTTGTTGGAATTCTGGCCCGAAACAGTGAGGTAGGCTTCCGAATCCCAGTCGGTGTCGTAGGTCGAAAAGGCGATCTGCGTGTAGCCCTGGCGCGCGAACTGGATGACGCGCTTGACGTAGTTTTCGGATACGAAGTTCTTCTTCGCCGCCTTGATCTCACGCTTCAGCGCCGGGTTCTTGGACGGGTCGTAGCAATCGTCGCCGGGGCCATCGCAGTTTACGCAGGCCTTCATGATCGCGGTGAGGTGCTGGCGCACGATCTTGGAGCCGGCAACGAGCGAAGCGACCTTCTGCTCCTCGTTCACCTTCCAGTCGATATATTGCTCGACGTCGGGATGGTCGATGTCGACCACGACCATCTTGGCCGCGCGGCGCGTGGTGCCGCCCGACTTGATGGCGCCGGCCGCGCGGTCGCCGATCTTGAGGAAGCTCATCAGGCCGGACGATTTGCCGCCGCCCGAAAGCCGCTCGCCTTCGCCGCGCAGGTGGGAGAAGTTAGAGCCGGTGCCGGAGCCGTATTTGAACAGGCGCGCCTCGCGCACCCACAAATCCATGATGCCGCCCTCATTGACCAGGTCGTCGCCGACGGACTGGATGAAGCAGGCATGCGGCTGCGGGTGTTCGTAGGCCGATTTGGACTTGGTGAGCTTGCCAGTGAAGGGGTCGACATAATGATGGCCCTGACCGGGACCGTCGATGCCGTAAGCCCAGTGCAGGCCGGTGTTGAACCATTGCGGCGAATTGGGCGCGACGCGCTGCGTGGCGAGCATGTAAGACAGCTCGTCCATGAAGGCCTGCGCGTCGTCCTCGGAAGCGAAATAGCCGCCCTTCCAGCCCCAATAGGTCCAGGTGCCGGCAAGGCGCGTGAAGACCTGCCGCGCATCGGTCTCGGAGCCGTAGCGCTCGTCTTCCGGCAGTTCCTTCAGGGCCTCTTCGTCGGCCACCGAGCGCCACAGGAAGGAGGGGACGGAGTTTTCCTCGACCTTCTTCAGCCGCGCGGGCACGCCTGCCTTGCGGAAATATTTCTGCGCAAGGATATCGCTCGCCACCTGGCTGAACTGCGCAGGCACGTCGATATCGGCCAGCCGGAAGACGATGGAGCCGTCCGGGTTCTTGATTTCGCTCGTCGCCTTGCGGAATGCGATGTCCGCGTAAGCTGACTGGCCTTCTTTCGTGAAGCGGCGTTCAATGCGCATTTTCTAAGTCCCATTCCCCAATATATAGCGCTTTTCCACAAGCTGCCACGCTGGCTTGCCTGGTGGGCGCTGGCCCGCATTCCAATACCGTCCGGCAGTCCCCGTCCGGCCCCGAAATCCCCGTCAGTTCCCGGCATTGAAACGGTCCCGCCCGCAGGCCGATCCGCATCCCTCGCGCCAGGCAGGGACGTGTCAGTCCACCTTGTTCCGGTGATTCTCTCCTCAGAGAGAGCGTCACAGTATCTAGCGGCAAGCGTGGTCGCAAACACTAAATATAGTATTAACAGCCCGTTTACGCCAGTGCGAACAAGAACGCGGAACGTTGAAAAACACACAGAAACTCGCATGCGAACACCCGCAGATGCACGGGGCTGGTCCGCCGAAACACATGGAGTTCCTGGAAGTTACAGACCGACGACCTGACATGTCGGCCACGCTCGCCAAAGCGGCGCATAATCCATAAAAGGCGACTCGTTTCCGGTCGTCAAGGTGTCGTTTTTGGAAGAATTGTGACCCCCAACATATTGTGGGTCAGGAATGTGGATTGCGGGGACTGGGTGGGCTGAAATGCCGGCTTGTCCACTGACGCAGCGTCACGAAAAGAATGCCGTACGTGGAGCGCAATTACCGCGCCTTGGCAGCACCTAAGGCTTCAGTTTGGAGCAGGATTCGCCTTAGTAGACGATCGCCAGCGCGTAGAAGATGACCGCGGAGAGGATCGCCGAGGCCGGTACCGTCGTCACCCAGGCGGCGACGATCGTCGTCACATGCGCACGCCGCACAAGCCTGCGCCGCATAACCTCCGCACCCGACATTGGAGGTAGGGTTGCTTCTTCGTCTTCATTCTCGGCCTTGCGTACGGCGCGGCCATTGGCGGCCTTGCGCTCCAGATAGCGCCGGCGGCGTTTCGAATTGGCGGTGTACCATTCGCGGAAGAAGCCAACACCGAACACCGCACCCACCGCGACATGGGTCGAACTGACGGGCAGGCCGAGCCAGGAGGCGACGATAACGGTGATGGCGGCCGATAGCGCCACGCAAAAAGCGCGCATCGGGTTCAGCCGTGTGATCTGTTCGCCAACCATGCGGATGAGGCGCGGGCCAAACAGGACGAGCCCCATCGATATACCAAGCGCGCCAATCACCATTACCCAAAGCGGGATGCCGACCTTGGCCGAGACGCTGCCTTCCTGGACGGTGGCGACAATTGCGGCCAGCGGCCCGACCGCATTCGCGACATCGTTTGCGCCATGCGCGAACGACAGAAGCGCGGCCGAGAAGATGAGCGGCGTGCGGAACAGCCGCCGCAGCGACTGGTTGCGGTTTTCCATGCCCTCCGACTGCCGGCGCACATGGCCGCTGGAAAGGCTCCAGACCACCAGACCGGCCGCAGCACCCAGGAAGGCGATTGAGATCACGTCGAGATGGACGATCTTCTTGAGGCCCTTCAGCGCGAGGTAGGCGGCGAATGTGCCGGCCATGATGCCGATCAAAGGCGGAAGCCAGCGCCGCGCTGCCGCGATCTTGTCGTCCTGATAAATGATTGCCGACTTGATGAAAGCGAGGAACAGGGCAGCGAAGATGCCGCCAATCATGGGCGAGATCACCCAACTTGCGGCAATGGCGCTCATCACGCCCCAATCCACAGCGCCAAACCCGGCTGCCGCGATGCCCGATCCCAGCACGCCGCCGACCACGGAGTGCGTGGTCGATACCGGCGCACCGACCCATGTCGCGACATTGATCCAGACGGCGGAGGAGAGCAGCGCCGCCAGCATTAGCCGCACAAAGGATGACGGGTTCGCTACCTGCTCGGGGTCGATGATGCCCTTGGAGATGGTGCCTACGACATCTCCGCCCGCAATCAGCGCGCCCGCTGCCTCGAACACAGCAGCGATCGCCAATGCGCCAACCAGCGTCAGCGCGCGCGCGCCGACAGCCGGGCCGACATTGTTAGCAACATCATTGGCGCCGATATTGAGCGCCATGTAGGCGCCGATGGCGGCAGCGGCGACGATGGTCACCGCGCCCGGTTCGCCTGACACATAGAATGCCGTGATGACAGCGGTCAGCGCCAGAAAGAGCAGGCCAAAGCCCGGAGCGACGAGGCCGCGTGCAACGAGATTGGTCGCCTGTTCCAGCCGGACCAGCTTCTCGAGGTCTTTGTCCAGTGTGGCTTTGCGTGTCTCGGGCATGACGGTCCGGCAACGGGAGGATCATAATGCCGTCAACGCCATGTCGCGAAGACGACTATAAGCCGGCAATAGAAAATCAGTGCTGGTGCGGCAAGACCGAAGCCCCGAATCGGGCGATCAGGCGGCTTTTAGTCGTGGATTGTCGGCAAATGCGAGGATCAGCTCGCCGAGATCGGGTTCGTCGACGCGCTCCGCTGCCTCGCTTGCCGAGAACCATTCGCGCGTACGCTCGCGCTTTTCGGGCCAGTTCTTGGCGAGCGTTTTCACCTCGAGCGCGAAAACGTGCGCCTCGCAGGGCAGCTCCATGTCGTGGTTCATGCCCTTGCCGTAGAAATAGCTGCCGCAAGCCGTATGCGAAATCGGACCGGACACACCGGCTTCCTCGCCGGCTTCACGTTCCGCTGCTTCCCACAGCTCTTCCTCGCGCTCCGGCCAGCCCTTGGGCAGAACCCAGCGGCCGGAATCCCGGCTGGTGACGAGTAGGATCTCGACGCCTTCACTGCTTTGCCGCCAGGTGAGCGCTGCCGCCTGCACGAGACAGGGGGCGCCTCCGAACAGCATCCGGATACGGTCGAACATTCGCAGCTTTGTCGAATGCGAGAGCAGCATGGTGAGCGCCTAGTGTCCTTTCAAGTCGTTTGCCAGCTTAGTTTATGCCAGTGTAGCATATTGTTAATAAAGTTAAAAATCCGGCAACAGTGTGAAATCTTGGCTGTTGGCCGATACCGACAGTCAGATTCGCATGCAGGCACCATGCATCATGGAGCTTGCGTGAGCCTGCCCGGGACTGTGAGGATTTGCGCCGGTGGCGCGTCCGCGCCCGACGGTGATCAGCCCTGATGATTCTCAGCGATCGGCTTCTGGTACGAGAAGCCCATATCCCAGGGGAAATAGATCCAGGTGTCCTGCGAAACCTCGGTGACGAAGGTATCGACCAGCGGCCGCCCCTTCGGCTTGGCATAAACGGTGGCGAAGTGCGCTTTGGGCATCATGGCCCGCACGATCGCGGCCGTTTTGCCGGTGTCGGTCAGATCGTCCACGATTAGCACGCCTTCGCCGTCATTTTCGGTCAGGCCGGGCGCGATTTCCTTGAGAACCTTCAGCTCACCCTGCTCGGTGTAGTCGTGGTAGGAGGCAACGCATACTGTTTCGATCAGCCGCACCCCGAGCTCGCGCGCGATAATCGCCGCCGGCACAAGTCCACCGCGCGTGATGCATACAATCGCCCGCCATTCGCGGCCATTCGTGCCGGCCAACCGCCAGGCCAGAGCGCGTGCGTCGCGGTGGAATTGGTCCCAGGAAACGGGGAAGGCCTTCTCGGGCATCGACATCGGTAGTGTCCGTAGCTTCAAAAGATCGACAGAACCGAGGCTTTATGCGGGTTTGGCGCTTCAACGCAAGCGGTCAGGGGCGTGCATCGCGCGAAAACAGATAGATGAATAGCGAGACGCCGAGGAGAAGAGCATAAAAGGTGAATAGCGCCACATAGGCCACCGAGGGATCACCCGGCGCCGAGGCACCGGCCACCACACCGCCCGTGGCGAACTGCATGGCGCCGACGCCGCCGATGGAGAAAAAGTTCATCAGCGTGACGCCGCGCCCCGTGAGATGGGGCGGGAAGAACGCGCGGGCATGCGCCATGATCATTCCGTAGCCCATGCCTACGATACCGATGATGACAAGAAGCACGGTGGCGACCGGAACGCCCGCAAGCGGGAAAAGCGCAAGCCCGATGACCGCACCGAGCGAGATAACGTTGCCGCCAGCCGCAACCCATTTGCGCGTGCCAAACATCGTATCGAGCGGGCCGTAGAGGAAACTGCCGGCAACCATGCCGATGGCCATGAAGAGTGTGACGTTGCCGATGGCCAGTGCATCGAGCCCGTAGACCTCCGTTAGATACGGGCCGGCCCACAACCCGCGAATGCCGGCAGGCGGCGCATAGTTGATCGCCATCAGCGGGATTATGGGCCACAGCACTTTCATTCGCAGTAATTCGAGATACCCCGAAAGGCCCGTGCCGCCGCCGGTTTCTTCCTGCGGCGGATCGCGCACGATGACAAAGATCGCCACCGCCACCAGCAGCGTGAATGCGCCGAGACCGACCATCACCTCGCGCCAGCCGAACGCTTCGGCCGCGGCTGCCATGGGCGTTGCGCCAACCACATTGCCGAGCGAGCCGATTGCCACAAACCAGGAGGTCAGCACGGCAAAGCGCGCCGGCGAGAAGGTTTTGGCGAATATGAAGAGCGGCGCCATCAATACGGGAGAACAGCCGGCGCCGATGAGGCCCATTGCGATGCTGATGGTGGTAGGCGTTTGCGCGACCGAGAACAGCAGCGCTCCACCGCCGCCGCCGAGCGCCAGAAGTGTGCCAGCCGTACGGCGCGGCCCAAAGCGGTCGAGCGACACGCCGACAGCGAACTGCATCAGCGCAAACACGATGAACCACACGCCGGACGCAAAGGAGAGTTCGGCCTTCGTCGCGCCGAGGTCTGCCGTCAGTGCCGGTGTGAGCACCGCAAGGAAGGAGCGATAGAACTGTGAGAGCACATAGGCGAAGACAAAAACTGCAATTCCGGCCATTTGTCCTGCCTCCGCCTCCGCCGGCGTCGCCGGTTGAGGCGAGACCGTGCCCGCGCACAAGCACGGTAGGAGCTGTCTATGGAATCTTCAGCCAGCCGGCAATCATCAGTCGGCGGGCAGCGGTTGGACCAGCTAGCGCGACATCAAGGTCGCAGTGGGCATGGTTTCCAGCAGCGTGCGGGTCGCCCCGCCGAAAAAGAACTGCTTCAGCCATGGCTGGCTATAAGCGCCCATGACAAGGAGATCAGCGCTGCCTTCGGCCAATGCGTTTTCGATGAACGCGCCGGCGGGAAGGCCGCCGCTATGTTTGCCCGACAAGGTGACGCTTGCGCCGTGCCGCGCCAGCGCTTCGGCAATGTCGGCGCCTGAAACGGGATAATCCTTGTCGTCGGTGCCGCGCGGATCGACGCACAACACTTCGACGCTGTCGGCGGCCTTGATGAAGGGCAGGGCGTCGAACACTGCCCGGGCGGAAGGCTCGGTGCCGTTCCAGGCAACCAGCACGCGCTTGAAATCAAGGTTCACATCGACGGCATAAGGAACCACCAGAACCGGTCGGCCGCATTCGAAGAGCAATGTCTGGATGCCCGGATCGCGCGGTGTCGGATCGTCAGGGTTCTGCTGCTGCACAACGATGAGGTCGCAGCCACGCGCGATGCGCACGATACTCGCCTCTTCCTGCGCATAGCCAGAAACGGCGCGCCACTCGGTTGATGCGCCTTCCCGCCGCGCCATCTCGTTGAATATTTTACCGAGCTCGTCGGAGCGTTCGCGGCCCATCTCAAGTTCGGTCTGGATAAGACCGGCATCGGGGGCGCCGAGTGGGCTGACGGCTGGTACTGGCGCATATTCGCCGTGAAGGCCGATCAAATGCGACTCGTTGCGGGCGGCCAGACCGAACGCAGCCTTCAGCGTGCGGGCCGCATCTTCGCGGCAATAGACGACTGCACCGATGGTTTTGATGCTCATGGCAACCTCCATGGAAGGAAATTACCATATCGCGCGGCTATGGCGCGAGATTGGCAGCGATCAAACGCACTGGAATTTGGGCTACGGGCCTTTTGCACCGGCAAGTTCGGTGACCATCGTCTCAATCGCCTCCTTGGCAGCCGACAGCTTTTCCGCATCGCGGGCGCGTATGACGAGTTCGGTCCAGAACGACCCGTCGCGATATTTCGGATAGGAGCCGATGATCGTGTCGGGATGCTCCTTTTGAATAGCCGCCAGCCGGTCGCCGATCACGCCTTCGCCATGCGGACAATGCACATTGTCCGACAACAGCTTCGCGCCGGTCTTCAGTGTTGGGACCACATTGTCGAGCATGGCCTGGAAGATCGCAGGCACGCCCGCCATCACATGCACGTTTTCGATGCGGAAACCGGGCGCCAGCGAAATCGGATTGTCGATATGCTCCGCACCTTGCGGCATACGCGCCATGCGCTTGCGCGCTTCGGTGAATTCGATCCCACGCTTGGCATAATAGGCCTCTAGTGTGGCATAGGCGCGTTCGTCATAAGGGCATGGCAACCCGAAGGCGCGCGACACCGCTTCGGCGGTGATGTCGTCATGTGTGGGGCCGATGCCGCCCGTGGTGAAAACATAGGTGTAAGCGCCGCGCAGCGCATTGACTGCGTCCACGATCGCCGACTCGTCGTCGGAAACGATACGGACCTCTTTCAGGTCGATGCCGATCGCCGTCATGATTTCGGCCAGATGACCGATATTAAGGTCCTTGGTTCGCCCGGAGAGGATTTCGTCGCCGATGACGATCATCGCTGCGGTGATCTGTTCGCTCATTGTGGTCTCGCTCTGCGGGCGGGTTGATGGCCAATTAGCGCTACGCCGTGCCGTGCGCAATGGCGGCGGCACGAACGGGCTGGTATTGCCGCGCAGGCCGTAACTTTGGAAAATTAAGCCTTGGGCGACTTTTTTGGGGCGATAACCTTGGACCGAGAGGCCCGCTGTATTATGCGAATGATTCAACGGGGGCTGGTCATAACCGACGGGTTGTTTGACGCATGATTTCATCGCTGCTGGCCATTTGGCCGCCAATGGCGCTCTTTGCTACGTCGGTAACGGTGGCCAGCTTGCCGTTTCCGCTCGCTCTGCGGGCGGCGGCCATTGCCGGGATCATCATTCTGATTTTCGATATTTCAGCGCGCATGCGCGATTACCGTCGCGTCGTTGGCCGGCTGGTGCTCGACCCGTCGGCGCTTGCCCGCCATATCGTGCGCTACAAACCTTCATGGTGCCAGCGCACCGTGCTCGTATGGGCGGCCAATGAAGCGCTGGGGGCGGAAGCGCGTGCCGATGTCGGCCGCCAATATGCCGATATGGGCTATCGCTGGTATCATTTCTTTCCAGACCGAACCTTCACGCGAGAGAGTCCGTTCTTCAAAGCGAAGTTCTGGCGCAGCCTCGTCGGCGGTACGCCTGAGGTCCGGCAGGACATTCGTCCCCCGGCGGAATAGCATGAGACGGGCGGGCTGAGCCGCCCGACGCATCCGGGCGAGGGGGAGACGCCGAATTGGCCGAGTGGATTTCCATCATCATTGCCGGCCTTGCGGTGCTGCTTTTGCTGGTGGCCGGCTATCATGCGCATGTGACACGCCGCATCGCGCGCCGCGCCGAAACGCTGGTGCCGCCGCCGGGTCAGTTCATCACGATAGACGGCAACCGCATCCACTATGTCGAGCGCGGGGCGGGCAGGCCGATCCTCTTCATTCACGGAATGGGCGGCACGCAGTTTCACTTCACTGTGCCGCTTTTTGCGCAACTTGAGGGTGATTTCCGGCTGATCGCCATCGACAGGCCGGGCTCCGGCTATTCGACGCGCCGGCGCGGCGGGCCAGTAACGCCAGACGAACAGGCGGCATTCATTGCGCGCCTGATCGACGAGTTAGGATTGGAAAAGCCGCTCGTGGTCGGCCATTCGCTGGGCGGCGCGATCGCGCTGGCGCTGGCATTGAACCATGCCGACAGGATTTCGGGCCTTGCGCTGTTCTCGCCGCTGACAAGATATGTGGAGCACAGCTCGCCCGAATTTGCGGCGCTCAACATCCGCTCGCCATTCTTCCGCTGGCTGGTCGCCTTTACGGTGTCGACGCCGAACGCGATCAAATACGGGCCTCAGACGCTTGAGTTCGTGTTCGGACCTCAGCAACCGCCCGCGGATTACGCAATAGCCGGCGGCGCGCTTTCGGCGCTGAGGCCGAGCCATTTCTATGCGTCGTCAACCGACTTCGTGGCAGCGCCCGAAACGATGCGGACGCAGGAAACGCGTTACGGCGAATTGGCGATGCCTGTCGGCGTATTCTTCGGAATGGTTGACCGCGTGGTGGATTTCGAGACGAATGGCGCGTGGCTGGAGGGCAAAGTCGCCGACCTCCAATTGGAGGCGCTCGAAGGTGTCGGGCATATGCCGCAATATGCGGAGCCGGAAAAGGCGGTTGCCTTCATCCGCCGCATGGCGGCGAAGTCGTTCGGCGCTTGATCGCGCGGGCCGGCTCCCGTAACGCTGCGCCGCGTGCCCCCTTGGCGGAATTGGTAGACGCAAGGGACTTAAAATCCCTCGGCCTTTGGTCGTGCCGGTTCGATCCCGGCAGGGGGCACCAGCAATACAGCAGCGTGTTGTTGCTTGCCGGGAGGCCGGATATGTTCTCGACTTTACGAGCCGCCTGTGGTTCGTCAATCCGCAAATACAAAAGTCAATTTCGGCTCGATTGGAGGGATCAATGAAGCAACTTCTCAAAATGGCATTGCTCGCAACCACGGTTTCGTTTGCCGCCGGCTCGCTGGCGCACGCGCAAAACGAATGCGCCGCCGGCAAGACGCTGGAAGAGGGCGTGCTGACGATTGCCACCGGCAACCCGGCCTATTTTCCGTGGGTGATGAATGACGCGCCTGAAGCCGGCGAGGGTTTCGAGGCCGCCGTGGCGCTGGAAGTTGCGCGCCGCATGGGCTTTGAGGGCGATGCGGTGAAATGGGTCCGCACGAGCTTCGATCAGGCGATCCAGCCGGGCGAGAAGAACTTCGATTTTAACCTCCAGCAATATTCGATCACCGAGGAGCGCGAAAAGTTCGTCGATTTCTCGCAGCCCTATTATGTCGCGGCGCAGTCTGTCGTCGTACGCCAGCCGACCATCGATGCGGGCGCGAAGCCCACGGTGGAATCGCTCAAGGGCTTAATCTGGGGTGCAGCCGAAGGGACCACTGCACCGCAGCTGATAGAGAAGCTGGTCGGTGACGTAACGATCCGTCTCTATGGCGACGTGGCCGACTCGCTGGAGGCGATGAAAGCCAACCAGATCGACGCTGTGCTCGTAGACCTGCCCTCGGCGCTGTTCGTGACGGCGGTGCAGCTGGATGACGGCGTCATTCTTGGCCAGTTCGATGAATCCGAGGATGCGCCGACCGCTCTGGGTCTTCTTTTCTCTGAAGGCAATCCGCTGCGCGAATGCGCCGACAACGCGCTGACCGCAATGAAGGATGACGGAAAGCTGGCGGAAATAGAAACCGAATGGCTGCAGGTGGCGACCGGCGCTCCCGTTATCAAATAGCGGCGCGACGAGGTCGATGACGCTACTTTACAAGGGAACGGAGGTGCCGCCGCGCGGCGCCTCCAAAACACTCAGCCGGCGCGAACTGCGCGAAAGACGGGACAAACGGCGCGGCATTCTTGTCGCCGCAACCAGCACAACACTCGTTTTCGGGGCGCTGATTATCCTGATCCCGATGACGCCGGGGTGGGAGAGCGTCAAGAGATCCTTCTTCAATTGGGAAATCTTCGCGCAGACCTTTCCGGGGCTGCTGGAAGCGTTTCTGCTGGATGTCGCGATTTTCGCCTGGTGTGCGCCGATCATAGCGGTATGGGCGCTTGTCATCGCGCTGTGCCGGGACGCGCGCTCACCGGCGCTGTTTCCGCTGAAACTGTTCGCGATGGCCTATAACGACCTGTTTCGCGGCGTTCCGGTAATTCTGATTATCTATCTGATCGGCTTCGGCATACCGGGTCTGGGGCTGCCGCGACCATGGAACAGCCCCTATATCTGGGGCTCCGTGGCGCTGATCGTCGGTTACTCCGCCTATGTGTCGGAAGTGTACCGGGCCGGCATCGAGTCCATTCATGAAAGCCAACGGGCGGCGGCGAAGTCGCTTGGGCTGTCGCACGCCGACACGATGCGGTTTGTGGTTTTACCGCAGGCATTCAGACGCATTGTGCCGGCGGCGATGAACCTGTTCATCGCGCTTCAGAAGGACGTCGCGCTGCTGTCGTTCATCGGCCCGATCGAGGTGCTCCGGCAGGCCGGGGTTTATAAATCGCTGCTTGCCAATTTCACTCCTTATGTGGGGGCGGCGCTGATCTTTCTCACGATCACGGTGCCGGCGACGCGCCTTGTCGATCACATGCTGTCCAGGCAAAGGAGGCTGGAGAGCTGATGCCAGACATTAAGCTGCGGCTGGTGGATGTGGACAAGAGTTTCGGTCCAATCCATGTGTGCAAGCGCGTCAATCTCGAGGTCCCGATAGGCGAGCTTGTCTGTCTGATCGGATCGTCCGGTTCAGGCAAATCGACACTTTTGAGGTGTATCAACCTGCTTGAGCCGATTGACGACGGCGAAATCTATCTCGACGGGCTCGATATCGCCGATCCCGATCTCGACCCGCAGCCGATCAGGCGGCGGATCGGCATTGTGTTCCAGAGTTACAACCTGTTTCCGCACATGACGGCGCTGGAAAACGTGATGCTTGCCCCGCGCCGTGTCCATCGCAAGTCGCGCAAGGAGCTGATGCCGGAGGCAGAAGCTCTGTTCGAACGCTTCGGGCTTGCCGACCGCATGCTGCACTACCCCGACCAGTTGTCCGGCGGTCAGCAGCAGCGGGTCGCGATTATCCGAGCTTTGGCGATGAAGCCCGAGGTCATGCTGTTCGACGAGGTGACCTCCGCGCTCGATCCCGAGCTGGTGGGCGAGGTGCTCGATGCTATCCGGACCCTTAAGGCGGAGGGCATGACCATGCTGGTGGCGACCCATGAAATGGGATTCGCCAAGGAGGCAGCCGACCTTGTGTGCGTGCTCGATCAAGGCCGCATCATTGAATCGGCGCCGCCGGAGCAGTTGTTTTCCAACCCGCGCGAAGAAAGGACACGTGCCTTTCTCAAGCGCGCAATGTAGCGGCTCATCTAAACGGGCGCCGGTACGCTGGGTCCAAACCTGTCTGCTTCCGGGCATTTTCGATGACGGCAATTATCTTCCATATCCCGCATGCATCGAATGTGATTCCGCCGGATGCCGCCGCGAGCATTTCGATCCCGGCGGCGGAAATCGAAAAAGAACTGCTGGTCATGACCGACCACTACACAGACCTGCTTTTCGCCGGCTGTGTCGGGCCCGACGACATTGTCATCCGTAACCCGGTTTCGCGGCTTGCGGTGGATGTCGAGCGGTTCGAGGACGACGCCGACGAGCCGATGTCGGCGAGGGGGATGGGCGCGGTCTATATGAGCCGGCATGACCGGACCACGTTGCGGGGAGGTCTCAGCAACCGCGACGGCCTCATTGAGCGCTACTACCAGCCGCATCACCGCCGGCTTGCCGAGGCGGTAGCATCTCACCAGAAGCGTTTCGGCAGGGCGGTTATTCTCGACTGCCACAGCTTTCCCGAATATGCGCAGCCATATGAGCCGGATCAGACGCTGGCACGGCCGCAAATCTGCATCGGCGCGGATGGATTTCATACGCCTGAAAGAATGGCGCAATCGCTCGAGAAGAGTTACCGGCAGGCCGGATACGAAGTTGCACGGAATACACCCTTTGTCGGCTCAGTTGTGCCGCTGGAGGCCTATTGCCGCGACAAAAACGTGCTGTCTGCAATGATCGAACTGCGCCGAGACACCTACATGGATGAGCGCACCGGCGCGCTACGCGACGATTTCTGGCGCATCGTGGAAACAAACAACCGCTCGGTCGCCGAGCTTCGCGGTGATTTGAACGGCGCTTAGCTCCGGCGCTGCGCATTGGCCCGCGCGCTCCATATGGCATCTGGTCAAAACGTGCGCTGCTTGGCACATTCGCACCGGATTCGGGAGTGAATACATGGCGAAGAAAAATGCCTGGGCGCCGCCCAAACCCTGGAGCGAGCTTGCGCCGCTGCTGGTTGATGTCGCGACGGGCCGCAGGCCGGCCGATCTGGTGGTGCGCAACGGGCGCTGGGTGAATGTTCACTCCGGCGAGGTGATTTCTGGCACGGATCTGGCGATCGTGGCCGGGCGCTTCGCCTATTGCGGGCCTGATGCCAGCCACGCCATCGGCGAAAAGACCAAGGTGGTGGATGCCGCCGGGCGATATCTCGTGCCCGGCCTTTGCGACGGCCACATGCATGTCGAAAGCGGCATGGTGACGGTGACCGAGTTCTGCCGCGCGGTCATTCCGCATGGCACGACGTCGATGTTCATCGACCCGCACGAGATTGCCAATGTGCTCGGTCTGCCGGGCGTGCGGCTGATGCATGACGAGGCAATGGCCGCACCGATCAATGTTTATGTGCAGATGCCCTCCTGCGTGCCTTCCGCACCCGGGCTGGAGCAGGCCGGGGCGGAGATTTCGCCCGCCGATGTGGCCGAAGCGATGACCTGGCCGCAGATCATCGGGCTTGGCGAGGTGATGAACTTTCCGGGCGTCGCGGCCAATGACGAAACCATGGTCGGCGGCATTCGCGAAACGCTGACGGCAGGCAAAACGGTTGGCGGACACTACGCGTCGCCCGATCTCGGCCTGCCGTTTCACGGCTATGTGGCAGGCGGTCCGCAGGACGACCATGAAGGCACGCGGCCCGAGGACGCGATTGTGCGCGTGCGGCAAGGCATGAAGGCGATGCTGCGGCTGGGTTCGGCCTGGTACGATGTGGCGAGCCAGATCAAGGCGGTGACCGAAAGCGGTCTCGACCCGCGCAATTTTATTTTGTGCACCGACGACAGCCATTCCGGCACGCTTGTGAATGACGGGCATATGGACCGGGTCGTGCGCCACGCGATTGCGCAGGGGCTGAACCCGATCACCGCGATCCAGATGGCGACGGTGAATACAGCCGAGCATTTCGGACTGGAACGCGAGCTGGGCTCGATCACGCCCGGCCGCCGCGCCGACTTCCTGATCGTTGCCAATCTGGCCGAACTTCAGATCGATGAGGTTTATGCCCGTGGAACACGGCTTGCGCATGGCGGCAAGCTGGTGGCCGATATTCCGCCTTATGAATATCCCGACGATGCGCGCGACACCGTGAACACGGGCCGAACGATCGCGGCGACCGATTTCGACATTGCGGCGCCGACCGGCGCCAACGAGGTGCGGGCGCGAGTGATCGGCGTGGTGGAAAACCAGGCGCCGACGCGCGCGCTGGAGGCGGATCTCGGTGTGCGCGACGGGCTGGTCGAAATGGACCGGCGCAACGATGTCTGCCAGATCGCTCTGGTCGAGCGGCATCGCGGCACCGGCGCGGTGGTCAACGGTTTCGTGTCGGGCTTCGGCTACGTGAAGGACTGTGCGATGGCCTCGACTGTCGCGCATGACAGCCACCACATGATCGTGGTGGGCACCAACAAGGACGACATGGCGCTTGCCGCAAACATCCTGTCAGATGTTGGCGGCGGCGTAGTGCTCGTGTCGGAAGGCAAACAGCTTGCGCTGGTCGAAATGCCGATCGCCGGCCTGATGTCGGATGAACGGGCGGAGATCGTTGCGCAAAAAGCGGCGGAACTGACCAAGGCCATGCAGGATATGGGCTGCAGCTTGAACAACGCCTATATGCAGCACTCGCTTCTGGCGCTGGTGGTCATTCCCGAACTGAGGATTTCGGACGCCGGCATCATCGACGTCACCAAGTTCGAGAAAGTGGACCTGTTTCTGTAAGGGCTTAGCGCTCCCAGAAAACCGGCGAGAAGATCACCAGCACGGCGAGGATTTCGAGCCGGCCGAGAAGCATGGCCAGTGACAGCACCCATTTGCCGAAATCGGGGATGAGCGCGAAGTTGCCGGCCGGGCCGATAATGTCGCCCAGTGCCGGGCCGACATTTGTGAGGCAGGCCAGCGTGCCGCTGAGCGCGGTGACGAGATCGAGACCGGTCGCCGCAAGCAGCAGCGTGCCGATGCCCCAGATCACCAGAAATGACGAGATGAAGAGCACGACGGCGCGCTGCACCTCGTCCTCCACGATGCGGTCGCCATATCGCACGGTGAGTACGGTGTTGGGGTAGATCAGGCGGCGCAGACCATTGGCGAGAAGTTCGAAGACGATCAGGAAACGGTAGGCCTTGATGCCGCCCGACGTCGAACCCGAACAGCCGCCAAGGAAAGTGGCCATGAAGATCGCGGCGACGACGAACGGCCCCCAGGAGGAATAATCGTCGCTCGCATAGCCGGTGGTGGTGATGACCGAAGTGAGGTTGAACGCGACATGCGTCAGGATCTCAAAGAACGGGTCGTCCGTCGTCAGGCGCAGATAGATCGTGACCGCGACGATGAATGCGAGCACATAGGCCACAAACACCTTGATCTGCGGGTCAGCGAGGGCATCCAGCCGGCCGCGCGCGATAAACAGCATGAGGATCGCGAAGGGCAGGGCGCCGATGAACATGGCGATCGTGCCCACCCAAAGCACCGCGTAATTGTCGTCGTAGTGGCCGAGCGAGGCGTCATGCGTGGAAAAGCCGGCGGTGGAGATGCTGGTCAGCGCGTGGTTGAGCGCGTCGAAACCGGTCATGCCCGCTGCGGCGTAACAGATCGCGCAAATGACGGTCAGCGTCACATAGATGGTGAGCAGGCTGGTTGAATAGGTCGAAAAGCGCGCAAACGGCCGGTCGTCGATCGCTGACGAAGATTCGATCTGGAAATAGGACACGCCGCCGACGTTGAGGAACGGCAATACGAACACGCCGAGCGCGATCACGCCCAGTCCGCCGAACCATTGCAGCAGCGAGCGCCACAGAAGCAGGCCGGGCGGCAGATCGTCGAGCCCGACGATGACCGTCGCGCCGGTCGTCGTCATGCCGGAAACGGCCTCGAAGACGGCGTCGGTGAACGACATGTCGATGGAGGCGGCCAGAAACGGAACGGCCGCCACGGCACAGGAGGTCAGCCACAGAAGGTTCACGACCAGAAAGCCGAAGCGCGAGGAAATCGCCGGCGCGCGGCCCTGTGTGGCAAGCGCGATCGCAAGGCCAAGTCCGCCGGTAAACAGCGACGAAAATGCAAATACCCGCCAGTCGGGATTGCCGTAATAGAGATCGACGGCGGCTGGAATAAGCATCGCCGCGGACAGATAGATCGAAAACACCGATGCGACATGAACCGCGGCGCGGATGGCGAGATATTGCACGGAAAAGGTGCCCCGGTGTCGATTCCCTGCGTGGCGCGAAGCAGCCACGATGCGGGCCGGACAGTGGCTTCATGTTCTGAAATATGCAAGAGCGGCGACGCGAACGCTTGTCGCGGCTGATGAGGAGGAAATGCGGTGACCGTCTATATCGTGCTCTTCAGGGGCGTTGGCGGCGCGACTCAGCTGCCGGTGAAGCCGCTGCGCGAGAAGCTGTCGGCTGCCGGGTTCGAAAATGTCGCAACTTACATCAACAGCGGCAACGCCGTGGTTCGCAGCAGGCTTGCGCGCGCCGAGACTGTCGCGTCAATCGCCGCTATCTGCGCCAAGGAGTTCGGCTTCGAAAAGCCGGTCTATGCCGTGACGGCGAGCGAATGGGATGCGCTGATTGCGAGCAACCCGTTTCCCGATGCGATATCGGTGCCGAAGCTGCTGCATGCGGCCTGGCTGGCGGCCGCGCCTGACAATGAAAATGTGGAGACCGTGCGCGGCTATGCCGTTGACGGCGAGGCCATCGAGGTCATCGGCAATGTCGCATATCTGCATACGCCGCATAGCTTCGGGCGCAGCAAGATGGCCGAGATCTTCGACAGGCGCATTGGCGTTGCCAACACCGCGCGCAACTGGCGCACGGTGCTTGCGCTGCGGGATCTGGCTGCGAAGAGCTGACTTAGGGCAGCGCCTCGATCCACTCGCTGATGAATTCGGCGAATTCCTCGGTGGTCGAGGGCGAGAGCGCGTCGCCCGCGATCACGTGATTGTCCTTGTCGCCGCTTTCGGTGATGACACGCATCTCGTGCGGTGCGCCCCAGCGCGCGGCGATGTCGCGGGTTACCGCATGGTCGACCACGGTGTCGTCATCGGCAAACACGAACAGCGCCGGCACTTGAGCATCTTCGTAAGGTGCTTCGCGCGCCAACTGCGTGAGTGCCGCCATCGGTAGCAGCGCAGCCGTGGGGTAGGTCGTCGTCCAGAAGCGGCCATGCGCCTCGTTGCGCGGTTCCCAGGAGCGCTCCGCGCCGACCATCAGATTGGCAAGTTGCGCGCCCCACGGGCCGGTGAGAAGCGACGCTCCGCCGGCTTTCACCTGAAAATTAGGCGAGATCATCACCAGGCCTTTGAGATCAGCTGCGAGCTCGGGCCGCAGCGATGCCCATGCGGCTAGCCCGCCGCCGGTCGAAACGGAGATAACGACGACTTGCTCGCCAATGCGGCGGCCGATTGCCATTGCCTCGGCGAAGTCGTTGACCCAAGCGTTGACGCTGGCTGTCGCCAGTGCATCGCCGGTGCGGCCATGCCCGGCGAGGCGGGTGTGATAGATGTTTGCTCCGAGCTTCGCGCCTATGAGCTCCGTCAGCGGTGCGGTTTCACCACGCGAAGCGGAAAAGCCGTGGACATAAACGAGCGCCAGCGGCGTACGCGCCTTGGAAGCGGGATAGGCCCACACAATGCCCTTGGCCTGGCCGTCACGAATGTCATCAAAGCGGGCTTCCTGTGCGGCAAGATAAACCTCGGGGTCGTCACCGATCGCAGAGGCATTGAACGTCACTTGCGTGTCGGTCGCGACGCGCGGGCCCAGAAAATACGCTGCCGCAATCAAGGCGGCGATGACGATGACGCCGATGATGATTTTCCTGCCCATGTCGACCTCCCGAACCTTGAACAGCAGTAGAGCGGGATCGGCAGGGGCGCAACGGCTCGTCTGCCGTCAGGCTGGCGGCGGCGCGGGTTTGCGCTTATGCCATCCGGTGACGCGGCGCTGGATCGCATATGTCCATGGTGCGGGCAGAATGGTGAGCGCCTTGAGGAACCATGTGAAGCGACGTGGAAAGGAGAATTCCGTCCCGCCGCCCTTGATGCCTTCGACCACGCGGCGCGAAGCGTCTTCGACTGTCATCAACGCCGGCATCGCAAATCGGTTGTTCTTTGTGAGTGGTGTATCGACAAAGCCGGGATTGGCGACCTGAATGCGGATATTGATGAGGTCGAGATCGTATTTGAGCGACCAGGCCATGCTGTTGAGCGCGGCCTTGGAGGCGCCGTAGGCGGCGGCCGAGGGTAGTCCGAAAATAGCGGAGGCCGACCCGACCATGGTGATCTGTCCGCGCCCGCGACGGCGCATATGTTCGAGTACCGGCACAACCCCGTTGATGACGCCGAAGAGGTTCACCTCATAGGTTTTGACGAAATTGTCGGTCGTTAGCCCGTCGAGGCGTGTGGGGAAATAGTCGCCGGCATTAAAGATGGCGAGCACGATCGGCCCGGCATCCTTTTCGATGCTTTCGACCGTCTTGCGCATTTTGGCGGCGTCGGTCACGTCGCAGGGAAAGGCAATGATCTTGCGCCCGGCGGCAGTGGCTTCCGCGGCGAGCGCTTCGAGCTTGTCGGCGCTACGCGCGGTGACGGCAACTGTGTAGCCCTGCGCTGCCAGGTCGAGCGCGACTTGCCGGCCAATGCCCGTGCTGGCGCCCGTGATCCATGCAATTCCGTCGCCTGGTTCTGCCCTGTAAAGTGCCATGAAATATCTTTCCCGCGTCTGTTCGATGTTCGCTTCAGCTACGGCGTTCAGCCTTTCGAGGTTTCGGCCGCTGCGCAACCGAATGTTGCAAAAGCCGCGTTTCGCGCAAAAACGCTCCTTGAAAGGCTGGATCGCCGTTTCTAGACAAAAGATAGCGTAACGCCGCGGCCCGGCGAGTGCATTGGGCCGTTGGCGCATCAGACAAGGACCGAAACATGTTTGCATCGGCAATCGACGCCATCGGCAACACGCCGCTCATTCGCCTCAAGCGCGCCTCTGAGGAGACCGGCTGCGAAATTCTCGGCAAGGCCGAATTCATGAATCCCGGCCAGTCGGTGAAGGACCGCGCCGGCCTATTCATCATTCGAGACGCGGAGAAGCGAGGCCTGTTGAAGCCCGGCGGTGTGATCGTGGAAGGCACGGCGGGCAATACCGGTATTGGCCTTACCGTGGTGGCGAAAGCTCTCGGTTATCGCACCGTGATCGTGATCCCCGACACGCAAAGCCAGGAAAAGAAAGACGCGCTGCGCGTTCTGGGTGCTGAGCTGATTGAAGTGCCGGCGGTGCCTTACAAGAACCCCAACAACTACGTGAAAGTGTCGGGCCGGCTTGCCGAACAGCTGGCGAAGACCGAACCCAATGGCGCGATCTGGGCCAACCAGTTCGACAATGTCGCCAATCGCGACGGCCATATCGCTACGACGGCCGAGGAAATCTGGAGCCAGACTGGCGGCAAGGTCGCCGGATTCGTCTCTGCCGTGGGTACGGGTGGCACGCTGGCGGGTGTCGCTGCGGGCCTGCGCGCGCACAACAAGGATGTGAAAATTGCGATAGCCGACCCGCTGGGGGCTGCGCTGCACAGCTTCTACACCGACGGTGTGCTGAAATCCGAAGGGACTTCGATCACCGAAGGGATCGGTCAGGGACGCATCACCGCAAATCTCGAGGGGTTTACGCCGGACTTCTCATTCCAGGTGCCCGACGAGGAGGCGCTGCCCATAGTCTTCAACCTCGTGCAGGAAGAGGGCCTGTGCATGGGCGGGTCCACTGGCATAAACATTGCGGGCGCCATTCGCCTTGCGCGCGAGCTCGGGCCGGGGCACACCATCGTGACCATCCTGTGCGACTATGGAACCCGGTATCAGTCGAAACTGTTCAACCCGGAATTCCTGCGCGGCAAGAATCTGCCCGTGCCCGGCTGGATGGACGAAAAATCGACGATCAAGGTTCCCTACGAGGCCGTTCCGGAATGACCACCGCCACCGCACCCCTGTTTCGCGAAGACGCATATCTGGCGGAAACGGAGGCGGTGGTATCGGCCATCAACGACCGCGGCGGGATCGTTCTCGACCGCACGATTTTCTACGCCGCCTCAGGCGGCCAGCCGGGCGATACCGGCAGGCTGGTGCGCGCCGACGGTTCGGAAATCGCGATTGCCGGAACGATTACCGGCGAGAGCAAGGATGAGATCATCCATATAGCGGCGCCAGACGCTGCCGCGCCCGAAATCGGCGAGCCGCTAAAGCTCGTCATCGACTGGGAGCGGCGGCTGAAGCTGATGCGCATGCACACCGCCTGCCATTTGCTGACGGTGATTTGCCCGTTTCCGATTACAGGCGCTGCGGTGAGCGATACGGATTCGCGTGTCGATTTCGACATTCCCGATCAGGCCTTCTACAAGGCGGAGGTGACGCAAAAGCTGATGGAGCTTGTAACTGCCGATCATCCGATCTTCTCCCGCTGGATCACCGACGAAGAACTTGCGGCCAATCCGGGGCTGGTGAAGTCGAAGAATGTGCGGCCGCCCGCCGGCACCGGCCGCATCAGGCTGGTCTGCGTTGGCGATGAAGGCGCTGTCGACAGCCAGCCCTGCGGCGGCACGCATGTGCGCTCGACCGCCGAGGTTGGCGAAATTCACATCGGCAAGATCGAAAAGAAGGGCCGGGAAAACCGCCGCTTCCGCATTCGTTTCGGTCCGCTGCCAGTCTAACTCAGGCGGCTCCGTCGATCCGGTATGTCTTCATGTCGAGGTCGCCGGTCCATATCCACATAGCCAATAGCGGTTTAGTGCGCGTTTGCATTGCGTGGCGGTCGCGCGGCGCATGGTGAATGAGCGTGCCCGGCGCGTACTCGCAAAAAATGCCATCGTTCTTCTGCCAACCGGCATCACCGGAGAGCACGTAATAGAACTCTTCCGCTTCGTGATCATGCGCGGGGTAGAACACGTGCGGCGCCTGCAGATAGAGGCCGAACCGCAGCCGGTCGGTCTTCTCGATGCCGTTTGGTCCGAGAATCTCGATGAAAGCGTATTTGCCGGTGATGCCTGGGCTTTTCGGCAGGTCGCCCGCCACCCAGGGCAGGCGCGATGCACAGGCGCTCAGCGCCATGTGGAGATCGCCGCGCGGCATATCTTCAAGCGCGGCTGCAATGTGGACGAGCGCCGGAGGCTGAGTGACCGCTGCGCGAACCTGGTTCATTGCCGTGAAATCGAGGTCGGAACCGGCCGAAACGCCGGCGGCCGAATAGGTGATGCCGGCGAGACCAACGACGGAACGCAAGGATTGAGCGAGATCGGCTTCGGGGGAGGCAGGCACGTCTTCGATGGCGTTCATGGGACATCTCCGTGCAAAGTCTTGAATCCGTATAGGCCCGCGGCTTTTCCGCGGTTGCGAAAAATGCGACAGGAAACCACCAAGTTTTGGCCATGGGAGCTTGCCGATGTCAGAGCGTTCGAAGTTCGTCGTTTCCGCGGATTGGCTGGAGGAGCGGTTGGGTCAGCCCGGTCTCTCCATCATCGATGGCGCCTGGTATTTGCCTGCGCACAACCGTGACGCACGGGCCGAGTATGAGGCCGGGCATATTCCGGGCGCGGTATTTTTCGACCACGACACGGTGGTGGAGCCGGACACCGGCCTGCCGCATTCGCTGCCGCATGCGAGGCTGTTCGCTGCCTTTGCGGGTTCGATGGGCGTTTCGGAAGACGACACGATCGTCGTCTATGACGG
Source organism: Rhizobiaceae bacterium (assembly GCA_017640615.1). Lineage (GTDB taxonomy): Bacteria > Pseudomonadota > Alphaproteobacteria > Rhizobiales > Rhizobiaceae > RCIO01. Next base: position 859,715 of record JAEPQK010000002.1, on the reverse strand, counting down.
TCCGGGTTTCTTTTCCGCACCGCGTGTGTGGTGGATGTTCCGTGTCATGGGTGCGAAGAACGTGTTTGTGCTCGATGGCGGGCTGGACGGCTGGAAGCGTGAAGGACGCCCGGTGACCGACGAGCAGACCGATGTGGCGGCCTGTGTGTTCGATGCCAAGTTCGACGAAAGCCGCGTCGCGACCTTCGATCAGATGATGCGCATCGTGGTGGCCGGTTCCTCGCAGATTGCCGATGCACGGCCGGCGGGCCGCTTCGAAGGCACCGATCCGGAGCCGCGCGCCGGTATGCGCTCCGGCCACATGCCGGGCGCCGTTAACGTGCCGGTACTTAGCCTTGCAAAGGAGGGTAAATTATTGCCTGTCAATGAGTTGCAAGATGTACTTCAGAAATCAGGTGTGGATCTGGAGAAGCCCGTCGTGACAAGCTGCGGCTCCGGGGTAACCGCTGCCGTGATTACGCTGGCATTGGAATCGCTCGGCCACACCGACAATCGGCTTTATGACGGCTCCTGGTCGGAATGGGGCGGACGCACCGACACGCCGGTCGTGACGGGCAAGGCCTGAACGGTGGGAAGCAAGGCGCGCAAGCCGGTCGAAGTGACCGTCACATATCTTGAGATGACCGAGCGGCCGGCGCGCCATGTGCCGCTGCCGCTCAACCGGCATGTCGCGCTTCTGGCGGCAACAAATACGCCGCTCCATTTCTACCGCTATCTGCAGGACCGGGTGGGCCGCGACTGGACCTGGGTGAACGCGCTCCGGCTTTCCGACGAGGCTCTGGTGGAACGCCTTGCAAGCCCGAATTGCGATTTACGCGTGCTCTATCTGGACGGTGTGCCGGCCGGCTTTTTCGAGCTCAAGCTCGATCTGCCCGCAGAAGTGGAGATCGCCTATTTCGGACTGATGGAACATGCCGCAGGGCAGGGCCTCGGCCGCTGGTTTCTGAGTGCTGCGATCGACGCGGCATGGGAACACGATCCGGCCAAGGTGACGCTGCAAACCTGCACGCTCGACCATCCGGCGGCCTTGCCGCTCTATCAGAAAATGGGGTTCGCGCCGGTGAAGCAGGCGAAGGAAAGGCTGATGCCGCTGTCGAAATCGGAGCGGGCCGCAATTGTCATGCGGTAAACCGCAAGCTCCCCACAACCCAACCTAAACGGCCCGTTCATCGCCGCTTCAGGGCGCTTTTTGCATGGTCGGTTCATTGAAAATCCAGTGAACCAGAGAGGAACGACCATGTTTACCCGCCGCTCCATGATCGCAGGCCTCGCCGCCGCGATGATCGCCCCAACCGCAGCATCGGCCACCAGCATCGCCATCGCGCCGGCTGCAGAAATGCCATCGGCCGGCAAGATCCTGCGCCAGCTCGAAGCACGCCCGCGCTTGAAGATTGCACCGCATCAGCGCATGTCCATTCAGGAGCTCAAGGTTCGTCCTGAAATCCGCGAACTTGCGCCGGCCATCGACATTCAGTCGATCAACTTCGCCTTCGGCTCCGCGATCATTCCGTATTCGCAGTATGGCAAGGTCGAGAACATTGCCGACGCACTGCGCGGCCTGCGCAGCCGGGGCCGTTTTGCGACGATCCTGATCGAAGGTCACACCGACGCGGTGGGATCGCCTTATTCGAACCAGCGCCTTTCGGAGCGCCGCGCGGAATCGCTGAAACAGGTGCTCGTCTACCATTTCGGTATTCCGGCCGGCATGCTGCAGACCGTCGGCTACGGCGAGGCACATCTTCTGGTGCCGACGCCCTATGAGGAATGGCGCAACCGCCGCGTGACGTTGCGCCGCGTCGACGAATTCCTTCGCTAATTGCGCGGTACACTGAACGCGCTGCCTCCCGGGTTCGGCCCGGGAGGCTTTTTGCGTGAAACGGGTGGTGTCGTTCTGCGAGGCGCGCCAGATCACCTTATGCGGAAGCGGGGCCGGTCTTCATCCATGCGGAGGAATGCGAGCAGGCGTGAACCGGCCACCAGCCAAGAAAAACCCGCCGGTCGCTAAACCGGCGGGCAATATCAGAGGAGGAGGGCGCCCTTGTGCCGGGCGCTTGAGAATTTGGCTCAGGCAGCGAGTGCGGCCTTGGGCTCGGCCATCTCGTAGCCCAGCGCGTCCGCAACGGCACGGTTGGTGATGCGGCCCTTGTGGACGTTGAGGCCGTTGCGCAGATGCATGTCATCGACGAGGGCCTTCAAGCCCTTGTCGGCGAGCTGCAGGCCATAATGCAGCGTAGCGTTGTTAAGCGCGTGCGCCGAGGTGACCGGAACGGCGCCCGGCATGTTGGCGACGCAATAATGCACGATGCCGTCGACTTCATAGGTCGGCTCGGCGTGGGTGGTTGCCTTGGAGGTTTCGAAGCAGCCGCCCTGATCGATCGCGACATCGACCAGCACAGCGCCCGGCTTCATGCCGGAGAGCATTTCGCGGCTGACGAGCTTCGGCGCGGCGGCACCCGGAATGAGCACGGCGCCGACGACCATGTCGGCGGAGAAGCACTCTTCTTCGATCGCTTCCACCGTGGAGTAACGCGTGTGGATGCGGCCATTGAAGATGTCGTCGAGCTGGCGCAGGCGCGGGATCGAACGGTCGATGATGGTGACGTCGGCGCCAAGGCCAACCGCCATCTTGGCTGCGTTGAGGCCGACCACGCCGCCGCCGATGACGGCGACTTTCGCCGGCAATACGCCCGGCACGCCGCCAAGCAACACGCCGCGGCCGCCATTGGCCTTCTGAAGCGCGGTTGCGCCGGCCTGGATGGCGAGACGGCCAGCAACTTCCGACATTGGGGCAAGCAGCGGCAGGCCGCCCCGCTCGTCGGTCACGGTCTCATAGGCGACAGCGGTGACGCCGGACTCAACGAGGCCCTTGGTCTGGTCGGCGTCGGGCGCCAGATGCAGATAGGTGTAAAGGATCTGGTCTTCGCGCAGCTGCACCCATTCCGACGCCTGTGGCTCCTTCACCTTCACGATCATGTCGGACTTGGTGAAAACCTCGGCTGCGGTCTTGGCAATCTCGGCACCGGCTGCGCGATAGGCGTTGTCATCGGCGCCGATCCCAGCACCCGCGCCGCTTTCCACGATCACGGTGTGGCCATGCGCAACATATTCGCGAACCGAACCGGGCGTCAGGCCGACGCGGTATTCGTGGTTCTTGATTTCCTTGGGGCAACCAACGCGCATCTCAGTCCTCCGGGTATGCGGTGATTTCAGTTGCCGTAACCTACCGCAAACGGCTTCGCAGGTGTTTGCGAAGCCGTTTGCCGTGGTTCACATTTTTCGATAATGTTTGCGCCACAAAAGCAAATATTGGAAGGAACTGCGGTTGATGTCGCTGGACAGGATCGATATCGCCATTCTGGATACGCTCCAGAAGCAGGGTCGAATCTCCAATGCCGCGCTTGCCGACAAGGTGGGGCTGTCGCAGTCGGCTTGCTCACGACGGCTCGACAATCTGGAGCAGTCGGGCGTCATTTCAGGCTACCATGCGAGGCTCTCCAATGCATCGCTCGGCCACAAGATGACGGCGATCGTGCATATCTCGCTCTCCGGCCAATTCGAGAAATCGCTGTCGGAGTTCGAAGCTGCGATCAGGCGCTGCCCGAACGTGCTGTCGTGCCATCTGATGTCGGGCGAATACGACTATATTCTACGTATCGCGGCGCGCGATCTGGAGGACTATGAGCGCATTCACAAGGAGTGGCTGTCGGCGATGCCGCATGTGACGAAAATCAACTCCTCCTTTGCGCTGCGCGAGGTGATCGACCGCACGGGCATGGGCATCCGGGCAGACATGGCTTGATGCCATCGCATAAGAGCAGCGCCGCCCGAGTGATGGGGGCATTCGTGCTGCATGCGCTGACGGTCGCAACGCTGATTTCGCGATTGCCGGAAGTGCAGGCTTCGCTTGCCTTGTCGGAAGGCGCTTTCGGGCTGGCACTGCTTGGCACGCCTACTGGCGTGGTGACCGGCTCGCTTCTTGCGGCGCGTATGGTTGACCGATATGGCCCGCGGCGGCTGGTAATCTACGGCATGCCGATCAGCGGCGGGATCGCGGCGCTCGCGCTCTGGCCGGTGAACGGGGTCATGCTCGCACTTATGCTCTTCGCGTTCGGGCTGTCTTTCGCGAGCTGCAATGTCGCGGTCAATGTCGAGGCCGACCGTTTTGAGGCGGCGGAAGGCAGGCGCATCATGAGCCGCTGCCACGGGTGGTGGGCGGTTGGATTTTTGGTGCTGACGCTAGCAACTGCCGGGTTGATACGTGCCGGTGTAACGCCGGTTCAGCAGGCGATGACCATGACCCTGCTTCTTGCAATCCTCGCGCCGCTGATCATGCACGGGCATCCCGTCAGCCTGCCTCGCAAGAAGGAAACGAGCGGCAATCGCCGCTTCGCACTGCCAGCAAAATCCACGCTTCTCGTCGGTGGCTTTGCCTTTGCCGCGATCATTCTTGAAGGCACGTCCCGCAACTGGGCGGTGATTTATGTGCGCGACGTGTTCGGTCCTGTGGAATGGGTGGCTGCGATGGCGCTGCCGGCGTTCGTAGCAACGCAAACGCTGGGGCGTTTTGCCGGCGACACGCTGGTGGAGCGCTTTGGGGATGTGGCAGTGGCGCGGGCGCTGTCGATCGTTCTATTGGCTGGTGTCGCTGTCGTTGCATTCGCGCCGGGTCTGATTGTCGCAATGGTCGGCTTCGCGCTGGTCGGCCTCGGCGTCAGCATGTCGCTGCCGCAGGCGCTTTCAGCGTCGGCACGTCTCGGTGATCGTCCGGCGGCTGAAGGCGTGGCGGCATTTTCGACATTGTCCACCATGATTGCCTTTCTGGGACCGCCGCTGTTCGGTCTGTCGGCGCAGATGCTGGGACTACAGGCCGCGTTCGCGCTGTTCCTGCCATTGCCGCTTATTGCGATCGTTTTCGCCCGCTACCTCACTGAGGAAGCACCTGTCGCGCGGCCTAGGGAAGACAAAGCAGCCGCCAGCTAGTCCTTGGGCAGGTCCGGGCTCGACGTCGGCAGCCCTGCACCCTTCATGATGATCTCGCGATGCGGGAAGGGGATTTCGACGCCGTTTTCCTTAAACGTATCCCAAAGCGCCAGAAGCACCTTGCCTCGCACGTTGGTCAGCCCCTGCTGCGGATCGTGGATCCAGAAACGCAGCACGAAATCCAGCGAAGAATCGCCGAAGGCGGTGAGCCAGCAGACCGGGCGCCGGTCCGAATTGACGCGCGCGACGGACGAGGCCGCGTTGATGGCAAGCTCAGTCACCTGGTGCGGGTCGGAATCGTACGAGACGCCGAAGGGCACGTCGAGCCGCACCAGTTCGTCGCTGAACGACCAGTTGATCACCTGCTGGGTGATCAGGTCTTCGTTCGGAATGAGATATTCGCGACCGTCACGCGTGACGACCGAAACGAAACGGGCGCGGAGCTCGCGGATCCAGCCGAAGGTCTCGCCGAGCGAGATCGTGTCGCCGGGCTTGATCGACTTGTCGAGCAGGATGATGACGCCCGACACGAAATTGGAGACGACCTTCTGCAAGCCGAAGCCGAGGCCGACGCCAACCGCACCGGAAAATACCGTGAAGGCGGTGAGATCGACGCCCACGCTGGTCAGCGCGACGATACCTGCCAGCAGGACCAGTCCGAATTTGGCGAATTTGCCGATCAGGACCCGGATTGAGGGCGTGAGCTCGCTGGAGCGCTGCACGCGTTCATCCACGAAATTGCCGAGCGTCGTCGCGATCCATACCGACAGGGTGAGCAGGAACGCCGCCTTCAGCACCGTGAGCGCGGAAATGCGCATCTCGTTGAGCGGCAGGGCCAGACTGTCGAGCAAGAGCGCGACCCGCTGGTCGATGCCGAGAATGACGAGTGCGGCGTAAATCCAGACCAGCCAGGCAACCGAACGTGCGACGAGACGGTTACGGATGATGCGCGAAGAGATCGCGACCACAACCCAAGTGCCCGACAGCCACAACAGGATGCCGAGCAGCCAACTCCGACTCGGCCAGGTGAGGCTCTTCAGGATGGCGATAGCTGCAAAAAGCAGGATCGTGAACAATATCCAGTCCACTCGCCGCAAGGTGGCGGCGATGAGGCGCAAGAGGCCCGGATGCCCCTTGATCGTACGGGCGCGGTTTTCCAGCCGCGGCTCAAGCCGCTTGCCGAGAAAGCGCGCCAGGCCAAAAAGAGCGAGCGCAATGGCTACCTGATAGACGAACCAAGGCTCTGACACATAGTCGAGGGCGCGCGTGGACGCATCCGTGATGAACCCGATCAGCTGGCTGAGATACTCGTCCATGCAGCGCCGCCTAAACTTTGTTCTGCAGTGAATTGTAGCGCTCGCGCATATGAGAGCAAATCGATCGACGGGGTCCGTCTTGTTGCATTGCACAATCGCCCTTATGTTCGCGGCGGCGAATACGGAGCGTTACGATGAAGGCCGAAACCAAGGGGCATCACGTAGTGGTTATCGGCGCCGGGTTCGGCGGGCTGCAACTCATCAGCTCGCTGCGTGGCGCAGGCGTGAAGATCACGCTGATCGACCAGCGCAACCATCACCTTTTTCAGCCATTGCTCTATCAGGTCGCAACTACGTCGCTCGCGACATCGGAGATCGCCTGGCCAGTGCGCCATCTTCTGCGCGCCCGCAAGGACGTGACGACACTGCTGGCGACGGCAACAGGTATCGACAGCCACGCGAAGGAGGTGCAGCTGGCCGATGGTGGCACCGTGCCATACGACACGCTGGTTATCGCCACAGGCGCAAGGCACGCTTATTTCGGCCATGACGAGTGGGAGCCGTTTGCGCCGGGACTGAAAACGATCGAGGACGCGACCGCGATCCGCCGCCGCATTCTGCTGGCGTTCGAACGCGCAGAGCGCGAGAGGGATGCAGACAAACGTTGCGCTCTGCTGACGTTCGTTGTGATCGGGGGCGGGCCGACGGGCGTGGAACTGGCGGGCACGATTGCCGAACTGGCGCGTGACACGCTGAAGGGCGAGTTCCGGAATATCGACCCGGCAAAGGCGCGGATCGTATTGGTGGAAGCGACAGACCGGGTGCTTGCCAATTTTCGGCCGGAGCTATCGGCCTATGCCGGCCGCGCGCTGGAAAAGCTCGGCGTTGAGCTCAAGTTCGGTCATCCGGTCACCGATGTCGACGCAGAAGGCGTCATGATAGACGGAGCAAAGCTGCCAGCGAGCACGGTGTTGTGGGCGGCGGGTGTGGCTGCATCGCCAGCTGCCGAGTGGCTGGGAACGGCGGCAGACCGTGCCGGGCGCGTGATCGTCGAACCTGATCTGACGGCTCCGGGCGAGCCGAATGTCTTTGTCATAGGTGACACAGCGCATGTGTCGCGAGGCGAAGGCGCTCTTGTGCCCGGCGTTGCGCCAGCCGCGAAACAGCAGGGCCGCTATGTTGCTGGTGTCATCAAGGCGCGGCTAAAGGGGGCGACGGCATCCAAGCCCTTCGTCTACAAGAACCAGGGTGACCTGGCGACGATTGGCAAGCGAGCTGCGGTGGTCGATTTCGGCTGGATGAAGCTCAAGGGCTGGCCCGCCTGGTGGCTGTGGGGCATCGCCCATATCTATTTTCTGATTGGCCTGCGTTATCGGCTGGCAGTGGCGCTGTCATGGCTGTGGATCTACGCCTCCGGGCAGCGCTCGGCGCGTCTGATCACGCAGGGCGGCGAGCGCGAATAGCCGGGGCCGGAACTCTCACCCCAAACACGCGTCTTCGTGTCGTTTGTATCGCTTCTGTCATGAAGATGTGTCGCGAATCTGCTGGACTCAGGATCGAAGCGGCGCGACACTTTTCGGATTAGGCAGCCGACTTAGTTTCATTTCAGGAGGCATACCATGTCCACAAATCTTCGTTCCTTGTCCCGCCGCTCTTTCCTTGGAGGCGCAGCTGCTCTCGGCGGCCTTGTCGCGATGCATCCGTTCTCCGCGCGCGCCATGGGCAATCAGGCGCATTTGCGCATTATGGAAACGACCGACATTCACGTCGCGGTTCTGCCCTATGATTATTATGCCGACCGCCCCAATGACACGATGGGTCTGGCGCGTACGGCGTCGATTATCGACGGGTTCCGCGCCGAGGCGACAAACACAATGCTGGTCGACAATGGCGATTACCTTCAAGGCAACCCGATGGGCGACTGGATCGCCTATGAGCGGGGCATGAAGGAAGGCGACATGCACCCCGTGATCAATGCAATGAACGTGCTTGGTTATGATTGCGGCACTCTGGGCAACCACGAATTCAACTACGGCCTGTCATTTATGGACAAGGTGAATGCGGGCGCGAACTACCCAATCGTGTGCGCTAATCTGGTCAATGGCACCGAGCTTGCCGCCAACCCGCGCGACGACAAGCTCTACGCCAAGCCCTATGTCATCCTCGACCGCAAGGTGACCGACGGCGCCGGCGAAGAACAGACCGTGCGTGTCGGCATCATCGGCTTCGTGCCGCCGCAGATCATGACCTGGGATTCGCGCCATCTGGTCGGCAATGTCATCACCCGCGATATCGTCGAGACTGCTGCTGCCTGGGTGCCCCAGATGAAGGAAGAGGGCGCCGACATCGTGATCGCCCTTTCGCATTCGGGCATCGACCCCAAGAAAACGGACATGATGGAGAACGCCTCGTTCTTCCTGGCAGGGGTTGAGGGCATCGACGCGATCTTCACAGGCCACCAGCATCTGGTCTTCCCGGGTGCATTCGACGGCGTGGAGGGGATCGACAACACCAAGGGCACGGTCAAGGGCAAACCCGCCGTCCAGGGCGGCTTCTGGGGCTCGCATATGGGCCTCATCGATCTGCTGCTCGAGCGCGACGGAAACAGCTGGAAAGTCGTGGATTCCACCTCCGAGGCACGGCCGATCTACACGCGCGGTGAAGACCGCAAGGTCACTCCGACAGTCGAAAACCTCGCTTCGGTCGAAGCCGCTGTCATGGAAGATCACGAGAATACGCTTGCCTATGTGCGCACGCCGGTCGGCAAGACATCTGCGCCGCTCTATTCCTATTTCGCGCTTGTCGCGGATGACCCGTCGGTGCAGATCGTTAGCCAGGCCCAGATCTGGTACGTGAAGGATCTCCTCAAGGATGGCGAATACAAGGATTTGCCGGTGCTCTCAGCAGCTGCGCCCTTCAAGGCCGGCGGCCGTGGCGGACCGGAATATTATACTGACGTACCGGCGGGCGACGTGGCGATCAAGAATGTCGCAGACCTCTACCTCTATCCGAACACGGTGCGCGCCGTTGCCGTGACCGGTGCCACGGTGAAGGAATGGCTCGAAATGTCGGCCGGGATCTTCAATCAGGTCGAGCCGGGCAAGGCGGACCAGCCGCTGCTCAATCCGAGCTTCCCGTCCTACAATTTCGATGTGATCGACGGCGTGACCTACAAGATCGATCTATCTAAACCGGCGAAATACACGCCGAAGGGGGAAATCGAGAACGCCGATTCAAGCCGCATTGTCGATCTGATGTTCGACGGTAAGCCGATCGATCCCGAACAGATGTTCATTGTCGCCACAAATAACTATCGCGCCGGCGGTGGCGGAAACTTCCCGGGCATCAATGATGAGGTGGTTGTGCTGTCAGCACCCGACACGAACCGAGACGTGATCGTGCGCTACATCGTCGATCAGGGCACGATCAACCCGTCGGCCGACGCCAACTGGAACTTCGCCTCGCTCGACGGCGCGACGGTGCTCTTCGACACCGGCCCGAAGGCGAAGGAATTCATGGCCGATGTGCAGGGTGTTGAGATCGAAGCGGCAGGTGAGGGCGACGACGGCTTCGCCCGCTACCGCATCACGCTCTAGGCTATCGCCAGGATCGGAAGGCGCGCCGCGATCTGGCGCGCCTTTTGTTCAAGGGCGCAATCCTTTTGCGTGGTAGAGCGTGAACTCGTTCACGAAGATGCCGAACCGCGTGGCGCGAACTTTGCCGATTTCATCGAAGCTTTCGAAGCGGTCACGCTCCGGCTGATAGGCCGGGCGATGGCTGTCGGTGACGACGATGGCGCTTTTGCCGGCGTGATCCTCGTATCTGAACCAGACGTCATATTGTTCTGGCGTGTGCAGATAGGAATAGATGTCGGTGCGCCTTAGGTGGAAGCCGATGAGCGAGGCAAGCGTGTAGCTCGTGGTCAGCATCAGGTCGGCCTCGCGGGCTTGCATCTCGGCTTGAGCGCGTTCAGCGATTTCGACTGCACCGAAGGCCACGTCCTCGACCCCCCGGATGCCGAATAGCGATGACACCGGAACAACCGCAATGTGGAAGGTCAGCACAGCAGTGACGAAGAGGCTGAAGCCGATGTGCCAAAGCGCCTCGCGCGGCCCCGTCGAGACTGCAGCGACCGGCAGATAGGCCGCGAGTGGCGGTATCAGCCAGTAGAAGTGCGGCAGCATTCTGAGCGCGAACGCCGAGAAGATGACAAGCGAGAGCAGCAGTGCTGGCCGAACCACCGTGCGGAAGCGGGCGAGATCGCCATTGCCTGAATTTCGCAGGAACCGGACAAGCCCGGGGATCAGGAACGGCGAAAAGATCAGCGTCGCAACGATGAGGAAATTGAACAGCCGCCACATGATCGACATGGCGTCCCGGGCGCCGAAGAAGCGGCCGGCGAAGTGGAACCGGAATGATGTCAGATCATGCGTGTAATTCCACCAGATCACCGGTACCTGCGTGGCGCAGGCCAACAGACCGGCAAGCCACACATGCGGTGAGGTGAGAAGCTTGCGGCCGGCCGGGGTCCCCAAAAACCAGAATGCATAGCCCAGCCCGATGAAAACGGCGGAGTATTTTGCCAGCGCAGGAACGCCCACGAAAAGCGCGGCGGCGTAAAGCAGAAGCCAGCGCGGCCGCCCGCTTTCGCTGCTTTCGACGAACAGCACGAAGAAATGCACCGACACCAGGATGCCTGCAATCAACGCGTGGTCGTTGTAAACGATCGATTGGAAAACGAAGAAAAGCGGAGAAATGCCTGCAATCACGATCGCTGCCAGCGCGCCGCCTTGCCCGGCAAGCCGCACGCCCCACCAACCGATAACCGCGAACGATATCGCCCATGTGAGGAGACCGGGGGCCCGCAACGCGAACAGGTTCCAGCCAAACAGCTCGTACGATGCCCTCAATAGCAGCGCGTTCAGCGGCGGATGGTCATGATAGGACCAGTCGAGAAACTGCCCCCACATCCAGTAATAGGCCTCGTCGCCGATGGGCGGCGCGAAGAGCATTGCCGTCTTGAGGCAAATGAGGACGGCAAGCGCGGCTAAAAGCAGAGCGCGGCTGGGTTGGATGCTATCGGCATTCATCGGAAGGCGACGCCGCGGCTGGGTGACGGAATTGGGCGAGGACGCGCGGGCTCACAGGCTCACGCTTTGTACACGACCTGCCTTACGTCGATATATTCGGCGCGGAAACCCGCCTCGCAATAATGCAGGTAGAATTCCCACAGGCGGCGGAAGCGCTCGTCGAAGCCCATATGGACGATCTTGTCCCAGGAATCCTGGAACCGTGTGCGCCATTCGGCCAGCGTGCGCGCGTAATCCTGCGGGAAAACGCGCTCGCGCAGATAGGCGAGGCCCTGTTCCGCACCGAGCGTTTGCAGAAGCTGCGGCGTCGGCAGCATGCCGCCTGGGAAGACATAACGCTGAATGAAATCGACGCGTGAGCGATAACGCTCGAATGCATTTTCGTTGATTGTGATGATCTGCAGGCCTGCTGTGCCGTCGGGCCTGAGACACTCCTTCATCTTGCCGAAGAATACAGGCCAGTATTTTTCCCCAACGGCCTCGAACATCTCGATCGATGCGATGCGGTCATATGTGCCGGTTTCGTCGCGATAGTCCTGAAATTTGATCTCGACCTTATCGTTGAGCCCAGCCTTTTGGATGCGCTCCTTCGCGAAATCGTGCTGTTCGCGGCTGATGGTGAGACCGGTGACCTTGCAGCCGATCTCGCGGGCAGCGAATTCGGCGAAGCCGCCCCAGCCGCAGCCGATTTCCAGAACATGGTCACCACTTTGAATGCCGGTATCGGTGACCAGCGCGCGATATTTCTCGGCTTGAGCGCGCTCCAGGTCGTTTGCGCCGGTGGAATAGAGCGCGGAGGAGTAGGTCATCGAAGGGTCGAGCCATTCGCGGTAAAACGCATTGCCTAGATCGTAATGCGCCGAGATGTTCTTCTGTGCGCGCGTGCGGGTGTTTTCGTTGAGCCAGTGGCGGAAGCGCTGAATGGCGCCCATGAACCAGTTAGCGCCCCCGGCCAGTTCCTCGCCGGCATTTTCGTTGACCACGAAAAGCTCTAGAAAGCGCGTGACGTCGGGGCTGTCCCAGTCTCCGTCTATGAAGGATTCGGCCACGCCAATCGTCGCGCCGGAGAAGGCGCGTCCGGGCAACCGCCAGTTCTTGAGAGTCAACTCAGCATCCGGTCCCGGCGCATTGCCGCCCACCTTCACGCGACGGCCGTCAGGCATGTTGATCGTGAGGGTGCCCTTTGGCAGCGCCATCAAAAGACGCAGCGCCGTGCGCGCCTTTGCCGGCAGCCCCCGCGTCATCTGCGCATGGTTTTCCGCCGTAAGGCTAACCGCCTTGACCTCGCTCCCGCCCATAAGCACGCCTCTTCCTGCTGCCAGCGACTGGCAGTGGCCTCCAAATTCGCCGCCTAGCGGCTATTCACCAGGAGCCGTGTGACGACCGGCATCACTGAAACTGACGGGGTGGGGCGGCGGCGGCGACTTGTGGAACCGGGCGCCCTTAAGCCACAGTTTCAGGGCTTCCCAGTGGATTCCCGCCATGATTTTCCATGTCATGAACGGAATACGCAAGAGGTTTGCTGCAAGGGCTGTGGTGGAAACGGGCCGCGCGCGCCCGGAAAACGTGGCGGCCAGCAATGCTTCGCCGGCTTCCGTTTCATGAATGCGCAGTCTTACCGCCTTACCCGGCGGCAAAATACGGAAGTGGTAACGCGCATCCATGCCGATAAACGGCGACACATGGAAAAGCTTGGCGCGGGTCTGGCGGATGCCAGCCTCACTCAGATCGCCGCGCTCGACGGGGGCGACATATGTATGCCGCTCGCCGAATGTGTTGCGCACCGCGTAGATGAGCGCAATCAGCTCATCGTCGGTACCGTAGGCGAAATAGACCGAGATCGGGTTGAACACATAGCCGAATATGCGCGGATAGCTGAGGAGCAGGATACGTTCGGCCGGGGCCGCGATGCCGGCCTGACGCAACAGCCGGTCTGCGAAGGCGCGCAGCGTTTCGCCGTCGCGTTCAGTCTGGTCCCTCTCGCGGAAAGACAGAAGGTTTCGCTTGTTGACTGAAAGCAGCGACGACAAGCGGTCGACCTCGTCGAGGCGATCAATATCGACCAGCATCGAAAACACCTTGTAGGCGAAGCGATGACCGAACGGTTTGAGCCGCTGGTGCATGACCTCACCGACATAGAGACGCGCCGCTGCACTCGGCGGCGGTCCGTTGTCGGTCATGGTGGTGATGCGGTCCATCTCCGCAATCCTACTCGGCAGCCAGCGGCAGGTCAGCTGGCTGCTCTTCGACCTCAGTGCGCCACGGGACGGTCGCGCCTAGCGCCTGCGCGACATTGAGGCCTGACCGCAACCCGTCCTCGTGGAATCCGGCTGCCGTCCACGCGCCAGCGAACCATGTGCGGCGCACCCCTTGAATGTCGTCGAGCCTGATCTGCGCAGCATGAGCGGCAGCATCAAATTGCGGGTGGTCGTAGCTCCACTCGCCGAAAGTCAATTCCTCGCGCGGGTCGATCACCGGGTTGAGCGAAACGAAAAGCGGCTTGCTGTCATCGATGCCCTGGAGGCGGTTCATCCAGTAGGTAACGCATACCTCGTCCTCACCGCTGGTGCGCATATAGTTCCAAGCCGACCAGGCGCGGCGGCTTTTTGGCATCAGCCGGGGGTCACGGTGAAGAACGACTCGGTTCGGCTTGTAGGGAACGGCTGACAACAGACTGCGCTCGGTAGCTGAGGCATCGCTCAGCATGGCAAGGGCTTGGTCGCTGTGTGACGCGACGACGATCTGGTCGAAGCGCGCGGGCTCGGCATCGCCGGCCCAGACGGTGACACCCAACGAATCACGAATGACCGTTTTCACGGGAGCGTTGGTGCGGATGTCGGTGACCGGCGCCAGCAGGCGATCGAGATAATTGCGCGCTCCGCCTTTAACTGTGCGCCAGGCCGGCCGGTTCCAATGGATGAGGCGATGGTTTTCGAAGAACGAGATGAAACTTTCAGCGGGGTAGTCCAGCATCTTGATGCGCGGTGTCGACCAGATGGCCGCCGCCATGGGGATCAGGTAGTTGTCGCGGAACTCGCGCGAGAAACGTCTGAAATCGAGATATTCGCCGATCGTGCGGGCGCCAAGCATTCCCGACTTGCGGTCGGTCACGCAGATGGCGTTAAAGCGCATGATTTCGCGCAGCATGATCAGAAAACGCGGCGAGAACAGGTTCTTCGGCTGTGCAAAGATAGAGCGGATTGTGCTGCCGCTCCATTCGAGCTTTCCGCCATCTAGCGATAGAGAGAAGCCCATATCGCTCTCGATGGTTTCGACATCGAGCAGTTCGAAAAGCGCCGTCAGCTCGGGATAGTTGCGTTCGTTGTAGACGATGAAGCCCGTATCGACCGCGATCGGGGTTCCGTCGTAATCGATGTCTACCGTTGCCGTATGTCCTCCCGGCTCAGCGCCCGCCTCGAACAGCGTGACGTCGGCATTTTGCGTCAGCGCCCAGGCCGCGGATGAGCCTGAAATTCCGGAACCGATGACTGCAATTTTCGGCCGGCCCGAGATTCCCCGGCTAATCGGAATGATGTTCATGTGCTCCCCGCAGCTTCTGGTAGGCCGCAAGAGCACGTTCGCGCGCCTCGCGGTGGTCAATGAGAGCTACGGGATAATCTCCGGAGAGTTTCACCTTAGACGCGGATTTCTTTGCTTTTTTCGCAGCTGGTTCGTGGATGGTTTCGGCGTCCTCATCGGTCAGTTCAGGCACGAAGTGTCGGACGTAATCGCCCCTGGGGTCAAACTTCTCGCCCTGCAGGATAGGATTGAAGATGCGGAAATAGGGCGCGGCATCAGCTCCGCAGCCAGCGACCCACTGCCATGAGGCTGGATTGTTGGCGGCATCGGCGTCGACCAGCGTGTCCCAGAACCAGGCCTCGCCCTCGCGCCAGTCAAGCAGCAGATGCTTTGTGAGGAAGGAGGCAACGACCATGCGCACACGGTTGTGCATCCAGCCCGTTTCCCACAGCTGGCGCATGCCGGCATCGACGATCGGGTACCCTGTCTGGCCTTTCTGCCAGGCTTTCAGTGCTTGCTTGTCACGTCGCCAGGGAAAGTCGTCGAAGTCTCGGTTGAAGTTGGTGCGCGCAAGATCGGGATTGTGGAAGAGCAAGTGCCAGGCAAATTCGCGCCAAACCAGTTCCTTGCGGAACTTCAGCACGTCATCGCCGAGCTTGTCGCTCAGCCCCGACACCGCGTCCCAGATCTGGAACGGCGTGATCTCGCCATGTGCGAGGTGCGGTGACAGACGCGACGTGCTTTCGCGGTCCGGGCGGTCGCGCTTATCGGCATAGTCCTTGAGCGCTTCGTCGATGAAATCGGAGAGCCGATCTTGAGCACCCGCTTCGCCGGGTGTCCATGCGTCGCGCAGGCCACCGGACCAGTCGGGCTTCGTTGGCAGCAACTTCCATTCATCAAGCCTGTCCGAAGCCAGTTCGCCTTCGAAGCCTCGAAGTTTGGTTGGCGCGTCGAGCGTCTTGCGCGGTTCGTCCTCTGAGGTGAATGCGCGCCAGAATGGCGTGTAGACCTTGTAGAAGCCGCCACTGCCGGTCTTCAATTTCCAGGGTTCGTGCAGCAGCTGACCGTCGAAGCTCGCGCAGGCGATATCGCGGTCATTCAGGCTAGACTTGAGCGCCTTGTCGACCTCGATCGCGGGCGGGTCGTAGCGCCGGTTCCAAAGCACCATGTCTGCGCCAGACTTGTCGATGACATCCTCTACGACAGACTGGGTTTCGCCGCGACGAAGAATGAGCGTTGCGCCGAGTTTTTCGAGCGCTTTGGCAAGTTCGGTCAGCGATTGATGAAGCCACCAGCGCCGCGCGCCGCCGATGGGACGTATGTCTGGCGAAATCTCATCGAAGACAAAGAGCGCGATGACCGGCTTGCTGCTCTCAGTGGCTGTTGCCAGCGCCCGATTGTCGCCTAGGCGCAGGTCATGGCGAAAAAGAACGACAACCGGCTTTTCAGGGTCGGTGTCGCTGTTCGTTTGGGATGACATTCAGGGCAGGGGCTCCGAGGGCTGGAACCCGTCAAACTAGGCGATGCTGCCGCCACGGCAAGCCCGACGCCGCAATCAGCGGGAACGGGAAAGAATGGAACTGAGGAACAGCTGGGTGGGTTCGCGGCTGAGCCAACAGGGAAAGGACGCCCGGCCCCGAGAAATCTCAGAGGCCGGGCGAAGAAGGCCGCGGTCAACCGGCCAGGAGTTCGATGTGGCGGCGAGCCTGGCGCAGCGCCGCGATCAGACGGTTCTGTCCGCGCACGAGCTGGGTCTTGGCAAAGCCGATCGAGTAGTCGTCGTATTTGTCGAGTTCGGCGGCCGCCGCAATGGACGGCAACGGCGGTATTGTGAGCGCGGGATCATGCCGGAAGCGCGGAACTTCGGTGAAGTTGATCGGCACCAGAATGCGCGCCAGGTCCTGGATCACCGTATTGGCCGCTGCCGGCTTGACCTTACCGGATTTGACATTTGCGTAGAAGTCCTTGAGCGCCGCATCGAGCTCAGAAACGGCTTCCTTCGAAGCCGACAGATCGAAGTGATTGCCGGCAGCCTTCTGGTACTCGGCAACCGTCTCGGCGAATTCCTTCGTCGTCGCGCGCCAGTCGAAGGGAAGAATCTCAGCGTTCGCGTTGCGCAGCACTGCCAGCAAATAGACCTTGATATCGCGCAGCAGGATTTCGCGGTCGGCGATTTCTAGCGTATCGTTCTCGGTGTGCCAGGCAATGTTGCCGCCGCAGCCGCCCACCGTGTAGTAGCCCTTCTCCTCGCGCAGCACGTCCGGCATCGTGGATGACAGCATCAGGTAGGACGAAATGCCGATATTGTTGAAGGAATAGTCGCCGGCGCGGTGAGGGCGTTCGCCTTCAATCGACTTGCCGGCAACCTCCTTGATCACCTCGGCGAGGAAATCCTCGGTTTCGCTCATCCGCGAAAGATTGATGAACTCTGTCGCCCAGCGGCAACCGGGGCTGTCGCAATTGACCTGAGAAACAGCATTCTGCTCCAGATCGAGCGCGAATTCATCCGCGAACCAGGTCGAGCCGGCGTAGCGGCCGGTGGAATGGCCGGGCCACCAGCAGATGCGCACCGAACGCTTAAGCTTGTCACGGTTTTCCCAAAGCACACGTGCGATCTCGAGCATCGTCGCATCGCCGGTTGCATTGTCGCCCACGCCGACATCCCAGCTGTCGAGATGGCCGTGCAGAAATACGTACTTTTCGGGCTCTTCCGTGCCCGGGATGAAGACCTCCGGCAGCTTGGACTTGAACCAGCCTTCTTCCATCTCGGTGAAGAGAGTGACTTCACCGCCTTTTTCGGCGATTTCGATCAGCGACTGACCGTCGGGCTTGTTCACCGCAACTGCGGGGATCTTCGGTTTGCGGGGCAGATCGTCGAGATCCGGCGTGCCCCAGATCGACGTGCAGATGCCCCAGTGAATGTCGACGCCCGGATTAATTCCAACGACACCGATCGCGCCAAGTTCTTCGAACTGCGCGACGAGGCCAGGGCTGGCAAAGCCTTCCGACATAACGATCTTGCCGCGGACGAGATTGGCGACTTCGGCCGTACTCTCGACCTTCTGCTCGAACATGTCCTCGATCATCACGTTGTGGCGTGCGCCAATGTAGACAAGCTTGCCGGTGAGGCCGTCGCGAACATCGACGCTGTATGCCGGCGGCTTGGCGCGAATGGTTTTGCCATCGGCCTCTACGCGCGCCTGACCGGGGAGGCTGAGATGCAGGCTCGGTTCGTGAACCTTTACCTCAACGCCGTGTTTTCTGAGCCGCGAGACGACCTCGTCCATGCCGCGATTTACATCGTCCGGGTGCTCGCGTTTGAAGGTCGAAAAGCTCTCGACGAGCCCCCACGGCTCATCAATCGTCACTTGGGACAGAATATCGGACTCAAGCTTGTCCATGGGGACCCTCCTCCAGTGTTTTATTGAATGAAACGATGTTTCGATTTGCAAAACGCTAGCAGAGAAGGCTCGCAGCGGCAAGCTGGATGTGGGCATGCGCCACCGTCCGCAGGTTGCGCGCGGCTATTGCGTGGGGCGTGTCAGCCGGTTGTTGGCGACGGGGTGGGGTGCGTTCAGGCGATCGAGCGTTCAGCCGCCACAATATCCAGCTTTTGCGGGGCGCTTCGATCGAGGGACAGCTTTGAGCTGATTTCGGCCGCTGCACCGAGTGCTGCGGCGATATACCGGTCGCGCCTGTCTTTATCGAGGCGCGCGACCGCGCCGGCCACGGAGATGCTGGCAATCACCTTGCCGTGCGAATCGAAGATCGGGGCTGCGACCGAAAAGGCCCCGTCATCCAGGTCGTTGAGCGCGATATGGTAGCCGTCGGCGCGAATGCGGGTGAGGAGTTTTCTCAGCTTTACCGGGTCCGTAGTGGTTTCATGAGCCGAGTAGGTTTCGAGCGGACGCGCGAGCACTGCTTCGATAATTTCCGGGTCGGCATGGGCAAGCACGCAGAGCGAACCACCTCCCGCATGTAGCGGGCCATTTCTGCCCGCCTGCGCATAAAGGCGGATGGAGTGATGTCCAGCGCGAGTGGCAAGGACGAGCGAGCGCAAGCCTTCACGCACCACCAGGTTGATGGTCTCCGAAGTTTCGTCTCGCAGGGCATCCATCACCGGGCGTGCGGCAACCAGCAGAAAGCCATCGCGTCCCACGCGTTCGCCGAGAACACCGATACGGTAGCCGAGCGAATAGACGGCGTGATCGGGGTCGCGGAAAACGAAGCCGCGATCTTCGAGCGTCTGCAGAATGCGAAAGACAATCGACTTGGTCATCCCCAGGCTCTTCGACAGCTGTGTAACGCCCTGTGCAGGTCGCTCGGCAAGCGCCTCGAGCACAAGTAGGGCCCGATCGACGGCTGCAATGGTATAGTCCTTTGCGCCTGCGGGTTTGGTTGCGTTGTCTGGAGCCATGGATCCCTCCGCTTTCCAAATATCTATCACTGTCGACCTGTTGCAATATTGCAGATTTGTGATTTACTCATCGTGAAACAGAAACGCTGTTTTACTGTACGAAACGGGAGGTGTACAGATGCGAATTGCCTATGTCGTGCCTGGACCGATGTCGAAAGGGGCGATGGGCCTCAGAGAGATGCAGCGCCGTGAGGGGTTGCTGAACTCCTGGGCGTTCGCTGGCACCGAGGTTTCGGTCGTCGATGTGCCGGACGGTCCGGCCTCAATCGAATCTGCCTATGAAGAAGCCATGTCCGTTCCGGCCACGATCGAGAAGATCATGGAATGCGAACAAAACGGCTTCGACGCAGCGATTATCGGCTGCTTCGGCGATCCGGGCCTGGAAGCAGCCCGGGAGCTGACGAAGATGCCGGTAGTGGGGCCGTGCGAAAGCTCGTTGCTCCTTGCCGCCGGCCTTGGTCACAAGTTTTCCGTGCTGACCATCTTCGATAGCCTGATTGCAGGTCAGGAGATGCTGACAATCCGAGCCGGTGTCCACGCCAAGCTCGCCTCGGTGCGGGCGACGGGAATCCCGGTTCTCGATCTGATGAAAGATCCCGAATTCACCAAGCGCCGGCTGATCGAAGTTGCAGAAGCCTGCGTGAAGGAAGACCGGGCCGATGCATTCCTGTTCGGCTGCATGACCATGTCGTTCCTCGATATGGGCGACGAGATTGCCGCGGCGGTTGGGGCGCCTGCGGTCAATGCCGGCAAGGCGGCGCTCAAACACGCCGAGATGCTGGTTTCCATGGGGCTTTCCCATTCCAAGACTGCCTATCCAATGCCGGCCAAGATGCAGGCCGGTCAGACCTTCGAGGCGCTGCGGGTTGCGTAAGCTGCCGGCAGCAAAATTATCTTTGAAGATGCAGTTCCAGAGGAGAATGAGAATGATAACGAGATACAAAACAGGCTTGGCGTCAGCGCTTCTCGCGCTCGTCGTCGCATCGCCGACCCTGGCCGGCGATCCGATCCGCTCTATCGAGCTTTTCACGCGTCCGCAGGCGTCGCAGCCGCAGGAATTCCAGTCTGCGCAGCTGATCGCTCAGGAATGGCGCAAGCTCGGCCTCGACGTTGAGGTCAAGGTGATGCCGTGGGAGCAGATGGCGGACGTCGTCTGGTACCAGCGCGACAAATGGGACGTTACCGCTTGGCAGATGGTCGGCCGGCCCGAGCGTTCGGATCCGGACGAGATCGTCTATAATTTGTTCCACTCCACGACCGCCGAGAAGGGTTACAACTTCATCGGCTACACAAACCCTGAATATGATGCAGTGGTTGAAGCGCAGCGGGTCGAGATCGATCCCGACAAGCGCAAGGAGCTGATCCACAAGGCGCAGGAAATCCTCGCCGCCGACCAGCCGAACATGATGCTCGTGCATCCGAAGTCGACCTTCGCGTTCGACAAGACGGTCTGGAAGCCGGATTCAGTCGTGAATCAGAGCGGCATCGGCATTCGCAACACTTGGACATTCATGTCGCTGGAGCCGCAGGGCGAGCAGAAGGACATCATTGTCAATTCGGGCGACAACGTACAGGGCATCAACCCGCTTTGGATTTCCGGCGGCGTGGACTCCTGGATTTTCGAGCTGGTCTATGACCGGCTGGCTCGTGTTGGTCCCGATGGTCTGCCGAAGCCTTGGGCCGCCGAGAGCATCGAGTTCTCCGACGACAAAACCGTTGTCGTGAAACTCCGGTCCGGCATGGAGTGGCATGACGGCAAGCCGGTGACCGCCGAAGACGTCAAGTTCTCCTACGAGGCCGTCGTCACGGGCGAGGCGCCGATGTATGCGCCGTTCGCTTCGAACATCGAGACGGTTGAAATCAGCGACGATTCAACCCTCGTATTCAAGCTGAAGAACCCGTCTGCCTCGTTCGTCACGTCCAGCCTGGCCAAGATCAATCTGATCCCCAAGCATGTTTGGGAACCGATCATCGAAGACCTGAAGACCAAGGAAACGAATGCCGAGAGCATTCAGGAAGACGTGCCGATCGGTTCGGGCCCGTTCAAGTTCGAGCGCTGGCTTACCAATGAAGAGATCGTGCTGTCGGCCAACAAGGACCACTTCAACGCGCCGAACGCCGATCGCTGGATCCTGCGTATCGTGCCGAATGTTGAAGCTGCTCTCGGCATGCTGCGCTCCGGCGAGATCAACTTCATGGGTGAGTTCACCGGCGACCCGCAGGTATTGCTCGACGCCGCTGAACAGGATGGCGATCTGGAAGTCGTTTCCACGATCGACATTGGCTTCCGCTACATCGCCTTCAATGCGCGCCGTGCACCATTCGATGACCCGGCGTTCCGCAACGCGCTGTCGCGCGCCGTCGACCGCCGTTTGATCGTCAAGGCTGCTTTCAAGGGCTTTGCCGAGGCATCAAATTCGGTTGTGTCGCCGGCACTCGGCTTCTGGCATGACGCCTCCGTCGTGGAAGATCTAACCACCGGCGCGGACCTGGCGAAGAAGATCCTCGAGGACGCGGGCTACACGCTCGAGGACGGCAAGCTGCACTATCCCGGCGACGGGAAAGAAGAGCTGGCTGAATAGCAGTTGCTGCAGCCAGGCGCGTCGCTGGGGGCTCCAGCGACGCGCCTCTCCATCACAAGAAGAACCCATCCATGGGCAATGTCGGCGCTATCATCTGATATCGGCGCCGAAACAGGGAACGCTTGCACATGTCGCATCTGAAGGCAGCAGCCAGCCGGACGCTCCAGCTCGCTTTCGTGCTGTGGGCCGTGGTGACGATGCTCTTCCTGATGTTCCGCCTGATGCCGGGTAACCCGCTGGCGGCCTACATCGACCCGACGTTCACGGAAGAACAGCAGCAAGCACTGATGGCACAGTTCGGGCTCAACGAGCCGCTGTGGAAACAATATCTGATTTATCTGGGCAATCTCTTGCAGGGCGAACTCGGCCAGAGCTTTCGCTATCGCGAACCGGTCGCAGAGCGCATCATGACGCTACTGCCCAACACGCTGATCCTGACATTTTCATCGCTGATCATCGCATATGCGTTTGGCATAATCGCCGGCGCATGGCTCGCCTGGCGGCGCGGTGCCCTGGTCGAAAAGACGGCAATCCCGCTCGTGCTGACGACGCGCGCAATGCCCGAATTCTGGTTGGGCATGGTGCTGCTCGCGATCTTCTCTTTCTGGCTTGGATGGTTTCCAGCTGGCGGCACACGACCGGCCGGCGCGAACTATGACAGCCTTTTCGCGCTTTATACGTCTAGCGACTTCCTGACCTATCTGGCGCTGCCCGCGCTGACGCTAGCGATCTACAGCCAGGGTCTGCCGCTGCTCCTGATGCGGTCCAACATGCTCGACGTGATGAAGGAAGACTTCGTCACCATGGCGCGCATCAAGGGCCTGTCGAACTGGACGGTGGTGGTGCGCCACGCTGCGCGCAATGCGCTTCTGCCGGTGATGACATCTTTCGCAATCGCTGTCGGTTACCAGCTGCAGGGCAACGTTGTTGTGGAGACGGTGTTCTCCTGGCCGGGGCTCGGCCGCGAACTCGTGAATGCCGTGTCGAATTCCGACTATCCGCTCGCTCAGGGCGCGTTTCTCATGATCGCCGTGGTGGTGATCCTGATGAACCTGATCGCCGACCTGCTTTATGCGCTTCTCGACCCGAGGGTGAGTCATGCCTGAGAACACTATGGTCGAGAGCACTCGGGAAAATATCGTCACGCGGCTCTTCAAGGCACTGCGGCTGCCGCTCAACGATCCGTTCGCGGTGTTCGGACTTGCGGTCTATGCAGTCTTCTTGCTGACAGCTGTCTTCGCCGACCAGATCGCACCTTACGATCCTACCGAAATTCTCTACACGCCCGATTACGATCTTGCCGCCGATCTGCGGCCGGGCGAACAGGGGCATGTGCTGGGTACGACCAGCCTTGGCCGCGACGTGTTCTCCCAGATCGTCCACGGCACACGTTCCGCGTTGCTGATCGGTGTGACTGCCGCCTTCATGGTAGCGCTGATCGGCTCAATCGTCGGCCTTGTTTCGGGTTATTTCGGTGGCTGGGTCGATGCAGTTCTGATGCGGCTCGCCGACATTGCCTTCGGCATTCCGTTTCTGCCGTTCGTGATCGTGCTGGCTGCGTTTTTGGAGCCATCGATCTGGAACGTGGTGCTGGCCATGGCGCTGGTGCTGTGGCGCGACACGGGCCGTGTCATCCGCAGCCAGGTGTTAACGCTGCGCTCGCGTGGTTATGTCGACGCGGCACGCGTATCGGGTTCGTCCGATTTCAAGATCATCCTGCGCCACATCGCGCCCAATATCCTGCCGCTCTCATTCCTTTACGGCTCGATCGCGATTGGCTGGGCGATCCTCACCGAGGCCTCCATTTCGTTCCTCGGGTTCGGCGACCCTTCATCGATCAGCTGGGGCTACATGCTCCAGGACGCCTTTGCGAGCCAGGCGCTCGCCAAGCAGTCTTACTACTGGTTCGTACCTCCGGGGCTTTGCATCATCCTCGTCGTTTCCGCCGGGTTCTTCATCACCCGCGGCTATGAAAACATTCTGTTTCCGAAGCTGGGCCGATGACCGAGACACTGCTTTCCGTTCGCGACCTGAAAGTCAGCTACAAGGTTGGCCGCGGCACGCTGGACGCGGTCGACGGTGCAAGCTTCGACGTTCCGCGTGGCTCGATTGTCGGGCTGGTCGGCGAATCGGGTTGCGGAAAAACGACCGTGGCGCGCGCGTTGACGCGCGTGATTGCCGACAATGCAACGATTTCCGGTGGACAGCTCCTGTTCGAGGGACGCGATCTCGCCGCGATTTCGGAGCGCGAGATGAACGCTATGCGTTGGCGCGATATCGCGTTTATTCCGCAAAGCGCAATGAACTCGCTCGACCCGGTCTATACGGTCGAATACCAGCTCAACGAAGTGTTGCGGAAGCGCGGCGGACTGGGCCGCGCGCAAGCGCGCAAGCGCTGCGAAGAGCTTTTCGAAATGGTCGGGATCGAGACCAATCGGCTCGGCGATTTCCCGCATCAGTTTTCCGGCGGCATGCGCCAGCGCGTGGCGATTGCACTGGCGCTGGCGCTCAATCCGAAGCTCGTCATCGCCGACGAGCCGGTCACCGCGCTCGATGTTATCGTACAGCGGCAAATTCTCGACCAGCTACGGGAACTGCAGCAGCAGCTCGGTATCTCGGTGATCCTGGTCACGCACGACATCTCGGTGGTGGCCTATATCTGCGACCGTACTGTCGTCATGTATGCCGGGCGTGTCGCCGAGCAGGGCACCATGGAAGCGACGCTGACGCAGCCTTCGCACCCCTATACGATGGGTCTGCGCAACGCCTTTCCCGATCTTCAGGGCGCGGCGAGCGGCATGCTGACGCCAATCAATGGTGCGCCGCCTAATCTCGCCTTGCCGCCTCCCGGCTGCCGCTTTGCGCCACGTTGTCCGTTTGCCATCGACAAATGCACGACGGTCTCGCCCGAAACGCTCGAGGTCGCAGCCGGCCACGGCGCCGCCTGCCACCGTGCGGACGAGGCGTCGAAACTGCGGAAGCTCGCGACGCGCACCGAAACCTGGATGACGACCGAAATGGCAGAGGCATGAGCGTGATGGCGGCAGAACGGAGCGATCCGCTGGTCTCCATCCGGGACGCAAAGCTGCACTATCGCGTCGGCGGCGCGCTGTCGGCCTTGCGCGGACTGACGAATGTGGTGAAAGCCGTCGACGGAGTTACATTCGAGATCGGGCGCGGCGAAAGCGTCGGACTCCTGGGCGAATCCGGCTGCGGCAAGAGCTCGATGGGTCGGCTGCTTTTGAAGCTTGAGACGGCGACCGGCGGCGAAATCGTTTTCGACGGCGCTGACATTGCCGGGCTCAAGGGCCAGGAGCTGAGAAACTACCGCGCCCGGACCCAGCTCATCTTCCAGAACCCGTTCGATGCGGTGAACCCGCGCTATACGATCCGCGCAATCCTTGCCGAGCCACTGGAAAACGCAGGCATTGCCAAGGCCGAGCATGAGACGAAAATCGCCGCCGCGCTGGAGCTCGTGCGCCTGCCTCAGCCCGAACAATATCTTGATCGCTACCCGCATCAGCTTTCCGGCGGGCAGCTGCAGCGCGTGGTGATGGCGCGCGCGCTGATCCTGCAGCCTGATTTCGTGGTGGCCGACGAGCCCGTCTCGATGCTCGACGTTTCGGTGCGCGCTGGCGTGCTCAACGTTTTTCGCGATGTGCGTGACCGGCTGGGCCTGACCGCAATCTATATCAGCCACGATCTGGCGCTGGTGCGATATGTCTGCGAGCGCACCATCGTCATGTATCTCGGCAAGGTTATGGAAGATGGCCCGACCGAGGACATCGTGCATGAGCCGCTGCACCCATATTCCAAGGCGCTGGTGGCGGCGGTGCCCGTGCCGCATCCCGACCAGAGCCACGATCCGCTGCCGATAGGCCGCGGCGCGCCGGACCCTCGCAACCCGCCATCCGGCTGCGTGTTCCGAGATCGTTGTCCCAAGGCGTTCGACCGTTGTGCATCCGAAACCCCGCTGTTGCGTGAGGTAGGTAGCCGCAAGGTCGCCTGCCATCTGTTCTGAGGGCTCCACGATGCTTGCAGCCACCTATACGACGACCGGGCCCGCGGCCGAGGTATTGAGCATCGGTGAACAGCCTGACCCGCTTGCCGGGCAGGGCGAAGTGCTCGTGCGGGTGAGGGCATCGGGCATCAACCCAGCCGATGTGAAACGCCGCGCCGGCTGGAATGGCATGCAGATGGAACACCCGCTGGTGATCCCGCATACCGACGGCGCGGGTGAGATTGTCGATGTAGGCGAGGGCGTTGACCGCTCCCGAGCCGGGGAGCGCGTCTGGATGTGGAACGCGCAAGGCGGCTACAACACCGCCGGGCGAGCCTTCGGGACGGCGGCAGAATACATAGCGCTCCCCTCCAATCAGGCGGTGCGCCTGCCGAAGAAGCTCGATTTCGCGGCCGGCGCAAATCTCGGCGTGCCGGCGATGACGGCCTATCGCGCTGTCCATGCCGACGGTCCGGTGGAAGGGCAGACGATCCTCGTCAATGGCGGAGCAGGTGCCGTCGGCCATTGCGCGGTGCAGATCGCTGCTGCCGGTGGGGCACGCGTGATCGGCACGGTGAGCAACTATCCGGCAGCCGAGCTTGTCGTTGCGGCGGGCGCGTTTACCGCGATCGACCGCAGGCGTGAAGACGTTCATTCGCGGGTGATGGAAATCACCGAAGGCGTCGGCGTGGACCGCGTGATCGAGGTTGATTTCGCATCGAACATGAAACTCGACGCGAGCGTCTTGAAGCCGAATGGCACGGTCGCCGCATATTCCTCAAGCAGCAATCCGCAGCCGGTTCTGCCTTATTACGATTATCAATCGAAAGGCGCGAACCTGCGTTTCATTCAGGGCTTTGCCATTCCGCCGGCTGCAAGGCGTGAAGGCGAGGCGCTGCTTGCAAAATTAGCCAACGACGAACTGCTCACCATCGCCATCGCAGCAACTTATCCGCTCGCCGAAATTGCCAAGGCGCATCTCGACGTCGAGCGCGGCGGCAATCTGGGCAACATCGTCCTCACCATTTGAGACTTTCAGTACGAACCGATCAGGAACACCTCATGCTGGACAGAGCCAGAACCTTGCAGGCACAGGAGCCGGCGCCGGAACGCACAATTTGCGATCCGGTCTCGCTCGAGATTATCCGTGGCGCAATTGCCGCCGCGCAATCCGAAATGGAAGCGCTGATCGAGCGCACCGCGATCTCAGCGTTCATTCGCGAGAAGAAAGACTTCTATACAGCGCTGTTCGACGAGAATGGCATCATGGCGGTCGGTTCAATGGTGCCGATTTTCGGCGACATGACGAGCCCAGTCTTCGATCACTTTCCGCCCGAAAGCATGAAGCCGGGCGACCTCTACTGGTACAATGACTGCTACGGCTCACGTGGCGCCGTTTCGCACTCCAACGACCAGGTGCTGCTGGCGCCGGTGTTCAAGGACGGCAAGCGCTGCGCCTTTGTGATGAGCTGGGCGCATTTTGCCGACATTGGCGGCATGCGGCCGGGTTCGATCAGCCCCGACGCCACCGACATCTTCCAGGAAGGCATCATTGTGCCGCCAACGAAGTTGATCGATGCCGGCGTCACCAACGAGACCGCCCTGGCGATCTTCCACCGAAATTCGCGTTTCCCCGATCAAAGCAATGGCGACATGCGCGCGCTGATGGCGAGTGTCGAACTTGGCACCAAAAGGGTTAGCGAAATTCTCGACCGTTTCGGCACCGAAGTGGTGGCCGACGCTTTCGCGCAGCTTCTGGCGCGCACGCGCCGGCTGGTGCGCGCCAAGCTGTCGGAGACTTTCGACTACGGCACGCATCGTTTCACTGACGCGATCGACGGCGACGGTCACGGCAATGGCCCCTTCAAGATGCGCTTTTCGCTGATCCGCGAAAAAGGCGAAGAGGACGATCGCTTCATCTTCGATGCGACGGAAAGCGACGATCAGGCGCCAGGACCCGTCAACTACATCATGAACCGCGGCGTTCCGGGTATGGCTCTCGGGCTGTTCTATCTCGGCGGCGACCCGGCACAGGTGTGCAACGCCGGCGGCCCAAACGCCATCGACGAAGTACGTCTGCGCGAAGGATCGTTCCTGCTGCCCAAATGGCCAGCGCCGCTCGGCATGCGCGGCCTGACCACGATGCGCGCGATCTCCGCGATCGGCGGTCTGGTCAATGTCGCGCGCGGCGGCGCGCCTGCCGCCAACTCGGCCTATGTCGTCACGATCATGCGCGGTAATTTCCGCAATGAAGACGGCGAGCTGGAGCGTTTCCTGCTCGCCGACGGCATCGGCGTTGGTTACGGCGCCCGCCCCAATGCGGACGGCATCGACGCCGTCTATTTCGTCGCGCAGGAAAATTACCCGGTCGAGTTTCTCGAAACGGGCTACCCCGTGCGGCTGCTGCGCTATGGCGTGGTGCGCGATTCAGGTGGCGCCGGCAAACATCGCGGCGGCTGCGGCATCGTGCGCGAGTATGAAATCCTCGCCGAAGACGCGCTTCTGGCCGTTCGCATCGACAGCCTGAAGAATCCGCCCTGGGGTATCGATGGCGGAATGGGCGGCGGCACAGGCCGCGCGACCGTGAACCCCGGCACGGACAAAGAGCGGGTTCTGAAGCCGCTTTCGGACGGCAACAGGCTGGTGCGCGGTGATATTCTGCGCATGGAGACTGGCGGCGGGGGCGGCTACGGCCACCCGTTCGACCGCCCCGTCGAGCGCGTTCTCGAAGACGTTCTCGGCGGCTATGTGAGCCGCGAGGCCGCCGAGCGGCTCTATGGCGTTATCCTTAGCGGCGATGTCGTTGACGAAGTTTCCACTGCTCGCGCCCGTGCAGACCGTCCCGCCACCCGCCGCTTCCATCGTACGGAGTATGTCGATGCCCTCGACTGACACTTTTCTTTCGGTCGCGGTCGATATCGGCGGCACCTTCACCGACATTTCGATGATCGACCGCAGCAGCGGAAAAATCTGGCGCGCCAAGACGCCGAGCGTGCCATCGGACCCTTCCGAAGCCTTTCTGACTGGCATCCGCCTGGCGCTGGATGAAGCCGGCAAGGAAGCCGCGTCGCTCGACCAAGTGCTGCACGGCACGACGGTCGCGACCAATATGATCCTGGAAGGCAAGGGCGCACGCGCAGCGCTGGTCACCACACGCGGCTTCCGTCACGTGCTCGACATCGGCCGTCAGGACATTCCGCGCAAGGCTAACCTCTTCACATGGTCGAAGCCGCAGCGTCCCGTACCGGCCTCGCGCATCGTCGAGATAGATGAGCGCGTTGCGGCTGGCGGCGAAGTGCTCCAGCCGCTTGATGAGGCGAGCGTGCGCGAAGCGGCCAAATCGCTGCGCGGCATGGATATCGAAGCCGTCGGCGTGTGCCTGCTGCACGCATTCGCCAACCCCGCGCATGAGCGCCGCGCGGCCGAAATCCTGCGCGAGGAACTGCCAGACATCGCCGTCACGACCTCGACCGACGTGCTGCCCGTGGTGCGCGAATTCGAGCGCTCGCTGACGACGGTGCTCAATGCCAGCGTTATGCCAGGCGTGACGACCTATGTCGGCCGTATCGAACAGCGGCTTGCCGACGAAAAGGTCGAAGCGCCGTTGCTTCTCATGCAGTCGAATGGCGGCGTGGCCGGTTCGGCCGCAATCCGCCAGGCGCCGGCGCTGACCGCGTTGTCAGGTCCGGCGGCTGGTGTCGTTGGCGCGCGCTCGATCGCGGCGGCCTGTGGCATCAAGGACCTCATTACCGTGGATATCGGCGGCACCAGCGCCGACATCTGCCTGATCAAGGATGGCCGCATCGGGCTGACCCAACACGGCAAGGTGGGCGACTGGCCGCTGCCAATGCCCATGGTCGATATGGTGACGATCGGCGCAGGCGGCGGATCGACCGCCGCGATTTCAGACGAAACGCTGACCGTCGGGCCGAAGAGTGCCGGCGCGCGGCCGGGACCGGCCGCCTATGGCCATGGGGGCACTGAGGCCACCGTAACGGATGCGCATGTGGTGCTCGGCCACTTGCCCGAAAAGCTGCTTGGCGGCCGCATGGCGCTCGATGTTGAGGCGGCTCGTACGGTCATTCGCGACCGCGTTGCGGGGCCGCTCGGTCTTTCACTGGAAGACGCTGCGCGCGGTATTCTCGCAATTGCCGACAACCACATGGTGGGCGCGGTTCGTGTCGTCTCGGTCGAGCGCGGACATGACCCGCGCCACTTCACGCTTGTGCCATTCGGCGGGGCAGGGCCGCTGCACGGCACCGCACTTGCCGAACTGCTCGGCATCTCCAGCGTGATGATCCCGCCCGCACCCGGCATTCTGTGTGCCGATGGTCTGCTGGCGGCCGACCTGAAGGCCGAATTCAGCCGCACGCTGCCTCGCGCCGGTGCGATAGATGTGGCGGCAGCGGAGGGCATATTCGAGGATCTGGAAAAGCAGGCCGCAGACTGGTTCGACATTGAAGGTGTCGCGCCGGAACAACGCAACACCGCCAAGGTGGCGCTGCTGCGCTATCACGGGCAGGGCGGCGAATTGGCAATTGGCTGGGCCGGATCGCGTGAAGCCACCGAAGCTGCCTTCACCGCCGAACATGAGGCGCTTTACGGCTTCGCACTTGGCGCCGCGATCGAACTCGTGACGCTGCGCGTCGAAGCGACCGGGCGCACGGCCGAACAGCCGCCCATCCGGTTGCCTGCATCTTCAGCCGTCGAGCCTTACGACCACGTGCCGGTGCATTTCGATGGTGAGACTGTGTCCACGCCGCTCATCGACCGTGCCGCGCTGGGCGCTGGCGCCTCCTTCGAAGGGCCGGTGATCCTGAGCCAGCTCGACACCACGACGCTTGTGCCGCCGGGCTGGTCGGGCTGCGTCCATGAAACAGGCGCCATCCTGCTCACGCGCCCAGGCGGGGCAACGCAATGAGCTCTGTCGATCCGAAATTGCAGCCTGTCTTCGACCACATCGAGGCCAATCGCGACAGCTTTATCGAACGGGTGATGGACTATGTTCGCCACCCGTCGATCAGCGCACATGATATCGGCATTCGCGAAGTTGCCGCTCTTCTCGTCGATAATCTGAAAAGCCTCGGCATGGAGGCGGAGGCGGTGCCCACGGCCAATCATCCGATGGTGCTCGGCAAGCGCTTCGTATCCGAGAACAAGCCGACCGTGCTGCTCTACGGCCATTACGACGTTCAACCTCCGGACCCGCTGGAACTTTGGGAGAGCCCGCCGTTCGAGCCGACCATTCGCAATGGGCGCATTTATGCGCGCGGCATCGGCGACAACAAAGGCCAGCACTTCGCGCAGCTGCTGGCGATCGAATCCTACCTTGCGGTGCATGGCGAACTGCCGTGCAACATCATCTTCCTGCTCGAAGGCGAGGAGGAAATCGGCAGCCCGCAAATCGCAAGTTTCGTGAAGGAAAATGCCGACCGGCTACAGGCCGACCTCGTTGTCACCTCGGACGGACCGCTGCATGAATCCGGCCAGCCGATCGTGACTTTCGGCGTCCGCGGCGTCGCGAGCTTCGAGCTGCGCTGCAAGACCGCCAGCCGGGATGTTCATTCCGGCAATTTCGGCGGGATCGTTCCGAATGCGATCTGGAAGCTCGTGCAGCTTCTGGCGACGATGAAAAATGCCGAAGGCGAGATAACTATCGAGGGCATCAACGAGCCGGTGATCCCGGCCACGAACTACGAACGCGATGCCGTTTCAAAACTGCCGCTCGACCTCGACCAGGTGAAAGCCGATCTCGGCCTTGCCGAACTCGATGGCCCGAAAGAGCGCGGCTTTTTCGATCGGCTCATGTTCCACCCGACCTTGACCATCAACGGCTTCCACGGCGGCTATGGCGGACCCGGTATGAAAACCGTGCTGCCGTGCGAAGCCTTTGTAAAATGCGACATGCGGCTGGTGGAGCCGCTGACGCCCGACTACGTGTATGAAAAAGTGCGCGCCCATGTTGAGCGCTATGCGCCTGACGTGGAGTTTGTTCCGCTCAACAGCATGCTGCCATCCAAGACGCCAATGGATTCGCCATTCGCGAAACCGATTACCCAGGCGGTGGAAGATGCGCGCGGGGTTGAGCCGCTGCTATACCCGTCCGTCGGCGGCAGCCTGCCGGACTATGCCTTCACGAAGATACTCGGCATACCGTCATTCGTCGTGCCTTACGCCAATGCGGACGAAGCCAACCACGCACCGAACGAGAACCTCGAAATCGTGCGCTTTATCGACGGCATCCGCACAGGCGCCGCGCTGCTGGACAGGCTCGGCGCTTTCAAAGCTTGATCGATCAGGCACCCAGCGTGGCCGCGCCGCGCAGACTGACCCCGGTGATGCGGAACGTGCCGTCGTCCTGTAGCGCAAGCGTGTAGACGGCTTCATAGGCGCGTCCATCCGGCCCGGTGATCATCACCCGCTGGGCGATTGTGGTCGGGCTCATCTCCATGGCGTCTCCAAAAGCAAAGTTGCGCGGCTTCCAGACCGGCTGGTAGCCGTTCTGCACCATTGCCATGAACTGTTCGACGGTCGGATAGATGCGCTGGATGTTAGGTGCGGCGTAGCTGTAGGCGAGAGCGTTGTCGCCTTCCAGAAACGCTCTGATTTGCGCTTCGATGGATGATTGCGCGGCCTTGATCTCAGCTTCGCCAGAAATTGCCGGCGAGATGCCAAGCCAGATTGCGGCAAACGCCGCTGCGAGCCTGAGTCTCATATCGGTTCTCCTCGCTCCTGTTGCACAAGAAGATACGGCAAAATGCGCGATTTGGTTTCACGATCGCGTGCGCGGTCTGCCGCTTTTTCTGTCGAAGCCCGCCGAATGATTGGGCAGTTCCCGCCAATGTGCCGGCAAAGCGTGCATGTCGACGCGCATTGGGGCCGCTCATCGGCAATCTCGCGAAATCACTTGATCTTCGCCCTGCCAATCCGCTCAAATACGCGCGAGGGAGTTATTGCTTGGTAGCGTTTGATGAAATGCGCCCGGCGGAGAGCGGGCTGAGACAACCGTATTCCGCTTATGACAACTGGCTGAGTGAACAGGATCCTGTCCGGCTGACCGAAAAAACGGCCGACGCGGAGAGGGTATTCCGGCGAACGGGCATCACTTTCAATGTCTATGGACAGGCCGAGGCCGCCGAGCGGCTAATTCCGTTCGATATCGTTCCACGGATCATTTCGGGCTCGGAGTGGCGGCGCCTGACACAAGGCATCGAGCAGCGCGTACAGGCGCTGAACGCGTTTCTGGACGATATCTACCACCGCCAGGAAATTCTGAGGGCAGGGCGCATTCCGCGCGAGCTGATTGCCGACAATGAGGCGTTCCTGCCCGAGATGATCGGCGTGCGGCCGCCTGCCGGCGTCTACACCCACATTATCGGCGTGGACATCGTGCGCACAGCCGAAGACGAGTTCTTCGTGCTGGAGGACAATGCGCGCACGCCGTCTGGCGTCTCCTACATGCTGGAAAACCGCGAAACGATGATGCAGCTCTTCCCGGAGCTGTTCCAGCGCGTGAAAGTGCTTCCGGTCGAGAACTACCCGCAATTGCTGCGCCAGTCGCTCTCTGCGGTTAAGCCGCAGAGTGTCAATGGTGCCCCGACCGTCGCGGTGCTCACGCCAGGTATCTACAACTCGGCCTATTTCGAACATGCGTTCCTGGCCGACCAGATGGGTGTCGAGCTTGTCGAGGGACAGGATCTGCGAGTGGTCGATGGCCATGTCGCGATGCGCACGACTGAGGGATACAAGCAGATCGACGTGCTTTACCGGCGCGTGGATGACGCCTTCCTCGATCCGCTGACCTTCAATCCCGATTCGGCACTCGGCGTGCCGGGGATCATGGATGTCTATCGTGCCGGCAACATCACACTTGCCAATGCGCCTGGGACCGGCATTGCCGACGACAAGGCAATCTACTCCTATATGCCCGAAATCGTTGAGTTTTACACTGGAAGGCGAGCGATTCTAGGGAACATCCCGACCTGGCGGTGCAGCGAACCGGACAGCCTGAAATATGTGCTTGAGCATCTGAGCGAGTTGGTCGTTAAGGAGGTACACGGCTCGGGCGGTTACGGCATGCTAGTCGGACCGGCGGCTTCGAAGAAGGAGCGTGAAGCCTTCGCTGCCAAACTGAAAACAAAGCCGGCAAATTACATTGCGCAGCCGACGCTTTCGCTCTCTACATGCCCGATCCTGACCAAGAAGGGCCTGGCCCCGCGCCATGTCGACCTGCGGCCCTTCGTGCTCGTGTCCGACCGCGTGCGCATCGTGCCCGGCGGCCTGACCCGCGTCGCCCTCAAGGAAGGCTCGCTGGTCGTCAACTCCTCACAGGGAGGCGGGACGAAAGATACCTGGGTGTTGGATGACTGAGGGGCTGGGCAATAGGCATGAGGCAATTGGCAATCGGGAGAGCGCGGTTCCGGTTCAGGAGACTTCAAACAAAATCAATTCCTACCGTGACCTACGCGTTTGGCAATCTGCAATAGAATTGACGACCATTTGTTATCAGATCACATCCGGTTTCCCTGAGTCCGAAAAATACGGGCTCACATCGCAGCTGCGGCGGTCGATCGCATCCGTTGCCGCAAATATCGCCGAAGGCTACGGGCGCGAGCAACTCGGGTCGTATGTACAATTCCTACGCATAGCCCAAGGCTCCTTAAAAGAGTTCGAGACACACGCGACGATCGCGTGTCGGGTCGGCTTCTTAGATTCGGATCAGGAAGCGGCGCTGCTTCGGGATTCGGAAGGTATCGGAAAGATGCTTCGTTCGCTTATCCGAAGCCTCCAGAGGAGCGCGCCAAATGTGTAACTTTGGAAAGTGCGACTGCCGACTGCCTACTGACCAAGACCTCTTGCCCAAAGGGCATCGCTAATGCTTCTCGGCCGCACTGCGAACGGGCTCTACTGGATGAGCCGCTATATCGAGCGTGCCGAAAACATGGCCCGGCTGGTCGATACCGGCCAGCGGCTTGCGCTGACGCGCGGCGCAGAGGCGGTGGAGGAATGGAATTCGGTTCTGTCGAGCGCGGGCGCCGAGCAGGCTTTCGCGGCTTCCGGTGCCGAGGCAACCCAGCACAGGGTGGTCGATTTCCTGCTGCGCGACCCGGCGAACCCGTCGAGCGTGATGTCGTCGCTGGATACGGCGCGCAACAATGCCCGCATGGTTCGGACTGCACTGACGCGCGAGACCTGGGAAAGCATCAACGAAGCCTGGATGTCGCTGAAGGGCCTGCTGGCACGTCCGGTGGACGATCGCGACCTACCGCGCGTACTGGACGCCATCAAACGCGAAACCGCGCTCATCCGCGGGGCGTTTTACGGGACGATGCTGCGCAACGAGATCTTCGATTTCGCGCAGTTGGGCATCTATGTGGAACGGGCGGACAATACGGCGCGCATTGTCGACGTGAAATATTACGTGCTGCTGCCGTCCGTTTCGTGGGTCGGTTCCTCGCTCGACAACTATCAGTGGGAGGCGATCCTGCGTTCGGTTTCGGCGCACCGGTCCTATCGCTGGGAGTACGAAGCCGAATATGTGCCGCAGAACATCGCAGACTTCCTACTGCTCAACCGCCGCATGCCGCGCTCGCTGTGTTTCTGCTATCGCAATCTGACACAGCATCTGGGCTATCTGGCTGAAAACTACGAAGAAAGCCCGCAGTGCCTGGAATTGGCGAAAAACACGCTGACAGGGCTTGCCGAGTCTTCCATCCGCGATGTGTTCGACATTGGCCTGCACGAATTCCTGGCCGATTTCATCCGCGACAATAATCAGCTGGGTGAGGAAATCGCGGCACATTACAGGTTCTACTGATCATGCGGCTGAAGATCACCCATACCACCCGCTATCACTACGACGCGCCAGTCGCCTATGCGCTGCAGCGCCTGCGGCTGGTGCCGCTCGACGGCTCGACACAACGTGTGGTCAACTGGAAGCTCGAGATCGAAGGCGCGACCCAGGAAGTGCGCTTTGCCGACCAGTTCGGCAATGACACACGGCTGATCAGCGTGAGCGGCGAACCGCATATGATCTCGGTCACCGCGCATGGCGAGGTTGAAAGCAAGGAAACTGCCGGCATCGTCGGCCATCATCGCGGCTTTGCGCCGCTGTGGCTTTTTCTGCGCCAGACCAGCCTGACCGAAGCCGGCGAAGGCACCGACAAGCTGCTCGAAAACATGCCGGAGGAGCGCGATGTCGCGTGGTTCCATGAGCTTGTAAAGCGCATTTGCGACCTGGTCGCTTATGAGGTCGGCACGACTGATGCGGCAACGAGCGCGGAGGAAGCGCTGAAAAACAAGGCCGGCGTTTGCCAGGACCATGCCCATATCTTCCTGGCAGCGGCGCGCAAGGCTGGCTTCCCGGCACGCTATGTCAGCGGCTATCTGCTGATCGACGGGCAGACCGAACAGGTGGCCAGCCATGCCTGGGTCGAAGCCCATGTGGAAGGGCTTGGCTGGGTGGGGTTCGACGTTTCCAACGGCATCAGCCCGGACGAGCGTTATGTAAAGCTGGCGGTGGGCCGCGACTACCGCGACGCAATGCCGATTTCGGGAATTCGACTTGGCGCGGCAAACGAGCGACTTGAAGTTCACATCACTGTCGAGCAGTAATCAGCGCCGATAAATTCGTTCGTTTGGATTCGCGCATGACCTACTGCGTTGGACTGAGGCTCGACAAAGGCCTGGTCTTCATGTCCGACACCCGCACCAATGCGGGCGTCGACAGCATTGCAACTTTCCGCAAGATGCACAAATGGGTGGTGCCGGGCGAGCGCGTGCTTGTGCTGCTGGCAGCCGGAAATCTGGCCTCCACGCAGGCCGTTGTATCGCTGATCGACGAGCGCTCCAAAGCGCCGGAAGATCGCGAGCCTTCCGTTCTGCGCACGCCATCCATGTATCAGACCGCGCGGCTTGTTGGTGCCACGATCCGAGAAGTCGTCGCCAATTCGACCCCGGTGGGGCAGGAGGCCGATGCATTTTCCGCGTCGTTCATTCTGGGCGGTCAGATCAAGGGAAGCGAACCGCGGCTCTTCATGATCTACCCGGAAGGCAACTTCATCGAGGCAAGCGACGACACGCCGTTTTTCCAGATCGGCGAAACCAAGTATGGCAAGCCTATCCTGGTGCGCGCCTACAATGCCGGGATGAGTTTTGCGGAAGCCTCGAAGCTGCTGATGGTTTCGCTTGATTCGACGCTGCGCTCGAACCTTTCGGTCGGCCTGCCGCTCGATCTTCTGTTTTACGAGCGCGACAGCTATTCGATTGGTTTCGAAAAACGAATCGGCGCCGACGACCCGTATTATCAGTCGATCGCCAGCGGTTGGTCGGAGGCGCTGCGCGCCGCATTCAACGAGCTTCCGGACTTTCCCTACGCATAAGTTTACGGGTGGGCGGGCTCGGAGCGGCGGTGCGACCAGAAAGCCGCCCTTTTTCGGTTGACCGGCTGGGGACCCGTCCCTATGTTCCGCGCCACTTTCCGGGCGCTTTCAGCCGCCCGCGAGGGAGCGCGTAGCTCAGTTGGTAGAGCAACTGACTTTTAATCAGTAGGTCCAGGGTTCGAGCCCCTGCGCGCTCACCAAAAGACTAACAAAAAATTAACCTGAAAGAGAAGAAGCGGGTACGCACAATGCGCTCAGGAAGGGAATTCATAGCGATTGATTACGCAGCGCGCGAAATAGGTCACTCGGTGGGGAACATGGCAACCTCTGCTTCCAAGTTCCGGATGCAAGACTGACTGCCCCGTGTTGCTAAGCTCAGTGCCCCTGATCGGCCGCGGTGATCATTTTTCGCTACCGGATATGGTCTTTCCTTCACCCGCCGATGGAATGGATTGAGGCGGTGTGCTAACGGGGAAAGACTTTAGGGAGGGGATACTCGGTGGCCTCAATCGCAACGGGCTTGGCTGCATCCAGTTCCGCTGACCGGCGGATGAACAATTTCGACATCATCCGCCTGTTTGCAGCGTTGCAGGTCATGCTAATGCACTCAACGAGCTGGCTTCAACTGCCTTTGTGGGACGGCCTGCACCGGGTACTGGTTGGCTTTGCCGGCGTCCCAATCTTCTTCGGCGTCTCTGGGTTCCTGATTTCCTGATCATACCTCCAGAATTCCCGTGGCATTTTCGATTACCTCGAGCGTCGGGCCCTGCGCATCTATCCCGGCCTCTGGCTGAACATTCTGGTGCTAATCGCTATGATTGGTATAGCCGGCAATTTTCTTCCCGGATTCCTCTTCAGCTGGGACTTCTTTGTCTGGACGGCTCAGGTGCTTATTACCGGTTCAAATACGGCCGCTGGACAGCTATCGCCCACACTCGCCTATTGGAATCATGCCGGCGCGTACACATACTTCCCATCGGGAGTACTCTGGACTCTTAGTGTGGAGCTCGCATTTTACGCCTTGGTGCCACTGATCTTCGCGCGCGCACTTGCGCGGCGAAGATTGCTTGGCATCTCGATGAGCGTAGCCGCAATAGTGTCGCTCTACCGCTTCTGGAACAGGGATCCGGCCTATGGCCCAGGCGAGATCGATGACTATCTCTGGATATTTCTAGCTGGGGCCGCTCTCAACATCTATTGGGATAAGGTCAAGCCTCTTCTCTCCGGAACGGCACCGCTGCTGCTCGCGGTGTACGTCTTGCTCAATGTATTCCATCGCACTTACAGCTATCAGGATACCAACCTTTATGCGGTGATGATGACGTTGCTTTTGGTCGCGACGACCATTTCATGCGCCCACACTGGGGTGCAGATTTCAACGATCCTCAAGCGGGACATCTCCTATGGCATTTACCTTTGGCACATGCCGATTATCTGGACTATGGGCGTATTCGGTTGGGTAGGCGGATGGATGTTTGGCCTAATCGCCTTAGTCGCCACCCTCGCGACAGCATATATCGTGCGCGTGAACATCGAAGAGCCGGCGCTTCGGCTGCGCGGCACTTGGCGCCGACAGCTTACGAGCTCAGCCTGACTTCAAATGCGCTGCTTTCAGTAGGTCCAGGGTTCGAGCCCCTGCGCGCTCACCACAGTTCCGAAAAGGCTGCAAATTGCGCCGGCTACTCCGCCGGTTGCAGGCCTGTCTCCGGCGCAGGCTCGTGCTTTACCTTAAGCATATGCCGCAGGCCGAGCGTGGGCTTTTCAACATAAGTCCATGAGAGCCAGGCGACCGCGAGTGCGATCGCCGTTCCGATAAGTGCGTTTTGCCACACACTCATCGCCGGCCACGCATAGACCAGCCATTGCTGGATGAAAAAGCCGGTGATGTAGACGCCGTAGGACAGGTCGGTGCGCGTGGTCCAGCGCTGGAGCCTGCCCATCTGAACCGAGCCGACCCAGAAACTCAGATAGCCGGCCGCGATAATCATGACGGGATAGCGCAGCGGCCATTCGCTCCAGGCCGCAGCGGCGGCCAAGGCTGTGAAAAAGAGCGCAAGCGGCGCACGAACCGGGATGTAATGGCGCGCGATCCAGCAGGCGACGCCGAGATAGAACGCGAAAACAAAGCGCGCGAGCTGCGCGGCGAAGCTGAATTGGTCGGGATGCCCAGCCAGGCTGACGATAAGCCCCGACACAGCGAGAACCGGTGCAACGGCGGCGAGGCGGGTGAGCCCTCTCAGGCGCAATGCGGCAACCACGGTCATGAACGCCATGATCGTCAGGTAGCAAATCACTTCGAAACGGATCGTCCAGATAGGAATGTTGACCGAGCTGCCCATCGGGTTTTCGGTAAAGACGCCGTCGAGGGTGACGCCAACCGAAAACAGCAATGTCGCGCGCAAAAGAAAGGCGCCGATGTTCTCCGAGCTCCAGAAGGTGGTTGGCTCGGCGGACGTTATCAGCAGGCCTGCGATCAGCACGATCAGGATGTTGACGCAGATCAGCGCCGGCATGATGCGAAGGGCTCTGGCTACAGAAAAGTCGAACCAGCTCGAAGCGCGCTCCCAGCTCGCCGCAATCATGAAGCCTGAAAGCACGAAGAAGACATGGACCGCGTGGGCGCCAAGCGACCAGCCGGTGAAGGCCTGTAGCGGTTCAAGCGCCCCATGGCCGCGAATGACAACAAAAGCGTGACTTACGACCACGGAAATCGCTGCCGCAAGCCTCACAGCGTTGAAATTGTTGCGCTCCCTGGCGGCAAAGCCGGCAAGTCGGTGCAGGTTTGTATGCGGGTCGCAGTCTTTCTGGCTCATCGCTGGAGGCTTCCCGTCTTTCGGACAAGACAGCCAAGACTATCAGCGACACGCCTCGGTCGCGCCAACTAGGTGAACATATGGTTACCGCAGCAGTGGGCGATCTGCCCTGCGCAAAAAAATTTCACTTTTCTTGGAACCATCTCCGCGCATGCGCGTTTAGTAGCTAGCCGGCTGTGACCGACCCACTCCCCCTCACGACCTGCCGGCCCGTGCTTCGACCCCCGAAGCTCATCAGGGGAAGCGCCCCGCCCCGGCGCTTCCCCTTTAGCTTGTCGGGGTCGGCCCAAATCACGCGCAGCTCTCGATGCGAATGATGCATCGAAACGGAAAGGAGCTCGAAATGCCTGAAGAATATACGAAGACGGAAGCCCGGCAGGGACGGCGCGGACGGCCTGTCCTCATTGTTCTGATCGTCGCCCTCGTTCTCGCGGCAATCGCGTGGTGGGGCGCGGAAATCTACGGGATGATCATTAATCCGGGTCCGTCCGAAGAGATCAGCCAGATCGATAGCCAAGCAATGCGGGGAACCGTAGTCGCCGTATAGGCAGATCAACTGGGATGCGAGGCACTGTGCGGCAATGTCCCACATCTTGGTGATTGGTATGTAAGAAATCCAGCCGCTATATGCGCCGGCAGGTATCTCAGAACCGGATTGCATAAATGGCGAGCGAAATCGGTTACATCACCGCGGTGGGCGCGGGCGCGATCTCATTTCTGTCGCCCTGCGTGCTGCCGCTTGTTCCGCCTTATCTCTGTTACATGGCTGGGGTGTCGGTGGACGACTTCCGTGCCGACGCGGCAGCGCAAGGTGCGGCTGCCCGCGCGCCGCTCCTGAGGGCGGCAATTGCCTTTGTCCTCGGGTTCTCGACTGTATTTGTGGCTCTTGGCGCCGGTGCCTCGACAATCGGTGCGCTGCTGCGTGTGTGGCAGCAGGAGCTGGCGATTGTTGCCGGCGTCATCATCATCGTCATGGGTCTGAATTTTCTCGGCATTCTGCGCATTCCGTTCCTTTCACGCGAGGCACGGTTCCAGGCAGGCGGGCAGCCAGCGAGCATCGCCGCGGCTTATGTGATGGGCCTCGCTTTCGCATTTGGCTGGACGCCCTGCATCGGTCCGGTGCTCGGTCCCATCCTGACGCTAGCCGGTGGCCAAAGCACGGTGGGCGAGGGTGCGCTGTTGCTTGCCGCCTATTCAGCTGGGCTCGGCATTCCATTCCTCATCGCTGCATTGTTTTCAGGCGCATTCATGCGCTTCCTGGGCCGTTTCCGGGTGCATCTCGGTCGCGTGGAGAAGGTGATGGGGGCGCTGCTGGTGCTCGCGGGTATCTTCTTTGTCACCGGCGGCGTGCAGACTGCTTCCTACTGGCTGCTTGAAACCTTCCCGGGACTTGGTTCATTGGGCTAAGTGCAGCCCGTTTACCCTTGATGCGGTCCGGCATTGGTGCGCCGCCGCGCGGGTGCTAAACGTTGCCGCGATTTTTCTAGGCCGATTCTAAGCCGGAGCCTCCCAATGACGACCGATCGATCCTGCCTGTGCGTGGTGCTTGCCGCCGGCGAGGGAACGCGGATGAAAAGCGCGCTGCCAAAGGTGCTGCATACGATCGGCGGGTTACCCATGGTCGGCCATGTGATCAACGCGGCCAGGGAAGTCGGCAGCGAGATCGCAATGGTGACGGGCAGCGGCGGCGAAAAGGTCGATGCGGCCGTCGCCAAGCTGATGCCGGACGCGCGGTTCTTCCGC
The DNA here is from genome assembly GCA_017640615.1 of Rhizobiaceae bacterium. Taxonomy (GTDB): domain Bacteria; phylum Pseudomonadota; class Alphaproteobacteria; order Rhizobiales; family Rhizobiaceae; genus RCIO01. Next base: position 817,934 of record JAEPQK010000002.1, on the reverse strand, counting down.
CAGCAGGACAGGCTGGGTACCGGTCATGCGGTGTTGACGGCTCGCACCGCCATCGAAGATGGCTATGACGACGTGCTTGTTGTTTTCGGCGATACGCCGCTGGTCGATCCCGGTGTTTTGCGCTCCGCGCGCAGCGGTCTTGCCGCCGGTGCGGATGTTGTCGTTGTCGGATTCCGCACCGACGAGCCGACCGGCTATGGCCGGCTGATCGAGACCGGAGGGCGGCTGGCGGCGATCCGCGAGGAGCGTGATTGTTCGGACGAAGAAAAACTCATAAGCTATTGTAATGGCGGCCTGATGGCGATTTCAGGCGAGCTCGCTCTGAGCCTGCTTGACCGGATCGGCAACGACAATGCCAAGCACGAATATTACCTCACCGACATCGTCGAGATCGCCAATGATGACGGGCTGGTTGTCGTCGCCGTGGAAGCGCCGTTCGAAAGTGTGCTCGGAATCAACAACCGCGCGGAACTGGCGGCTGCCGAAGCAATCTGGCAACAGCGGCGACGCCGCGGAGTGATGCTATCCGGCGTCACGCTTATTGCGCCCGAGACCGTCTATTTTTCCCATGACACGGATATTGGCGCGGACACTGTTGTGGAGCCCAATGTGGTTTTCGGACCCAATGTTCGGATCGCCGGCGGCGCTACTATCCGGGCCTTTTCGCACATTACCGGCGCAACAATCGCCGAAGGTGCCGAAATCGGGCCTTTTGCACGGCTGCGTCCGGGCGCGAAGCTCGGCGAGGCATCCAAAGTCGGCAATTTCTGCGAGGTGAAAAATGCCGACATCGCCTCGGGCGCCAAGATCAACCACCTGAGCTATGTCGGCGACGCAGTTGTGGGCGCCCGCGCAAACCTCGGCGCAGGCACCATCACCTGCAATTATGACGGCTTTTCAAAACATCTGACACAGATCGGGTCTGGCGCCTTTATCGGCTCGAATACCTCGCTGGTGGCGCCGGTAAAGATCGGTAACGACGCTTATGTCGCTTCCGGGACCGTCGTTACCTCGAACGTGCCCGACGATGCACTGGCAATCGGCAGATCGCGGCAGGAAAACAAGGAAGGCCGGGCAGAAATGCTGCGCCGCAGGCTCGCGGCGCACAAATCCGGCAAAAAGTAACCGGGTCGCAACCTGCTTCTGCGACATAACGTAACGATAATTGAGTTTTGTCCCGGTCATTCGCCGCATAGCAAAGCGGTCGAGTTGAGGACGGGCGAGGGAAGGCTAGGCCATGTGCGGTATCGTTGGCATTATCGGGCACACGCCGGTTGCACCATTGATCGTGGATGCGCTGAAGCGGCTTGAATATCGCGGCTACGATTCGGCAGGCGTGGCTACAATCGAAAGTGGCGCACTCGACCGCCGCCGCGCGGAAGGCAAGCTGGTCAACCTCGAACAGCGCATCGGCGAAGCACCGCTGGGTGGCCTGATCGGCATCGGCCACACGCGCTGGGCAACGCATGGCGTGCCGAACGAAACTAACGCGCATCCTCATTTTTCGCGCGATGTGGCGATTGTTCACAACGGCATTATCGAAAACTTCGCCGAATTGCGGGACGAACTCGCGGCAGACGGTTACGAATTTTCCTCGCAGACCGACACGGAGGTCGTTGCGCATCTGATTGCCCGCGAGATCGACCGGGGCGCAGCACCCGTGGATGCGGCGCACAAGGCGTTGTCGCGGCTGGAAGGTGCGTTCGCACTGGCGATCATGTTTCGCGGCGACGACGATCTGCTGATCGGCGCGCGAAACGGCCCGCCGCTTGCAGTTGGCCATGGCGACGGTGAGATGTTCCTTGGCTCCGACGCGATCGCGCTGGCGCCTTTCACCGATTCCATCACCTATCTGGAAGATGGCGACTGGGTGGTGATCCGCCGCAAGGAGATGAAAATCTTCGACATGGCCGGCAAGCCGGTCGAACGCGCGCGGCAGAAGTCTGTTGGTACCAGCTATCTGGTTGATAAGGGCAATCACCGCCACTTCATGCAGAAAGAGATCTACGAGCAGCCGGAGGTGATTTCACACACGCTGGCGCATTATCTCGATTTCTCCGCCGGTACCGCACGCGATATCGCCATGCCATTCGACTTTGCCAAGGTGGATCGCCTGGCGATTTCGGCATGCGGCACCGCCTATCTGGCAGGCCTTATCTCGAAATATTGGTTCGAGCGCATTGCGCGGCTGCCGGTCGATATCGATATCGCGTCGGAGTTCCGCTACCGCGAAGCGCCGATGAACGACCGCATGGCGGCGATGTTCATTTCGCAGTCGGGCGAAACCGCCGATACGCTGGCCTCGCTGCGCTACTGCCGCGACAATAATGTGCCGATCGCCTCGATCGTAAACGTGCCGGAATCGACCATTGGCCGCGAATCCAACGGCGTGTTTCCAACGCTCGCCGGACCTGAGATCGGTGTCGCCTCGACCAAGGCATTCACCTGCCAGCTTTCGGTGCTGGCCGCTCTGGCCGTGCGGGCCGCGCATCAGCGCGGGCATATCTCGGCGGATCAGGAAAAGACGCTGGTGCGGGAACTCTCCGAAGCGCCGCGCTTCGCGAGCCAGGTTCTGCATCTCGACGACCAGATCGAAAAGGTCGCGCGCGAACTCTCGCAGGTGCGTCATGTGCTTTATCTCGGCCGCGACACCAACTTCCCGCTTGCCATGGAAGGCGCGCTGAAGCTCAAGGAAATCTCCTATATTCACGCCGAGGGCTATGCGGCCGGCGAGCTGAAACACGGGCCGATCGCGCTGATCGACGAAACCATGCCGGTGATCGTCATCGCGCCGCACGACCGTATCTTCGAGAAAACCGTTTCGAACATGCAGGAAGTCGCCGCGCGCGGTGGCCGCATCATCCTGATCACCGACCGCAAGGGTGCTGCGAAGGCCACGGTCGACACGCTGGAAACGATCGTTCTGCCTGACATGCCGGAGATCATCGCGCCGATTATCTATGCGCTACCGATCCAGATGCTCGCCTATCACACGGCCGTGCATATGGGCACCGATGTCGATCAGCCGCGCAACCTGGCGAAATCGGTGACGGTGGAGTAGCAACCGCCACGGTTCTACCTACATAGCAGTTCAAATCGTGCGGGCGGTGCACTATGCTGCGCCGCTTAAGGGCAATTCCGACAGTCGAGCTGCAAGCCATTGATGACCCGTATCCGAAATTACTTCCTCACGGGGTTCATCGTGACCGCGCCGCTGGCGATCACCGCCTATCTGGCATGGTCTTTCATCGGCTGGGTGGATTCCTGGGTGAAGCCTTACATTCCGGCGATCTATAATCCGGACAATTATCTTCCCTTCGCCGTGCCGGGCTTCGGGCTGATTGTCGCCATCGTGCTCATCACTTTGGTCGGCTTTTTGACCGCCAACTTCATTGGTCGCACGGTCGTAGGCTATGGCGAATATCTGCTCGACCGCATGCCGCTGGTGCGCAGCATCTATCGCGGGCTCAAGCAAATATTCGAGACGATCCTTTCCAATCAGGCGGAGAGCTTCAACAAGGTCGCCATGATCGAATATCCGCGCCGTGGCGCATGGTCGATCGTCTTCGTTTCCAGCGAAAAGCAGAACCAGGTAACGCGCAAGCTTGAACACAAGCAGGAAGAATCGATCGCGGTTTTCCTGCCCTCGACACCGAACCCGACGACCGGCTTCCTGATGTATGTGCCGCGCGAGGACGTGATCGAACTGTCGCTGTCGGTAGAGGAAGCGGCAAAGCTGGTGATTTCGGCCGGCCTGGTGGTGCCGGATGAGAACCAGAAACGGCTGGCCGATATGGCCGCAAATGCCAAGCGCAAGAAGAGCGTGGAACCGGCCGAGACGGTCACTCCCAAAGACGCGGCTTAGCCCGACCTCAACAGCCTGACGGCTTCGTCTCTTCCAAACAGATAGAGCAGATTGCGCAGCGCATGACCGCGGTCCGACTCCAGCCCGGGATCGTTGTGGAGCAGGAGCCTTGCATCGTCGCGTGCGGTTTCCAGCAGGTCGGCGTGAAGCTCCAGCCGCGCAACCTGAAAGCCCGGCATGCCCGACTGTCGTGTGCCGAGAAGCTCACCTTCGCCGCGCAGGCGCAGATCCTCTTCCGCAATGACAAAACCGTCTTCCGTGTCGCGCATCACCGAAAGCCGCGACTTGGCGACTTCGCCAAGCGGGTTCTTGTAAAGCAGAACGCAGCTCGACGGGTTCTCGCCGCGGCCCACGCGCCCCCGCAGCTGATGCAGTTGAGCCAGCCCGAACCGCTCCGCATGTTCGATCACCATAATCGTGGCATCCGGCACATCGACGCCAACCTCGACCACCGTGGTCGCGACCAGAATGCGGGTCTCGCCATCTCGAAATGCAAGCATGGCTGCGTCTTTTCCCGGTCCTGGCAGGCGGCCATGGACTAGGCCGACCTGACCCGGAAACGCCTTTAGAAGTGCGGCGAAGCGATCCTGGGCGGAGGTGAGGCCGACCACTTCGGATTCTTCCACCAGCGGGCAAATCCAGAACACCTTTTCACCGCGCGAGATCGCGTCCCCAATACGCGCCACAAGTTCGCCGAGCCGCTCCATCGACATGGTAACGGTGGTCACGGGCTTGCGGCCGGCTGGCTTTTCGGTAAGGCGCGACACCTCCATGTCGCCGAACGATGTGAGCACCAGCGTGCGCGGGATCGGCGTTGCGGTCATGACCAGCATATCAGGCATCTCGCCCTTGGCGGAGATTGCCAGCCGCTGGTGAACGCCGAAACGATGCTGCTCGTCGATCACAGCGAGACCGAGGTCGCGATATTCGACCGCCTCCTGGAAAAGCGCATGCGTGCCGATCACGATATCGGCTTCGCCGGAAGCGATCTTGGCCAGCGTTTCGCTGCGCTCCTTGCCCTTGGCCCGGCCGGTGAGAAGTACGGCGGTCAGCCCGGCGCGCTTTGCCAGCGGCGCGATCGTGGCCAGATGCTGCCTGGCGAGAATTTCGGTCGGCGCCATCAGCGCCGATTGCGTGCCGGCTTCGGCAGCACGCGCCATGGCAAGCAGCGCAACGACTGTCTTGCCCGCGCCGACATCGCCTTGAAGCAGCCGCAGCATGCGTTCGGGCTTTTCCAGATCGGCGTGAATTTCCTCGATTGCCTGCAATTGCGAACGCGTAAGTGAATAGGGCAGAGCATCCCGCAACTGCTTTTCGATTCGCCCGTCACCCGTGAGCGGCCGGCCGGACATCTTGTGCGTTCGCGCGCGAACGAGGCGCAGCGTGAGCTGGCCGGCAAGCAGCTCGTCATAGGCGAGCCGTCGCCAGGCCGGACCGTCGGGCATAGCGTCGGCTGGGTCCTCGGGTCGGTGGAGCGCGGCAAGCGCTGGCCGCAAGGCCGGAAACGACAGCCGCTCGAGCGCGGACTTTTCATGCCATTCTGGCAGATCGGGCAACCGCTCCAACGATTGGGCGATAGCACGCGCCAAAACCTTGGCGGAAAGCCCGGCCGTAAGCGGGTAAACCGGCTCGATCAGCGGCAGGCTGGCGGCTTCGGTAGCGCTCACCATGTGATCCGGGTGAACCATGGAGGGGCGGCCGTTGAACCACTCCATACGCCCGCTGACCACGACGCTTTCGCCAACCGGGAGTATTTTTTCCAGCCATTGGGCGCGGGCGTGGAAGAAGGTGAGTGCGATCTCTCCGGTTTCGTCGAACGCGAACACACGGTACGGCACGTTGGGCCGCCCGCGCGGCGATGGCTGGTGCCGGTCGACGGTGAGGTCGAGCGTTACGATCGCACCTTCTGGCGAACCGGCGATCCCGGGGCGTTTGCGCCGGTCGATCACCGAATGCGGCAAAACGAACAGAAGATCGCCCACGCGCGCCTCCCGTCCGCCAAGGTCTGCGGGCACGACATGTTCCAGCAAATCCGCGACTTTCGGCCCGACGCCGTCGAGCGTTTTCACGGATGCAAAGAGCGGATCGAGCAAAGGCGGGCGCATGGCGGGAGCTTATGGCCGAAACCACGCCGCGCAAGGCTGACAGCCACATTGTTCCACTGTATATCCCCGCAGCCGACAGGATTCCGATGACCGAACTCGCCGACCAGACCCACGCTGACCTTGAGATGCGCCGCCGCCGCGCCCGCTTTCGCGCTTGGCATCGGGGTATGCGCGAGGCCGATCTGATACTCGGCCGCTTCGCCGACACGCATATTGGCGCGATGGACGAGGCGCGCATGGACGAGTTTGAAACATTGCTGGAAGTGCCTGACGGGGACCTTCTGAAATGGATGACTGGCGAGCAGCCGGTGCCGCCCGCATTCGATACCCCGCTGTTCCGCGATATCCGCGCAACGGCGTCCAAGCTCTGACAACATGAAACTCATCGACCCGATCCGGCCGAAAGGCTCGAACAACCGACCTGTCGTCGTCAGCGGCGTTGCCGACGGCTACGAGGCGTTTGCGCTCGCAGCTCTCGTCGAAGGGCTCGACCAGGACGCGCCGCTGCTGTTCGTGGTGCGCGACGGGCAGCGTATTCCATCATTGCGTGAGGCGCTGGCCTTTGCCATTCCTTCGCTCCCGGTGCTGGAACTGCCGGCGTGGGATTGCCTGCCCTATGACCGCGTGTCGCCCGGTGCGGACGCCGCGGCGCGGCGGCTGGACGCGATGAGCGCAATGACCGTGCTGAAGGATAAGCCGCACCGCGCGGTCGTGATCGCGACCGCGAATGCGGTTTTGCAGCGTATGCCGGCGATGGAGGTGATTGCGGCCGACCAGTTTGTCGCCCGCGCCGGCAACCAGGTGCAGATGGAAGCGCTCGTCGCACGGCTGGAAGCCGGCGGCTTTGACCGAGCTTCGACAGTGCGCGAAGTCGGCGAATATGCCGTGCGTGGCGGCATTCTCGACCTTTATGCGCCAGGCGCGCCGGAGCCGCTGCGGCTAGATTTCTTCGGTGACACGCTGGAATCGGTACGCGCCTTCGACGCCGCAACGCAGCGCACGACCGGCCAGCGCAACGAGTTCCGCATGGGCGCGATGAGCGAGGTCTCGCTGTCACCGGAGACGATAGCCCGCTTCCGGCGCAGCTATATCGACGCATTTGGCGCACCGGCGCGCGACGACGCGCTTTATGCGGCAATCAGCGAAGGCCGCCGTTTCGCCGGCATGGAGCACTGGCTGCCTTTCTTCCATGAGCGGCTGGAAACGGTGTTCGATTATCTGCCGGATGCGCCGGTCGTGATGGATCATCTGGCGCATGACGCGCTCAAGCAACGCTACGATCAGATCAAAGAGCACTACGAGGCGAGACTTGCGCAGTCCTCCGGCTCGGCGGTGGCCGATGCCGTGCCCTACAAGCCGGTGAGACCGGACCAGCTCTACCTGTCGCCAGATGCCGTCGATACAGCCGTTCGGGAGCGCCGGCTGTTTGAATTCAGCGCCTTCGAAACGCCGGAGACCAGCGACCGGGTCGTAATGTCGGCCGGCGCGCATGCCGGACGCAATTTCGCCGCCGAGCGTGCCGACCCCGGCCGCAACGTCTTTGATGAGGCGGTGAAACTGATCCGCGGCCATGTGAGCGCTGGCCGGCGCGTGCTGATCGCGGGCTGGAGCGAAGGCTCGCTCGACCGCATGGCTCAGATTCTGGGCGAGCACCACCTTCAAAATCTCGACCGAGTGGCCACACTTGAGGAACTTGGCAAGCTTCCGGAGCGGCATATCGGTCTCGGTGTGCTGCCGCTGGAAGCGGGTTTCGAGACGGCAAAGCTCGCCGTCGTGGCCGAGCAGGACATTCTGGGCGATCGCCTGATCAGGCGCAGCAAGCGCCGCAAGGGCGCCAATGTGATCTCCGAGGTCGCAGGGCTGGCCGCCGGCGACATCGTGGTTCACGCCGACCACGGCATTGGCCGTTTTGTCGGCCTGAAAACCATCGAGGCAGTCGGCGCGCCGCATGATTGCCTCGAGCTGCGCTATGCCGGCGACGACCGGCTTTATCTGCCGGTCGAAAATATCGAGCTTCTGTCGCGCTACGGCTCCGAAGCCGCGGAAGCGCAGCTCGACAAGCTTGGTGGCGGCGCCTGGCAGGCGCGCAAGGCGAAGCTTAAGCGGCGGCTCCTCGATATGGCGGGCCAACTCATCAATCTGGCTGCCGAACGCGAAACGCGGGGCGCCCCGGTGCTGACGCCGCCAGACGGGCTTTATTCGGAATTCGCCGCGCGCTTCCCCTATGACGAGACAGAGGACCAGCAGAATGCCATCGACGCCGTGGTCGACGATCTGTCGAACGGCAGGCCGATGGACCGGCTGATCTGTGGCGATGTCGGCTTCGGCAAGACCGAGGTGGCTCTGCGTGCCGCTTTTGTCGCGGTCATGGGCGGGCTTCAGGTTGCAGTGGTGGTGCCGACCACGCTGCTGGCGCGCCAGCATTTCAAGACATTTGTCCAGCGCTTCGCCGGTCTGCCGGTCAAGGTACGGCAGGCATCGCGTCTGGTGGGTTCGAAGGACCTGGCGGAGACCAAGAAGGGTCTGGCGGACGGCACGGTCGACATCGTTGTCGGCACCCATGCGCTGCTTGGCGCCTCAGTCACCTTCAAGAACCTCGGCCTGCTTGTCATCGACGAGGAGCAGCATTTCGGCGTGAAGCACAAGGAGCGGCTCAAAGAGCTGAAGTCCGACGTACATGTGCTGACGCTTTCGGCGACGCCGATCCCGCGCACGTTGCAGCTGGCGCTGAGCGGGGTGCGCGAGCTTTCGCTGATCGCAACGCCACCGGTCGACCGCATGGCGGTGCGCACCTTCATCTCGCCATTCGACACTCTGGTGATCCGCGAAACACTGTTGCGCGAGCGCTATCGCGGCGGCCAGAGCTTCTACGTCGTGCCGCGCATTTCGGACCTTGAGGAAGTACGCAATTTCCTCAAGGAGCACGCGCCGGAACTCAAGGTGGCGACCGCACATGGCCAGCTCGCGGCGGGCCAGCTCGACGACATCATGAACGCTTTCTACGAAGGCCAGTACGATGTGCTGCTCTCCACGACGATCGTGGAATCCGGGCTCGATATCCCCACCGCCAACACGCTGATCGTTCACCGCGCCGACATGTTCGGTCTGGCGCAGCTTTACCAGTTGAGAGGGCGTGTCGGCCGCTCCAAGCTGAGGGCTTATGCGCTCTTCACGCTGCCGGCCAACAAAACGCTGACGGCGACCGCCGAGCGCAGGCTGAAAGTGCTGCAATCGCTCGACACGCTGGGCGCGGGCTTCCAGCTCGCAAGCCACGATCTCGATATTCGCGGTGCCGGAAATCTGCTCGGCGAGGAACAGTCCGGCCATATCCGCGAGGTCGGTTTCGAGCTCTACCAGCAGATGCTGGAGGAAGCCGTCGCTGAAATGCGCGGGCAGGGCGACGCCGCCGACAGCGGCTGGTCGCCGCAAATCACGGTCGGCACGGCGGTGATGATCCCGGAAAGCTATGTGCCCGATTTGCAGCTCAGGCTCGGCCTCTACCGCCGTCTGGGCGAAATCGACAACGCGGAGGATATCGACGCCTTCGGCGCCGAGCTGATCGACCGTTTCGGCCCGCTGCCGGAAGAGGTCGAGCATCTGTTGAAGATCGTGTACATCAAGGCGCTCTGCCGTCGCGCCAATGTCGAGAAGCTGGATGCCGGGCCGAAGGGCGTGGTGGTGCATTTCCGCAAGCGGGAATTCGCCGAGCCGGCGGGCCTCATCCGCTTCATTGGCGAGCAGGGGTCGCTGGCAAAGATCCGGCCAGACCAGAGCGTGGTGTTCACTCGCGATTGGCCGAACGCCGAAAAGCGGCTGGCCGGCTCGGCGGTGATCGTGACGCAGCTCGTAAAGCTGGTCGAGAAGAAGGCCGCCTGATTATCCCTGCTGTGCGTCGAGCGTGCCGTCGGCCTTGGCCGCGGCGACACGGCCGATGGCGTCTGCCAGCAATTCGGCATCCTGTGCGCCAACGACGGCGTAGCGGCTTTCCAGCAGGAAACACGGCACACCGGTGATGCCCATGCGCTGTGCGGTCTCGATTTCGGCTCGCACGGCCTCGCGGTCGGAATCGGTAGCAAGCAGTGTTTCAACTATGGCAGAATCCATGCCGGCCTTGCCTGCAACATCGATCAGCACTTCATGATCACCGACATTGCGGCCCTGCTCGAAGAAGGCGCTGAAGAGCTCGGTGACCACCTCGTCCTGCCGGTCGGTCTCGGCACCGCCGGCCCAGCGGATCACGCGGTGCGCGTCGAGCGTGTTGGGAGATATCTTGATATCGCCCAGCGCGAACGCGATGTCATCGTCACGCGCTGCTTCCAGCATTTGCGTATGCGCCTGTTTTAGCCGATCCTCACCGCCGAATTTGGCAACCATATACTGCTTACGGTCGAGACCTTCAGGCGGAATAGTGGAATCGAGCTGGTATGGCCGCCAATGCACCGTGACATCGACATCGGGCACGGCTGCGATTGCCTTCTTCAGGCGCTTTTGCCCGATGAAACACCAGGGGCAAACGACATCTGAGATGACATCGACCGATATACCGATCCGCTCGGTCATTGCGTTCTCCGTTATTGCGGCGGGCGGCTGCCGTCGTCCCACCAGGTCGGGAACTGCTCGCCATAGATTGGCGTGTAGCCCGACTGATTGATATTTGCCCAGTGCGCGATCCATTGATCCGGCTGATGATAGAGCGGGACCACATAAAAGCCGCTCAAAAGAACGCGATCATAGGCGCGCACCGCCACCTCGAAATCGTCGCGCGAGTGCGCCGAGACGATTTGGTCGATAAGCGCGTCGATCGCAGGGTTTTTCACGCCGGCGAAATTATACGTACCGTCCTGATCGGCTGCGCCGGAACCCCAGCGGAATGCCTGCTCCACACCCGGCGACAGCGAAGATGTATAGTTCATCAGCATCGTGTCGAAATCATAGACGCGCTGGCGTTGCAGGAACTGCGCCGCGTCCACCGAGCGGATAGAGGCGTCGATACCAAGCTGACCCAGCGTGCGCTGCCAGGCAATTGCCAGCGGCTCGCCGCTCTTGCCGTTGAGCATGATCTCGAAGGAAAGCTGCTTGCCGTCCGGCCCCATCATCTTGCCGTCGGTGAGCGTGTAGCCGGCAGCGCGCAGGGCATCGAGACCACGCTTCAGGAATGCGCGGTCGCGGCCGCTGCCATCCGACTGCGGCGGCGCCCACTCGCCGGCCATGATTTCAGGCAGAACGGCGTCGGGAAAGGGCGCCAATAGCGCCTTCTCGGCAGCGTCAGCCGCTCGACCGCTGGACGACAGCGGAGAACCGTCGAAATAGCTCTTCGTGCGGGTATATGCACCCGCATAGAGGTTCTTGTTTGCCCATTCGAAGTCGAAAAGGCCAGCGATGGCCCGCCGCACATCGCGGTCGGCAAAGACCGGACGGCGGACATTCATGACGAAGCCATACATACCGGACGGCGTGCCGGTCTCGAATTCCGACTGTTTGATCTTGCCGTCGGTGACGGCGGGGAATTCATAGCCGCTCGACCAGCGTAGCGGGTCGGATTCCGGGTAAATGTCGATGATGCCTTTCTTGAACGCCTCGAAGATGGTGTTGGCGTCTCGGAAGTAGTTGATCCGCACCTCGTCGTAATTGTCGAAGCCGCGCTTGGAGGGCAGGTCCTTCGCCCAATAGTCGGGATTGCGCTTCATCATCACGACTTCGCCGGGCCGGACGCTATCGACGACATAGGGACCGGAGCCAACGGGTGGCTCAAGCGAGGATTTGTCGAAATTCTCTGCGTCCGTCGCGTGCTCGGGCAGGATCGGCAGCATCGCCAAAAGCAGCGGCGTTTCGCGGTCGGCCTTGTCGTTGAAGATCAGCCGCAAGCCGCGCTCGCCGACCTTTTCCATTCTGTCGACCCGACCGATCCAAGCCTTGTAGATCGGGCGCCCTTTTTCGCTCAGCAGATTGTAGCTGAAAATCACGTCATCCACCGTCACCGGCTCGCCGTCGGAGAAGCGCGCATCGGCGTTCAGCGTGAACTCGACGAAGGTGCGTTCAGCGTCTGTTTCGACCGACTCCGCGAGCAGCGGGTATAGCGTGAAGGGCTCATCACGCGAGCGCAGCATCAGGGTATCGAAGACATTGTTGCCGAACTGGGAATCGAACAATCCACGCGCGCCGTCGCCCAGTACGATAAAGGGGTTGAGGCTGTCGAAGCTGCCCTGCCAGCCATAGCTGATTCGCCCGCCTTTCGGCGCATCCGGGTTGGCATATGGGAAAGATTCAAAGTCCGCGGGCAGCGCCGGCTCGCCGTGCATCGCAAGCGCGTGCATGGGTTCCGAAGCGGCAAACTGGGCGCTCGCCAGAAGGAATGTCGAGGCGATCACGGCAGGCAGGATGCGCATCAGTGAGTGTTCTCCGCTTATGTGGGATGGATGTTCGAAGCAGCGCCGAAGCGCGGCCTCGATCTTAACCGAGTATGGACGAATTCGGCCGCTGTGTCGAAATCGCACTGGATTTGGCATATCGCGCGTTGTAACAGGCCCACCCAGTCATGCTGTTGCCTCATTTGGCCAACAACCAAGCGTGGAAACGGGGTGGGCAACAGCCGCCTCCGCGTCTGACAAAGGGAAATGGACACGATGAAACTCCGGACAACAATCGCGAGCCGCGCAGCGGCAACCGCCATTGCAGCAGCCGCGATGCTGGCCAGTGGCCTGACCGGCGCTGTGGCGCAGCAGCAGCCCCAGCTTCCGGAAGGCTGGTTCAAGGCCTGCACCAAGCAGGAAGATGTCGACATCTGCAATGTGCAGAACATCATCGTTGCCGAATCCGGCCAGCTCATCACTGGCATCAGCCTGCTTGAGCTGAAGGGCAAGGTCAATCAGCGCGTATTCCAAATCACCGTACCGTCGGGCCGCATGGTCCAGCCCGGTATTGCGATGCAGGTCGATGGCGGCCAGGCCCGCAAGATCGACTACGCGATCTGCCTTCCCGACCGTTGCATTGGCGAAGTCGCGCTTAACGACGACCTGGTAAACTCGTTCAAGCGCGGTTCGTCGCTCACGCTGACCTCGGTGAACTTCCAGAACCAGCCGAACCCGATCCAGGTGACGCTGTCGGGTTTCACCGACGCTTATGACGGCCCGCCGCTGCAGCAGTCCGACATTGAGGACCGCCAGCGCCAGCTCGAAGAGTTCGTGAACAAGAACAATGAGGACTTCCAGCGCAAGCTGCGCGAGGAACAGGAAAAGGCCAAATCCGGCGGTTGATCGGATTTAGAGCTGCAGAAGACGAAGGCGGGCCAATCGAGCCCGCCTTTTTCGTATGGATATGCCTGAAATGCGAGCGCTAGTGGTGCGCCTGCGCCTTCGGCTCGTAGCGGCCGTCCGGCGTGATCATGAAGAACTCTTTGACCTGCGGGTGGCGGACCGGATCGCCTGACGTGTCCTCAAGCAGATTCTGCTCCGACACATAAGCCACATATTCCGTCTCGTCGTTTTCGGCGAGCAGGTGATAGTAGGGCTGGTCCTTGCGCGGCCGGACCTCGGCGGGAATGGATTCGTACCATTCCTCGGTGTTCGCGAATTCGGGGTCGACATCGAAAATGACGCCGCGAAACGGAAACAGGCGGTGGCGCACCACCTGACCGATTCCAAACCGCGCGATCCTCACATGTCCGTCCATCGTCAACTCCTTGGTCCTGTATCTGGCGCAATGCAGCAAACAATTCAATAGGCTGCATGTTGCAATGCGGCATCGCGCTTGACGCCGGTGGCCGACACGCTTTAGCCGATAGATGCAACGACGAAGGTAGCCATGTCGGACATTGTCGGCCTCGTTCTCCCGTTTTTCGGGATGATCTTTCTGGGATATGCGGTGGCGCGCATTACCCGTCAGCCTGTCGAGGCGCTCGGCTGGATGAACACCTTCATCATCTATGTCGCTTTGCCGGCGCTGTTTTTTCAGCTGCTCTCCAAAACGCCGATCGAGAAACTGACCGAATTCACATTCATATTCGGTTCGGTCTTCTCAACCTTTCTTATCTTTGCGCTGATGTTTGTCATTTCGGTGATCGCGTCGCGCGGCGAAGTGGCGCAAAGCACCGTGAAGGGGCTCGCCGCCGCATACGGCAATATCGGCTATATGGGCCCCGGCATCGCGCTTCTGGCGTTCGGCGAGGCGGCCGCGGTGCCTGTGGCACTGATCTTCTGCGTTGAAAACATGATGCATTTCGCCATCGCGCCGATGATGATGGCGCTGGCCGGCAGCGACGACAGTCCGGCGCTTACGGTGGCGCTGGATGTCGTCAAAAAGATCGCCTTCCACCCATTCATCATCGCCACTGCGGTGGGGGTGAGTGCTGCCGCATTCGAGGTGCGCCCGCCGCTTCCCATCGACACGCTGCTCGATTACCTGTCGCGCGCGGCGGCTCCCTGCGCGCTTTTCGCGATGGGCGTAACGCTGGCGCTCAGGCCGCTGAAACGGCTGCCGTCCGAAATCGGCCTGATCGCCTTTCTCAAACTGTGCGTGCACCCGCTCATATGCTTGGTGATCCTGAGCTTCATCGGCGATTTCGACCCGGTGTGGGTATATACTGCGGTGCTGTTGGCTGCACTGCCGACCGCGACAAATGTTTTCGTCATCGGCCAGCAATATGGTTTCTGGGTTGAGCGTGCGTCCGCGACGATCCTTGTCACAACCGTGGTTTCGGTCGCGACAGTGACCGTGCTGCTTTATGTGATCAAGGCGGGCTTGCTACCGGCCGACCTGTTCCCTTGAACGATGGAAAAGTGAAGAAAATCCGCTCCCTGGGCGCAATCCCTCGCGCATTGCAAAAGTTCGCAGGGGCCCGATTTCTCGCATTGCCGTAAGGCCTGCGGTGCGCGCAATCTGCGCCGGAAGGAAGCTGGAGAGCAGCGAACGGTTGAGCAGGTTCACCAGACCGGAGCGGGCAGTGACATCGCCAAGCCTGCGCCGCACATAGGCATTGAGCGCGGCTGGTGAGCCCGGATCGTCGCGGTGCGCGGCGGCAGCGGCCACGACGTCCTCAACATCCCGAATGCCGAGATTGAGGCCCTGTGCGCCGATCGGCGGGAAGACGTGTGCGGCCTCGCCCACGAGCGCAACGCGTGAAAGCGCGACCGGAGAGGCCGAAATCTCCGCAAGCGGATAGACCTGCCGTCCGTCCTCAACCGAGATCTTGCCAAGCATCGACTGCATGCGTTCTTCAATGCGCAGCGCAAGCGTTTCACCGTCTAGAGCCAGCAGCTCCTGTGCATAGGACGGTTTCGTCACCCACACCAGGCTGGAGCGGTCACCGGGCAGCGGCACCTGCGTGAACGGGCCGTCTTCGGTGTGAAACTCGGTCGAGCTGCCACCATGCGGGCGCGCATGCGAAAAGCTGACCACAAGTGCTGCCTGCGGCAGTTCGTGGCGGCGAGCGCGGATGCCGGCGGCGTCACGGGCGGGAGAATTGCGGCCATCGGCTGCGACGACCAGTTGCGATGCGATCATTTCGCCATCCGCGAAAACCGCTTCTGCTGCCAGATCGCCGAGATTCCAGTCGTTTACGGGCTTTTCGACGCGGGTGATGCCAGCCTCCGCTGCCACCGCACGCTCAAGCGCGGCATTCAGCAGGCGGTTGGGAATGTTGAGCCCGAAACGGCTTTCGCCGATTTCGGCCGCATGAAAGGTGACGGTCGGGCTGCGCACGAGGCGGCTGGTTGCATCGATGATGCGCATGGTCTTGAGCGGTGCGGCGCCTTCGAAAGCATCGTCCTGAAGCCCCAACGACGCAAGGAAGGCAAGCGAAGGCGCCATGACCGCCGTCGTGCGGCGGTCCGCTTCCGATGCGGGCGGGCCAGCCAAGACGGTCGAAAATCCGGCACGGGCCAGTGCCAGCGCGGCGATCATGCCGACCGGGCCTGCGCCGGCGACAAGTACCTGCGTTGATGCGGTGCCCGACATGTGCCACCTCCTGCGCTGCTACAACACATATGAACGCGATCTCGCGGCTGTTCAACGTGACGAATTGGCTTAGGCTCCACCCATGAGTGATGGTTTCGAACATCTGGGCACCAGCGCACGTACCTTGGCCAAACTGTCGGGCGAGACGCGCATGCTGGTTCTGGGCAGCGTTTGGGCGGCGGTCGGCGTCGCCTGGCTGATGCTGCTATGGACGGCCGCTTCCCTGCCACCGACCACGACTGGACCGGGCGGTTGGATGGTCGATGCGCTGCCGTTTCCAGAGGCGGGCGGTCTGGTGGCGGCTTTCGCGCAGCTCTGCCTATCGCCGGAAACGGCGGCTGGTAGCGTTCCGCGTGCGGCCGCGCTTGTCCTCATGTGGTTCCTGATGGCGGTCGCAACCATGCTGCCTTCCGCCGCGCCGATGATCCGCACCTATTGCGAGATCGCCGATACGGCATCGGCAGCCGGAAAACGCGTTGTGCACCCCTGGGTGCTCGTCGCCGGCTATCTCACCGTGTGGCTAGCGGGAGCAATCGCCTTTGCAGCGCTCACAATTGCGGTTCAGGCGGCAACGCCGGAAGACCCGCGTCTTGCCGGCTGGGTGGGCGCGGCCGCTCTGGCGCTGGCAGGCGGGTGGCAGTTCTCTTCAATGAAGGACGCCTGCCTGACCAAGTGTCGTGCACCATTCTCCACCCTGTTCGGCCGCTGGTCGAACCGTGCTGGCGGGGTATTTCGGCTGGGCATGGAACAGGGGCTCTGGTGCCTTGGCTGCTGCTGGGCGCTGATGCTCGTCATGTTCGCCGTCGGCATCATGAACATATTCTGGATGGCGCTGATCGGTCTTTTCGCGATCGTGGAAAAAACCGGCAATGGCCGGGTGATAGGCCGCATCGCCGGAACGATACTGCTTGTGTGGGCGGCAACGCTGCTTGTAATCTCGACCTGAACAGGGAGTGAAAGATCGATGCGCCAGAAGAACTGGGCTTTGAAGGGCGAACTCGTACTGTCCTGCAATTGCACGGTTTTTTGCCCCTGCGTGTTATCGCTGGGCAATCACCCGCCAACCGAAGGTTATTGCCAGACCTGGGCCGGCTTCCGGATCGACAAAGGCCATTATGACGATGTCGATCTGTCCGGCATCAATCTCGGCCTGATCATGGAAATTCCCGGCTATATGAGCCGTGGCAACTGGACCGCGGGGCTGTTTCTCGACGAGCGCGCCTCGATCTACGCCGAAAAGGCGATCGGCAAGATTTTCTCCGGCAAGGCGGGCGGCACGACGGGGCTGCTCGACATTCTGGTGGGCCAGTTTCTCGGTATCGAGCGCGCGCCGATCAGTTATGTGGTGAAGGACGGCACGCGCATCTTCCAGATACCGAAGATTATCGATGGCGCGGTGACCCCGATTCCGGGCAAGGAAAACGGCGAGGATACGGTGATCACCAACTCGCAGTACTGGATCGCCTCGGAGATCATCGTCGCGAAATCCGACAAGAGCCGCATGCGTGCCTTCGGCCGCAACTGGAACTTCGCCGGCCGCTCGGCCGAGATTTGCAAGCTGGACTGGCGCGGCCCGTGACGGCTGAGAACCGCAAGAAAAAGCTCTCGGAGCGTATTCCGCACCCCAAAAAGAAGGTCACGTGGCCGCAGGCTCGGGCCTTCTCGGTCCATCTGCTGACAGCGTCTGGCTCCTTCCTGGCGTTTCTGTCGCTTGTCGCGGCGAGCGAACAGCGCTGGACAGCGATGTTCTGGTGGCTGGGGCTGGCGCTTCTCGTCGATGGCATCGACGGGCCGATCGCGCGCAAGCTCGACGTGAAGGAAGTGCTACCGACTTGGTCGGGTGAAATGCTCGACAACATTATCGACTATGTGACCTACGTGCTGATACCGGCCTTCGCGCTCTATCAGCGCGGGTTCATGGGCGAGGGGCTGTCATTCGTCTCGGCAGCGATCATCGTTGTGTCCAGCGCAATCTACTATGCCGACACCGGCATGAAGACGAAGGAGAACTTCTTCCGCGGGTTCCCGGTGGTGTGGAACATGGTGGTGTTTTCGCTCTTCGTGACGCAGCCGGGAGAATATGTCTCATTCTCGGTGGTGCTCATCGCGGCGCTATTTACCTTTGCTCCGGTGAATTTCCTTCATCCCGTGCGGGTGATACGCCTGCGCATGATCAACCTGCCGATCTTCCTGGTCTGGTGTCTGTTCGGCGCAATCGCGCTTCTGCAGGGGATGGAAACCGGCTCGCTGGTCAAGGCTGTGATTGCGGTGACCAGCATCTATCTCTTCTTCGTCGGCGCGGTGATGCAACTCTTCCCGAACCTTGGAAAAACGCAGGAAACAGAAGCATGATCAAAGCGGTACGGGTCCATAAGCATGGCGGCCCCGAAGTTCTGACCTATGAGGATGTCGAGCTTGAGAGGCCGGGCGCTGGCGAAGTGCGCATCCGCCACACCGCGATCGGCCTGAATTTCATCGACTGCTATTTCCGCACCGGGCTCTATCCGGCGCCGAACGGCCTGCCTTTCATTCCGGGCAATGAGGGGGCGGGCGAAGTTGTGGCGCTGGGCGAAGGTGTCTCCGGCCTCGCCGTTGGCGACCGCATCGCCTATGCCGGTCCGCTTGGCGCATATGCGCAAGAGCGCAACATAGCCGCCGACAGGATCGTCAAAACGCCGGACGCAATCGGCGACGAGGAAGCCGCAGCAATGATGCTGAAAGGCATGACGGCCGAATATCTGCTTCTGCGCACCTACTCCGTTAAAGCAGGCGACGTCGTGCTCAACCACGCAGCTGCCGGCGGCGTGGGTCTGATTCTCGGCCAGTGGGCAAAACATATAGGCGCAACGATCATCGGCACTGCCGGTTCGCCGGAAAAGGCCGCGCTCGCAAAGGCGCATGGCTACGACCATGTCATCGACTATTCGAAGGAGAACTTCGTCGAGGCAGTGGCCGAGATCACCGGCGGCAAGAAATGCGATGTGGTCTATGATTCGGTCGGCAAGGACACATTCGAAGGCTCGCTCGACTGCCTTAAACCGCGCGGCATGTTCGTCTCTTTCGGCAACGCATCGGGCCCGGTGCCGCCATTTGCCCCGACGCTGCTGTCGCAGAAGGGATCGCTTTTCGTCACCCGGCCAACGCTGTTCACTTACATTGCGACTCGCCCCGAGCTTGAGGCTTCGGCGGGTGCGCTTTTCGATGTGGTCTCGAGCGGCGCGGTAAAAATCAACGTCAATCAGCGCTATCAGCTGAAAGACGCGGCACAGGCGCATACCGACCTTGAAGGGCGCAAAACCAGCGGGGCGACTGTTTTGCTCACATAGATAATCCGGGTCGATTGGCCCCGGATTTCTTGAAGGTCTTTCACGACGATACCGCTTCCGGCGCAGTCTACGCCGGCTACCATACCGGCGGGGAACATAAAGAGGCGCAGGGTTGGACAACACCGGCTCCCAAACGACATCGAACCTCCTCGAGGTTCGCGGCCTGACAAAAATTTTCGGATCGCTGAAAGCCTGCGACGCCGTCGATCTCGCCATCGCCAAGGGTGAAATCCACGCTTTGCTGGGCGAAAATGGCGCCGGCAAATCGACGCTCGTGAAGATGCTGTTCGGCTCGCTCGAGCCAGCATCCGGCGACATTCTGTGGAAAGACCAGTCTGTTCGCGTCAACAGCCCGGGCGAAGCCCGCGCGCTTGGCATCGGCATGGTTTTTCAGCATTTTTCGCTGTTTGAAGCGCTGACGGCGGCAGAAAACATCGCGCTTTCGCTCGACAAGGAAACGCCGATCAGCGAAATCGCCGAAAAAGCGCGCGAACTCTCCAAAGCCTATGGACTGCCGCTCGACCCGTTTGCGCTGGTCGGCGATCTTTCGGTCGGCGAGCGCCAGCGCATCGAGATCGTTCGCTGCCTGCTGCAGGAGCCGGAACTCATTATTCTGGACGAGCCGACCTCGGTCCTGACGCCGCAGGAAGCCGACAAGCTGTTCGAGACGCTCGAGCGCCTGCGCGCAGAGGGCAAGTCGATCCTCTATATTTCGCACCGCCTCGAAGAGGTGAAACGACTTTGCGACCGCGCCACCGTATTGCGGCACGGCAAGGTGGTGGCGCATTGCGATCCGCGCAACGAAAGCCCGGCCTCGCTTGCGCGCATGATGGTGGGCGACGAGGTTGTGGGGGCCGAGCGCCCGCCGCGCGAAGCCGGCGAACAGCAGGAGATGCTGGGTATCTGTGGGCTCAGCCGCAAGCCGGCGGGCCCGTTTTCGGTGCAGCTTCACGATATCTGGCTTACCGTGAAAAGCGGGGAGGTCATCGGCATAGCAGGCGTTGCTGGCAACGGGCAGGGCGAGTTCTTCGAAGCGGTGTCCGGAGAAGTATTGCAGGAAGCGCCCAATGTGTTGCGCATTCGAGGCGAGGCTGCTGGCCGGCGCGACATCAATGACAGGCGCATGCTTGGCGCGGCATTCGTGCCTGAAGAACGGCTGGGCCATGGTGCTGCGCCCGCATTGCGGCTCTCGGAAAACCTGCTTTTGTCGCGCTTCCGCACTGATGCAAGCGCGTTCCTCTCAAACATAGGACTAGTTGCCTCGGGCGCGCTGTCGAAAGCCTCGAAGCGCATAGTCGCCGACATGGATGTCCGCAAAAGCGCGGAAGACCCTGAGGCATCCGCACTCTCTGGCGGCAATCTGCAAAAATTCATCATCGGCCGCGAGCTGGACCGCAAGCCCGCCGTTATGGTCGTCAACCAGCCGACCTGGGGTGTCGACGCCGGTGCTGCTGCCCGCATCCGCCAGGCCCTGATCGATCTCGCGCGCGGCGGGTCGGCCGTGCTCGTAATCAGCCAGGATCTCGACGAGCTGTTCGAGATTTCGGATGCGATTGCCGTCATGCATAACGGCCATCTGTCCGATCCGATCCCGATCGGCGAGGCGACATATGAAAAGATCGGGCTTCTGATGGGCGGCGCAGACGCCGCGGCATCCCCGGCCGTCAAGGAGGCCGTGTGATGCGCGTCGAACTCGTCAAGCGCCCGCAGCAATCGGCTTTGTTCTCGGCGCTTTCGCCCTTCATCGCACTCGGCCTGACGCTGATTGCCGGCGCGATCATGTTCTCGCTGCTCGGCAAGAACCCGCTCGATGCGCTCTACTATTATTTCATCGACCCGCTGACTGGCATCTGGGATCCAGGCAACCGCTGGCAATTGCATGAGCTGGCAATCAAGGCCGCTCCGCTGATCCTGATCGCGGTTGGCCTGTCTGTCTGTTTCCTGTCCAACAACTGGAACATTGGCGCAGAGGGACAGTTCGTCACCGGCGCTATGGCCGGCTCGATGATCCCGGTTCTTTTTCCCGAGTTCCAGTCGTGGATCGTGCTGCCCCTGATGCTGATCATGGGCATGGCCGGTGGCGCGGCCTATGCAAGCATTCCCGCCTTTCTGAAAGTACGGTTCAACACCAACGAAATCCTCACCAGCCTGATGCTGGTTTACGTGGCGCAGCTCTTCAATGACTGGCTCGTGCGCGGGCCGTGGCGCAACCCGGAGGGTTTCAGCTTTCCGGGCACAGTGCGGTTCCACGAATATGCGATTATTCCGCAGATATGGCCGGATGCCGGACGCGCCCATTGGGGCTTCGTCTTCGCGCTTTTGGCTGCGGTCGCCGTGTGGTTCATGCTGTCCAAAACCGTCAAAGGGTTCGAGATCAAGGTGTTGGGGCAAAGCCCGCGGGCAGGGCGGTTCGCCGGCTTCTCGGCCTCGCGCATGGTGTTTTTCGCCTTCCTCATCTCTGGCGCACTGGCTGGGCTTGCCGGCATTAGCGAGGTCGCGGGCCCGGTCGAACATCTCAATGAGAAGATTTCGATCGGCTACGGCTTCACCGCGATCATCGTTGCGTTTCTCGGCCGCCTGAACCCGCTAGGCATCGTCGCCGCGGGGCTGATCCTGGCGCTGACCTATCTCGGCGGCGAAGCGGCGCAGATATCGCTTCAGGTTTCCGACAAGACCGTGCGCGCCTTCCAGGGCATGCTGCTCTTCTTCGTGCTCGCCTGCGACACGCTGATCCACTATCGCGTCCGCCTCGTCGCACCGCCGGCGGCAAAACCGGCCGG
This sequence comes from Rhizobiaceae bacterium, assembly GCA_017640615.1. Lineage (GTDB taxonomy): Bacteria > Pseudomonadota > Alphaproteobacteria > Rhizobiales > Rhizobiaceae > RCIO01. The sequence goes on along the minus strand of JAEPQK010000002.1, from coordinate 795,907 downwards.
AGCGGCCGCTACGGAGCCTGCCGGCAATGCTTGAGCAAATCATCATAACCATCGCTACGGCCGCCACGCCGCTTCTGATCGCAGCAGTTGGCGAACTGGTGGTTGAGCGTTCCGGCGTGCTCAATCTCGGCGTCGAGGGCATGATGATCATGGGCGCCGTCGCCGGCTTCGCAATTGCCTTCACGACCGGGTCGCCTTGGCTCGGGCTTGTGGCCGCGATCGTTGTCGGGGCGCTGTTTTCGCTGCTGTTTGCGTTTCTGACGCTAACGCTGGTCACCAACCAGGTCGCGACCGGGCTGGCGCTGACGCTGCTCGGGCTCGGCCTGTCGGGCATGCTGGGTGAAGCCTTTACCGGCCAGCCGGGGGTCAAACTGCCGCTGATCTATATTCCCGTGCTCACCGACCTGCCGCTTGTGGGCAAGCTGCTTTTCGGTCAGGATCCGGTCTTCTACCTGTCACTGCTACTCACCGGTTCGGTCGCGTGGTTCTTGTTCAGGACGCGCGCCGGTCTGACATTGCGTTCGGTCGGCGACAATCACGGGTCCGCTCATGCGCTTGGCATCAACGTTATCCGCATTCGCTACCTTGCAGTGATGTTCGGTGGCGCCTGTGCGGGCGCAGCAGGTGGCTACCTGTCGCTGCTCTATACGACACAGTGGATTGAAAACATGACCGCCGGGCGCGGCTGGATCGCGCTGGCACTCGTGGTATTCGCCTCATGGCGGCCATGGCGCGTGCTTGCCGGCGCCTATCTCTTTGGCGCAGTCTCCATTGGCCAGTTGCATGCACAGGCGCTCGGGCTCAAAATCCCATCACAGTTCCTGTCGGCGCTGCCATACGTCGCTACGATCGTCGTGCTCGTGCTGATTTCGCGAAACCGGCGCCTGACAATGATAAACACACCGGCATCTTTGGGACGGCCGTTTGTGCCCGACCGATAGAACGAGAGGGGAAACCCCCGATAACCCGCAAGAGGAGAACCTGATGAAAAAATCCCTTCTAACAATCGCAGCAGCCGCGACCGCGTTATCGCTCGGCACGCTTGCTGCCGAAGCCAAGGTGAAAGCCTGCTTCGTTTATGTCGGCCCGATCGGCGATTTCGGATGGACCTATCAGCACCATCAAGGCGCGCTGGAAATGCAGGAAGCGCTGGGCGGCGAAGAGGAAGTCGAGCTCGCCTATCTGGAAAGCGTACCGGAAGGTGCCGACGCCGAACGTGCAATCGAGCGCTTCGCCCGCTCCGGCTGCAACATCGTCTTCACCACGTCCTTCGGCTACATGGACGCGACGAACACCGTGGCCGGCAAATTCCCGGATGTGAAGTTCGAGCACGCCACCGGCTACAAGCGTGAGCATGCGAACGTCTCGACCTACAACTCGCGCTTCCATGAAGGCCGCTACGTGCAGGGCGTGATCGCGGCCAATATTTCGGAAGCCGGCGTGGCAGGCTACATCGCTTCCTTCCCGATCCCGGAAGTGGTGATGGGCATCAACGCCTTCGTCCTCGGTGCGCAGACGGTCAATCCCGACTTCAAGGTGAAGGTGGTGTGGGCCAACACCTGGTTCGATCCGGGCAAGGAAGCCGACGCCGCCAAGGCGCTGATTGACCAGGGTGTTGACGTGATCACCCAGCACACGGACTCCACCGCGCCCATGCAGGTTGCGGCAGAGCGGGGCATCAAGGCGTTCGGTCAGGCATCCGACATGATCAAGTTCGGACCTGAGACCCAGCTCACCTCGATCATCGACGATTGGGGCCACTATTACACCGAGCGCGTCAAAGCCGTGATCGACGGTACCTGGGAGCAGGTGGATGTGTGGGAAGGCATGGCTGAAGAGCATGTCGTGATGGCGCCCTACACCAACATGCCCGACGACGTGAAGGCGCAGGCTGCCGACATCGCCGCGAAGATCAAATCCGGCGAGTTCGATCCCTTCACCGGGCCGGTCAACAAGCAGGACGGCTCGGCCTGGCTCGCGGATGGCGAAGTCGCCGAACCTGGCGTGCTGCTGGGCATGAACTTCTACGTCGAAGGCGTGGACGACCAGCTGCCGCAGTAACGGCACGCAATTCATGAACCTGGAAAAGGGCGCCACACGGCGCCCTTTTTCGTTTTGTCAGTAGGGTCTACTGACAGACAGTTGTCGGGAGCATGCTGTTAGGAAGCGCCGATATCCCAACGATCGGAGAACCAAGATGCTCAAATTCTACCACGCGCCTTTTTCACGCGCTTTCGGCGTGTTCTGGCTACTCGAAGAGCTCGGCGTCGACTATCAGCGTGTGGCAGTCGATATTCGCGGCGGCGGCGCGCCAGAGGAATACCGCAAGGTGCAGCCGAGCAAGAAAGTCCCTGCGATCGAGCACGATGGTGCGGTCATCACCGAACGCGCGGCAATCACGCTTTATCTTGGCGACACTTTTGCCGAGGCAGGCCTGGCGCCCGCCATTGGTGACCCGGCCCGAGCGGCTTATCTCACCTGGACCGTCTACAACGATGCCGTGCTCGACCCGGCGCTTTGCGCAAAGGTGCGCGGGCTCGATTATGTCAGCAACGACTATCCGTTCGGGCTCTACGACGACATGATCGCCAATGTCGAGCGCCATTTGAGCGCCAATGATTTTGCCGCGGGCGACCGCTTCACGGCCGCGGACACGCAACTGGGCGCATCGATTATCGTCACGATGACCGTGACAAAGATTTTGCCGGAGCGCCCAGCCTTCAAGGCCTATGTCGAACGGTTGCAGCAGCGGCCGGCATATCAGCGCGTTGCCAAGCTCGACTACGAAATGGCAATGGCGCTGCCCTCGCTGGAGATGTAGGCCGTCAGAAGGACAGCAGCTTGGGAGCCGTCCGCCATTGGCAGGCTCCCGCTGGCTGTGCCATCATCCTCCCATTGCGGCGGGAGGACTTCATGGCTGCGCTGGGTTTGACAGGTATCGGCCACGTTGCCCTGAAAGTGGCCGACATCAACCGTTCGCTTGCTTTCTACCGCGACCGGCTGGGCTTTGATGAGATGATGCATCTCGATCACGATGATGGCTCGCTGTGGCTGGTCTATCTGCGCATCACGGACACGCAGTTTCTAGAGTTGTTCCCGGACGGTGAAGGCAACCAAGCTCCGGGGCCGGAGCGCACCGCGGTCAATCATTTCTGCCTCGAAACGAATGATCTCGACGCGACCGCAAATGCCCTGCGGGCGGCTGGAATCACTCTGACCGTCGAACCGAAAGCAGGTGCCGATGGAAACCGGCAATGCTGGATCGCCGACCCTGACGGAAACCGCATCGAATTCATGCAGATGGGCCCGGCCAGCATGCAGACCGAGGCGATCCGCAGGCTGAACTCGGCTGCATGAGTGGCGTGACACGGGCGGCTGCGACGGCTAAACGCTACGGACACCGATCTGAAACGTGAATTCCCGATGACCTCGAAGACAATCATTGCGCCGTCCGTTCTTTCCGCTGACTTCTCAAAGCTCGGCGAGGAAGTGGAAACGGTGTTGCGCGCTGGCGCGGACTGGATCCACCTCGACGTGATGGATGGGCATTTCGTGCCCAACATCACCTTCGGCGCACCGGTGATCAAGGCAATCCGTGGCCGCACGGACGCGGTGTTCGACTGTCATTTGATGATTGCGCCAACCGACCCCTATCTCGCTGCATTCGCGGATGCCGGCGCTGACATCATCACCGTTCACGCCGAGGCCGGCCCGCATCTCGACCGGTCGCTGCAGGCGATACGCGACCTCGGCAAGAAGGCAGGCGTGTCGCTCAATCCCTCGACGCCCGAAAGCGTAATCGAATATGTTCTCGACCGGCTGGACATCATCCTGCTGATGTCGGTCAATCCGGGGTTTGGCGGACAGAAGTTCATTCCCTCAGTGGTGGAGAAGACCCGCCGCGTGAAAGCGATGATCGGCTCGCGGCCGATCGACATCGAGATCGACGGCGGTGTCACGCCCGAAACCGCACCACTGGTCGCGGCAGCGGGCGCCAATGTGCTGGTTGCCGGCTCCGCAGTCTTCAAAGGTGGCAGTGAGGACAACTACCGCGCCAATATCAGCGCGATCCGCGATGCAGCCGACAATGCGGTTGCAAAAGCCGCCTGATAGAAACCGGACAGGAGAAAGCATCATGGCAGCGACACCACCGGTCTGCGACTTCGGCTGGCAGGCAGTCGACGGCATCCTTCCGGGCGTCGACGGCAACGAACACCAGATTTCGGAAATTGCCGGGCCGGGTGGGCTGGTCGTCGCCTTCATCTGCAATCACTGCCCCTATGTGAAGGCAGTTATCGACCGGATAGTCGACGATGCGAAGAAGCTCGAGCCCTACGGTGTCGGCTTCGTCGCGATCTGTTCCAACGATGCAGACGCGTATCCCGCCGACTCATTCGACAGGATGCGTGAATTTGCCAAGGCGCACGGCTTCCCCTTTGCCTATCTGCACGACGCCGACCAGTCGATTGCACGCGCCTACAACGCGGCGTGCACGCCTGATTTCTTTGGCTTCAATGCCGATCTCAAGCTGCAATATCGCGGCCGCCTCGATGCCGCGCGGCTGGATCAGCCGGAGCCCGGTACGCGCCGCGACCTGCTGGAAGCGATGATTGCGATTGCACGCACGGGCGAGGGGCCGCGCGAACAGGTGCCCTCCATGGGCTGCTCGATCAAGTGGAAAGAAGCGGCCTGATCTTGCCGCCCGCAATCTATCGGCCAGGCTTGCCGCGATAGTTTTCGCTGTATCGCGCCGGAACGTCGTCGGCCTCATAAACGCCGATGAGCACACCGGTTTCCGGCCCGCCCGAGCGCATGCCCACAATCCGATCCTTTGCAACCGTCGTGCGCTGTGACGGCCGCAGCGCCCATGCGCTCAGCCGCTCCTCCATCATCGTGACAATGTACGCGTATTCGGGGTTGCCGCCAACATCGCGCAACTCCTGCGGATCGTTTTGGAGATCGAAAAGCATCGGCCGGAAGCCGGGCGCATGCACGAACTTCCATTCCTTGTCGGCGATCATGAAAAGCCGGCCTGCCTCCGGCGCAACATCGAGCTCCCTGGCCATGGGCGAAACCGAATAATCATATTCGGAGACGGCAAACTCGCGCCAATCGGCCGGCGTCTCGCCGTGCAGGAAAGGCATCAACGAACGGCCCTCCACAATATGATCGGGAACGGTTGCGCCCGCTGCTTCGATGAATGTTGCAGCAAGATCGATCGTCTCCACCAGCTCGTCGCAAACCGTGCCGCGCGTGCCATTCGCCGCCTGCCGCGGATCGTACACGATCAGCGGCACCTTGACCGACTGCTCGTGGAAGAGGTCTTTTTCGCCAAGCCAGTGATCGCCCAGATAATCGCCGTGATCCGAGGTCAAAACGATCATGGTGTCTTTCAGCCGTCCCGATTCTTGCAGAAAATCCAGCAGCTTGCCGAGCTGATCGTCGCATTGCTTGATCAGCCCCATATAGGCCGGGATCACGGCCTCGCGCACCTCGTCGCGGCTGAATGCGCGGCCGATCTGGTTGTCCATGAAGGCGCGGTAGACGGGATGAGGATCCTGCCGCTCTAGTTCCGAACGGACGGCGGGCACGATGTCGTCGGCGCCGAACATGTTGTGATAAGGGGCCGGCACGATGTAGGGCCAGTGCGGCTTGATGTAGGAGAGGTGGCACAGCCAGGGCCGATCATGATCAGCGCAGATGAAGGCCTGCGCCTCGCGCGTGAGCCAGGGTGTTTCGGAGTCTTCCTCCGCGATATTGGCCGGCTTGCCGGCATTCGCCATGAACCAGCCCGAGGCCATATCCCCTGTGTCCTCGACACCGGAATTGGCGAAGTCGTGCCAGGGGTTTTCGCCGGCATAGCCTCGTGATTTCAGGTACTCGTTATAGGGCTGCCGGCCCTTGTCGTAGAACCCGGCAGGCCCCTGAGCCCAGAGACCGTCATCGCGCACATGAACGTCGAAGCCGCATTCCGAAACCCGCGCACCGATGATGGATTCTCGCGCGAGCCCGAGCCGTTCCATGCCATCCTCATCGACGCGCATATGCGTCTTGCCGACGAGCACGGCATCCATGCCGGCCTTGCGCAGATGGTCGCCCAGCGTGATCTCGCCGACCTTGAGCGGAAAGCCATTATAAGACGCGCCGTGCGAATGAACGTAACGGCCGGTGTAGAACGACATGCGCGAGGAACCGCACACGGGCGACTGCACATATGCCCGCGAAAAGCGCACACCCATCGCCGCGAGGCGATCCATATTCGGTGTCTTGAGATGTGGGTGGCCGGCGCAGCTCAGATAATCGAACCTGAGCTGGTCGTACATGATGAAGAGGATATTCAAGATGTGCTCCGCTGGCCTGACCGGTCGGACCTTAGTCGAAATCCGGCAATTCGCCAGCCGCGAGCGCCTTGAGCGACACAACGATGCGGTCGAAGCTCTGCCGCGCACGTGTGACAGAGCCTCGGCCGCGCAGATAGCCGTGCACCAGGCCCTTTTCTTCCCGCCAGACAGCCTTGCCGCCCGCAGCCAATATGCGGTCGCGATAGGCCTCGCCATTCGACGAAAGCGGGTCGCATTCGGCGGTAATTGTTACCGTTGCCGGCAGGCCGGTGAAGTCGGTGTCGGCGAGCGGCGCCGCTGTCGGATCATCGGCAACGTCGCGCCCACCGGCGCGAATGTCGCCGTAGAAATCGATGTCGCGGGTCGTCAGCATCGGCGCATCGGCATGTTCGATATAGGAGCCCGTTGTACGGTCACCGCCCAGACCCGGATAAATCAGCATCTGGCCAATCGGAGCACGCGGATTGCCACGCGTGGCATGCGCAACCGCAGCAGCGAGATTGCCACCGGCGCTGTCGCCGCACAGGATTATCGGTGCGGAATAATGCTCCGAGACCCAGTCGAAAGCGGCCATCGCGTCGTCATAAGCGGCGGGATGTTGGTGCTCGGGCGCCAGGCGATAGTCGACCGAAATCAGCTCAAAGCCGGTGCGCTCACACAATTCGGCGCAGACATCGTCATGGCTTTCCAGCCCGCCGAGAATGAACCCGCCGCCATGGTAGTAGATGACAACAGCCGCGCCATTGGCCTGCGCATTGCGGTAGATACGAACCGGGATATCGCGGCCCTCGGCGGCAACTGCCGTCGTTTCGGCTGTGATGCCGTCCGGGTAGCCGCTGAAGAAGGCCCGGCACATACGGTCATACACTTCGCGCTGGCCAGCGACGGGAAGGTCCACCGCGTCCGGCGGGTAGTAGCTGTCTGTCTGCGCGATGAAAGCGCGCGTTTCGTCGTCGAGCAGTTTGGAATAGTCGGCCATGGTGTCAGGCGAGGAAGGGTTGCGCGGACATGGTTTTGGGCACCGGGACACCGAGCCGCGTCAGGATAGTCGGTGCAAGCTGGAGCTGGTCGAGCACCGTGCCGTCGTCCGGCCCCTTGGCGCTGCCGAAATAATAGAGCGCGAAATCCTGCTGGTCCTCGCCCGCGCCGCCATGATGTCCGCGATCAGACTGGCCGTGGTCGGCAGTTACGATGACTTCGTAGCCGGCTTCGCGCCAGCGCGGCAGGAAGGCGGCGAGCATCGCGTCCATCTTGAAGCAGGCATTGTCCATCTCGCCGCAGTCATGCCCAAATCGGTGCCCCATCGAATCCAGCGTGCAGGTGTGCAGGATGCCATAGTCGATGCCGAAACGTGCCGTCAGCATGGTGAGGGTGGCAAACAAGTCGACATCCGACGGGGTCATCTGATTGTCGTGGCCATAGCCCGTCATGGTGTGAAACCGCCCATGCGCGATCGGCCCGCCGGGCTCGTCATATTCGATGTCGCGCACGAAATCGAACGGGTAGCGGTTGAAGAACTCCGACCAGTAGGAGTGAGTGACCGCGCCCGTCTTGCCCCCGGCTGCCGTGACTTCGGAGAAAATGTCCGGTTGCTCGACCCGGAAGCGCACATCGTTGGACAGGATGCCGTGCACCTGCGGTGGCACGCCTGTATGGATCGAGGCGTAGCAACAAGCCGAGGTGGACGGCAGCACCGCGCGCATCTTCCACACGCGCGCCTCGCCGGACGAGACCCATCCCTCCAGATTGCCGAACAGGCGGCGGAAGTTTCGCCACGGCACTCCGTCGAGGATGATCAGCAGAAGCTTGGAATTCATGTGAGCCGACCCTGGCGTCAGTTACCGGCGCTTTCCATGCGGCGTGACGATATCGCCTTCTCCAGCCATCCGATTTCCATTTCAGGAACGGAAGAGAGCAGGAGGTCGGTATAGTCGTCGAAGGGCGGCGTCAGCACCTTGCTCTTCGAGCCATAACGCACGACCGAACCCTGATACATAACCGCGATGGAATCGGCGATCGACTTCACTGTCGCCAGATCGTGCGTGATGAAGAGATAGGCGACATCTTCCTCCGCCTGCAGTTCAAGCAGAAGCCGCAGGATGCCGTTGGCAACCAGTGGATCGAGCGCGCTCGTCACCTCGTCGCAGATGATCAGCGATGGCTTGGCGGCAAGCGCGCGGGCAATACACACACGCTGCTTCTGCCCGCCGGACAGCTCGGCCGGGTAGCGATCCTTGAAGCCGTGGCCCATCTCGATCTTCTCGAGCAGTTCGTCCACGCGCTGGTCGCGTTCCTTGCCGCGAATGCCGAAATAGAACTCGAGCGGTCGTCCGATGATCGTGCCGACCGTCTGCCGCGGGTTCATGGCGACATCGGCCATCTGATAGATCATCTGCAACTCGCGCAGATCATCGCGCGTGCGCTCCGCAAGGCGGCCGGGTAGCATCCGCCCCGCGAACTCCACCGATCCCTGCTTCGGTGGCAGCAGACCGGTGATAGCGCGCGCGAGCGTTGATTTGCCGGAACCGGATTCGCCGACGACCGCAAGCGTCTGCCCGGGGTGGATGTCGACCGAAACATCTTTCAGCACGTCGATTGGTCCGCCGCCATAAGCCGCCGTGACGTTTTTCACCGACAGGACGGGCTGGCCCGACGGCTCCTTCTCGCGATGTTCGATCTCGTGAACGGAGACAAGCTGGTTCGTATATTCCTTGCGCGGCTCTTTGATGATTTGCTGTGTGCGGCCCCATTCGACCAGCTTGCCGTGGCGCAGCACCATAATCTCGTCGGAAACCTGGGCAACGACGGCGAGATCGTGCGTGATGTAAAGCGCGGCGACACCGGTATCGCGGATCGCATCCTTGATCGCAGCCAGAACGTCGATCTGCGTCGTCACATCAAGCGCCGTCGTCGGCTCGTCGAATATGATCAGATCGGGCTCGGAGCACAGCGCCATCACGGTCATCACGCGCTGCAGCTGACCGCCTGAAACCTGATGCGGGTAGCGTTTGCCGATATTGTCCGGGTCGGGGAGGCTGAGTTTGCGGAACAGGTTTTTGGCGCGGCGCTCGGCCTCAGCGCGGTTTGCTACACCATGCACGACAGCCGCTTCCACAACCTGATCCATCAGCCGGTGCGCCGGGTTGAAGGCGGCCGCCGCCGACTGCGCAACGTAGCGCACCTCCTTGCCGCGCAAGCTTCGCAGACCCTGTTTGCCGGCTTTCAGCACGTCGCGGCCATTGAGTACAACCTCACCGCCGGTAATGCGCACACCGCCGCGCCCATAGGCCATGGAGGCAAGTCCGATGGTCGATTTGCCCGCACCGGATTCGCCGATCAGACCGAGCACTTTGCCCTTTTTGAGCTTCAGCGAAACACCATCCACAATTGTGATGTCATGCGGCGCCTCACCGGGCGGATAGACTGTCGCTTCAATACGCAGGTCGCGGATTTCGAGCAGGGATGAATCCTCAGGCACCGCGGCCTCCCTTCAACGAGGTTGTGCGGTTCAATATCCAGTCCGCCACCAGATTGACCGAAATTGCCAGCGCCGCAATTGCAGCGGCGGGAATCAGCGCCGCCGGAATGCCGAAGACGATGCCGTCCTTGTTTTCCTTCACCATACCGCCCCAGTCCGCTTCCGGCGGCTGGATGCCAAGCCCGAGGAAGGAGAGGGCGGAGACAAAGAGCACCATGAAGATGAACCGCAGGCCAAGCTCGGCCACGAGCGGCGACAGCGCGTTCGGCAGGATTTCGCGGAAGATAACCCATATCTGGCCTTCGCCACGAAGCCGCGCGGCCTCCACATAATCCATGACATTGATGTCGACAGCGACAGCGCGGGACAGGCGGTAGACGCGCGTTGCATCGAGCACGCCCATCACAACCACCAGCGTCAGCACAGTCGAAGGCAGGACCGAAAGCACCACGAGAGCGAAAATCAGCGTTGGAATCGACATCAGGAGATCGACGAAACGCGACAGAAGCTGGTCGATCCAGCCGCCAACCACGGCGGCGGTGAAGCCGAGGATCGAACCCAGCGTAAACGAAAGCACGGTCGCCATGGTGGCGATGAAAATTGTCGTTCGTGCGCCATAGATCATCCGTGATAGGAGATCGCGACCGAGATTGTCAGTGCCCAGCCAGTGCTCCGATGTCATCGGTTCCCAGACGGCGCCGACGATCTCGGTCTTGCCGTAGGGCGCAAGCAGGGGCGCAAAGACGGCGGTAATCAGAAACAGCGCCGTCAACACCAGGCCGAGCAGCGCACTTGGGGGAATTCGAGCAAACATCGCGCCGCCCTCTATTTCGGGTGCCTAAGGCGCGGATTGGTCAATATCGCCACGATATCCGCAACTAGGTTCAGGCCTATGTAGAAAGCCGCGAAGATGAGACCGCATGCCTGGACGACGGGCACGTCGCGTTTGGCCACGTGATCGACCAGATACTGCCCCATGCCGGGATAGACGAAGATCACTTCGACCACGACGACGCCAACTACGAGGAAGGCGAGATTGAGCATGACCACATTGACGATGGGCGCGATCGCATTCGGAAATGCGTGTTTGCGGATCACATCGAACGCGGTGAGCCCCTTGAGCTCAGCCGTTTCCACATAGGCGGATTGCATGACGTTGAGGATCGCGGCGCGCGTCATGCGCATCATGTGGGCCAGCACGACAAGCGTCAGCGTCGCGGCGGGCAGGGCGACAGTGGACAGCCGCTCCCAGAAACTCATGGATTCATAAACCGTCGCAATCGACGGGAACCATGCAAGCTTCACGGCAACGAAGAAGATCAGCAGATAGCCGATGAAGAATTCAGGCAGCGAGATGGAGGCAAGTGTGATGCCCGAAATCATCTTGTCAGGCCAGCGATTGCGATAGCGTACGGCGATCAGGCCGAGCATGATTGCGAGCGGCACGGAGACGATCGCGGCCACGGATGCGAGAAACAGCGTGTTGGCCAGCCGCGAGGCGATCTGCTCAGAGATGCTAGCGCCACTGGAAAGCGACGTACCGAGGTCGCCCGTAAGCAATCCACCCAGCCAGTCCAGATACCGGCTAAGCGCAGGCTCGTTGAGGCCCATTTCCTTGCGCAGATTTGCAAGGGCTTCGGGCGTTGCAGACTGACCGAGAATCGATTGCGCGACGTCACCGGGAAGGATCTGGGTGCCGGCAAATATCAGAATTGAAACTGCGAACAGAAGCAGGAGGCCCAGCGCGAGACGCTGGGCCACCAGTCTTGTAACCATACCCATATCAGGCGGCGAGCCACATCTTCATGGGTGCGTAGAAGTTCATGAGGTCGAAGCCGCCACTGATCTCCTGCCAGCCGGCAACCTTGTCGGACGTGGCATCGATGAAGTCATTGAACATCGGGCAGATCAGGCCGCCTTCGTCGCGCAGAAGCACGCTCATGTCGCGGTAGATTTCCTTGCGTTTGGCGTTGTCGAGCTCGGCGCGCGCCCCCATCAGCATCTTGTCGAAATCGTCGTTGAAGAAGCGCGTGTCGTTCCAGTCGGCCGACGACAGATAGGCGGTGGAGAACATCTGGTCCTGAGTCGGGCGCCCGCCCCAGTAGGAGGTGCAGAAGGGCTGCTTGTTCCAGACTTCCGACCAGTAGCCGTCATTCGGCTCACGCTTGATCTCGAGCTCGATACCGGCCTTCGACGCGGTTTCCTGGAAGAGCGCGGCCGCATCCGGTGCGCTCGGGAAGGAATTGTCCGATGTACGCAGAAGAACCGGACCTTCATGGCCCGACTTCTTGAAGTGGAAGGCGGCCTTTTCCGGGTCGTACATGCGCTGCTCGATATCGTTCGAGAACAGCGGGTAGGACGCATTGATCGGCGAATCATTGCCGACCGAGCCGTAGCCGAAGAGGATCTTTTCGACCATCTCTTCGCGGTTCATCGCGTATTTCAGTGCCAGACGCAGGTCGTTGTTGTCGAACGGCGCCGTGTTGCAATGCATGATGAACACGTAATGGCCGGGACCGGAGGTCGAGCGCACTTCCACGCCCGGGCCGCGGCTGACGAGGCCAGCAACCTTCGGCGGCACGCGGTTGATCATGTGCACCTGGCCGGACTGCAGCGCCGCAACGCGCGCCGTGTCGTCGTTGATGACGATGAGTTCGACCGAATCGGCATAACCCATGTCCGGGTCCCAGTGGTTGGGATTCTTTTTGCCGACGAAACGAACGCCCATCTCGGACGTTTCCATCGTGTACGGACCGGTGCCGATCGCTGCTGCCGGATCGTCCTTGCCGCCGCCCGGCTGCACGATGAGGTGATAGTCGGCCATCAGATAGGGCAGGTCGGCATTCGGCGTTTCGAGCTCGACAACGAACTTGTCGCCTTCGGCCTTCATATCCTTGATGCCACGCAGAATGCCGAGCGCACCCGACTTGGTGTCTTCGCCGGCATGGCGGTCGAAGGTCTCAAGCACGTCCTCTGCCGTCACGGTCTTGCCGTTGGAGAACTCGATGCCGGAGCGGATCTTAAAGGTCCAGATGCGCGCATCGTCGGAAGCACTGAACTCCTCAGCAACGCGGTTTTGCAGTCCGCCATCAAAGGCGAGCTCGACCAGCGGTTCGCCCCAGAGGCGGATCACCTGGGTGGCCGTTGCATTGGCAGCAAGTGCTGGATCGAGGCTATCGGTGGATGCGCCACCCTGAATACCGACCTTGAGCGTGCCGCCGCGATTCGGCGTCTGCGCATGTGCAGCGTCGCTGAGAAGCGTGCCGGCAAAAGCAGCGCTCACACCCAGCGCCGAGGCGCGGCCGAGGAAATCTCGGCGGTTCAACGTCCCTGCGACGACCTTCTTGCTCAGGTATTTCAGTTCACGTGACATATCGAGGCTCCTCACTCCGGAATTGGTTTTGCCGGTTTATCGTTATCGCTTCCCTTTGACAGGGGCTTGTCAGGGATATTGGACGCAAGGCGCACCTGCGGGCAAGGCGCGTTCGCGAAATTTTGCATCCGATATGCGCCGCGCATGTCGCTTTTGCGACACTGGATCAAATATGGTCGCGCGGCACTTCGTAGTGAAAGTCGCGCTCGAAGACCAGATTGTCGCGCTCGAATGCCTCGATCCGCGCTTTGAGGAAGAAATGCCCGGCATCGCAGGTAAGCGTGGAGCGGGTGTCGACCCGAACCGCCCAGTCGGCACGCGCACTGGTTTCGCTCCACTCGATTTCACAACTTGCCGAAAGCGGATTGTCAGGATGTATCATCCATTTTTCGCGGACATGCGATCCTGTTTCGAGCCCATGGTCGAGATCGCGCACGCAACCGAAATCGTCATCAACGACAAGGCTTACCACACCCGATTTTTCATCGCGGACGATCTTTCGTTCGCTAGCCGGCTCACGCAGCGTCTCGGTCTTCCAGGGCGCCGCGCCCTCCGGCGGTTCGAAGCGGGTTTCGTCGCCATCGGTTGTTGGCCGGACGGGTAGTTCAAGCTTCGCAGAATGCACCGCAAGCGAGACCGGCTCCGGCGACGGCCAGATCATTGGCCAATAGGCGGTCGACAGCGCAACGCGCAGGCGATGCCCTGCAGGTAGCCGGTAGGCAGCCTGATCGAGCACGATCTTCGCCTCCACCATTTCGCCGGGCTCCAGCGTCTCGGGAAACTCATGCGATTTGCGATGTGTGAGGTTGAGCACGCCGTAGCAAATGAGCTCCGAAGCTCCGTCGGGATGCACATCGCAGAGCCGCACAGCCAGATTTGCCTGCGGTCGGTCAGGCGCAAGTTTCAGTGTGACGGTCGGCGCACCGACGATGTCCGTCGCTTCGCTCTGCACCGGAAGATCGAAACAGACCGAAAGCGCATCGTCGGCACGCTGGTCTCCTGGCAATTCGGGGCCGTAGGTGAAGGGAAAATATTCGCCGCCCTGCAATCCGCAATCCTGCCGCGTGGCGACAAGCGCTGGCGCACCTACACGTGCCGCTTCAAAGAGGTCTGCCGTTATCCGCTCGATCGCGGGAGAGTGCCATTCGGGCTCGGCTATCCAGCGCCCCGGCCGCTCCGCATGCCAGCGCGCCGGCCTGACGCTGTCCATGAGCCAGGCGCGATAAGCCGGCTCATCGTTGACGCCATTGTCCTGGTCCTGCAGCCAGCGGTCCCACCAGCGCAGCGCCTCCTGCAAAAAGCCGATGCGTGGCTCGGGCGCGGCAAAATGCGGATATTTGTGTATCCACGGCCCGACAATGCCTTTCACCGGGGCGGTCAGGTTGGAGACCAGGTTGGAAATCGTATTGCGATAGCCATCATGCCAGCCGCCGATCGAAAGCACGGCAGCTTCGATCGCACCGAAATCCTCGCAGACAGAGCCGTGTTTCCAGTAGGCGTCTCGGCGCTGATGCGCGAACCACACCGCCGGCAGATAGGTTTCGTTTTCAAGCCGTGACAGCCACATCTTGCGCCATTTGTCGCCGACGATCGCGGGGTCTGGCGGACGCGCGGAATGGGAAAACATGGTCGCGCCCCAGCCGAAATTTTCGCCGAGCATGCAGCCGCCTTTATAATGAATGTCATCGGCATAGCGGTCTGCAGTGGAACAGAGCGTGACGATCGCCTTCAGAGATGGAGGACGCATCGCGGCCACTTGCAGCGAATTGAAGCCGCCCCAGGAAATCCCCATCATGCCAGCCTTGCCATTGCTCCATGGCTGCGCGGCGGCCCAGGCAAGCACATCGCAGGCGTCCTGCAATTCCTGCCGCGTATACTCGTCCTCCATCAGCCCGTCGGAATCGCCGTTACCGCGCATGTCGACACGGATGCAGGCATAGCCATGGCCGGCAAACCATGGATGGGTCAGGCAGTCGCGCGCGGTCGTGCCGTCGCGTTTGCGATAGGGCAGGTGTTCCAGGATCACAGGTACCGGGTCGGCCTCTGCGTCTTCCGGCATCCATACACGCGCCGACAGCCGGCAGCCATCGGGCATCACGATGCTCATGTTAGGGTATTCGACGATCTTGCGCGGGAAATTCTCGACGGTTTTCATGCATGCTTCTCAATGCAAATATTTCGCACGAGTAGACCGACCCGCGCTGGCGCGCGCAAGCCGCAGCTGACAAATGATGTCGGTTTGGAGCCGACTGAAGGGGCCTGAGGTCGGTATCGTCTCCACGGTCCTCGCACGGAAGATGCCAATGCCTCAAAAGCCAAACATCCTGATCATTATCGTCGACCAGTTGAACGGTACGTTCTTTCCCGACGGCCCGGCCGACTGGCTGAATACACCCAACCTGAGGCGGCTCGCTGGACGCTCCGCACGCTTCAAAAACACCTATACGGCAAGCCCGCTTTGCGCGCCGGCTCGTGCGTCGCTGATGTCTGGTCAGTTGCCGTCGCGGACGCGCGTCTACGACAATGCAGCCGAGTTCGCCTCCGATATCCCGACCTATGCGCATCATCTACGGCGCGCCGGCTATTCGACCACGCTGTCGGGCAAGATGCATTTTGTCGGGCCCGACCAGCTGCATGGCTTCGAACAGCGACTGACGACGGACGTCTACCCTGCGGATTTCGGCTGGACGCCCGACTACCGCAAACCCGGCGAACGCATCGACTGGTGGTATCACAACCTCGGATCCGTCACGGGCGCGGGCGTGGCCGAAATCTCCAACCAGCTCGAATATGACGACGAGGTTGCCTATCACGCCAAGGCGAAGCTCTACGATCTGGCGCGTGGTGCGGACGAGCGCCCCTGGTGCCTGACGGTGAGCTTTACCCATCCGCATGATCCCTATGTCGCACGGCGCAAGTTCTGGGATCTCTATGCCGATTGCGCGCATCTGGAGCCGGAGCTGGCCGCGTTCGACTTTGCCGAGCACGACCCGCACTCGCAGCGCCTTCTGGAAGCCTGTGACCGGCACAATTTTTCCATCACCGACGAAGATGTGCAGCGCGCACGGCGCGGCTATTTCGCCAACATCTCCTATCTCGACGAGAAGATCGGCGAGATACTAGAAGTGCTGGAAGACACAAGGCAGGCCGACGACACGATCGTCCTGTTCACCTCTGACCATGGCGACATGCTGGGCGAGCGCGGCCTGTGGTTCAAAATGTCGTTCTTCGATGGCTCCGCGCGTGTGCCGCTGATGATCGCAGCGCCCGAAATGAGCGACGGGCTCGTGGAAACACCGGTTTCCACACTCGATCTTTTGCCCACTGTCTGTGACCTCGCCGGCATAGACCTGTTCGGCATCATGCAGTGGACGGATGGCGAAAGCCTGCTTGAGGTTGCCGAGGGCGGCCAGCGGAGCGGCCCGGTGCCGGTCGAATATGCGGCGGAAGGCTCGATCGCACCGCTGGTGTCGCTGCGAGAAGGCCGGTTCAAGTTCAACCATTGCGAGGCCGACCCGCCGCAGCTCTTCGACCTGGAGGCGGACCCGCATGAGACGAACAATCTTGCCGAGGAGGCAGACAACGCCGAGCTCGTGGAGCAATGGCTGGGCAAGGTCCGCGACTGGTGGGATCTGGCGAGTTTCGACGAGGAAGTGCGCGAAAGCCAGGCGCGGCGGCTCATCGTCTATGAGGCGCTGCGCAACGGCGCCTACTACCCGTGGGATTTCCAGCCGCTGCAAATGGCCTCGGAGCGCTACATGCGCAACCACATGGATTTGAACATTCTGGAAGAAGCCAAGCGCTTCCCGAGAGGAGAGTAGGGCAGTTGCCGGGTTCGCCCGGCCGGGCATCTGATGGCGGAGGGTGGAGAGACATTTCAAACTCGGCGTCACAGGCCGCGACCGCGGTCCGGGCTTTCGCCCGCCCCATCGGAGCCGTGAGCGCAGCGAACTGGCGTGAGATATGAGAAATGGCGGAGAGGGTGGGATTCGAACCCACGGTGACATCGCTGCCACGCCGGTTTTCAAGACCGGTGCCTTAAACCGCTCGGCCACCTCTCCGTCGAGGCATCATATGGTGCGACCGGCGCAACTCCTCTAGTGCGCGGCGCAAAGCCGTGTCAACAAACGAACGCTTGCCGAACACGTGAAGCCTGTGCCCCTATGCCGCCAGCCGGGGAGGAGAATGCATGCGGCCGCTCGACGAAATTCTGGTCGTTTCGCTGGAACAGGCCATCGCCGCGCCCTATTGCACCCGGCTGATGGCCGATCAGGGCGCGCGGGTGATCAAGGTCGAGCGCCCCGACGACGGTGATTTTGCGCGCGGCTACGATACACGGGCGAGGGGGCTCTCCAGCCATTTCGTGTGGACTAACCGGTCGAAGGAAAGCCTGACGCTCGACCTGAAAGACGGCACCGATCTCGCAGCACTGCGCACAATCCTGAAATCGGCGGATGTGTTCGTGCAGAATCTGGCTCCGGGTGCGGCACGGCGGCTCGGGCTTGGCAGCGAAGAGCTGCGGGCAGCCAACCCGAAGCTCATCACCTGCTCGATCTCCGGTTATGGAGCAGGCGGCCCGGACGAGACGCGCAAGGCCTATGATCTGCTCGTTCAGGCCGAGGCGGGGCTGCTGTCGGTCACGGGCACTGCCGACGAGATGGCCAAATCGGGCATCTCGGTCGTCGACATCGCTGCCGGTGTCAGCGCCTATCAGGCAATCCTCAACGCGCTTCTGATGCGCCACAAAACCGGCAAGGGCGACGACATCGAAGTTTCGATGCTCGAAGCGATGGCGGAGTGGATGGGTTTCCCGCTCTATTATGCGATCGACGGACAGACGCCACCGCAGCGCAGTGGCGCAAGCCACGCAACAATATGCCCCTACGGACCATTCCGCACCGCGGACGGCATGATCTTTCTGGCCATTCAGAACGAGCGGGAATGGCGCTTGCTGGCCGCCAATGTGCTTGGCGACGCGGGCCTTGCCGAAGACCCACGCTTCAGCAGCAACGAACGGCGTTCGGCCAACCGCACCGAACTGGAGCCAAAAATCGAAAGCGCACTGGCGGCACTCACCACTGAAGACGCGCTGGCTCTGCTCGACAAGGCAGGCATCGGCACAGCGCGCGTCAACGACATGGCGGAGCTTTGGAACCATCCTCAGCTCGCGGCACGGGGGCGGTGGGCCGAGTTTGGGACGCCCGAAGGCAAGCTGCCGGGGCTGCGGCCCATCACCGGCGCATCATGGGATGCACGGCTCGATCCCGTGCCCGCGCTTGGCGAACATACCAGTGCAATCCTTGACGAATTCGGCATCAAACTGGCCGACAAGTGAGCCGTTTGACGCCCTGCGCACCTGAGAAAACGGCCGGCGCGCCACATTCCTGCCTGTTTCGCGCCTCAATCGCTTAACACGGTGATAAGATATTGATGCGAATAGAATCGGCCAGGAAGGTCTGAGGACGTTCCGCCTTCAGCCGCGAGAGGTGAAGGTTTGTGCCGCATCTGGTTGTTTGTAGCGGTGGACGCATGAGGGGAATAGGGGACCGGACGACCGAGGGGGCGCGCAAGCGCCGGGGTCAGTCCAGAAGTTCCACGATGGCGATCTTGGTGACGGCGGCAGCAATGCTCGCCGGCTGTACAGGCACGCCCTCCGTCAAGAAGCTCGTCCGCGATCCCAAATCCAAGGAATATTTTGCCGAATCCGAATATGGCGTGAAGGCAAGCCCGCGCGTTACCATGGCGGCGAGCAATCTCAAGCGCGGCGGTGGCCGCGACATGATCGGCAAGCCCTATAAGATCAAGGGCAAATGGTACAAGCCGAAGGAAGAGCCGAACTATGTGAAGGTCGGCGGCGCATCCTGGTATGGCGATGCATTTCATGGCCGACTGACGGCCAATGGCGAAGTTTACGACATGACGCATCTGACGGCCGCGCATCCCACGATGCCGCTGCCGAGCTATGCGCGTGTGACGAACCAGAAAAACGGCACCTCTATCGTGGTGCGGGTCAATGATCGCGGCCCCTTCGCCAAAGGGCGCGTCATCGATCTTTCGAAGCGCGCCGCGGAGATGCTCGACTACAAACATGCCGGCGTTGCAAAGGTGAAGGTGGAGTATCTGGGCCGCGCACCTCTGCATGGTCGCGACGACCAATATCTGCTGGCTTCCTACCGGCCGGGTGCGGGTCACTCGCCACGTGGCCGCGAAGAACTGCCCGGTATCAATGACGGCATGGCATCCGGCGTCATGGTCGCGATGGCCGGCAACACGCCAAGTTCGGGTATGAGCCTTCGCCGGCGCAGTCTCTTTGACGCGCTGCCCGGCGGGCGTAAGGCACCGCAGCGCAGGGTTGTGCAGCGTGCGCCGCAGCCGGTCGAGGTCGCGTCGGCGCCGCAGCCGCGCTCCTCGCGGTTGGAAAGCGTAGTCCTGCCGGATGATCCGCTCCTGCCGGACATAGGTCCTCGCATCCCCGAACGGCCGACTGGCACAGTCGCATCCGACGCCGAACGGCTGGCACTGCCACTGCTCTCTTATGCCGATCGCCGAGTGAAAGAGGCTGCTTCACCTTTCGACAGCGTGGCCCCTGCAAATATGAGCGCCGACGAAATCGTCGCTTCGTGGAAGCGCGCGGGCGACCGCGCCATCGCGCAAAGCAGCGGGCCAAACGGTTCCTACCTGATGGCGGGCTCTTTCGGCTCAATACGCTCAGCACGCGACAGGGCAGAAATGCTCGCTGGTTTGGGCACGCCCGAAATCCTGCGCGACGGCGATACGTTCACGGTTGTGATCACCGCGAAAAACACCGCACTCGACAGGCTCGCGCAACTGGCATGGGACGCCGGCGCGGGCGACGCTTTCATCGTGCGCGGCGAATAACCAAACAGCTGACATAGCGTTGATTTCGGTCCTGCCGGGCTCTACCCTTACGGAATGTTCCTTTCCGGTAAGTGTTCCCGCATGTGTCGTAACATCCTGAAATCGATAGCGCTTTTTGTTCTTGGCGCGCTTGTCGCCCTGGCGCCTGCGCCGGCGGTGGCGCAACTCTTTGACACCCGGGCAGGTCAGGCATTCATGGTCGATGCCGACACCGGCACGATCCTCTACGAAAAGAACCCGGACGTGCTCATTCCGCCCGCGTCGCTCGCCAAGCTGATGACGATGGAGGTGGTCTTCCATGCCATCAAATCCGGCCGGCTGACGATGCAGGATACGTTTCTGGTCAGCGAAAATGCCTGGCGCACGGGCGGCGCTTCCTCGGGCGGCTCCACTATGTTCGCCGAACTTGGCTCGTCGATCTCACTTCAGGATCTGATCCAGGGCGTGATCGTGCAATCGGCCAATGACGGCTGCATCATCATCGCGGAGGGCATGGCGGGTTCGGAAGAACGTTTCGCGGAACAGATGACGCAACGCGCACGCGAGATCGGCTTGCCGCAATCGGTGTTCAAGAACTCCACCGGCCTGCCTGCGGAAGGTCAGGTGGTGACCGTGCGCGAACTGGTGAAGCTCGCCCGCCACATCTGGCAGGAATACCCCGAATTCTACAAATTCTACGGTCAGCGCGAGTTTACCTGGAACGGCATCCGCCAGTTCAACCGCAACCCGCTGCTCAGGATGGATATCGGCGCCGATGGCCTGAAGACCGGCTACACCGAGGCCTCCGGCTACGCCATCATCGGCTCTGTGATGCGCGATGGGCGCCGCCTGTTCGTTGGCATGAGCGACATGGCGAGCGAAAATCAGCGGGCGGAGGAAAGCCGCCGCATGCTCGACTGGGGCATTCGCGCCTTCGAAAAGACAGAGCTTTTTGCCGCGGACGAAATCGTCGGCGACGCAAAGACCTATGGCGCTGAAAAATCCTATGTCGGCCTGCGCGCAAACGGGCCACTCTCAATCTTCGTCCCGATCACCAATCGCGACCGCCTGATCGCGCGCATTGTCTATAACGGTCCGGTTCTGGCGCCGGTGGAAGAAGGCACCGAACTCGGTGTGCTCAGGGTCTGGATCGGCGATACGCTGAGCCAGGAAACACCGCTCTACGCGGCCGAGAGTGTTGGCCCAGGCAGCCTCTACTCGCGCGCACTCGACGCAATCGAGGAACTCGCCATCGGCTGGATGCGTTAGCATTGTACGCATCTGGGCCGCGGGCTTGCATTTGAAGCCGTGGCGACCCATTCAGAACCGGAACAGTTTGCCGGACGAATCCGATAACGACAGCTCCGCCGGCAGGGACACTCGATTTGGCGCGCGGATTTTTCATCAGCTTTGAAGGCGGGGAAGGGGTCGGCAAGACGACCCAGATCAAGCGCCTTGCCGAATATCTGCGCGAAGCTGGCCATGAGGTCATCGAGACGCGCGAGCCCGGCGGGTCGCCCGGAGCGGAGGCGGTGCGCCACGTATTGCTGTCGGGCGCCGCGGAGGCGCTGGGCGCCAAGCTCGAGGCGATCCTGTTCGCCGCCGCGCGCTCAGACCACGTGGAAACGGTTATCAGGCCGGCGGTAGAGGCCGGCAAAATCGTACTGACAGACCGCTTCATGGACTCTTCGCGCGTATATCAAGGGGTGACCGGAGGCCTCTCGGAAGACTTCATGGACGCGCTTGAGCGCGTGGCCGTGAACGGCATGGTGCCCGACCTCACCTTCATTCTCGACATCGAACCCGAAGAAGGCCTGAAACGCGCAGCGTCGCGGCGTTCGGAAGGCGAAGCCGCCGACCGTTTCGAGAAGGAACAGGTAGAAATCCACCAGCGGCGACGCCAGGCCTTTCTCGAAATCGCGGACAATGAACCCGAGCGCTGCATCGTGATCGACGCTTCCGCCGATGCCGACAAGATTGCCAACGACATCCGCAAATGCGTGTCCGAGGCGCTGTCGGTTGCGGCTGAAGACACGCCCAAAAAGAGCCGCGCCAAATGAGTGCGCCCGAACTTGCACCGCGCCGGCACGATTCCATTGATGGCGTGCGCGAACCCGCCGAAAACCCGCTGCTCGTTGGGCATCACAACGCGCGGCAGAATCTTGCAAAGGCCTTTAGCGAAGGGCGCCTGCACCACGCGCTGCTGCTGGCCGGACCGTCCGGTATCGGCAAGGCAACGCTGGCGTTTCATCTGGCGCGTCATGTGCTGGCCGGTCCGGGCACCGCGCCCGCCGACGATCTGCTCCTGGTTGAGGAAAGCGCGCAGCTGTTCAGGACCGTCGCGCAGGGTTCGCACGCTGCGGTGCTGCACCTCACGCGCCCGGCAAACGAACGCACCAAGGGTTTTAAGACCGTCGTCACGGTCGACGAAATCAGGCGCGTCGGCAAACTGCTGTCGCTCTCGGCCCACGATGGCGGTTACCGTGTGGTCATTGTCGACCCGGCCGACGACCTCAATGCCAGCGCGGCCAATGCGCTGCTGAAAAACCTGGAAGAACCGCCAGCGCGCACACTTTTCCTGCTGATAACGCATGTGCCGGGCCGGTTGATGCCGACAATCCGCTCGCGCTGCCAGCTCATTCGGCTCGGTCCTTTGGCTGACGCGGAGGTGACCGAGGCGATGACCGGGCTCGGTCTGGCGCTGCCAGCTGACCCGCAGGACCGCAAAGCGCTGCTTCAACGCGCTGGCGGGAGCGTGCGCAACGCAATCCTTCTGACCGAATATGGCGGGCTTGAAATCGCGAATACGATCGACACGATTCTCCAGGGCAAGGCGTTCGATCTGGCGCTTGCTTCGCGCCTCGCGGACGCCGTGACGGCGCGCGACGCGACCATTCAGTTCGACATGTTCAACGAGCACCTGCTCGGTGCGCTTTCTGCCGCTGCCGCAAATGCCGCCCAAAGCGACGCAACTGGCGCTGCAGCGGAACAGGCCGGCACCTGGAGCCAGCTGCGCGACGATATCGCGGCGACCGAGACCTACAATCTCGACAAGCGACACCATGTGATGACCTCGCTGCGCAAATCCTACGACTGCCTGCACCAATAGGTTTCCCACCAACGGACAATGGACACCCGGCAACTGGCGCTACGCCCCGGCACTCGCGCCCCATAGTGATGCGCCCCGAAATCACATGGGGGGACTGGCGCGTTGAACGACATCGAGAAACTGCTTGGCGATTTTGCCGATGCATGGGGGCGCCGTGACGTCGGCGCGGTCGTTGAGATGTTCGCGGATGATGCCGTCTATTTCGCCTCGGTGGGTCCCGAACCCGGCCGCAAGGCAACAGGCAAAGCCGAGATACGCGATCTGATCGAAACGATGTTCGCCGTGGATCAGGGCGCGACTTCAGAAACCTCCGAGCCGATCGTCTTCGATGGCGGTGCGTTCTGGAGCTGGCGCTACACACTGCCTGACGGCTCGATCGAGCTCGGTTGCGATCTTCTGCGTGTCGCCGATGGCAAGATCACGCTGAAAGACGCCTACCGCAAGGTTCGGGCCGGCTGAGGGAACGAAGATGGGAAAATACGCGCCACGACTTTTCGAACCGCACGAGGCGTTCGGCCATTCAGGCATACGCTTCAAATTCTGCACGATCGCAGCTGCCGGGCGTGAAGACATAGCAACCCGCCCGATTGTTGAAGCCGTCAAAAAGGCAATAGATGCCTCCGGCGTTCCAGCGCTGGACCATCGAGGCCTCGGCTACGTTATCTACCACGCCGGCGAACACGCCAACTGGCTGCTCACGCGCGTTTGGCTGAATGGCGACATTGTTTCGGGCCTGCTCGGCCGCATCGTCGATGGTGCATATGTGGACGTGACCGAGCCGCTGGTTGAATGCGTGTGGGAGGAAATCGCCGTTCACCACGAGCGCGACGCATGGGTCCGGCATATGATGTCGGGGCTCGAAAACCCCGATGCTTATATGACCGAAACGATAGCGGGCGGCATGCACTAGGCTTTGAGTGCGTCGGGCGTCGGATCGCTGCATCGCGGGATGGTCTTCACCGCCCCGATGCGCTATCTGACCGCTTCCCGACCATCAGAATTCCGAGAGCATCCACGCCGCCATGGCCCGCGAAAAATACTACATCACGACCGCGATTTCCTATCCGAACGGCAAGCCGCATATCGGCCATGCCTATGAGCTGATCGCGACCGATGCCATGGCGCGTTTTCAGCGGCTCGACGGCAAGGATGTGTTCTTTCTGACCGGCACGGACGAGCACGGCATCAAGATGCTGCAGACGGCGCGCAAGGAAGGCGTTTCGCCGCGTGAGCTGGCAGACCGCAACACTGCAGATTTCATTCGCATGGCCGAGGCGCTGAACGCCTCGAACGACGATTTTGTGCGTACCACGGAAGAGCGCCATTACGCGGCTTCTCAGGCGATCTGGCGGGCGATGGAGAAGAACGGCGACATCTACAAGGGCGGTTATGCCGGCTGGTACTCCGTGCGCGACGAAGCCTATTACGACGAAGGCGAGACCGAATTGCGCGACGACGGCGTACGCTACGGCCCGCAGGGCACGCCGGTCGAATGGGTGGAGGAAGAGAGTTATTTCTTCCGGCTGTCCGCCTATCAGGACAAGCTGCTCAAGCTCTACGAGGAGCAGCCGGATTACATCGGCCCCGCGGAGCGCCGCAACGAGGTGATCAGCTTCGTAAAGTCCGGCCTGAAGGATCTGTCGATCTCGCGCACCACCTTCGATTGGGGCGTGCCGGTGCCTGGCGACGAAAGGCATGTGATGTATGTCTGGGTCGATGCGTTGACCAACTACATTACGGCCGCCGGCTATCCAGACGAGAACGCCGAGCGCTGGGGCTATTGGCCGGCCAATGCCCACATCATCGGCAAGGACATTGTGCGCTTTCACACCGTCTACTGGCCGGCCTTCCTAATGTCCGCAGGCATCGAGCTGCCGAAAAGCGTGTTCGCGCACGGCTTCCTGTTCAATCGCGGAGAGAAGATGTCGAAGTCGGTCGGCAATGTTGTCGACCCGTTCGCGCTGGCACAGCATTACGGGCTCGACCAGGTGCGCTATTTTCTGCTGCGTGAAGTGCCATTCGGCCAGGATGGCAATTACAGCCATGAGGCGATCGTCAACCGCACCAATGCGGACCTCGCCAACGATCTCGGCAACCTGGCGCAGCGCTCGCTGTCGATGATCGCCAAGAATTGCGACGGCAAGGTGCCCGAATATGGCGCGTTGTCGGACGAGGACAATGCGATCCTGAAAGCCGCCTATGGCATTTACGACGAGATCGCGCCGGCGATGAACGCCTTCCAGACCCACAAGGCACTGGCCGCGATTTGGACCGTGGTGGCCGACGCCAACCGTTATTTTGCCGCGCAGGAACCCTGGGCCTTGAAAAAGACCGACCCGGAACGCATGGCGACCGTGCTTTATGTCACGGCCGAGGTCATTCGTGTGGTCGGCGTGTCAATTCAGCCTTTCATGCCGGAAAGCGCGGCCAAGCTGCTCGATCTTGTCGCGGTGCCGGAAGACAAGCGCCATTTCCGCATTTCGGATGCAGCCCTTGTGCCGGGAACGGAACTGCCGAAGCCACAGGGCATCTTCCCGCGCTATGTGGAGCCGGAAGCGCAGGCGACATGAAGCTGATCGACAGCCACTGCCATCTCGACTTTCCCGATCTAGAAGCCGAGCGCGACCAGGTGATGGCACGGGCGGCCGACGCCGGCGTTGCGCTCATGGTGACGATCTCGACGCGTATACGCCAGTTCGAGCGCGTCCGTACGATTGCAGAAACCTATGCGAACGTCTTCTGCTCGGTCGGTACGCACCCGCACAATGCGGGCGAGGAAGAAGGCATCCCGGCGGCAGAGATCGTCAGCCTGGCGGAACACCCCAAGGTTGTCGCCATCGGCGAGGCAGGCCTCGATTATTTCTACGACAAGGCGCCGCGCGATGCGCAGGCCGCGGGCTTCCGCACCCACATTGCCGCGGCGCGCGAAACCGGGCTGCCGCTGGTCATCCATGCGCGCGACGCCGATGACGACGTGGCCGAAATCCTGCGCGACGAAACAGGGAAGGGGGCGTTTCCTTTCATTTTGCATTGCTTCTCATCGGGCCGCGCATTGGCCGAAACCGGCGTTGAACTCGGCGGCTATGTCTCGTTTTCCGGCATTCTGACGTTCAAGAAATCAGAAGAGCTGCGCGAAATCGCCCGCGATCTGCCGCGCGACAGGCTCTTGGTCGAAACCGACGCGCCATATCTCGCGCCGACACCGCACCGAGGCAAGCGCAACGAACCTGCCTATGTCGCGCATACAGCTTCGGTTCTGGCCGATACGATCGGTGTCAGCGGCGACGAAATCGCTGAAATCACGACAGAAAACGCGCTGCGCATCTTCTCCCGCATTCCGCGCGCCGCGCTTCACGGCGCCTGAGCCGCAATGACCGACCGTCTGAGGCTGACGATCACCGGGTGCGGGTCTTCGCCCGGTGTGCCGCGCATCAATGGCGACTGGGGCGCCTGCGACCCGCAAAATCCGCGAAATCGCAGGTTGCGTGCGGCAGCCATCATCGAGCGGATCAGCGACAAGGGCACCACCACGGTTGCGATCGACACCGGGCCGGATTTCCGTACGCAGATGGTCAGAGCCGGTGTCTCGCGGCTCGACGGTGTGATCTACACGCACGCCCATGCCGACCACATTCATGGCATTGACGACCTGCGCGGCTATTTTCTTGCCCAGCGCGAGCGCATCGGCATCCATGCCGACGAACTTACGATGCAGCGCCTGCGTGACGCATTCGGCTATTGCTTCGAGACGCCGGCAGGCTCGGCATACCCGCCGATCGTGGAGCCGTATATCATCAGCCACGACGAACCGGTGACGATAACGGGAGAGGGCGGTCCCCTATCCTTCCAGCCGCTGCCGCAGCAGCATGGCGACATCATCTCGCTTGGTTTTCGCGTGGGTCCGATCGCCTATTGCCCCGACGTAAGCGGCTTTCCCGACAGTACGGCAGCACGTTTGAACGGCCTTGAGCTGCTAGTGATCGACGCGCTGCAATACCGTCCGCACCCGTCGCATTTTTCACTCGGCCAAGCGCTGGAGTGGATCGAGCGGCTGGCGCCCAAAAAGGCGCTGCTGACCCATATGCACATACCGCTCGACTATGAGACCGTGCGCCGCGAAACGCCAGACCATGTGGAGCCGGCTTATGACGGCCAGATATTCGAAATCGAACTCGCAGAACCGGAGCATGACCAATGAGCGCCAGCGTTGAACGCGTGAAACAGGCTGCGGCCAATGCCGGGCTCGAAATCGAAATTCGCCGCATGGGTGCATCCACACGCACAGCAGAAGAAGCCGCGCAGCAATGCGGCTGTACGGTCGACCAGATCGTCAAATCGCTGATCTTCGAGGGCAAGAACGACGGCACGCTCTATCTGTTTCTGCTGTCCGGCGCTTCGCGGCTCGATCTTGCGAAAGCGGCCAAGGCAGCCGGTCAGGAATTGAAGCGCGCCGACCCGCGCGACGTACGCGACCGCACGGGCTTTGCCATCGGCGGCGTTGCGCCCATTGGATATGACAACGCGCTGCCGGTCTTTGCCGACAGCAAGATCGCGACATTCGAAATCGTCTGGGCCGCCGCCGGCGCGCATGACGCGGTGTTTTCGTCCGAGCCTAATGCGCTTATCAAAGCAGCTGGCGCTGACATAGCCGATCTGGCAGAGTGACCGGCAGGTGCACAGCCTGACGTAAGATATCGATCGTTAAATATTGAAATAATTCGATATTCGCCGCTGCGCACCTCGCGTTCTCTACACAAATAAGTTCCATAATATATCTTATGCGACTAATTGATACGCGCATGGAAGTGCGTACCTCGCTCCGGAAGGCTCAAATTTTTTCTCCCCTCATGTCGAAAAACAAGAGCGGCTGACGATCACGTCGTACCAACCACGCAATTGGAAGGAATGACGATGATATTCACCATCACTCCGATCTATGCGCTCGCAGTGGCGCTGATCTATCTGGCTCTGTGGCTTCGCGTGACCAAAATGCGAGCCGAGCTCGATCTATCCATCGGGGATAACGGCAATCAGGAATTGCTGCTGCGGATACGTCAGCATGGAAACTGCGCCGAATGGTCCACATTCATACTGATCCTGATGATACTCGCCGAAGGCACGGGAACGCCTGCCCTGCACCTTCACATTGCCGGCGCACTGCTGTTGCTCGGCCGTATTGCGCACCCGTTCGGTCTCAAGGCGGAGACCACGTCGCACGTGCTGCGGCTTGTCGGTAACGGCGCCAACATTCTCTCAGCTCTCACCGTCATGGTCTGGCTTTTCATCAAGCTGCTGGACCTTTGAGCCCGAACCACCGAAGACAGTTGAACCCGAAAGGAACTCTCCGATGAAATACATGCTCCTGATCTACAACGACCCGAAGCTTGAACCGGCCTATGGTTCGCCGGAATTCGAAAAGATGATGACGGGGTTTTTCGCCGCCAAC
Source organism: Rhizobiaceae bacterium (assembly GCA_017640615.1). Lineage (GTDB taxonomy): Bacteria > Pseudomonadota > Alphaproteobacteria > Rhizobiales > Rhizobiaceae > RCIO01. The sequence continues at coordinate 767,302 of JAEPQK010000002.1, read as the reverse complement.
GAACAGATGAAAGCTGACGGCGTGCTCTGCGAAGGCGAAGGCCTGCAAGGCGTGGAGACGGCCACATCGCTGCGTATCAAATCCGGCAAGGTGGAGACCATGGACGGGCCATTTGCCGAAACGCGCGAGCATCTCGGTGGCTACTATGTCGTGGATGTGCCGGACCTTGACGGTGCGCTGAAATATGCAGCGCTCATCCCCTCCGCCAGCTTCGGCACCGTCGAGGTGCGCCCGCTGATGGACTACAATCCGGCAGGCTGACCCGCGAATGAACGACGCCGCCCCCAGAGCGATTGCCGTAACCAAGGCCATAGAAGCCGCGGTTCAGCACGACCGGGGGCGGCTTCTGGCAGGCCTTATCGCCCGCCTCAAGGACTTCCAGGCCGCCGAAGATGCGCTCCAGGAAGCGATGATCTCCGCACTTGGCCACTGGGCCCGCTTCGGAATTCCCGCCTCGCCGGCAGCCTGGCTGATGCGCGCGGCGCTGAACAAGGGCATCGACCGGCTCCGCGCAAGCGCACGCGACACCCGAAAAGTACAAAATTACAGGCAGATAGCTCCGACAGATGTCGGTTGCGACGACCCGGAAGACATTCCGGATCAGCGCCTGCGCCTGATATTCACCTGCTGCCACCCTGCCCTTGAGGAAAAGTCCCGCGTGGCGCTGACATTGCGCACGGTCTGCAATCTCACCACACGCGAAATCGCCGCTGCGTTTCTCGACGACGAAGCGACGATGGGGCAGCGCATTTCCCGCGCCAAGGCGAAGATCAAGGCCAAGGGTATCGGCTTCGCGGTGCCAGAGCCCGAACAATGGGCGGAGCGGCTTTCGACTGTGTTGTCTACGATCTATCTGATCTTCACGACGGGCTATGTGTCGGAGGATAACGGCCCGCGCGATCTGTGTCTTGAAGCGCTGTTTCTGGCCCGTCTGCTCGACCGCCTGCGGCCGGATGCACCCGAGATCGGGGGCGCTTTGGCGCTCATGCTCCTGACCGAGGCAAGGCGGCCGGCGCGCATCGGCACCGACGGGGCGACGGTGCCAGTCGAAGAACAAGAACGCGCGTTGTGGGCAAATGATCTCATCGTCGAAGGTCAGGAAATTCTTGCCCGCGCAGTCGCGCGGCGTATGCCCGGACCGTTTCAGATCAAGGCAGCCATCGCCGACTGCCACATGATGCAGCCGGCACCCGACTGGCGCCAAATGTCCCTGCTCTACGAGTCGCTCTGGCGGCACGAGCCGACGCCTGTCGTCGCACTTAATTGGGCTGTCGTGCTTGCCGAGCTGGGGCATGCCGGTACTGCCCTCGAGAAACTCGATGAGTTGGAGAGCGATCTCCGCGCATTTCAGCCGTGGCATGCAGCGCGCGCCAGCATGCTGCACAAGCTTCGGCGCCTGCCGGACGCCGCCAAAGCCTACCACAAGGCGATCGAACTCGCGCCCAACGAGCCGAGTCGGCTATTTCTTGAGAAGAGGCTGTGCGCGCTGGAAAGCGGCTGAACAGCCTCCCTCGTCACAGCTCCAAAAGCAGGGGCCGGTGGTCAGACACTTCAGGCGCAGCCACCACGTCGAACGAGCTGACGCGCACCGCGTCGTTGACGAGCATGTAGTCGGCATAGCGGCCGGGCTTGGCGTAATGCGAGGTTCTTGTGTCGGTATGGCCGCGACCCGTCACAAGATCGCTCAGACCGAGGTCGGCCAGCACCTCGAATGTGCTGCTTCCCGGCAGAACGTTCAAATCGCCGCACACGACCAGCCTCTCGTCGGGCCGCCATACGGTGCGAACGAGCTCAGCCAGCCGTTCCGCCTGCCGGCGACGTATGTCGCTGTCGGCTTTTCCGGTCGCCGGATCGCGCAGGCCATGCATATGGGTGATCGTAAGCGGCGCTTTGCCTACCGGATCGAACAGTCTTGCGCAGTGCGCGTTGCGCGCACGCGGATGTTCGCCCCAGCCGTTGGCGGAAAAGGCGCCATGCACGAAACTCATCGCCTCTCCGATGACCGGCAGCCCGCGCCTGATGAAGGTAGCGAGCCCGAATTCGGAGGGATGCGTACGCCCTTCCCCGTCGTAGAGCACGCCGCGTGCCGCTGGGAAGAACCGCGCCTCATGCTGCGGCAACACGTGTTCGATGTCGCTAAATAAGTTCGTGCGCTGATTGAGCACGTGATTGCCGTCGCGGTAGATCAGCTCGGCATCGCTGGAGCCCGGCGTGTTGACGACCTCCTGCAGGCAAAGCACATCCGCATCGACCGACTCCAGATATTCGATCAGCGGGGCGTGGAGTTTCCCGCCCCAGCAGTTCAGCGACAGGATGCGCATCGCCGCCCTTCCCGGCTACCGTCCGAGGGCCGCCGCGTATGCATCCGCCTTGAAGCCGAACAGAAGATCGTGGCCGGTGTCGAGAACCGGCCGCTTGATGAAGTTGGTATCGGCCAGAATCAGGTCGCGCGCCTTCGCCGCATCGATGTCCGATTGCTCGGCTTCCGGCAGCGCGCGGAACGAGCGCGAACCGCGATTGAAGGCAGCTTCCCAGCCAGCCCGTTCAATCCAGTCGTCCACGATGGCAGCTTCAAGCGGCTGCTTGCGGTAGTCGAAAAAGCTGTGGTCGACGCCATTGGCTTCAAGCCATTTGAGCGCCTTCTTCACCGTGTCGCAGTTTCTGAAACCGTAGATCGTCGCCGCCATTCGCAAATCTCCCGAAAGAAAAGGCCGCCTGACGCGAAGCGCCGGCGACCCTTGATAACGCCGTTGACGAGAAAGGACTATTCCTCGGTCTTCTCGGCCTTTTTCTTCGGTGCGGCCTTCTTCTTGGCAGGCGCCTTCTTCTTTGCCGGAGCGGCCTCCGCGACGTCCTCGTCGTCATCCGCAAGCAGCTCTTCGCGCGAGACCTTCTTGTCAGTCACGTTCACTTCGGCGAGCAGATGGTCGACGACCTTTTCCTCAAACAGCGGCGCGCGAACGCTGGAAAGCGCCTGCGGGTTGTCGCGGTAATATTCGTAGACCTGCTGCTGCTGATTGGCCGGGTAGCGGCGGATCGATTCGTAGAGCGCACGCTGCAACTCATCGTCTGACACCGTGACACCGGCCTTTTCGCCGATCTCGGCCAGCACGAGGCCAAGGCGCACGCGGCGCTCGGCGAGACGGCGATATTCTTCGCGCGCTTCTTCCTCGGTCGTGTCCTCGTCGGCAAAGGTGCGCCCTGCTTTGTCCAGATCGGCCATCACCTGGCTCCAGATGTTGCCGAACTCGGCTTCAACCAGCTTCTCAGGCGTGTCGAACTTGTAGGCTTCGTCCAGTGCGTCGAGCAGCTGACGCTTCGACTTCTGGCGGGTCACGTTGCCATACTGGCTTTCGATCTGGCCACGAACGGCCTCACGCAGCTTTTCGGCGGATTCCAGACCAAGCGTCTTGGCGAGCTCGTCATTGATCTCGAGCTTGCCCGGCTTCGACACTTCCTTGATCTTGATGTCGAAAGTCGCCTTGCGGCCGGCCAGATGTTCCGCCGGATATGCCTCCGGGAAGGAAACTTCGATGGTCTTCTCGTCATCAGCCTTGAGGCCGACGAGTTGCTCTTCGAAGCCCGGAATGAACTGGTTGGAGCCGATCACGAGGTCGGCATCCTGAGCGGCGCCGCCGTCAAAGGCCTCACCGTCGATCTTGCCGAGATAATCGAGCTTCACCTTGTCGCCATCCTCGGCCTTGCCCTTCTTCGGCTCGTAAGAGCGTGCGGAATCGGCAACGACCTCGACCTGCTTCTCAACCTCGTCGTCCGGCACGTCATAAACCGGGCGGGTGAGCTTGATCGAAGAGAAGTCCTTCAGCTCGATCGGCGGCAGGATTTCGTAGGCAAGCGAGAATTCGAAATCGGCATCGCCGGCCAGAACCTTCTCCGCCTCTTTCTCATCCTCGGTCATGGAAATGTCGGGCTGCATGGCAGCCTTCTCGCCACGGTCTGAGAGAATGTCGCGGGTGGATTCCGACAGAATCTCGTTCACAACCTCTGCCATGAAGGAGCGGCCGTAAACCTTGCGCAGGTGCTGCACCGGCACCTTGCCGGGACGGAACCCGTTGATGCGAACCTTGTCTTTCGCATCCGTCAGACGCTTGACCAGCTTGGCTTCCATGTCCTTGGCAGGCACGGTCACCTTGATTTCGCGCTTCAGCCCCGAATTGAGCGTTTCGGTTACCTGCATTGTCATACCTTTGTTGTTCTCGCCGCCATATGCATGGCGGATACATGCGTTCTGTCTGCCGGAATGGAAGCCCTGGTGCGGGTGGAGGGACTTGAACCCCCACGGCTTGCGCCACAGGAACCTAAATCCTGCGTGTCTACCAATTCCACCACACCCGCCCGGCAAGGCCAGCCGACCCGCCGAAGCGCGGCGTTCTATAACACCATGATTCCAGCGATCAAAGGGTATTTAGCGCTGAATCTTACCTTTTCGGGGCAATGAGCGAAATGCGGCGCGATATGGCGCCAAACGGCGGTTCAATAAAGCGGCTCACGGTAGATGAGCTCGTCGCCATCGTAGAACGCCTTGATCTGGGCAGAACCGCTGTCATCGACCGCTACGGCCATGCGGAAAGGCCGTTCTCCAAGGCCCTCTTCGATCGGCTTGCCCTCACCTTCCGGCAGGTAGAACCGCTCGATGCCGTAGTCGACGGCAATCAGCTGCGCACGGCTTATGTTCCCGATCAGGGTCGTGCCGCGAATATCGACCTGATCCGCTTCAGGCGTTGCCGCCGGCGGCGCGCCAAACCGCGCCGACACGGCCTGCCAGAGACCGTCGTCGCCCGCTTCGAGCCGCACAAACACCGTCGGATCGTCGATCTTGCCGCTTTCCGCATCGATGCCTTCGAACAACTCCCTCGGAAGCGAGGATATTTCATAGCCGATGCGCACATAGTCGCCCCGCAGCAGATCGCGCGGGTCGACCGGGCGTACTTCAAGCAGAACCTCGCGGCCGTCTCGCAGGATTGCCGCACGGCTCATGATCATCGACGCCAGCACGCCGATCTGCACGGCAGCCACGATGATGGCGATCGGGATCAGAAGGCGGGAATGCCGGGTCATGCGCCTTCTCCCGCTTCAGGCGCCGCAAGGCGCTTTTCGATACGGCTGATCAGCCAGGCGAGCAGGGCAAGAAGCAGACCTGCCATGAAGAAGAAGCCAGCAGTGCCGAGCATGGTGTCGAGCAGCGTCAGATAGACAAAGCCGAGTTCGAAAATGAAACCGGCATAGGCAAGCCAACGCAGCGCCCGGTTGTCGCGGCCCGCGAGCAGCAATGCGCCGACAATGCCGGCAAAGACGACAATGGCGACAGGCAGGAAATATGGCCCCTCATAAAGCTCCGCCTGCACGATCGACATGCCGGCGATGAACCCAAGGAGCCCCTGCACCGCAAGCCCGTCGCCCAAGCCGCTCACGCGATCGGCGAGCACCGGCCTCTGGCTCGTAAATACGACGATGGCCACCGACAGCGCCGCAAGCAGCATCGGCACGTACAGCAATTCGTCCTCGATATAAAGCAGCACCACAAAAAGCATGAGCGACAGCAGGATGAGGTGGCGCGCAGCCACGCTCGCGGTCCAGAGCGAGATCGCCCACAGGGCCACCGCAAAAACCAGATAGCCGACGGGAATGTCGCGGCCCGGTCCGCCGTCGCCAAAGACAAAGGCCATCCAGGAGCCAGCAAGCAGCACCGCGCCTGCCGTGAGCGGACCCGAGCGCAGACCGGCCGCGGCGAATGCAGTGCCGAGTGCCCAGACGAACAGGGCGTCCGCCTCGTCACCACTCAGATGATACATCTGGCCGATCAGCGCGATGCCTCCGCCAAACGCGACCGCAGCGACGAGCCACAGGCCCTCCGCGATCGCATGATGCCCCCTGCCCTTAGCAAAAGCGCCTCCGGCATAGCCCACAATCAAGACTGCGAAGATCCCGCCGACGCGCACCAACCTTGGGATAGCCTCCCAATTGGCTGCAATGGCAAGAAGCAGCGCGGCGCCGAAAAGCGTCGCAGCCAGGATCATGAGGACTGAGCCGAAGCTGAAACCGGCTCGGTGATGGGCGCGCGCATCCGCTTCAAGCGCGGTTGCCGTGGCCGCGTCGACGAGGCCAGAGGCGCGCCATCGGGTAATATCCTTGCCTAGCTTGTCCAGGTAACCGGCCAATTCGCCTCCCACCGCGTCGCTACCGCAAACGAATCATTAACTATCTGCAATAGCTGCAGTTTTGTGACATGGTGCATTGCACAAAACGCATTGCTGCTATGCAACATATGCGCTTCTCAAATCACCCGTCGCTCCCTATCTCATGGTCGTAACGAGATACCAAGAATTCAGAGCGCGGAAGTGACCCGCTCCATCAAAGGAAGAAGACCATGAACCTGATCCGTAATTACCGCAACTGGCGCCGCTACCGCGAGACCGTCAGCGAGCTGAACCGTCTGTCCAACCGTGAACTCAACGATCTGGGCATCAACCGCGGCGACATTCCCTACGTCGCACGCCGCTCGGTCTAACGAATACACAGCTTCGCGGCATTTCGACCTCCTCCCCGAAATCCGCGGAAAAGATCGGCGATTATCCTCCTCCCAATCGCCGATCGTCATAACGACACCCGCCGGACCTCCTCCCCCGGCGGGTGTTGTTTTTTGTGGTCCCGATATGCACGGGGCTCCAGCCACGGCCGCATTGCGCCACAGGCTACCTATCAGAACCGGCTCTAGAGAAAGGGTGGAGCCTAGCGCTCGCCCATAACGCCGCGAGTGCGCCAGTAGTCGAGCGGGTCGACATCAGGCATTCCGCCGCCGGGCTCAAACCAGCTGTCCACCGCCCATTTCTTGCCGCTGGTATCCTTGATAACCGCAGTCCAGTGCGGATAACGGCCGTCAATCAGCATGCCGCGCGACGTATTGGGCTGGACGGAGTGATAGGCGAGCAATTGCCGCGCCTGCAGGTAAAGCAGCACATGCTTGGTGTTGGTGGACTCGTCGATACAGTCCATCTGACCATGCTTCCCAGAGGCGGCAACCGGCGATTTGGGATCGTCCCTGGTGCCGATGCGTACCGCGGAAAGGTCTTCGTAATAAGCTACGGCCCTGCGTATCGCCTGCCTTTCGGCCTCGGCCGACCCATTGCCCTCCGACATGATTGCCGCGAAGCGATCATTCATCTGCTGCGTGATGGCATAGGTAACGCGCTTGCGGCAGCCATAGCTGTAACACGCCACGAATTTGTGCGGCACGACCACGTTTGCCTTCTGCTCTTTGAAATCTGGGGCGCAGCCGGACGCGAAGGCGCCCGCCGACAGGAGAAGAAGACCAGAGAGCAGCTTTTTCATGGGCTGAAACCTAGCCGCAGGGTGCCGTTGAGACAATTGCATTTTGGCCACAGTTGCCCCTTTGCAACGCCTTTTGCCAGTGCGGTTGCATTTCACCCGGCGCAGGCATAAGCGATGCCGCTATGACAAATCCGGTTCACGTTATTGGCGGCGGGCTCGCGGGCTCCGAAGCCGCCTGGCAGATCGCCGAGGCGGGCGTACCCGTCATTCTGCATGAAATGCGCCCGGTGCGCGGCACAGAAGCGCACAAGACCGGCGGAATGGCCGAGCTTGTCTGTTCCAACTCGTTTCGCTCCGACGATGCACAGACCAATGCCGTCGGCCTGCTTCACGCCGAGATGCGACTGGCGAACTCGCTGATCATGGCGAGTGGCGACGCCAATCAGGTGCCGGCGGGCGGCGCCCTTGCTGTCGATCGCGACGGCTTTTCAGACGCCGTGACCGCGAGGCTGGAAGCGCATCCGCTGATCACCATCACACGCGAAGAGGTCACCGGTCTGCCGCCGGCAGAATGGGATCAGGCAATCATCGCCACCGGCCCTTTGACGGCACCTTCGCTGGCAGAAGCGATATCTGCCGAAACGGGCGAGACCGCCCTCGCCTTTTTCGACGCGATCGCGCCGATCATTCATTTCGACACCGTCGATCTCGACACGGCATGGTTCCAGTCGCGCTACGACAAGGTGGGGCCGGGCGGCACCGGCAAGGACTACATCAACTGCCCCATGAATAAGGCGCAGTACGAGGCTTTCGTTCAGGCGCTCATTGACGGCGACAAGACCGAATTCCGCGAATGGGAGGGAACGCCCTATTTCGACGGCTGCCTGCCGATCGAGGTGATGGCCGAACGTGGACCCGAAACGCTGCGCCACGGTCCGATGAAGCCAATGGGGCTGACCAACCGGCATAAACCGGACGAAAAAGCCTATGCGGTCGTCCAGCTGCGCCAGGACAACGCACTCGGCACACTTTACAACATGGTCGGCTTCCAGACGAAGCTGAAATATGCGGAGCAAGTGCGCATCTTCCGGACAATCCCGGGTCTTGAGAACGCGGAGTTTGCGCGCCTTGGCGGCCTGCACCGCAACACCTACATCAATTCGCCTGTGCTGCTGGACACCTCTCTGCAGCTGAAATCGCGTCCGGGCCTGCGTTTCGCCGGCCAGATCACTGGCTGCGAGGGCTATGTCGAAAGCGCGGCGATGGGCCTGCTCGCAGGGCGCTTCGCCGCCGCCGAACGGCTCGGCAAGCCGCTGCCGATACCACCGGTCGTGACGGCCTTTGGCGCGCTGCTTAATCACATCACCGGCGGTCATCTGGTTTCGGATGAAGAACCCGGCAAGCGTTCCTTCCAGCCCATGAACGTGAATTTCGGACTATTCCCGCCGCTTGACCCCGGTACGAAGCTGAAACCTGAGGGCTTCGAAGGCCGGTTCCGCGGCAAGGACAAGGCGATTGCCAAGAAACGCGCCACGACGCGGCGCGCGCTCCAGGCCTGCCGCGATTGGCTGGAACTGCCAGCGCCCGCACAAGCCGCGGAATAGGCCCGCAAGCGGCTTGACCTCGCCGTCACGTGCCTGAAAACTGCCGGGCCGCAACGATGAGGTCTCCCGCAAATGAACAGGTCATTTCTGCGCTTCTGTGCGCTTTCCGGCATTCTGGCCATCACAACCGCCATCGCAAGCGCCGATCAGGCCGAGTGCGAGGCCACGGTTCGCGCGATCATGGCGCCTTATGGCGAAAACGCGCCGGAGCAGCAGCTGAACCGGTTCGGAACCTCCGTTACCAAATTCGGTGAGCACGAGATGCGCGGCTACTCGCTGCAGACGGCCGAGGGCTCGCTCTATTTTGATGCCGACAAAAACCCCGCGAGCCTCTCGTTCGTAAATGGCGATGTCTACACGAGCATGGACCAGGGCAAGACGTGGACGCTGGCCAACTCCACACCCAAGGAGGTGATGGAAACGGTGATCGCCGGCATCGTCAGCCAGGCGGAGAAGGCAACCAACATCACCTGCGAATACGGCGTGGACCTCAACGGCAAGACGGTCAACCACTATGCGGTCGACTATGAGGTCTACAACACCGGAACGCCGACCCGTAGCGAATACTGGGTCGATGCAGAAACAGGCTTCGTTTGGCGCGATACGATGCATTCGAAGGGCGACCCGGAAATGTTCGTCACGGTCGACGCCGAACCAGCACCGGACATGACCCTTCCCGACCCGAAAAGCTGACGGTGGCGCGCATGTCCGATTTGCAGTCCAGCTTTTTCAAGGTCGAGCGGCGCGGCGCAGTCGCCCATCTTGTCATGAACCGGCCCGACCGTTCCAACGCGATGTCGGCCGATTTCTGGACCGACCTGCCGCGTCTGATGCGCGAACTGGCCGCAGACAGCACCGTTCGCTGCGCCGTCATATCCGGCGAGGGCCGCAATTTCACGGGTGGCATGGATTTGCAGGCATTTGCCGGCATCAGCAAGCTGTTCGACAGCGAGCCGGGCCGGGCAGCCCATGCCATGCGTCAGACGATCCTCGACCTACAGGATGCGTTCAACGCAATCGAACAGGCGCCCTTCCCTGTCATCTGCGCGATCCATGGCGCCTGTATTGGCGCCGGCGTCGACCTGATAACCGCCTGCGACATGCGGATCGCGTCCAGCGACGCCTTCTTCGCCATCGAGGAAATTCATATCGGAATGGCCGCCGACGTCGGCACGCTGCAAAGACTGCCGAAGCTGATCGCGCCGGCAATCGCCGCGGAGCTCGCATTCACCGGCCGCCGCTTTTCAGCAGAGGAAGCGCATGGCTTCGGGCTGGTCTCAGCTGTCCACGAAACACCAGAGGCGGTTCTGGCAGCGGCATTCGAGCTCGCAGAGGCAATAGCAAAAAAATCGCCGCTCGCAATCGCCGGCATCAAGCGCAACCTGCAATATGCGCGCGACCATTCGGTGAGTGACGGGCTTGACTATGTCGCGACCTGGAATGGCGGCATGCTGCGTTCTGCCGATCTGATGTCGGCTGTGCAGGCCAAGATGGCCAAGCAGGAAGCCGAGTTCGCGGACCTTGCGAAGCCGGCCGGCTAACTACTCCGCTGGCGTCATGCCCGCCGTCCCGGTATCCGGAAGCCCCGGCTTTCCGGCTTCTTGCGGGTTGCGGCGCACATAGGCCGCCTTGAGGCTTTCCGACGTTTCGCGCGAGCCGTCATGGCTCCAGCCGGGCGGCGCGAAAAGATAGGCGAGCCTCTGCCGCAATGTCAGGCTGGGGCGGAATGCGTCGCGGAACATGCCGATCCACTCGTGGAAGGCCACCTTCACCGGGTTGAACGTGCCAATGTTCTTCACGATCCCGTAGCGCGGTCGGTCTTCCTCAAGCTCCTCGACAAATGTGCCGAACATGCGATCCCAGATGATCAGTGTGCCGGCATAGTTGGCGTCGAGATATCGCGGGTTCGTCGCGTGGTGCACGCGGTGATGCGAAGGCGTGTTGAAGATCGCCTCTATCGGCCGCCACATTTTGCCGATCGTCTCGGTGTGGATCCAGAATTGCCAGACGAGATTGAAGCCGAACACAAAGGCAATCACCGCCGGGTGAAGCCCAAGCAGCACCAGTGGCGCCTGCAGCACGAACATGCCGGTGAAGAGCCCGGTCCAGCTTTGGCGGAGCGCGGTGGAGAGATTGTAGTGCTGGCTGGAGTGATGGTTCACATGCTCCGCCCACACCCAGCGCACGCGATGCGCGATGCGGTGGTACCAGTAGTAGCGAAGATCATCGAGCAGGAAGGCGGCCAGGAACACCCACACGCTGAGGCCGAGGTCAAAGAACCTGAACTGCCAAAGCCAAAGCAGCGCGGTGTAGGAAACGACGCCGAGCAAGATGCCGGCCACGACATTGCCCGTTCCCATCATCAGGCTGGTCAGCGTGTCGCGCGTCTCGAATTCTCCCCTGGCGCGGCCAGTGCGCACCAGCCATAGCTCGAGTAGGATCGCGATAACGAAGAACGGAATGGCGAGTTGCGTGACCGCCGGAAATTCGTAGCTATCCATGCGCTTTCGCTCCTTCGATTGTATCTGTCGCAGCGCCGAGCCGCTGCGCCACCGCGCGCGCGTCGGCCTCATTTGAAAATGTGAACGGCCCGCCGCGCCATGTGAAATCGTTGATCGATATTCGCACCATGGCGCCATCCAGTTCCACGCGCATCGCGGGGTCTGCGGCTTCAACGATGCGGGTCAGAAACCGATCGCCGAGCGCGGATACGATCCCAGTGCGGCCATCCTCCAGCGCCAGAAACGCGGCGTCGCGTTCTTTCGTCAGCCAGATTTCTGTGACAGCCACATCCGAGAAATCGTCGGCAAATCGCCGTTTGGCGGCGTCGGCGTTCTCAAGCGCGGCCGTTACCGTGCCGCCGGTCACGTGGACGGCCACAACGATGGCCGTGATGCCCACCACAACCATAATCACGAGAAGCGTCAGGCTCATCTGCTAAACGATATCCAGGCCGTATTTTGCGGCTATCCGAATATTCGTTTTTGACGTTTACGTCAAAGAAATGTCAGCGCCAGCCGCGCGCTGCCCTGTGCATGATCGCGAATTGGGCGCGCATACCGGATGAGCCGCGCGACGCTTCGAGCGCCTTCACCGGGTGAGCGAGAATGGCCTTCAAGTGCGCCGGAACGGGGGCCGCGGGCAGGAACGCAGGCCGCAGTTCGGGCGGCAAATTCTTGGCGTGGCTGACGAATTTGTTGAAGTGTTCGCGGGCCAATGCGCCCATAGCTGCGACCGCCCTTCCCGCTGCTTCGGTATCATCGCCCGCGACGAAGGCGTCATTGGTAGTTCCAGCCGAGGCAAGCACTTCGGCCGGCACATAACATTGACCACGGGCCCGGTGGATTGGCAGCAGACGCAGTAGTCCGGTCATTGCCATCGCACAGCCGGCATGTCCGGCGGCGTCCGCCCAGTTTTGCGCGGCCTCCGCCTCGAGGGTCATCGCGGCAAGCTGGACGAGGGTTGATGCCGTTTCCCCGCAATAGCCTTCCAGCGTCGCGCGGTCCGGCATCGGGTCATCGTAAAGGTCGAAAATCCGCGCTTCTAGCATACGGTCGAAAGCTGCAATGGGCAGGTGGTGGGCCTTGATAGCTGCGATCAGATCGTCGGCAAGCGGATTGCCCGTCTCCGCCCCGGCGGCCAGCGCGTCGCGCCACCATTGAAGCCGGATCTCGCCCGCCATCGGTTCTTTGACCTTGTCGCGAATGGCTGCGATTTCGGCGTTGAACAGATAAAGCGCGGTCAGCGCGGCGCGTTTGTCGGCCGGCGCATAAAGCGTGGTCAGATAGCGCTCGCGGTCGAGTTCGCGCAGCGATTGCCCTGCTTGGTGAGCGCTTGCCATTCAATCGACGGCGATGAGAGCCGCCGCGACCGCGCGGTCTTCCGCCAGAAGCACATTGTAGGTGCGCACGGCAGCACCCGTCGACATGGTGTCGGCGGCAATGCCCGCCTCGGAAAGAGCCTCTCGCAGCGCCTTGGGCAGACGCAATATCTCGGTGCCCGCTCCGATCAGCAGAATGCCGATTTCCGCCGCCTCGTCGATGACTTTCGCGAAATGCGCCGGCGTCAGGTCGTCGGCGGACAGCGCATCCCAGCCATGGATGCCGGATGGCAGGCACAAAAGCGATCCGCGATGCGACATGTCGGCAAAGCGGAAACCGCCATTGCCATAGGCATCAATCGGCGCGCGCCCCGGAAAATGCGCCTCGCGTATCTGGATGCCGGCGCCCATCGTGGCCGATCAGGCCCCGGACGCCTCGGTCGGCGCGCCCGGCTTGTGCTCGATGTCGGCCTGGAAGCTCTCCGGCCGAAGCTTGAAGAGGATCAGCAACGGACCGGCGATGAAGATGGACGAATAGGTGCCGATCACCACGCCAACGATCATCGCGAGCGTGAAGGAGGCGATCACCTCTCCGCCGAAATACCAAAGTGCCGTAAGTGCAACCAATGTGGTCGCACCTGTGAGCGTGGTGCGCGACAGCGTCTGGTTGACGGTGAGGTCAATCAGGTCTGGAAGCGCCATCTTCTTGAATTTGCGTAGATTTTCACGAATGCGGTCGTAAACCACAACGGTATCGTTGATCGAATAACCGACCACGGTCAGCACCGCCGCGATACTGCTGAGATTGAATTCAAGCCCACTGACGACATAGAATCCGATCACCAGCACCACATCGTGCAGCGTCGCAACAATCGCGCCGACCGCGAACTGCCACTCGAATCTGAGCCAGATATAGACCAGCATGGCAAACAACGCCGCGATAACGGCAATGGTGCCAGCCTGCGCCAGCTCGGCCGAAATCGTCGGCCCGACCACTTCGACGCGGCGGAACTCGTAATCGTCTTCCAGCTCGTTCTGTACCAGGCGAAGGGCCGACTGCTCGGCTGAATCGCCACCATCCTGCGCGCCGATACGGATCAGAAGGTCCTGCGGGCTGCCGAATTCCTGCACCTGCACTTCGCCGAGATTGAGCTGTTCGAGCCGCGAACGCACATCGCCGATATCGGCGCTTTCCTGTTTGGCCTGTACCTCGATCAGCGAGCCGCCCCGGAAATCGATGCCCATGTTCATTTGCACGGTGAAAAACAGCGCAGCAGCAAGAATCGACAGCGCAGCCGACACCGTGAAGGCCATGTTGCGGTAGCGCATGAACCTGATCTTGGTGTCGTCCGGCACGAATTTGACGTAGCTGCGCGGCAGCTCGGTCGGCTTGGTGCGGCGCAGCCAGACCGCGATCAGCCAGCGGGTCAGCAGGAATGCGGTAAAGACGGTCGTGACGATACCGATCGCCAGCGTGACGGCGAAGCCGCGGATCGGGCCGGAGCCCAGATAGAACATGATCGCGGCTGCGATGAAGGTGGTCACATTGGCGTCGATGATGGTCGACATCGCATTGCGGAAACCGGCATCCAGCGACTGCACCAGCGAGCGGCCGTTCGCCCGTTCCTCTCGCACGCGCTCGAAGATGATGACGTTGGAGTCCACCGCCATACCGATGGTGAGCACGATACCGGCAATGCCTGGAAGCGTGAGCGTTGCCCCAAGGCCGGACAGAACGCCAATGATGATCGCAACGTTGGCGGCCAGCGCGATATTGGCGATGATGCCCAGCGTGCCATAGGCAAGCACCATGAAGACGACGACGCCGATCGAGGCGATGATCGCAGCAAATTCGCCGGCTGCGATGGAGTCCGCGCCAAGGCTTGGGCCAACCGTGCGCTCTTCGACGATGGTCAGATCCGCCGGCAGCGCGCCTGCGCGCAGCAGCACTGCAAGGTCGTTGGCGCTCTGAACCGTGAAATTGCCCGAAATCTGGCCTGTGCCGCCGAGGATTGGCTCGCGGATTTGCGGTGCCGAAATCACCTCCTCGTCGAGCACGATGGCGAACAGACGACCGACATTCTGCTGCGTCGCCTGGCCGAAGCGGGTTGCGCCCTGATTGTCGAAGCGGAACGAAACGACCGGCTCGTTGGTGCGTGAATCGAAAGTCGCCTGCGCATCGACAAGGTTTTCACCCGATACGATGACCCGTGTTTCGATCAGATAAGGGATCGGCGGATCGTCAGGCGAATAGAGGATCTCCGTGCCTGCCGGCGGCCTGCCCTGCAGTGCATCCTCGGCCGACATGGTCTGGTCGACGAAGCGGAAGGTCAGCTTGGCGGTCTGCCCAAGAATGTCCTTCAGGCGCTGCGGGTCATCAAGGCCCGGCACCTGCACCAGAATACGGTCGTCGCCCTGGCGCTGAATGATCGGCTCGGTGGTGCCAAGCTCATTGACGCGCCGGCTGACGACCTCGATCGACTGGCTGACCGCCGACACCACTCGGTAGTTGATGCCCTCGCCGGTCAGCGTATAGCGAAACAGGCCCGGTTCCGGCTCGGTGAATTCAAGCTCGGTGATTACGCCCGCGCCGAACACGCCGGTCGAGATCGGCTCGACCATACCGGTCAGCGCCTCTTTCGCGGCTTCGATGTCGCCCGCGTCGCGCACGCGCACCTGCACGGAGGTGCCGCTTGCCGAAAGGCCGGTATAGCCGATGCGGGCGTCGCGCAGCAGAGTGCGCACATCGTCGCGCACCGTGTCCAGGCGGTCCTCAAGCAGGCTGTCGCGGTCGATCTGAAGCAGGATGTGCGAGCCCCCCCGCAGATCGAGGCCAAGCGTCAGCGGCTGCTTCGGCGACCAGTCCGGCAGCGCATCGCGCGTCGATTGCGGCAACAGGTTGGGCACCGCGAAGGCGATGCCAACAAGCACACAGAGCCAGATGAGTATCGACTGCCAGCGCGAAAAATAGAGCATGAGGTTCGTCCGTTAGCGGTTTGTCCGCCGATCAGCCGCGATTGGGGCTATTTCTTGGCGGTTTTCGCGTTCTGGTTGGCGACAGGCTCGCCCTTCACGCGCACTTCCGCGATCGTGGACCGCAGAGCAGTGACCTTCATACCGCCGAGATCGACTTCGAGTTCGTTGTCGTCGATGACCTTGGTAACCTTGCCCACCAGGCCGCCACCGGTAACCACGGCATCGCCGCGACGAATCGCCGCCAGCATTTCGCCGCGCCTTTTCATCTGCTGACGCTGCGGCCGGATGATCAGCATGTACATGATCACGAAAATGAGGATGAAGGGCAGGATACTGACGAGAATATCGGGCCCGCCGGCGCCGGTCTGCGCGTATGCCGGTGTCACAAACATGAAAAGCTCCTGAGAAGTCTGACGGCTGCCCTGAAACGAGCCTGGCCGAATTCGGCGCGAATATAGTTCGTCGCGCCACCTTTGCAACCGACGAACAGCGCCCATGGGCGGCTTTTCGCAGGTGCTGGCGCGTGTTAGAGCCCCCGCATCGGCTCCCGTATTGTGACGGACAAATGAACGACCAGCCTATCGATACGCTTGGCAAGAAGCTCGACCGTGTGATCGCGGCACTTGAGCGCATGGCGCCGGCCGAACCGCAGCCGATCGATTTTGCAGCTGCGGATTGCTTCGTCTGGAACGCCGAACTTGTGCGGCTCGACCCGGTCCAGCGCGTTAACAGGATCGAATTGTCTCTTATTCGCGGTGTCGACCGCGTGCGCGACATATTGGTCGACAATACCGAGCGGTTCGCAACCGGCCTGCCGGCCAACAACGTGCTGTTGTGGGGCGCGCGCGGCATGGGCAAGTCGTCGCTGGTCAAGGCCGCACATGCCACCGTCAATCGCGAGCGGACAGCGGACGCCGCGCTCAAGCTGATTGAAATTCATCGCGAGGACATCGCCACCCTGCCCCGGCTGCTTGCCTCGCTGAAGGATGCGCCGCACCGCTTCATCCTGTTTTGCGACGACCTTTCCTTCGACAATGACGACACCTCCTACAAATCGTTGAAGGCGGCACTTGAAGGCGGCGTCGAGGGCCGGCCCGACAATGTCGTCTTCTACGCGACATCGAACCGCCGGCATCTTCTGCCGCGCGATATGATCGAGAACGAACGGTCCACCGCAATCAACCCTTCCGAAGCTGTGGAGGAGAAGGTGTCGCTGTCTGACCGTTTTGGCCTGTGGCTCGGCTTCCACAAATGCTCGCAGGACGATTATCTTGAGATGATCGACGCCTACGTGAAGCATTATGGCCTGAAGATCAACGCCGAGACGCTGCGGGCAGACGCCCTGGAATGGGCCACGACACGCGGTAGCCGTTCCGGCCGTGTCGCCTGGCAGTTCATCCAGGACCTCGCCGGCCGGCTTGGTGCGCGGCTGGACGACGCTTCGAACTGAGCCACAAAAGAAATCCCCGCCCGGGCGGGGGCGGGGAAGTCTGCGGCCCGGACTGGAGGTCAGGCGGGCCGCGCCGTTTATTGCTGTTGTTTTCGCTACTCGAGATAGGTCGCCGGATCGACCGGCGCGGAGTCCTTGCGGACTTCGAAATGAAGCTTCGGCGTGTCGGCATTGCCGGAAAGGCCGGAGCGCGCGATTTCCTGCCCGCGGCGCACGGTGGTGCCGCGTGAGACGGTGATCTTGCTGTTGTGGCCGTAGACGGTCACGAGGCCGTTTTCATGCCGCACCAGGACGGTGTTGCCGAAATCCTTGAGCCCGTCGCCGGCGTAAATCACGACGCCGTTTTCGGCGGCCTTCACGGGCGTACCCTCCGGCACCGCGATGTCGATACCGTCATTGTGTTTGCCGCCCGACTGGCTGCCATAGGCGGCAATCACGCGACCACTCACAGGCCAGCGCAAGCGCCCTACTCCGGTTGCGTCCGGTGCGGCGGCGGCGCGCTCGACCATCGTCTCGATTTCGGTCTTCTGCGCCTTTGGCGCGATGTAGCCGCCGGCCGGCTTGGTCACACCGCCAGTGACGATCGGGTCGACGCCCGCGGGCACCGATGAGGCGACATTGGCTTGAACCGTCGCACCCGGAATGACCAGTTTCTGGCCAACGCGGATCATGGCGCTGTCGAGGCCGTTCGCCTGCTGGATCGCGGCGGTCGAGCTGCCGGTTTTGCGTGCGATTGCAGATAGCGTGTCGCCGGCAACGACCTGATAGACGGAGCCGGTGGTTACCGGTTTCTGCGCCGATGCCTGCTGATTGTCCTTCGATACACGAGTCGGCTCAGGCAGCACGGCGACGCGTTCGCTCGGTGCTTTCTTCGGCAACGGAACATTGCCCGGCAGTTGCGCCGACGCGTTCGGAACCGGCTGCGCCGGGACGGCGGTTGGAACCTGGCTAGGCTGGCGTTGAATGGAACCCGTGACCGTGCGGTCGATATTGTCAGCCGGGGGTGCTGCCAGCGGCTGGCGCGAAACGCCGGGGTTAACCGGTGCCGGAAGCTGCTGGACGCCGGCGGTGCGGACCTGTTGCGCCGGCTGCTGCGGGAACGGCTGGCGCGCGACAGGTGCGGCAGCACCAACATTCACCGAGGGTACCGGTGCCCGGCGATCGGGCCGAACTGTAGAGCGAACCAGCCCCTGCCGCGCCGCTGGTGCGCGGTTGATCGAAGCGGTCGTCGTCTGATCGAGATATTCCGGCTGCGCAGAGGTATAGTCACCCGGATAGGCCTGCGGGTCCTGATAGACCGGCGCTGCCTGTTGTTGCGCATACACAGGTTGCTGCGCTGCGTTGTTCGATGACAATCCGTGATCGAAGCGCATGAGGTCGGAACTGCAGCCCGCCGACATGCCTGCCAGAAGCAGAATTGCGGCACCGTGCGCAAGCCGGCGACGATTCCGTATCAGGATGGTACTCTGCATAACACTACCCACACCCGGTACTTATTCAGTGCAGGCATTAAACCGCGTTAATCTTACTGGTCGGTTAAGCGGCTGCGGTCTAGCGCAGATAGATTGGGACTAAAGGACGGCGGCCTTGCCTTCGAGCAGTGGCTGAAGCCGTACCGAGCATATGTCCTCGCGTTCGAAACGGCTGCCAAGCTTGGTGAGTTTGGCAAGCGTCTGGACGCCGTCGCCCTCGCCCATGGCAGCAATCATGACGCCGCCGGTGGCAAGTTGATCTACAAATCCCCGCGGCAGCGAGGCAAAGGCCGCCCAGCAAATAATCCGGTCGAACGGACCGTCGGCTGCGGCTCCCTGCGAGGCGTCACCCTGTCGAACAATCACATTGTGCAGGCCGAGCGCCTCGAAACGCTGCTGTGCTTCCGCGCACAGCCGCTTGTAGCGGTCGATTGTCAGCACCCTACCCGCAAGCTTCGCAATCACAGCAGCCGTAAAGCCGGTGCCGGTGCCGATCTCCAGAACGCGATGGCCTTCATGAATGTCCAGTGCCGCCAACGCCCGCGCTTGAAGGTCGATACCCTCCATCGCCTCGCCGCATGCAATCGGCAACATGCGGTCTTGCCAGATCGCCTCCTGCCATGGCCCGGACACAAAATCGGCACGCGGCGTCGCCTCGATTGCCGCAATCAGCCGTTTTTCATCAATGCCTATTGCGCGCATGCGCATCAGGAACGCGACAAAGCCCTCTTTGTCGGCCTGCGCGGCATTCATGCGAGCGCCTTCTCCAGACGATCCATGACCTCGTGCGCTGTAAGGTCGAGGTGGAGTGGTGTCACCGAAATGCGGTCGTCGCGGATCGCAGCGATATCTGTGCCCGGCACGGTTTCAGTCTGCTCGCGCCCGAATTTCAGCCAGAAATACGGGAAACCGCGACCGTCCCGCCGCTCCTCGATCGCCAGATTGTGGACGAGCTTGCCCTGATTGGCGACGGACACGCCTTTGACGTCCGCGGGCGCGCAGCGCGGAAAGTTCACATTGAGCAGCACACCGGCAGGCGTTGGCGTGTCGATCAGCTTGCGCAGCAGCTGGGGTGCGTGGGTCTCGACCGTCTCCCAGGGCACGACGCGCCCGTCTTCGACGAAGTTGTAGGCCTGGCTAAGCGCGATCGAGCGCACGCCGAGCAGCGTGCCTTCCATCGCACCGGCCACCGTGCCCGAATAGGTGACGTCGTCCGCCAGGTTGGCACCCGCATTGACGCCCGACAGCACAAGATCCGGCGGCTCCGGCATCAGCCGGCGCACGCCCATTATCACACAGTCAGTGGGCGTGCCGCGCAGGGCGAAATGACGGTCGTCGATCTTGCGCAATCGCAGTGGCTCGGAAAGCGTCAGCGAATGCGCGAGACCGGACTGGTCGGCCTCGGGAGCCACCACCCAGATGTCGTCGGAGAGCTGACGCGCAATGCGCTCAAGAACCGCGAGGCCCTCTGCATGAATGCCGTCGTCATTGGTAAGGAGAATACGCAAAGTATCAGGCTCCGATCATTGCCAGCCCACCCATATAGGGGCGCAGGGCTTCAGGGACCGTGATGGAGCCATCCGGGTTTTGGTAATTTTCCATCACCGCGATCAATGCGCGGCCGACCGCGACGCCCGAACCGTTGAGCGTGTGGACGAATTTCGTCTGCTTCTCGCCCTCGCCGCGATAGCGCGCATCCATGCGCCGCGCCTGGAAGTCACCGCAGACCGAGCACGACGAGATTTCACGATATGCGTTCTGGCCAGGCAGCCACACCTCGATGTCGTAGGTCTTGCGGGCGCCGAAGCCCATGTCACCGGTGCACAACACCATGGTGCGGAACGGCAGTTCGAGGCGCTTCAGCACTTCCTCGGCGCACTGCGTCATACGCTCATGCTCATCGATCGAGCTTTCCTGGTCGGTGACTGACACAAGCTCAACCTTGTAGAACTGGTGCTGGCGCAACATGCCGCGCGTGTCCTTGCCGGCCGAGCCGGCCTCGGAGCGGAAGCAGGCGGTCAGCGCCGTCATTCTGAGCGGCAGCTTGCCGTGGTCGGTGATTTCTTTTGCGACCGTGTAGGTGAGTGGCACTTCAGCCGTCGGGATCAACCAGCGGCCATCTGTCGTACGGAACAGATCGTCGCCGAACTTCGGAAGCTTGTCCGTCCCGTAGGCCGCGTCATCATTGACCAGCAGCGGCGGCTGCACTTCGGTATAGCCGTGCTCGGTCGTGTGCAGGTCGAGCATGAACTGGCCGAGCGCGCGCTCAAGCCGCGCAAGCTGCCCCTTCAGGATCGTGAAGCGCGAACCGGACAGCTTGGCCGCTGTCTCGAAATCCATGTCGCCGAGCGCCTCGCCAAGCTCGTAGTGCTCTTTGGACGAGTTGCTGCGCTTCGGTTCGCCAACGCGGCGCACTTCCACATTGTCGTGTTCGTCAGCGCCCACGGGAACGTCGTCCAGCGGCACATTCGGAAGCACGTCGAGAGCGTCTTTGAGCGCCTTGTCGAGTTCGCGCTCCCTCGCCTCGCCATTCTGGAGGTCCGACTTCAGCGCAGCCACTTCGGCTTTGAGCTTTTCGGCGAGATCCTTGTCGCCCGAGCCCATCGCCTTGCCGATTTCCTTCGACGCCGCGTTGCGCCGCTCCTGCTTCTGCTGCAGGTCGGTGAGATGCGTGCGGCGGGCTTCGTCGCGGGCGACAATATCGGCAACGGTGGATTTCGCGGCATCCTCGTCCGAGCCGCGCTTAACGAGCGCCTCGGCAAGAGCTTCAGGGTTTTCGCGAATCCATTTGATGTCGAGCATGGCGGGCACTCAATGCGTTTCGGTCAGCAATGTCAGGCCCGAGCCGATGCGAGGAGTGCTTACTCCGCCGCTGCCGAATTTTCGCTGCCTTCAGGCTCGGCGCTTTCCGCTTCGGCTTCCAGGCGCTTGCGCTCCGTCCGGCGGGCGAGCCAGATCGAGACCTCGTAGAGAAGGATCGTCGGGACCGCAAGACCGATCTGGCTGACGGGATCGGGCGGGGTGAGGATCGCCGCCGTCACGAAGGCGAACACGATTGCGTATTTGCGCTTGTCGGCCAGTCCCTGAGCGGTGATGAGCCCGACGCGCGCCATCAGCGTCGTCACCACGGGAAGCTGGAAGACGAGCCCGAAGGAGAAAATCAGGGTCATGATCAGACCGAGATATTCTGAAACCTTCGGTAGCAGCGAAATTTGGATTTCCTGTTCGGGGCCAACCTGCTGCATCGACAGGAAGAACCACATCACCATCGGGGTGAAGAAAAAATAGACCAGCGATGCGCCGATCAGGAACAGGATCGGCGTGGCCACCAGGTACGGGCGGAACGCAGCCCGCTCGTTGCGGTAGAGACCCGGCGCAACGAACTTATAGATCTGCGCGGCAATCAGCGGGAACGCGATGACCAGCCCGCCAAACATGCCAAGCTTGATCTGCGTGAAAAAGAATTCTTGTGGCGCGGTATAGATGAGCTCAACCTGCTTGGGGTCGAGCCCGGCCCATTGCGTGGCCCACTGGAACGGAATGACCAGCAGGTTGAAGAGCTGCTTGGCGAAGAAGAAACATACCAGGAAGGCGATGAAGAACCCGCCGATCGACCACATCAGGCGCCGGCGCAGCTCGATCAGATGCTCCATCAGCGGCGCTGACGACTTCTCGATGTCTTCCTCGTCAGTGCTCATGCGGCGCTTCCGCCCTTGGTGGAGCCGGCGGCTTTCTTCGAGCTTTCAGCCTTCTTTGCCGGGCTTTTGGCGGGCGATTTTGGTTTCGCGGAAGACTTAGCGGTCGATTTTGCAGCAGGCTTGGTCGCCGCTTTCCGGGCAGCAGCGGGCTTCTTCGCCGGCGTGGCTTTCTCGGTGGCAGAGCTGCTGTTCGTCTTCGCAGCCGTTTTCAAAGCTGCCGCAGCTTCAGGTTTGGCCTCGTCCGCCGGCTTTTTGGCCGCCCCGCCGCCGTTCAGTTCCGAGGTCGGAGATTGCGGCTCGGGCTGCGGACGCATCGCGGCATCGAGGCCGGAGCGCACATCCTCGGCCGCCTTCTGTATCGGGTTCAGCGCCTTCTTGATGTCGGAAGCGGGATTGAGCTTGCGCACATCGTCAACAATGCCTTTGACATCGTCGAGTTCGGCTTCCTTCAGCGCATCGTCGAACTGCTTGCGGAAATCGGCGGCCATTGAACGCAGCTTGGTCGTGGTTCGCCCGAAATTGCGCAGCATTCCGGGCAAATCCTTGGGTCCCACGATCACGATCAAAACGACCGCAACCACGAGCATCTCTGGCCAACCGATGTCGAACATCACTCAGGCTTTCGCAGGTGCCGGGCGGCGAGCGCCCGGCCTTATGTGATCAGGACGACTTGCCGGCTTTCTGCTTGGCGGCACTCACTGGCTCATCGGCCTTGTGCTCGACGGTCTTCGCATCTTCCGGCGATTCTTCCTCGTCGGTCATGCCTTTGCGGAAATTCCTGATTCCCTTGGCCATATCGCCCATCAGCTCGGGAATTTTGCCCCGGCCGAAAAGAAGCAGCACGACGACCAGCACAATCAGCCAGTGCCAGATGGAAAAGGTACCCATGATAAGATTCTCTCTGGTTTTCGGTTCCCTGAACCTGATCTATGCGTTTTCGTTGCGCGTTTCAAACACAAGAACGTCACGTTGCCGCGCGGTGAGCCATATGTCGCGGTTGCGGGCCGGCAATTCGCCGATGCGAACGCGCGCCCTCACCGGCGTGTCGATACCCGGCACTGCAAGCTCCAGCAGCTCAACGACACCCAGAAACCGCCGCGAGCGCACGCGCGCCTGCAATGCGCCGCCGGTTTCGCTCACATCGAAGCCCGAAAGCCGGATCGCAACATCCACTTGCGTGCCGCTTGCAATATCCGGCGCGGGAAACGTGCCGAGCGGCGTTTCGACCGAGCCGGCATTGGTGCGCGCCGAAAAAACATTGAGCTCGGAGAAGAAACCGGCCGCAAACAAATCGTTCGGCCGCTCGTAAAGCTCTTCCGCGGTGCCGGCCTGCACGAGCCTGCCGCCCTTGAGCAGCGCGATGCGGTCGCCAAGCCGCATCGCCTCCTCCGCGTCATGCGTGACGACGATCGCTGTAGCGCGGCTCTGGCGCAGGATTGCGAGCGTTTCGGCCCGCACGCTGTCCTTCAGCCGCGAATCGAGACCGGAAAACGGCTCATCCATGAGAAGCACGGAAGGGCGCGGCGCCATCGCGCGGGCAAGGGCGACGCGTTGCTGTTCGCCGCCAGAAAGCACGTGCGGAAAGGCCTCGGCGTAGCTTGCAAGCCCGACGCGCTCCAGAGCGATCAGCGCTTCCTTGCGGCCCTCGGACTTGGAGAGCGCGGTCAGGCCGAAGCGCACATTGTCGACGATCGAGAGATGCGGAAACAGCGCGAAATCCTGAAACACCAGGCCGATCGAGCGCTTTTCGGGCGGCAAAAACACATCCGGCCCGGCAATTTCGCGATCATTGAGCAAAACGCGGCCGGAGCTTTGCGCCTCGATGCCCGCCGCAATCCTGAGCAGCGTCGTCTTGCCGGAGCCGGACGGTCCCAGCAGGCACAGAACCTCACCAGGCTCCGCCGACAGCGAGATACCGTGAAGCGTCGCCGCATCGGGCAGATAGTTGTGCCGGATATCCTCAAACGAAAGCCGCGCGGCGAAGGTGACGCCGGCGGTTACGCGCTGGGCCGGGTGAATTTCGCCTTGCATCGACCTGTTCCGAACACGCCCGCATCCGCGCGGCCGCGGCTCGGGTCAATCATCCTCGACGCGGGGAGTCAACAGGCCGAGCTCTTCGAGGTCGATGTCGGTGAGTTCGTCCTCGTCCTCGGTCAGCCCGTCGGTGTTGGCCGGCGGCTGCGGCACGCTGAAGTTGGACGGCATGCGCGGCGACAGAAGCCCCGCCCCTTTCAGCTCATCCATGCCCGGCAGATCGCGCAGTTCCGGAAGTCCGAAATGATCGAGAAAATGTTCGGTCGTGCCATAGGTGACCGGGCGGCCCGGCGTGCGCCGGCGCCCGCGCATGCGCACCCATTCCGTCTCAAGCAGCGTGTCGAGCGTACCTTTGGAGGTTTCCACGCCGCGAATTTCCTCGATTTCCGCCCGTGTGACCGGCTGGTGGTAGGCGATGATGGCCATTACCTCGAGAGCGGCGCGCGACAGGCGCTTTTGCTGCACCGCCTCGCGGTTCATCAGGAAGGCGAGGTCACCGGCCGTGCGAAAAGCCCAGCTGTCGCCGACCTTCACCAGATTGACGCCGCGCTTGGAATAAATCTCGGCGAGTTCATCCATGACGGTGGGCACGTCGATGCCGTCGGGCAGCCGCGAAACGAGCGTCTTTTCGTTCACCGGCTCGGCAGACGCAAAAACGATTGCCTCCGCCATGCGCACGGCTTCGGCCATATGCAGCCGCAGCGCCGGATTGTCGTCATGGGTGCCGACGGCCTCGTCATCAGTGTCGAACCGGACGACTTCCGCGATTTCGCCTTCGCTCATTGATCCACTCCGGCCATTGCCGTCTTGTCGTTTCTGTTGCGCATGAAGAGCGGCGCAAATGCGTCCTGCTGCCTGATCTCCAGCGTGCCTTCACGCACCAGTTCCAGCGTGGCGGCAAAAGAGCTCGCAAGCACCGTGGCGCGCTCCCCGGGCAGGCTGAGATATTCGAGCAGGAAACTGTCCAGTGCCGTCCAGTCGCGCAGCGTGCCGATCATGCGCGCCAGCACCTCGCGCGCCTCCTTGAGCGACCACACGCCGCGCTTTTCGATGCGCACATTGGTGACAGCCTGGCGCTGCCGCAGCGACGCATAGGCCGTCAGCAGATCGTAGAGCGTGCCCGAATATTCGTTGCGGCGGTCCACGACCACATGCTCGGGATCGCCGCGCCCGAAGAAATCACGCCCAAGCCGGTTGCGGTTGACCAGCCGCGAGGCCGCCTCGCGCATGGCTTCCAGCCGCTTCAGGCGGAATTGCAGAAGTGCGGCCATTTCCTCGCCGCTCTCGCCATCATCGCTGGCCTGCTCGGGAATGAGAAGCCGCGACTTGAGATAGGCAAGCCACGCCGCCATGACGAGATAGTCGGCCGCGAGTTCCAGCCGCAACTCCCGCGCACGCTCGACAAAGCCGATATACTGCTCCGCAAGCGCCAGCACCGAGATGCGCGCCAGATCGACCTTCTGATTTCGCGCAAGGTGCAGCAGCAGGTCGAGCGGACCTTCGAACCCTTCGACATCGACGTGAAGCAGCGGATCGCTGGCGGTCCGCTCCTCGTCATTGGTCCAGATCGCCTCCATCGGCGCCTTGGACCCGCCTGTTTTTGTCGCCGGGGCGTTCACAGCACCAAACCTATGCCGCTTCGACCGGCAGGCCGGTGAGCGACGAAAACTCTTCGCGCGCGGCCGCTTCTTCCACGGCGTCCGGCAATTCACGGCGCAGCAGCGCCAGATTGGCCCGGGTTTCGGCCTTGTCCTTGAGAACCGGGGTCATTGCCGCCACTTGCCGCATCTCGTCCATCACGCCGTTGCAATGCAATACGACATCGCATCCGGCGGCGAAGATTGCATCCGTGCGATCTTTGAAATCCCCAGAAAGCGCCTGCATGGAAACATCGTCGCTCATCAGAAGACCGTCGAAACCGATATGGTTACGGATGATGTCTTCCACAACAACGCGGGATGTCGTCGCCGGCATCAGGCCATCGATCGCGGAATAGACCACATGCGCGGTCATCGCGATCGGAATGTCGGCCAGCGCCCGGAATGGCGCGAAATCATGCTTTTCAAGCTCCGCCCGGGAGGCATCGACCCGCGGCAGCTCGAAATGCGTGTCGGCGCCCGCCCGGCCGTGGCCGGGGATATGCTTCATGACCGGCAGAACCCCGCCGGCCAGCAGCCCGTCCGCCATCGCGCGCCCAAGCGCCGTCACCGCCTCCGGCGTCCGTCCGCTGGCGCGATTGCCGATCACGTCATGCGCACCCTCGGTGGGAACATCGAGCACCGGCAGACAGTCGGCCGTAATGCCCAGCCGCAGGAGATCGAAGGCATGCAGTCGCGACATCAGCCAGGCTGAACGCAGACCGGCAGCTGGGTCGCGCTCGTAAAGCGCGCCCAGCTCGGCTGCGGGCGGATAGTTTGGCGCTAGCGGCGGGCGCAGCCGTTGCACGCGACCGCCCTCCTGATCGATGAACACGGGCGCGTCTGGACGCCCGACTGCGTCACGCATCTCGGCTACGAGCGCGCGAACTTGATCCGCTGCCTCAATATTACGCGCGAAGAGTATGAAGCCCCACGGTTTTTCGCCATGGTAGAAGACTTTTTCTTCGGTTGACAGCCGCTTGCCAGCGGCGCCGAGGATCATTGCTTTTGATTCGGTCATCGGGCCAGCCTAGGGGCTTTCACGACCCAATGGAATTGCCGGCGGGGCAATGCTCACAAGGGTTTGCGCGGCTATTGCCCGTCTATTGCCGCAAGCAACGCACCGGCAGCCCGCATTTCCAGCCCGCGCTGGGCACGCCGTCGCTCCGCTTCGCTGTCCTCGCCCCATTGCTGGATGTTCCAGTCCTCATCGATATGCGCGGCCGCCCAGGCGCCTTCAACATCCATCTCGCCGGCATCGACCGCAAGCGCCAGCAGCGCCGACCCCATCAGCGATGTCATGACATGGAGCGCGGCAATGCGGAACGGCTCACGGCGCTGCGCCAGATAGGCGCCCAACATGGCAATCGTTTCGCGCGGCTGATCCACCGGCATCACGCCTTCAGCCAGAATGAAGCGCGCGCCAAGAGAAGCCTGCAGCCAATCGAGCACCGGGTCCCAGCCCTCGGCCTGCCGCTGAACGAGCTCCTGCGGTGTGTCGGCGCGATAGCAGATGAGATCGGAGGACGCATAGCGCAGAATATCCTCCAGAACGGCCTGAACATCGTCGGCAACGCCGTCGATCGCGGTGTTGACGAGCCGCGTCGCCGGCATGGTCATTGGATCGATCTTCTCGGCCTGCGCCTCGAATTCGTCTGCGACCAGCTTGGCGGCCGCGGCCGTTGGCAGGATCAGCGCCCGCCGGCCGGGCGTTCGGGCCTGACGTCCGTCGAGGCGGACCGAAAACCCGCCCTCCTCGGCCTCGATGCTAGCCTGCTTGTAAAAACGCTTCGGCAGTTGCCCACGCATGGCCTCGCGTGCGGCCTCGGTCGGGTCGCGCTCGGTGTTCTTGCCGGCATCCAGATCGTTGAGCAGATCGCGCATATCCATTCCCCTGTCAGCCTGGCGGCATGCGGCGCGCGGGACGGTTCACCAGAAGCAGCCCGGCCGCGATCATCGCCAGCGCGACGAAGATGCGCCAAGAAAGCGGCTCGCCCAGCAGCAGACCGCCACCAAGAACGCCGAATACGGGGCTGAGAAAGGTGAAGCTGGACAGTCCCGAGGCCGGGTAGCGGCGCATCAGCCAGAACCACAGCACATAGGTAAATGCGACGACAAATACAGCCTGGTAAAGCAGCGAGGCGGTCGCCAGCGCCGTCACGTCGCGAAAGGCCGGTCCGGCGAGCGGGATCAGCGGCGCCGACACAACTGCCGATACGAGAAGCTGATAAAGCAGCGTTTTTTCAGCGCTCACTTCCGTCAGCTTGGTGCGCTTGATGACAAGCGTCGTCGCGCCCCAGAGCACACCGGCAGCGAGCAGCATGATATCGCCCTTGAGCGCGGCTGCGTCAGGCAGGCTGAGTTCATCGGAAAACACCAGTACAACGCCGCAAAAGGCGAGCAGAAGCCCGCCGAATTTGAGGCGCGTCATATGCTCGCCCAGGACGAAATGCGCGCCGATCAATACCCAGAACGGCATGGTGTTGACCATCAGCGTGCCGCGCGCCGCCGTCGTGTAGTCGAGCCCGAAGAAGATCAGGATGAATTCCAGGCCGAACAAGGCGCCCACGATAATACCCGGCCACAGCGTTCCATCGCTCTCGAACAGCTTGATCCCGCGAAGACGGCACCAGCCGAAGACCAGAACCGCCGCAATCGAAGAGCGCGCGACGGTCAGAAATACCGGGTTATATCCTTCATTGGAGACTTTGATCGCGACCTGGTTGAGGCCCCAGGTCAGCGTCAGCACGATCATCATGCCCGCCGCGAAGGCATCGATCGCGTCGCGCTTGTCCATGGATGTCGAAGCCACGCTCATTGATCGTCCTCCGCGGTTGCTTCGTCAAAGCCGAGCAGGTTCCAGCTCTGAACCATGTGGCCGGGCAACGGCGCTGTGACGTCGATCACACCGGAATTGGGATGCGGGATAATGATGCGCCGCGCATGCAGATGCAGGCGCTTTTGAATGCCGCCCGGAAACTCCCAGTTCTGGTCGGCCTCGAAATATTTCGGGTCGCCAATGATGGGGCAGTCAAGCGTTACCGCGTGCACGCGCAGCTGATGCGTGCGCCCGGTATAGGGCTCCATCTTAAGCCAGGAAAGCGCCTGCCCGGCCTGATCCACGACACGGTAATAGGAGACGGCGTGGTCTGCCCCCTGCTCCCCATGCCTGGCGACCCGCATGCGGTCACCGTCAGGCGTCGGCTCCTTCACCAGCCAGTTAGATATCTTCCCGGTTTTTTTGGCCGGAACGCCCTTCACCAGCGCCCAATATTGCTTCTTGGTTTCACGCGCCCGGAACGACTCCGCCAGACGCATCGCCGCCTGCCGGGTGCGGGCGACGACCAGCACACCCGAAGTGTCGCGGTCGAGCCGGTGTACCAGCCGGGGTTTTTCGCCCTTCTTGTTGCGCCAGGCCTCCAGCATCTGGTCAACACTGCGCACAATGCCGGACCCGCCCTGCACCGCGAGCCCCGGGGGTTTGTTGAATACGAGAACCTTTTCGTCTTCGTGCAGCAGAATTTGCGCGAGCGCATCGCCATCGTCCTTGTTGGCGATGGAGCGTGGCGTCAGCGGCCCGGTATTGCGGTCGATGTCGAGTGGCGGCACACGCACCGTCTGGCCCGGATCAAGCCGCGTATCGGTTTTTACGCGCCCGCCATCGACGCGCACCTGGCCTGAACGCAGAAGTTTCTGCAGGCGGCCGAAAGCGAGGCCCGGATAGTGAACCTTGAACCACCGGTCGAGGCGCATATTGGCCTCGTCGTCGGCAACTTTGATTTGCTCTACACCGGCCATGTCTTACTCGGTTCCGGAAAATTCGTTTGCGCTCAAGCCAGCGCGCGCACAATCGCCAACCCTGCGAACAGCGCCGCGACCGCGCCCACAACGCTGACCAGCGCATAAGATGCGGCTGCAAACAGCGCGCCGCGTTCCCATAACACCACCACGTCCAGTGAAAAGGCCGAAAAGGTCGTGAAGCCGCCAAGAATGCCCGTTGCGGCGAAGAGCCTCACTTCCGCGGAGACACCTGCCTTGCGCGCCAGCAGCTCTATCAACACGCCCATGAGGAAGGAACCCGCCAAATTGACGGTGAGTGTACTCCAGGGAAAGGTCGGCCCCGCCCAGCGCAATGCGGCCAGACCGACAAGGTGGCGCAGTGCAGCGCCGATGGCGCCGCCCGCCGCAACGACAAGCACGTGGTACATGGCATTCTGATAGCGGAAGGCGCGATGCGCCGAAAGGGCGCTGCGGCCGATCAGTCTTCGCCCGGCTCGCCTTGCTCCTGAGCAGCAGCCTGCCGTTCCTTCCGCAGCTTGGTCCAATAGTCGAGCCGCTTGCGGATTTCGCGCTCGAAACCGCGGTCCGGCGGGTCATAGAACTGACGGCGTCCCATGGCTTCTGGAAAATAGTCCTGACCGGAAAAAGCGTCGGGTTGGTCGTGATCGTATTGATAGCCCGAGCCATAACCTTCCGACTTCATGAGCTTGGTCGGCGCGTTGAGGATATGCCGGGGCGGCAACAGCGAGCCATGCTCCTGCGCGGCAGCCATGGACGCCTTGTAGGCGGTATAGGCGGCGTTGGATTTGGGTGCGGTCGCCAGATAAATGCAGGCCTGCGCAAGCGCCAGCTCGCCTTCGGGCGAGCCCAGAAAGTCGAACGCGTCCTTCGCCGCATTGGCAACGACCAGCGCCTGCGGGTCGGCAAGGCCGATGTCCTCCACCGCCATGCGCACCAGCCGGCGACCGAGGAAAAGCGGCGCTTCGCCGGCATCGAACATGCGCGCCAGATAATAAAGCGCTGCATCGGGGTCGGAGCCGCGCACAGCCTTGTGCAGCGCCGAGATCAGATTGTAGTGGCCGTCCTGACCTTTGTCGTAGACGGGCGCACGGCGCTGCACGACACGCTGCAGCCCATCCGCATCGAATGTCTCGCCCTCGCGGGCGGCCCGCCAGACCTCTTCGGCCAGTGTGAGAATGGCGCGTCCGTCACCATCCGCCATGCGGATGAGAACTGCCCTCGCCTCGTCGTCGAGCGGCAGCGGGCGGCCGACCGTTTCTTCCGCGCGTTCCAATAGCAGCGCCAGGCTTTCCGCCTCGAGTGACTTGAACGAAAGAACGCGGGCGCGCGACAGAAGCGCCGCATTGAGCTCGAAGGACGGATTTTCGGTCGTCGCGCCAACGAGGATGACGGTGCCGTCTTCCATGACAGGCAGAAATCCGTCCTGCTGGGCACGGTTGAAGCGGTGAATCTCGTCAACGAAAAGCAGCGTCTGACGGCCGTTGCGATGGCGCAGGCGCGCAGCCTCGAACACCTTCTTCAGGTCGGCAACACCGGAGAAAATCGCCGAAATCTGCTCGAATGCGAGGTCGGTTTCGCCAGCAAGCAATCGAGCGACCGTCGTCTTGCCGGTGCCTGGCGGCCCCCAGAAGATCAGCGAACCAAGCGAACCCGAGGCAATCATGCGCGTCAGCGCGCCGTCAGCCCCTGTCAGATGCTCCTGACCAACGACTTCGGCGAGCTTTGAGGGCCGCAAACGGTCGGCCAACGGCCTTGCGCCACTGGCGGCCGCCGGCGTTTCGTCCGATGCGCCAAACAGGTCGGCCATCGGCAATCAGAACCGCAGAACCTGGCGGAACGTCTGGCCGCCGCGCTCGATCGTGAACCGCCACCAGCGCGTCTGTTCGGAAGCGGCATTGGCGAGCGTCTCAGGGCTGTCAATCGTGACGCCGTTCACATCGCGCACGATATCGCCCGGCTGGAAGCCAAACTGCGCTGCTGGCGAGGTACGATCGATATCGACAATTGCCACGCCCTCGGTGCGGCCCGTCACGCGCAGCCGTTGCGCAAGGCGGGGCGAAAGGGCCGCAACCTTGGCGCCAGCGAAGGGCGATTTGCCGTCGATGACGATTTCGGCAGCAGCTGCTCCCTCGGGCGCGCGTATCAGCACGAGTGAGACCGGGATTTCCTCACCCTGCCGCAAAAGGGTCAGCGAAACCTCCGCGCCGATCGGCCGTGTCGCAAGCCGGTAATCGAGCGCGTCGGGGTGTTCGATGCGCGTTGCATTCATCGCCAGAATGACGTCGCCCGGCCGAATGCCGGCGCTCTCGGCGGGGCTGTCGGGATAGATGTCGGAAACCAGCGCTCCCGTCGGCCGAGCCATGCCAAGCGCTTCGGCCATCTGCGCATCAACGGCTTCGAAATTCGCGCCGATCCAGGGCCGCTCGAAAAAGTCGCTGCCGCCCTGTGCAGAGGCGACCACCGCTCGCACCATGTTGGCGGGAATGGCGAAGCCGATGCCGATCGAACCGCCGCTGCGGCTATAGATGGCGGTGTTGATGCCGACCAGCTCGCCCGCCATGTTGATGAGAGCGCCACCCGAATTGCCCGGATTGATGGCAGCATCCGTCTGGATGAAAAAGCCGAAATCGGAAATGCCGATATGGCTGCGCGCGACAGCCGACACGATGCCGCTGGTCGTCGTCTGGCCGACCCCGAACGGATTGCCGATTGCGAGCACCAGATCGCCGACCAGAAGCGCATCGGAATCGCCGATTGCAACGGTCGGGAACGGCTCTTGGCCTTCGACCTTCAGCACCGCGAGATCGAGCGATTCATCCTTCAGCAGAATGGTGCTGGCGAATTCGCGCCCATCCGACATCGCGACCTTCACCTCGTCCGCACCACGGATCACGTGGAAGTTCGTTACCACCAGCCCGGACGGATCGACGATGACGCCGGACCCCAGCGAGGATTGTACACGTGGCGGCATTTGCCGCCCGAAAAAATGCTCGAAAAACGGATCGGACATGAACGGCGACGGCTGTGCGGTCACCTGCGCAGAGGCATACACATTGACGACAGCCGGCGCGGTTTCTGCGACCAAAGGCGCGAAGGATAGCTGCATTTCGCTGCGCCCGAACGGCAGGCGCCGCTGCGGCTGGTCCGCATCGAGCCCGCCGCGCAGAAGGTCGGTCAGGATCGTGCCAAGGTCTTGCGCCGGCGCTTCCTCAGCGCGTAGTGGGATGACTACCAACGCGGCGATCACAAGCGTGGCAGCGAAAGCGGTGAAGAATGACAGCGGTCGGCGCATGGCGGGAATCCTCTTCAACGAAGCGGATGCCATTTTTACCGCGAATGTGCAAAACAAATGGCCGGGTTCAAAGAACCTTCTACCGCCAAGCCGGCCGGCATTGTCGGGGCGAGCCTAGCCCTTGGCTGGCGCCGCCAGTTTCGCTTCTATTTCAGCACGGCGCGTGGCGGTCGTTCTGAGTTTCAGGTCGAGCCCACCATCTTCGCGGTCGAGCCGGTCAAGCACATCGCCCGAGCGATAAAGCCAGTCGGTCAGGTGCAGCTGGTCGGGGGCGAGCGATACATCGAACGCTGTCGTGCGCCCTGCGAGCCGCTGTTCGATCGTGGCCACCAGCCTGTCAATCCCCTCGCCGTTGACGGCCGAGATGGCGACCGGCTGGTCAGGATCTTTTCTGCCCGGCCGCTGGCCAATTCGCTCACGGCCTTCCTCGTCGAGCAGATCGATCTTGTTCCAGACTTCGAGCACACGCTCATGGTCGGCAGCGTCAACGCCCAGGTCAGTGAGGATGCGTTCGACATCTTCGGCCTGCGCGCGCGTGTCGGGATCGGAGATGTCGCGCAGATGCACAACCAGATCCGCCTCGACTACCTCTTCGAGCGTAGCCCGGAACGCGGCAACCAGATGTGTCGGCAGATCGGAGATGAAGCCCACGGTATCGGACAGGATGATCTCCGTGCCGAGTGGCAACACAAGCCGCCGAAGCGTCGGGTCCAGCGTGGCGAAGAGCAAATCCTCCGCCATCACGCTAGCACCTGTGAGGCGGTTGAAGAGCGTCGACTTGCCAGCATTGGTGTAGCCGACTATGGCGACGACCGGGTACGGCACCTTCTGCCGTTTGGTGCGATGCAGATCGCGCGTGCGGCGCACGGTTTCCAGCTCGCGCTTCAGGCGGATGATCTTTTCCTGCAATTGCCGGCGGTCAGCCTCGATCTGCGTTTCGCCCGGACCGCCCATGAAGCCGCCGCCGCCGCGCTGGCGCTCAAGGTGAGTCCAGCTGCGGACCAGGCGCCCGCGCTGATACTCCAGATGGGCGAGATCGACCTGCAGCACGCCTTCCTTGGTGCGTGCTCGGCGGCCGAAAATCTCCAGAATAAGGCCGGTGCGATCCAGTACCTTGGCCTTCAGTGCGCTTTCAAGATTGCGCTGCTGAACTGGCGACAGCGGCTGGTCGACGACCACAAGATCAGCCGAACAGTCAGCAACGACATCCGCAAGGGCAGCGACCTTGCCGGTGCCCATCAGTGTGGCAGGTTTGGGTGCGGCAATCTGAACGATTTCGGTGTGAACCGGCTCAAGATCGATGGCCAGCGCCAGGCCGACCGCCTCATCGAGCCGCGCGTCTGGCGTTCGGGAATGCGAGCTACGTTTAGAGGATTGGGAATCGTCGGCGCCTCGGTCGCGCCGCGTGATCACCGGGACCACAATGACGGCGCGTACAGCATCGGCACCGGCGAGATCACCGGAACCGTTTTTGCCCCCTACCCCACCACCAGGCGTGGTATCGTTTGGCACCAATCAGCTTTCCCGATTTTCCTCGGCATCGAACATCTGCACCGGTTGACTCGGCATGATGGTCGATATCGCGTGCTTATATACGAGCTGTGAGTGTCCGTCGCGTCGCAACAACACGCAAAAATTGTCAAATGACGTCACAACACCCGTAAGTTTGACGCCATTGATAAGAAAAATCGTGAGGGGTGTCTTACTCTTTCGGACCGAATTGAGGAACAGGTCCTGCAAGTTCTGCGTGCGTTCCGCCATATTTTCTTTTCTTCGCGTTTGGCCAGCTCGTCACAGTAGCGCTTATTCCCGCCGCCCGTGTCAAGCGTCCCGGCCGCATGCGATCCCCAGCAATGTATCCAGTGCGGTTATCAGGCCGGCGTTTTTTCCGCAACGTCAAAAAATGAACCGCGCAGCGCTGAGGCTACCGAACCCGGATGCCCGTTGCCGATAGAACTTCCATTAATGGAGATCACAGATATGGCAGTTTTTGTAGCTGAGGTGACGAAAGCTTCGCGCGCCATCAGCGCTTCATCTACAGTAAATCCGCGCTCTACTACTTTCAGGCCGAGTTTTTTTGCTACTTCAAACAGTGTCGTGCGCGTAATGCCCCGCAAGATTCCGCGCTCCGCATCGCGCGTCACGATGGCTCCGTCCTGTGTGACGATCCAGGCATTCGTGGCCGAGCCTTCAAGCACAATGCCGTCTTTATCCACAAACCAGGCTTCCTGGGCACCCGCATCCTTGGCTTGCTGCCGCGCAAGAACGTTGGGCAAAAGCCCAACAGTTTTGATGTCGACGCGCTCCCAGCGGTTCTCCGGGACAGTAATCACATCGATGCCGGTGGCAGCCATCTGGTCCGAGACTTGCGGGTCGCTGCGTGTTGCAGTGATGACGAGCGCCGGCCGGACATTCGGCCCCGGGAATACGTGGTCGCGACGTGCGACCCCCCGCGTCACTTGCAGGTAAACCAGACCGTTACGAATGCGGTTTCGGCGTACAACCTCTGCGAGTATTCGTTCCAACGCACTTCGGTGCAACGGCCACAGAATCGAGAGCTCGCCCAACGAGCGATCTAGTCGATTGAGGTGGCCGCGCATGTCGATGATGAAGCCACCCTTCACCTCACATACTTCGTAAACGCCATCTGCGAACTGATAGCCACGATCCTCGATATGGACCGCTGCACTGGCGTGCGGCACGTAGCGACCGTTCACATAGGCGATGCGTGACATGGTTTTTTGCGCTTTCGGTGAGTGAGAATGATCAGAAGAATTCGAGGCTGACGCGGAACATCTGCTCGACCTGCTTCACCGCGTTCTGCATCGCGAAAATGACGACGCGATCCTTGGGTTTGATCTTGGTCGAACCGCTTGGCTTGATGACCTCTTCGTTACGGAAGATAGCTCCAATGCGCACACCTTCCGGCAAATCGAGATCGCGCATGGGTGGACCCACGAGCGGTGAGGTTTCAAGCGCCTCGGCTTCAATGACCTCGGCCGCACCGTGCTGAATCGTGTGCACAGCGCGAATGCGGCCGCGACGCACATGCTGCAGCACTCGGGAAATGGTCACGTTGCGCGGATTGATGTGAGCATCGATGCCAAGCGTGCGTGTGAAATCGTGATAGGTCGGGTTGTTCAGCAAAGCCAGGTTCGCTTTGCACCCCATGCGCTTGGCCATGACGCAGGAGAGGATGTTCACCTGGTCGTCATTGGTGAGCGCGACCATAAGCTCGGCATGATCGATGTCGGCTTCCAGCAAGAGCTTCTGGTCGAGCGCACTGCCATGCAGCACGACGGTGCGGCGCAGATCGTCAGCGATGGCGACGGCGCGGTCACGCGTGTTTTCGATGATCTTGACTTTGGTACGGCTGCCGCGCGCTTCGAGCGCTCGTGCAACGTATAGTCCGATATTCCCGCCGCCCGCGATCACAATGCGCGTCGCTTCCTGCTCTTCGTGTCCGAACAGACCGAGCGTGCGCCGCACCTGATCCTTGCTGGTGACGACGTAGGCCAAGTCACCGGTAACGAGCTGATCTGCCGAATGGGGAATGAACAGGCGGCCGTTGCGCGATACGCCAACCACCGTGGACGGCAAGTCCGGGAACAGCTCGGAGAGCTGTGCCAGCGGGGTGTTTACGACAGGGCAATCCTCGAGACACTCAATCGCGAGCATCGCGACTTTGCCGTCGCCGAACCGCACGATGTCGGTGGCGCCCGGCAGAGCGATGCGGCGCAACACCATGTCGCCAACTTCGACTTCAGGCGAGATGATAACGTCGATCGGCATATGATCGCGGGAGAACAGGTCGAGATAATGAGATTCCAGATAAGACTGCGAACGGATGCGTGCGATCTTGGTGGGCACATTGAAGAGCGAGTGCGCGACCTGACAGGCCACCATGTTCACCTCGTCATGCAAGGTAACAGCGATGATCATGTCGGCTTCCGCCGCACCTGCCTGTTCCAGCACAGTCGGGTGTGAGCCGTGGCCGACAAAGCCGCGGACATCGAGATTGTCGCGCACCATCCGAATCAGCTGCGCGGACGTATCGATGACGGAAACATCGTTCTGCTCGGCAGACAGCCGTTCGGCGATGCCGTAGCCGACCTGACCGGCCCCGCAGATTATGACGCGCATTGGTTAGACCCCGAGCGATTTGAGCTTTCTGTGCAGCGCTGAACGCTCCATACCAATGAACTCGGCCGTGCGCGAGATGTTGCCGCCAAAACGGTTGATCTGCGCCACCAGATATTCCTTCTCGAACAGCTCGCGCGCCTCGCGCAGCGGCAACGCCATGATGTGCTGGTCCGACTGGTTGGGTGCGCGCGGCATCACGTCCCCAATTTCCGAAGGCAACAGATCGGCCGTGATCGGCTCGTCCTTGTCTTCCCCGCGCGCGAGAATCAGCAGACGTTCAACATTGTTGCGCAGCTGGCGGATATTGCCTGGCCAGTTATGCGCCTGCAGCACGGCCATGGCGTCGTCGCCGATGCGGCGCGGCTTGATACTCGCCTGCGCGGCGGTCTGGCGCATGAAATGATCGACGAGAAACGGAATGTCTTCGCGCCGCTCCGACAGACCGGGCACCATGATCGGCACAACGGCAAGACGGTGGTAAAGATCCTCGCGGAAGCGCCCTTCCTCGATCAGAGCCTGAAGGTCGTAAGAGGTCGAGGTGATGATGCGGACATCCACCTTCACGCGCTTCGTGCCGTTGACGCGCTCGAACTGCTGATCGACCAGAACACGCAGGATCTTGTTCTGCGTCTCGCGCGGCATGTCGCCGATCTCGTCGATGTAGAGCGTGCCGCGATGCGCCTCTTCCAATGCGCCGATCTTGCGTTCAGCGCCATTGGTTTCAACGCCGAACAGTTCCACCTCCATGCGCTCCGGCGTTATGGTTGCCGCATTGATGGTGACAAACGGCCCGGCCTTGCGCTGCGACTGACCGTGGATGGTGCGGGCGACGAGCTCCTTTCCGGAACCTGACGGCCCGATGATCATGATGCGACTGTTGGAGGGAGCTGCGCGCTCGATCGTCTGGCGCAGATTGTTCATCGCTGTGGACGTGCCGATCAGCTCCGAAGTCTCGCCGCTGCGCTTTTTCAGGTCGCTGACTTCGCGGCGCAGCTTCGACGTTTCGAGCGCACGGTCGCAGACCAGGATAAGCCTGTCGGCCTTGAACGGCTTCTCGATGAAATCATAGGCGCCCCGGTGAATTGCCGAAACCGCGGTCTCGATTGTGCCATGGCCGGAAATCATCACCACCGGCAGGCTGGGATGCAGCTTCTTGATCTCGTCAAGCAGAGCAAGACCATCGAGCTTGGAGCCCTGCAGCCAGATATCGAGAAACACCAGGCGCGGCACGCGTTCTGCAATCGAAGCGAGAGCGCTGTCGCTGTCATGGGCAGTGCGTGCTTCGTGCCCTTCGTCGGTCAATATCCCCGCGACAAGCTCGCGGATGTCTTCCTCGTCATCGACGATGAGAATATCAGACGCCATCTCGTACCTTTTCCTGCTCTGCTGTGCTGCCCGGCACCTGAGACTTCTTTTCCACACCGCCATGTGGGAATGCCATGCGTATCATCGCTCCGCGCCCGTCATGGAAGTCGGACGGCGCGTCGTGCAGTTCGAGCCGGCCGCCATGGTCCTCCACGATCTTCTTCACGATCGCAAGACCGAGACCCGTGCCCTTGTCGCGCGTGGTCATATACGGCTCTAGAAGCCGCTGGCGATTCTGCCGCGGCAGCCCCTTTCCGTTGTCCATGATATCGACAATGTTGAGGCCGCCCTTGCGATAAGCGTGGATACGAATGACACCGGCATTGCTGCCGTCACGCACTACGCCGTCGATCG
The DNA here is from genome assembly GCA_017640615.1 of Rhizobiaceae bacterium. Lineage (GTDB taxonomy): Bacteria > Pseudomonadota > Alphaproteobacteria > Rhizobiales > Rhizobiaceae > RCIO01. The sequence goes on along the minus strand of JAEPQK010000002.1, from coordinate 728,369 downwards.
CCTCGGCGGCGTTCTTGATCACATTGCCGAATGCCTGACCGAGCAGACGTGTGTCATAGGTGCCGGTCAGAGGCTCGTCGCCGAATTCGCGATCGAAAGCGATGTCGTTGCGGCTCATCTCGACAAGGAAGGACGCTTCGCGCAGCGGCTCGCGCAGGTCCAGCGCCTTCATGTCGGGCTTTGGCATGCGGGCGAATGCGGAGAACTCGTCGACCATGCGGCCGATATCGCCGACCTGCCGGATGATAGTGTCGGTGCACTGTTCGAAGACTTCGCGATCTTCCTCGATCACCTTGCCGAAGCGGCGGCGTATGCGTTCCGCGGAGAGCTGGATCGGGGTCAGCGGGTTCTTGATTTCATGCGCGATGCGCCGCGCGACATCGGCCCAGGCGGTCGTGCGCTGCGCCTGCACGAGGTCGGTGATGTCGTCGACGGTGACGACATAAGATTTCTGCTCGCCGGCGTGTTTCTCGGCTTCCACCGTAATCTGGACGTTGAAAGTGCGTTCCGCGCCTCGGCGATAGAAAGTCACCTGATCGCGATATACGGGCCGGCCCGATGTACGACCGGCGGCGAACACCTTGCCAATTTGCGGAAGCACGGCAGAAAGTTCATTGCCGAGCGCATCCTTCTCGCCAATCGCCAACATGGCCTCGGCTGAGCGATTGAATATGTTGATCACACCGTCTTTGTCGACGCCGATAACGCCTGCGGTGACACCCGAAAGCACCGCCTCGGTGAAACGGCGACGCTCGTCGATGACGTCCTTTGCCGACAGCAGCTGGCTGCGCTGGGTTTTCAACTGCCGTGTCATTTTGTTGAACGTGTCGCCGAGCGAAGCCATGTCGCCATCGGTACGGCGCACCGGAACCGCAACATCGAGATTACCGCTTGCGACTTCGCTCGCCGCGCCAATCAGCTGGCGGATCGGCCGTACGAGGCGGTCGGCGACGGTGATGCCAGTCCAGATGGCCGAAAGCACGATGATCAGCGTAATGCCGATATAGACCAGCGCGAAGGCGACTTGTGTCGTCAGCCGGTTGGATTCCAGCCCGCGATACTCATCCGTGTTTGCCCGCACCAGCTGGCGGGCGCGGATCACCTCAGCGTCGATCTCACGGATCGTATAGAGGTAGAGATCGTCATATTCCTGCAGCTTCATCACCGCGCCGACGATGTTGCTGGTGCGCGGCTCGATAAGAATAGGTTCGCCGTCGGCTGCCATCGTTACCGCTTCGGGCAAGGGTTCGGGCAGCGGCACGTCGGTGTTGGTGTCGGCGGCAATCACCAGCGAGCCATCGGAGCGGATGATGGCGGCGTGCGCGAGCGACCGGCCCGTCGCCTGCTGGGAGAGAAAGCGGAAGAAGCCGTTGCGGTCGAGATTGTAAAGGCGGCGTGCCTGATCGACATCGTTCGCCATCGAGAGCGTGGTGCCCTGCAGGCTGCGCGCATTTTCGCGCACATAGGCCTCGGCGATCGACAGCGAGGAGTTGATGATCACCTTGGTCCTGAGTTCGAACCAGCGGTCGAGCCCGATATCGAGCGTGACCGATGCGACGATGGCCACGAGGATCGCGGGAAGTGCTGCGACCAGCGAAAACATCGCAACAATGCGTACATGAAGGCGGGACGCCGCGCGGCCGCGCCGCCGGGCCATGTAGATCGTCCACGCCTCGCGACCGATCAGTGCAAGCAGCAGCAAAACGAAGGCGAGGTTGATGCCGATCACGACGAGCGTCACGCGATCGTCTGGCGTGACTGGGGTCAGGCCAAGAAGGATCGCAAAGGACAGCGCGGCGGTGATGAGCGCCGAGACAATCACGGCGATGCCGGCCACGGGAAGTGACCTGCGGCTTTCGCGCGCCGGCGTTTCCTCGCTGACTGCTCCGGTTGCTGGCAACGATGCGGTTGTCATCGGACTCAGTTTAACCCATCCATTGCGTTGCCTCTATGCAACGCAATGTGGCCGTTTTGCAACGCCCATCTCAATCTGCCGCAAACGACAGGGAAATCAGGGTTGTTTTGAGGCGCGGTAAACGTTGACGCCGAGTTCTCGGATTTTCTTGCGCAGCGTGTTGCGATTGAGGCCGAGAAGCTCGGCGGCGCGGATCTGGTTGCCGCGGGTTGCGGTCATGGATGCCAGCACCAGCGGGTATTCCACTTCCGCCAGAACGCGCTGGTAGAGGCCGGGCGGCGGCAACTCACCGCCGAAGCCGCCGAAATAACGCTGCAGATAGTGTTCGACAGCCTGACCGATCGACAGATCGTCCGGCAAAATCGCCTCTGATGCGGGTGCCGATGGTGCGTCAGCGGTGCGCAGTTCGGACTCGATGATCTCCTGACTGATCTCCTCCTGAGGATAAAGTGCTGCCAGCCGCCGGATCAGGTTTTCCAGCTCGCGCACATTGCCAGGCCAGGGATATTGGCGCATCGCGTCGTAGCCGCCCGCTGCGATGCGTTTTGCCTGCAGGCCTTCAGCTTCCGCCTGTTTGAAGAAGTGGCGCACAAGATCGGGAATGTCCTCCGCGCGCTCGCGCAAAGCGGGCAGCCGCAACGGCACCACGTTCAGCCGATAATACAGGTCTTCGCGGAACAGCCCCTGATTGATGAGCGTGCGCAGATCTTTGTTGGTCGCGGCAACGATGCGCACATCGGTCTTTATGGGCGTGCGGCCACCTACAGTCGTATATTCGCCCTGCTGCAACACCCTGAGCAGCCGGGTCTGGGCTTCCATCGGCATGTCGCCGATTTCGTCCAGAAACAGCGTGCCGCCCTCAGCCTGTTCGAAGCGGCCGGTGGAACGGTTCTGCGCGCCGGTGAACGCGCCTTTCTCGTGCCCAAAGAGCTCCGATTCGATCAGGTCACGGGGAATCGCTGCCATGTTGATTGCCACGAACGGCCCTTTGCGGCGACGGCCATATTCGTGCAGCGCACGCGCGACCAGCTCCTTGCCGGTGCCGGATTCACCCGAAATCATCACCGTCAGATCGGTCTGCATCATGCGGGCCAGCATGCGGTAGATGTCCTGCATGGCGTGCGAACGCCCAACCAGCGGCATCGATTCAGGCTGTTCCTCGCCCGCCCGCTCGTTCGGCGCCTGCTTCGGTTCGGCGAGCGCTCGGCTGACAATGCCGAGCAGTTCGGTCAGGTCGAAAGGCTTCGGGAGGTATTCGTAAGCGCCGCCCTCGGACGCGCGGATTGCGGTCATGAACGTATTTTGCGCACTCATCACGATGACCGGCAGGTCAGGACGCGCCTTGCGCATGCGTGGCAGCAGATCGAAGATGTTCTCGTCGGGCATCACCACATCGGTGATGACGAGATCGCCCTCGCCCGACGATACCCAGCGCCAAAGCGTGGCGGCGTTGGATGTGACCCGGACCTGATGGCCGACGCGCGACAGCGCCTGATTGAGCACGGTGCGGATTGCGGCATCGTCATCCGCGACCAGAATGTTACCGCGAACGGTCATCACGCATCGTCCTGTTCGGTGTTGTCGCCGCCATCCTCGCGCCAGGCCGGCATGAGGATGCGGAATGTGGTGCCGCGTGGCGAGGAATCGCATTCGATCACACCGCCATGCTCGCCGACGATCTTCGCCACCAAGGCCAAACCAAGGCCGGAACCGTTCTGCTTGGTGGTGATGAAGGGATCGAAGAGGATCGGTAGAATGTCGTCCGAGACGCCCGGACCGTTGTCGTGCACGCAAAACTCCAGCGGCAGCGATACGCGGTCGCGCGTGCCCGGTACGGCCAGACGGATACCGGGACGAAACGCGGTCGTCAGCTTGATCTCGCCGTTCGGATCGTCGCCGATGGCCTCGGCCGCGTTTTTCACCAGATTGAGAAAGACCTGGACAAGATGGTCACGGTTGGCATGCACCATCGGGAGCGAAGGATCGAACTCGTCGGTGATCCTGATCCGCGAGGCGAAACCCGACGATGCGAGGCGTTTCACATGGTCGAGCACAATATGGATGTTGACCGGCGCGCGGTCGATCGGGCGCTCGTCGGAGAACACTTCCATACGGTCCACAAGCGCGACGATACGGTCGGTCTCGTCGGTAATGAGACGGGTCAGTGGCCGGTCGTCGTCGGCAACCGCGCTTTCCAGCAGTTGCGCTGCGCCGCGAATGCCGGACAGCGGGTTCTTGATCTCATGCGCCAGCATCGCCGCCAACCCTGTGACTGAGCGCGCAGCGCCGCGATGGGTCATCTGGCGGTCGATCTTGTCGGCCATCGACCGTTCCTGGAACATGATCACCACCGACCCGGCGATTTCCGAAACCGGGGCGACATAAAGGTCGACGATTTTTTCAGAACCGATGCGCGGCGAAGACACGTCGACGCGGTATTCGTTGTACGGAGAGCGGCGTTCACGCACCTGCTCGACCAGCGTAAGCAGCGGACTGCCAAAGGGTATGAACTTGGCGAGTTCGCTGCGCGTCAGAACGGCGGCACTTGAGCGCAGGAAATCTTCCGCCTCGGCATTCGCATAAGTGATGCGGTTTTTGCCATCGACCATCAGCACCGGATGGCAGATAGCGTCCAACACTACGTTGGCGAGATCGGCGTGCTGGCTGGCTGCTGCCGGCAGGTTCATGCCGCCCTCCGCGTGTTCTGGCCTGAGCGCCCAAACGCCGACCGAAGCGCCGAAATCACCTGCGCGGGCTCAGTCGAAGTCATTGCAGTGCGGCGCAGATCAACCGCACTCGGATCGGCGCGGCGGTCGAAATACCAGCCGAGATGTTTGCGCGCGACGCGCAGCCCGCCCTCAGCGCCGTAAAGCGAGAGCATCGCCTCGTAGTGGCCTACAATGTAATCGGCCAGCTCGGCCGGTTCGGGCTGCGGTACGCAGGAAACACTCGCGCCGGCTTCGCGAGCAATGCTGCCAGCCATCCACGGTGCGCCATAATGCCCGCGTCCGACCATCACGGCATCCGCGCCGGACAGGTCGAGTGCGGTTCTCGCATCCGCGAGACTCTGAATATCGCCATTGGCGACAACCGGTACCGAAACAGCCTGTTTGACCCGCGCAATGGCGCGCCAATCGGCTGAACCATTATAGAACTGGCAACGCGTACGGCCGTGGATCGTGATCATCCGGATGCCGGCAGCTTCGGCGCGGCGCGCAATCAGCGGCGCATTCAGCGCATTTTCGTCCCAGCCCAGGCGCATCTTCAACGTCACCGGCACATCGACGGCACCGACAACCGCATCGATGAGGCTTAGCGCATGGTCAGGATCGCGCATCAGCGCGGAGCCGCAATAGCCGCCCGTCACCTTTTTGGCCGGGCACCCCATATTGATGTCGACAATATCTGCTCCGCTATCGGCAACAATACGCGCCGCCTCGGCCATATGCGTGGCTTCGCGCCCGGCAAGCTGCACCATATGCACCCCTATATCGGGCCGTGCAATACGGCGCGTGGTGTCACCCCTGCCCTTGGCCAGTTCACCGCTTGCGACCATCTCGGACACGACCAGGCCTGCGCCATGGGAATCGGCCAGACGCCGGAAGACAGCGTCGGTGATGCCGGACATAGGCGCCAGGAAGACGCGGTTCGGCAGAACCACGCCACCGACGGAGAGCGGGGCGGAGAGATCAGTCATGCACAAAAACAAGGCAGAATGGCATCATGCCTATTCTGTAACCAGAAAAATGCTGCCCTGCAACAAAAACGATACAGGCCGCAACGATTTCAGCATTGAACGCACTGGCCTTTCGCAGGCGGTACGCCTATTCGTCTCGCATGAAGAATGACGCCGAAATCGCCGTCGTGATCGTCGCCGCAGGGCGCGGCGAACGCGCGGGCCAGTCCAAAGAAGGTCCCAAGCAATATCGCACGATTGGCGGTCAACCGGTGATGAGACGCACCGTCGCGGCATTTGCCGCAACGCATGGGATCGGGCGCATCGTGATCGCTATTCACGGCGACGATGATGAGCTCTTTCGCGAGGCGATCGGTGAATTCGGCGACCGCGTGAACGCAGTCACCGGCGGCACGACACGGCAAGAGTCGACGCTGTTTGCGCTTCGCGCACTGGCCGACAATCCACCGGCAGCCGTGCTGATCCACGACTGCGTACGCCCGTTCATCGACGCCGACCTTATCGGCCGCGTTGGCGAGACTGCACTTGGTGGCCTCGGCGCCCTGCCCGCGCTGCCGGTTTCCGACACGCTGAAACGCGCAGCCGAAGACGGCACGATTTCAGAGACCGTGCCGCGCGCCGGGCTGCACGCCGCGCAGACGCCGCAGGGTTTCCCCTTCGCGCCGATACTGGCTGCCCATGAGGCTGCCAATGATGCCGGGCGCCTCGACTTTACCGACGATGCGGCGATTGCCGAATGGCACGGCATTGCCGTCAAGATCGTCGCGGGATCGCCGGACAACATCAAGCTGACCTGGACGAAGGATATCGAAATGGCCGACCAGCGGCTTTCGCAGCCCCCGCTTTTTCCCGATGTGCGCACCGGCAATGGCTATGACGTGCACGCTTTCGGGCCGGGCGACGCGGTGGTTCTGTGCGGCGTGAAAATCGATCATGATCAGGCGCTCAGCGGTCATTCGGATGCCGATGTCGGCCTGCACGCGCTGACCGACGCGCTACTTGCCACCTGTGGTGCGGGCGATATCGGCACGCATTTTCCGCCGTCCGATCAGCAGTGGAAGGGCTGTGCTTCGCGCGTATTCGTGGAACATGCAGCAGCGACCGTGCGCCAGAATGGCGGGCGCATCGCCAATGCAGACATCACGCTGATCTGCGAAGCGCCGCGCGTCGGTCCGCATCGCGAGTCGATGGTGGCGGCAATGTCGGCCATGCTGGGCATTGGACCGGAGCGCATCTCGGTCAAAGCCACAACCAACGAAAAGCTCGGCTTCGTCGGGCGCGAAGAAGGCATCGCCGCAATCGCTACCGCGACGGTCGTTTACCCCGGGAGCCTGCCGGCTTGAGCCGTGAGACCGAAGCGCTTGCACGCAAGGCGCTTTCGCTCTGCGAGGCGCGCGGCATCATGCTCGCGACTGCGGAATCCTGCACCGGAGGGATGATTGCAGCGGCCCTGACCGAAATTGCCGGTTCGTCCACCGTTTTCGACCGCGGTTTCGTGACTTATTCGAACGAAGCCAAGCAGCAAATGCTCGGCGTAGACGCTGCAACGCTGGCCGAATTGGGCGCTGTTTCGGAACAGACGGCGAGCCAGATGGCGGAGGGCGCGCTCGCGCATTCGCGCGCCAGGATCGCGCTGTCAGTCACCGGCATTGCGGGACCGGGTGGCGGCAGCGCGGAAAAGCCGGTCGGGCTGGTCTGGTTCGGGCTGGCGCAAAGTGGCCGCCCGACCGAGGCGCAGCGTCAAGTGTTCAACAACGCAGACAGAGCGGGCGTACGCGCAGCCGCCTGCCTCCACGGGCTCGCAATGCTGGTGGCGGCGCTGGAGGCCTGATCAGGCCGCGCCGCTTTCAGCCGATCCATAGATCGCATCGGCTCGGCGCTTAAAGGCGTCGGCGAACATGCGGAAGGCGCGGTCGAACATCGAGCCCATCAACGCGCCCAGAATGCGGCTTTTGAACTCATAGTCGATGAAGAAACGGATGTCGGTGCCGTCGCCTACCGCCGGTTCGAAATCCCAGCGGTTTTCGAGATAACGGAACGGGCCTTCGAGATATTTGACGTCGATGCGGTTTTCGGCCTGCCGCAGCGTGACCTGGCTGGTGAAGGTTTCGCGCAACGCCTTGTAGCCGACCGTCATGTCGGCGGTCAGCACCGTGACGCCGTCGCGCTCACGGCGCGAACGCACCGAAAGCGCCTCGCACATTGGCAGGAATTCAGGATAGCGCTCGACATCGGCGACCAGGGCGAACATCTCGGCCGGCGTGTGCGCGACCTGCGTGACGGTGGTGAATTTCGGCATGGCTGATTGCGCTCAGGCCGTCTTTGCAAGCTTCGCTTCGCGGGCCGCGCGCAAGCGCGCGAAGTCCTCGCCGGCATGGTGCGATGAGCGCGTGAGCGGACTTGCCGACACCATCAGGAAGCCCTTTGTGTAGGCGATCTTCTCGTAGGATTTGAACTCGTCGGGCGTGACGAATTTCTTCACCGCATGATGTTTCTTCGTCGGCTGCAGGTACTGGCCCATGGTGATGAAATCGACATCAGCCGACCTCAGATCGTCCATGATCTGGAGCACTTCGTTCCGCTCCTCGCCAAGCCCGACCATGATGCCGGATTTGGTGAAAATCGTCGGGTCGAGTTCCTTCACCCGCTGCAAAAGGCGGATGGAGTGGAAGTAACGCGCGCCGGGCCGTACCGTCAGATAGTTGGACGGCACCGTTTCGAGATTGTGGTTGAAGACGTCCGGCCGCGCTTCGACGACAACCTCCAGCGCGCCGTCCTTGCGCAGGAAATCGGGCGTCAGAATTTCGATCGTGGTGCCTGGCGAGGTTGCGCGGATCGCATGGATTACATCGGCGAAATGCTTCGCGCCGCCATCGTCGAGGTCGTCGCGGTCAACCGAGGTGATAACCACATGGTTCAGCCCCATCTGCCCGACGGCCTTGGCAACATTGGCAGGCTCATCAAGATCGAGCGCATGCGGAATGCCGGTCGAGACATTGCAGAAGGCGCAGGCGCGCGTGCAAATCTCGCCCATGATCATGAAGGTGGCGTGTTTTTTGTCCCAACACTCGCCAATGTTCGGGCAGCCCGCCTCCTCGCATACAGTGACGAGCTTGTTGGATTTCACGATCTCGCGCGTTTCGAGAAAGCCGCGCGAAGTTGGTGCCTTCACCCGGATCCAGTCAGGTTTGCGCAGCACTTCCTGGTCAGGCCGGTGCGCCTTTTCCGGGTGGCGGATGCGCTTGGCTTCACCCACGGTATCGAGGATCGTGACCATCAATCGACTTTCGCTGTGCGTTCGGTTCGTCGTTCACATATAGGGTTTCGAGCGCGGGGTGTAAGGCCGCCAACCGTATGGCGGCCTTGCAGTTCCGATAGTACCGCGGTCAGCGGCGCAGCATGCGGCCGGCCCAGATGAGCAGGCAGGCGCCGACCACGCCAACGACCAGATAGGTGATCACGCCGGTACCGGTGTAGATGCCTGCCAGGCTGAGCAGGAAGTTGAGCACGGCCGCGCCCAAAATACCGAGGATGATGTTCATGATGAGCCCCATATTGCTCTTCATGAACTGCTCCGCGAGCCAGCCGGCAACGCCGCCGACGATAATCGCGCCGATCAGTCCCATACCGTTCAGGTCCATTGTGTCCTCCTTTGCACCTTGCTTTCAGTCGTCAGGTTAGCACACCAAACAATGCGGTTGCGCGACGGGCAAAAGGTCAGATGTTGAGCGCCTGTCCGTAAGCGTCGAGCACGCTCTCCTTCATCATCTCCGACAATGTCGGGTGCGGGAAGATGGTGTGCATCAGCTCTTCTTCGGTCGTTTCGAGATTCATGGCCACCACGAAACCTTCGATCAGTTCCGTCACCTCCGCGCCCACCATGTGAGCGCCGAGCAACTCGCCGGTCTTCTTGTCGAAGATCGTTTTCACCATGCCCTGGTCCTCGCCGAGCGCCACGGCCTTGCCGTTGGCAACGAAGGGGAAGCGGCCGACGCGAATGTCGCGGCCGGCGTCCTTCGCTTTCTTCTCGGTGAGGCCGACCGAGGCCACCTGCGGGTGGCAATAGGTGCAGCCCGGCACTTTGAGCTTGTCGAGTGGATGCGGGTGCTTGCCGGCGATCTTCTCAACGCAGATGACCGCCTCGTGCTCGGCCTTGTGCGCCAGCATTGGCGGGCCGGCGACATCCCCGATCGCGTAGATGCCGTTCACGTTGGTGCGGCAGTATTCGTCGATCACAATGGTGCCGCGGTCGGTCTTCACACCCACCGATTCAAGACCGAGGTTTTCGACGTTACCCTGCACGCCAACGGCTGAAATCAGCCGGTCAGCGGTCAGTTTCTCCACCTTGCCGTCTTTGGTCTCGATATGAGCCGTGACATTGTCAGAGCCCTTTTCGACCTTGGCGACCTTGGCCTCAAGCATGAATTTCATGCCCTGCTTCTCGAACTGTTTTTGCGCGAATTTCGAGATTTCGGCATCTTCCACCGGCATGACCTGTGGCATCAGCTCGACCACCGTCACGTCGACACCCATCGTGCGGTAGAAGGAGGCGAATTCGATGCCGATCGCCCCCGACCCCATCACGATCAGTGATTTGGGCATCTTGGCCGGCACCATCGCCTCGAAATAGGTCCAGATCAGCTTGCCGTCGGGTTCGATGCCCGGCAGGACGCGTGGGCGCGCGCCGGTCGAGACGATGATGTGCTTGGCCTTGTAGGTACCCTCGCCTTTGGCGTTTTTGGGCGGCGGAACCTGCGGCTCCATCGGCTTCTTGGACGTCTTGGAAACAACGATCTCACCGGGCTTGGAGATTTTCGCCTCGCCCCAGATGACATCGACCTTGTTCTTCTTCATCAGAATGCCGACGCCGCCGTTCATGCGCGCGGCGATGCCGCGCGAACGTTCCACGATTGCCTTGAGGTCGGGCTTGACGGAACCTTCCAGCGTCAGCCCGTAATTCTTGGCGTGCGAGGCAAGGTGCATGACCTCGGCGGAGCGCAACAGCGCCTTGGTGGGAATGCAGCCCCAGTTGGAGCAGATGCCCGCCAGATGCTCGCGCTCGACGATCGCTGTCTTGAGGCCAAGCTGCGCGGCGCGAATGGCCGCGACGTAACCGCCAGGGCCCGCGCCGATGATGATGACGTCATATGATTCGGCCATGGGTGTTTCCACTCCTTAAATTGATGCAGCGCCCAAACAGCCGCTGAAATCGTTCACACCGGACACTCCTCACAGCCCCAGCATAAGCCGCACGACTGGTTCCAGCCCGCGGCCGATGGCGCGGGTGTTCTTCGCGTCCAGATGCACGCCATCGATGGGCGTCGTCTTCGCAACCGAGCCGGCATCGAAGAAGCCGCAGCCCTGTTCATCTGCGAGATCGGCGTAGAAGGACGCCAGCATCTGCGACTGCTCGACGCCACCGGCGAACATGGCGCTGAACTCAGGGTCAGCCGTTTCGCACAAAGCGGGCGGTGCAACTACCAGAACAGCGGGCGGCTCCGACGTGCCGTCGCGCAGCGCGTTCACCTGAACCAGCGAAATCAGCCGGCGCATGCCCTGCATGGCGGCAAGTGCCGAACCCGCGATAGCCGGCTTCATGTCATTCGAGCCGAGCATGAAAATCACGAGGTCTAGCGGGGCGTGCGTGTATAGGATCGTGGGCAGGATGCGCGCGCCATTGCGGTCGCAATCCGCCAGATGCTCGTCAAACGCCGTCGTGCGCCCTCGCAGTCCCTCCGCGATAACCATCACGTCGGGCCCGAGTGCCGCCTGCAGCACATTCGGCCAACGATCTTCAAGCGCATGCCGGCCGCCGGTTTCGGCGTCGGAGCCCCAAGTGATGGAATCGCCGTAACAGAGGATCGTTTTCACAGACCGAACCGCCCAGCCGGCTTACCGGCCGATTGATGATGCAAGTTGAATGTCATACGGCACAATCTCACGAAACTGATGCGCAACCGGTTCCAGATTTGTCGACAAACCATGATCGACAAATACAATTTCATTGCGCCAACCTCTGCTGAGCGCCTTGCTTAATGGCGGTACATAATCCGCATCTCCAGCAATCAGCACAATTGTCGACGGTCCAGGTTGTTCAAACAAAGTCGCTACAACGTCAGTAATTAGATAAGCGTCATCTTGCTTGGACCGGTTGTTCGATCCGAGATACCCACGCCGAACCTGAAAGCCGCGGTTTTTGGCTATCTCCCAAAAGCTATCGTCGTCAGGAATGACGCCCGCGATATAGGCACTCCCCACAACACGAGTTTGCCCACCCTCAACGCGGCATGCTTCGAGCAAGAGCCGTCCAAAATCTATTCGGAAACCGGGCCCATATTCTCGGTTGGTGATCCCGTAGAACAGATTCTGATCGTCGACAAAAACGTGAACACGTTGATCAATGAGAGACTCATGCGCGGGCGCCCCGGCTTCGTATTCATGGATAGATTTGGTTTTCTTCTTGGTCGGTGTTTGACGGTTTCGCTTGGAATGTTTCGACATTCTCGGGTCCTCGTAGCTTGCTTACTCTCCGGCCTGTGATTGCAATTGAGTTGATAGCTTCCGTCCGACTTAAACCAGCATTCCCATCGGGTTTTCGATGTAGCGCTTGAACTCCGTCAGCAATTCAGCGCCCAGCGCACCGTCGACTGCCCGGTGATCGGTCGAGAGCGTTACCGACATGACATTCGCTACCTTGACCTCGCCGCCTTTCACAACGGCCCGCTGCTCGCCCGCACCCACGGCCAGGATGGTCGCGTGTGGCGGGTTGATGACTGCGGAAAAATCCTTGATGCCGAACATGCCAAGGTTCGAAACCGCGGTCGTGCCGCCCTGATACTCTTCCGGTTTCAGCTTGCGGTTGCGGGCGCGAGCCGCCAGATCCTTCATCTCGTTGGAGATTGTGGACAGCGTCTTTTCCTCGGCACGGCGCACGATCGGCGTGATCAGCCCGCCGGGAATCGACACAGCGACACCGACGTCGGCATGCTTGTGCAGCACCATATTGGCGTCGGTCCAGGACGCGTTTGCCGCCGGCACGTCGCGGAGCGCAAGCGCCATCGCCTTGATGATCATGTCGTTGACGGACAGCTTGTAAGCCGGCTTTTCACCGCTATCGTTCTTGACCACAGGAGCGGCGTCGTTGAGCTGCTTGCGCAGGGCAAGAAGCGCATCGATCTCGCAATCGACCGTGAGGTAGAAATGCGGGATCGTCGACTTCGCCTCGACCAGACGACGCGCGATCGTCTTGCGCATATTGTCGTGCGGGACGAGCTCGTAGGTGCCTTCCTCGAAGAGCTTGAGCACAGCGTCATCCGACATTGGCTTGGGTGCTGCGGCGGGAGAAGCCGCCGGCGCGTCGGCCTTGGCAGCTTTCACGCCGCCGCCCGCAATTGCGGCCTCGACATCTGCCTTCACGACACGGCCTTTAGGGCCACTGCCTTTCACCGCCGAAAGGTCAATGCCGGCATCCTTTGCGATGCGGCGCGCCAACGGCGAAGAGAATGTGCGAGATGCCCCCTCACCCGGCTCGCTGCGCGAGCCACCCTCTCCCCGCTGGGGAGAGGAGCCTGTTGCCGCACCATCAGCACCTGCCTTGGACGCCGACGGCGGAGCGTCATTCTTCTCCCCACCGGGGAGAAGGTGGTCCGAAGGACCGGATGAGGGGGCCTCGGTTTTCTTTTCCGGCTTCGCTTCACCGCCGGCATCCGCCTTGGCAGCGTCGGCAACATCCTCGCCTTCGCCGGCGAGAATGGCGATCAGCGCATTGACCTTCACCGCCTCGGTGCCGGCCGGCACGACAATCTTCGCGACAGTGCCTTCGTCGACGGCTTCCACTTCCATGGTTGCCTTGTCGGTCTCGATCTCGGCGATCACGTCGCCGGGCTCGACCTTATCGCCTTCCTTGACGAGCCACTTGGCGAGGTTACCCTCTTCCATCGTCGGGGAGAGCGCCGGCATGGTGATTTGAATCGGCATCTCGCTCTCCTAGCTCCGGTATGTGACGGCTTTCACCGCCTCGACGACTTCGGCCACGCTGGGCAACGCCAGCTTTTCGAGATTGGCGGCGTAGGGCATCGGCACGTCCTTGCCGCAGACCGTGACCACGGGCGCATCGAGCCAGTCGAATGCGCGCTGCATCACCTGGCTGGCGATGTGATCGCCGACCGATGATTGCGGGAAACCTTCCTCCACAGTGACGAGACGGTTGGTCTTCTTCACCGATTCAATCACTGTATCGAGATCCATCGGGCGGATGGTTCTGAGGTCAATGACCTCGGCGTCCACGCCCTCACCGGCAAGCTCCTCCGCCGCCTTCACGGCGTAGGTCATGCCGATGCCGAAGGAGACGATCGTCACATCCTTGCCGGGGCGATGAATGCGCGCCTTGCCGATGGGCAGCACAAAATCATCCATCTTCGGCACGTCGAAGCTCTGGCCGTAGAGGATCTCGTTTTCCAGGAAGATGACTGGGTTCGGATCGCGGATCGCGGCCTTGAGCAGACCTTTTGCGTCAGCCGCCGTGTATGGCTGGATGACTCTGAGCCCCGGCACATGGCTGTACCAAGCCGCATAATCCTGGCTGTGCTGCGCGGCCACGCGTGCCGCTGCGCCATTCGGTCCACGGAAGACAATCGGCGCGCCCATCTGGCCGCCCGACATATAAAGCGTCTTGGCCGCCGAGTTGATGATCTGGTCGATCGCCTGCATGGCGAAGTTGAAGGTCATGAACTCGACGATGGGCTTCAGCCCGGCCATTGCGGCGCCCACGCCGACGCCGGCAAAGCCGTGTTCGGTGATCGGGGTGTCGACAACGCGTTTGGCGCCGAACTCCTGCAACAGACCCTGGGTGATCTTGTAGGCGCCCTGATACTCAGCGACCTCCTCACCCATGACGAAGACATCGCCGTCGCGGCGCATCTCCTCGGCCATCGCGTCGCGCAGCGCTTCGCGCACCGTAGTCGACACCATCTCGGTGCCTTCTGGAATGTCGGGGTCGGATGCGGTTTCGGCTTTGGGTGCGGCGGGAGCTTTATCCGACGGTTTCTCTGAGCTGTCTGCTTCCGAGCTGTCCTTTTCTGGATCTGCCTTCTCGTCCGGCTTCGCATCATCGTCCTTCGGGGCCGATGCCTTGCCGATATCGTCGGTGCTTTCGCCTTCCTGCAGAAGCACGGCAATCGGCGTGTTGACCTTCACGCCTTCGGTTCCTGCCTCGATCAGGATCTTGCCGAGCGTGCCCTCGTCAACGGCTTCCACTTCCATGGTCGCCTTGTCGGTTTCGATCTCGGCGATCACGTCGCCCGGCTCAACCTTGTCGCCTTCGTTCTTGACCCATTTGGCGAGATTGCCCTCCTCCATCGTGGGAGACAGTGCGGGCATAAGGATTTCGATTGGCATTGACCCGCCTCCCTTACAATACGATGTCGGTGTAGAGCTCGGATGCATCCGGCTCGGGATCGTTCTGCGCGAATTCGGCGGAATCGGCCACGATATCGCGCACCTCCTTGTCGATCGATTTGAGCTCGTCTTCCGACGCCCATTTCTTGTCGATCACGCGCTGGCGCACTTGTTCGATCGGATCGTGCTCGGAGCGCATTTTCTGCACTTCGTCCTTCGACCTGTACTTCGCCGGATCCGACATCGAGTGACCGCGGTAGCGATAAGTCTGCATTTCCAGAATGATCGGGCCGTTGCCGTCGCGGCACCATTCGGCGGCCATTTCGCCGGCTGACTTCACGGCGCGCACATCCATGCCATCAACCTGGATGCCCGGAATCTTGAACGACAGGCCGCGATGCGAAAAGTCGGTCTCGGCCGAAGAACGGGCAACGGAGGTGCCCATCGCATAGCGGTTGTTTTCGATGATGTAGATGACCGGGAGCTTCCAAAGCGAGGCCATGTTGAAGCTCTCATAGACCTGGCCCTGGTTGGCCGCGCCGTCGCCGAAATATGTGAGCGAGACAGCGCCGTTTTCGCGGTAGGCGTTCGCAAAGCCAAGCCCGGTGCCCAGCGACACCTGGGCGCCGACGATGCCGTGGCCGCCATAGAACTGTTTCTCCTTGGAGAACATGTGCATGGAGCCGCCCTTGCCTTTGGAGTAGCCGCCCCGGCGCCCGGTCAGCTCGGCCATCACGCCACGTGGTGTCATGCCCATAGCAAGCATGTGGCCGTGATCGCGATAGGCGGTGATCATCTGATCGCCGTCGCGGATCGCCATCTTCATGCCGATGACGACCGCTTCCTGCCCGATATAGAGATGGCAGAAGCCGCCGATGAAACCCATGCCGTAGAGCTGGCCGGCCTTTTCCTCGAAACGCCGGATCAGCAGCATGTCGCGATATGCGGCCAGCTCGTCCTCTTTTTTGAATTCGGAAGGCGGAGGCGCCTTGGGCTGCGGCGGCAGCTTGGCCTCGATTTTGGTTTTCGGCTCGGCTTTCTTGCCGGCGGACTTTCGGGCCGCTGCCATATGCTTCTCCCTGGATTAGGCGTCTCTAGGTGGACGGCTTGAGGGAGTTTTCCTCCCCAACTCCTGGGAAAAACGTTATCATGGCAATGCGCGTTGGGCCACGCCGAAATTGCATAGCTGTCATGCGGCTAAGCAGCTGGCTTTATTGCAAAAATGTTTGATTAACTCTTATTAAGTTAATTCGCCTTTACGTTGCGATAGATGACGATTTCGTTGTCATTCGCAAGGTTTAGGGCGCGCCGCGCATACTCATCGAGCATGTCTTTTTCGAGCGAACCGTCGCTCAAGAGCTTCACGCGATGCTCAAGCTCTTCGCGGCGGACGCGTACGGTTTCGAGTTCGGCCGCAAGCGCTGCGGCACGCTCTTCGAATTCATAGCCGGCGTAAATGCCGAACTCGCCCTGGAATGAGTGATAGCCGAAATAGGCGAGAACGATCGCCGTCAGCGCGGGCACAATGAACGCGCCGGATTTTCTCTTTTTGTGCTGACGGGTCCACATGGCGAGCTTCGCAATTGCAATGCCCGCCCTTGTGCCATCAACATGCTTAAGACCCGGTTAGCGGGCGCTCTGTCTATCCAAGCAGGATTGACTTGCCGGCATAGGCAGCCTGGGGCCCGAGCTCTTCCTCGATGCGCAAAAGCTGGTTGTACTTCGCCAGCCGATCCGAGCGGGCGAGTGAGCCGGTCTTGATCTGTCCGCAATTCGTAGCGACCGCGAGGTCGGCAATCGTCGCGTCCTCGGTCTCGCCGGAGCGATGGGACATGACGGCCGAATAGGCGGCGCGGTGTGCTGTCGAGACAGCATCCAGCGTTTCGGTCAGCGTGCCAATCTGGTTGACCTTAACCAGGATGGAATTGCCAACGCCCATGCGGATGCCGTCGCGCAGACGCGCAGAGTTGGTAACGAAGAGATCATCGCCAACGAGCTGAACCTTGTCGCCGATCAAGTCGGTTAGGATTTTCCAGCCTTCCCAGTCGTCCTCGCCCATGCCGTCCTCGATCGAGATGATCGGATAGTCGCCGGCGAGTTTGGCGAGATATTTGGCCTGCGCCTTCGGATCGCGGGTCTTCTTTTCGCCCTCATAGACATAGGCGCCGTCCTTGAAGAACTCGGTCGCGGCGCAATCGAGCGCGATGCTCACTTCCTCGCCCGGCTTGTAGCCGGCGGCTTCGATCGAGGCCATCACGAAGTCGAGCCCGGCCTGCGCGCTTTTCAAGTTGGGTGCAAAGCCGCCCTCATCGCCCACATTGGTGTTGTGGCCGGCGTCCTTCAGGCGTTTCTTGAGCGTGTGGAAAATCTCCGCGCCCCAGCGCAACCCTTCGCGGAAGCTCTCCGCGCCATGCGGCATGATCATGAATTCCTGGAAATCGATCGGGTTGTCGGCATGCGCGCCGCCATTGATGATGTTCATCATCGGCACGGGCAGCACATGCGCGCCCGCACCACCGACATAGCGATAGAGCGGCAGTCCGGCGGCCTCTGCGGCCGCTTTGGCGACGGCCAGCGAAACGCCGAGAATGGCGTTGGCGCCGAGGCGCTTCTTGTTGGCCGTGCCGTCGAGATCGATCATCGTCTGATCGATATGCATCTGGTTTTCGGCTTCCATGCCGCCGATTGCCTCGAAGAGCTCACCGTTGACCGCATCGACCGCCTGCTCGACGCCCTTGCCGAGATAGCGCTTTCCGCCATCGCGAAGTTCGACCGCCTCATGCGCGCCAGTCGATGCGCCTGACGGGACAGCGGCACGTCCCATGGAGCCATCCTCAAGCACCACGTCGACTTCAACGGTGGGATTGCCGCGGCTATCCAGAATTTCGCGGCCAATGATGTCGACGATAGCGGTCATGGAAATCTCCTTCGGAAACGATGCGCGCTCTATGGGCCGATGCGTGCCAAAACGCAACGGCGGGGCGGGTATTGCAGCCGGTCAGGCAGTTTCTTGAGCGCGGAAGACGAACGTTGTGCCCTGCCCTTCAGCGGGTGGCACGATCACGCCGTCCGGCGTGAAATTGAACTCCACGCCCGCCTGCAAAAGGCGCTCCATCAGCGCCTGGGTGTCGCGGCAGGCGAACACCGCGGCACGGAATTGAGGGGCGTCGCTGCCCGAAGCCGCGATGCCGGTGACGTCACTGAAGGTCTGCGGCGTCACCACACGCAAAGCATAAGATGGCCCTGCAAGACGCAGGCTTTCTTCCGTTTCCTCCACCGCGCGCCAACCGAGCTTCAGCAGATCGTCGCGCAGCGCGCCCGGATCGGCGGCGACCATGATGGCTTCGGCGATACCGGTTGCGCCGTTTGGATGCTCATAGAGCGCGGTGCGGTCGACATCGGGCACGGCAACGCGTTCGCAGGTGAAGAACAGGCAGTCGGGCGCGCCGGCCGCATGGGCGAATGCCAGTCGAAACTCCGCCCGGTCGCGGCTGCCATCAGCGGCTACGAAGTCGCGGCCGAAATCGAGTATCTCGCCCGCCGACAACCCGTCCTCGGCGAAGTCGGCATGGTCGGCCCTGGCGTCTTGCGCCGCGAAAACGAATGCGGAAAGCCCCTCTTGTCCGTTGTACTCGCGGAAGGACAACGCATGACGCGTAAAGACGTTGCCGCTTCCCGCCGCGGCTCGCGCCATCGCCTTATCGGCAATTGCAAGCGGCTCAAGGAACGTGCCATCGGCAAAGAAAATGCAGCAATTGGCGGTGCCGAAGGGATGGTAACCGTTGGCCGCGACCTGAAAACCCAGCGCGCTCAATCGGGCGCGTGCGGTTTCAAGTGCGCCGACCTGAAAGACGAGGTGATCGAGCGGGCGTTCCTTGGATGTCATTCAGCCGGAATGCATCACGACGGGCTGCCGTGCAATGGCCAGACCCGCCCTTGTTGCTGCATCAGGTCTCGGGTGGCGGAACGTTGGACGATTCCTTGCAGTCCTTCAGCCACACATCGTAAACGGCGTGTTCCACCGCATTGAGGCCGGGGCTTTCGGCGAACATCCAGCCAGTGAAGATGCGCCTGATCTTCCGGTCGAGCGTGATTTCGTCGACCTCGACGAAGGAATCCGTCTTGGGATCCTCGGCGGTATCGGGGCTCGAATAGCAGATGCGCGGCGTGACTTGCAGCGCGCCGAACTGCACCGTCTCATTGATATAGACATCGAAGGTGATGATACGGCCGGTAATCTTGTCGATGCCGGTAAACTCGGCAACGGGATTTGAAAGGCGCTGCGTCTCGACCGCGGCAGTGCTTTCATCGCTCTGGGCGAGAGCGAACCCCTGGGCTGCCAGGAGGCCAGCAAGGCAAATGGACGAGATTCGAACCAGATTTCCGATCATCAGCCTACAACTAACGAGATTCGGCCGGGGATGCGATATGCCCCGCCAATGGGAGTTGGCCCCGGTTAGATGTCAATTATGGCAGGAAGACAGCCGCGGCTGGGGATCACTTGCCCGGCGTCCAGGCGTCATAATCGCCTGTCACGCGCGGACGGCCCTCGGCCGAAAGAACGGAGCCGCGCGGCCGGTAAGCATGCGGCGATCCGGTCGGGTTTGGCTGATGCGGCAATTCCCACTCAAAAGCGGTGTAGTTCTCATCCGGCGGCGGCGTCGCCACGCGATGATGCATCCAGCCGTGCCAGCCGGGCGGAATGGACGAGGCATCGGCCAGGCCATTGTAAATGACCCAGCGCCGCGTGCGGCCCTCGGAATCCTTGCCGCCCTGATAGTAGACGTTGCCGAAAGCGTCTTCGCCAACCTTGGTGCCGCGCCGCCATGTATGGAAGCGCGTGCCAAGCGTCTGGCCATTCCACCAAGTGAAAAACTGAAGGAGAAATTTCTTCATGGCACTCCAGCCGGGCGCGGGTTTCTTGGGTCGCTTATGGATGCGCGCGGCAACGAATGCAAGGCGTGCGCGGACCCGACCCGGCCAAATTCAACGGCGCAATCAGGTGTCGGCGCCGATTTCCTCGAGCGTCACCTTGTTGGGATAAAAGGCGACATGGTCCTTGAGCATGCCCGACCCTTCGAGCGGACGGTCATAGGTCCAGGCAATCTCCTCGCCGTCGAGCGTGAAATAGGAGGCGTCACCCTTCAGCGGGCAATGCGTGGTCTTGCCGTCGACCGTTGCAAGCTCGCCGCTGACATCCGACTGCGGAATGTAGATCATTGGATCATACGGCTCTCGGCCGGTTTCCATGACGCGGATTGCGTTTCCGCTTTCAGCAAGCACGCGCTCGCCCCGGCGCACCCGCACGCGGGTGGAAACGGGTTTGACATGCATGAAATGCGCCTCGTTGCCCGGCGCCTGAACAGTGGTGGTGGCCATGAAATCTCTCCCTCTGCGCCCCATCACATAGGCAGCGGCGATACACGGTTGAAGGCTCGACCGGTCAACAATCTGCGAGGCAGCGCGTGCAAGTTGCGGAGAAGAGCGGTTCCAATGTCGGGGCAAATCGCCTTAGCATGGCGTGGTGTTTTCGCGCCTGACAATGGACCCGACAATGGTCAGATACACCGCCCTCGCCCTGGTCTTCGTTATTTCCTCAGCACCCACAGCGCCTGCGCAGGAGACCGGCCCCATCGGTATCGCCATCACCGAAGCGCCAGAGATGGGCGGGGGGGTCTGTTTTGCCGACAATATGGACAAGGCGTTTGCCTGCGCGCGCGAACAATGCGCCAGCGAAGCCGGCGCCGAAGCGGATTGCTACCGCGTGCGCTGGTGCTATCCAGCAGGGTGGAGCGCCGATCTGTTCGTACAGAACCAAGACGGGTTTCACTCGCACGATTATCTGTGCGGCTGGACCGACCGCGAGTCGCTCGAAGCGGCAATCGCACTGAAATGCGACCGCGAACGCTACCCATATCTCATGGAATGCATGGCCGTGCGCATGTGGGACAATGACGGCAATGCGGTCGAGCTGGAGTGAGGCTCAGGCGCGTGGCAACGGGCGGCGCATGACGAGGGTCGGCACGCCCTGAATGCTGCCGCAGGCGCTTTTGCGTTCCGCCAGTTCGAAACCGTTCTTTTCATAGAAGCGGATTGCGCGGTCATTGCCCTCAATCACCTCAAGCGAAATCGAGGGCTCGCCAAGGTAGTTGATCATGACGGCGGACATGAGCGCTGATGCTGCGCCACTGCCCTGATGGTCGGGCCGCACATGCAACCTGTCGAGCCACAAAACGCCCTTTTCGACAATGGCATAGGCGTAGCCGGATATGCCGCCGCCTTCGGCAAGCGCGACAAACGCCTCCGAATGCGGGCGCTTCAGGTCGGCCGCGATGCGCTCTGCGGTGAAGCCGGCCACTTCGTCGGCGACCTTTTCGGCTCCGATCAACGGCGCATAGGTGCGCTCCCACGAACCAGCCAGCAGCGCAGCGACTTCTGCTGCATCCTCGCCGGTCATGTGGCGCACTTTGGTCAAAGGGTCACTCGATGCCCAGCTTGGATTTGACGAGGTCGTTCACGGCCTTCGGATTGGCCTTGCCGCCGGTGGCCTTCATCACCTGGCCGACGAACCAGCCGGCCAGCGTCGGCTTCTCCTTCGCCTGCGCAACCTTGTCCGGATTGGCAGCGATCACCTCGTCCACCGCCTTTTCGATGGCGCCGGTATCGGTGACCTGTTTCATGCCGCGATCTTCAACGATCTTGGCCGGGTCTCCGCCTTCGTTCCAGACGATCTCGAAGAGGTCCTTGGCGATCTTGCCGGAAATCGTGCCTTCCTTGATCAGATCGATGATCGCACCGATCTGATCAGGAGAAACAGGCGTGGATTCAATC
This sequence comes from Rhizobiaceae bacterium, assembly GCA_017640615.1. GTDB lineage: Bacteria > Pseudomonadota > Alphaproteobacteria > Rhizobiales > Rhizobiaceae > RCIO01. The sequence continues at coordinate 706,530 of JAEPQK010000002.1, read as the reverse complement.
TCTTCGCCGGATTTGTTCAACGCACCCAGAAGATCGTTGATCACCCAGTTCGCTGCCATCTTGCCATCGCGGCCGGATGCCACCTTTTCGTAGAAATCGGCAATCGCCTTCTCCGAAACGAGCACGGAGGCGTCATACGCGGACAGCCCTAGCGAGGTGACCAGCCGCTCTTTCTTGTCGTCAGGCAGTTCCGGCAGGTCCTTGGCCAGATCGTCGACATAGGCCTGGTCGAATTCGAGCGGCAGCAGATCGGGATCTGGGAAGTAGCGGTAATCATGCGCCTCTTCCTTGGAGCGCATGGACCGTGTCTCGCCCTTCGTCGGGTCGAAAAGCCGCGTTTCCTGATCGATCGAACCGCCATCTTCCAAGATAGCGATCTGGCGGCGGGCTTCCGACTCAATCGCCTGCCCGACGAAGCGGATGGAGTTCACGTTCTTGATCTCGCAGCGCGTGCCGAAATCGCCGCCGGGCTTGCGCACCGAAACGTTCACGTCAGCGCGCATGGAGCCTTCGTCCATGTTGCCGTCGCAAGTGCCGAGATAACGCAGAATCGTGCGCAGCTTTGTGAGATATGCCTTCGCCTCGTCTGCGGAGCGGATATCCGGCTTCGACACGATCTCCATGAGTGCGACGCCCGAGCGGTTCAGGTCCACGTAAGACATGGTCGGGTGCTGGTCATGCATCGATTTGCCGGCATCCTGCTCCAGATGCAGGCGCTCGATGCCGACTTCGATATCCTCGAAATTGCCCTGCCGGTCAGGACCAACCGCGACTTTGACGATGCCCTCGCCAACGATCGGCTGCTGATACTGCGAAATCTGATAGCCCTGCGGCAGGTCGGGGTAGAAATAGTTCTTCCGGTCGAACACCGAGCGGTGGTTGATCTGTGCTTTCAGCCCGAGGCCGGTGCGGACTGCCTGGCGCACGCATTCCTCGTTGATCACTGGCAGCATGCCGGGCATAGCCGCATCGACCAGGCTGACATTGTCGTTGGGCTCGGCGCCGAAGGATGTGGACGCGCCGGAAAACAACTTCGATTCCGACGTTACCTGCGCATGAACTTCCATCCCGACAATGATTTCCCAGTCGCCGGTGGCGCCGGATATGAAGCGTTTCGGGTCGGGCTGGCGGGTATCGACGATGGTCATGATGTCTCGGCGCGGGAACGGTGGAATTACTGCGCCTGTCGCTAGCCCAAGTGCCGCTTGCTGGCAAGTTGGAGCGCTTGATCCAGGTCAATGCACGGCGAGCCGCTGCGCTTCATTCTCCTCCCAGCAATCGGGAAGGAGAAATCCGATGGGCCTTTTTGCCTATGTCGAGAAGATGCGCCGACACTCCACGCTGATGGAACGCATGATGGACACGCTCAACGTGAAGGAAAAGCTGGCCGAGCTGCCGCATCGCGGCGAAGTTCTGCGCCGCGCATCCACGCGTTGCATGGGCTGTGGAGAGTCCACCAGCTGCTCCATGTGGCTCGAAGGTCATGACGAAGCCGATGAAGCGCCGTCCTATTGCCGCAATCACGACCTTTTCGCGCGGCTGACCCGCCAGATCGAAGCCGAAACGGCCTGATGTGGCTTGTATGCACTGTTGCGCTACGCCAGTTCTTGCTACTCCGACCGCGCTACGGAGCTTTTATGTCTATTTCGAGCGAGTCCCGCTAAAGCCCTGACCTCTTCGAGGCAGGGCTGAAAACCAGAACGCCGCGCCGCGCTTTGAGCGGACGCGGGTATTTGCGTTGGCCAGTCGGCCAGGTTTTCCGGGACTTTTCCGAACAATGGACATTTCACGCGCTGAACAGCGCATTCTGCATCTGCTCGCCCAGGGCGGGCGCATCGAAATCGAACGCAACGACAAAGGGCGCATCGCCGCAGTCGCGTGTATTACGCGCGACGGGTGGCTGTTTCCCGAGCTCGACGTCGAGCTGTTTCGCAAGCTGAAGCGGCGGCGCTGCATCGCATCTGCCAATAGCGGACCCTACCGGGTCACCCGCAGAGGTTTGGCACTGGTGCGGGCACGGCCCGACAATCGCTGAGACAAACAGACGGCCGGGGACGCGCGCGTCTCCGGCCGACAAAATTCCCGCAGATATGGCAGCGCCGCGTCAGGCCGTCGCGATGTAGCTCTTGATGTCTTCTGCCTCGCGCAGCACCTCTTCGATGCGCAGCTTCACCACGTCGCCAATGGAGATGATCCCGTCGAGCTTGCCGTCTTTCTCCACAGGCAGGTGGCGGAAGCGGCCCTGCGTCATGATTTCCATGAGCTCCATGGCCGTGTTGGTTTCCTTACAGACCTTCACGGCCGCCGTCATGGCTTTCGAAACCGGGAGCTCCAGCGCGGTGCCGCCCTTGGCGCCGACAATGCGCACGATATCGCGTTCGGACAAAATGCCGGCAATTCGGTCATCGCCTCTGGTCACTACGAGCGCGCCAATGCGGTTCTCCGACAGCAGTTTCGCTGCATCGGCAAGCGTGCTGTCGGGGCCGATGGTCATCACATCGTGTCCCTTGACGTCCAGAATTGCCTTCACTGTCATTGTATCCTCCTGTGTCGCGCCAGCTCGCTCCCCGGCCCGATACAAAGCATCGTGCGCTCACCTTGGCATCTTTTCAAGCATCTAGAGATAGGCCAGCGAAGGGCGGTCGAAGAGCCGAATGGCGAAGAAGCCGACGAGGAAGCCGCCAATATGCGCTTCCCACGCAATCTGGGCCGACATGCCTGAGGCATCGAAGCCAAGCCCGGTCGCGAAATTGATCGCAAACCAGACGGCCAGGAAGGTGACCGCGGGCCGCGACGACAGCACGCGCGGAATGGCCAGAACCTCGCCGGCAAAGGCGGGTTTGTCCCGCTTCCGATCGATACGAAAGGCAAAACGCGCGGCAGCGCCCATCATACCTGAGATCGCGCCTGACGCGCCGACAAGCGGCACGGCCTCGCCCGAGTGAAGCGCATAATGGAGCGCGACGGCGCCGAGCGCCGTTGCCGTCCAAAACAAGAGGAAGCGGCGCGTGCCAATGCGGTTTGCGAGTGGCGAGCCGAATGCCGCCAGCCAGATCATGTTGATAATCAGATGGGCATAGCCGCCGTGCAGCAACGAATATAAGACCGGGCTCACAATCCAGGCGAGCGTGAAGGGATAAGCGCCGGAATAGCGAATGGGGATGAAAGCGAAATTTTCGATCAGCCAAATATAGGCTGACGTGCTGAGCAAATGCGCGCTGACCAGGTGGATCGCGACGCAGGCGCCCGCAATCGCGACGACGGCCGGCGCAATGTTGAAGACGGGCTCGCGCCGCGGCGGCTCTTCGTCCTCGTGCGGTATTTCCGCATTTTCTTCCTGACTCAATTCGGATGCTCCGACCGGATGGTCCTGTCGGCGGCCATAGAGGCACGACTCGGCGGCAAAAGAAAAGCCGTTCAGGGTTTCCCCTGAACGGCCTGGTCGAGCCCCCTGCTCAATCCCCGAGTTCCCGTCAGAGCGCTGGCAATGTCCCCGTGCTGCGCTCTTGTGGGTACACAGATGTCAGCTCGCGGGCCGCACCGCAACTGAAACCATTCATTAACCCTAATGCACTGGACAGCTGTGCAGAACCCGCGACCCGGCTGGCACGCGCCGTGCTTGGCTTTGATCCTAGCCGCCGCATCGGACCGATTCCTGTCCCATGCCGGCACAGGTCAGTTGGCGCAGGGGAAGCCGTAAAGATGAAGCATGAGGGTTCAGTTTCGCTATTCCAGTATTGGAACAGGCTGCGCGGCAAACGCCACGCGCCGCGTCGTACCGAGATAGAGCCGGCCGACATCAAGGCGAACCTCGCCGACACCTTCATTCTGGAGCAGGATGCTCAGGGTGAGGCGTTGTACCGGCTGGCCGGCACCCGGCTCTGCGCCGCCTTTGGGCGCGAACTCAAGGGCGCATCATTCGTCGAACACTGGATCGAGAAAGACCGACGTATTCTCGCGCGGTTGGTTCATGGTGCGTTTCGTCTGAACAATGTGGTGGTCGTGAATTTCGTCGGCGCCAGCGAAGGCGGCCGCACGAACGATTTTGAGATGCTGATTCTCCCGCTCGATGGTGGCCAGCAGAATATGCGCGCGCTGGGCTCTATTTCCGCAATGGAAAAGCCGTTCTGGCTGGGCGCGGATCCGATCTCGCAATGCCGCATACAGTCTCTGCGCATTATCGATCCGACGGTCGATTCCATCTTTTTGCAAAACCGCCCGGAAGTGAAAGTTCCGCCGCTCGCGCCCGTCGAAGCTATGAGCCCGGAGCCCGGTCGACGGGTCAGGCATCTCGTCGTTCTTGAAGGCGGACGCGAGGAATAGGCGCGTAGCCAGTTTTCGGTTCGAAACGGCGCTTCAAATTACTGCTTGTTAACTGATCGCGGCTTATGTTCGTCGTACTTAATCGACACGGCAAAGAATAAGCATACGAGGACGTGATCGTTAATGGCGTCTCCAGCACCTGATCTTGCGTCTTCCAGGGCCGAACGCAGGAACTTTCAGCGAGTTCCAGTCAAGCTCTACGGGCGCTTCATGCTTGAAGACCGGACCGAACACACATGCCAGGTGATTGACATGTCGCCTGGCAATGTAGCGCTGCGGTCCGATCGGCTGGCCACGACCGGCGAGCGGGTGATCGTATATCTCGACCATGTCGGTCGCGTGGAAGGTGTGGTGACGCGCCGGCTTCCTGGCGGCTTTGCCATGACTGTCAATGCTTCGGAAGGCAAGCGCGACAAACTTGCCGCGCAGCTGACGTGGCTTGCCAACAAACACGAGCTCGACCTGCCGGAAGACCGCCGCCATGAGCGCCTGCAACCGCGCAATCCGCGCAATGTGCTGAAGCTTACCGACGGGCGTCAATATCAGTGCCGCATCGCCGACCTTTCGCTTTCGGGTGCAGGCCTTGAGATCGAAACCAAACCCGAACTCGGCACCGAAATCATGCTCGGTTCGATCCGGGGGCGTGTCGTTCGGCACTTCGCCGATGGCGTGGCGATCGAGTTTGCCAGCCTGCAGCGGCTCGAAACGCTGGAAGAAGAGTTCAACTAGGTCCAGGGGCCTAGTTGCTCGCGGTCGGACTTCTCAGTCACGCTGCCGCAGTCACTTCGATTTCGAACATCAATCCGGGAACGGCCAGCCGTGTAACGCCTAACAGCGTCATGGGTGGCGAGCATTGGATCGGCCCAAAGCGTTCCCCGAACAAATCGAAATGCTTCAGCGCCTTGTCAACGTCAGTCGTAAAGATACCAATGCGGATGATATTGGACAGCCCCATATCGGCCGCGGCAAGAACCGCCTCTAGATTGTCCAGCGCCAGCCTTATCTGACCCCGCATATCGCCTGGATGCTGAGGGTTGCCTTCACCGTCAACGGCGGTTTGCCCCGCACAGACTAGATGGCGCGTGGTGTATTCGATGATCTCGGCCTGATTGTAGCCGAGCTTCAACGACCAGTTCCATGGGTTCACGGCTCTCCGCTGCATTGCAAATTCTCCTTGTTGAACTGCATGCAGGCTGGATAGGGTGCAACGGTGCCAATTTCTGTCACCGAAAGCCGCGCTCTCACTATGAACGTTCGCCTCCGACATGACGCCATCGTGCGCAGCTTGCGCCGCAATGGAACAATGACCGTCGACAATCTTGCGGACGAGGTAAGCGCGTCGCGGCGCACGATCTTGCGCGACATCTCCGCATTGCGCGACGAGGGTTTCAGCATTCACTCCGAATCCGGGCGCGGTGGCGGTCTACGGCTCGATCCGCAGTCGGTTCAGACAACCGCGCGGCTTTCGGTTGCGGAGGTGTTTGCACTTCTGATCAGCGTTGCGGCGATGCGCGCTGCCCGCAACCTGCCGTTTTCAAGCCTCGCCGATTCAGGTCTCGCCAAGATCGAAAAAGCCCTGCCTGCGGACAAGGTACGCGATTTGCGCCGATTTCTCGACTGCCTTCATGTGGGCCAGCTTTCGCCGCAGCAGGACCTGTCGGATCTCGGCACCATGGACCCCGAATTGCTGCCGACATTCGAGACGGCATTTCTACAGCAACAATTGCTGCGATTTCGCTATCGCGATGCAAAGGGCAGCGCCACCGGCCGCGAGGTCGAGCCTCAAGCCATGCTGATCCTGCCGCCATTATGGTATCTGGTCGCCTGGGACCCGGAGCGAGACGACTTCCGGCATTTTCGGATGGACCGCATCAGTCGGCCTGAGGCCATTGAGGGCACGACCTTTCGGCGGCGCCATGTCCCTTTCGAGGACGACGTATGCCCTTATCGCGATTTGCCACGCTGAAGATCTGAATCCAGACGCGGGCACGCCACCGGGCGCAGCGCGAAACCGCCATTTCGCCGCAGGTCGAATTCGTTCAAATTTTAATCGAATTTGCCTCAAATACAATTCAAAATATACTCAAGTTTATTCTTGATTTTATGCTTGTTTGTACTTGATTTAGCGACAATCTATACTTGCATTTTTGCGCCGAATAAATCCGGCCATGCCATTGTGCTGTCAAACGGGGAGACACACAATGGGACACAAACTCAAGATTCTGCTTTCTGCAGTCGCACTCGCGCTGGCGCCGCAAATGGCTTCGGCGAACTCGTACATGCTGTCGAAAGGCCGCACCACTCAACCGGTCGGTCATTATGAATTCTGCCAGCAGATCCCGGTGGAATGCCGCCAGGTGACGATGGAGCGCCAGCCGGTCGAGCTCACACGCAAGCTGTGGGCGAAGATCGTGGACGTGAACAACCTGGTCAACACCATGGTGACGCCGCGCACCGACCGAGAAATCTGGGGCATCGAAGAGCGCTGGAGCTATCCGGTCAAAGGCATTGGCGACTGCGAGGACTACGTTCTCGAAAAGCGCCGTCTGCTGATGAAAGCCGGCATTCCGGCCGGCAATCTGCTCATCACTGTTGTGCGGCAGCCGAATGGCGACGGCCACGCGGTTCTGACGGCCCGCACCAGCATGGGCGACTTCGTGCTCGACAATCTGGAGCCGCGCATTCTGGCATGGACCGACACCGAATACCGATATCTGAAGCGCCAGTCGGACCAGAATTCCGGCGTGTGGGTTTCGATCGAGGACGCCCGCCAAATGGCGGTTGGTTCCGTCCGCAGCAACTGAGGAATTCTGACGCCGCACAATGACGGGGTGAAGCGGCGTCAGTTTGGGACACGGAATATGCGGGCGCGGAACACGGTCGGGGACCGGCACGCTGCGCCCAACGGCCAGCCCGGTCGAGTCCCCACCCTCCCCGTCCCCAACGACCGGGTCTGAGGAGCCGGCCCTTCCCCGGGGCCGGCTCCACCTTTTTGACGGGCAGTTTATGCTCAGACGGGCGCGAGCCCGGCCAGGAACCGATGTGCGTTGCGCACATAATGGCGGGCGGATTCGCGCAATGATTGGATGGCCGCGTCGTCCAGCTCGCGCACAACCTTCGCCGGGGAGCCGACGATGAGGCTGCCGGCAGGAAACTTCTTGCCTTCGGTGACCAAGGCCCCGGCGCCGACAAGCGAGTTCGGACCGATTTCAGCGCCGTTCAGAACGACCGCGCCCATGCCGATCAGTGAATTGTCGCCAATCGTGCAGCCATGCAGGATCGCCCTGTGGCCGATGGTGCAGCCCCTGCCGATCGTAAGCGGAAAGCCCGGGTCGGTGTGCATCACCGTATGTTCCTGCACGTTACTTTCGTCGCCAATGACTATGGGCTCATTGTCACCACGCAGGACCGCACCGAACCAGATGCCGCAATCGCGGCCGAGCGTGACCCGGCCAATAATGTCGGCATTCGGAGCGACCCAGGTCGTGGCGCGGTCGGCAAATTCGGGTTCGATCCCGTCAATGGCGTAAATCGGCATAAGAACTCCATTCAGCGACTTTGATGTACTTAGCGCGACCGGGCACTCCGCGCACCCCGGCGCAAGGGCAAATTTACCCGCCGTTTACCCTAATTCCGCAATGTCGATGGCGATCAATTTATGCGCCGAAAGCCGACTATGTCAGGTCAAGCTGTCACCGCCCACTCGCCAACCCAAGCGCAGTCGCGTTTTGTCATGCGGGTGTTCTACGTCTTCCTTGCGCTGGCGGCGTTTTCCGTTCTGATCAGCATTGCAGGCCGCGTGCTCGGCAGCAATCTGGCGCAGGTCGGCCATACCGACGATACGCGTCTGGTGGAAGCCGTGGTCGGCAACAATGTGCTCTACGTTCCAGCCAATTACATTCGTTTCGAAAAGCAGCGTGTAACTGGCGAAGCGCGTCGGCTCGACCTTTATCTGCGGTGGCCGGACCTTGCCGGCTACAGCAATGCTGCGCGCGACGATTTCAATCATCAGGGCGGCGTCCGGCGCGTGCTCTTTCTGTCGGTCGAACAGCAGCTCATGTCGCGCGACATGTCGGCGCGGTTCGACCCGATTTATAGTCGCCTGATCGATCTGCCCGGAGTGCCCGCTGTAGCGGGCTTGCGCTCCTACCAGTTCAAGGAGAGCTCGGGCTATATGAGCGAAACGCTGATGGTTGGCGGTGGCGCCAATGGCCGGCCTTTCGTTGCACGCTGCCTGACCGGAGCAGTGGCCGCGGAATCGCTCGCACCTTGCGAACGCGACGTACATTTCGGCGACGAACTCAGCCTGACCTACCGCTTCCCCGCCGAACTACTCGGCGAATGGCGGGCGTTGGACGCAGCGGTGCTGGGGAAGATGCAGGCGTTCCTGCGGACCGGGCAGTAGCAGCCTAGTCCAGGTCGATGTCGAGGATGGCCATCGAGAAATTGTAGGACAGTTCGCCCTCGTCCTCATCCTTAAAGATGATGCCGAGAAACTCGTCCCCGAGATAAAGCTCGCAGGAATCGTCCTTGCGCGGCCGCGCCCTCACCTCAAGGGCGGGGTTGGCGAAGGTGCGCTTGAAATAGGCGTCGAGTTTCCTGATTTCCTCGGGCTTCAATCTCTGTCTCCGGTACGGGCGCAAATGAAAAGGCCGTGCGCTTCTGGCACGGCCCTGACATGGATGTAAAGTGCGTGCTGGCTATTCGGTGATACCGGCCAACAGCTGGTCCATCATACGCGAAGGCTCCTCGCAACCCGCCTCGCCCACAATGCGCGCCGGCACACCGGCAACGGTTTTGTTGTTGGCAACCGACTGAAGAACCACAGAACCCGCGGCCACCTTGGTGCAGTGCCCGATCTCGATATTGCCGAGGATTTTCGCGCCAGCGCCGATCAGCACGCCGTGCCTGATCTTGGGGTGACGGTCGCCGCCGGCCTTGCCGGTGCCGCCTAACGTGACGCCGTGCAGGATCGAAACGTCATCCTCGATCACCGCAGTTTCGCCAACGACGACGCCGGTTGCGTGATCGATGAAGATGCCTTTGCCGATCCGCGCGGCAGGGTTGATGTCGGTCTGGAAAACGCTCGAAGAGCGGCTTTGCAGATAAAGCGCAAAATCCCTGCGACCGCCATTCCAAAGCCAGTGTGCCAGACGGTGCGTCTGCAGCGCTTGAAAGCCCTTGAAATAGAGTACAGGCATCAAGAAACGGTCGCATGCGGGGTCGCGATCGTACACAGCCTGAATATCCACGCGCACGGCTGCGCTCCAATCCGGCAGATCCTCATGCATTGCTTCGAACGCTTGCCGAATCAGATCGGCATTGAGGTCGGAATGGTCGAGCCGCTCTGAGATGCGGTGAATGACCGCTTCTTCCAGCGTTCCCTGGTTCAGAATGGCCGAATACATGAAGGCCGCCATGACCGGATCGTTGGCGACCGCCTGCTGCGCTTCATCGCGCATCGAATTCCAGATCGGATCGACGGGTTTGACATGCCCCGCCCTGGCTGCGCTTTGAGTGCTCATTTCGCATTCTCCGTTCGCGATGAACGTTGGCCAAACCACGGCCAATAGCTGATTGGCCAAGCATAGTTGAACGACATATAGAGTTGAACCGCATTTTCCTTAACGGTGATCAAACGGATTTGAACATGCATGGCTCCGGCAGCGCCCAGGCAAGCAGCATCTCGCTCGACATCGCAGACCATGTTGCGCGGCTGACGATCGAGCGGCCTGAGAAACGGAACGCGCTCAGCCAGGCAATGTGGCTGGAACTCACCGACCGATTGGAGACGGCGATTGCCGACCCGGACGTACGTGTGATTCTGATCAGCGGTGCTGGCGATCATTTCTGCGCCGGCGCCGATATTGGTGAGTTCGATACCGTGCGACGCAATGCCGAAACCGCGCGCGCATACGAAAAAGCAAACTCCGATGCCTTCGCCGCCATCCGCAACGCGCCGGTGCCGACCATCGCGGCGATCCGTGGCATTTGCTTCGGCGGCGGCTTCGGTATTGCAGCAGCCTGCGATATTCGTCTGGCCAGTGAAGATGCGCGCTTTTGCGTGCCCGCCGCACGGCTCGGCCTTGCCTATCCGCATGATGCCATGGCCGACATCGTTCATGCCTGCGGGCCGCAATTTGCAAAATATCTGACATTCAGCGCAGCACAGCTTGCGGCCGAGGAGGCGTTGAGGATCGGATTTCTGGTCGAGATAGATGCGGCGGACAGTCTTGACGAAAGGGCAACCGAGTTGGCCGGTCAAATTGCACGCGCTGCACCGCTTTCGGTCAAAGCCTCGAAGGCAGCCATCAAGGCCGTTCTGAGCAGCGCGTCTACTGACGCAGCGGACGCCGCAGCACTTGGTGCCGCGACCTTCGAGAGCGCCGACTACGCAGAAGGTCGGGCGGCATTCCGCGAGCGCCGCGCACCTGAATTTCGTGGCAAGTAACCATTAACCACGCGCAATCGTATTCAGCGCCCTTCTGCTTCGTTATGAAGTTCTTGATCTTTTTCATGAAAGTGTAGCCGCACATTACGGGGGCGGTTCCTTGCTGAACATCATCAATTGCATCGTTTACCAGCACGACTACAGGGCGCTGGCCCTGGCGGTCACGGTTTGTGTGCTGGGCTCATTCATCGCGACGCGCCTGTTCGGGCGCGTTTTCAGAACGTTCGGGTCGCACCGAGTTTTGTGGATGCTGTTGTCATCCGTGGTTTGCGGCGCGGTAATCTGGACAACACATTTTCTGGCTATGCTCGGCTACAATCCGGGCATTGAACATGCCTATGAGCCGATTGGCACTCTTGCTTCGCTGCTCCTTGCTATTGGCTTCGCTTTTGTAGCCCAGGCACTCGCGGCGAGCACGCGTACGGGCATCATGATCGAGGTCAGCGGCGCGGTGTTGGGGCTCGGCATTGCGGTCATGCACTTCACCGGCATGATGGCGCTTCGCGTGACCGGAACGGTGACGTTCGACCCTACGCTGGCCGTACTGTCGGTAATTTTCGGCTGTACTTTCGGCGCGCTCACCTTCAACCGACTTGCACGGCCGGTCACCAAATTCTGCAAATATGGCAGCTCGCTCGCACTGATCCTCGGCATTGCCTCCATGCATTTCACGGCAATGGGCGCAGCGATCATTACACCGAATTCGGCGATCGCCGTGCCTGAGGGCATGGTTTCAAGCACCATGCTCGTCGTCGCGGTGGTGACCGTTATCTGCCTGATCCTGATGACCGCTGTGTCGAGCTACATGATCGACATGCACCGCGAGGAGGAGTCGGTTCAGAACCTGCGCCACATGGCACTTCACGATGCTGTCACCGGCCTTCCCAACCGCCCGCACCTTGCCTCCAAACTGCCCTCGCTGATTTCCGAAGCGACCAAAGGTTCGCAGATGATTGCGATCGTCGCGATCGATCTCGACCGGTTCAAGGACGTCAACGACGTTCACGGACATGCAGCCGGCGACGCTGTGCTGCGATGCGTGGCGGAGCGCCTTTCGGACAATCTTGGTGACGACAGTTTCGTGGCTCGCGTCGGTGGCGACGAATTCGTTGCCGTGTGCGACGCCATCTATTCGCGCGATGACGCCACACGTTTCGCGGAAAAGATATTCGAAGAGGTCAGCGAACCGGTCCACCACCAGGGGCGTATCCTTACGGTCGGCGCCAGCATTGGCATCAGCCTCTATCCGAACGATGGGCTCTCGCCGGACGATCTGACCAGCCGCGCGGACCTTGCAATGTATCGCGCCAAGCAATCGGCAACCGACAAGATCTGCTTCTATGAAGCATCGATGGATGAATCCAGCCGCGAGAAAAGCGCGCTTGCGCTTGAACTGCGCCACGCTGTGGAACGCGGCGAGCTTGAGCTCTACTACCAGCCGCAGATCGACGTTTCGAAGCGCGAGATTGTCGGTTTCGAGGCGCTGATCCGCTGGAACCATCCCACCCGTGGCATGGTCATGCCGGGCGACTTCATCGCGATCGCAGAGGAGACCGGCCTCATCCTGCCCGTCGGCGAATGGACGCTGCGCGAGGCCTGCCGCGAGGCGGCAAGCTGGAACGGCTCGTATAAGGTCGCGGTCAATGTGGCTTCGGCACAGGTACTGCAGTCCAACCTGCCACAGCTCGTGCATGAAATCCTGCTTGAGACAGGGCTGGCACCGACGCGCCTGGAGCTGGAGATCACCGAATCCAGTATCATCACCGACCAGCAGGTTGCACTGCACATCATCCGCCAGCTCAAGGCGATGGGCGTAAAGATAGCGATGGACGACTATGGGCAAGGCTATTCGTCGCTGTCCACGCTGCGCGCTTTCCCGTTCGACAAGATCAAGATCGACAAATCCTTCATCATCGATCTGGAAACCAATGAGCAGGCCGGCGCCATCGTGCGCTCCACGATCATCCTTGCCGACAGCCTCAACATTCCTGTGCTGGCCGAAGGCGTGGAGAACGAAGCCCATCTTTCGTTCCTGCTCGACCAGGGCTGCGACGAGGCGCAGGGCTACCTGTTCAGCCGCCCTGTGCCGGCAAAAGACGTGCATTTTGCGATCGAAACAATGGTTTCGTCCAAGGCCCCACCGGCACAGAAACCGACCGAAGTTGCCAAAACGGCGGCCAACCGCCCGGTTGCGAAGCCGGACGCTGCCCGCGCACGCGAGCAGCTTCGCAAGATCGCCTGACAGAGCGCTGTCAGGAGCGCGCCATCGCATAGATTGCACTTTGTGAGCGTTTCGGGTGGAACAGTTCCATCCGAAACGCGACAAGTTGCCGATGCTGCGTACGATCTCCAACGCCGATGCCCGGCGCCTCTTCATTTCCAAACAAGGCCTTTGCCGCGATCCCGGCCGGATGCTCGGAAAGGACGGGCTTGTCGAGGCCATTACGCATCTGGGTTATGTGCAGGTCGACAGCATTCAGGTGGTCGAACGGGCACACCATCACATTCTCTTCTCGCGCAGCCAGACCTATCGCAAGCGCCACCTCGCGGCATTAATCGAAAAGGACCGCCTGCTTTTCGAGAACTGGACGCACGACGCCTCGATCATTCCCTCGGCATTCTTCCCCTATTGGCGGCATCGTTTCGAAAAGCAGAAGGAGCGGCTGCGCGAGCGCTGGAAGGGGCATTTCGAACAGGAAAATTTCGAGCGCGACATCGACGCCGTACGCGAACATGTCGCGCTCAATGGGCCGGCGATGGCGCGGGACTTCGAAGGCGACAAACCGAATACGGGCTGGTGGGACTGGCACCCGGCGAAGGCGGCGCTCGAATATCTTTGGCAGACCGGCGAACTCTGCATCGCGCGCCGCGAAGGGTTTCAGAAGGTCTACGACCTTTCGGAGCGCGTGATTCCGCCTGCGTCTTTCGAGCGGCGCGTCGACCGAGCGGAATTCGTCGACTGGGCTTGCCGCGCGGCACTTCAGCGGCTCGGCATTGCAAGCCGCGGCGAGATCGCGGCGTTCTGGGATTTGCTCAGCGCGGCGGAAGTCGAAAGTTGGATCGATGCAAATCGCAGCGAACTTGTGCCGGTGAAAGCCGAGGCGGTGGGCGGCGGTCGCCCCGCACCCGGCTATATGCTGGCCGAGCACGAACCCATGCTCGACGACATCCCCGAACCGCCGGGTCGCGTACGCATTCTCAGCCCCTTCGACCCGCTACTCCGGAACCGCAACAGAACCGAGCGTCTGTTCGGTTTCTTCTACCGGATCGAGATTTTCGTGCCTGAAGCCAAGCGGCGCTATGGCTACTACGTCTTCCCGGTGATGCGGGGCGATCGCATTGTCGGCCGCATCGACATGAAGGCCAGCCGAAGCGACGATGTGCTGGCCGTCCGGGCCTTCTGGAAAGAACCCGGCGTTCGCGCGTCAAACGCGCTGCGCACCGATATCGAAGCAGAGCTTGAAAGGCTGCGGCGCTTTTCCGGCGTCGGCAAAACCAGCTTCGAAGCCGACTGGTTCTGCTGCGCTCACCCGGACTAGGCGGCCGCGCGCCCGGTCAGAAATTCGAGCACTGCTTCGGAAAAGACATCGTTGCGGTCACCCGCCACCATGTGGCCTGCACCGCCGACATCCACATATGACGCGGCCTGAGCGAGATCGACAAATTCGCGCGCTTCCTCCTCGCCCACGAGCTCCGACTGCATGCCGCGCACAAGTAGCGTCGGGATGACCAGATTGGGCAAGTCTTCCAGCAACTGTGCCATCAGCTCAGGCGCATTCAGATTGATGTTGCGTTCGCCGCGCACGAAGGCTGGGTCCCAGTGCCAGCGGTAGCGGCCATCATCGCCAAGGCGCAAATTCTTGCGCAGGCCTTCCAGCGACGACGGGCGTTTGCGATGCGGCAAGTAGGCGGCAATGGCATCCGCTGCTTCTTCCAGCGTCGCAAATCCCTCGTCCATCTTCTCGCCCATGAATCCCTGAATGCGGGCAACGCCCTCGGGGTTCATGCGCGGAGTGATGTCGACCAGGATCAGCGTTTCGAGCAGCGGCCCGAGATGCAGCTCCGCTGCCAGCGATGAAAGCCCGCCCAGCGAGGCACCAACATTGGAAGGCCGCGCGTGAAACTTCGCCTCGACCTGCTTGACGACCGCTGCAACATCCCGCGCATTGTCCATGAACGTGTAATTGCCGCTTTGCACCCACTCGCTTTCGCCATGGCCGCGCAAATCCACCGTGATGGCGCGCATGCCGCTCGAAGCGACCTGCCTTGCCGTCTTGTCCCAGGCGCGGCGCGTCTGGCCGCCGCCGTGCAAAAAGATGACCGGGTGGCCGCCGCCATCCCACAAATCGGCGCTGAGCGCGTTTCCTTCCGCGCCTTTGAAAGTCATGGGCTTGGCAGAAATCAAATCGGATGCTCCTTGAGAAATTCCAGAACGCGCGCCTTGTAGGTGCGGTCGCCGACCGAGAGCATATGGTCGCGACCCTCTATGGCGAATGCGGCAGCATCCGGCATGAGTTCGGCCAGCGGCCCGGGTGCCCCGGCGATATCGTCTGTCGTTCCGACTGCGACCAGTGCCGGCTGTTTGATGTCGGCGATCTTTTCGGGCGCAATCAGTTCACGCGACGTTTCGATGCAGGCGGCCAGCGCCTCGCGGTCGCTGCGCGTCTGGTCGGCGAAGGCGCGGAACATCTGCGCCCGCGGCTGTGTTGTCGTCGAAGGATCGGGCGTGCGCAGCGCGGCCGCGATCTCATCCCAATCGCCCACACCTTCGACCATGCCGATCCCAAGTCCGCCGAAAATGACGGTCGCGACCATCTCTGGATATTCCAGCGCAGCGAACGCAGCGACACGTGCGCCCATCGAATAGCCCATCACATGGGCTTTCGTGATATCGAGGTGTTTCAGGAGTGCCGCTGCGTCGCCCGCCATACGTGACGGACGATAGTCGTCGGGTTCGTAGCTTTTGGACGACTGGCCGTGGCCACGATGATCGAAGGCGATCACCCGATAGCCGGCCTCGCTGAGTGTTTTGAACCAGCCCGGATTGATCCAGTTTACAAGGGTGCTGGAGCCGAAACCGTGCAGCAGCAGGATCGGTTCGCCTTCGCCCTTTTCGAGATATGCGAGGTCGAAGCCCTCATGGGAAAAGGTGTCCATTCCGAAGGCTGCGCTCCCCGCAAATGCCAGTTCATCTGTCTTCTGCGATAGCGTCGATCACCGGGTGGCGCAACCTGTCACCGGCTGAGATGCCAAGCGCAGCGGCCGTGCCCTGATGAACCTCCAGCACGAAACGAACGGGTCCGGCGGCTGCAATCGGGGCTTCTGAAAAAGGCTCGCCGCGGCCGACAGTGCGCACCCGCCCATCCTCACCGATGAAAATGAGATCAAGCGGCAGCGGTGTATTTTTCATCCAGAACGCGACCCGTCGGGTGTCTTCGAACACGAAGAGCATGCCGCGCATTTTGGGCAGGTCCTGCCGGTACATCAGCCCACGCGAACGCTCTGCATTGCTGTCGGCGATCTCGACTGTGAACTCGGTTTCGCCGCCGGTCGCATCGACAATCAGCGGGTTCGGATCGACGGGGAGCAGCATGGGCTGACCGCTTTGCGCCGACGCGGACAGACCGGTGAGCGAAAACGCGAAAATCAGAGCTGACAGAAGTGTGGCGATGCTTGCCGCAAGCCGAGGCATGGATGCTCCCTGAGTTCCGGTCGCTTTAGTGCGAAACCGGCAGGGTTCCCATATCCGGATAGATTTCGGCAGCCATAAGGCCTTTTTCGCCGCGCCCGAAGCGCACCAACACCACCTGGCCAGGCCGCAGCTCGGTCACGCCATAGCGCCGCAACGTTTCCATATGGACGAAAATGTCCTCTGTGCCCTCACCCATGGTCAGGAAACCAAAACCCTTGGTGCGGTTGAACCACTTGACCAGAGCGCGTTCCAGTCCGCTTTCTGGCGTCACCGACACATGAGTACGGTCTGGCGCCTGTTCGGCCGGATGCACCGCGGTTGAGGCGTCCATGGACAGAACCTTGAAGGCCTGAAGGCCGCGATCGCCCTGGCGCGCAAGGCAAGCAACGCGTGCACCTTCCAGCGCGGTCTGAAAACCATCGCGGCGCAGACAGGTTACGTGCAGCAGCACGTCGCCATGAGACTTGTCGTCTGGCAGAATGAAACCGTAGCCTTTGGCCACGTCGAACCATTTGATCGCGCCGGAAACCTCGATCAGGGCTTCCTGATCGGCCCGCTCCTCGTTGGCGAGTACCGGTTGATTAGCCTCGCTCCGCCTTTCCGACGAGGACTTGTCCCCCATCCGAACGCACCCTTCCCGCTTCCGCAATACCCGCAGGCGCAACTGATTCCTGGCGACAGGATAACACTTTCAAATCGATTGTTAGCAAGGGCCGCCCCAATTTTTTCAACACAAGCATGACAAGCCGATGCTTTCCTTGTGCTTTGTTCGACCAAGGAAGCGGCGCTAGCCGGTTGCGGGCCCATGCGGCGGCGTCCTAAACAGTCACCCAACCGCAATGGAGGCTCTCAATGCGTTATCTGCACACCATGGTCCGGGTGACCGATATCGACCAATCGCTCGATTTTTACTGCAACAAGATGGGCATGGTCGAAACGCGCCGGATCGAAAACGAGGCCGGCCGCTTCACCCTCATTTTTCTCGCCGCTTCCGACGACGTCGAAGCCGGAAAATCATCTGCGGCGCCGTTGCTGGAACTCACCTACAACTGGGATCCGGAGGAATATTCCGGCGGCCGCAATTTCGGCCACCTCGCCTATGAGGTCGATGACATCTACGCCACCTGCCAGAAGCTCATGGATGCCGGTGTGACGATCAACCGGCCACCGCGCGACGGCCGCATGGCATTCGTGCGGTCGCCCGACAACATCTCGTTCGAACTGCTGCAGAAAGGCGGCGCGCAGGAAAAGGCCGAGCCCTGGGCTTCGATGGAAAACACCGGAAGCTGGTAGCGCATAAAGGCAAAGCCGTACCGCGCAGGCGCTCGCTTGCCAGCGCAGGCAATCGTGGTAACAGACTTAGATGATGCGCTAGGTGGCGCGGGGGATCGTCGATGAAGGAAGTGCTTGCCGAGCTTGAACGCCGGCGTGAAATCGCCCGGGCCGGTGGCGGCCAGGCACGTATCGAGGCGCAGCACAAGCGCGGCAAGCTGACGGCGCGCGAACGTATCTCTGTCTTTCTGGACGAAGGTACCTTCGAAGAATTCGACATGTTCGTGGAGCACCGCTCCACCGATTTCGGCATGGAGAACACCAAGATTGCCGGCGACGGCGTGGTCACCGGCTGGGGCACGGTGAACGGCCGGCCGATCTTCGTGTTCGCCAAGGACTTCACCGTGTTCGGCGGTTCGCTTTCGGAAGCGCAGGCCGAAAAGGTCGTGAAGGTTCAGGAAATGGCGCTCAAGAACCGCGCGCCGATCATCGGGCTCTATGATGCCGGCGGCGCGCGCATTCAGGAAGGCGTAGCCGCGCTTGGCGGCTACGCGGAAATCTTCCAGCGCAATGTGCTTGCCTCCGGCGTCATTCCACAAATCTCGGTGATTATGGGCCCGTGCGCGGGCGGCGATGTTTATTCGCCTGCCATGACGGATTTCATCTTCATGGTGCGCGACACGTCCTACATGTTCGTCACTGGCCCGGATGTGGTGAAGACCGTCACAAACGAAACGGTGACGGCCGAGCAACTCGGCGGCGCCAGCGTTCACACCACGAAATCCTCCATCGCCGACGGCGCATACGACAATGACGTTGAAGCGCTTCTGCAGATGCGCCGGCTGGTCGATTTCCTGCCGCTTTCAAACACGAGCGATCTTCCCGAAATCGACTGCCATCAGACCGCGGCCGATGAAGACTATTCACTCGATACGCTCGTGCCGGACAACGCCAACAAGCCCTATGACATTCGCGAGCTGATCCTGAAGACGGTGGACGAAGCCGATTTCTTCGAAATCCAGCCGTCCTTCGCCAAGAACATCGTGACTGGCTTCGGCCGCGTCGAAGGCCGCACGGTCGGTATTGTCGCCAACCAGCCCATGGTACTGGCCGGCGTGCTCGACAGCGACGCCAGCCGCAAGGCGGCGCGTTTCGTGCGTTTCTGCGACTGCTTTTCCATCCCGATCGTGACTTTCGTCGATGTCCCGGGCTTTTTGCCTGGTACTGCGCAGGAATATGGCGGGCTCATCAAGCACGGTGCGAAGCTGCTCTTCGCCTATGCTGAAGCGACCGTTCCGAAAATCACGATCATCACCCGCAAGGCCTTCGGCGGCGCGTATGACGTGATGGCGTCAAAGCACCTTCGCGGAGACCTGAACTATGCCTGGCCGAGCGCGCAGATCGCCGTGATGGGCGCGAAAGGCGCGGTCGAGATCATTTACCGCAAGGACATCAACGATCCCGAAAAGATCGCCCGGCACACGAAGGAATATGAAGATCGCTTCCTGTCACCCTTCGTGGCGGCAGAGCGCGGCTATGTGGACGAAGTAATCATGCCGCATTCCACGCGCCGGCGCGTGGCCCGCGGGCTCAGGCTGCTGCGCAACAAGGAACTCACCAACCCCTGGAAGAAGCACGACAATATTCCGCTCTAGCTTAGCCAGTTGCCTTGCGAGCGCCCAACATCAAAGGCAACTGCAGCTCATCGGCAAGCCAAACCACGAGGGCTTCGATACGGTTACGGTCAGTGCAAGCCGGATGTCTGGCAATCGCACCATCGACTAATTCGTTGACGTCAACGACAGATCGCTGGTCGGCAGCTACCGCTGCCAACTCTGCTCTGAGATCTGCGATAAGTAACTCCATGGGTGACCGCGTCGTCGTCCCCGGAGGGAAATTTGAGATATTCACAACATCTGCACCCTAGCATGCACCGAAGCGCATGAACAGGAAAAACATTATTATTCTCAATGTGTTAGATATGAATGCGCAGTGTAGCGTGTCGCGCCAACTACCACTTGTACAGCAATATGTCATTGCCTAAGATTGGCCAAATTGCATCAGTTACTAACTTTGCACGGTCGCGTAGGCGTAGCGGCTGTTCGGAGAAAAGAGGATGAGCCAGCGCGAGCGGGAAGAGCGCCTGCAGATCATGCTAAATGCTGATGAGCTGCAAGCACTTGAGGACTTCAGGTTCGGAAACCGGATGCCCAGCAGGGCGGCGGCCGTCCGCGAACTGCTCCGGCGCGGGCTGGCCGCGGAAGGATTCCTTGCCGCTGGCACCGGTGTGCGCTCGCAAGATTTCGGCGTGCTGGACAATGCGCCCGGCGACGAGGCCGAAGGCGCCGCTGAAGCTGACTAGCTAACAAGCCTCATCTGCGCGGGTGCACTAGGCCGCACTGCGGACTTTTCGATCCTCCTGCAGGGCTTCTCCGTGGCTGATCTGCGTGCCCAGCACAGTGAGGCATTCCCGTATGAAGTTTGACAGGCCAGGCCAGCCCTTGGCCGAAACGATATTGCCATCGACATGTGCGCCGTCGGCCGGCACGTCGACATATTTGCCGCCAGCCAAGGTAACTTCCGGCTCGCAATAATGCAGCGCAGCTACTTCTCTGCCGCGGACCACGCCATCGACGGCAATGAGTATCTGCACTCCGTGACAGATCGTGAAGATCGGCTTGCCCGCCTCGTGGAAATGCCGGACGATCGCCTGTACGCGGGGATCGATGCGGATGTATTCCGGTCCCCGCCCGCCCGCACAATAGACCGCGTCATATTCCTCGACATTCACCTCGCCGAAGGTCTTGTTGACGTAATAGTCGTGGCCAAGTTTCTCGGTGTAAGTCTGCTGGCCCTCGAAATCGTGCAGCGACGTCTTGATCATGTCGCCCGCCTTCTTGTCCGGGCAGATTACATGCACCTTGTGCCCGACGGCATGCATCGCCTGTTCGAACACAAAGATCTCGTACTCCTCGCTATACTCGCCAACGAGCATCAATATCTTCTTGCCAGCCATCTCGCATCCCTCCCACCGAGCATTTTTTCGTAGCTCGAAATAATAGGATGCTAGCGCAAACCACCCGTGAGGGCAATCTGGTCCGACCAATTTTGCAAGCCGGGAGTTTCGTTCTGCCCGGTCCGGCTTTCAGTGAGCTGGCACTTAGAACGCGCGCGGCGGAACGAACAGGCAGATCGTCTTTCCGTCATCCTTGCCAGCGACCGAGCACCAGTGAAACTCGCCATCGGGTGACGGCTTCACTTTACGATCGGTCATCGGAATGAGCTCGCCCGTGCTGGCGATCACGTAGCCGGCCGGGCCTTCCTTGATCTGGCTGTGCGATACCTCGCGACAGTCATAGCCTGAGCAGCAGGCGAGCGGGTAGGACCAGCCCTGCGGCATGGCGCTGGTAGGCAGCGCGTCGTGCGCAATTGCGGGAAACACATGGAAGAACGCTGAGAGCAGCATCGCGCCTTTCAAGCCGGCGCGTAGCTTGGGGATGCCCTGCAAGAACATGACGGTTCTCCTTGGGTCTCCTCCCAAGCAGATGCTGCTCTCGTATGGTTAACGACCAGTTAAGGCGATTCACCCCGGCTCGCGATCCAACATGTCCTTCACCGTGGTTGCGAGCTGTTTCAGCGAGAAGGGTTTAGGTAGGAAGCCGAATTTCGCGTCGGCCGGCAGGCTTTTGGCGAAAGCGTCCTCCGCATAGCCGGACACGAAGATGAAGCGGATGTCAGGCTGCAGCTTGCGCAGTTCCTTCAGCAGCGTCGGACCGTCCATCTCCGGCATCACCACGTCCGAGACGACAATGTCCACCTTGCCGCCAAGCTCGTTGTAAACCTCGAGTGCCTCGACACCCGAAGACGCCTCATGCACGGTGTAACCGCGCGAGGCGAGCGCGCGCACATTGCCCATGCGCACGGCATCCTCGTCTTCCACGAGAAGCACGGTGGCGGAGCCTGAAAGGTCCTTTTTGGCCTCGGCTACCGGCTTTTGCTCGGCCACCGCCTGCGCCGGTGCATCGGCATCTATTTCAGCAACAGCTTCCACTTCGTGGCGCGGCAGGAAGATACGGAAGACGGTGCCTTTGCCGAGCTCGGAATCGCAGAAGATAAAGCCGCCGGTCTGCTTGATGATGCCGTAGACCATGGAAAGGCCAAGGCCTGTGCCCTTGCCGACTTCCTTGGTTGTGAAGAAAGGCTCGAAGACTTTGCGGATGACATCCGGGTCGATGCCAGTGCCCGTATCCTCCACCTCAACAAGCACATAGTCGGCTCTGGCGAGTTCGCGGTGGCCAAAACCTTCGCACTCGGCTTCTTCGACGTTGCGCGTGCGGATCGTGAGTTCGCCGCCTTCGGGCATGGCGTCGCGCGCATTGACCGCAAGATTGACGATCACTTGCTCGAACTGGCCGATATCGGCACGCACCGGCCACAGGTCGCGACCGTGCTCGATGTTCATGGTGATGTCGTTGCCGACAAGCCGTGCCAGAAGCATGCGCAGATCGGCCAACACGTCGGTCAGGTTCAGTACTTCCGGCCGCATTGTCTGGCGGCGCGAGAATGCCAGTAGCTGGCGCACCAGCGAGGCGGCGCGGTTGGCGTTCTGCTTGATATTCATGATGTCCTGGAAGGACGGGTCTGACGGCCGGTGGTTGGTCAGCAACAGGTCCGACGCCATGATGATGGCGGTGAGCACATTGTTGAAGTCATGCGCGATGCCGCCCGCCAGCTGGCCGACCGCCTGCATCTTCTGGCTCTGCGCCATCTGCGCTTCGAGCGCCTTCTGCTCGGTCGTCTCGACGGCGTAGACGATCGCGGCCTCTTCGCCCTCGCCCGCCTCGTCGGCAATGGCATTGACGTAGAAGCGCATGTGGCGCTCGTCATTGTCGGGGAACACTGTGTCGATCGGCTCGATATTCGCCTGCCGCTGGCGGGCCCTTTCAAGGGCGGCATTGAAGGCTGCGCGGTCGCGCTCGTGGATTACGCCTTCGAGCCGCACGCCGCGATCCACCGCATGCTGATCCACGACGCTTGCAAAAAGCGACAGGAACGGCGCGTTGGTACGCAATATGCGGCCTTCGCTGTCGACACCTGCGATTGCCATCGGCGTCGAATTGAAGAAGCGCGTGAACCGCACCTCGGAGCCACTATCTTCGCCCGCGGCTTCGGTGCCATGGCTGCGATTCAATACGATTGTTCGCGAGGGGCCGGGCGTGCCGTCGCGGTTTGCACTGGCCCGCTGCATGAAGCGCACGGGCAATACTTCGCCCTTGCGGGTTGCGAGATCGAGATCGATGACCACATCGCGCGTCTTGCCGGGTTCGGCCTTTACGGCGTGGATCAGCGCCATGCCGTCGCCCGCAACGATTTCCGACAGGCGCAGGCTGGCCGGCGTGAAATTGGCGAGGTCGACGCCGAGCCAATCGGCCAGCGTGGCGTTGAGATAAGTGACGCGGCCTTCAGGATCAGCCGAGACGAAGCCTGCCGGCGCATGATCGAGATGGTCAATCGCCTTTTGCAGATCGAGGAAATAGCGCTCCTGTTCGGCGCGCTCATCTGAAATGTCCGAAATCTGCCAAGCGTGAAACGGGTTGCGGTGCCCCGGCAACATGAAGGCGCGGGCACGCGTTCGATACCAGCAGGCACCATCGGTGGCACCGGGGCGGATCGACTTCGAGAGGCGGAATTCGCCTTCGGCCTGATGACCATCGCGCAGCGCATTGCCTAACCGGACCAGCGTCGCCGCCGCCTCGGATTTGTCGAGCAGCATGCCTTCGACGGTCTTGATGTCGTTGGCCGACGTGGCACCGGTCAGGTCAGCATAAGCGGCATTGGCATAAACAATGCGGCCTTTCTGATCGGTGATCACCAGTCCCTGCGCCATGGAGTCCACAAACGACTTGGCCAGCTCGTCCGCGGCGGAGGAAGGCGCAACCTGAATGAAGCCGATCGCGGCGGCGAACAGGAAGCCAGTGCCGATCATGGCCAGCACACCCAGAAGTCCGAGCAGGAACTGATCGCCCAGCCAATCGCGGAAAAGCGCGAAAAAGACCGCCGCACCGAGAAGAATGATCGCGAATATTATCAGCCGTGTGGTGGGGCCGATGCGCGTGCCTTCATCGATGATCGGCACGGTTTGAAAATCGACACCCGGTTTCCTGGCCATGCGCTCTTTGTATCCGTACTTCGCTACAAGGCAGGAAGCGGCGCCCCTCACCCGCTGACCGGCATACATCACCGTCGGCGAAAGCCGCAAGATGCGCGGGGGACAGCGGAGCCGATAGCAGTGGGTGAACTTGCGGGTACAGCCCCGGCACGATACGTTTTTGCCAATCGAGGCCACGAGGAATCAATCAGATGCGCGCTTGGCTGGAAAGCATTGCCGGACCTGAATACGCTTCGGCGATGATCTGGACGCTTGGAGCATTGATTCTGCTCCTCGTCGTGCTGGTCATCATTAGAGTCGTGCGGGGACTGACCTTCGGCACATTCGTCGCCGGCGGACGCAACCGAAAAACCCGGCTCGCGGTGATGGACGCAACCGCGGTCGACAGCCACCGGCGGCTCGTGCTCGTGCGTCGCGACGATGTCGAGCATCTGGTGCTGATCGGCGGGCCAACCGACATTGTTGTGGAGCAGAATATCCGGCTTCAGGCACCGGCACGGCGTGGAGCTTCTGCCGAACCACGCGCTCATGTTGAAGAACCGGGCGCGCGGCAAACGACCGAAAGCTCTCAGCCACCGGCTGCACCCGCGGCGCCTCCGCCGCCGCCCGCTGCGGCCAATGCGCCAACCCCTGCGCCAAAGCCGGCGCAACCTGCCGGCGAGACGCCGGCTTCGCTGACGTCACGCATTGCTTCTGCCCTGCGTCAAAGCAGCTCCGATGCGACACCGCCAAAGCCGGCTCCAACGCCGACTGCTGCGCCCAAACCGGCCGCAACCACACAACCGAGTGCCCCTCCGGCGCCTGCCGCTCCCAGGCCAGTAGCCGCCGCCGCTGCGTCTGTTGCGCCACCGGCTCCCGCACCGGCACCTGCGCCTTCGCCGGTATCGACAGACAAAAGCACCGATCTGGACGATACGCTGCTGAAAGAGCTCGAGGTGACGCTCGGCGACAGGCCTGAACCAAAACAGGCGGCCGCAGTGCCGGAATCACCGCCGCCAGCGGAGAAGGCCGGAAAGCCGACCGGACCCGAAAGTGTCGAAGACGAGATGGCCCGCTTGCTCGGCCAACTTTCGGAGCAGCGCGAGAAATAGACGCTTGGAAAAGAAAAAGCCCGGCATTAACCGGGCTTTTTCGATAGGCTGATTGCGAAGATCAATCGTCGCGATAAACCTTCTCGCGGCGCTCATGGCGCTCCTGCGCCTCAAGCGAAAGTGTTGCGATCGGCCTGGCATCCAGGCGCTTCAGAGAAATCGGCTCCCCGGTTTCCTCACAGAACCCGTAAGTGCCATCCTCAATACGCTGCAATGCGGCATCGATCTTGGCGATCAGCTTGCGTTGCCTGTCGCGGGCCCGCAATTCGATCGCGCGGTCAGTTTCGGACGAAGCCCGATCTGCGAGATCGGGATGGTTCGCATTTTCCTGCTGAAGAATTTCCAGCGTTTCGCGCGCTTCGCGCAAAATATCGTTTTTCCAGTCTACGAGCTTGTTTCGGAAGTATGCTTTTTGCCGATCATTCATGAACGGCTCTTTCTCCGAGGGCACGTAGTCACTGTCAACGAGATCACTCATTCGACTCACCCCACTGGACGACCCGGCGCCTATATATTCGCAGCCCCCTAGGCGTACAAGCGCAAAGGCGCGCCGTCTCACGCTTTTGTTAATTGATTGAACAAAGCCTCAATTTCGTCTGTGCGAGCGATTTTCATCGCACTGAAATACTCTTTATTTTCAATTCTCTATACAGCGCCCACGTGTGCCCTTCGCCTTGTCGACAGGCATTCATGAAGCTGCAACATGCGCGAAAGATTGCGCTGCCGGGTGCCATCTCCTAGATCGAGGCAACGGTCCAACTGCCCTGACGGAACTTATCGATGAGCCGATTGCTGCTTCTGCGCCACGCCAAAGCCGTCTGGGCCTCTCCCGGCGAACGGGATTTCGACCGGGCGCTAAAAAACTCGGGCGAAGCGGATTCGCGCTCGATCGGCGCGCAGATGGCTGAGCGGAACCTGATTCCCGACCTTATCTTGTGCTCGACCGCACGCCGCGCACGCGACACCTGGGCCGGCGTCGCGCAGGTGATCGGGCCGATGGAAGACCGCGTGACGTTTCTCGACACGCTCTACTCTACCGATGCGGCAGGGTATCTGGATGTCGCGCGTGGCGCACCTGATGCAGAGTGCATCATGCTTGTCGGCCACAACCCGATGATGGAAGACCTCGCCGAAACGCTCTCCGGCGATGGTGCGGCAGAGGCGTTTGAGGTCTTGGCTGCCGGCTTCCCCAAATCGGGGCTGGCGGTGATTGCGTTTGACGGACCGCTTTCGCAGGCGGCGCCCGGCAAAGGGCGACTTGAGGCATTCATCACCCGCAAGCGCGACTGAACCGCCACGCGGTTTTGAAAGTCGCCCGCGCAGCGCTTATATCGCAATCACCCTAGCCAAGGTGACGCGATTGCCCCCACTGACTTCCCTGACAGACGAAGCACGCATTGCATTCGACACCGTGACCGGGCGGGCGGCCAATCTGTTTTCGCCCTCTGTCCGACTGGGCGTGAGCGGGCTGTCGCGCGCCGGCAAAACGGTTTTCATCTCCTCGCTGGTGCAAAACCTCATCCATGGCGGCCGGCTGCCCATGTTCGAGGCGCGGAAATCGGGCCGCATCGCGAAAGCGTATCTGCAGCACCAGCCGGACGATGCAGTGCCGCGGTTCCAATATGAGGACCACATTGCGGCACTTGTGAACGAGCGCGTCTGGCCGGAATCGACCCGCGCGATTTCGGAATTGCGGCTCACGGTGGAGTATGAATCCGCCTCGACCTGGAACCGCATGTTCTCCGCCGGCAGCCTGTCGATCGATATTGTCGACTACCCCGGCGAATGGCTGCTCGACCTGCCGCTTCTCGGCAAATCCTACGATGATTTTTCGCGCGAGGCGTTCGAGCTGGCGGCATTGCCAGTGCGCGCCGAGCTCTCCGAAAACTGGCGCAAACGGGCCGAGGCGGCGGATGCCGATGCGCCGGCGGACGAGACGCAAGCGCGGCAGCTTTTCGAGGCTTTTGCCGACTATCTGCGTGCCTGCAAACAAGACGAGCGAGCGCTTTCTACATTGCCGCCCGGGCGTTTCCTTATGCCGGGCGATCTGGAAGGGTCGCCGGCGCTAACTTTTGCGCCGCTACCGCCAAGTAAGCAGCCTGCGAAACCCGGATCGCTGCGCGCAGTGATGGCGCGGCGCTACGAATCTTACAAAACGCATGTCGTAAAACCGTTCTTCCGCGAGCACATCACGCGGCTCGACAGGCAGATCGTGCTTGTCGATGTAATGCAGGCGATCAATGCCGGTTCGGCAGCCGTTGCCGATCTGGAGCGGGCGATGACGGAAATATTGGAGTGCTTCCGCCCCGGGCGTGGCAATCCGTTCATTGACCTGTTTTCGCGCCGGATCGACCGCATTCTGGTGGCCGCTACCAAGGCCGACCACATTCACCACACGGAGCATGACAAGCTCGAGGCGATCGTGCGGCGGCTTGCCGAGCGGGCTATCGCCCGCGCCAATTTTTCCGGTGCCACAGTCGAGGCGGTCGCGATGGCTGCGGTGCGTGCGACACGCGAAGGCACGGTGAAAAACGGGCGCGACACATTGCCGGTCATCATCGGCACGCCGATGAAAGGCGAGACGATTGGCGAGGAGACCTTCGACGGAAAAACGGAGACGGCGGTATTTCCCGGCGACCTGCCCGACAAACCTTCTCGGCTTTTCCGCACCGATGGCGCACATGGCGACCAGCATGACAACGAGCTGCGCTTCGTGCGCTTCAAGCCGCCGAAGCTGGAAGAATCGGCCGAGGGGCTAAAACTCTCCCTGCCGCATGTCCGACTGGACCGCGCCCTTCAGTTTCTGCTTGGAGACCGTCTGGCATGAGCGAGAAGCGCAAGCCCGCATCATTCAAGGTCGAGCCCGAAAGCCCCCCGACAAAGCAGGCGGCAGAGAAGAACCGTGCGCCGCGCAAGCCGCTTGCGGTGAAGCCAGAAAAGTCCGGCAATGTCGTTCCGGCCGCAATCGACGTCATTGACGAGATCGACCCGGCCGAGCTCGATCCCCCACCGGTGCCGGCTCGACGCAAGCGCTCGCGTCTTGGCGCGATATTCGTCGCTGCGTTCGGCGTGCTTGTCTCCGCCGCAATCGGCCTCTGGATTGACAGTCTGATCCGCGATCTCTTCGCGCGCGCCGACTGGCTTGGCTGGGCAGCGGCCGGGCTCGCCGCGATTGCCGGTTTCGCGCTTTTTGCGATCCTGACGCGCGAATTCGTCGCCATGCGGCGGCTGGCCTCCGTGGAGGCGATGCGCGCCCGCGCCACAAAAGCCGAATCGAGCGGTGGCGCGAAGGAAGCGCGGAAGCTCGTCAGCGACCTTACCTCGTTTCTCACGGCCAACCCCGGCACAGCCGCCGGACGCAAAGCGCTGGCGGAACTCAAAGACGATGTGATCGATGGGCCCGATCTTCTGCGGCTGGCCGAGACCGAACTGCTCTCACCGCTCGACCGGCAAGCTTCAACGCTCATAGCGGACGCCGCCAAGCGGGTCTCGATTGTGACAGCTGTCAGCCCGCGCGCTTTGTTCGATGTCGGCTATGTCGTGTTCGAGGCAGGGCGGCTTGTCAGGCGCCTATCGGAACTCTATGGCGCGCGGCCCGGCACGCTGGGCTTTTTCCGACTTGGTCGCTCCGTTATTGCGCATCTCGCCGTCACAGGCTCAATCGCGGCCGGAGACAGCCTTGTCCAGCAGTTGGTCGGCCACGGGCTGGCAGCCCGGCTTTCGGCCAAGCTCGGTGAGGGCGTGATCAACGGCATGATGACGGCGCGCATTGGAATCGCCGCCATGGAAACCGCGCGCCCCCTGCCCTTCAAAGCCGTGAAGCGGCCTGGCATGGGCGAATTCATCATCACGCTGACGCAGTTTTCGGCCCGAAAAGGTGCGGAATCTGACGTTTCGGCAGGCTAACCTTGCACCTGCCTTCCGCCTAGCGCATCATCGACCCGCAATAGCGAAGCGTTAACCAATATTGTTCATTGTCTGATCAGCTTTCGCGTCTGCCGTTGTCGGGTGTCCAATGATCGTACGTTCTCTCCTGTCCGCCGTGATCCCTCTGGTCGTTGGCGCTGCCACCATCGGTTCCGTTCAGGACGCCGATGCATCTGAGCGCGAGCGCCGCTTCTTCAGTGCGGTAGAGGGCCGCTGGTCGGGACCGGGCGAAATCGTTGCCGGAAAATACAAAGGCACGAAGTTCATCTGCAATTTCACCGGCACCACGCCGGACGGCAAGATCGGCATGTCGCTTGACGGCGGATGCAGGGTCGGCCTGTTCACCCAGAAGATGTCGGCTGCAATCGAGAAATCAGGCCGCAAGGGCTACCGCGGCACCTTCATGGACGGTGCCGCGGGCAAAGGCCTCGATGTGATCGGCGGTTCGGTTGCTTCCAACCGAGTCGTTTTCAAGCTGGCGCGCGCATCGCTCGATGGCGCGATGCAGGCTCGCATGGCGGATGACGACACGATGAACGTTACCGTCTCGGTGAAGGTGGAAAACCAGCTCGTTCCCGTGATCGGCATGAGCCTGAAGCGCCTCGATGGCGGCTCCGTCGGCGCGATCAACAACTGATCTCCGCTTTCCAGAAAATCGGAAGTGCCGACACCCGCTGCCTGAGTGGCTATCTGAACTCGAATATCGATCGAAATATTCCCGGCGCCACGATCGACAGCGGGTTTACTTCTAGCGACGGTGATTTCGCCGGGCCTGACAATCTGTAAGTGACTCCAAGCAAGCCGCCGCCACGGCCATTCCCCAGCAATTGGCCCAGAAGCGGAATTTCGCCGAACAGCCGATTGATGCCGTAGGCCGGCAGGAATGTGCCGGTGATCGACATGTTGCCTTCTGCGTCGAACACCGTCCCAGCAAAAGTGGATCCCACGCTTGGGCCGCTGACAACGCCATCTTCTATCCGCACGTAGTTTGCGCCCATTTCGACGAGCGCCGAACCGCGATTGAAACGCGCCCGCGACACATCCACATCCCGGCGCAAAGCTTGATTCAGCGATTGCTCTCTGCCGCCGGCAGAGCCGGACACGATCGATTGCAAACGCGCTTCGTCGATCAGCCCGAAATCGAGCATTTCAAGGCGTCCGCGCAACGGGCCCTCCCCACCGGCGAGGCTGAGTGCGGCGCGCCCGCCATCGAGCTTGTCATAGACATCGAGGAAGCGGAGCACAGCGCCGGCATTATCTGCCTTGAACTCCACCTTGCGCGAGCCGCCTGCGGAAGCATCGACAAGAGTCGCGCGCGCGCCCTGTGGCGTGACGGCCGAAATGCGGATACCCGGTTCGGCAGATGTACCCGAATAGGCAAACTTCGCGCCGACCAGCACTTCGCCATTGTGGCCGGCGATTTCAGCAATCTCGGCGTCGAGCTTCACGGAGGGCGATCCACTGGAAGATCCGCCGGCCCCGGTGCCCGGAAGGGCGGCACCGAACTCGTCGATCAGGAAACGCGCATCCAGCCGCTCGCCGGAGACGTTGACCGAGTAGCTCCCGCCTGCGCGGTCGATCGCCAGGGCCAGACTGTCGCCGGGATTGAACGCAACGCCGGCCAAACGCGCACGTGCGAGACCGTTGTCATCGGCCGCAAGCGTCCCCGATGCACCGAAGCCGCGCCCTGAGATGCTGAAATCGTCCAGCTCGGTCGTGCCGTCTTTTCGCTCCAGAACGAAATCCGCGCTTGCCGCGACCCCCTTCGCCTTCTGCCAGCCGATCCAGGGCAGGCTGAGCGTCGCGGCTGTCAGATCGGCTTTCACCTTCTCACGACCTGGGCCCAACTGCTCGACCTCGAGTGTCATCGGTCCCGATACGACTTCAGACAGACCGGAGAACAGCTTTTCAGAATCGCCCGGCTCCAGGAACAGCTTTGCCTGACGGCGCCGTTCGCTCTTGTCGTCTCCCATCGGTTCCGACAGCGTGAGTTCGCCGCGAATGCCGTTCAGCTTTGTCTCGGCCACGACATCGGCGCGGTCGCGATCTGCGACGATCGTGCCGCTCGCGTCTTCAATGCGCTGCCCCTCATAGGGTTCGGCCAGCGACAAGCCCTCATAGTCGAGCTGCAAATGCCATTCGAGATCCTTGGCCTCAATGTCCGCCTCAAGCGGGATGCTGGCGAGGATGCGCCCTTTCGCTGTGCCGGTGAGCCCCTCAGGCGTGATCGGCAGATAATTGGACAGATTGATCGGATCGTAGCTTGCAACCTCGGCGACGGCCGCAGCGGAACCGTCGATCTCCACATCGACATCACCGATCAGAGGCTGGATGTGAGCATCCGTGATTTTTAGCGAACCGTTTTTCGCGTCGAGCGTGCGACCGCCTTCGGTGAAGATCGTGCCGGATTTCAGGGCGATATCGACGTCGGTGCCGGCAAAGTCGATGGAACCCATTGCATCGCGCATCGGCGGGATCGAACCGGCAACATCGAAGCGCGCTCCCGAAACCTCGAAATGTCCGGATGCTTCGTCGGGACCAAATGCCTCGCCGTCGGTCAGTCGACCCGGCGCTATTTTCAGGAGGAGCCGCGTATTTTCCACCCAACCGCCAAACACATTGGCCAGTGCCCAGCGGCGCGCGCCACGTGCGGCAAAAAACGGCCAGATGTTTTTTACATGGCTGACTGGCATGCGCGGCACGGCAACGGCGAGCGACAAACCCGGGGACTTGCCCGAAACCAGCTCCAACGCGCCAGAGCCGATCACTTCGCCCTGCCCCGTTGCGACGCTGATTTCCTCAGCCACGAGGTCGCGCCCGTCGGGCGATATCCAGCCTGTGAGCCGCGCGACTGCTGCCAGAGCGGGCTCGGGCGACCCCTGAGGCGCAAGACTGACGCGCGGGCCGATCAACTGAAATGCGTAGACCGGACCGTTTCCGTCTTCATCGTCTAATCGGGGCGTTATCGGCCCTGAGAAGCTGAAACTCGACCGCGCAACATTAAGGTCGAAACGCTCGACCCAGAACGCACCTGCGCCACGCGTCAGCCGGAACTCCAACCGCGCGTTGGCATCGAACTCCTCCGAGCCGGTCGCGACCGCGGAATCGGCTAACGAGGCCGTTAGTCTTACCTCCGCAGGGCCAGCACCTTCGGCGCCCGCCTGCCCGGTGATGGCGACCTCAATCTCGCCAAGCCGCAGCGAGCCGGTATCGCCGAATGCGTAAACTTCCGGCCGTTCCGCAACAGTTGCCGTTACGCTGAAGCGTCGCCCCGGCGTCGGCGCGCTCCCCTCGCCCGTCAGGCTGATTACGTGACCCGCGGCCGCGATCTCAGCTTCGAGCTCGATTGCACCATCGCCGACATGCTGCAGCCGGCCCGTATCGATTACCAAGGGCGTGGCCTCGCGCCCGGGCTGGGCAAACTCCAGCGTCACATTTCGCAGCCGCGCAGTTTCAAGACCGTCAGGCCCGATCTGGCTTCCCAGCTGATCAAGGCCGTTGAGCACAGCATCGAGCACGTCGTCCGGTTCGATCAGGTCGGCGCCTCCGGCACCGCTGCCGCCAACGGGCGGCAGTGCCCGGGCATCGGCAAGCGTCGCGGACGCGACTTCGACCTCGCCGCCGAGTAGCGGCCAGAACCGGATGCCCAGATCGACCCGCCCGGCGGTGAGAAAACGCGTCTGGGTTTCACGGTCGCTCAATTCCAGGTCGCGAATACCGATTGCCAGGAAGTAGCGGCTGTCGAGCGCCAGCGTCGTGCGCCCGATGCGCGCCTCAACCTGCTCGCCGGTGAGGTCGTCCACAGCGCGCTCGGCCTGAGTGCGCAGCCACTCGCTTTCGACACCGGTCGATGGAATGACAAAGAGCAGCGCTGCAACAATAACGATCAGCGAAGTGACGCCGATTGCGGTCCATTTCAGCATGCCGGCCAGCCAGCGTGGCACCAGACGGCGCCGGTCGGGCAGCGGCGTGCCCTCAGCCGACGGGTAAGCGTGCCAGCCGGTAATCTCTTTCCGGCGGAAGCGAATCTTCTCGTGGGCAGGCGTCGGTTCTTTCACTCGACCGTGGGTCCGCTCGCGGTGGACGAATCTCGTCCGGCCATTATATCTGCGTGGCAGGTTCGACCGCTCACTATTTTCCAACCGAGGCAAAGACATGACCAAACTTGCGCAAGGCGACAAGGCTCCTGATTTCACGCTTCCGCGCGACGGCGGCGGGACGCTCAAGCTTTCAGGTCTGCGCGGCAAAGCGGTTGTGCTGTTTTTCTACCCGCGCGACGACACCTCCGGTTGCACGGCCGAAGCGATCGCCTTCAGCGGTCTCAAGGACGCTTTCGCAAAGGAGGGCGCGGTTGTCGTCGGCATGTCAGCCGACAGCCAGAAGAGCCATGACAAGTTCAAGGCCAAGCACAACCTCACCGTCGATCTGGTTGCGGATGAGGAAAAACAGGCGCTTGAAGACTATGGCGTGTGGGCTGAGAAAAGCATGTATGGCCGCAAGTTCATGGGCATTGTGCGCACAACCTTCCTGATCGATCCGTCGGGCAAGATCGCCAAAGTCTGGCCCAAGGTGAAGGTTCCGGGCCATGCGGACGCTGTGCTTGAAGCGGTGAAAGCGCTACCGGCAAGCTGAGGCCCGCGCCAGGCTCGACCTCGCCCGCCGCCAGCGCGACAAAAATAGTACGTCACACCCGCGTTCCGGGGGCTTCGGGCAAAGCTTTGTTAACCCTAACAAGGTGTAATGCTACCCAGGATTTGCGGTAGTTCAGGTGGCGTAGTTGCAGCACAAAACCCAGTCAGCCGTTTTCGGAAAACGCAGAGAGCCGCACACGGTTATCATCGCTCGCGGCGATGAAATCCGTCACTTCACGATCCGACCATGGATTGCCGCCGTCGCCGGGTCGGCGCTCGCAGCCGTGGCCGTCGGCTATCTTCTCGCCACCTCCTATCTGGTGCTGCGCGACGATCTGATCGGCGCGAGCGTTGCACGTCAGGCGCGGCTCCAGCAGTCATACGAAGACAGGATTTCAGCGCTGCGCTCGCAGCTCGACCGCGTGACCAGCCGTCAGCTACTCGATCAGCGGCTGATGGAAACCAAGGTGTCCGAGCTGTTGCAACGCCAGACCCAGCTTTATTCGCGGCATGGACGGCTACAGCCGATTCTGGACCGTGCAGAGGGCGGCGGCCTGTTGCCGGAGGTTATCCCCGTGCCACAGCCGAGGCCAGCGGACCACGCGCAGGTCGATCCTGAAACACCGGTGAAGACCGCGCGCATTCGCGCAGCCGCTCCAGCCGCTGCCGAGCCGCCGACCGATGAGTTCGCCCTTTGGGACACGCGACAGAGTTTCGCGCCGACAAGCTCCACCGCCGACAAGGCAGACATGCTTTTCGCGGCAATCAACAAGTCGCTGCGGCGGATCGAGGATGAGCAGATCACACGCATCGCCGCACTCGCGCAGGATGCCGACCGCGCGGCCGACCAGATTTCTGAGGCTCTGCTCGATGTCGGATTTGATGTCGATCCCGCTGCTGACGACGCCGAGGGCGAGTCCGGCATTGGCGGTCCGCTGGTCGCTATCGACGACAAAGTGGCTTTCGACACCCGCGTGCAGGCGCTCGATGAAGCGCTGACACGGCTCGAGCAGCTGAAAAAGAAAGCGACGCTTCTGCCGATCCACAGCCCTGCCCCGGGCTATTCGGTTTCGTCATCTTTCGGCGTGCGCCGTGATCCGATCCTGAAAACGCCGGCCATGCATTCCGGTCTCGATTTCAGGGTACCGTCCGGCCGCAAGGTCCGCGCAGCCGGCCAGGGCACGGTCGTTTCGGCGGGCTGGAATGGCGGCTATGGCCGCATGGTCGAGATCGACCATGGTGACGGGCTGACAACGCGCTATGCGCATCTCTCCAAGATCAGCGTAAAAGAAGGTGACGTGATCGAACGCGGCGGCGTGGTCGGCAAGGTTGGCTCCAGCGGCCGCTCGACCGGCGCGCATTTGCATTACGAAATTCGCCGCAACGGCACGGCAATCAATCCGCTGCGCTTCATCAAAGCTGGCCGAAAAATCGCCCAGCTTCTCTAGACCAGACTATTCGATATCCTCGACTTCGGCTGACGTACCGCCCTCGATGCGGTGCGCGAGCGAGGCTTCCATGAACTCGTCGAGATCGCCGTCGAGCACGCCCTGCGGGTTTGTGTTCTCGACCCCAGTGCGCAGGTCTTTGACCAGCTGGTAAGGCTGCAGAACGTAAGAGCGGATCTGATGGCCCCAGCCAATGTCCGACTTCGACGACTCCGTCGCGCTCGCCGCCTCTTCGCGCCGCTTCAGCTCTTCTTCGTAAAGCCGCGAGCGCAGCATTTCCCACGCCTTGGCGCGGTTTTTGTGCTGCGAGC
Source organism: Rhizobiaceae bacterium (assembly GCA_017640615.1). GTDB lineage: Bacteria > Pseudomonadota > Alphaproteobacteria > Rhizobiales > Rhizobiaceae > RCIO01. The sequence continues at coordinate 671,215 of JAEPQK010000002.1, read as the reverse complement.
GCTCCGCCTGACAGGCGACGGCAATGCCGGTTGGAATATGGGTGATGCGCACAGCCGAATCGGTCGTGTTGACGTGCTGACCGCCCGCGCCTGAGGAACGGTAAGTGTCGATGCGAACCTCCGATTCCGGGATGTCGATCTCGATCGTGTCGTCGATGACGGGATAGACCCAGGCACTCGCAAACGAGGTGTGGCGGCGGGCATTGCTGTCATAAGGCGAGATGCGCACGAGGCGATGCACGCCGGACTCCGTCTTCAGCCAACCGTAGGCATTTTCGCCCTTGATCAGCACGGTGGCGGATTTGATGCCTGCCTCTTCGCCGTCATGCACTTCCAATACGTCGACCTTCATGCCGCGACGCTCAGCCCAGCGCGTATACATGCGCAGAAGCATCTGCGCCCAGTCCTGGCTCTCCGTGCCGCCGGCGCCGGCATGAATTTCGAGATAGGTGTCATTGGCGTCAGCTTCGCCCGAGAGGAGGGTCTGTATCTGGCGGGCGCGGATTTCACCCGACAGGGAGCGGATCGCGGCTTCGGCCTCGGTTACGACCGACTGGTCGCCCTCTTCCTCGCCCATGGCGATAAGCTCGACATTGTCGTCAAGCGCCTGGCCGAGGCCTTTGATTGCAACGGTGTTGTCTTCGAGCGTCTGGCGCTCGCGCATCAGCTTCTGGGCTTCCTGCGGATTGTCCCAGAGGGACGGATCCTCGGCGCGGCTGTTCAGGTAATCCAGTCGTTTGAGAGCCTGATCCCAGTCAAAGATGCCTCCTCAGCAGGTCAATGGCCTGCTTGATTTCGTCGACCAGGGTCTCGGTTTCTGCGCGCATGATCTCACTTGTCGGTATGCGTGGCGGTCTGGATTCGGCACGGAACATATGGACGCGACACGGCGCTGTAAAGCGCGCTGAGGCGTCATACCGGCCGAATGGTGAGAATGGCGGAGCGGCGGCCTAATAAAGCCCGCCGCCGCCGGAATTGATGGCTTCGTTTGCCTGCGGCGAGATCGCATTGGCGCGCTCCTCGCCCTCAAGCTCGTCCATGCCGATCACCCAGTAGCTGTCGGCTGGACCGGTACCCGGCTTGAAGTACTCGACGATCGAACCGCCCTGCCCGGCCTCGGCGCGCATGCCGGTCTTGCGATCGACCGCGATGCGTTTCATGCCTTCGGGCACCTCGAAATCGACCGGGTTGGTGCCGTCGAGTGCGGCTTTCATGAACTCTTTGAAGATCGGGGCTGCGAGCCCGCCGCCCGTGGCGCCACGGCCCATCGGCTTGGGCTGGTCATAGCCCATATAGACGCCGACCACGAGGTTTGGCGTGTAGCCTACGAACCAGGCATCTTTTTCGTCATTGGTGGTGCCGGTCTTTCCGGCAATCGGATAGCCGAGTTCCGACACGGTGACAGCCGTGCCGCGCTGTACGACGCCCTGCATCATCGACGTGATCTGATAAGCGGTCATCGGGTCGAGAACCTGCTCGGCATTGTCGACCAGTTCCGGCTCGGCCTGGTTCTGCCAACCATCCGCCACACAGCCTTCGCAGCTGCGCTCGTCATGCTTGAACACGGTCTTGCCGTAGCGGTCCTGAATGCGGTCGATCAGCGACGGTTTGATCTGCTTGCCGCCATTAGCCATGACGGCATAGGCCGAAACCATGCGCATGACGGTCGTTTCGCCGGAGCCAAGCGACATGGCCAGAACAGGGCTCATATCCTCGTAGATGCCGAAGCGCTCCGCATATTCTGCGACCAGCGGCATGCCCATGTCGTTGGCAAGACGTACCGTCATCAGGTTGCGAGAGCGTTCGATGCCAGCACGCAGCGTTGAAGGGCCTGCGGACTTGCCGCCGTAGTTCTTCGGTTCCCAGACGCGCCCGCCAGATACGATGCGGATCGGCGCATCGAGCACCACGGATGCCGGCGTGTAGCCGTTGTCCAGCGCTGCTGAATAGACGATCGGCTTGAAGGACGATCCCGGCTGGCGATAGGCCTGCGTAGCCCGGTTGAATTCCGATGCGGCGTAGGAAAACCCACCAACAAGCGCCAGCACGCGGCCCGTATGCGGGTCCATCGCTACCATGCCGCCGCCGACTTCGGGAATCTGTCGCAGCGCGTAAGCGCCTTCCTGGTCTGCAACCGCTTCGACGTAAATAACTTCGCCCGGCTTCAGAACATCGGCTGGCGTGTCCGCCTTCTCGCGCTTGCCATCGACGACATAGCGCATGGCCCAGCTCATATTGTCGAGCGAAACGCGGCCCGTGCGGCGGTCGTCGCCAACCTCGCCGGAAACCTGCGCCGCCGGCTTGAGGCCGATGTCGAGCCCTTCCTCGTCGGCCGATAGCACGACCGCGACTTCCCATTCGGGCACGTCGCCGAGCGAGGGAACTTCAAACAGAGCCGGGCCCCAATCGTCGCCGAGCGCGATTGTGGTGACGGAGCCGCGATAGCCGCGCAGCGTATCGTATTTCATCAAGCCGTTCTGAAGCGCCTTGCGGGCAATCAGCTGCATTTCGGGGTCGAGCGTGGTGCGGACCGAGAGGCCGCCCTCGTAAAGCGCATCCTCGCCATAGCGAGCGATAAGCTGGCGGCGCACCTCTTCAGTGAAATACTCGCCGGCGAAGAGATAGGTGCCGCCGCGGCGCGGTTTGACGCCAAGCGGCAGCGCCTTCGCCTTCTCGCCATCGGCCGGATCGACATAGCCGTTCTCGACCATCTGGCCGATGACCCAATTGCGGCGCTCGATTGCGCGCTCGGTGTGGCGGAACGGATGATAGTTCGAGGGTCCGCGCGGCAGAGCGGCCAGATATGCCGCCTCCGAAACGGTCAGTTCGTTGACCGATTTGTCGAAATAGGTGAGCGCCGCGCCCGCGATGCCATAGGCGCCGAGACCGAAGAAAATCTCGTTCAGATAGAGCTCGAGAATACGGTCCTTGGAATAGGCCTGCTCGATGCGGAACGACAGGATCATCTCGCGCACCTTGCGCTCGATGGTCTGATCGCGGGTGAGCAGGAAGTTTTTCGCCACCTGCTGGGTGATCGTGGACGCACCAACCGGACGGCGCCCACTGCCCATGTTCTGAACGTTGACCAGAACCGCGCGCGCGAGGCCCGTCACGTCGATGCCCGGATGGGTGTAGAAGTTCTTGTCCTCGGCAGACAGGAATGCCGCCTTGACGCGGTCAGGCACGGCCTGGATTGGCAGATACAGCCGGCGCTCACGCGCAAACTCGGCCATCAGCGCGCCATCGGAGGCATGCACACGGGTCGTGACCGGCGGCTCGTATTTCGCCAGCACCTCGTAATCGGGCAGGTCTTTCGAGACATCGCCGATGTAAAGCGCGATGCCCGCCGCGACGAGCAACGCCATCACGATGCCGATACCGAAGAAATATCCCAGAAGTCTGATCATGCCCGCTCCGGACTGACGGCAGCAACGCCCGTTTCAAATAGCGCGCAACCGCGTCATTGCAATTGATGAAACATCCCTTTCACCGCGCTTGTGGGCAAAATGCGGCAAACTCGGAACAGGACCGCGACTCGCTTGGATAATCAACGAATTGTGCTTTCGTTGCAACGCGCGAGGGGCGCTCGATAGGCTGCTCAGCCGCCATTTGCGGCCGTCGCGCCCGCGAAATTGCGGATCGCCGCGATCACGCTATCGACTGCCTTTGCCCGCCATTCCGGGTCGAGCAGCTGCTTTTCGTCATCCTTGTTGGACAAATAGCCCAGCTCCAGCAGCACCGACGGCACGTCGGGCGCACGCAGCACCTTGAAGCCGGCATAGCGATGCGGGTTCTTGATAAGCTCCACCCTGTCCGACAGGGACCCAACGAGCGTGCGGGCAAAACGCACGGAAAACGACTGCGTCTCGCGCCGTATCAGGTCCATGAGGATGTCCGACACCTCATGGTTTTCGTCCTCGATCGACAGGCCGGCGAGTTCGTCAGAAAGGTTCTCGCGCGCCGCAAGTGCCGCCGCCTCGGCGTCGGATGCCTGGTCGGATACGGTATAGACTGTTGCGCCCCGCACGCTGCGATAGCGAATCGTATCCGCATGCACCGAAATGAAGAGGTTTGCGCCGTGCTGGCGCGCGATGCGCACCCGCTCGTCGAGGCGCAGGAAACTGTCATCGTCGCGGGTCATGCGCACACGGAACAGGTTGAGTTTTTCGAGCGCTGACTTGAGTTCGCGCGCAAATGTAAGCGTCACGTCCTTTTCAATCGCCCCGGACACACCGCGCGCGCCGCTGTCGATGCCCCCATGACCTGCGTCGATGACCACGGTAAAGCGGGCCTGCGCCGGCTCCGCCCCCTTGATCACACGATCGCCCTTTTCGGTGGAACGCGTGGAGCCGGTCGTGGTCACCTGATCGGCGAGCGCCTGCTCGAAATTTTCCGTGCTGGTCGCCACCAGATCGGCAACGAGCCGGTAGCCGGCGGAAGACGAATTTTCCAGAATATCGAATGCTTCGACCGCGAAAGGGCCATTGACGGAGAGGATCAGCCGTCCCCTATCGTCCCCGATATTGCCGTAGCGAATGTCTGTCACCAGCCCGCGGGCGTTCGTTTCGTCGGCTTCCAGTGAAAATCGGACATCTGGAATGTCGATGACCAGCCGATGCGGTGCGCGCAGCAGAAACCAGTTGGCTTCCGGCTCGCGGTTGAACTGCATGACAAGACGCACGCGCGTATCGTCACCCGCCATCTTGTAGCCATGGGCGACAACCGTTTCCGCCAAGGCCGCCTGACCCAGGCCAACAAGAGCAAGGACGCAAAGCGCGAACATGGCTGCCAGCCTTGTGAAAAGGCCGCTCAAATACCCGTTCTGCATGTGCGTTCGAATCGTCATCTAAACCGGTTCGGCTCGCGGTTTGCCCCTTGCGCGGGCTCGTTAACAGCAGGTAACCGGCTATGGTTAACCAATTCTTTCGTAAGCCTCTGTTTTGCTGTTGATTTCGGGCACAAAACCAGCCGCCTTCAATAGAGGGTTGCCTTCACCGGCACCAAATCATAAAAGCGTGCTGGGACAACAGCAATGTCCTGTCCCTGTCCTCGTTGACGGCTTCGGAAGCGACTAGCAAATCGCGGAGATACCCCGTCGCGATGCAGGCGTGGACAGATGTTCCAGAGATTTCTTCGGGTGTAACCGCCGTAGCGGAACCCACTGTGTGAGGAAAACGGTCGGGACGAGTAGCCCGAGCCGGCTCGTAAATGAGCGAAAAGGTTGGTCCGGTTAGCCGGACTTGGTTCAAAAAAGGTTGTGCGCGGTCAGTTCATGGACAGCTTCGGTTCCATAGCGAATGCCGGTTCGATCCGCCTGAGGGCGGGTGCCGGAGCGCTTTTGCCGCTTGTCCAGCGCCGTACGCACCAAACATTATCCGGCAGGCCCGATCACGCCCTGTCGGCCGGGCGTTCACGCGCCGGGCCGGCCCTGGCGCGCGCCGCCGGGGAGACAATTTACAATGCCCAACAAGATGCTGATAGACGCCTCCCACCAGGAGGAAACTCGTGTTGTCGTGGTTCGCGGCAACCGCATTGAAGAATTCGATTTCGAATCCCAGGACAAGAAGCAGCTCAAAGGAAACATCTATCTCGCCCGCGTAACGCGGGTTGAGCCGTCGCTGCAGGCTGCATTTATCGAATATGGCGGCAATCGCCACGGCTTCCTAGCCTTCAACGAAATCCATCCCGACTATTACCAAATCCCGGTCGCGGACCGTCAGGAACTCATTCGCGCCGAAGCCGAGGCTGCCGAGGCCGAAGGCGAGGACGAGGACGAGCAGCCGCAGGAGAAGCGCTCACGGCGCCGCCGTCGCGGACGCGGGCGCGGTCGCGCGGATACGCCGCTTGAGGCCGAGGCGGAAGCCGCGGAGCAGGAAGGCAGCGCCGCCAATGCCGACGAGGCCGATGGCGACGAAACGTCCGCAGATGCGAACGAGCAGGCGGACGACACCGACGCCGAGCAGGCGGACGAGGCAACCGAAGCGCGCGACGAGGAAAAGGCGAGCCCCGCTGTTATTGCCGAGCAAGTCGCGGCCGATGTCATTTCCGAGCCCGTCGAGCAGGACGGCGACGATGGCAACGGCGCTGCATCCGCCTCCGGCGACGTGGAATCGGTCGGCGCGGAAGACGCAATCGACGAAGTGCGCAGCCGCCGCAAGCCGGTGCGCCGCAACTACAAAATCCAGGAAGTCATCAAGCGCCGCCAGATCCTGCTGGTTCAGGTCGTAAAAGAAGAGCGCGGCAACAAGGGCGCCGCACTCACGACCTACTTGTCGCTGGCAGGCCGCTATTCGGTGCTCATGCCCAATACCGCGCGCGGCGGCGGTATTTCGCGCAAGATCACCAATGTTCAGGACCGCAAGCGGCTCAAGGACATGGTGAAGGAGCTCGAAGTTCCGACCGGCATGGGTGTGATCCTGCGCACGGCCGGCGAAAGCCGCACCAAGGCAGAGATCAAGCGCGACTACGAATACCTGCTGCGACTTTGGGAGAATGTGCGCGCGCTAACGTTGGAATCGAGCGCCCCTGCCCTCGTTTATGAGGAAGGCTCGCTGATCAAGCGCTCCGTGCGAGACCTCTATAACAAGGATATCGACGGTATTCTCGTTGCAGGCGACGAGGGCTATCGCGAGGCGAAGGACTTCATGCGCATGCTCATGCCGAGCCATGCGAAATCGGTCCAACCTTATAAAGAAGCGGTCCCGCTCTTCGCGCGCTACGGCGTGGAAGCACAGCTCGACCGCATGCTGCAGCCGCAAGTGACGCTGAAGTCCGGCGGCTACATCATCATCAACCAGACCGAGGCGTTGGTTGCCATCGACGTGAACTCCGGCCGCTCCACCAAGGAGCACTCGATCGAAGACACCGCGCTGCAGACCAATCTGGAAGCCGCGGAGGAAGTGGCGCGTCAGCTCAGGCTGCGCGACCTTGCCGGTCTCATCGTGATCGACTTCATCGACATGGAAGAGAACCGCAACAACCGGTCTGTCGAAAAGAAGCTGAAAGAATGCCTGAAGAACGACCGTGCGCGCATCCAGGTCGGCCGAATTTCGCATTTCGGCCTGCTGGAGATGTCGCGGCAGCGCATTCGCGCTTCGGTGCTGGAATCGACCACTCAGCCCTGCCCGCATTGCGGCGGCACCGGCCATATTCGCTCTGAATCCTCGGTTGCGCTGCTGGTACTGCGCGCGATCGAAGAGGCGCTTCTGAAGGACAACCGCCACAACATCACGGTGAAGACGCCTTACAATACGGCGCTCTACATCCTGAATCACAAGCGCCAGAACCTTGCCGACCTTGAAACGCAGTTCGGTCTCACGATCACGGTCGAGGCCGATGAAAGCGTTGCTGCGCAGCACTATGCGATCGTGAAGGGCGCCGTTTCAGACCGTCCTGCAAGCCCGGACCTTGCGGTGATCGAACCGCCGGCACTGGCTGCTGACGACGAAGACGAGGAAAGCGCGCCCGATCACCAGCAGCAGCATGCGCATGGCGACAGCGACGATGGCGATGGCCAGCGCAAGCGCCGGCGGCGGCGTCGCAGGCGTGGCGGTCGCGGACGCGGCGGCGACCAGAACGGCCAGGCTGACGGCAATCAGGGCGAAAACGGCGAGCGCGAGCAAAGCGAGAGCCAGCCGGCTGAAGTGACCGCGGAAGCAGCGGACGGCGAAGACGGCGATCAGCCGCAGCGCAAGCGCCGGCGCGGCAAACGCGGCGGTCGCCGCAATCGCGAAGACGGCGAGAGCCGCCAAGCGGAAAATGCAAATGAGGCATCCGAGGACGCTGTGGTAGCAGAACAGCCGGCCGACGAGAGCACGTCAAAGGACGACGAGGCCACACCGCGGGTGGCTGCCGAGGCGGAAGTAAAGCCGAAGCCCAAGCGCCGGCGCAAGAGTGCCGCCAAGAAGGACGCTGAGGAAACGCCGGCCGACGCCGGCGGCGACAAGGCAGCCGAACCGGTTGCCGCGGATGCTTCAGACGACAAACCGGCCGAGCCTAAAAAGACCCGCAAGCCGCGCGCTCGCAAAGCGGCCGCAGCCGCGAGTGAGCCTGTTGTGAGCGTGGTGAGCGAAGGTCCGGAGGAAGCAGCCGACGCCGCCGAAGCGCCGGAAGCCGCCAACCAGGACGAAAAGCCGCGACGCAGCGGCTGGTGGCAACGCAAAGGTTTCTTCTAGTACTTGAATGCCAATTTGAATTTAAAAAACCGGGGCTTGCTCCGGTTTTTTAATGCGTTCTTCTAACTCTTCAACCAAGCCCTCAGGCGCTCGATCGCCTGAGCGATATCGTCGTTGGATCCGGCATATGAAAGGCGCACTGTGCGGTTCCCCTCACCCGGGTCGAAATCGCGCCCCGGCGTGATAGCCACATGGCATTCGTTCAACATGCGGCGGGCGAAATCCATGCTGTCATTGCTGTGCCGGCTGATATCGCAATAGGCGTAGAAGGCGCCATCCAGCGGCGCTTCGATCCTGAAACCCAACTCCGGCAGGGCATTCATCAGCGCGGCACGGTTCTCGGCGTAACGTGCCTTAACCGCTTCCAGCTCAGCCGTTACCGAAAATGCCTCTATTGCGGCTGCCTGCGACAGCGCGGGCGCGGAAATATAGAGGCTCTGCTGCAGGCACTCGACCTGCCTGACCAGCCTTTCAGGCAAGACCATCCAGCCGATGCGCCAGCCGGTCATGCAGTAATATTTCGAGAAGGAATTGATGACGACGACATCGCTGTCGATCGCGAGCGCCGTGTGGTCGGGGCCGACATAGGACAGGCCATGATAGATTTCGTCCGAAATCACCGAAATTCCGAGCTCGGCCGCCGTCGCGATCAACTTCCGCAGTTCATCTTCCGGAATGATCGCACCTGTAGGGTTGGCGGGGCTAGCAAAAAGCACACCCTTCAGCGGTTTCTCGCGATGTGCCGCCTCAAGCTGGGCCGCCGTCAGGTAACCGGCCCCTTCATGGGCGATCTCGACCACGTCGAGACCGAGCGCGTTCATGATGTTGCGATAGGCTGGATAGCCCGGAAGTACGGTGGCGACACGATCTCCGGCATCGAACATCGCCAGAAATGCCAGATTGAAACCGGCTGAGGAGCCGGTCGTCACTGCAATGCGCGTCTCGGGAACATCGATGCCGTATTTCTCGCCGTAGTGGCGGGATATTGCCGACCGCAGCGGCGCAACGCCCATCGCGTCGGTGTAGCCGATGATGCCATTGTCGAGTGCGGCGCGCGCGGCATCCCGCACACGTTGCGGCGCTGGGTCGCCAGGCTGGCCTACCGCGAGCGAAACCACCGGGTGTCCGGCGGTCTTGAGCCGGTTCGCTGCGGCAAGCACATCCATGGCGTGAAACGGTTCGGCGGCGCCGCGGCGGGACAACGAAATCGGCATGAAAGCTCCAGGGCATGCAATGTGCCGCACAAATGCCCGAATGAAGTGAGCTTCACAAGTTGGCGAGAACGGCAGGCGCCGCTTTCCATCGATTCCGCCTTCAAGTACGGAAGCCGCATGTTCGAAACATTGGCCAATCGATTTCCCGCAGCCGGAGCGGCGATGCGCAAGCTGGCCACGGCGTCGCTGGCCGGCATCGTCGCGTTTGCCGCCCCCCTTGCGGCAGAGGCGCAGCAGCGCTCGGTCCCGATCGTGCGCGATGCTGAAATTGAAGCGCTGATGCGCGACTACGCCGCCCCCATCCTCGATGCCGCCGGCCTTTCCAAACGCGGCGTCGAAATCGTGCTCGTCAACGACCCGCGCTTCAATGCCTTCGTTGCCGGCCGCCGGATTTTCTTCAACACTGGTGCACTGGCGATGGCGGAGACGCCCGGCGAGATCATCGGCGTTCTGGCGCATGAGGCCGGCCATATCGCCGGTGGACATCAGGAGCGGCTGCGGCGCGAGCTCGACCGGGCTAGGACCGTCGCCATCGTGGGTGCGCTTGTTGGCCTCGGTGCAGGCATTGCCGGCGCAACAACTGGCGCAAAGGGTCTCAGCCAGCTTGGCGCAGGCGTAGCGATGGGTGCGCCAGAAATCGCGCGGCGCGGCCTTTTGAGCTACCAGCGCGGCGAAGAGACCATCGCCGACCGTCTGGGCGTGGAATATCTTGAAAAGACAGGCCAGTCGGCGCGCGGCATGCTGCGCACCTTCGAACGCTTTTCGCAATCTGCAGCGCTTGCCGGCACACGGGTCGATCCTTACCAGATCAGTCACCCCACACCGCGTGAGCGTATCGCCAATCTTGAGCGCGTTGCCCGGCAAAGTCCGCACTATGACCGCAAGGACCCGCCTGCCCTGCAGCAGCGACACGATATGATGCGTGCAAAAATCGCAGCCTACACGTCAGGCGCCGGGGCATTACAGCGTATGTTCCGCAACGACCCGAACGGTATCGGCGCACGCTATGGCCATGCCATCGCCACTTATCTGACCGGCAGCCCCGCTTCGGCGCTCAAGAAGACCGATGCGCTTTTGAAGGCCCAGCCCAATAACCCCTACTTGCATGAGCTGCGTGGCGAAGTGCTGATGAAAGCGAACCGTCCTGCGGATGCCGCGCGCGCCTTCGGAAGAGCCGTCAATCTCGAGCCCGGCCGCTACGGCATCTTGCGCGTGCTGCGCGGCCAGGCGCTGCTTGCCGCCGGCTCGCCGAAGGAGGCGATTTCGGAACTCAAGATCGGTCTTGCGCGCGACCCGGAATTCGTGACCGGCTATCGGCATTTGGCCCAGGCCTATGGTCAAACCGGCGAAATCGGGCTTGCCGAACTGGCGACAGCTGAAGGCCACTTTCAGGCAGGCAAATACCAGGATGCCAAGATATTCGCGGCACGCGCCCAGCAGAAAGTGAAGCGCGGTTCGCCGCCCTGGGTGCGCGCGCAAGACATCATCAACTTCAAAGCGCCAAAATAGCGCCACGCAAGCCGGAGATACCGGCTCAACGACCCAGCAGGAACCATGAGATGAAAAAAGCTATCGCTGTCGGAGCCGCCGGTATCGGCCTTTCCTTTGCCATGCTGGCGTTCGGCTATGTTTCGGGTATGGCGCCGACGCTGAACGGCAAGCCTTCCGCGAACACCGAGATTGCCGCCGGCATGGACCGGGAAAGCATCGAAACGATCGTGCGCGACTATCTGATCGCCAATCCCGAGATCATGCTAGAAGTGCAGGTGGCGCTGGAAGCCAAGCAGGATGCCGAGCAGCGGCTTGCGCAGACGCAGGCGATCGAGAGCTCCGCGGACCTGATCTTCAACGCCAGCTATGACGGCGTGGTGGGCAATCCCGACGGGTCGGTCACCATCGTTGAGTTCTTCGACTACAATTGCGGTTACTGCCGGCGCGCGCTCGACGACATGCAGGCGCTCATCGCTGACGACCCGGATCTGCGCTTCGTGGTGAAGGAATTTCCGATCCTCGGGCCCGATTCGCGCAAGGCGCACGCGGTTTCGATGGCGTTCAGAGCGCTCGCACCCGAGAAATACGGCGAATTCCATGAGGCGCTGCTCGATTTCCCTGGCCGGGCCAATGAATCCAACGCCGTCACGCTCGCTCTGTCCTTCGGCGTCGATGAGACCGCCCTGCGCGAAGAAATGAAAAACAGCGCCATCGAGGCTGCCTTCAACGAAACCTATGCGCTCGCAAGCGAACTCGCGATTACCGGCACGCCGTCCTATGTCGTGGGCGACGAGGTGATTTTCGGCGCACAGGGCAGCGAAACGCTGGCGGAGCGGATCGAGGCCGCGCGTGCTGCATGCACCAAGGCCGCGACCTGCTAGTCGAAAGCGGCTAGCCACCTGACGCAGCGCGCATCTGTGGACAGGCACACTTGCTCCTTGCGCACTTTTCGCGGCAATCTATGCCCTTTATAGAAGGCGCCGAAGCGCCCGGTTGTTGCGCGCGAAAGAGTATTGATGACCAAAACAGTCTACGTCCTCAACGGGCCGAACCTGAACATGCTGGGCAAGCGCGAGCCCGGCATATACGGCGGCAAGACGCTGGAAGAGATCGGCGAGGATTGCCGTGACACCGCCAAGCCGCTCGGCCTTGCGGTGGATTTCCGGCAGTCCAATCATGAAGGCGAGCTTGTCGACTGGATTCAGGAGGCAGGCTCGAAGGCTGTCGGCATCATTCTCAATCCGGGTGCCTATGGGCATACTTCAATTGCGATGCACGATGCGATACGCGCTGTAGCGCCACTTCCGGTGGCGGAAGTGCATCTTTCCAATATTCATGCACGGGAACCATTTCGTCACCATTCAACGATAGCTCCGGTGGCGACGGGAATGATCTGCGGGTTTGGCCCACAGGGCTATATAATGGCGCTGCATGCGCTGGCCGCGCGGGTCTAACCTGATAATCCGGGCAAAGGCAGGGGTGGAATGTCGACCAGGAAGTCTGAAATAGACCAACAGATGATCCGCGATCTCGCGGGCATCCTCAACGAAACCAAGCTGACGGAGATCGAGGTCGAAATCGGCGAGATGAAGGTGCGTGTGTCGCGCCAGGCAAAGGGGGTTCAGACCTATTCGGTGCCGGCTCCCGTGGCCGATGCTGCGCCGCCCGCGGCGGAGGAAAAGAAGCCCGAGGCTGCGCCTGCGGCGAAGGCCAGCTCCTCCAAAAACGCTGTCACCTCTCCCATGGTGGGCACCGCCTATATGGCGCCCTCGCCCGGCGCCAAGGCCTTCATCGAGGTTGGCCAGTCGGTGCGCGAGGGGCAAACGCTGCTCATCATCGAAGCGATGAAGACGATGAACCAGATTCCCGCGCCGCGCGCCGGAACGGTCAAGGAAATACTCTTCGAGGACATGCAGCCAGTCGAGTTCGGCGAGCCGCTTGTCGTGATCGAATAGGCAGGCCGGATGTTTCACAAGATCCTGATCGCCAATCGCGGTGAAATCGCGCTGCGCGTTCTGCGAGCCGCCAAGGAACTCGGCATTCAGACGGTCGCCGTGCATTCGACCGCCGATGCGGAGGCGATGCATGTTCGGCTTGCCGACGAAAGCGTTTGCATCGGGCCTCCACCCTCGCGCGAGAGCTACCTGAACATTCACCAGATCGTCGCTGCCTGCGAGATCACCGGCGCGGACGCTGTGCATCCGGGCTACGGTTTCCTGTCCGAAAACGCAAAATTTGCCGACATTCTGGACGCGCACAACATCACCTTCATTGGCCCCCGCGCGGATCATATCCGCGTCATGGGTGACAAGATCGAGGCCAAGCGCACTGCCAAGCGGCTGGCCATTCCGGTCGTTCCCGGCTCCGACGGTGCAGTGACCGAGGACGCCGAGGCGAAGCGCATCGCAGCCGAAATCGGCTATCCCGTCATCATCAAGGCGTCGGCGGGCGGCGGCGGACGCGGCATGAAGGTCGCGCGCAACGAAGACGATATCGACGTTGCACTGGCCACCGCGCGCTCCGAAGCCGGAGCCGCCTTCGGCGACGACGCCGTCTATATCGAGAAATATCTGGAAAAGCCGCGACATATCGAAGTGCAGGTGGTGGGCGACGGCGATGGCCGGGCCATCCATCTGGGCGAGCGCGACTGCTCGTTGCAGCGCCGCCACCAGAAGGTCTGGGAAGAAGCGAATTCGCCGGCGTTGAACGCCGCCGACCGTTCTCGCATCGGCATGACAGTCGCCAACGCGATGTCGGACCTGAAATATGCCGGCGCCGGCACGATCGAATTCCTGTACGAAAACGGCGAGTTCTATTTCATCGAAATGAACACGCGCCTGCAGGTGGAACACCCGGTGACGGAGGCAATCACCGGCATCGATCTGGTGCATGAGCAGATCAGGGTGGCGTCGGGCGCCGGCCTGTCGGTCGAGCAGAAAGACGTCCAGTTCAACGGCCATGCCATCGAGTGCCGCATCAATGCCGAAGACCCGAAGACCTTTGCGCCTTCGCCAGGCACGGTGTCGCATTTCCATACGCCGGGCGGGCTTGGCGTGCGCGTCGATTCCGCCGTTTTTTCCGGCTACAAGATCCCACCCTACTACGACAGCCTGATCGGCAAGCTGATCGTGCATGGCTCGAACCGCGTCGAATGCATGATGCGGCTCAGGCGTGCGCTCGGCGAGTTCGTGGTCGACGGAATCAAGACGACATTGCCACTGTTCCAGGATCTGGTGAACAGCCGCGACATCGCCAATGGCGACTACGACATTCACTGGCTTGAGAAATATCTGGCAAGCGCCGAACAGTGAGGCATCCGCCCGGGCCGTTGACGCTCGGGCGAAACACGACAGATAGACGGTACATGCGGAGCGGAAACGCAGACCGATGAGCCGGCCATTCGCACCCGGATTGAGAATACCGCCCGACCTTCTGCTTCGGGCCTACGCCACCGGCGTGTTCCCGATGGCGGAGGCGGCCGACGACCCGGAAGTTTTCTGGGTGCGGCCCGAAACACGCGGTGTGCTGCCGCTCGAAGACTTCCACATTCCCAAAAGCCTGGCCAAAATCATTCGGCAGGGCCGCTTCGAAATCCGGCGCAATTCCGACTTTGCCGGTGTGATCGCAGGCTGCGCGGAAGCCCGGCCCGGACGCCAGAGCACCTGGATCAACGGCCCCATCCGCGAAGCCTATGGCGAGCTCTTCGCCGACGGGCATTGCCACACCGTGGAGGCATGGCGCGACGGCGCGCTCGTCGGCGGGCTTTACGGTGTGTCGCTGGGCGCGGCGTTTTTCGGCGAGAGCATGTTCTCGCGCGAACGCGACACCTCAAAAGTCTGCCTAGCGCATCTTGTGGAACATCTGCGCGCGCAGGGTTTCCTGCTCCTCGACACGCAATTCACCACGGAGCATTTAAAGCGCTTCGGCGCCCGCGACCTGCCGCGCAACGCCTATGAGCGGCTGTTGCAGGTTGCGCTGAAGGGCGAGGCGCGGTTTTTGGCAACCGGCTAGACCAGCCGGCTGCGCTCTACGGCTGCACCTACGAAGCTTGCGAAAAGCGGGTGTGGTTCGAAGGGCCGGCTCTTCAGTTCCGGGTGATACTGGACGCCAATGAACCAGGGATGGTCGGGATATTCGACCGTCTCGGGCAGCACGCCGTCGGGCGACATGCCGGCGAAGACCAGCCCGCATTCTTCCAGCTTTGCCTTGTAATCGACATTGACCTCGTAGCGGTGGCGGTGACGCTCCGAAATCTGCGTATCGCCATAGATTTCCGCGATACGGCTGCCCTCGCCGAGCGCCGCAGGATAGGCGCCGAGGCGCATCGTGCCGCCAAGATCGCCGGCCGCCTTGCGCTTTTCGAGCATGTTGCCGCGCAGCCATTCCGTCATCAAGCCAACCACCGGCTCCTCGGTCGCGCCGAACTCGGTCGATGAGGCTTCTTCGATGCCAGCCAGCGAACGCGCAGCTTCGATGCAAGCCATCTGCATGCCGAAGCAAATGCCGAAATACGGCACCTCGCGCTCGCGCGCGAATTTGGCAGCCAGTATCTTGCCTTCCGAGCCCCGCTCGCCAAAGCCGCCCGGTACCAGAATGCCGTTCACCTTCTCAAGCCAGGGTGCGGGGTCTTCCTTCTCGAAAATCTCGGACTCGATCCATTCGAGCTTGACGCGCACGCGGTTGGCCATCCCGCCATGGACGAGCGCCTCCGTCAGCGACTTATAGGCGTCCTTGAGGCCGGTATATTTGCCCACGATGGCAATCGTCACCTCGCCCTCGGGATTGTGCAGGCGCTCCGAAACCTCCTGCCAGCGCTCCATACGCGGCTTGGGTGCCGGATCGATGCCGAATGCCGACAGCACCTCCTCGTCCAGCCCTTCCTCGTGATAGGCGGTGGGCACGTCGTAGATGTTGGCGACATCAAGCGCCTGAATTACCGCCGACTCACGCACATTGCAGAACAGCGAAAGCTTGCGCCGCTCTTCCGTCGGAATTTCGCGGTCGGCACGCACGAGAAGGATATCGGGCGCAATGCCTATCGAGCGGAGTTCCTTCACCGAATGCTGCGTCGGTTTGGTCTTCAGTTCGCCGGCCGCGGGAATCCAGGGCATGAGCGTCAGGTGGACAAACACGCACTGACCGCGCGGCAGATCGTTGCCGAGCTGGCGGATCGCTTCCAGGAACGGCATTGCCTCGATGTCGCCGACCGTGCCGCCGATCTCGCAAAGCACGAAATCGACATCCTCATTGCCGTCCAGCACGAAATTCTTGATCTCATCGGTAACGTGGGGAATGACCTGCACCGTGGCGCCCAGATAGTCGCCGCGCCGCTCGCGATCGATGATGTTCTGGTAGATGCGGCCGGTGGTGATGTTGTCGGCCTGAACCGCCGAGCGCCCTGTAAAGCGCTCATAATGGCCCAGATCGAGATCCGTTTCGGCACCGTCGTCGGTCACGAAGACCTCGCCGTGCTGATAGGGCGACATCGTGCCCGGATCGACATTAAGATAGGGATCGAGTTTCCGCAGCCGGACCCGGTAACCGCGCGCCTGGAGCAGTGCGCCCAGAGCCGCAGATGCGATGCCTTTTCCGAGGGAGGAAACCACGCCGCCTGTGATGAATACATATCGCGCCATGGGATTCATGGCTTACCGGCGGCGAACTGATTCCGCCAGTGAAAATGTCGTTGTCCCGGATATTTTCCAGCGTGCCATTTGGCTGGACCAAATCATCGCGCTTGAATTGCCGGTCGATGGAGATAGAAGCCGATTCTGACCGGAGACCTACAATGACGACCGCGGCCTCGAATGCTGCAAGACAAAGCAGCGCCTGGCTCGCGGAAATCCGGGCCACGGTGCAACTCGCCTGGCCGATGATCCTGACGAACCTCGCCCAGATGGGCATGACCACGACCGACGTGGTGATGATGGGAAGGCTTGGCCCCGACGCGCTGGCAGCAGGCGCGCTTGGCGGCAACCTCTATTTCAGTCCTATGATGGGCGGTCTCGGCTTCATGCTCGCAACGTCGCCGATGATCGCATCTGAGCTCGGCCGCAACCGTTTTTCCGTTCGAGACGTCAGGCGCACAGTGCGGCAAGGACTGTGGTTGGCAGGCTTTCTGTCGCTGCCGCTCTGGCTCTTCTTCTGGCATGGCGGCGAGGTGCTCGTCCTGCTCGGTCAGGAACCCCGGCTGTCCGCGCTCGCGGGCGAATATATGCGCACCATGATGTGGGCCACCCTGCCCTTTTACGGCTATGTCATCCTGCGCAATTTCATCTCCGCGCTGGAACGCCCCGGCTGGGCGCTGACCATCGTGTGCGTTGCGGTGGTCTTCAACGCATTCGCCAATTATTGCCTGATGTTCGGCAATCTCGGCTTTCCAAAGCTGGAGCTGGTGGGCGCCGGACTGGCCACAACGCTGTCGAGCACGCTCATGTTCGCGGGGCTCTCGGTGGTGGTGATATTCGAGCGGCAATTTCGCCGATATCGCATTTTCGGGCGTTTCTGGCGCGCCGACTGGCCACGCTTCTTCCAGCTTTTCAAGCTGGGCGCGCCGATCTCGGGCATTCTCGTCTTCGAAGTGTCCATCTTCAACGCCGCTACGCTGCTGATGGGGCTCATCGGTTCGGTGGCGCTCGCGGCGCATGCCATCGCCATCCAGATCGCATCTGTGAGCTTCATGGTGCCGATGGGCATTGGGCAGGCAGTCACGGTACGGGTCGGTCGCGCATTTGGCGCGCGCGACAACGAGGCGGTAGCGCGTGCGGGCTGGGCCGCATTCGTGATCGGCGTCAGTTTCATGGCGCTGATGGCGGTCGTGATGGTTACAATGCCGAGGCTGCCGATCTCCGCGTTCATCGACATTGACGATCCGATGAACACAGCGGTGGTCACAACCGCGGTCGTCTATCTGTCGCTGGCGGCCCTGTTTCAGATCGTGGATGGGGCGCAGGCGGTGGCGTCCGGCATGCTGCGCGGGCTGCATGACACGGCCATTCCCATGGTGCTTGCTGCGATCGGCTATTGGGGCATCGGCCTGCCGCTCAGCTACGTACTCGCCTTCCACTTCGGGCTGGATGGGGTTGGCGTATGGCTTGGACTGTTCTTCGGGCTGGCCAGCGTGGCGTTCATGCTCGTCATACGCTGGACCCGCCGAGGCAAGCTGCTGTCTAACTAGGTCCTTGCGAAAAAACCGCCTTTGCGCTTCTTTTTCGCCTCATCGATCAGCATGTTTGCGGTCTGCATACGCACCATGGCGTCGCTACGCAGATGCGGCGCTACGAGATCGGGATGATTGCGCGCCGCAAACCGGCGGCGAATACCATCGAGGTCACGCGGGATGAAACGGCCATCAAGACCGAGTTCGCGCGCAATCGATTCACGATCTGTGTTCAGCGCGTCCGCTCCGGGCACCAGAGGCGGCGCCTGCACCTTCGGCCTCGCGCTTTCGGCCTCGGTTTCGTCGGAATTTTCCATGTCGTCTGCGTACCTCGCCGCCAGTTCCTCGGAAGAAAAGACAATCTTTCCCGAACACAGCTCTTCGGCAACCGACAGGGGGTCGAGCCGGGTGGTTGATCGGGGCGCGTCGTCCCGCGCGTCACCGGCGTCGGCCATCACCTGGTCGAGTACCGATGCAAAATCGCGTTCCTTACTCATTCCCAATCCCGCCTTTCGGTCGGTCCACCTACTCTGGCCTAAGCGTAATCCACTCGGCTTAAGGAAATTACCCTCCGATATTCGGCATTTTAATGATCGGCGTAGCGGCTCTTGCGCCAGACCTGCCGCGGGCGCAGTGTGGCCGCATTTTCGGGCAAGATGTGTTCGGTGCGGCGGAGGAGAATCATGCGGCTTGCTCTCGTACTCACATGCGGTCTGGCTACGGCGTGCAGCGGCGCGTTGGCCGACGAAGTCTATCTCGACGACCGATCGGACGCGGCGGCGCTGGTCAAGTCGCTCTACAACGCGGTGAACCGCAAGGAATATGCCCGCGCCTGGAGCTATTTCTCTGAGCCACCGGCATCCTCTCTGGAAGACTATGCCGCCGGCTTTTCGGACACGGAAAGCGTAATAGTCCGCACCGGACGCGTTGCCGAGGAAGGCGCTGCCGGCAGCATCCTCTATCAGCTTCCGCTCGCCATCGAGGCGCAGGGGAGCGACGGCAATGTTCGCGTCTTTTCCGGCTGCTACAGCCTGAGAATGGCCAATCCGGACATCGCGACAGACGCATTCACACCGCTCAGCATCACCAGCGGGCGTTTCTCCGCATCCACCGCGAGCCTCGAGGAATCCGTTCCCGCGAATTGCGATGGCGGGCCCGTGCTCACGCAGCCCGAATTGTTGCGCGACCGCGCGGTCGCTTTCTACGAAGATGCATTTGCCGAGACCTGTCAGCGCATGGCCGACCTCACACGCGAAGAGCGCGAACCGGACGTCCACGAACTTGCCTTCCGTTACGCCTACGAGACCGCAAGCGATCCCGAGCACAAGGCGTGGCTCTTCCGCTTTCCCTGCAACAGCGGCGCCTACAACGAATCGGAAGTCTACCTTTACGGCGACGGCTACAACGAGCTCCGCCTGCTCTCCTTCGCCACGCCGCATCTGGACGTGCGTTACCAGGATGACGATTTCGAAAAACCGGTCGATGCGATCTATGTGATCGGCTTCAAGTCGGTCGGCGAGTTGGTCAATTCTGACTTCGACCCGGCCACCAAGACACTGCACTCATGGTCGAAATGGCGCGGTGTGGGTGATGCCTCCTCGCGCGGCGAGTGGCTGTTTCGCGGCGGCGAATTCTCGCTGGTCCGTTTCGATGTCGATGCGTCCTATGACGGCGAAATCAACCTGCGCACGGTGGTGGACTACGCGTCCGGCCCCTAACGCCTATTCTCCGAAGCCGGCGCCTGAATTGCGTGGCGCCATGCGGATGAGCCTTGAATCCAGAACCGCCGCCTGCCGGTGGCGCACTGCCTTCTGGTAATCGCGGTCTTTCACCATTTCCACGAAGGCCGCGCCACTCGGATATTCGGCGATGAAGCAGATATCCCAGTGCTCTTCCTCTGGCCCAATCAGCATCAGCCTGAAATCGCCCGACCAGGCGATGCGTCCACCGACACGGCGAAAAATCGGCCCACTCTCGCGCCCGTAGGCCGCATAGGCTTCCGCGCCGGTTGCTTTCGTTCCATCCGCATATTCCGCCTTGTCGCGCAACCGCACGAGATTGAGCATGTGGATCGGGCCTTCCTCTGCGAGCCGCCGGAACTTGCCGAACATCTCGCGTGTCGGGTCAACGAACATTCAAGCCTCCAGCTATTGCGCGAGCATCCAGTTGATCGTCTCGCGCCAGTCGGTCATGCGGATCGGCGTGCCATGGCTGCCGGTTTCGAAGCGCACCATGCGGATCGGATAGCCGGGCTGCGCCTTCCGCACGGAGCGATAAAACGCTTCCATTTTCTCGATGGGAAATACGCTGTCGCGGCTGCCATGACCGAGAAACACCGGCACGGAGCGGCGGAACGCGGCACTGCCGGTAAAGTCGCCGTCCCACAGCGAGCCCAGCAGCATGAGCCCGCCGAGCCTGGGCGCCATATCGGGATCGCGAGCAAAGCGCCAGCAGAGCGCGCCCCCCATCGAACCGCAGGCAAACACCACCTCAGCCGCAGGCGAGGCACGCATGTAAATCGACAGCAGCGCCTTGATCTCGGCCGCGCCTTTTTCGCCGAAATCGCTGAAATCTGGCGAAAGGTAGAGCCCCCGCGCATTGTGCACCAGGTTCTTGATACGGTTGAAGTTGCCGCCAAACGTGAAGTCATCAGCGCCCTGCCGGCGGCTGCCGCCCTGCCCGTGCAAGTAGACAACTATGACGCTCGCACGACGCGAGGTACCGACCGCGATGTGGCGTACCTTGCCAGCCGACGTCTCTGCGATCAGATCGTGCTGCTCGCGGCGTACGCCGGTCGAGATGTACTTGCTGTGCACCCGCCGCTCCGGAGTCTGGTCGCGACCGTTAATGTCACGCATTTCGTCATAGTCGACGACGCGGTAACCGCCATCGTCTTCCACCGTAAGCAGGCCGGGATAGGCAAAGAGATTGTCCTTGTGCGGCGGCAATAGCTGCGCCGCGGCCAGTGCAGTTGAAAAGAACAGGACAAGCGCGGAGAGGAGCAAGCGATTCATGGCGCTAGGGTAAGCATTTCATGAGACGCGCGGCTAGTCTTCGATCACACCGCCAGCGGCCCTAAGCGCCTCGGGTGTATCCACATCGACGCGCGCAGCCTCGCCGATTTCGACGTCGATCACCTCGAGATCGCTGTTTTCGATGATGTGACGCGCACCGGTATCGCCTTGCAGCGCTTCGATCTCGGCAAACAGCGATCGCGGCAGGATGACGGGGTTGCCGCGCTGGCCCGACGCGGTGGCGCGGACGATTGCAGCGCCGTGATGCGCTCGAAACGCTTCGACAAGCTTGCCGATGTCGGCTGCGGTGACCGACGGCATGTCGGCCAAAACAATGATCGCGGCGTCCACGCTGTCACTCAGGGTGCGGATGCCGGTGGCCAATGAACTCGCGATGCCCGTGGCGTATTGCGGGTTTTCGACCGTGCGGATACCGGTGCCGGCGATTGCAGCGCCGACCTCGTCTGCCTGATGGCCAAGCACGGCAACGGCGTCGCGCAACCCGGCCTCGACCAGCGTGCGCGCACTGCGATGCACGAGCGCCTCGCCATCAAACTGTGCCAGCAGCTTGTTGTGAGCGCCCATTCGGCTCGATCTGCCGGCTGCGAGCAGCACTCCGCCAATTTCCAGTTGGCGTGCACGGCGTGTTTCGCGTGGCTGAGGCCGGGAGGGAATCTCGGCAAGCAGCCCGCCAACGCCCATGTCGGCAATGTCCGCCGAAGTGACCTCCAACCCAGCCGCAATGCGGTCCAGCACCCAATCGAACCCGTTTTCCTTGGGGCTGCGGGCGCAGCCCGGTGCGCCGAGCATCGGCTTGCCGTCGAGTTCGCCAATGACGAGCAGATTTCCGGGATCGACCGGCATACCTGTGCGTTCGACGCGGCCACCCGCCAAGCGGATCGCGGCCGGAATGACGTCGTCCTCGTCGCTGACGGCGGACGCGCCAAAGGCGATAACGAGATCGTTCTCTGCGGCGAGTGGTTTGAGCGCTTCGGCAAGGGCTGCGGCCTCATGCGGGGTCCGCCGCTCCGCCGTGATTTCGCTGTCGGATCGCGCCAGCCGGGCGGCGGTCAATTCGGCCGTCTTGGGCAATACGGTCGCTTTGGTCCCGGCCAACTCGGTCTGCACCAGCCCGACCTTGAGTGCGCGGAACGGATGAACCGCGAAGGCGGCCCCCTCGCCGGCTTTGGTTTCAGCCGCTTTGACCAGTGCGCCATCGACGGCATAGGGAATGATCTTCACAGTCGCGACCATCTGCCCGGCCTCGACGGCGGAATAATCAGCCAGGGTCGCAACCGTAATCGCCGGGTCGATAGCGTTCAGCGCATCGATCAGCGCTTTCTTGACGGCAAAAACGCCGGCAGCGGCTGCATAAAGATTGACCCTGCCGGTGGAGGCGTCACGCACCTCCACGCCTGCAACGCGAAGCGCGGCGGCGATCCGCCTCGCAGCTTCGTCCTCGGGAACGTCGCTGGCCTCAATTTGCGCCACGGTTACGGACGAGACGCCAGCTGCTTGCAGCGCTGCAATATCTTCCGCACCCAGCAGATGCGCCTTGCGCAGGCGCTTGCCGCCTAGCTGGATGGAATGCGCGAGGATCGTTCCTTCCGCGTCGGAGACCGGGCAAGGCCCGAATTTCATGCCGCCCTCATGCGCAATCCGTCTGCCAGATCGCGCTTGCGCAAGGCTTCGATGATCTGCGCAAGCGTCGCGACGGCGATCTCGGCTGGGCTTGCCGCTGCGATATCGAGACCGATCGGTGCGTGTATGCGTTTGAGTTCGGCGTCCGACAGGCCGCCTTCCTTCAACCGCTCGAGGCGCTTGGCATGTGTTTTCCGGCTGCCCAGTGCACCGACATAGAAACAACCTGCCTTCAACGCAGCCGTCAGCGGAAAATCGTCGATCTTCGGGTCATGGGTCAATGCGGCGAGCGCGGTGTATGCGTCGAGCGGATTGTTTTTCAGCGCATCCTCCGGCCATTCGGCGTGCAACGCGACGTCGGCAAAGCGCTCTTCGGTGGCAAAGGCCGTGCGCGGGTCGATGACCGCCATATCAAAGCCGGCAATCTTCGCCATCGGCGCAAGCGCCTGGCTGATATGCACGGCTCCGATCACCACCAGGCGCGGCGGCGGCACATGCACATTGAGGAAGAGTTCGCGTCCATCGATTTCGGTCAAACCCGATTTACCGGAACGGAACGCGCGCTGAACGGCCTCGCCGAGTTCGCCGGAAATTTCGTCGCCCTCACGCACCAGTTGGCCTGCGCCATCTGCAACATCGGTGACCAGGATGGCTGCGCGGCGCGCGGCGCGCTCGGCATTGAGTTCTTTCAAAAGCGCGAGGTCCATCGCGGATCAGCCCAGGCGCTCGACAAAAACCTTGATGCGGCCGCCGCAGGACAGGCCTACGCGCCAGGCGGTTTCATCGGCGACGCCGAATTCGAGCATGCGCGCCTCGCCGGTCTCGATCACATCGACCGCCTCGGTGATGACCGCGCCTTCGACACAGCCGCCCGAAACGGAGCCATGGAAATTGCCCTCGCTGTCGATGACGAGTTGGCTGCCGGTTGGCCGAGGCGCGGAGCCCCAGGTTTCCATGACGGTGGCGATGGCGACATTACGCCCGCCGCCCTTCCAGGTCTCCGCCACCTGCAACGGGTCCAGATGTTCGTTGGCTGCTCTGTTGGCTTCCATGGCGCTCTCCCGAGCCCTCAATATGGTGTGGCGGCTGCCCGGTTGCCAAGCCCCTGCCAGCGGCTTGTATCGGCCGGACCATGTGTGTCCGACAGCGAGGCGCATAGGTCAGACAGCGCATCGAGCGAATGTACCGCCCGCAACTCGTCTACATGCGGAAGCATCGCCTGCACACCGCGCGCACGCGGCTCGAAGCCGTCGAAACGCAGCAGCGGGTTCAGCCACACCAGCCGGCGGCAGGATTTGTGAAGTCGTTCCATCGCGGCTTCCAGCCCTTCCGGGTCGTCGCGCTCGAGCCCGTCGGTGATGAGCAGAACCACCGCGCCTTGCGAAAGTACCCGGCGCGACCAGACCCGGTTGAACTCATGCAGCGTGTCGCCGATGCGGGTGCCGCCGGACCAGTCTTCAACCGCTGCGGAGGCCTGCTCCAGCGCCTCGTCCGGGTCGCGATGCCTGAGCTGGCGCGTCAGATTGGTGAGCCGCGTTCCGAAAACGAAAGTGTGCACGCGCCGCCGCTTTTCCGAAAGCGCATGCATGAAATGCAGGAAAATGCGCGTGTACTGGCTCATGGAGCCGGAGATGTCGGCCAGCACAACCAATGGCGGTTGCACGGTACGCACCGAGCGAAACCGCGGGATGATCAGATCGCCGCCGGTGCGCAGAGCCGAACGCATCGTCGCACGCGGATCGACACGTCTGCCCCGCGGGTTCGGCTGAAAGCGGCGGGTGCTCACCTTATCGACCGGCAACCTCAGCTCGGTGATCGCGCGCCGGGCGTCAGCCAGTTCCTCGGCAGTCATTTGCGCGAAGTCCTTATCGCGCAGAACTTCACGGCCCGACACGGTAAAGCGCGCGTCGATATCGATCTGCGGCGCTTCGTCCTCGCGCCGGTTCTCCTGCCCGGAAAACAGCGCATTGGCGACACGCGATTCTGCTGCGCGCTGCTTTTCGCGCTCGCGCGTGTCGGGTGCGACCGGGGAAAACATCGCCAGCATCTTCTCGATCAATTCGCGCGAACGCCAGAACAGCCGGAAGGCCTCGTCGAAGACCGGGCGGTCTTCGCGGCGTTTCACCAGCACGGCATGCAGGGTCCAGTAGAAGTCGTCGCGCGTGCCAATGCCCGCCGCCAGTACGGCGTCGATCGCCTCGACCACAGAGGCCGGGCCGACGCGCATGCCGGCTTTGCGCAGCGTGCGCGCGAAATAGACGATGTTGTCGGCAATGCGCCCGTCCGCCTTCGCGGTGTCGTGGGTTGCGGTATCGGCCACGGCCCGGCCTATTGCGCGGCCGCCAGTTCGGCCTTCACGTCGTCGAGGATACGCCGCCCTTCGCCCTCGCCAATGCGGGCGATATCGTCCTGATATTTCAAGAGCACGCCGATCGTATCCGAAACGGTTTCGGGATCGAGCGCGATCTTGTCGAGCTCCGTCAGCGCGCCGGCCCAGTCGATCGTTTCGGCAACGCCCGGCGCCTTGAAGAGGTCGAGTTCACGCAATTTCTGCACGAAATGCACCACTTCGCGCGAGAGCCGCTGATTGGCCTGCGGCACCTTCAGCGACACGATGTCGAGTTCGCGCGCGGCATCCGGGTAATCGACCCAATGATAAAGGCAGCGCCGCTTCAATGCGTCGTGGATTTCGCGCGTGCGATTGGTGGTGACGATCACTATCGGCGGCTCATTGGCCTTGATCGTGCCGAGTTCGGGTATCGTGACCTGGAAGTCCGACAATATCTCCAGCAGGAACGCCTCGAACGCCTCGTCCGTGCGGTCGAGTTCATCGATCAGGAACACCGGCGCGCGGCCGGGTTCGCCATCCAGCGCCTCGAGTACCGGCCTTCGGATGAGATATTTCTCCGAAAAGACATTGCGTTCCATCTCGCGCCGGTCGACATCGCCCGCTGCCTCTTCCATGCGGATTTCGATCATCTGGGCGGCATAGTTCCACTCGTAGACGGCCGAGGAAACGTCGAGCCCTTCGTAGCATTGCAGGCGGATCAGCGGCCGATCGAGCGCTGCGGAAAGAACCTTGGCGATCTCGGTTTTTCCGACGCCGGCCTCGCCTTCCAGAAAGAGCGGCCGTCCCATGCGCAATGCCAGAAAGAGCACGGTCGCCAATGAACGGTCGGCGACATAGCCGGCGCCTTCCAGCATTGTGAGCGTGTCGTCGATCGTGGCCGGCAGTTGGTTCGCCATGTTTTCCTTCAAAGCAGGCGGTAGGCGCGGTTGTAATAGATCAGCGGGCTGAGGCTATCACCTATCCGTACCGCACGCACACGACCGAAAAGGACGCGATGCGTAGCAAGATCCTTGGCGTCGACCAGATCGCAGTCGAAAGCGGCCGCGGCGTCCTTGAGCACCGGCGCGCCGGTGGAAACGGCCTCCCAGTTCCCAAGCGCAAATCGCTGATCCTGCGACAGCCCGGTCAGGCCTGAAAATGCATCGGCCAGCGACTTTTGTGCGTCGGTCAGCGTGTTCAGCGAAAAGACGCCATTGTCGCGAAACAGATCGTTCGCCTCATTTTCACGGTTAAGGCAGACCAGAATCGTTGGCGGCCCGTCGGAGACCGAACAGGCGGCGATGACGGTGACGCCGCGCCGGCCGGCTTCGCCGTCGGTCGTCACGACATGCACAGCGCCGGCGAAGCGGGCCATAGCGTCGCGATAAATGCGCGGCTCGACGGCAGTGTCTTTCAGCAAACCAAACCCCTGAATTTCCTAGCCCGCTATATAGTGCCAGCCCCACCTGTCACAAGCTCAGTGTCGACGCAGGCTGCAGACCATTTCAGCTGTCTGATCGGCATTCAGGGTAGAAATCGCGACAATCGGCGATTGCGTGTTCACTTTTCAGCGCATGCCCGTAGATTGCGCCCATGCGCATATCCCTGCCCGCAATCCAATTTCTTGCCCTTGTTGCCGCGATTTTTGCCGCGCCGGCAATGGCGCAGACCATCGGCATCGTAGCGCCGGTTACGGATTCGGTAGAGATTCTGGGCAATCAGCTGCGCACCGGCGCGGAGATCGCGGCGGCAGAGCGGCGCATCGCGCCGGCCAATCTGCGCTTCGCCGACGACAGCTGCTCAGCCGAGGGCGGCAAGCAGGCTGCCGAGGCGATGGTCGCCGGCGGCGTGCGCATCGTCGTTGGTTTCATCTGTACCGAAGCGATCGAGGCAGCACTGCCGATCCTGAAGCAGGCCGGCATCCCGGTCGTTACGCCGGGTGTGCGCACCAACAGCCTGACCGACCAACGGCAGAAGACCGGCTGGCCGGTCTACCGCCTGGCGCCGCGCGCCGACGGCGAACGCGAGGCCATATCGGATATCCTGGTCGATGCGTGGCAAAACAAGCTCTTCGCCATCGTCGACGACGGCACGATATACGGGCGCGAACTGGTGGAGAGCTTTCGCCTTTCGGCCGAGCTTGCCGGGCTGCAGCCGATTTTTGTCGACACCTACCGCCCGCAGATGGACAACCAGATCGGACTTGTCGCGCGGCTGAGGCGTGCCGGCGCTTCGCATGTTCTGGTCGGCGGCGACCGGGTGGATGTCGCCATCATGGGACGCGATGCCGAGGAACTCGGTTTCGACCTGGCGATCGCGGCCGGCGAAACGCTACGCTCCGCGCCCGGCGACGTGCCGCTTGCCGCTGGCACGCTGATGGTCGGACTGCCAGAACCGGCAGACGACGCTCCTGAAGATGTGCTGGAAGCCTTTCGCGAGCGCGAAATCGTGCCGGAGGGGTATGCTATTCCGGGCTTCGCAGCGTTCGAGATCGCAGTAGAGGCGCTGATCCGCGCCGAGACCAGCGGGCGCACGCTTGCAGAAGTGCTCGATACCGACACGTTCGACACTGCCTTAGGCACTATCAATTTCGACGAAAAAGGCGACCTTTCAGAAAACCCCTACCGGCTGTTCCGTTATGACGGCACGAAATTTGTCGCCGTGGAGTAACCATTGCCGTTGAACACCGGACCTCTCAACCTCCTCACTGACGTTGCAGGCCTGCGCGTGGGCAATACCGATGATGCGAAGCTCAAATCAGGCGTGACGGCGGTCATTTGCGACGAGCCTGCCGTTGCCTCGTTTCATGTGGTGGGCGGCGCACCCGGCACGCGCGAGACGGACCTTTTGGAGCCGCACAATTCCGTCGACCGCATCAACGCCCTAGTGCTCTCCGGCGGTTCAGCATTCGGGCTCGACGCGGCGTCCGGCGTGCAGGCGGCGTTGCGCGAGGCGGGCATGGGATTTTCCGTGCGCGGCATCAACATCCCGATCGTACCGACCGCGATCCTGTTCGACATGACCAATGGCGGCGACAAGGAGTGGGGGCCCTACCCACCCTATCGCGAACTTGGCCATGCAGCGGCACTTGCCGCGACCACCGAATTCGCACTCGGCACGCATGGCGCCGGCAAAGGCGCTCTGACTGCGGGGCTGAAAGGCGGCCTTGGCTCCGCATCGGCGGTTCTGCGCAACGGCGTCACGATATCCGCGCTTGCCGCTGTGAATGCCGTGGGCTCGACCACTATGGGTGAGAGCGCGCATTTCTGGGCAGCGCCCTTCGAGATCGGCAGCGAGTTCGGCGGGCTCGGACTTCCGGCTACGCTGCCGGAACGTACCGCGGATGTGCTGCTGAAATTCCGCGACGAGAATATGGGCGGGGTCAACACCACGCTTGGCATCATCGCCACCGACGCCGTGCTTTCCAAAGCCGATGCAAAGCGGCTTGCAGTGGCCGCGCATGATGGCTTTGCCCGCGCCATCTGGCCATGCCATACGCCGGCCGACGGCGATCTGGTGTTCTCGCTGGCGACGGGTGCAAGCGGCGTCACACCCGGTTTCGAAGACGCGATCGACCTCTATGCCGAAGCGGGTTCGGTCATGGCGCGCGCGATTGCGCGCGGGGTTCATGCTGCTGTTCCCGAATCCGGTGATATCATGCCCGTATGGACCGAGCGGCTCGCGGCGAGCCGGTAACGTCCGTCTACGAGGAGGAATGACAATGCTGGCATCGATGATTCGCAAGACGGCCGCTCTGGCGGCCACTCTCTTTCTGCCCATAGCCGCGCATGCAGGAGACGCTGCGGAGGTGAACATTCTGGGATTCAGCGCCGACGGGAGCCTGTTCGCCTTCGAGGAATACGGCGTGCAGGACGGCTCGGGCTTTCCCTATGCCAACCGCTTCTACATCGATACGGCGACCGACACCTTCGTTTCAGGCACGCCCGTCCGTGTGCGCATTGAAGACGAAACAGCCTCTCTGGCGGATGCGCGCGCCCAGGCGAAGACTCAGGGCCAGGCGGTCATTGCGGACGCGGTGCTTGGCGAAAACCGTGGCTACACCGCCGGCTGGAACGCCATCACCGAGCTTTCGGCCGACTTCTCGCGCATGGCGGTCAATCCGCGGCCGGTTTTCGCGCCCATCGATGCGCCGGTCGAATTCCGGCTGGAAGATGTGCCGCTTCTGGCGCCTTCCGGTTGCGAGGGCTTCGGTGCGATCATGGGCTACAGGCTGACGCGTATCGGCACTACCGACGGCGACACCACACAACTTGTGCATGAAGACAGTGCGATACCCGGCAGCCGCGGCTGCCCGCTCGGCTACGGCATCGGAGGGCTTCAAATATTCTACCCGCCTTCCGGCGATCCGGTTTTCGCGCTGATGATTGCGATGCGCCAGATCGGCTTTGAAGGCCCCGACCACCGCTGGCTCGCAGTCGCGGGACGTCTGTGAGACTGAATGGCTGCATCTGAAACCCGGTTTTTTCATCGCCTGCGCATGGCATTGCCCGGCCCGGTCTTCACCGTGTCGGGCACTTTCGCATGGGCGGTGGCGATGGCGGCAAGTGCCGCGGTGTCGCTGCTCGTCGGCGGGCGTCTTGAACCCGAACACAGCCAGACCGTCATTGTGATCTTTGCGCTTGGGGGCGTGCTTTCATTTCCAGTCGCGCTGTACGCGACGCGGCTTATGGTTCCGGGCGCTCGCGCGGAGCGGCGTTATGCGGCAGCGCTCTTCAATCTCGGCATCTGCACGATACTCGCCACCGCGTTCGTGTTCGCGATGCATTACCGCATCTATTTCGCGCAGTGGCACGGTGATTTTCCGAGTGTGCAGTGGGTGTTCCAGCTTCTCTTCACCGGCGCCGGGGCGGTCTACCAGTTTGCCGTGCTCGGCACGCGGCACTTCTTCCCGCTCGGTATCGTGCTTCTTTTCGGCGCTAGCCTGTTGGTAGCACGCCAGGCGCGTTGAGATACGCGGCGGCCTCTGCTACGAGCACCGCGTCTTCTTCCGCAATACAGGAAACGCAATGATCCCGCGCTATTCGCGGCCCGAGATGGTCGCCATCTGGTCGCCTGAAACTCGCTTTCGTATCTGGTTCGAAATCGAGGCGCATGCCTGCGACGCGCTGGCCAAGATTGGCGTGATCCCGAAAGAGGCCGCAAAGACGATCTGGGACAAGGGCGGCAGCGCGACATTCGATGTCGCCCGTATCGACGAGATCGAGCGCGAGACCAAACATGACGTCATCGCCTTCCTGACCCATTTGGCTGAGTTTGTCGGACCCGACTCGCGGTTCATTCATCAAGGCATGACGTCGTCGGACGTGCTCGACACCTGCCTGGCCGTGCAATTGAAGCGCGCAAGCGATCTTCTGATCGCCGATCTCGACGCCCTGCTCGCGGCGCTCAAGAAACGCGCCTACGAGCACAAGGACACGGTGACGGTTGGCCGCAGCCATGGCATCCACGCCGAGCCCACCACCTTCGGTGTCAAGCTTGCCTATGCTTATGCCGAGTTTTCGCGGGCGCGCGAACGGCTGGTCGCGGCGCAGGCGGAAGTTGCAACCTGCCAGATTTCAGGCGCAGTGGGCACATTCGCCAATGTCGATCCGCGCGTCGAAGCGCATGTTGCCGAAAAACTCGGCCTCACCGCCGAGCCGGTCTCCACACAGGTGATCCCGCGCGACCGGCACGCAATGTTCTTCGCGACGCTCGGCGTGATTGCGTCGTCGGTGGAGCGGCTGGCGACAGAAATCCGTCACCTTCAGCGCTCCGAAGTACTGGAGGCAGAGGAATATTTCTCGCCGGGCCAGAAGGGTTCGTCGGCGATGCCGCACAAGCGCAACCCTGTACTCACGGAAAACCTCACCGGCCTTGCGCGAATGGTTCGCTCCTACGCGATGCCGGCGATGGAAAATGTCGCGCTCTGGCACGAACGTGACATTTCGCATTCCTCAGTCGAGCGCATGATCGGGCCTGACGCCACTGTGACGCTCGATTTCGCGCTCGCACGGCTGACCGGCGTCATCGAAAAACTGCTCGTCTACCCCGACAACATGCAGGCCAATATGGACCGCTATCGCGGCCTGATCCATTCGCAGCGCGTGCTGCTTGCGCTCACCCAGGCCGGTGTTTCGCGCGAGGACGCCTACCGCCTCGTGCAGCGCAACGCGATGAAGACGTGGGAACAGGGCAAGGATTTTCAGGAAGAGCTGCTGGCCGATGAGGAAGTCACGGCGGCGCTTTCACCGGACGAAATCCGCAGCCGCTTTGACCTCGGCTATCACACCAAACATGTCGATAAGATCTTCGAGCGGGTGTTTGGGTAGATTTAGGCCGCGACCGTCCTGATAACATTGCCCCAGGGGTCGGTCTTTTCGCCCGAAGACTTTCCGTTCTTGGCGGCAAGTTCCACGAAGCTCAGTCCTGTCCTGTCTTTCGCGCGCTGGCCGGCGCCGGCGCTCTGCCAGGAGTTGGCCCCGATATGGTGATGATAGCCGCCGGTCGACAGAAACACTGCGCTGTCGCCATAGCTGACTATCGTGTCGAATTTCATCTCGTCGTTCCACCAGTCCTCGGCGGTTTTCGTGTCGCCGACGCGCAGGTGGACATGGCCGACGATCGCGTCTTCGGGAACACCGGACCAGCCTGTATCGCCCTTCGGCAAAGATGCGTGCAGCGCCCTAAGGTCAAGCCGTTCCGTTGCCATTGAAACCCGGCCCTCACTACGCGGCCATTCCTCGGGTTGGCGGTCGCGATAGATTTCGATGCCATTGCCCTCGGGATCGTAGATATAGATCGCCTCGCTCACCAGATGATCCGACGCGCCCGAAATACCGATGCCAAGCTCGGCCGCGTGCCCAACCCAGCGGGCCAGGTCGTCGCGCGAGGGCAGAAGAAACGCGGTGTGATAAAGGCCGGCACTGCGCTCGTCGCCGAGCTGCAACGACGCCGACCCTTCGATCTCCAGCAGTTCACGACCACCTGCACCCAGGCCGATTGTGCCGTTGGAGCGGCGCAGCTCCTCCAGCCCCATAACCTTGATGTAATAGTCGGCCAGGCTTTCGGCATCGCGTGCCTTCAGGCCGACACGGGCGACACTGACCGGCGCATCGGCGGCGAATGGAAGCTGTCCCATGGTGATCTCCAATTTCGGTGGGCCAGCGAAAGGCGCCAGCCTCTGTTGCGTTTCAAATCGCAATCGCGGCGCGTTTCCACAAGATGCGACAGCGGCGACAGGCTGTTCACCGAATGCAGCACGCTTGCCTCGCGCGAGGCCCGCAGCTACATCGCCGCCATGAAAGTGAAAGACGCTGACATTCTGTTCATTCCGGGAACCACGGGTTCTGATGACGGCCATTGGCTGTCGCGCTGGCAGGGCCGGCTTTCCACCGGTCGCAACCTGCCATCGCGGGACGGCGACGCCGATAATCCGGCTGCACTCGCCGCGCGTATCGCCGATGCCGTGAATGAACAGCCAAAGCCCTCCGTCCTGGTTGCGCACGGGATAGGCGTTGCTGCCGCTATTCACGCGATCGGTAAGGCAAAGACGCCGATTGCAGGCGCCTTTCTGGTTTCGCCATGGCAGCCCGCAGAGGCGATGCCCACCGGGCCGCTCCCCTTCCCGTCCATTCTGGTCGCGAGCCGTAACGACCCGAAATATGCGTTCGCGAACGCCGAGCAGCTGGCCGGAGACTGGGGATCGCTGTTCATCGACGCGGGCGAAATCGGCGGCATCGATGCCGCGTCCGGCCATGGGCCATGGCCGGAAGGGTCGATGACGTTTGCGCGTTTCGTGTCGCGGCTAAAGCCGAATTAGCCGATCGAGGCCTTGGCCTTCTCCAGTAGCGAGGCGGCGCCGATCTTCATCAGCTGCGCCTCGGGCGCGAAACCGAAGAACTGGATGCCCAGCTCGCGCATATGACCGGCATCGGCCATATCGACAAGATAAAGGCCAACATATTTGCCTGCGGCGCGGGCTTTCTTGACGACTTCCTCAATTGCGCCCGCCATGTCCTCCAGCCGCGGATTGACCGTCTCACCATTGGTCCAGCCGATAGAAAAATCGGCTGGGCCGATGAAGATCGCGTCAATGCCCGGCACTTCGAGAATACCGTCAAGCGCGTCATATGCGCGGCGGGTTTCGATCATGGCGAAGCTGACGGTTTCGCCGTTTTCCTCGCGCAGGCGCTTGGCAATGTCGGTCTGGCCATCGCGAGCGGAAAGGATCCCGACACCCCACGAGCGCTCGCCGAGCGGCGGATATTTCACCGCGGCGGCAAATTCCTTCGCGTCATCGACGGAGTTGATCATCGGCGCGACGATCGCCTGCGCACCATAGTCGAGCGCGCGGCTTGCCATATCGAAACGGCCGACCGGAACCCGGACGATACCGGGCTTCGAATGTGCCATCACGGGTGCAAGGCAGCGCAGCACGCTTTCTTCGCTGTGGCCGCCATGCTGCATGTCGAGCAGGACGGAATCGAACTCGGTCGCGGCCAATGCTTCCATGGTCAGCGCGTCGGGAATGCCCGACCACGCAGCGAAAATCGTTTCGTCAGCCGCTAGACGCGCGGCAAGCGACTTGGCTGGCTTTCCCAGTCCGCTCATGGCATCCCCCACATGAAACGCGGTCAGCCCGCGCGCACCTGTTCCACCGCTTCGGCGAGAAGATCGATCATGCGGGTGCGAAGCTGCTCATCGGACACCGCAGCACCAGCCGCGTCGAGATCGGCGCGAACCTTGCGGAACACATCCTCGTCGCCTGCTTCCTCGAAGTCGGCGGCAACGACTTCTTTGGCGTAGGCCTGCGCCTCTTCGCCCGATTTGCCGATCAGATCGGCAACCCAGAGACCCAGAAGCTTGTTGCGGCGGGCATAGGCCCGGAATTTCAGATCCTCGTCGTGAGCAAATTTGGCTTCGAAGCCTCTCTCACGATCTTCCATGCTGGCCATGACTGTCCTCCGGTCGGGAATGGGCACTGTTATGCATATGGGTCTTCCGGCAGAAACCAAAAGCCCGCATGCCGGTCAATATGCCGACTGCGACAAAGAGGCAAATCGTCCAGATAGCGGCAAAATAGGCCTGCAAAGCAGTTGAACACCGCGAAATGCGATTGAGCGCGGCAACCAGTTGCGTTAGGACGCAGCGAGATATGCAAGCGGGTGAATCCGCCGCCCGCCGGCGCGTTTCAGCCGCCAAACAGCAGAGAGTGCCATGAACCGTCGGCGCCGCATCTACGAAGGCAAAGCCAAAATTCTCTATGAAGGGCCCGAACCGGGCACGCTGGTTCAGTTCTTCAAGGACGACGCCACCGCCTTCAACAAGAAGAAGCACGAAATCGTCGACGGCAAGGGTGTGCTCAACAACCGAATCTCCGAGCACATTTTCTCGCATCTCAACCGAATCGGCATACCGACCCACTTCATCCGCAGGCTCAACATGCGCGAGCAGCTGATCAAGGAGGTCGAGATCATCCCGCTCGAAGTGGTGGTGCGCAACGTGGCCGCCGGCTCGCTGGCCAAACGGCTCGGGATCGAGGAAGGCACCCTGCTGCCGCGCTCGATCATCGAGTTCTACTACAAGGCCGATGCGCTGGATGACCCGATGGTCACCGAAGAGCACATCACCGCTTTCGGCTGGGCGAGCCCGCAGGAAATCGACGACATCATGGCGCTCGCAATTCGCGTCAATGATTTCCTGACCGGCTTGTTTCTGGGCGTCGGTATCCAGCTCGTCGACTTCAAGATGGAGTGCGGCCGACTTTGGGAAAACGAGATGATGCGCGTCGTGGTCGCCGATGAGATTTCGCCGGACTCATGCCGTCTCTGGGACGTCGGCACGCAGGACAAGCTCGACAAGGACCGGTTCCGCCGCGATATGGGCGGGCTGGTCGAAGCGTATCAGGAAGTTGCTCGCCGGCTGGGGATCATGAACGAAAACGAACCGCCGCGACCCTCCGGACCGGTGCTCGTGTCGTCGAAACCCGGCGACAAGGACAGCGTTCACTAGAACCACGGAGCACACATGGCGATAAGGGCACGCGTCACGGTCACGCTCAAGAACGGCGTCCTGGACCCGCAAGGCAAGGCTATCGAAGGCGCGCTGAGCACTCTGGGCTTTGCCGGTGTCGGCCAGGTACGGCAGGGCAAGGTGTTCGACATTGAACTGGAAGGCACGGACAAGGCGAAAGCCGAGACCGACCTCACGGCGATGTGCGAGAAGCTGCTCGCGAATACGGTGATCGAAGATTACGCCGTGGAGATCGCCGGGTGAAAAGCGCCGTCGTCCTTCTGCCAGGCCTCAATCGCGACCGAGACATGATCGCGGCGCTGACAACGATCACAGGACAGAAGCCACACACCGTGTGGCAGACGGAGACCGAAATACCCGATGTCGATCTGATCGTCATTCCCGGCGGGTTTTCCTATGGCGACTATCTGCGCTGCGGGGCGATCGGTGCCCGCATGCCGGTCATGCAGGCCGTTGCCGAAAAGGCGCGGCAGGGCGTGATGGTGATGGGCGTGTGCAACGGATTCCAGATCCTACTCGAAGCGGGATTGTTGCCCGGCGCGCTGATGCGCAATGCGACGCTTAAATTCGTGTGCCGCGAGGTGAAGCTCGAAATCACCAACGCGAACACGGCATTCACCCGTGGCTATCAGGCCGGCCAGATCATACGCTGTCCGGTTGCGCATCATGATGGCAACTACTTCGCCGACGATGAAACGCTCAAGCGGCTCGAGAGCGAAGGCCAAATCGTGTTCCGCTATGCCGAAGGCACCAACCCCAACGGGTCGGTCAACGACATTGCCGGCATTGTGAGCAGCACGGGCAATGTGCTCGGCATGATGCCGCATCCTGAAAACCTGATCGAGGCCGCGCATGGCGGCACCGACGGGCGAGCGCTTTTTGCTGGTGCACTGGGGCTGGCGGCGTGAAAGCGAAGCGGCTGGGCATCGGCTCGGCATGTCTTGCCGCGCTCATGATCTCTGGTTGCCAAAGCGGCCCGGTCGCGGATGCCGGCGTGTCGGTGCCCGGCGACAATTCGGCGCTCTCGACCATGGAGCGCATCGCAGTTGCTTCCCAGAAATGTTGGTTCAAGCCGCAAAAGGACGGGTTCGAGGGTCTGACGCTCTCGCCCGAACTGACCTCGTTTTCGGGCCGACCACGCATTCTGGCTGTGCCGCGCGGCAATGTGGGCGAGCTGCCAAAGCTCGTGATCGAGGCAGCTGGCAAACCAGCTCGCATTTCCGCATACGGCCCGCTCATGGAGGGCCCGCAAGGCGCTTCCATCGCAGCTGATGCGCAGCGCTGGGCAAGCGGCGACACCTCCTGCTCGGCTGCGGCATGACGATGTCACGCGCTTTGCAGGTGATCGGCATCCTGATCGGCCTCGCTGCCGTGGTGGCGCAGTTCTTCCTGGCCATCGACCGTTTCACCGCCGAAGGCATGAGCATGGGCGGCGCGGCTGTGAAGTTCTTCTCGTTCTTCACCATTCTGACCAACATCTTTGTTGTGTTGGTCCATGCCTCCGGTGCGATGCGTAGCCGCCTCGCCTTCTTCCGGCAGCCGCGCGTGCAAGCCACCGCCGTCATCGCGATCGCGATTGTCGGCATTGTTTATCACCTGCTTTTGGCAGACCTCTGGAACCCGCAGGGGTTGCAGAAGGTCACCGACGTCATGCTCCATTATGTGGCGCCGATTGTCATGGTCGTCTGGTGGCTCTTGTATGGACGCAGCGGCGCATTGCGTTGGGCCGACCTGCCTGTCTTTCTGATCTACCCGTTCGCCTATCTTGGCTATGCGCTGGCGCGCGCTCCAATCGCCGGCGAAGTGCCCTACCCGTTCCTCGACTTCTGGCAAAATGGCTGGTCCTCCGTGATCACCATGATCGCCGCCATTCTCGTCATGTTCATTGTCGTTGCCGCTCTCGCGATCGCGGCAGACCGCTACCTCCCAACCTCCCAAAAAGCCGCCTGACTGTGACCATACCGAACGCCATTCCGATTACCGACGACCTTATCGCCGCCCATGGGCTGAAGCCTGACGAGTACCAGCGCATTCTCGACCTGATCGGGCGCGAACCGAGTTTCACCGAACTCGGTATCTTTTCTGCCATGTGGAACGAGCACTGCTCCTACAAAAGCTCCAAGAAGTGGCTACGCACGCTGCCGACCAAGGGCGAGCGCGTGATTCACGGGCCCGGCGAAAACGCCGGCGTGGTCGATATCGGCGACGGCGATTGCGTGGTCTTCAAAATGGAGAGCCACAACCACCCGTCCTATATCGAACCGTATCAAGGGGCTGCGACCGGCGTCGGCGGCATATTGCGCGACGTCTTTACGATGGGTGCGCGGCCCGTTGGGGCGATGAACGCGCTGCGCTTCGGCGAACCGGACCACCCCAAGACGCGGCATCTGGTGGCGGGCGTTGTGTCTGGCGTTGGCGGCTATGGCAACGCGTTTGGCGTGCCCACCGTCGGTGGCGAGGTGGAGTTCGACGCCAGCTACAACGGCAACATCCTCGTCAATGCCTTTGCGGCGGGAATCGCGAAAACCGACGGCATTTTTCTCTCTCAGGCAAAAGGCGTTGGCCTGCCGGTCGTCTATCTCGGCGCCAAGACCGGACGCGATGGCGTTGGCGGTGCGACGATGGCATCAGCCGAATTCGACGATCAGATCGACGAGAAGCGCCCGACCGTGCAGGTCGGCGATCCATTCACCGAAAAATGCCTGCTTGAGGCGTGCCTCGAGCTGATGGCGTCGGGCGCCGTCATCGCCATTCAGGATATGGGTGCTGCCGGCCTCACCTGCTCGGCCGTCGAGATGGGCGCCAAGGGCGATCTCGGCATCGAACTCGATCTCGACAAGGTACCGGTGCGCGAAGAGCGCATGTCGGCCTATGAGATGATGCTGTCGGAGAGCCAGGAGCGCATGCTCATGGTGCTGAAGCCCGAAATGGAAGAGGCCGCCGAGGCGATCTTCCGGAAATGGGGGCTCGACTTCGCCATTGTCGGCAAGACTACGGACGATCTCAGGTTTCGCATCCTGCATCAGGGCGAGGAAGTCGCCAATCTGCCGATCAAGGAACTCGGCGACGAAGCGCCGGAATATGACCGGCCGTGGACGGCCCCAGCCGCTCCGAAAGCGCTCGAAGAAGACAGCGTGCCGGAGGCGGACATCGCCGACGCGCTGTTGACGCTGCTAGGCTCCGCCAATCAGTCCAGCCGCCGCTGGGTTTGGGAACAGTATGACACGCTGATCCAGGGCAATTCGTTGCAGATCCCCGGTGGTGACGCCGGTGTCGTCCGCGTCGAGGGCCATGCAACGAAGGCGCTCGCCTTCTCTTCCGATGTAACACCCCGCTATTGCGAGGCCGACCCGTTCGAAGGCGGCAAGCAGGCCGTGGCGGAATGCTGGCGCAATCTTACCGCAACTGGGGCATTGCCGCTTGCCGCTACTGACAATCTGAATTTCGGCAATCCTGAACGGCCCGAAATCATGGGCCAGTTCGTGCGCGCCATCGAAGGCATAGGCGAGGCCTGCCGGGAACTCGGCTTCCCGATCGTCTCGGGCAATGTCTCGCTCTACAACGAGACCAACGGCAAAGGCATCCTGCCCACACCCACCATTGGCGGCGTCGGTCTGATTGCAGACTGGTCGCGCATGGCGCGCGTTGCGTTCGCGGCTGAGGGCGAAGCAGTCGTGCTTGTCGGCGCGCCGCAATCATGGGGCTCGCATCTCGGCCAGTCGGCCTATCTGCGTGACATTCGCGGGCGAAGCGAAGGCGCGCCTCCCCCGGTCGATCTCGCCCGCGAAAAGCAGGTTGGCGATGTCGTGCGCGGACTGATCGAAAGCGGAGCCGTGACGGCCTGCCACGACCTGTCTGACGGTGGATTGGCGGTCGCCGTGGCGGAGATGGCAATGGCGTCCGGCACGGGAGCCACGATCGACCAGCCTGATGGCAATTCAGCCGTCGGCAGCTTCTTCGGCGAGGATCAGGCGCGATATCTCATCACCCTGCCGAGCGCACAGGCCGAGAGGTTGCTAAAGCAGAATTGCGGCGTTTCGATTATGCGCATCGGAACCACTGGCGGGCGGGAATTGAAACTCGGAAATGCCCGTGCGATACCGGTTGAGGAACTGCGGCGGGTTCATGAATCGTGGTTCCCGACCTATATGGACGGTTGAACGGAGATTCAAAATCCATGCCGATGACCGCAAGCGAAATCGAAAAAATGATCAAGGCTGCGATCCCCGACGCGACCGTGACCATTCGCGATCTCGCCGGCGACGGTGACCATTATGCTGCCGAGGTCGTGTCGGAGAGTTTCCGCGGCAAGAGCCGGGTGCAGCAGCACCAGATCGTCTATGAGGCGCTCAAGGGCAATATGGGTGGCGTGCTCCACGCGCTTGCCCTGCAAACGAGCGTGCCTGAATGAACTCGATCGTCGACGAGATTGTCGACGCCATCGTTGAGGGCGTTCTGAGCGAACTCAAGCGCAAGACAGGCAAACGCCGCCGGCGCCGCAAGCGGCGACTCACGCCGACCGAGCGGCTCAGGCGAATCGAGGAGCTGTTGAAGCCCACCTCGCGCTCGCGTCGCAAGAAGAGCCGGCGCAAATCCACCCGCTCACGCTCCAAGTCGCATCGCAAACGCGTGAGTTCGCGCAGCAGGCGGCGCAAAACCACGCGGCGGGCCAGACGGTAGCCAATGACAGCAGTGTCGCCATCGGGCGGCCGCCACGCATTGCACGCCGCGCCGCACTGCAATACATATGGCGCAACAGATTTTCAGACAGGCCTTGAACCTGTCCGCGAAAGGAAAGACCCATGTCCGCTATCAACGAATTCATCGGCAACGAAGTCAAAGCCAACGATGTCGTGCTGTTCATGAAAGGCACGCCCGGATTTCCGCAGTGCGGCTTTTCCGGTCAGGTGGTCCAGATTCTCGACTATCTCGGCGTCGACTATAAAGGCGTCAACGTGCTGGATTCGGATGAGTTGCGGCAGGGCATCAAGACCTTCTCCAACTGGCCGACCATTCCGCAGCTCTATGTGAAGGGCGAATTTGTGGGTGGCTGCGACATCATCCGCGAAATGTTCCAGGCCGGCGAATTGCAGGGTTTCCTCTCCGAAAAAGGCGTGAGCGCACGCGGCGCAGCCTGATTCCGCAGCAGGTGGCCGGCTAGGGCCAGCCGAAATAGCCAGCCTTCGGGGTCGCGGCAACGCGGCCCTCTTCATGTTTTCACCAATGGTTCGGAAGGCATCGATCGCATGGATGCGCAGACCGCGCCGGCGCCCGCTGCCGGTAAGACAATGCTCCCGCGCTGGGAGTTCATCGCGCTGGCTGCGGCTCTCATGTCGCTCAACGCGCTCGCGGTCGACATTATGCTGCCCGGGCTTCAGCAGATCGGCGCGGCCCTCGGCGAAAACGATGAGAACAACCGTCAGCTGGTAATCACCGCCTATCTCGGCGGGCTAGCGCTGGCGCAACTGTTTTTCGGTCCGATTTCGGATCGCTTCGGCCGTCGTATGCCCCTTCTGGTCGGCCTTGGAATATACGTGCTCGCCGGGGCCGCATGCGTATTCGTGCCGAGCTTCGAAGCGATGCTGGTGCTGCGCTTCGTGCAGGGGCTGGGCGCGGCATCCACGCGCGTGATAGCGATCTCGGTGGTGCGAGACAGTTTTGGCGGCCGGGCGATGGCGGAGGTCATGTCGCTGGTTTTCATGGTGTTCATGGTTATCCCGGTTCTGGCGCCGAGCATCGGGCAGATCATCATGCTTGTCTGGGACTGGCCCGAAATCTTCGCCGCGATGTCAGTCATCGGATTTGCCGTCGCGGTGTGGACCTATGCGCGCCTGCCCGAAACGCTGCGTGAAGAACATCGGCGCCCGTTCCGGCTATCCACGATCATAGAAGGCTTTCGGATCGTGCTCACCACCCGCGTTTCGGTCGGCTATTCGGCTGCACTCGCGATCATTTTCGGCGCGCTGTTCGGCTTCATCAATTCCGCCCAGCAAATCTATGTCGATATCTATGACCGTGGCGCCAGCTTCCCGCTCTATTTCGCGCTGGTCGCCGGCACTATGGCTTTGATGTCTTTCGTCAATTCGCGCCTTGTGGGGCGCTTCGGAATGCGCCGCCTCGCGCACAGCGCATTGATCGGCTTCATGCTGACGAACGGGGTCGCTTTCGTCATTTCGCTATTGGGACCGATGCCGTTCTGGCTGTTCATCTCGATTTACATGTTCGCAATGGC
Organism: Rhizobiaceae bacterium; assembly: GCA_017640615.1. GTDB lineage: Bacteria > Pseudomonadota > Alphaproteobacteria > Rhizobiales > Rhizobiaceae > RCIO01. Next base: position 629,929 of record JAEPQK010000002.1, on the reverse strand, counting down.
ACAATTCGCGCTGATCGGCTCCAACTTCAACGCGCTGGCAATGGAGCCGCTCGGCCATGTGGCCGGCACCGCGTCGTCAATCCTGGGCTTCGCCCAGACGGCATTCGGCGCAGCGCTTGGCGCCATCGTCGGCCAGGCATTTGACGGGACGATCGTGCCGCTCGCCGCGGGTTACTTCTTCTTCGCCCTCTTCGCGCTGATCATGGTGCTGATTGCCGAACGAGGGGTGCTTTTCCGGCCCCAGAACGAGCCGCCGCGCGGCTAATCGCCTATTTTCGGCGCAAGTCCTGCAAAGTCGAACAGCTTGCCGTCCATGAGATGCGACGGCCGCACATTGGTCAGCGCGCGGATCATCGTATCCTTGCGGCCCGGCATCCGCTTTTCCAGATCGTCCAGCATCGCCTTCATAGCATTGCGCTGCAGCCCGTCCTGACTGCCGCACAGATCGCAGGGGATGATAGGAAAACGCATCGCCGCCGCGAATTTTTCCAGATCCGCCTCGGCGCAAAAGGCAAGCGGCCGCAACACCATGAGGTCGCCCTCGTCATTGACGAGTTTCGGCGGCATGGCAGCGAGCCGGCCGCCATGGAAAAAATTCATGAAAAAGGTTTCGAGCGCATCTTCCCGGTGATGGCCGAGCACCAGTGCAGTGCAGCCCTCCTCGCGCGCTATGCGGTAAAGATGCCCGCGGCGCAGGCGCGAACACAGCGAACAATAGGTGCGTCCCTCGGGGATCTTGTCGGTCACCACCGTGTAGGTGTCCTGATATTCGATCCGGTGCTCTACGCCATGCGCGGTGAGGAATTCCGGCAAAATGTGCTTCGGGAAATTGGGCTGGCCCTGGTCGAGATTGCAGGCGAGCAGGTCGACGGGCAGCAGACCGCGCCATTTGAGATCAAGCAGCACGGCCAGAAGCCCGTAGGAATCCTTGCCGCCCGACAGTGCAACCAGCCAGCGTTCGCCAGGCGTCACCATTCCATAGTTTTCGATCGCCTCGCGCGCGTGGCGTACAAGCCGCTTGCGCAGCTTGTTGAATTCAACGGAGTTCGGCGCATCGCGGTACATGGACAGGCCAGGTTCGGTGGCGGGCGCAGCGTCGATGGAAACCGGTGCGTTCATGGAGCGGGGAATAGCGTACGCCAGCGCAGGCGGCAAGCCGGCCTTACAGCCGAGCCAGGGGTGTGCTGGCAAACAAAGCCGTAAAAGAAAAGGCCGCGCGATGCGCGGCCTTTGACTTCATACTCTTTCGAGCGATTAGCGCGAGTAGAACTCGACGACCAGGTTCGGCTCCATCTGCACCGCGTAGGGTACATCGGCCAGGCCCGGAATGGCCTTGTAGGTTGCAGTCATCTTGTTGTGGTCGGCTTCGACATAGTCCGGCACGTCACGCTCGGCGAGCTGAACCGCCTCAAGCACGAGGGCGAGCTGCTTCGACTTTTCGCGCACCTCGATCACGTCGCCCGGCTGGCAGCGGTAAGACGGGATGTTGACGCGCTTGCCATTGACCTTGATGTGGCCGTGATTGACGAACTGGCGTGCGGCGAAAATCGTCGGCACAAACTTGGCGCGATAGACCACAGCGTCGAGGCGCGATTCCAGCAGACCGATCAGATTGTCCGGCGTATCGCCCTTGCGGCGGTTGGCCTCGTCATAGACCTTGCGGAACTGCTTTTCGGAGATATCGCCGTAATAGCCCTTCAGCTTCTGCTTGGCGCGCAGCTGGGTACCGAAGTCGGACAGCTTGCCCTTACGGCGCTGACCGTGCTGGCCGGGGCCGTATTCACGGCGGTTCACCGGGGACTTCGGACGGCCCCAGAGATTTTCGCCCATACGGCGATCGAGTTTATACTTTGCGGATTCGCGCTTGCTCATCGCATTTCCTTTCAACGAGTTACGCCTGAAACTTAAAGCTTCAGACGAAGGAAACGCGCCCTCCTCTGACCCCCGTTTTGGGGATCTGACAGGATTTTCCACGCACGCTTTGCGGAAAAACCCACGGGACACGTAATGAAAACGCAGGGCCGAAACCCTGCGTGAGCGGGCGTTTAGGCCCGTTTTGGCGGAAAGTCAACTCGCTCCGCGGCAAAGCTAACTACCATTGCTCCGCCGGCACCGGCGCCTCATAGGTATTCCATGATCTATGTTCTTGCCTACCCAGAATTCGAGCCCAGCGTTACAGACAAAATAGACCGGTTTCGCGCAGCGAATGAACCGGAGCGCTACGAGCTTGTACGCCCTCACATCACTTTGGCGTTTGCGATCGCCGACGACAAAGAGGCTGAAGTAGTGGCGGCTTGCAAGATCGTGGCTAACGAGAGCATCGAATTGACGATCAAGTTGATGCCGCCAGAGATTGTATTCGATCCGTTCGAGCAAGTACACAAACTCTGCCTCGTCTGCGCCGACGGACGACAGGCATTGACCGTTATGCACCTGCGCCTCAACGGCGAAATGAGCGCGACGCCGGGCAATCCTTTCCGACCACATATGACTGTGGCAACGAACAATGATCGGACGAGCCTGGAACGCGGCGGCCACGGGGAATTGCCGCCGCTACCGATAGTCGGGACCATCAGAGCATTGGACGTGGTTCAGCTTGCAGGAGATCGCCTGACTCCAATTCGAACTATGCCGCTTCGAGAAAAGGCCTGAAATGACCTAACCCAGCCGCAGAACCTTCGTGACCCGGTCGACAGGCCGACCGTCCTTCAGGGGCACGGCGCGGTCGATCCGATAGTCCTCGAAGCCACGGCTCGCATAGTAGCCCAGTCCGGCTACGTTGTCGGCGCGGATCGTCGCCTTGAGGGCAACAAGGCCAAGCTCTTCCGCCTTCAAGCGCGTGCGCTCAAACAGAGCGGAGCCGACGCCGCCTCGACCCGGCTGGCGCGTGAAAGTGCCGATATCGCCCCAGCCTTCGGGCAAATCGCCATAACGCGACACAGTCTGGAAGCCGAAAGCTTTTCCCGCATCCTCAGCGACGAGACTGATCAGCATCAGCGGGCCATCGATGAACCACTCAGCGAATGTGACCTCGTCCAGCGGCTCTTCGAGCGCGCTCGTGCCGGTCTGGGCGACGACCTCGTTCAACAACGCCGCCAGTTCAGCCGCGTCATCGCGCAGGCTAGGCCTGATCCGCATGTCTCTCCCCCTGTGCCTCTAATGCGGCTTCGGCCAGCCGGCGAGCGCCCGTCAATCTTCCTTCTTTTCGGGCAGCCCGTCATGGTCGGTTTCGGCGAGTTCTTCTAGCTGCGCCTCAGTCATCGATTCATACATTTCGACAGACGCGCCCTGGAGTTCGCCTTTCTTTATCTCGCCGCGCTTGGCGGCAAGTGCCGCTCCGGCTGCTTTCTGCTGGGCTTTGGATACTGCCGGCATGGGTCGCTCTCCTTCTCGGGTTTTCGCTCGCCGGCCCCTCAGTTCATGCGCAGGCCAAACCCGTGCATCAGCCGCCTGATGGCGACATCGCTGGAACCCGAGGTCAGGCGGGCGATATCGCGGCTTTCGTCCCACGAGAATGCGGCGTCATCATGCGGCTCGAGCAACGACAGCGCGCGCCGGGCAATCGCTTCGGCGGGATCGATCCAGTCTACCGGCCAGGGCGCCGTCTTCCGCATGCGATTGACCAGAAATGGGTAATGCGTGCAGGCGAGAACAACGATGTCGGTTCGTGCGCCATCCTTTTCCAGAAAGCACGGCGCGATCTCCGTGCGTACATCGTCTTCTTCGACAAAACCTGCGCGCATATAGGTTTCGGCGAGCTGTGCCAGCCGGTCGCTGCCCACAAGCCGCACATGGCATTTCGTCGCCCATGAAGCGATCAGATCGCGGGTATATTGCCGCGCAATCGTGCCCGGCGTGCCGAGCACTGACACGAGACCGGAGCGTGTGCGCTCAGCTGCCGGCTTGATCGCCGGCACGGTGCCGACAAACTGGGTGCCGGGATATGCTGCGCGCAGATCCGCAAGCACGATGGTGGACGCGGTGTTGCAGCAGATCACCACGATAGCCGGGTCGAACTCTTCGAGCAGCGGGCCGATCAGCGCGACGATACGCTTTGCCAACGCCTGCTCTTCCCATGCGCCATAGGGAAAGCCGGCATCGTCGGCGACATATATGAACGGGCGGCCCGGCATCAGCACGCGCGCTTCGCGCAGAACGGTCAGCCCGCCGATGCCGGAATCGAAGAACAGTACCGGCCGCATCTCAACCACCCTCGTCCTCGCTGCCTTCGGATTTGACCGTTCCGCGCGGATTGTCTGGCGTGAACCGGTCGAGTGAGGAAATTACGCCGCGCAACACCCTGATTTCCGGCTCGGTGAACCCCGGCCTGGTCAGCACCGCCTGCAGGCTGTCCAGCATTTTGGGCTTTTTCGACAGCGGACGAAAATAGCCACGCGAGGAAAGCGCGGCATCCAGATGATCGACCAGCCCCTGCAGCTGGTGCCGTTCGGCCGGCGGAAATTCCGGTCCCTCGAATGCCGTCTGGCTGGCATGTTCGAGGCCGGATTTCATCCATTCATAGGCCATCAACAGCACAGCCTGTGCGATGTTGAGCGAAGCATAATCGGGATTCACCGGAAAGGTGACGATGGCGCCGGCGCGCGCGATTTCCTCGTTGTAGAGCCCGAAGCGCTCGCGCCCGAACATGATGCCGGTTTTCTGCTTGCCCGCGAAGCGCTGCCGCAGCTCCGCCGTCGCGTCGACAGGCCCGAGCACCGGCTTGAAGCCGTCCCGCTCGCGTGCGGTCGTGGCCAGCACATAGTTGAGATCGGCCACTGCCTCGTCGAGCGTTTCATAAAGCTTCGCGGCTTCGACCACATGGTCGGCGCGGCTTGCCGCCGACACTGCCTTTTCGTTTGGCCAGCCGTCGCGCGGGTTCACGAGGCGCAGTTCGCCAAGGCCGAAATTGGCCATGGCGCGCGCCACCATGCCGATATTTTCGCCGAGTTGCGGCTCGACCAGAATGATTGCCGGGCCGCCGGGCCGTTCGTTTTCAGTGCGTGTCATGAGCCACCGGCGCGCTGATTGCGCGTTTTCACTGTCCCTGCCATATTTGCCAGCGATTGAGAAGCGTGGGTACGCCAATGAGCGCAGAACTGGCGGACCGCATTCGCGCGGTCGTGAACGAGCACCCCAACACCGGCGAAATCCGCATGTTCGGCGGGCTCTGCTTCACGCTCAACGGCAATATGCTCGTCGGCACGATGAAGAATGGCGACCTCATGGTGCGGGTCGGCGAAGAGCAGGATGCCGCAGCCCACGCCAAGCCCGGCGCCGGACCCATGATGTTCACTGGAAAAGCCATGAAAGGCTTCGTCACGGTTTCGGCCGATGCGATCGATACCGAGGCTGCACTGCGAGAGTGGATTTCCATGGCCATGGCCTATGTCGGCCCCATGCCACCGATAAAGAAGAAGGCAAAAAAGGGCGGCTAGCCCACAAAGGCAGCGATCGCGGCCGACACCTCGTCCGGTTTTTCGTGCAGGATCCAGTGGCTGGCGCCGGGGATCTTCTTCACAGTCAGTTGCGGCGCGTAGCGGTCCAGCCCTTCAAGACATGACGGCAGCAAGGCGGTGTCGGCCTCGCCCCACAGAACCAGATGCGGCACGGACACCTTCATCGCGTCCGCCGGCAAATCGAGCACTGAGCGCCCGGCGGGCACCGGTGCCCCCGCTTCCGGCACGACGATCGGCGAAGCGCGATACCAGTTGAGCATGGCGGTCAGCGCTCCGGGCTCACCCCAGGCGGCTCTGTATGCAGCGGCCTCTTCATCGGTCAGCCACGAGGTGTCGGAAAAGCTCGAAAGCATTTTCATCAGCCGGCGGTAGTTGTCTTCCGAAAGACCCTGCTCGGCCTTTGGCGAAATCAGATAGTGGAAATAGCGGCTCGCCGCGCGCTGCGCGTCGTCCTCAAATAGCGCCCGCTGAAAGCAGGCGGGGTGGACGCCATTGGCGATCACCAGATGGCTGAGGCGTTCGGGATGTGCGAACGCATAGGCATAAGCCACCGAGGCGCCCCAGTCGTGGCCGGCCAGCACGAACGGTCTGTCCGGGCTGAGTACATCCGCAAGTGCGGTCACATCCGCAGCCAATGCGCTGGCGCGGTAGTTTTCGATGCCCTCCGGCTTTGAGGAACGGTTGTAGCCGCGCTGATCCGGCGCAACGACGAAATAGCTCTGCGCAAGCCGCTCCATCACCGCGCGCCAGCCGGCCCAATATTCGGGAAAGCCGTGCAGCATCAGGATCAGCGGCGCGTCCTCACGGCCCATCGCCGCGTAGCGGACCGTCACGCCATCGGCTGTGTTTTCGCCGAAGCGCAACGCCGTACCCTTCCCACCCATCAAATGCTCCTTTCTGCTACAATCGCCCAACTTTGCCTTCTCAACATTGGGTGTTATAGGGGCCGCAAATTCAGCAAAGACCGGCGGGAAGCCCCGCCCCTTCTTCCAAACAACGAGGCATTTCACATGGCGAAGATCAAGGTGGCAAATCCCGTCGTCGAGCTCGATGGCGACGAGATGACCCGCATCATCTGGCAGTTCATCAAGGACAAGCTGATCCATCCCTATCTGGATATCGATCTTCGCTACTACGATCTGGGTATCGAGAAGCGCGACGAGACGGACGACCAGATCACCGTCGATGCCGCCAACGCCATCAAGGAACACGGCGTCGGCGTGAAATGCGCCACCATCACGCCGGATGAGGCGCGCGTCGAGGAATTCGGGCTGAAGCGCATGTACCGTTCGCCCAACGGCACGATCCGCAACATTCTGGGCGGCGTCATCTTCCGCGAGCCGATCATCTGCCGCAACGTGCCGCGCCTCGTGCCCGGCTGGACCAAGCCGATCATCGTCGGCCGCCATGCATTTGGCGATCAGTATCGCGCCACCGATTTCAAGTTCCCCGGCAAGGGCAAGCTCACCGTCAAATTCGTCGGCGAGGACGGCACGGTGATCGAGCATGAAGTCTTCGACGCGCCAGGCTCGGGCGTTTCGATGGCGATGTACAATCTCGACGATTCAATCCGCGATTTCGCCCGCGCCTCGATGAATTATGGCCTGCAGCGCGGCTACCCGGTCTATCTGTCGACCAAGAACACGATCCTCAAGGCCTATGACGGGCGCTTCAAGGATATCTTCCAAGAGGTCTACGAGGCCGAGTTCGAGGACAAGTTCAAGGAAGCCAAGATCACCTATGAGCACCGCCTCATCGACGACATGGTGGCGGCAAGCCTGAAATGGTCGGGCGGCTATGTCTGGGCCTGTAAGAACTATGACGGCGACGTGCAGTCCGACACGGTTGCGCAGGGCTTCGGTTCGCTTGGCCTGATGACATCGGTACTGTTGTCGCCTGACGGCAAGACAGTGGAAGCTGAAGCCGCGCACGGCACGGTGACCCGCCACTACCGCCAACACCAGAAAGGCGAAGAAACCTCGACCAACTCGATCGCGTCGATCTTTGCCTGGACGCGCGGCCTCGCACATCGCGCCAAGCTGGACGACAATGCCGAGCTCAAGCGCTTCGCCGAGACGCTGGAAAAGGTCTGCATCTCCACGGTGGAAGATGGTTCCATGACCAAGGACCTGGCGCTGCTGATCGGCCCCGACCAGCCCTGGCTCTCCACCACCGGCTTCCTCGACAAGGTGGACGAGAACCTGCAGAAGGCAATGGCCTAACGATCGCGGTGAGCGACAGGCCGCGCCTCTTCGGAGCCGATTACAGCGTCTATGTGCGGATCGCGCGGCTAGTCCTTTCCGAAAAGGGCATCGACTATGACCATATCCCGGTCGATATTTTCGACCGGGATAATGTTCCGGACTGGTTTCTGGAACGTCACCCGTTCAAGCGGATTCCCGCGTTTCAACATGGCGAATTGAGGCTTTTCGAAACCTCGGCCATTACGCGCTATGTCGACGAAGCTTTCGACGGGCCGTCGCTGCAGCCGGCCAATGCCGCCGCCCGAGCGGCAATGAACCAGACCATCAGCCTGCTCGATGCCTATGCCTATCGGGCAATGGTGTGGGGCGTCTATGTGGAACGCGTGGAAAAGAGCAGGCGCGGCGAAGCTGCGGACGAAGCCACCGTCGCCTCAGCCCTTGGAGTATCGGAAACCTGCCTCGCCTCATTGGCCGCCGCGTTGCGCGAGGGAGACTGGCTTGCCGGCGATCGACTGACGCTTGCCGACCTTCATGCCGCGCCGATGATTGCCTGTTTCGTCCAGGCCGATGATGGTCGGGCGATGCTCCATTCGCACCCTCGACTTGCGGCGTGGTGGAGCCGGATGGAGGCGCGGGCAAGTTTCGATGAGACCCGACCGACATCCAGCTGACCAGACGATCGAGCTCTGCCCCACTCGATCTTCGCGCGATGTATCTCGACTTTGGCGGGTGAAGCTGCCAAGTGCGGAGCGTGACTGAGGCTTCAACAAACCATGCAGGCTGGCGCGTTCTCCTGACGGGAGGCAACGCGACCAAGATCGCCGTCGTTTCGCTTGGCGTGTGGCTGCATGCCGCCGACGGGTTGCTGGTTGCCACCATGATCCCGGCGATCGTGGCGGAGATTGGTGGCGCTCCCCTTATCGGTTGGACATTCGCGCTTTACGAGATCGGCTCGATTGCGGCCGGGGCATCGGCTGCGCATCTTCTGCGCCATGTGGGCCTGCGCCAGGCGATGACGGCAGCGGCGCTGCTCTACCTGATCGGCTGCGCCATCAGCGCCGTGGCGTCGACCATGCCGATCATGCTCGCCGGACGTGTTCTCCAGGGGTTGGGCGGCGGCGGCCTGATGGCACTGTCTTTCGTGGCCGTTGCACGGCTGTTCGAAGCCGCGCTCATGCCGCGCGTCATGGCCGCTGTGTCGGCATTATGGGGTATGTCCGCCTTTGTCGGGCCGCTGGTCGGCGGGCTCTTCGCCGGTGCCGGACTGTGGCGCTGGGCGTTTTGGGCGTTCGCCATTCAAGCGGCACTGCTCGGGCTGTGGCTCTTCCGCACAAAGGCGATCGAGCTGCCGCCTGACGAAACTGCCATAACGACGCGGTTCCCCGCATATCGCCTCGCGCTTCTGGCCGCTGGCGTGACCTCCATCGCGGCGGCCGGGCTTGCGGATTCGTTGCCGCTTTCACTGTCCCTCGTCGCACTCGGCACCGCCTGCCTCGGCCTCTTCGCTCTGCGCGATTCACGCGCCGGCGAAGGGCGCATGCTGCCGTCGCAGGCGTTCAATCCGTTCGCAACGCTCGGCGCACCGCTTACCATGATCATGTGCTTCGCCATCGCCACCATTGCACTGGGCATTTACGGCCCGGTCATCATGGTCACCGTGCACGGTTTGACGCCGCTGGAGGCCGGCTATGTGATTGCGCTGGAGTCGATTGGCTGGTCGGTCGCCGCGATTCTGATCGCCGGCATTCCCGAACGTTGGGACCGAACAATGATCCTGTCCGGCCTGCTCGTTATCACGGCCTCGGTGGTCGGCCTCATCTACGCGCTTCCAAACGGCCCGATCTCGGCAATCGTGGCGCTCGCCATTCTCCAGGGGGCGGGCTTTGGTGCGGCCTGGACCTTCATATTGCGCCGCGCGACCATGCTTGCGCCGCCGTCGGAGCACAATCGCGTGGCGAGCGCGATCCCTACCCTGCACCGTCTCGGCTATGCGGTCGGCGCGGCGGCAATCGGCATTGTGGCCAACGCGGCCGGCTTTGGCGAAGGCATTAGCGTGGAGAGCGCGCGCAGCGTCGGCTTCTGGGCCGTCGTGGCCAGCCTGCCATTTGCCGGGCTCGGGCTGTTTGCTGCGTTCAATTTCGTGCGCGACAGACGAGAAGCAATGCAGGCCGCCCGATGAAGAACCTCGTCAGGCAGTTGTGGCAGAACAACCGGCTGTTGCTGATTGCCTTCACGGTGGCGGCGGCGCTTACGCTGTTCTTCGCAATCCGGACCGCCGCCTTCTTCATCTACTGGTCGAACCACCAGAACGTCGAAATCGAAGGCTGGATGACGATCGGCTACGTCGCGCACTCCTACCGCGTGCCGCCGCCGGAACTGCAAAAGGCGATGGGCTATGACCCGCGTCAGCCTGAGCGGCGGCCGCTTGGCCGCATCGCACGCGACACCGGCGAGCCGCTGCCGATGCTGATCGCGCGCGTTGAGGCAGCCATCGAAACCGCACGGCAGGTGACGCAGGACCGCCGGCCGTGAGCGCGGAACTGCTTGAGTTCTTCACCGTCTATGGTCTGTCGGCGGTTGTCGTCATTCTGGCTATGGGCCAGTTCGGCGTGCCGCTGCCGACCTCGATCTTGCTGATGACTGTCGGCGCGCTGCTGGTTGAAGGCGACATCTCGGCGGCCGAGGCGTTTTTCTGGAGCCTTGGCGGTGCTGTTGCAGGCGATCAGCTCGGCTTTGCCGTCGGGCGCTTTGGCGGTCAGCGCGTGCGCAACTACGTCGCCAACAAGCCGCGGCTCGAAGCACAGCTTGCGAAGGCCGAGGCCTATTCGGCGCGATGGGGCGCAATGGGCGTGTTTCTCACCCGGTGGCTGATCAGCCTGCTGGGGCCCATGGTCAATGTTGTGAGCGGCCTTGCCCGCATGCGCTGGCTCACCTTCCTCGCCTGGGATATTGCAGGCGAGACGATCTGGGTGGGCGGCTATCTCGCGCTCGGCTATTTGTTCAGCAGCTCGATTTCGGCGATCGCCGACCTGATCTCGAACGCCGCATGGCTGCTCGCCGCCGCGGCTGTGACCCTGTTCCTGGGCTGGCGACTTATCAAAGCCGCGCGCAGGCAACCGGCCAGCGCCTAGCCCGCGAGTGCAGCCCGCACAGCGGCAACGGCATCGTCGGCCTTCGAGGCATCGGGGCCACCGGCCTGGGCCATGTCCGGCCGGCCGCCGCCGCCCTTGCCGCCCAACGCCTCGGAGGCCTTTCGGACCAGATCGACCGCGCTGAAGCGCGACGTCAGATCGTCGGTGACACCAACCACAACGCTTGCCTTGCCGTCCTCGGCGGTGCCCACAAACACAGTGACGCCCGAGCCGAGCGACTTCTTGCCCTCGTCGGCAAGCGATTTCAGGTCTTTCGGCGCAACGCCGCTAACCACCTTGCCCAGGAAACCGACGCCGCCGATATCTTCCTTTTCCGAACCGCCGCCGGAGGCCGTAGCGCCACCCCCGAGCGCCAGTTGCTTGCGCGCCTCGGCCAGCTCACGCTCCATCTTGCGGCGCTCTTCCAGCACTGCTTCGAGTCGGGCCGGCGCATCCTGCGGCGCAACCTTCAGCGCGGCCGCCATCTGGCGCAGTCGGCGATCCTGCTCCGCGAGGTGATCGCGTGCAGCAGCCCCGGTCAACGCCTCCAGCCGGCGTACGCCGGACGAAACCGCGCCCTCCGACACCACACGCACCAGGCCGATATCGCCGGTCGCATTCACATGTGTGCCGCCGCACAGCTCGACCGAATACGGCTTGCCAGCCTTGTCTCCCTGACGCGCGGTGCCCATGGTCACGACACGCACCTCGTCACCATATTTTTCGCCGAACAGCGCGGTCGCGCCGGATTCGATCGCATCGTCTACCGCCATCAGCCGCGTGGAGACCGGGCTGTTCTGCAGAACAATCTCATTGGCCATCGCCTCGATATTCGCCAGTTCGGCATCGTCGATCGGCTTGGGATGCGAGAAATCGAAGCGCAGGCGCTCTGGTGCGACCAGCGAACCTTTCTGCGCCACATGGCTGCCAAGTACTTCGCGCAGCGCCTCGTGCAGCAGATGCGTCGCCGAGTGGTTGGCGCGGATCTGGCTGCGCCGTCCGTGTTCCACCTCAAGCTCCGCCACAGCGCCCGGTTTCACTTCGCCGGACGTGACCTTGCCGTAGTGCACGAAAAGGCCGTCGCCCTTTTTCTGCGTATCGCTCACTGCGATCTCGAAACCCTCGCCCCGGATCACGCCGGTGTCACCGACCTGACCGCCGGATTCACCGTAAAACGGCGTTTGGTTGAGAACCGCGGCGACATCGTCACCTGCTTTTGCAGAATTCACCTCGGCGCCGTCGCGCACCAGCGCGCTGATCACGCCTTCAGCCGTCTCGCTCGAATAGCCGAGAAATTCGGTCGCGCCGAGTTTTTCGCGCAGCTGGAACCAGATCGTCTCCGCAGCAGCTTCGCCGGAACCTGCCCAACTCGCCCGCGCTTCGGCCTTCTGGCGTTCCATCGCGCTGTTGAAGCCGTCGACATCGACGGAGATGCCGCGCTGGCGCAGCGCATCCTGCGTCAGATCGAGCGGAAAACCATAGGTGTCGTAGAGCTTGAAGGCGGTGTCGCCATCGAGCGTGTCGCCACTATCGAAGGTCTGGGTGGCTTCCTCAAGCAGCCCGAGGCCGCGCGCCAGCGTCTTGCGGAAGCGCTTTTCCTCAAGCTGCAGCGTTTCGGTGATCAGCGGCTGGCCGCGCACAAGCTCGGGATAGGCCTGCCCCATCTCCTGAACGAGTGCGGGCACCAGGCGCCACATCAGCGGGTCGGATGCACCAAGCAGCTGCGCATGGCGCATGGCGCGGCGCATGATGCGGCGAAGCACATAACCCCGGCCCTCATTGGATGGCAGAACGCCATCGGCAATCAGAAAACTCGACGCTCGCAGATGGTCAGCGATCACCCGATGGCTGGCGCGGGCAGCGCCCTCGGCCTTCACGCCAGTTGCTTCGACCGAAGCCGCAATCAGCGCCTGAAAGAGATCGATATCGTAATTGTCGTGCTTGCCCTGCATGACGGCGGCAATGCGCTCCAGACCCATGCCGGTGTCGATGGAAGGGCGTGGCAGGTCGATGCGCTCGTCCGGCGTGACCTGCTCGAACTGCATGAAGACGAGGTTCCAGATCTCGATGAAACGGTCGCCATCCTCATCCGGACTTCCGGGCGGACCGCCCGGAATGTGCTCGCCGTGATCGTAGAAAATCTCGGAACACGGACCGCAGGGGCCGGTGTCGCCCATCGCCCAGAAATTGTCATGAGTTGGAATGCGAATGATGCGCTCATCCGGAAGGCCGGCGATCTTCTTCCAGAACGCGGCCGCATCATCGTCGGTGTGGTAGACAGTGACCAGCAGCTTGGAGCCATCGAGGCCGAACTCGCGTGTGACGAGATTCCAAGCGAGTTCGATGGCAACATCCTTAAAGTAATCACCGAAGGAAAAATTGCCCAACATCTCGAAGAAGGTATGGTGGCGCGCGGTGTAGCCGACATTGTCGAGATCGTTGTGCTTGCCGCCGGCACGGACGCATTTCTGCGCGGTCACGGCGCGCGAATAGTCACGCTTTTCAAGTCCGGTGAAGACGTTCTTGAACTGCACCATACCGGCATTAGTGAACATCAGCGTCGGGTCGTTGCGCGGCACCAGAGGGCTGGACGCAACGATCTCGTGACCGTTGGAACCGAAATAGTCGAGAAAAGCCGACCGGATGCCGTTTACGCCGCTCATAACCCAAGCCTTTATGTGAAACGCCGCGCCTTGGCGGCGATTGGAACAGGGCTTTTAGACCAAGTTCCCCCCAGTTTGAAACAGTTCTGTTTGGCCCAGCCTGCGCCACAGCCGCGCGCTCACAAAAAGAAACGCCGCCGACATCGCTGCCGACGGCGCATCGCCAAATCTGTCGATTTGATCAGGCTTCAGCCGTCTCGCCACCGCTCTCCTGATCGCCGGGGCCACCCTCTTCCAGGAACTGCTCGGCGATCAGCCCGGCATTCTGGCGCAGCGCCTGCTCGATCTCCTTCGCCATCTCCGGATTGTCGCGCATGAACTGCTTGGCGTTTTCACGCCCCTGCCCGATGCGCTGCGAATTGTAGGAGAACCAGGAACCGGATTTCTCGACCACGCCGGCCTTGACGCCAAGGTCGATCAGCTCGCCGGTTTTGGAAACACCCTCGCCATACATGATGTCGAATTCGACCTGCTTGAAGGGCGGAGCCAGCTTGTTCTTGACCACTTTGACGCGGGTCTGGTTGCCGACCACTTCGTCACGATCCTTCACCGCGCCAATGCGGCGGATGTCGAGGCGTACGGAGGCGTAGAATTTGAGCGCATTGCCGCCTGTCGTGGTTTCGGGCGAACCGAACATGACACCGATCTTCATGCGAATCTGGTTGATGAAGATAACCATGGTGTTGGAACGCGAGATGGAGGCGGTCAGCTTGCGCAGCGCCTGGCTCATCAGCCGTGCCTGCAGACCCGGCAGGGAATCACCCATCTCGCCCTCGATCTCGGCGCGCGGCGTCAGAGCCGCAACCGAATCGACCACCAGAACGTCGATCGCACCGGAGCGCACCAGCGTGTCGCAAATCTCCAGCGCCTGCTCGCCCGTGTCGGGCTGCGAGATCAGCAAATTTTCGAGGTCGACGCCAAGCTTGCGGGCATAGACGGGATCGAGCGCGTGCTCGGCATCGACAAAGGCGCAGATGCCGCCCTTGCGCTGCGCTTCGGCGACCGTATGCAGCGCAAGCGTTGTCTTGCCCGAGCTTTCAGGACCATAGATTTCGATGATGCGGCCCTTGGGCAGACCGCCGACGCCAAGCGCGATATCGAGACCGAGCGAGCCGGTCGGGACGGTTTCGATCTCGACAACCTGCTCATTGGTGCCGAGGCGCATGATCGAGCCCTTGCCGAAGGCACGCTCGATCTGCGACAGCGCCGCGTCCAGAGCCTTTGATTTATCCACTGAACTTTCCTCTACGAGCCGCAACGTGTTTTGCGCCATCTTATCACCCCTTGATCGTCATCGAAGACCGGACAATCCGGTGTCCCTGATTTTTTTGTACACTTTTTGTTCCAATTTTGCAATAGCTGCAAATTGTTGATTCAATGACGCTTTTGAGAATGTTCTTTCGATGTTCTTAGCTCACCGGCCTCGCCGCGCTGCTCATCCTGCAGAGGCAGTTGAGCACATAGGATGCTTTTGCCTGTCGGGCCGTCACGATGGATTCGCGCAAGCCGGCACAATAACCATAGTGCCCGATGACCTTGCCATCGGGACCACATTAATTGACTTTTACGTAAACGCCATGTCACACAGGCGGCCACAGAAACCAGCCTGCGGCAGTCCATTGCGCGATTATTATTCCATCACGGAACTCACCCGCGAATTCGGGATTTCCACGCGCACGCTGCGCTTTTACGAAGACGAAGGGCTCATACAGCCCATGCGCCGCGGTCGCACCCGGCTGTTTCGGCCATCGGATCGTCATCTCGTACGCCAGATCATTCGTGGGCGCCGGCTCGGCTTCTCGATCAACGAAATTCGCGAGATCATCCAGATCTACAAGGAACCGCCCGGCGAGGTCGGCCAACTGAAGCTGATGATCGAGCGCATCGCCGAAAAGCGGGAAATGCTGCGCCAGAAGCGCCGCGACCTCGAAGAAACGATCGAGGAACTCGACAATGCCGAGGAAGCCTGCGTCGAGCGGCTCGTGGAGCTCGGCGTTTCGACCTAGAGCATCCCATGCGCTACCGAACAATGATTGCGCAGATCATATCCAGCGTCGCACTTTCTTCTGGTAGTCGCGGTAGCGCTTGCCGAACCGCTCTGTCAGGTGCCGCTCCTCCGGCCTGATCGCCAGATAGGTGGTGAGGATCGCCGCCACCGGCGCAAGCAATACGAACCATAAACTGCCGGCGATGAAACCGATCGCCACCATAAGCGTGGTATTGCCCAGATAGATCGGGTTACGGCTGATCGCGAAGGGGCCGCCAGTGACCAGATGCTCGGCGGCACGCGTGGGCAGAATGGTCGTTTTTGCCTTGCGCATCGTCTGCATTGCACCGAGGTCGAGCGCCAGCGCGGCAAGCACCATCAGCCAGCCGATCGCGAACAGCAGGTCGGCGATCGGCGAGCCAATCCAGGGCAGCGGCCACAGCCATTGCAGTACGATGGCGAGGGCCACCGCAGCGACGTAGACGATAGGCGGCCAGGGCAGCCGGCTCGGCGGAGCTTGCTGTTCACTCATTCGCCCGCCTCGCGCCCGGCATTGAAGGTACACATGGATGCGGCCTCATTCAGCACTGCAATCTGCTCTGCATCTTGCTCGCTGGAAAAGACCGCGTCCAGTGCGCCGGTCGCTGCCAACCGATCATAGACGCAGCCGCAATAGACTGCACAAAAGGGCTCGTCATGCGTCTGCGTGCACGTCGCCTGGCAAGCAAGGCTGAATTGCTCGGCATCGGAGCGAAGGTCCGGCGGAACGATTTGCGACAGCAGCCACACGATGCCGATCAGGATCGGTTGGTGAACCAGATAGACGACAAGGCTGTGCCGCCCGAGAAAGCTCACCGGCCGCGACCAGCCACCAAGCGCAAAACGCGCCCGTTCAATCAAGCCCAGACGGCTCGCGAGATTGGCTGCCGCCATGCCCGACAACACGGCTCCGAACCACGGGAACACGGGCACATAGTCGTTGGAGAGAGGGTCGGAATTCGACAGCCCTACCCACCACAGAATCGGCGCGTCGAACATTGTGGAGCGCAGGTACCAGGGCGCCGCTACAAAAAAGACAGCCACGGCGGCGGTCACGAACCATGGCAGGCCCAGAAACAAGAGGCCGAACACGGATGCGAGTGCGATCTGGTGCAATATGCCAAAGAATATGAAGCCGCCCGGCACCGCAAACCACGTTACGAGCGAAATCAGTAGCGCCGCGCCCGCCACCATCGCCAGCCTGCGCAGATAGGGCCGCAGGCGTACGCCTTCGGCATGTGCCAGATAAAGACTGAAGCCAACGATGATCAGGAATGACGAGGCAATGCAGCGTGCAAAGAGCTTCCAGCCTCCTACCGCCGTCATGCCCGGGTCGGCGTAGCCGAAAAACTCCAGATCCCATGCAAAGTGGTAGACCGCCATCGCAATGAGCGCGATGCCACGCGCCAGATCGAGCAGTTCGATCCGCGATTTGCCTGACGGCCTGTCGTACATTACGTCATCTCCGAGATTCGGGCTGCTGCCGCGATAGCACGTTATTCATCTCACCGCTCAACCGGAGGGCGACCTTGCACACAGTCAACGCCAATGGCGCGAACATTCCCGCAATCGGCCTGGGAACCTGGACCCTCAAGGGCGACGAATGTGCCGACCTTGTCCAGGCGGCGATCGAAACGGGCTATCGGCACATCGACACCGCTGCCATGTACGACAACGAGCGAGATGTCGGGCGCGGCATCGCGCGCTCGGGGCTGGCGCGCGACGACCTCTTCGTCACCACCAAGGTCTGGCACAGCAACCTTGCCGCAAAGGATTTCCGGCGTTCTGCGGAGCAAAGCCTCGATCGGCTGGGCCTGGAACAGGTCGATCTTCTGCTGATTCACTGGCCGAGCCCGACAGTGCCGCTCGCGGAGACTATAGCGGCTCTTAATGCCGCGCGCGACGACGGCCTCACCCGCAATATCGGCGTTTCCAATTTCCCGACAGGGCTGTTGTCGGAGGCGGTTTCGCTCTCGAAACATCCGCTTGCGGTCAACCAGGTCGAATATCACCCCAATCTCGACCAGACGAAGGTGCTCACCGCCTGCCGCGCGGCCGGTACGGCCATGGTCTCCTACTGCCCGCTGGGGCGCGGCCTCGATATCTTGCGGCAAAAACCCATCGCGGATGCCGCGGCAGCGCACGGCCGGTCACCAGGCCAGATCGTGCTGCGCTGGCATGTCCAGCAGCAGGGCGTCATTGCGATCCCCCGCACCACCAAACGCGAGCGGCTTGCGGAAAACCTCGACATTGACGGGTTTCAGCTGACCGATGCCGAGATGGCGGCGATCTCGGCGATGCGCTCGGCCAACAACCGCATCTGCGACTTCGAGTTTTCGCCGAAATGGGACAGCTGAGCGCCTGGTAAGCTGTGGTTTCCGCGTGGGAAGTTAACCCTGCGTTAGTCGCAGACTGCTAGGCTCCCGCGATGGTTGCAATTTCTCGTGCTGCTTTCTGCGCACACGGGAGAATACAGCCACATGCGTAGCAACGCATCTAGGCTGTATCCGGAGTGGGGGCAAATGCAGGCGTCGGTTGCCATTGAAGAAGGCGTCAAAGACACTGCCCATTCGGTCGTGGATATCATGAACCGGGCCGGCGTGGTCGGACTGCCCCGCAACTACGAAATCTACTACGAGGCCTACGCAGTTTCGAACGAATCGCTACGGGTCGCCTTGTCGAAACTCGGGCCGCGCCCAACCCAGCAGGATCTCGACCAGCTATCGCGCGATTTCTTCACGCAGAGCAATCGCGATGGCATCGTCGAAAACGCGCATGATCAGATCACAGGCAAGATCGAAGACGTGATGGGCCTGCTGCTGCGCGAACGCAATTCTCTGGAAAAATACGGCACGATTCTCGATCGTACTTCTGCCGGGCTGCAGGGTCGCCGTGCACTCAACATCGACATCCTGCGAAAGATCGTGGGCATTATGGCGGTCGCAACCGATTCCACGATCGAGCAAGGCAAGCAGATCGCATCATCGATCGCGGATACGTCCGCCGAGCTCGACGAGGTGAAGACCAAGCTTGTCGAATACAAGAAGCTGGCCGACACCGACCCCCTGACGCAGCTCAACAACCGCCGCGCCTTCGACCGCGCAATGGCAGCGATCTACAACGACGAAAAGAGCCGCCTTTTCAATGCTCTGATTGTGGCCGACGTCGACCGCTTCAAGGACGTCAACGACCGTTACGGCCATCCGACCGGCGACCGCGTGCTGCAGCATCTGGCGCGTATCCTGCGCGGTTGCACGACCGGCAATATGGTCGTGGCGCGCACCGGCGGTGAGGAGTTCGGAATAATCGTCGAAGGCCTCAGCGAGGATGCGACCGTGGCCGCCGCCGAGGACATCCGCACTGCGATCGAGAAATCCTCATTCCAGGACAATTCCGGGGTCGAGATCCAGGAGCCGATCACAGTGTCGGTCGGCGTGTGCATGGCATCTGAGGCCAATGGCGCGGAAGATCTCTACGCAAAAGCCGATCAGGCGCTTTATGCGTCCAAGAACGGTGGCCGTAACCGCGTCACCAAATTCCCGGTTCCGGGCAAAGCGCCCCCTCGCAAGAGCTGGATGATCTACCGGACCGACTGATTTGCCGCCGGAAAGGGCGTTCAAATCCCGAATTGGCCGCAATTGTCTCTAAAACACGACATTGTAACGCGCATTTCTGCCTGTTAGGTAACAGACGGAGAGGATTACTTGCCATGCCGAACAAAAAAGCCGCCATCCTGTTTGCCTCCGCCATTTTCGTGGCAGGCTGCACCACCGACCCGTTCACGGGCGAGCGCAAGCTTAGCAATACGGCCGGGGGCGCGCTGATCGGCGCAGGCGTCGGCACTGTTGCCGGTCTGGTGATTGGCGGTAGCGGCAACCGAAATGCGGCTTTGATCGGCGCGGGCGTCGGCGCGCTCGCGGGTGCTGGCGTTGGCGCTTATATGGACAATCAGGAAGCTGAGTTGCGCGCGCAGCTCGCCGGTACCGGCGTAAGCGTGACGCGTGTTGGCGAAAACATCATCCTCAACATGCCGTCCAACATCACCTTCCCGACCGATCAGGACACGGTGAGCACCAGCTTCTATCCTACGCTCAATGCAGTCGCGGTTGTGCTGGCGAAGTTTAACCGCACGCTGGTCGATGTTTACGGCCACACCGATTCGACCGGTGACGAAGGCTACAATATCGACCTTTCGCAGCGGCGCGCGCTTTCGGTGGCGACCTATCTGAATGCTCAGGGCATCGACAGCCGCCGCTTCTTCATCCAGGGTTATGGCGAATCGCGGCCGGTGGCGACCAATGCGACGCCGGAGGGCCGCGCGCTTAACCGCCGTGTGGAAATTCAGCTCACGCCGCTGAAATAGCCGTTAGCCGAAGCCAAACCACCAGCTTGCAAGACCGAGGAAGGCGAAGAAGCCGACCACGTCCGTCACCGTTGTGACGAAGACCGAAGAGGCAATGGCGGGGTCGATGCCGAATCTGTCGAGCAGAAGCGGTATCAGAATGCCGGCAAGGGCTGCCGCCAGCATGTTGATCACCATCGCCGTACCGATGATGATGCCGAGCGTGGTGTCGTCAAACCAGAGCGCGGCCACCACTCCCATCACCACGGCGAAAACGATGCCGTTGAGAATGCCGACCACCGTTTCGCGGCGGATAATGCGGCCGGCATTGTAAATATCGAGATCGCGGGTCGCGAGCGCCCTCACCGTCACCGTCATGGTCTGCGTGGCCGCATTCCCGCCCATCGAAGCGACAATGGGCATCAGGATCGCGAGCGCCACCATCTGCTGGATCGTCGCGTCGAACAGGCCAATCACCAGCGACGCGATGATCGCGGTCGCCAGATTGACGAGCAGCCACGGAACGCGGGAGCGCGTAGTGGCGGCCACCGTGTCGGAGAGCTCCTCGTCGCCAACGCCACCCATGCGCAGAAGATCTTCCTCGGCCTCCTGCTGGATGACGTCAACGACGTCATCGATGGTGAGAACGCCGACAAGGCGCTCGTTCTCGTCCACGACGGCGGCAGACAGAAGGTCGTATTGCTCGAAAATCTGCGCTGCCTCTTCCTGATCCATCTGGGCAGGGACCGCATGGCGCGTCTCGTGCATCACCTCATCGATCTTCACCCCGCGCTTGGTGCGCAGGATGCGATCGAGATCGACTGCACCGAGCAGATGAAACGTCGGGTCGATGACGAAAATCTGGCTAAAGCTCTCCGGGAGATCCTGCTCTTCGCGCATGTAGTCGATCGTCTGGCCGACCGTCCAGAACGGCGGCACAGCGACAAACTCCGTCTGCATGCGCCGACCAGCGGTCTCTTCCGGATAGGCCAGAGAACGGCGCAGCCGCACACGTTCGGTAAAAGGCAGTTTGGCGAGAATCTCGTCCTGATCGGCCTGGTCGAGATCTTCCAGAATGTAGACCGCGTCATCGGAATCGAGTTCCGCCATGGCGCGCGCGATCTGCTCATTCGGCAGCGCGTCTACGATCTGCGCGCGGATCGCGTCGTCCACCTCCGTCAGCGCGGAAAAGTCGAAATCATTGCCCAGAAGGTCGATCAGCGCGCGCCGCTGTTCCGGGATCAGCGCCTCAAGAAGGTCACCGACTTCCGACTGGTGCAGATCGCCGACATCCTGCCTGAGCGTGAGGATGTCGCGGTCGCCGATGGCAGCGCCGATATGCGACAGGAATTCAGGCTTTACAGCGCCGTCCTCGCCGTAGATATCGGCGCCTTCCTCGGCGTCCCACTCCTCTTCTGAAGGGGCGTTTTGTTGCTGATTTTCCAACAGGCCCTCCTTCAGTGCGGGTGACAAGCTACTTTGGTCTAGCGTGCCAACGTGGCGAACTCAAAAGGATTTATTCCAGCTGTGAGCCGCGCGGCCGATCACGCGCCGCGCGCGGTTCGACACCCGGGCGGCGCTTATACGGCAACCCGATCCACACCGCCGCGCCAATCAGGCCGAGCGCTGCGAGAACCAGGCCCATCAAAGCGGATGCGGCTAGTGCCGGCCCGCGCACAAAGCCCATCGCCGCGAGCAAGAACACGACTGTGCCCTCGCGCACACCCCAGCCGCCAATCGAAACAGGGATCATCGCCGTCAGCGCGCCACCTTCGATAACAACCGTCATATCGGCCAGCCCAGCCGGCATGCCGATACCGAGCGCGACGAGCCAGGCGCTGACGCCGATCAGCAGGTTCGCGGCCGCCAGCAGCGGCACGATCTCGGCCCAGAAGCGCATGCCGCGGACAACCGCCGCATAACCCGCAAGGATGCCCAGCAGCGCATCGACGCTGCGGCGGCTGGCTCGTGCCGGCAGAAGTGCGGCAATCCAACCCGCACCGATGCCGCCAATCACGATGATAGCGGCAAAGCCGACGATCAGCTGCCAGCCCGGCACCTGCCGCAAACCGCTCGAAAACAACGAAGCGACGAGGATAGTCGCGGCAAGGCCCCACAGGCCCAACGCCCTGTCGATCAAGGCGCCTTCGGTCGCTTGCCGCGCGGTCAGCCCGTGATCATAGGCGCGATAAGCACGCACGACATCGCCGCCCACGCCGGTCGGCAGAAACAGGTTGAAGAACATGCCCTCGTAGGTGCCTAGCAGCGCGACGCCGATCGGCATGCGGGTGCCCAGAATGTCGAAAACGATGCGCCAGCGCAGCGCATTGAGCGCTACAACGGCGACAAAACAGACGATGGACGCAGCGATCAGCCAGGGATCGGCACCGGCAACGATCTCCCAGACATCGCGCGCCGTCGCATCGCGCAGCAGCCACCAGATCAGCCCGCCGCCGATCAGCACCTTTGCCGCAGTCACGAAATGTCTGAGCCGCACGAAATCCCTTCCCGCTCGCCTCCGGCCACGGCCGGGCGCCCGGTATGCCAGGGCGCGATTCGGATAGTGAAGGAAGGAAATGGTGCGGTCGAGAAGACTCGAACTTCCACGGGTTGCCCCACAGCGACCTCAACGCTGCGCGTCTACCAATTCCGCCACGACCGCACGCCGTAGACCGCCGGTTCGACCGGCTCGGCGCGTGTAGCAAATCGGATACCTCAAAACAAGAGCGCTAAGGCGCGAGAAACCGCTTTTCAGCGGCCATGCTTCGCAGCGTTTCGCAGCGGCGGCGCGGGCCGCACCGTGGGGTGGACGGAAAGCCGGTTAAGCGCCATATGTCTGAGCGATCAGAGGTACTTCATGCTCGATCGCCTGAACAGTTCGACGTTCTTCGCCGCCGCGGGCTCGCCGCCCGCGGAGTGGACAGTGTCCTCCGGCCTGACGCCTTACGAAGAGGCCGTCAGCACAATGGAAGCGCGGGTAGCGGCAATTCATGCCGGAGACGCGCCCGAGCAGGTCTGGCTGGTCGAACATCCACCGCTCTACACCGCCGGCACCAGCGCCAAACCGACCGACCTCGTCGATCCCGGCGCATTTCCGGTGTTCGAGACCGGGCGCGGCGGCGAATACACCTATCACGGCCCAGGCCAGCGCGTTGCGTATGTGATGCTTGACCTCAAACGTCGCCGGCAAGACGTGCGCGCATTTGTCGGCGCGCTGGAAAGTTGGCTCATCCGCGCGCTCGACCGCATCAATGTGCGCGGCGAAATTCGCGACGACCGGGTCGGCGTATGGGTCGTGCGGCCCGACAAGCCGTTACTGCCCAATGGCGCGCCAGCGGAAGATAAGATCGCCGCCATTGGCATTCGCCTGCGCCGCTGGGTGAGTTTTCATGGCATCGCTATCAATATCGAGCCGGACCTCTCGCATTTCGGCGGCATCGTGCCTTGCGGCGTGCGCGAGCACGGAGTCACCAGCCTGGTCGATCTCGGCCTGCCGATCACAATGCCGGAATTCGACCTGCATCTGAAAGCGGCCTTCGAAGAGGTGTTCGGGCAAGTCGCCGGCTAAAAATGGAGTGAACGCCATGAAGCGCCTTCTCGCCGCCCTCGCCGTCGCAATTTCGATCGTCGCTCCTGCGCATACCCAGCAGGCCGCGGACGCCGTGGCGCCGGAAGCAGCCACGGGTGCCTCGGCGCGGCAGATCGTGCGCGCCGAACGGCAGATGGTCTCAGCCGCGCACCCGCTCGCCGCGCAGGCGGGCGCGGATATCTTGCGCGCGGGCGGCAGTGCCGCCGACGCTCTGGTCGCCGTGCAGACGGTGCTCGGGCTTGTCGAGCCGCAATCCTCCGGGCTTGGCGGCGGCGCGTTTCTTGTCTGGTATGACGCGGCGACCGGAACAGTGACCACAATCGACGGGCGCGAAACCTCACCCGCCGCCGCGACGCCGGAGCTCTTTCTTGGTGCTGACGGCGAGCCGCTCGGCTTTTTCGATGCGGTGGTCGGCGGGCGCTCGGTCGGCACGCCGGGCGTGGTTGCGCTGATGGCGAAGATACATGACAGCCACGGCAAGCTGCCTTGGGCTGACGTGCTTCAACCAGCCATAGACCTGGCCAATCAGGGATTTGCGATTACGCCGCGGCTCAACGCGCTGATTACCGGCGACCGGGAGCGGCTCGCCAGCCAGCCGGCTGCTCGCGCCTATTTTCTCGATGAGACCGGCGCCCCGCTGGCGGTGGGCACGATCCTGCGCAACCCGGACTATGCGGAGACGCTTACAAATGTCGCGGCGGGCGGCGCGGATGCGTTCTACAACGGTCCGATTGCGGCGACGATTGTCGACGCCGTAACCAGCCACACCGACAATCCGGGATTGCTCGCCACTTCGGACCTATCGGCCTACGAAGCGAAGGAGCGGCCCGCAGTTTGCGCGCCATATCGCGGCTATGAAGTCTGCGGAATGGGGCCGCCCTCCTCCGGCGCGCTGACCGTCGGCCAGTTGCTTGGCATGGTCTCGCATTTCGATATCGCGGCGCTCGGCCCCGACGATCCCGAAAGCTGGCGCATCATAGGCGATGCGACCCGCCTCGCCTTCGCCGACCGCGGCCGCTACATGGCCGACAGCGATTTCGTGGATATGCCTGAAGGCCTGCTTGATCCTGCCTACCTAAAGGAACGCGCCGCGCTGATCCGGCGCCCCGATGCCTTGCCTGCAGATGCAGTCAGCGCCGGCGAACCGCCATGGAAGAAGGCGGACCTCAGGATCGACGGGTTCAGCTTCGAAATGCCGTCTACATCGCATTTCACGATCGTGGACAGCGCCGGCAACATCGCATCCATGACAAGCTCGATCGAAAACGCATTCGGCTCGCGCCAGATGGCGGCGGGCTTTCTGCTCAACAATCAGCTCACCGATTTTTCGTTCCGCCCGCAGTCGAACGGTGCCGAAATCGCCAACCGGGTGGAACCCGGCAAGCGGCCGCGCTCGTCCATGTCTCCGACCATCATCTTGAAAGACGGCAAGCCAGTCTTTGCACTCGGTTCGCCCGGCGGCAGCGCGATCATCCCATATGTCGCAAAGACGATCATCGCGTTGGTCGACTGGAACATGGATATGCGACAGGCAATTTCGCTGCCGCATCTGGCTAACCGTTTCGGCCGCTATGATATCGAGGCGGGCACGCCTGCCCTAGCACTTGCGGCGGAACTCGAGGCGTTTGGTTACGAGGTCAGAATTCGCGACATGAACTCAGGCCTGCACGGGATTGCGATCACCGCTGACGGGCTTGAGGGCGGCGCGGACCCACGCCGCGAAGGCGTGGTGCTCGGCGACTAAACTTCAGGGCCACTCTCACGCCCTGAATATCAAATCGCGCCGAGCCACATCGCCATAATGAGCACGAAACCGCCAATGGACAAAAGGGAAGCCGCGTCCTGGATAAAATCGTCCATAACATCCTCCAATTCCTGTTATGTACGTATTTTGTTCTATTCTTGTTCTCACGTCAACCCAGACTCACTGGGCGCAGCCTGGCTCAGGATTTCTGGTAAACCGGAGGTAAACGGCCGGCCGCGAACGCGGCATCCACAGCGCCACTGGCTGTCACCGGCTGGGCTTGAGCAGGCGCCCTAACCGGCTTTGACCTTGCCCTCGGCAATTGTCACGCGGCGGTCCATGCGTGCAGCCAAATCGTAATTGTGCGTGGCGATCAGCGCCGAAAGGCCCGACTGCTGGACAAGTGCCTCCAGCGCATCGAACACATAGCCGGCCGTCTGCGGATCAAGATTGCCGGTGGGCTCGTCGGCCAATAGCAGCAGCGGCGCATTCGCCACCGCGCGCGCAATCGCCACGCGCTGCTGTTCTCCGCCGGAAAGCTCGGGCGGGCGATGGTCGGCGCGGTGAGCGATCTTCATGTAGTCCAGGAGCTGGGTCGCACGCTCGCTTGCCTCGGCCTGGCTAAGTCCGCGCACCAGCTGCGGGATCATGATGTTTTCGAGCGCCGAGAATTCCGGCAGCAGATGATGGAACTGATAAACGAAGCCGATCTGGTTGCGGCGGATCGCGGTGCGATCGTCGTCGGACAGTCGCCCGCAGGCCGTTCCACCGATGAAGACATCGCCGCCGTCAGGCTGCTCCAGCAGGCCGGCCAGATGCAGCAATGTCGACTTGCCGGCGCCGGAGGGCGCAACCAACGCCACCATCTCGCCCGGCTCGATGGACAAATTGGCGTCGTCGAGCACGGCAAGCGTGCGCGCACCTTGATGGTAGTGGCGCTTGACGTCGCGAAGCTCCAGCGCGTGTGTGGCGCTCATTCGTACCTCAGCGCGTCGACCGGATCGAGTTTCGCTGCCCGCCATGCCGGAAAGATCGTGGCGGCGAATGACAGCAGCAGCGCCATCAGAATGACCATGACGGTCTCGGTGGAATCCATCTTTGCGGGCAGCTGCGACAGGAAATAGAGCTCTGGATTGAACAGCGTCGTGTCCGACAGCCAGGAGAGAAACTGGCGGATCGATTCCACATTGAGACACACCACGACGCCCAGAATGACGCCGGCAATCGTGCCGGTGACGCCAATCGCCGCCCCCGTCATCAGGAAGATGCGCAGCACCGAGCCGCTGGTTGCGCCCATCGTGCGCAGGATCGCAATGTCGCGGCCCTTGTCCTTCACAAGCATGATCATGCCCGAAATGATGTTGAGCGCGGCCACCAGCACGATCAGCGTCAGGATCATGAACATCACATTGCGCTCCACCTGGAGGGCGGAGAAGAATGTCTGGTTGCGCTGGCGCCAGTCGATCGCGAAGAGCTGGCGCTGCGCTGCATCGGTGATCGTCGGCTGCAAGTCGCCGATTGCGTCCGGGTCGTCAACGAACACCTCGATCGACTGCGCCACGCCATCCTGGTTGAAGTAGAGCTGCGCTTCCTCGAACGGCATGAACACGACCGAACTGTCATATTCCGACATGCCGATCTCGAAGATCGCCGTCACCGGGTATGATTTCACGCGGGGCGTGGTGCCAAAGGGTGTGATGTCGCCGTCAGGCGTGACGATGGTGAGCGGGTCTCCCACGGTGAGGCCCAGATTGTCGGCCATACGCGTGCCGATCGCGATGCCCTCGCCTGCTGCGAAACCGACCAGTTCGCCGAAGCGCACATTGTTCCAGACCAGCTCGATCTTCTCCAGATCTTCTGCGCGCACACCACGCACCAGCGCGCCAGTGCCCGGGCCGGTGCGGCCGGATGCGAGCGCTTGCCCCTCGATCAGCGGGATCGCGTAGCTCACGCCCTCCACGCCCTCGATGCGCTTTGCGACTTCGGCGTAATCGTCCAGCGGCCGGTCGATCGGCTGGAGAATGAGGTGTCCGTTGATGCCAAGGATGCGGGTTAGAAGCTCGCTGCGGAAGCCGTTCATGACCGCCATGACGATGATCAGCGTCGCCACGCCCAGCATGATGCCGGCAAAGGAGATCGACGCGATTACCGATATCACCGCTTCCTTGCGGCGCGAGCGCAGATAGCGCCAGGCCATCATGCGCTCGAAGGCCGAAAACGGCCCGGCGCCGGTTGCAGGTGCGGCGGCGGTTTCGCTCATGCGGCGTTCAGCCTTGCGGCGACATCGGCTGCGGGCAGCGTTTCGCGCTCGCCGCTTGCGCGGTTCTTGATCTCGACTTCGCCCGCCGCGGCGCTGCGCGGGCCGACTATCACCTGCCAGGGCAAACCAATCAGGTCAGCGGTCGCAAACTTGCCGCCAGCCCGCTGCTCGGTGTCGTCGTACAGCACGTCCATCCCCGCCGATTTCAGCGCGGCTTCCACCTCGCCTGCGATACGGTCGCAATCGCCGTCGCCGGGTTTCATGTTGATGAGCGCGACATCGAACGGCGCCACCGACGCCGGCCAGATGATGCCGTTTTCGTCATGGCTCGCTTCAATGATCGCGGCTACCAGCCGGCTCGGGCCGATACCATAGGACCCCATCGACACGAAATGCTCTTTGCCGTCAGGGCCCGTCACACTGGCCTTCATGGGCTTGGAATATTTGTCGCCGAAATGGAATATGTGGCCGACCTCGATGCCACGCGCGGCAAGCCGCTCGCCCTCGGCGATCTTCGACCAGGCATCCTCGTCGTACATTTCGTCGGTCGCCGCATAGGGCGCGGTCCAGTCACCGACGATCTTTGCAATCGCCGCGTCGTCGCCGAAATTAACGTCGGCACCCGGCACTGCGATGTCCAGATAGTCGCGATGGCAGAACACGGCGCTTTCGCCTGTATCGGCCAGGATGATGAATTCGTGACTGAGATCGCCGCCGATCGGGCCGGTTTCGGCGCGCATCGGGATGGCCTTCATGCCAACGCGCTCGAAAGTGCGCAGGTAGGCCACGAACATGCGGTTATACGCCGCCCGCGCGCCCTCATAGTCGAGGTCGAAGGAATAGGCGTCCTTCATCAGGAATTCGCGGCTGCGCATCACGCCAAAGCGGGGACGCACCTCGTCGCGGAACTTCCACTGGATGTGGTAGAGGTTGAGCGGCAGATCGCGATAGGACTTCACATAGGCGCGGAAAATATCCGTCACCATTTCCTCGTTGGTCGGCCCATAGAGCATGTCGCGCTCATGCCGGTCGGTGATGCGCAGCATCTCCTTGCCGTAATCGTCATAGCGATCGCTTTCGCGCCACAGATCGGCTGACTGGATCGTGGGCATGAGAATTTCATGCGCGCCGGAGCGGTCCTGCTCCTCGCGAATGATGCGGCACACCTTGTCGAGCACGCGCTTACCGAGCGGCAGCCATGAGAATGACCCCGCCGCCTGCTGGCGGATCATGCCTGCACGCAGCATCAGCCGGTGCGAGACGATCTCGGCCTCGCGCGGGGTTTCTTTCAGGATGGGCAGGAAGTAGCGCGACAGTCGCATCGGGTGTCCGTGTAAATGAATTGTCCGGCGCAAGAATCGCCGCCGGCGCGATCCGAATGCATGCGCTTCATAGCTATTTCAAGGCGCTATGGAAACCCGAAGCAGCGCCGCGAAATCATGCACCGGCATTAATCAGAGCGCGGGCAATTTTTGTGCAATGCAGCACAGAAAGCGGGCACAAAAGGCAATATTTTAGGTGACTTAGGGAGAGCTGTTGGTCTAGTGTTGCGCGCATAACCAAAGGGTGGGAATTCAATTCCACTCACATACGCGGTCAAAGTCTTGGGAGGATGCGATCCAGGCGCGGTAACTCGCAGCCGCCGAATACGGATAAGGATCGGACGCGTTCAACTGCAAGGCTTAGTGCCTTGCATTTTTTTTGGGCAATCGGTTTTCGAAGAAGTTTCGCGCCTAATGCGATGGCGCGATGCGCGGTAGGTCGTCCAGGCCGATCCCGAACACACCGACAGCTACATAGAGCGCGCCGAAAACGACGGCTGCGATGATCGTAGTGCGCAGCAATGCCCGCCGCATATGCGCGCCGCGCGGCGCGCTCGGCACGGTGCCCAGCGTGACGTCACCATCTTCTTCCTGCGTGCGCAGGCCGAAGGGCAGCGCAACGAAAAGCACCACCCACCAGATGATGAAATAGACCGCGACGGCGGAGAGCAGGCTCATATCTGTTCGAGCTCCACCAGTGTGCCCTGGAAGTCTTTCGGGTGCAGGAATAGCACCGGTTTGCCATGCGCGCCGATTTTCGGTTCGCCGTTGCCCAGCACACGGGCGCCCTGCCCTGCCAGCCGGTCGCGCGCGGCGATGATATCTTCGACCTCGTAGCAGATGTGGTGCATGCCGCCGGCAGCGTTGCGCTCAAGAAACGCCGCGATTGGCGACCCGTCGCCCAGCGGTTCCAGCAACTCGACCTTGGTGTTTGCGAGCTCCACGAACACCACCGTCACGCCATGCTCGGGCAATGCCTGCGGCGCGGACACCTTCGCGCCGAGTTGGTCGCGATAAGACGCGGTCGCGGCCTCGAGATCGGGCACGGCGATGGCGACATGGTTCAGGCGTCCAAGCATGGGGGCTCCCGGGTGAGTAGTGAGTGGTCAATGGTGAATGGTCAGGAGTAAGGCACTGAAGGCCTGACCGGCAGCCTCCGACTTGTTTAGGGCGCTATGCGCGGTGCAGCTGAACATCCATTCACCATTCACCGGGTTACAAAAACTGTCGCAATCGGCTTCTTGCCCCAGGCGTCGTCGGCGGCGTTGCGCACGGCACGGCGCACGGCCTCGGCGACGAGATCGAGGTCTTTGCGGCGCGCGCGCGGTATACTGTTCACCGCACTTTCGGCCGCTTCGATCATGATGTCCTCCAGATCGACGCCCGTCTCGTCGGCCTTGGCAACACCGATTGCAACAAGGTCGGGTTCGTCGGCGAGTTCATAGCGGTCGTCGAGAATGACATTCACCGACACATGGCCGGCGTAGGAGAGCTTGCGCCGCTCGCGCACGCCCATCGCCTCTTCCGACCCGATCAGGTCGCCATCCTTGTAGATACGGCCGAACGGCACCTGATCGATGATCTCGGGTGCGCCGGGCGCAAGGCGCAGCAGGTCGCCATTGCGCACCTGCGCGACATTGGGCACGCCGCTCATCGCGGCGAGCGACCCTTGCGCAACCAGATGAGCTGCCTCGCCATGAACCGGCACCAGGATGTCGGGCCGGGTCCATTCATACATGCGCTTAAGCTCGCTCTTGCGCGGATGGCCGGACACATGCACCAGCGCGTCGTCATCCTCGATGACGTGAATGCCCATCTCGATCAGGCCGTTCTTGACCGCAAGGATGGCCTTCTCGTTTCCGGGGATCACGCGCGAGGAATAGATCACCGTGTCGCCGGCCGTAAGCGTAAGATCGCGCATTTCCTCTCGCGAGAGCTTGGCGAGGGCTGCGCGGGATTCACCCTGGCTGCCCGTGCAGATGATCGTCATCTCGTTGCGCGGGATGTAGCCGTAGTCCTCTTCCGATACGAAAGGCGGCAGTCCGTCGAGATAACCGAGTTCGCCGGCTACATCGATGACGCGCTTCATAGAACGGCCGAGCACGAGCACCTTGCGGCCGGCGTCGCGTGCGGCTTCCGCTATAGAGCGAATGCGCCCGACATTGGAAGAGAAGGTGGTGATCGCAACGCGGCCTTCGGCCTCCTCGATCAACTTGCGCAGGCTGCGCCCGACCTCCTCCTCCGACGGCGATTCACCGTCGCGCATCGCGTTGGTGGAATCGCACATCAGCGCCAGCACGCCGGCGTCGCCCAGCTTCTTGAAGCGCGGCTCGTCGATGAGCGGTCCGATTTCCGGCTCAGGGTCGATCTTCCAGTCGCCGGTATGGATCATGGTGCCAAGCGGCGAGGTGATGGCAAGCGACACTGGTTCGGGGATGGAGTGCGTAACCGCGACCGCCTCGACCTTGAAGGGTCCTACCTCGAAGGTTTCGCCAGCGTGATAGATGTTGACCGGAATTTCCGGCGCACCGCGCTCGCTCTGCCGTTTGGCTTCCAGTAGACCGGCCGTAAACGGCGTCATCCAGGTTTCGGCCTTGAGCCGCGGCCACAAGGTCAGCAGCGCGCCGTAATGGTCCTCATGCGCATGCGTGATGACGATGCCGCGTAGATTTTCGACTTCCTCCTCAATGAAGCGGATGTCCGGCATCACCAGATCGACACCCGGCAGCGTCGCGTCCGGGAATGTCACACCGCAATCGACGATGATCCATTCACGCTTATTCGGCGGACCAAAGCCGTAAAGCGCGAAATTCATACCAATCTCGCCGACGCCGCCAAGCGGACAAAAGACCAGTTCTGCTTCTTTGTTCTTGCCTGCCATGTCTTCCCTTAATCTGCCGCGCCGAGCGATGCCACCGCGCCGAAATGCACGTCGCCGGCGGCGATGAGATGCTTGTGCCCCTGGCGGTCCCGCACCACCAGCCGGCACTCGCTGTCGATTGTTTCGAATGTGCCGCGAAGAACGTCGCCATGCAATCGCACCGCGACTTCCGAACCGACACCTGCTGCCCTTTTCAACCATCGGTCCCTGATTGCCGGCAGGCCGCGGCCGGCATTCCAGGCGCGCATATTGTCGACCCAGGCATCCGACAGCGCCAGGAAGAGTTCGGCAGCGCTGCTGCGTCCGCCAAGCTCGGAGATCGAGGTTGCCGGGTAAGGCGTGTCCGGCGGATGCCCCACCACGTTAACGCCGATGCCGATGGCCAGCGCATAGCGCCCATCTGGCTGCCGGCCCGATTCCAGCAAGATGCCAGCCATCTTGGCGCCGTGCGCAAGCACGTCGTTGGGCCATTTCAGCTCGAAGCGCTGGCTGCGCGCACCGCCCGTGCCGCCGGCTCCGTCGATGCCGATCGCTACATCGGCCTCGGGTGCAACCGCATCCAGCGCATCGCCCAATGCCAGACCAGCCACGAAACCCAGCGTGGAAGACACACCAAGATCGTCAATGCCCGTGAGGAGCAGCGTCGCGGCAAGATTGCCCTTGGGTGTCGCCCACGCACGTCCGCGCCTGCCGCGCCCGCTCTCCTGCTGGTCGGAAACCAGCCAAAGCCGGCCGGGATCCCCCTCGCCCGCGCGTTCGAGCGCAAGCGCATTGGTCGATCCGACCGTCTCGAATGCTTCGAGGCGATAGCCCTCAGCTTCGGCCGTTGGCGCGAGCCTGAAATCCATCAACTAGAAATACGTCGCTGCGGCAGCTTCCGCCATTTGCGCAATCGGCGCGCCGAAGAACACGTAGAAGAGTACGAACGCACCGGAAGCGGCTAGCACCAGCCGCAACTCGCCCGCCATCGGCACGAAGGCGCCGACCGGCTCGTCGAACCACATGAGCTTGATGATGCGCAGGTAGTAATATGCGCCGACAACCGAGGCCAGAACGCCAATCACCGCCAGCGCGTAAAGGCCGGAGTCGATTGCAGCCAGGAAGACATACCACTTGGCCCAGAAGCCGGCGAGCGGCGGAATGCCGGCGAGCGAGAACATGAGCACGGTGAGCACAGTCGCCATCACCGGATTGGTGCTCGACAGTCCCGCCAGATCGTCGATGTCTTCGACCATGCCTTCCTTGCGGCGCATTGCGAGAATGCAGGCGAAGGTGCCCAGCGTCATGACCATGTAGATCAGCATGTAGATGACAACGCCGCGCACGCCTGCCTCGGAATTGGCGGCAAGACCCACCAGCGCGAAGCCCATATGGCCGATAGAGGAATAAGCCATCAGCCGCTTGATGTTGCGCTGACCGATCGCTGCGAATGCGCCGAGCACCATCGAGGCAATGGCGACGAACACTATGATCTGCTGCCAGTCGGCGGAGATCGGTTCAAAGGCGCCCATAACGACACGGACCAGCAGCGCCATCGCAGCCATTTTGGGAGCTGCGGCAAAGAAAGCCGTCACCGGCGTCGGCGCGCCTTCGTAAACGTCAGGCGTCCACATATGGAACGGAACGGCGGAAATCTTGAACGCCAGACCGGCCAGTACGAAGACGAGGCCGAAGACCAGGCCAAGCTGGCGTTCGCCACCAGTGAGCTGGCTTGCAATGGCATCGAAGCCGGTCGCGCCGGTGTAGCCATAGACCAGCGACACGCCGTAGAGCAGCATTCCGGACGATAATGCGCCCAGAACGAAATATTTCAGACCCGCCTCGGTGGAGCGAACATTGTCGCGGTTGATCGCGGCCACGACATAAAGCGACAGCGACTGCAGCTCGAGGCCGAGATAAAGCGCGATCATGTCATTGGCCGAAATCATCAGCATCATGCCCAGCGTCGCAAGCATGATGAGGATCGGATATTCGAAGCGATCGAACTTTTCCTCACGCGCGAAACCGACCGACATCACCAGCGTAACCAGCGATCCGATCAGCGTGACGATTTTCATGAAACGCGCGAACGGGTCGTTGACGAATGTGCCGCCAAACGCCTCGCCGTCAGCCGGGAAGAAGAGCATCCATGCGCCGATCGCGGCCAGAAGCGCGACGGTCAGCCCGGTCACGGTGTTGTTGGCGCGCTCGCCGGAGAACACGCCGATCATCAGCAGCGCCATGGCGCCGACTGCAAGGATGAGTTCGGGCGTTGCGAGCGTGAGGCTGGCGGAAAGTTCGGGCGTCATAACCGTGTTGAGCCTTCCTAGTGGCCGGTTTGCGCCGCCGCATCAGCGACGTCGAGCGACAATGTGAGACTGTTGACCAGCGCGTCCACGGAAGCCGCGGTCGCGTCGAGGATCGGCGCCGGGTAAACACCGAAGAAGATCACCAGTACGACCAGCGGGTAAATCACCGCACGCTCGCGCGGGTTGAGGTCGAGCAGGTTCTTCAGGCTGTCCTTGGTGAGTGCACCGAAGACAACGCGGCGATAGAGCCACAGAGCATAGCCGGCGGAGAGGATGACGCCCGTGGTCGCGAACAGCGCCACCCAGGTGTTGACCTTGAAGACCGCCAGCAGCGTCAAAAACTCACCGACGAAGCCACTGGTACCCGGCAGGCCGACATTGGCCATGGTGAAGATCAGGAACACGACCGCGTATTTCGGCATGTTGTTGACCAGACCGCCATAGGCGGCGATCTCGCGGGTGTGCATGCGGTCGTAGATGACGCCGACGCACAGGAACAGAGCGCCCGAAACAAGGCCATGCGACAGCATCTGGTAAATGCCGCCCTGAATGCCCTCGATGTTCATCGCGAAGATGCCCATCGTCACGTAGCCCATATGGGCGACGGAAGAATAGGCGATCAGTTTCTTGATGTCCTCCTGCATCAGCGCCACCAGCGAGGTGTAGATGATTGCGACGATGGAGAGCGTGAACACCAGCGGCTGGAAATAAAGCGAGGCGTCCGGAAACATCGGCAGCGAGAAGCGCAGGAAGCCGTAGCCACCCATCTTCAGCAGGATGCCGGCCAGGATGACCGAACCCGCCGTCGGCGCCTCCACATGCGCGTCCGGCAGCCAGGTGTGGACCGGCCACATCGGCATCTTCACTGCAAATGAGGCGAAGAAGGCGAGCCACAACCATTGCTGCATGCCGGCAGGGAATTCATGCGCAAGTAGCGTCGGGATATCCATCGTGCCGGCGTGCCAGTACATCGCCATGATGGCGAGCAGCATCAGCACTGAACCCAGCAGCGTGTAGAGGAAGAACTTGAAGCTCGCATAGATGCGCCGCTTGCCGCCCCACACGCCGATGATGAGGAACATCGGGATGAGCCCGGCCTCGAAGAAGACGTAGAACAGCACCAGATCGAGCGCGCAGAACACGCCGATCATCAGCGTTTCCAGGATCAGAAACGCGATCATGTATTCCTTGACGCGCTTCTCCACCGACTCCCACGACGCCAGAATGCAAAGCGGCATCAGGAACGTGGTGAGGATGACGAACAGCATGGAAATGCCGTCGACGCCCATATGGTAGGAGATGCCGCTGTCGAGCCATTCGACCCGTTCCACGAACTGGAAACCGGGCTCGGCATTGTCGAAACCGATCCAGATGAAAAGTGAAAGCAGGAAGGTGAACGTCGTCACCAGCAGCGTCACATTGCGGATGTTGCGGCGCGCAGCACGCCCCTCGTCACGGATCGGCAGGATCAGCAGCGCGCCGAGCAGGGGCAGAAAGGTGACTGCCGAAAGGATAGGCCAGCCATACATCTAATTGGCCCCTCCGAGCATCATCCAGGTCACCAGAGCGGCCACGCCGATCAGCATGGCGAATGCGTAATGGTAGAGATAACCGCTTTGCAGCTTCACGACGCGCTGGGTGACATCGATCACGCGCGCGGACACGCCGTCCGGCCCGAAACCATCGATCAGCCAGCCATCGCCCTTCTTCCACAGGAAATGGCCCAGCCGCTTCGCCGGCCGCACGAACAGGAAGTCGTAGAGCTCGTCGAAATACCACTTGTTGAGCAGGAAGAGATAAAGCCCGCGATGGCGCTCAGCCAACGCCTTCGGCGTGTTCGGAGAGCGGATGTAGAAATGCCAGGCGGTGAAGAAGCCGATCAGCATTGCCACCAGCGGCGACAGCTTCACCCACATCGGCACTTCGTGGAACTCATGCAGGATGTGATTGTCAGGCAGAGTGAACAGAGCGCCCTTCCAGAAGTGATCGTATTCGTGGCCGATGAACCAGTCATGGAACAGCAAGCCGGCTGCAAGCGCGCCCGCTGCGAGAATGAACAGAGGCACAAGCATCACCGGCGGCGATTCATGCACATGGTGCATCACATCGGCGGTAGCGCGCGGCTTGCCGTGGAAGGTCATGAAGATCAGGCGCCAGGAGTAGAAGCTCGTGAACACCGCAGCGATGACAAGCGCAACGAATGCAAAGCCCGCCAGCGCATTGTGGCCGACAAACGCGCCTTCGATGATGGCGTCCTTGGAGAAGAAGCCGGCCGTGCCGATCACCGTTGCCGGAATGCCGACGCCAGTCAGCGCTATCGTGCCAATGATCATCATCCAGTAAGTGGTCGGGATCAGCTTTCGCAGCCCGCCCATCTTGCGCATGTCCTGCTCGTCGGACACTGCGTGGATGACCGAACCCGAACCAAGGAAGAGCAGCGCCTTGAAGAAGGCATGCGTGAAGAGGTGGAAAATCGCGGCCGAGTAGAAACCAAGGCCAATCGCCACGAACATGTAGCCGAGCTGCGAGCAGGTCGAATAGGCGATCACGCGCTTGATGTCGTTCTGCACCAGCCCGACCGTGGCTGCGAAGAACGCCGTCAGCGCGCCGATGAAGGTCACCACCAGAAGGGCTACATGCGCCAGCTCGAACAGCGGCGACAGGCGCGCCAGCATGAACACGCCGGCGGTCACCATCGTCGCGGCATGGATCAGCGCCGAGACCGGCGTTGGGCCTTCCATTGCGTCAGGCAGCCAGGTGTGCAGCGGCACCTGCGCGGACTTGCCCATGGCGCCCATGAAGAGCAGCAGGCACACAATGTTGAGCGCAGCATGCGGGTCGAGCGCATAGCCCAGGAAGTTCAGAGCGACATCGCCGTGATCGGCGCCCTCGACCGGCAGGAATGTCGCGGCATTGGCAAACACCGTGTCGAGATTGATCGAGCCGAACAGCACGAAGACACCGAAAATGCCGAGTGCGAAGCCGAAATCGCCGACGCGATTGACCACGAAGGCCTTGATTGCGGCCGCATTGGCGGAGGGCTTTTTGTACCAGAAGCCGATCAGCAGATAGGAGGCGAGACCGACGCCCTCCCAGCCGAAGAACATCTGCACGAGGTTGTTCGACGTCACCAGCATCAGCATGGCGAAGGTGAACAGCGACAGATAGGCGAAGAAGCGCGGCCGATGCGGATCGTGGTGCATGTAGCCGATCGAATAGACGTGAACCAGCGCCGATACGGTGTTGACGACCACGAGCATGACAACAGTCAGCGTGTCGATCCTGAGCGACCAGTCGGATTGTAGTGCGCCGGATTCGATGAAACGCAGCACCGGCACGGTGAAGGCTTCGCCATCGCCCATCGCGACCGCAAAGAAGGCGATCCAGGACAGCACCGCCGAGACGATCAGCAGGCCGGTCGTGACATATTCCGACGCCTTTGCGCCGATCGAGCGGCCGAAAAGCCCTGCGATCAGGAAGCCGACTAGCGGCAGGAAGACGATGGCTTGATACATGAGGTCCGCCCGCTCAGCCCTTCATCATGTTGACGTCTTCAACCGCGATCGAGCCGCGGTTGCGGAAGAACACGACCAGAATGGCCAGGCCGATTGCTGCTTCGGCCGCCGCGACGGTCAGCACGAACAGCGCGAAGACCTGCCCCACCAGATCGCCCAGCACGGCCGAGAAGGCCACAAAGTTGATATTCACCGCGAGCAGAATGAGTTCGATCGACATCAGGATGACGATAACGTTTTTCCGGTTCAGGAAGATGCCAAACACGCCGAGCGTGAACAGCACGGCTGACAGTGTGAGATAGTGGCCGATGCCGACTTCCATCGTCATATCCCCTTGTCCGATTCGACCTTGCGGATTTCGATCGCGGTGGCCGGCGTGCGCGCAACCTGCGCCGGGATCGACTGGCGTTTGACGCCTTCCTTGTGGCGCAGCGTCAGCACAATTGCGCCAATCATCGCGACCAGAAGAACGAGGCCCGCGATCTGGAAGAAGTAGATGTAATCCGTATAGAGTATGTCGCCGAGGGCTGCTGTGTTGTGCCTGTCGGTCAGTTCCGGCGTCGGCTGTGCGACCACGCTGCCGAGTTCGGGCGAAAACACATAGCCGCCCGCGACAATGATCAGTTCCGCAGCAAGCACGATGCCGACCAACGCGCCAATGGGCGCGTAGTGCAGCGCACCGCTTTTCAGTTCGGCGAAATCGACATCGAGCATCATCACGACGAACAGGAACAGCACCGCGACCGCGCCGACATAGACGACGAGCATGATCATCGCCAGGAACTCGGCGCCCGTCAGCAGGAAGAGCGCTGCGGCGTTGAAGAATGTCAGGATGAGATAAAGCACCGAATGCACGGGATTGCGCGCGGCAATCACCATGATTGCCGACGCCACCGCCACAAAGGCGAACAGGTAGAAGAAGATCGCTTCCAGTCCTGTCAGCATGGGTACCCCGTTCTCCTTGGAAGGGCCTCTGCCCCTCCGGCTCCC
Source organism: Rhizobiaceae bacterium (assembly GCA_017640615.1). Lineage (GTDB taxonomy): Bacteria > Pseudomonadota > Alphaproteobacteria > Rhizobiales > Rhizobiaceae > RCIO01. The sequence goes on along the minus strand of JAEPQK010000002.1, from coordinate 591,518 downwards.
TGAAGCCGCGTGTCTCTTAGACGAGCGATTTTTGCCCGTCCACTTTCAATTCGCCCCGTCCCCGCCTCAGCGGTACGGCGCATCGAGCGCGATGTTGCGCGCCAGTTCGCGCTCCCAGCGATCGCCATTCGCCAAGAGCTTGTCCTTGTCGTAATAGAGCTCTTCGCGCGTCTCCGCGGCGAACTCGAAATTCGGGCCTTCCACGATCGCATCGACCGGACAGGCCTCCTGGCAGAAGCCGCAATAAATGCACTTCACCATATCGATGTCGTAGCGCACCGTGCGGCGTGTGCCGTCATTGCGGCGCGGGCCTGCCTCGATGGTGATCGCCTGCGCGGGGCAGATCGCCTCGCACAGCTTGCAGGCGATGCAGCGCTCCTCGCCATTCGGATAACGACGCAGCGCGTGCTCGCCGCGGAAGCGCGGGCTCACCGGTCCCTTCTCGAAGGGGTAGTTCACCGTGTGTTTGGGAGCGAAAAACTGGCGCATCGAGAGGAAGAACGCGCTGACGAACTCCTTCAGGATGAGCGATTTGGCGGCTTGTGCGAGAGCAGACATGATCAGTTCTCCAAGTCCGGAATTGCGGTGCCACGGGCGCGCATCATGCACCTCCCACCAGCTTGAGCACGGCGGCGGTGGCGACGACCATGAACAGCGACAGCGGCAGGAACACCTTCCAGCCAAGGCGCATCAGCTGGTCGTAGCGGTAGCGCGGCACAAACGCTTTCACCATGGAGAACATGAAGAACACCGCGGTGAGTTTGAGCACGAACCAGAATACGCCGGGCACCCAGTTGAGGAACCACACATCCACCGGCGGCAGCCAGCCGCCAAGGAACAGGATCGTGGTCAGGGCGCACATCAGCAGGATCGCGATGTACTCGCCCAGCATGTAGAGCATGTAGGGCGTGGAAGAATATTCGATCATATGGCCGGCGACGAGTTCGGACTCCGCCTCTACCAGATCGAAGGGCGGGCGGTTGGTTTCCGCCAGTGCGGAGATGAAGAACACGACGAACATCGGGAACAGCGCCAGCCAGTGCCAATCGAGGAACGAGTTCGGCAGGCCCATCATGGTGCCCAGGCCATCGCCCTGCGCCAGCACGATGTCGGTGAGGTTGAGCGAGCCGACGGCAAGCAGCACGGTCACGATCACGAAACCGATGGAAACTTCGTAGGACACCATCTGAGCCGCCGAGCGCAGCGCACCGAGGAAGGGGTATTTCGAGTTGGAGGCCCAGCCGCCCATGATCACGCCATAGACCTCGAGCGAGGCGATGGCGAAAATGAACAGAATGCCGACATTGATATCCGCTATCGCCCAGCCTTCGGCGACCGGGATCACCGCCCAGGTTGCCAGCGCCAGCAGCGCCGACACCACGGGCGCCAGCAGGAACACGCCCTTGTTGGCGCCTGACGGTATGACTGGTTCCTTGAGGACGAATTTCAGCAGGTCGGCAAATGACTGCAGCAGTCCCCACGGCCCGACGACGTTGGGCCCGCGGCGCAGCTGCACGGCCGCCCAGACCTTGCGGTCGGCATAAAGAATGAACGCCGTGAACACGAGCAGCACGACCAGCAACAGCAGCGACTGCCCAACGACTATGATGAGCGGCAGCAGATAGGTGTAGAAGAAGTCCATCGTCCGGTCCTATTCCGCCGCCTGCTTGAACCCGCCGCGCGCAAGTACGGAACACTCCGCCATGACGGCGGAAGCACGTGCGATCGGGTTGGTCATGTAGAAGTCCTTCACGGCCGAAACGAACGGCGCTTTGTTGAGCCGCCCGCCCTGTTTCGCCAGCGCGGAAATCGCGCTAGCGTCGCCCGGTTCGATCTCGTCGAGCCGCGCCAGATGCGGATGCTCCCCGTAAAGTGCCGCACGCAATTGCTGCAGCGAATCGAAGGGCAGCTTGTGGCCGAGCACATCGGAGAGTGCTCGGAGGATCGCCCAGTCTTCCTTGCCCTCGCCCGGCGCAAAGCCGGCGCGATTGGTCATCTGAACGCGACCTTCGGTATTCACGTAAGTGCCTGACTTCTCGGTGTAAGTTGCGCCCGGAAGAATGACGTCGGCGCGGTGCGCGCCGGCGTCACCATGGCTGCCGACATAGACGGTGAAGGCATCACCGATCTTGCCCATGTCGAACTCATCGGCGCCAAGCAGGAAGAGCACGTCCAGCGCGCCCATCATGGCGGAAGCATCCTTGCCGCGCTCGCCTGGCACAAAGCCGATATCTAGGCCGCCAACGCGGGCCGCGGCGGTGTGCAGAACGCCAAAGCCGTTCCACTCGCCCTTCACGGCGCCGGTTGCTTCCGCCAGCCTGGCTGCGAGGCCGAGCACGCCGGCACCGTCGGAGCGCGAAATCGCACCCTGCCCGACAATGATCATCGGGCGCTTGGCGCGCTTGAGCACGGAAGCGAACTTGTGCTTGCCCTCGGCGAGTTGCTTCAGCGTTTCAGTGCCCGCGCCGAGCATCTCGTAGTCGTAGCGCAGGTCGCCCATATCGCCGACAACGCCGACCGGGAAATCGCCCATGCGCCAGCGCTTGCGAATGCGCGCGTTCAGCACCGAGGCTTCGAAACGCGGATTCGCGCCCACTATCAGAAGCGCGTCGGCCTGTTCGATGCCGTCAATCGTGGGATTGAAGATGTAACCTGCGCGCCCTGCCGATGGATCGAGTGCGGCGCCGTCCTGGCGGCAGTCGATATTCGCGGACCCAAGCGAGGCTATAAGCTGCTTGAGCGCGTACATTTCCTCAACACTCGCCATGTCGCCCGCGATCGCGCCGATCTTGTCGCCGCTGGTTTTGGCAACCGCGTCCTTGATCGCGGCGAAGGCCTCTGGCCAGGTCGCAGGCACCAGCTTGCCGCGGCGCCGAATATACGGCCGGTCGAGCCGCTGCGTGCGCAGCCCGTCCCAGATGAAGCGTGTCTTGTCGGAGATCCACTCCTCATTCACCTGCTCGTTGATACGCGGCAGAATGCGCATCACTTCGCGGCCGCGCGTATCGACGCGGATGGAGGAGCCAACAGCGTCCATCACGTCGATCGATTCGGTCTTGGACAGCTCCCACGGGCGCGCCTGGAAGGCGTAGGGCCGCGAGGTCAGCGCGCCGACCGGGCAGAGGTCGATAACATTGCCCTGCAGTTCCGACGTCATCGCGTTTTCGAGATAGGTGGTGATCTCGGCGTCCTCACCACGGCCGATCAGGCCAAGCTCGGAAATGCCGGCAACCTCGGTTGTGAAGCGGACGCAGCGCGTGCAGTGAATGCAGCGCGTCATGATCGTCTTCACCAGCGGGCCGATATATTTGTCTTCCACCGCGCGCTTGTTTTCCTGGTAGCGCGAGGCATCGACGCCGAAGGCCATCGCCTGGTCCTGAAGATCGCACTCGCCTCCCTGATCGCAGATCGGGCAATCCAGCGGGTGGTTGATCAGCAGGAATTCCATCACGCCTTCGCGGGCCTTCTTGACCATCGGCGTATTGGTGAAAACCTCAGGCGCCTCGCCATTGGGTCCAGGCCGCAGGTCGCGCACGCCCATGGCGCAGGAGGCTGCCGGCTTGGGCGGGCCGCCCTTCACCTCGACAAGGCACATACGGCAATTGCCGGCGATCGAAAGCCGCTCGTGGAAACAGAAACGCGGCACTTCCGCGCCCGCCTCCTCCGCCGCCTGCAGCAGCGTGTAGTGGTCGGGTACTTCGATCTCTTTGCCGTCGACCTTGAGCTTAACCATTGCCAATTATCCTCGTGCGCCGTGCGGTGTCACGCATAGCGCGCCTGTTACGTATATCCCGGTCATGACGCATCCGTGCCGCCTGCCGCCAGCTTCGCCGCCTGACCCAGCCAGTCGTCGCGGGTGATGCGGCCTTTGAAGGACAGATAGTCTTCAATCCAGTCGATCTCGGCCGCTGTCAGCCCGGCGATGCGCTCATAAGTCCAGATGCCGAGGCCGTTCAGAACTTGCTCGAGTTTCGGCCCGACGCCGGTGATCGCCTTGAGGTCGTCCGGCTTGGCTGGTTTCGCCTCAGCTTTCGGCTGCGCAGTTGCCGGATCGGTGGCCTTTTTAGCTGCCGCCGGTTTGGGGCTTTGCGCTTCGGGCTTCGGCTTCTGTTGCTTCGCCGCGCTGCGCGACACTTCGTCAGCGAGCGATTTTGCATCGGCAATCAGGGTCTCTGCCGCCTCGCGCACGCGCTTCGCTGCGGCGCTGTCCAGCTTGTCGTTGCCAGCCAGCGGCGCGGAGGCCACGCGGTGCCAGTTTTCCGCCGCACCTGCCCAGGCGCCCAGCCACAGCCCCGTTGCCTGGCTCGTGGCGCCGAGACCGAGCGCTGCCGACGCACTCAGCATAGCCGCTGGATGTGCCATCAGGTTGAACGCACCGGCCATTTCCTGCGGCATGATCGCCGCCAGGCTTTTGCCCGCGCGCGCCCACTGCTCTTCGGCGGCTTTGATGTGCCGGATCATTTCCTCGGTCTGGCGTGCGTCTGCCATCGCTCTACTCCGCCGCCGCCAGAGCAGGTTGGGCGCGATGCGAGTTACGCGTGAACTCGTCAATGCGGCGCTCGATCTCAGGGCGGAAGTGACGGATCAGACCCTGGATCGGCCATGCAGCGGCATCGCCCAGCGCGCAGATGGTGTGGCCCTCGACCTGTTTGGTCACGTCGAGCAGCATGTCGATCTCGTGCTTGTGCGCCTCGCCGCGCACTAGCCGCTCCATCACACGCCACATCCAGCCGGTGCCCTCGCGGCATGGCGTGCACTGGCCGCAGCTTTCGTGCTTGTAGAAATAGGAGAGCCGCGCGATCGCCTTCACGATGTCGGTCGATTTGTCCATGACGATCACAGCAGCAGTACCGAGACCGGACTTCAATTCGCGCAGACCGTCGAAATCCATCGGCGCATCGATGATCTCGTGCGCTGGCACCAGCGGCACCGAGGCGCCGCCCGGGATCACCGCGAGCAGGTTATCCCAGCCGCCGCGAATACCGCCACAATGCGTCTCGATCAGTTCGCGGAAGGAGATCGACATCGCCTCCTCCACTGTGCAAGGCGTCTCGACGTGGCCGGAGATGCAGAAGAGCTTGGTGCCCTTGTTGTTGTCGCGGCCAAAGGAAGCGAACCAGCCTGCGCCACGGCGCAGGATGGTAGGCGCAACGGCAATCGACTCGACATTGTTCACGGTCGTCGGGCAACCATAGAGGCCGACATTGGCCGGGAATGGCGGCTTGAGGCGCGGCTGGCCCTTCTTGCCTTCTAGGCTTTCCAGAAGTGCCGTTTCCTCGCCGCAGATATAAGCGCCAGCGCCGTGGTGAACGATGATCTCGAAATCGTAGCCGTTCTTGTTGTTCTTGCCGATCAGCTTGGCCTCATAGGCCTCGTCGACCGCGCGCTGCAGCGCCTCGCGCTCGCGGATGAACTCACCGCGCACATAGATATAGGCTGCTTCCGCGCCCATCGCGAAACCGGCGACCAAGCAGCCTTCGACCAGCGTATGCGGGTCGTGGCGCATGATGTCGCGATCCTTGCAGGTGCCGGGCTCGGACTCATCCGCATTGACGACCAGATAGCAGGGACGGTCGGCCTGCTTTGGCATGAACGACCATTTCAGGCCGGTCGGAAAGCCCGCGCCGCCGCGGCCACGCAGGCCTGACGCCTTCATCTCATTGACGATCCAGTCGCGGCCTTTGCCAAGCAGCGCCTTGGTATTGTCCCAGTGACCGCGCTTCATCGCGCCGGCCAGCGATTTGTCGAACTGGCCGTAAATATTGTTGAAGATGCGGTCTTTGTCCTGAAGCATCCCCACCTCCTAGCGCGGCTTCTTGCCGAAGACGCGGACATATTCGGCCTCACCTTTGGCAAGCGCCTTGGCCTGTTTGACCCAATCGTCGCGTTCAATGCGGCCGTGGAATTTCAGATAACCGTCGACCCATTCGCGCTCGGCCTTCTTCCATTTCGCAACTTGCGCAAATGTGTAAATGCCGAGCTTGTGCAGCGTTCCTTCGATCTTCGGACCGACGCCCGAGATAAGCTTGAGATCGTCAGGTTTGGCAGGTTTTTTGATGCCGGCAGGCCGGTTCTTGTCCTCGGGAGCGGCCGAGGTCGCTTCTTTCTTGGCGGTTGGGCGACTATTGCCCGTGGCCGCGGCTGACTTGGCGGGTGCCTTAGCCGTCTTGGCCCCTGCCCGCTTTTCGGGCGGCGACTTGATGCCCGGCGCCGTCTCGACAGCGGCCGTCTTCGGCTTCGCTGCGTTGGACGGCGGCACCTTGGCGGCCTTCTGCTTTGATCCGGCGCTTTTCTTGGAAGCCGCCGCTGCGCGGGCACGGCCGGCCTTGGTGACGGCCTTTTCGTCGGTGAGCGACGTCAGGCCGCTTTCCGGCGCCGAGTAGATCCGGTCGATCTGCGGGCCGGGCGTAACCTTGGCGCCCTTGCCTGCCTCGAACGCATCGATGATTTCCTCAAGCCGCTCCGGCGTCAGGTCCTCATAGGTGTCCTTGAACACCATTACCATGGGCGCGTTCACGCAGGCGCCGAGGCACTCCACCTCTTCCCACGACAGCGTGCCCGCCTCGTTGGTGTGGAACTGCTCGGGGTGAATTTTCTTTCGGCAAACATCCATCAGCGCTTCGGAGCCGCGCAGCATGCAGGGCGTCGTGCCGCAAACCTGAATATGCGCTTTTTTGCCGACCGGGTTCAGCTGATACTGCGTATAGAAAGTCGCGACTTCCAGCACCCGGATGAGCGGCATTTCGAGCATGTCGGCAACATGTTCGATCGCAGCCTGGGTGACCCAGCCTTCCTGCTCCTGCGCACGCATCAGAAGCGGAATCACCGCCGATTGCTGACGGCCCTTTGGATATTTCCTGATCGTCTTTTTGGCCCAGGCCGCATTCGCCCTGGAGAAGGCGAAGCTGGCTGGCTGGAGGGCTGGCTCTGCGAGGCGGCGTACTGACATGGTCTAACGATCTACCTCACCGAACACGATATCGAGAGAGCCGAGAATGGCGGTCACATCTGCCAGCATGTGCTTGCGGCACAGGAAGTCCATCGCCTGAAGATGCGCGAAGCCCGGAGCGCGCAGCTTGCAGCGATAGGGCTTGTTGGTGCCGTCGGAGACGAGATAGACGCCGAACTCGCCTTTCGGCGCTTCGACTGCGGCATAAATCTCGCCCTCGGGCACATGGTAGCCCTCGGTGTAGAGTTTGAAGTGGTGGATGAGCGCTTCCATCGAACGCTTCATCTCGCCACGCTTCGGCGGCACGACCTTGCCATCGGCATTCGAGACCGGACCGGTCTTTTCCTTGCCAAGCAGCCGCTCCACGCACTGACGCATGATCGAGGCAGACTGACGCATCTCTTCCATGCGGATCAGGTAACGGTCGTAACAGTCACCGTTCTTGCCGATCGGGATGTCGAAATCCATCTCGCGATAGCATTCATAGGGTTGCGACTTGCGCAGATCCCAAGCCGCGCCCGACCCACGCACCATGACGCCGGAAAAACCCCAGGCCCAGGCATCGTCGAGCGACACCACGCCGATATCGACATTACGCTGTTTGAAGATGCGGTTGCCTGTGAGCAGATTGTCGAGATCCTCGACGGTCTTCAAGAAGGGATCGATCCACTTGCCGATGTCCTCGACCAACTCTTCCGGCAAATCCTGATGCACGCCGCCGGGGCGGAAATAGGCCGCATGCATACGCGCGCCGCACGCCCGCTCGTAAAACACCATCAGCTTCTCGCGCTCTTCGAAGCCCCATAGCGGCGGGGTAAGCGCGCCGACGTCGAGCGCCTGCGTGGTGATGTTGAGGAGATGGTTCAGGATGCGGCCCATCTCGGAATAGAGCACGCGAATGAGCTGCCCGCGCATCGGCACTTCTATGCCGAGCAGGCGCTCGACTGCGAGCGCGAACGCGTGCTCCTGGTTCATCGGCGCGACATAGTCGAGCCGGTCGAAATAAGGCACGGCCTGCAAATAGGTCTTCGCTTCAATCAGCTTTTCGGTGCCGCGGTGAAGCAGGCCGATATGCGGATCGACACGCTCTACAACCTCACCGTCCAGCTCCAGCACAAGACGAAGAACGCCGTGCGCGGCAGGATGTTGTGGGCCGAAATTGATATTGAAGTTGCGGACGTTGTGTTCGGTCACTGCTTCGCCTTCTCGTCGCCCGGAAGTACGTAATCCGTGCCCTCCCAGGGGGAGAGGAAATCGAAATTGCGGAACTCCTGCTTCAGCTCCACCGGCTCATAGACCACGCGCTTCAGCTCGTCGTCGTAGCGGACCTCCACGAAGCCCGTCAGCGGGAAGTCCTTGCGCAGCGGATGCCCCTCGAATCCGTAGTCGGTCAGGATGCGCCTGAGATCTGGGTGGCCAGTGAAGAGGATACCGTAGAGGTCGTAGGCTTCGCGCTCGAACCAGTCGGCGCCCGGAAACACGCCGGTGGCAGACGGCACAGGCGTGTCCTCGTCCGTCATTACCCGCACGCGGATGCGCTGGTTCTGGCTTGGCGACAGCAGATGGTAGACCACATCGAAACGCCGGGCGCGCGACGGGTAGTCGGCGCCGCACAGATCGATGAAGGAAATGAACCGGCACTGCACGTCGTCGCGCAGGAAGGTCAACACGTCGATGATCTCGCCGCTTTCCACTTCCAGCGTCAGATCGCCATAGGCGACCGCCGTGTCCTGAACCTTAACGTCCAGCTTTTCGCTGATATAGGAGGCGAGCTCCCTCAGGGCTTCGTCGGACATGTGCGCCTACCGCTCGATTGTGCCGGTGCGGCGGATTTTCTTCTGCAGAAGCAGCACGCCGTAAAGCAGCGCCTCCGCGGTGGGCGGGCAGCCGGGCACATAGATGTCGACCGGCACAACGCGGTCGCAGCCGCGCACCACAGAATAGGAATAGTGATAGTAGCCGCCGCCATTGGCGCAGGAGCCCATGGAAATGACGTAACGCGGCTCCGGCATCTGGTCGTAGACCTTGCGCAAAGCCGGCGCCATCTTGTTGGTCAGCGTGCCCGCCACGATCATCACATCGGACTGACGCGGAGAAGCGCGCGGGGCAAAACCGAAGCGCTCGGCGTCGTAGCGTGGCATGGACATGTGCATCATCTCGACGGCGCAGCAGGCGAGACCGAAGGTCATCCACATCAGCGAGCCGGTGCGGGCCCAGGTGATCAGCGCCTCAGAGGACGTAACGACAAAGCCCTTATCGGAGAGTTCGTCGTTGAACCCTGCGAACAGCGGATCGTCCGCGCCCACCGGGCGACCGGTGTTCGGGTCGATAATGCCTTTCGGCTTCGGCGCTACGAGCGTCGCGGAAGGATCGTTCAATCCCATTCCAGCGCTCCCTTTTTCCATTCGTAAATGAAGCCGATCGTCAGCACGCCCAGGAAGATCATCATGGACCAGAAACCGAGCCAGCCGATCTCGCCGAACGACACAGCCCACGGAAACAGGAAGGCGACTTCAAGGTCGAAGATGATGAACAGGATGGCCACTAGATAGAATCGGATGTCGAACTTCATGCGCGCATCGTCGAATGCGTTGAAGCCGCACTCATAAGCCGACAGCTTTTCCGGGTCGGGGTTGCTGTAGGCGACGATAAAGGGCGCGATGACGAGCGCAGCGACGATGGCCATCGCGACACCCATAAAGATCACGATCGGCAGATAGGACTGAAGAAGTTCACTCATTTATCGCCATTCCGGGCTATTGGGCCGAACGGAAGCATAACATTGCGAACCGCCGTTCAGCCGCGAATAATTCCCGGCAAAGCGCCCCGCCGAGGCTATGCTGCATCGCGGCGAGGGTTAACGCAGCCGCCACCGTGAAGCAAGTCAAACCTTGGCATGCAAATGCGCGCCGCACAACGCAATCCGGCCCGCGCCCAGCAACGGCCGCGAGGGCTGAAAAACCGATATCGCTCGAGAAGAAAAGTGGCGCGAGTGACGGGGCTCGAACCCGCGACCTCCGGCGTGACAGGCCGGCACTCTAACCGACTGAGCTACACCCGCGCTCCAAGCGAAACCGGAAACCGGCCGCTCAATGTCGCGGTGAATTAGGCGCTTCCCCCCGCAGTGTCAAGCGCCGCGCATGTGCTATTTTCAGGCTGCCGAAACAGCGCCGGCTTATTGAAAGCAGTCAGGCTGAATCGGTAGCGCGCCACCTCGGCCCGTGGCGCGATTTTCACTTGCGGCATGCGCGCGAAGCGCCTAAACGGCTGGGCTCAAGGCGGGCGATTAGCTCAGTTGGTAGAGCGCTTCGTTTACACCGAAGATGTCGGCAGTTCGAGCCTGTCATCGCCCACCATTCCTCCTTGCCGAAAACATGCGTGTTCTTGCTGCCGACGATCCGGGCAAGACAAAGCGCACGCGACGCGTTATTGCCGATGCGTAATCTTGAAGTGCCGGCGCTCACCCGGCGGGGAGGCAATATTTTCATGACGGATTTTTCGGCCACGCGTGCGCTGTTCGACATTCCAGAAGGCGTGATCTATCTCGACGGCAATTCGCTCGGCCCCCTGCCCCGCTCCGCCGCCGACCGAGTCAAAACGGCGATCGAGAAAGAATGGGGTTCCATGCTGATCACCGCATGGAACCGCGCAGGCTGGATGGCCCTGCCCTCGCGCCTCGGCGACCGCATCGGACGGCTGATTGGCGCCGAGCCCTCATCCGTGGTGACCGGCGATACGCTTTCCATCAAGGTCTATCAGGCGCTCGCGGCCGGGCTAGAACTCAACCCCGAGCGACATGTCGTTCTGTCCGACACCGGCAACTTTCCGACCGACCTTTACATGGCCGAAGGCCTGCTGCGGCAGCTTGGCAGCGGCTATCGGCTCAAGACCGTCGCGCCCGAGGAGGTGGTAGACCATCTCGACGAGACTGTTGCGGTGCTGATGCTGACCGAGGTCGACTACCGCACCGGCCGCAAACACGACATGGCGGCACTCACCAAAGCCGCGCATGACCGAGGAATCATCACAGTGTGGGACCTTGCGCACAGCGCCGGTGCCCTGCCAGTCGACCTCGCGGGGGCGAACGCGGATTTCGCGGTTGGCTGCACCTACAAGTTTCTCAATGGCGGGCCCGGCGCGCCGGCATTCATCTATGTCGCGCCGCGTTATGCGGAAAAGGTCCGGCCCGCGCTTTCCGGCTGGCTCGGGCATGAGGCGCCGTTTGCGTTCGACCTCGATTACCGGCCTGGCCAAGGAATCGAGCGCATGCGCGTTGGAACGCCGCCAGTGCTTCAGATGGTGGCGCTCGATGCCGCGCTCGACGCGTGGGACGGTGTGGACATGACCGCGCTCAGGGCGCGTTCGATCGAACTCGGCGAGCGTTTCATTGCCGGTGTTGAAGCCGCATGTCCGCAACTGCGACTTGTCAGCCCGCGCAACCCGGAAGAACGCGGCTCGCAAATATCGTTTGCGTTCGAAGACGGTTATGCAGCCATGCAGGCGCTGATTGCGCGCGGCGTGATCGGCGATTTCAGAGCGCCCGATATCATGCGCTTCGGCATCACGCCGCTTTATCTGAACGAAGCAGACATCGACACCGCGGTAGCTCGCCTCGCCGAAATCATGGCGCAGCGCCTTTGGGACCAGCCCGATTATCACCGCCGCGCGGCAGTGACCTGAGCCGCATCCCGGCCCAAAAAAGAAGCCGGGCTGGGCCCGGCTTCGAAAAATGCGCTTTACAAGAATGCCTTAGTTCACGGCGTCCTTGAGGCCCTTGCCGGCCGAGAACTTGGGAACAGTGCGCGCGGGAATGTTCACTGCCGCGCCGGTCTGCGGGTTGCGACCGACGGTTGCTGCGCGTTGGGAAACGGAGAAATTGCCGAAGCCGACGAGACGGACGTCACCGCCCTTTTTCAGCTGGCCGGTAATAACGGAAAATACCGCGTCGACAGCGGACTGGGCATCTGCCTTGGACAGATTGGCCTCATCGGCGACGGCGGCTACGAGTTCGTTCTTGTTCATAAAGGAATCCTTCCCTGTAAAGATCGGGCTTTTTCGACTCACCCAATAGGCGCGAACTTTATTGGAACGAAGCTTGCCGACCAAGAAGAAAACCGCTGAAAACCCACGTTTTCCGCCGTTTCGAGGCCTTGAATCCCCCAAATGATAAAGGCCGGGCTAACAACCCGGCCTTCAAAAGCGAAAAATGACCTAAAGTCAGTGTGCAAGCGGCGTTTGGACTGATTCTTCAATCTTGTCCGACGAAGCCGGCTGATTTTCCTTTTCCGTCCACTCGATCGCCTCCGGCATACGGGTGAGAGCGTGGCTCAGCACCTCGCCTACCCGACTGACAGGAATGATCTCGAGGCCGTTTTTCACGCTCTCGGGAATCTCGGCGAGATCCTTGGCGTTTTCCTCGGGGATCAGCACTTTCTTGATACCGCCGCGCAGCGCAGCCAGAAGCTTCTCCTTCAGGCCGCCGATCGGCAGCACACGGCCTCGCAGCGTGATCTCGCCGGTCATGGCCACATCCTTGCGGACTGGAATGCCGGTGAGCACGGATACGATCGCCGTTGCCATCGCCGTGCCGGCCGAGGGTCCATCCTTCGGCGTTGCGCCCTCGGGCACGTGCACGTGGATGTCACGCTTGTCGAAAAGCGGCGGCTCGATGCCGAAATCGACGGCCCGGCTGCGAACGTAGGACGCCGCGGCGGAAATCGATTCCTTCATCACATCACGCAGATTTCCGGTGACGGTCATTTTGCCCTTGCCGGGCATCATGACGCCTTCGATCGTCAGCAGTTCGCCGCCGACCTCGGTCCAGGCAAGCCCGGTAACGACGCCGACATTGTCTTCGCCCTCAACCTGGCCGTAGCGGAACCGTGGTACGCCAAGATAGTCGTCGATGTTCTTCGGCGTGATCTTCACGCCCTCGGATTTCGTGCGAACGATCTCGGTCACCGCCTTGCGCGCCAGCTTCATCAGTTCGCGCTCGAGGCTGCGCACGCCCGCTTCGCGGGTGTAGACGCGGATGATCTCGCGGATCGCATCGTCCGAAACGGAGAATTCCTTCGGCTGCAACGCATGCTCGCGCACCGCCTTGGGCAGCAGATGCCGCTTGGCGATCTCAACCTTCTCGTCCTCGGTGTAGCCGGCAATGCGGATGATCTCCATGCGGTCCATCAGCGCCGGCGGAATGTTCAGCGTGTTGGCCGTGGTCACGAACATCACATTCGAGAGGTCGTATTCGACCTCCAGATAGTGATCCATGAAGCTGGAGTTCTGCTCCGGGTCGAGCACCTCAAGCAGCGCGGATGACGGGTCGCCTCGGAAATCCATGCCCATCTTGTCGATCTCGTCGAGCAGGAACAGCGGGTTCGACTTCTTCGCCTTCTTCATCGACTGCACGATCTTGCCAGGCATGGAGCCGATATAGGTGCGGCGGTGGCCGCGGATTTCGGCCTCGTCGCGCACGCCGCCCAGCGCCATACGAACGAATTCGCGGCCGGTCGCACGCGCGATCGACTTACCGAGCGAGGTCTTGCCCACGCCGGGCGGGCCGACGAGGCACAGAATCGGGCCTTTCAGCTTCTTCTGACGGCTTTGGACGGCAAGGTATTCGACGATGCGGTCCTTCACCTTTTCCAGACCGTAGTGATCGGTGTCGAGAACGTCCTGCGCGAAATCCAGGTCATGGCGTACGCGCGAGTTCTTGCCCCACGGGATGGAAAGCATCCAGTCGAGATAGTTGCGAACCACGGTGGATTCGGCAGACATCGGCGACATGTTGCGCAGCTTCTTCAGCTCGGCATTCGCCTTTTCGCGGGCTTCCTTGGAGAGCTTCGTCTTCTTTATGCGCTCCTCGAGCTCGGCCACCTCGTCGCGGCCGTCCTCGCCTTCGCCGAGCTCCTTCTGGATCGCCTTCATTTGCTCGTTGAGGTAATATTCGCGCTGCGTCTTCTCCATCTGGCGCTTGACGCGCGAGCGGATGCGCTTTTCCACCTGCAGCACGGAAATCTCGGCTTCCATGAAGCCCATGGCTTTCTCAAGCCGCTCGCGTACGGGCAGCGTGGCAAGCATTTCCTGCTTTTCGGGGATCTTGATCGCGAGGTGCGAGGCGACCGTATCGGCGAGCTTGGAATAGTCGTCGATCTGGCTGGCCGCGCCCACCACTTCAGGCGAAATCTTCTTGTTGAGCTTCACGTAGTTTTCGAAGTCGGACACAACCGAGCGCGACAGCGCCTCGATCTCGACCTCGTCTTCCTCGGGTTCGCTCAGCACTTCGGCGGAACCTTCGTGGAAGTCGGTGCGCTCGGTGAAGCCGGTAATGCGGGCGCGCGCGGTGCCTTCAACGAGCACCTTCACGGTGCCGTCGGGCAGCTTCAGAAGCTGCAACACGCTTGCCAGAGTTCCAATATCGTAAATCTCGTCGCGGGCCGGATCGTCGTCGGCCGCATTCTTCTGCGTCGCCAGCAGAATCTGCTTGTCGGCGCCCATCACCTCTTCCAGCGCCTTAATCGACTTTTCGCGCCCTACGAAAAGCGGCACGATCATGTGCGGGAACACAACGATATCGCGCAAAGGCAGTATGGGATGGACATCGCCCGACAAGCGAGGGGAATTCGTCATTGCTCAGCCTTTCATGGCGCAGCCGCACGCAGCCGGCTGCGAATCCTTATTGTAGCGATTGCAGGGCGATCCGCCTATGGCAGCAAAGCTGCACGCAAGCACGTATCCCTGCCCGAGGGTCGTTACGGTTAGTTGGAGTGCCAGACGGGAAAGATCAAGGGCAAGCGGCCAGTGCTTATGGGTAGTGCCCAGAAACGAAAACGGCGCCCGGAGGCGCCGCAAATATCGGATCGGGCAAAGGTCAGGCCGAAACGTTGCCTTTTTCCTTCTCGCGCTCGGCGTAGATATAGAGCGGGCGGGCGTTGCCCTGCACCACCTCGTCGGAAATGACCACTTCCTGCACGCCCTCAAGCGCCGGCAGCTCGAACATCGTGTCGAGCAGGATCGCTTCCATGATGGAGCGCAGGCCGCGCGCGCCGGTCTTACGTTCGATCGCCTTGCGGGCGATCGCCGTCAGTGCGCCCTCGTGGAAGGTGAGTTCCACACTCTCCATCTCGAACAGGCGCTGATACTGCTTGACCAGCGCGTTCTTCGGCGCGCTGAGAATTTGCACCAGCGCTTCCTCGCTCAGATCCTCGAGCGTCGCCAGAACGGGCAGACGGCCGACGAATTCCGGGATCAGACCGAATTTCAGAAGGTCTTCCGGCTCGACCATGCGGAACAGCTCGCCGGTGCGCCGATCTTCCGGCGACGACACCGTGGCGCCAAAGCCGATCGAAGTTTTGCGGCCGCGGTCGGAAATGATCTTGTCGAGGCCGGCAAATGCGCCACCACAAATGAACAGGATGTTGGCGGTATCGACCTGCAGGAATTCCTGCTGCGGGTGCTTGCGGCCGCCCTGTGGCGGCACCGAAGCAACCGTGCCTTCCATGATCTTGAGCAGCGCCTGCTGAACGCCCTCGCCCGAAACGTCGCGGGTGATGGAGGGATTGTCCGACTTGCGGCTGATCTTGTCGATCTCGTCGATATACACGATGCCGCGCTGTGCACGCTCGACATTGTAGTCGGCCGACTGCAGCAGCTTCAAAATGATGTTCTCGACGTCTTCGCCGACATAGCCCGCCTCGGTGAGCGTGGTCGCGTCGGCCATCGTGAACGGCACGTCGATGATGCGCGCCAGCGTCTGCGCCAGCAGCGTCTTGCCGCAGCCGGTCGGGCCGATCAGCAGAATGTTCGACTTCGCGAGCTCGACCTCATTGCCCTTCGAGGCATGAGCGAGACGCTTGTAGTGGTTGTGGACGGCAACGGAGAGCACGCGCTTGGCATGCGACTGGCCGATCACATAGTCGTCCAGAACCGCGAGAATTTCCTGCGGGGACGGAACGCCCTCACGCGACTTCACCATCGAGGATTTGTTCTCCTCGCGGATGATGTCCATGCACAGCTCGACGCACTCATCGCAGATGAAGACGGTCGGTCCGGCAATGAGCTTGCGGACTTCGTGCTGGCTCTTGCCGCAGAACGAACAGTACAGCGTGTTCTTGGAATCTCCGCCGCCGCTGCTACTGACCTTGCTCATAGTTCTGTCCTCTCGGTCTCACCGCCCGCATCTTGCGGCGACGCATTTGCGGGACATCTCCCGACGGCTCCATCAAAGCGCATTCCCAACGAAACACAAATCGGAAGTCGCGGCAACGAGTCGGTTTCCCCAAACGAAGCTAAGCCGCCGAAAATCAATATAGGCTTAACGTTGATTGGCTTTCCGCACAGGAAAATCGCCAATTCGGGCCGTTTTCGAGCGAAATTCTCAAATTCGCTTTACCGCAATGCCGGCCTATTTCGACTTGTCGCTGGCATCTGATTCGACTGCGTCGCGCGATGTGATGACACGATCGATGATGCCGAATTCCTGCGCCTCGTCGGCCGACAGGAAGTTGTCGCGGTCGAGCGCGGCCTCCACCGTGTCGTAATCCTGGCCGGTGTGCTTGACGTAAATCTCGTTCAGGCGCCGCTTCAGCTTCTCGGTGAAACGGGCATGGATGAGGATGTCGGTCGCCTGGCCCTGATAGCCGCCGGATGGCTGGTGAACCATGATGTTGGCATTGGGAAGCGCGAAGCGTGAATCCTTGGCGCCGGCGGCCAGAAGCAGCGAGCCCATCGACATCGCCTGGCCGGTGCACAGCGTCGAAACCGGCGGCTTGATGAACTGCATGGTGTCGTAGATCGCCAGGCCCGACGTGACCACGCCGCCCGGCGAGTTGATATAGAGCGCGATTTCCTTCTTCGGGTTTTCCGCTTCCAGAAACAGAAGCTGTGCGCAGACCAGCGAGGCCATGCCATCTTCCACCGGTCCGGTGATGAAGATGATGCGCTCCTTCAAAAGGCGCGAGAAAATGTCGAAAGCCCGCTCGCCGCGGTTGGTCTGTTCAACCACCATCGGCACGAGGTTCATGTAGGTCTCGACGGGATCTTTCATGGGAAGGGTCCTTGGGTAGCCGGTCGGCAATGCGGGAATCGCTGTTTCTCAGCGCTAGATAGGATGGCGGCTCGGCCTTGCGCAAGGCTGGCGGAACCAAGCTGGCCATAAGGCCAGTCGTTAACCATCAGCATTCGCATTCGTTAACAAAACCTTCCCGGCCGCGCAGTTCCCCGCTAATGTTTGCCCGTGCGGCACAGTCAATGCGGGTTTGGAGTGAGTAACATGCGTAGGCAACTGTCCACCGCCCTTGCGGCCGGTGTCGCACTTTCGGCAATGATCACGCAGACGGCGGCGGGCGGATATGCATCCTCCTGTTACGAGCGCGTGCACCAGCCACCGGTCTATGAGACCCGGTACGAAAAGGTCATGGTTTCGCCCGGCAAGAAATATGTCGAGCATGTACCGGCCGTTTACGGCACCCAGCGCAGGAAGGTGCAGATCAGGCCGGCGCAGGTGAGCTATTCGGTGATCCCGGCCCAATATGGCTGGGAAAAACAGAAAGTGCTGATCGAGCCGGCGCGTGCGATCGCACGGTACGTGCCCGCGATCACCAAGACGGTTCACCGCAAGGTCCTGGTTCACGAAGGCGGCTATGGTTGGGAATGGCAGTGGATCAAAGGCCGCAAGGTTCTGTGCAAGGTCAAACGCCCCGCGGTTTACAAGACGGTTGCCCAAACCGTTGTCGTCCGCCCGGCCAGCGTCGTGCACGAAAAGGTTCCCGCCCGCTATGGCTATGAGAAGCGCAAGGTGCTGATCAGCCACGCGCAAAAGCGCAAACATGTGACCCCGGCCGAATATGGCTATGTGAATGAGCGCGTGGTGATCCAGCCGGCGCAGAAGCGGGTGCACCGCTCAGCTCCGGTCTATGAAACCGTCGCCCGCAAGGTGATGGTCAGCCAGGGCCATAGCGGCTGGCGCAAGGTGCGCGTCAGCGGCCACTGCGGGTAAGCCGCCTCCCCGATCGATCAGACAGCCTCGGCGCGCAGCCAGCGCGCCAGGCTTTCCGTGTTTCCAGTCTCAATGGCATCTGCGACCCGGCGGCCAACCGCCGCGCCGAACTTGTAGCCGTGTCCGGAACAGGCCGAGACAATCAACGTGTCGGCATACGCCTTGCAAAAGAAGGTATCGTCCGGCGTGAAGGTGTAGGCGCATGTCACCGTGTCGAGCACCTGGTATTCGTCAATACGCTTCATTGGAGGCGCAAACAGGTTGCGCACCTCCTCCCCCTCGCCCGACCGCGGCGTACGGCCGGCATCGGCATAGGCCCATTTTTCCTTGTGGAGGCCCGAACCGAATTTCAGCCCGCCGGTGCCTGAAGGCGGCAGGATATAGCCATCCGTCTCACCGCCAACATCCAGAATGACCGGGGCGCCCTCCCAGGCCTTTTTCAGATCGGCCGGCGGTTCGAGGTACACCACCGCTGTGCGGTAGGTGGTCAGCTCTGCTGTCAATTCGGGGAATAGCTGTGTGACCCAGGCACCAGCTGTAACCACGACGCGATCGGCCGCAATTTCTTCGCCGCTTTCGAGCGTGACCGTCGTTGCCTCGGCATTTACGGCCGTCACCTTCGTTTCGGTGCGCAAGTCCACGCCGTGCCGGCGCAGCCACTTTGCCATGTCGGACGCAATCAGCTTGCAGTGCAGCGCGCCGCCGTCATCCGAGGTGAAGCCAAAACGAATGGAGTTGCCGTCTAGAAAAGGGAACCAGCGTTCGGCCTCGGCACCGTCAAATTCCTCGACCGGGTAGCCGCCAGCCTTCATACCTTCCAGATAGACTTCAGCCTCGTCGCCCTCTTCGCGCGAGACGCAAAGGAACCCGCGTGGATCAAGATGGCTGCTGCCGAGATCGGCCCAAAGCTCGTCCCAAGCGTCAAAAGCTTCGGTGATCGTATTTGCGTAACCAGTCGCCGCCCCATAGGCACGGCGGATAATGCGGTGATGATCGCCTGAGGCTGCGAGCGGGTTGGGCAGCGGCCCCTGCTCGATCAGCGTGACATCATGCCCGCGCTTTGCGAGCGCCCAGGCTGAGGAAAGCCCGGATATCCCAGCGCCAACAACAACAACATGCATGTGAACGAACTCCAAGAATCGATCGCACATTAGGGACTGGCATACGAACGGCAAGTCGCGCTAGGGAGCATCATGACAGCAGTCCAGCCCGCCTATCTTCAGTTCGATCCACAAACCCGAACCGCCAGCATCGACCCGCGCGAGCCGGAATTCGTGCAGGACCCCTATGCCGCCTATGCCTTTCTGCACGAGGCGTCGCCGGCGTTCTTTTGGGAGGAATACGGCTTCTGGTGTTTCGCCGCATATGAGGACGTGAACCGGCTGTTGCGTGACCGGCGGCTCGGCCGCGAAAACCGCTGGGGCCCGCCCGGTATCCGCTACGAGGCCCGCGCCCATCTGGACGCCTTCGACCGTGTCGAAGTCGCCTCGCTGCTCGAGCTTGAACCGCCGGCGCATACCAGACTGCGTGCGCTGGTGAACCGAGCATTCGTGTCGCGTCAGGTCGAACGTCTGCGGCCGCGGATCACCGAACTCGTGCATAAGTTGATCGACGGGATCGAGGCCGACGGAAAAGCCGATCTCCTGCCGGCGCTCGCCACGCCCGTTCCGATCACCGTCATCGCGGAAATGCTCGGCGTGCCGGTCGAGATGGGCCCGCAACTGCTCGACTGGTCGCATCGCATGGTCGAGATGTATATGCACCGCGCCACGCGCGAGACGGAGGAAAGCGCCAATCGCGCGGCGCTCGAATTCGGCGATTTCATCCGCCGGCACGCGGAGGAGCGGCGCCGCAAGCCGGGAGACGATTTGCTCAGCCTGCTGATTGCAGCGCGCGAGGAAGGGCAGAAGCTCTCGGAAGACGAGCTGGTTTCATCAACTATCCTGCTTCTCAATGCCGGCCATGAGGCGACCGTTCACCAGACCGGAAACGCTATCCGAGCGATCCTGAAGCAGGGTGGCGACCCGTGCCGTTTCTTCGGCTCGCCCGAAGCAACCTCGGCGACCGTCGAGGAATGCCTGCGTTTCGATGCGCCGCTCCATATGTTCACACGCTTTGCCTATGAGGAGTTGGAGCTTGCCGACGGCGTGACCGTGAAGCCCGGCGACCAGATCGGGCTCCTGCTGGGTGCTGCCAACCGCGACCCTGCTGCGTTCGGCGATGCTGCCGCGTTCAGCCCCGAGCGCGACGACCAGAAGAATGTGTCATTCGGAGCCGGCATCCACTTCTGCATCGGCGCACCGCTGGCGCGGATCGAATTGCAGGAAAGCCTGCGGGTGCTGTTCGAGCGACTGCCGGAGATCAGGCTCGACGGCACGCCCCGCTACCGGGACAGTTACCACTTTCATGGGCTGGAGGCTTTGCGGGCAAAGTGGTGAGTGCGTCTGGCTGCTGCCACTACCTAGCGGCGAAGCCCGCTATTCGGGGAAAACGCCGAAATGTGATAGAATATCGCCTTCACTGATTGAGGGAGGTTGCGATGATCAATCGCCCGTTGGCAGTGCTTTTCACAACGATGCTTCTGGCCATAGGAACGCTTGCCCATGGCGGTGAGATAGACGGCCCGGAGCCGGTCATGATGACGTTTGCCACGCCGCAGCTCGCGCCCGAGATGTTCCAAGGCCGTGACGATGTTGTCCGGACTTCATCTTTCTGCGGCGCTTGCACCAACAGCGACGCCTGCGGAAGCGGTTGGGTGTGCTGCTCGGCTGGCTGCTCGGATGGGCTGAAGAAGTGTTACAATGTCGTCAGTTGCGACAAGGTCGCCGACGAGACGAGACCGCTGAAGCTGTTTGCGTCGAGATAAGCTGACCGCGGACCCGCGCTTCAGGCGGTTCGCACAACGTATTCCTTGCGAGTCGTTTCAACGACTTCCCAGTTTCCCTTGAAACCGGGTCGCAACACGAAGCTGTCGCCTGCGCGAACCGTGCGGGCCGCCCCGCCATCCTCTTCAATGATCGAGACACCGGAGAGGATGTGGCAGAACTCCCACTCGTCATATTCGATGCGCCACTTGCCGGGCGTCGCTTCCCAGATCCCGGCATAGAGCCCGCCGGGCGCTTCTTCCACATTCCAGGTCAGGGAGGCCGGCGATCCGGAAATGATCCGGTTCGGCGCGGGAGCGCCTTGCTCCGGCTGGCCTTCGGCAGCGATGGGAATGAAATGTGCGTCCAAGTTAGATTTGCCCCGATCGGCTAACGGCTGTTCGCAAACACCGGTCCAAAAACAAGGAAAGCACTGAGATCGCTCTCAGTGCCTCCCTGTCTGGTCCGGTTGCTTCACTCTCACGGCAGCCCGAAGGCGCCACCAAACTGAAACCCCGAACTCTGACGGTGCCGGCGGTTTCGAAAATCCTCTGCGTCGCGCCGCATTGGCTTTCGCCCTTTCCGTGCAGTCCCGATCAGCCCGGAGGCTTGTCGGAACACCATCGAAGGACTACCGGCCCTTCATGGCAGCATCGGCCATCACATCGTTTCGAACCGTTGCAATGGTCCGCGGGACTTCCCTTTTCCGCACCCTGCCTGGGCTTGCGCCCCAGCCGGGCCGATCCGGCGCGGTTCCAGCTTCGCCTTCCAGTTGTTCCCGTTGTCCTGTCGGGCTTTTCGGCGTCTGGAATGACCTGACCCTAGGGCACGATTTGGCGTGGCGCAATGTCGCACCGCCTGTGGAAATCAGGGAATACGGGGATTATAGAAACGTTTTCGCACATTCATCCCAACGAGGCTGACCTGCGCATGAAAATCGTCGACGCTATGGCCAGCATGATGGCGATGGACGAGTGCACCTGGCGCCGCCACGCCAATCCGCTTTCAGTGTGGACGCGGCTCCCCATCATGATCGTGCTTGTCGCCATCCTGCTTTACCGTGACCTGCTTGGCTGGTGGATGTGGCCGCTGCTGGCAGCCACCATTGTCTGGACATTCTTCAATCCGCGCGCCTTCCCCGAACCCGCCTCCACCGACAATTGGGCTTCGAAGGGCGTCATGGGCGAGCGCGTGTGGCTGAACCGAAAGTCAGTCGCCATCCCGCCGCATCACGCGGCATGGGCGCAGGGACTGGTGGTCGCTAGCGGCGTGGGCATGATCCCGCTGATTTGGGGCCTGGTGGTGCAGGATTTCTGGCTGACCGCCTTCGGCACGCTCCTCGTGTTCGTGACCAAGCTGTGGTTCGTCGATCGCATGGCCTGGCTCTTTGAAGATATGAGCCGCACGACCGACGAATATGCAGAGTGGCTGCGGTAAGCCGAGGGCCCGCCGCATCGGCGGCCACCATTGCCTGATCAGACCTGCGCCAGCGCCTGATCGAGATCGGCGATGATGTCGTTTACGTCCTCGATGCCGATGGAAAGCCGTACGACATCCGGGCCGGCACCTGCCGCGGTCTTTTGCTCGTCGGAAAGCTGGCGGTGCGTGGTCGATGCCGGATGGATGATCAGCGATTTCGTGTCGCCGATATTGGCGAGGTGCGAGAAGAGCTCGACGCCCTCCACCACTTTCACGCCAGCCTCGTAGCCGCCCTTCAGACCGAAGGTGAACACCGCGCCAGCCCCCTCCGGCGAATACTTCTTCATCAGCGCGTTGTTCGGATCGGCCGGCAGGCCAGGATAAGACACCCAGTCCACCTTCGGGTGCCGCGTCAGCCACGAGGCTACCGTCAGCGCATTCTCGCAGTGTTTGGCCATGCGAAGCGGCAGGGTTTCCAGACCGGTGAGGATCATGAAGGCATTGAACGGCGAAATCGCCGGCCCGAAATCGCGCAGGCCCAGCACGCGGCAGGCAATAGCGAAGGCGAAATTACCGAAGGTCTCGTGCAGCACGATGCCGCCATATTCGGGCCGCGGCTCCGACAGCATCGGGTAGTTGCCGGATTTCGACCAGTCGAAGGTGCCGCCGTCGACGAGTACGCCGCCCATCGAGTTGCCGTGACCGCCGATGAATTTGGTCAGCGAATGGACCACGATGTCGGCGCCATGCTCAATCGGCCGCAGCAGATATGGCGAGGCCATTGTGTTGTCGACGATCAGCGGCAGACCATGCTTGCGCGCAATGTTTGCGACCTTCTCGATATCGACGAAAATACCGCCCGGGTTGGCGAGGCTTTCGATGAAGATGGCGCGGGTATTCTCGTCGATCTGGCGTTCGACCTCGTCGAAGTCGGCCATGTCGGCCCAGCGCACCTCCCAGCCGAAATTCTTGAAGGCATGGCCGAACTGGTTGATCGAGCCGCCATAAAGCTTACGGGCCGCGACGAAATTGTCACCCGACTTCATCAGCGTGTGGAAAATCAGAAGCTGAGCGCCGTGGCCCGACGATGTAGCAAGCGCCGCCGTTCCGCCCTCCAACGCCGCAATGCGCTCCTCCAGCACCGCCTGCGTGGGGTTCATGATGCGCGTATAAATGTTGCCGAAGGCCTTCAGCCCGAACAGCGACGCGGCGTGGTCGACATCGTCGAACACATAAGATGTCGTCTGGTAGATCGGCGTTGCCCTCGCCCCGGTCGCGGGGTCAGGCTTTGCGCCGGCATGAACGGCAAGAGTGCTGATTCCGGGGGTGCGCTGTACCATCTACTTCCTCCAACAGGTCTGTTCGCGCCCTTCATCGCAAAGGGCGGCGCAATTGGCAAAGTGGAATTTGAGCAGCACGAGATTTGGGCCTGCGACAGCAACCGCAGGCCCGCTTCAATCACTTTAACGATCGTGGTTTTTCGGCGCTTTGGTAGAGCCCCAGGCCAAAGCCATCAGGGTCCAGAAAGTCGGCGCTCCAGCCGCCGGGCGCCTCCTCGACAGGAGTGACGATCGTGACGCCCTTTTCAGCCAATGCAGCCACGATGTCGTCGATTCCGCCTTCCGTCAGGTCGAAAACGATTGCCGGCGTGCTGCCGCGTTCCGCCGGCATCTGGAAAAAGACGAATTCCAGGCCTCCATCGAGGGTCGCCTGAAGCCAGAATGGTTCGGCTCCCTCCTGCCGGCTGAGGTCGAGGCCCAGAACATCCCTGTAGAAAACTTCGGTGCGTTCGATGTCGGCAACATAATACACGATCGAGGCGCGATGCGGTTTCGGCAACATGTTGATTGTCCCTTGTTTTGGATTGTTTACACCCCTCGTTGCCGTGGCTAAGTCGTTTGTGAGCTTCGGAGGACGAAAAAATGCCCGTCCGGATCGTGGCTGGCAAAGATGCCGCGCTGCTGCGTGAGATAGGGTCGAAGTCCCTGGCGGATGCGCCCATAAGGAACTTCAAGGTCTAGGCCTGGAAGGCCCGTGGGAAAGACGCCCTCATAACGCCGTATTGCTTTCTTGAGCGCGGCGATGCGCTGTCTGACAGCTGTGTCCTCGATACTGAGCAAGCAGGCAATTTCGCGCCGGGTGTGGCCCGAAAAAGCTAATGCGGCAACGACGCGCAGTGATTTCGGCAACACCGGCAGGATCGACACATAGCCGTCGTGATCGTCCGTTTCTTGTTCACCCAACTGGGTTTGCCATTGGGTTTCACGCCTCCTGCGCCGGGCAGCGCCGCGAGCATCGAAGGCGGCTCGTTTGCGGATGGCTCCGGCCATCCACTGCCGGTTTCGCGGCAGCGACAGGTCGAGGCGGCCAGCCGCCACCGCCGATAAAAGAACCTCCTGATCGATATCCTCCGCCTCGTCGGGGCGGCGCGCATACCGTCGCGCAATGCTCAGCAATGATTTGTACTGACTGGCTAGATTCACGGCCGGTGCCTTGGACCAATGAACGAAATCATCTCAACCCGCAGCGGTCGATAACCGCTATCTCTGCACAATTCCGAAACTCTGGTAGCCGGCACGCAGTTTTGGCTTCTTCGACGAAATCACCTTGCTGTTGATGCCGTTCCAGCCGATTTCGCCGGAGAGGCGCGCATATTCGATCTTGGGGCAACGGTTCATAACCACCTTGATGCCGGCTGCCTCGGCCCGAGCGGCGGCCTCGTCGTGGCGAACGGTAAGCTGCGTCCACACGACCGAGGGAAGCGGTTTCAGCGCCAGCACCTCGTCCATGATCGCAGGCACCGCATCGCTTCCCCGAAAGATATCGACCATGTCTATCGGCTTCGGAACAGCGGCGAGCGAGACATAGGTAGTGCGGCCGAGAATTTCCTTGCCAGCCTGCCCCGGATTGACCGGAAAGACCTCATAACCTTTGTCGATCAGATATTTGGCGACGAAGAAGCTCGGCCGCACATCGTTCGCCGAAGCGCCGACGATAGCGATCGTCTTCACCGCATTCAGAATGCCGGAAATGTAGCTGTTATCGTATGTGTCGTGGTTCATGCCGAACTTGCTAACAGCACCTATTCCCCCGTCCATTTCGGGTCGCGCTTTTCGATGAAAGCGCCAATGCCTTCCTCCGCGTCGCGGGCGAGCATGTTTTCCACCATCACCCGACTGGCATGGTCGTAGGCTTCCGAAAGCCCCATCTCGGCCTGCTGGTAGAATGCCTCCTTGCCGATCTTGAGCGTCAAAGGCGATTTGGAAGCAATGGTTTGGGCGTATTTCCCGACAACCTGATTCAGGTATTCGGGTGGCACCACCCGATTGACCAGGCCGAAATCGCGGGCCTGCCCCGCATCGATCGTTTCGCCTGTCAGAAGCATCTCCATCGCGTGTTTGCGCGAGAGGTTGCGCGACAGCGCCACCATCGGCGTCGAGCAGAAAAGCCCGATATTCACACCCGGCGTCGCAAACGACGCGCGCTCGGTGGCAATCGCCAGATCGCAACTCGCAACCAGTTGGCAGCCGGCAGCCGTCGCCACGCCGTCCACTTCCGCAATCACCGGCTTCGGATGCCGCACGATCGCCTGCATCAGCGTTGCGCATTCGCGCATCGTTTCTTCGTAGAAGGCCCTGCCCCGGTCAGCGTCAGCGCGGTGCGCGGTCATTTCCTTCAAGTCGTGACCGGCACAGAAGACCTTGCCCGGCGCCGCGGCCAGCACGATGACGCGCACATTGGCCTCGCCACGTGCGGCATCGAAGGCGACTTGGAGCGCGGCAATCATTGCACGAGACAGCGCGTTTGCTGGCGGGTTGGCAAGCTCGACGCGACGCACACCGCCTGCATCCGAAACGCGAAGAAGCTCGCCGTTCGCCTGCTGCTCCGGGACCTTCGCCCTTTCGTTCATTCGCGCCTCCGCAATCTCAGCGGGAAACTAACACGGAGGCGCTTGAAGATCAGCCGTGAAATGGCCAATCTGCGATTTGCTTTTACGTGCACGGAAGAATTGGAGGGACGATGGCTAAGGTTGTGCTGGAGAAGGACGGCCGCATAGCGCGCATCATTCTCAACCGTCCCGAGGTGATGAACGCAATCGACAATGAGGTTCCGGCCGAACTTGAAGATGCCGTCGAGCGCGCCAATGCCGATCCCGCCATTCATGTCATCGTGCTTTCGGGCGCCGGCGATACATTTTGCGCCGGTTACGACCTCACCTTCTACGCGCAGGAAACCGAGGGGCTTGGCAGTGAGCTGACCCAGGAAATGCCTTGGGATCCGATGAAGGATTACGCCTTCATGATGCGCAATACCCAGCGCTTCATGTCGCTGTGGCGTTCTCATCGGCCTGTCATCGCCAAGGTGCATGGCTTCGCTGTTGCCGGCGGCTCAGACATCGCTTTGTGCTCGGACCTCGTCGTCATGGCCGAGGACGCGCAGATCGGCTACATGCCCGCCCGCGTCTGGGGGTGCCCGACGACGGCCATGTGGGTTTATCGACTGGGCGCGGAAAAGGCTAAGCGCATGCTCTTTACGGGCGACAAGATTTCCGGCAGCGAGGCAGAGCGTATCGGCCTTGTGGACCGCGCCGTACCGGCTGACCAACTCGACGCCGAAGTCGAGAAACTCGCCGAGCGTATCGCCACCGTGCCAACCAACCAGCTGATGATGCAAAAGCTGATGATCAATCAGGCCATCGAGGCGATGGGCCTTTCACAGACACAGATGTTCGCCACCGTATTCGACGGCATCACCCGGCATTCGCCCGAGGGCATCAACTTCAAGCGGCGGGCGGAAGATCGCGGCTGGAAAGAGGCTGTGCGCGAGCGCGATCTCGGAACGTTCGACTGGACCGACAACCGCCCGATCAACTCGCCGCGCGGCTGACACCGCACTTCAGGACAGCACCGCATGAACGCTCGCCCGCTCGAACCATTGATGAATGCCGAACAGGTCAACGATCTGATGGGCCGTGTCTATCCGCAGCTCAACGAAGCCATGCGCGCATTCTACGCGACCGACGTGTTTCCGGGCGGCTGTGTGGTGCGGCTCGATGCCGACGAGCGCCATTTGAGGCCGGGCAATACGGTATCCGGTCCTTCCCTGTTCACGCTGGCTGACATCGGCGGCTATGTCTGCGTGCTCACACATGCGGGACCGGACGCTCTGTCCGTCACCACCAACCTCAATATCAACTTCATGCGCAAGGCAGAAGCCGGCCCGATCGACGGCCATTGCCGTATCCTCAAGCTGGGCAAATCGCTGATGGTGTTCGAGATCGACATGCGCGCCGGGCCCGATCAACTGACGGTAGCTCACGCCACGGGCACCTACTCCATACCGCCCGCCAAGCGCGGATAACGTCATCCGGATTGCGGTATTTTGTTACCTCATTTTCAACTCATTGTTTTTGCTGAGTTTTGGCGGATCATGCGCTCGTTTTCGTAGTTGACGCGGTTTGTCAGCTCTACTATAAGCTCCGCACAAGCAGCGGCCCTCAGCGGCCGCCGTTTGTTTTTGCGGGCAATATCCGCAATCCAAGCAACAAAAACGCCTTTCATTCGTTCGCGAATGGCGGGTCCTGAACGGAAGACACATCATGAAAACCTTCTCGCAGAAGCCTGCGGAAGTGACGAAGAAGTGGGTGCTGATCGACGCGGAAAACCTCGTCGTCGGACGTCTCGCCACCATCGTCGCCAACCGCCTGCGCGGCAAGCACAAGCCGACCTTCACACCGCATGTCGATGATGGCGACAATGTCATCGTCATCAATGCCGACAAGGTGAAGCTGACCGGCAAGAAATACACCGACAAGATGTACTACTGGCACACCGGCCATCCCGGCGGCGTCAAGGAGCGCACTGCGCGCCAGCTGCTCGAGGGCCGTTTCCCGGAGCGCGTTGTCGAAAAAGCCGTCGAGCGCATGATCCCGCGCGGCCCGCTTGGCCGTCGCCAGATGAAGAACCTGCGCGTCTATGCCGGCACCGATCATCCCCATGAGGCACAGCAGCCGGAAAAGCTGGACGTTGCCGCCATGAACAAGAAAAACGTAAAGGTCGAGAAATATGGCTGATCTCGAAGCCCTCGCAGAACTGGGCACCGAAGCACAGGGCGCTGACGCCGAACAGGCGCCGGTTCACGTGCAGAAGCTCGACCAACAGGGTCGCGCCTATGCCACCGGCAAGCGCAAGGATGCAATCGCTCGCGTTTGGGTTAAGCCCGGCAGCGGCCGCATCACCATCAACAAGAAGGACTTCACGGCCTATTTCGCGCGTCCGGTTCTGCAGATGATCCTGCAGCAGCCGATCGTGGCCGCGAACCGCAACGGCCAGTACGACATCGTCGCTACAGTCGCCGGCGGTGGCCTGTCCGGCCAGGCAGGTGCCGTGCGCCACGGTATCTCCAAGGCCCTCACCTATTATGAGCCGGAGCTGCGCGGCGTGCTCAAGAAGGGTGGTTTCCTCACCCGCGACAGCCGCGTCGTGGAGCGAAAGAAATACGGCAAGGCGAAGGCCCGCCGGAGCTTCCAGTTCTCGAAGCGCTAAGCTTCGACGACATTCGGAACACCAAAAAAGCGGGTCTTCGGGCCCGCTTTTTTTGTTGCTCGGACTATTCGCCGACCTCGATGCTGGCGACAACGGTCGCGATTGTATCGTTGTAATCGGAAATCGGCCGATCGAATGTGAAAAACACCACTTGAAGTGAGCCTACGCCTTCGATGCCAGTGAAGTAGTTATTATAGTTCGCGTCTATGTCGCCGATCCTGGCGCCGTAGATCAGGTGGCCGAACTCTCGTCCGGCAAGGCTGACATTTTCGCTCTCAACAACTTCGACCTTATTCAGCTTGGCCGCGAGCTGGATATTTGTCAGCACGGCCTTTCGCAGCGTCTCTATGTCGAAGTAATCCGGCTCGGTCATGATAATCAGATAGAGAGCCTGATCCAGAGTACTGAATTCCAGCTCCGCCGAGCTGCCGACGTCCGCCAACGCCCAACCCTCCGGATCAAGGCAAACGGATGCCGGCAGAACCTTGGATTCCATCTTGGTACAATTCTCAGGAACGGCCGGTGTCTGGTCCTGAGCATGGGCGAAGCCCATCACGGACGACACAAAAACCGGAATCAGCGAGGCGCGCATGACCGCAGTTATCGACATTTGATCTCTCCCCCAGTATCGGCCCATAGTTCAGGGCCCGCGCGGCATGGTCAAGCAGATTGGCGGCGTCTGCTATGCCGGCCAACGTTCAGGCGGCAGAGAATCAAGCTATGAGTGCCCGCGTCGGAGACACGTAATGCCCTCCAAATCGATCGACCACGCATTTACCGCCCGGCAGAACCTGGGTGCCGCGAGCGACCCAACGCATGCGGGTGCGCTGTCTTTCATGCGCCGCAGGTTCACCAAGAAGGTGGCTGGAGCGGATGTTGTGGTGTGGGGCATTCCCTTCGACGCAGCCGTATCCAACCGACCGGGCGCGCGCTTCGGGCCGCAGGCGATCCGGCGTGCATCCGCAATCTTCGACAACGATCCGCAATATCCTTTTGGTGCAGACCTGTTCGAGAAGCTTTCGGTCGTCGATTATGGCGATTGCCTGCTCGACTACGGCAACCACCAGAAAACGCCCGGCATCATTGAGCGCGAGGCGCGGAAGTTGCTCAAATCAGATGCCTTCCTGCTGTCGCTCGGCGGCGATCACTTCGTCACCTGGCCGCTGCTCAAGGCGCATGCGGAGCGGCACGGGCCGCTGGCGCTGGTGCAGTTCGACGCACACCAAGACACCTGGCCCTACGAGAAGGGCCGCATCGACCATGGTGCCTTCGTTGGTCAGGCTGCGGACGAGGGCATCATCGATGTCGAAAAGTCGATTCAGATCGGTATCCGCACCCATGCGCCACGCGATTGCGGTATCCGCATGCTCTTTGGCCACGAGGTGGAAGAGATGCGGACGGCGGACATCGCCTCCGCGATCCTCGACCACACAAAGGGCGCCAAGACCTACGTCACGTTCGATATCGACTGCCTCGACCCTGCATTCGCGCCGGGCACCGGCACACCGGTCGCGGGCGGCCCGTCGAGCGCCAAGATGCTTGCCGTGCTCAGGGGGCTCGGGGCACTCGATATTGTGGGTGCGGATGTGGTAGAAGTGTCTCCGTCATACGATCACGCGGACATAACGGCGATCGCCGGGGCAACCATTGCAATGTATTATCTCGGGCTTCTTTCGGAACGGCACATGCGACGAGGCAGTTGAAACTTTGATTCAACGGCTTGCCGGATTGAGTCCGGCCTGGCCTTCAACTCCTTGATTTCACGACGAAAGACAGACCGATGAAACCGAAGATTTTCATTGACGGCGAACATGGCACGACTGGCCTGCAGATCAGGACGCGGCTTGCCGGGCGCACCGACCTCGACATTCTCTCCATTCCCGAAGCCGAGCGGCGCAATAATGCGATGCGGGCGGAACGGCTCGCGGAGGCAGATGTCGCGATCCTTTGCCTGCCGGACGATGGCGCTCGTCAGGCAATGGGGTTGCTCGACGGTTCTAATTCGACGCGCGTGATCGACACCTCAACCGCCAACCGGGTCAACCCCGACTGGGCCTACGGTTTTGCGGAAATGACCGCCGGCCAGGCGGAGAAAATCGCCAGGGCGCGGCTTGTCGCAAATCCGGGATGCTACCCAACCGGCGCGATCGCGCTGATCCGCCCGCTGGTCGAGGCCGGAATTCTGCCGAATGACTATCCCGTCACCGTCAACGCCGTGTCCGGCTACACTGGCGGCGGCAAGGCGATGATCGCACAGATGGAAAATCCGGACGCCCCGGACGCGATTTCTGCGCCGCATTTCCTCTATGGTCTCACGCTCACGCACAAGCATGTGCCAGAAATGCAGATGCACGGGCTGCTCGACCGCGCGCTGCTGTTTGCGCCTTCGGTCGGGCGTTTCGCGCAGGGCATGATCGTGCAGGTGCCGCTGCATCTGGCCGACCTCGCCAAGACGCCCTCGCCTGATGATATTCATGCTGCTCTTGCCGCGCATTTTGCCGGGCAGGACATCGTGCAGGTGGTTTCAGTGGCCGATGGGGCAGCACTGGCACGTATCGATCCGACAGAGCTTGTTGGCGAAGACACGATGAAGCTTTACGTCTTTGCGAACGCAAAGACCGGGCTCGTCAATCTGGTCGCCGTGCTCGACAATCTCGGCAAAGGCGCATCGGGTGCCGCTGTCCAGAACATGGATTTGATGCTCGGCACCCGGCACTAGCCGAAATTACCTTGCGGGAAGTCAGGCGATTGCCTGCTTTCCTTTCAAATCGCCTCTTCCCGGCAGCGGATAACTGCCTTTCGTTGCCTGCCAGTGCGCCGTGGCGAAACCCAGCACCACGATAGCGAAGGCGTGGTGCGCCAGCGCCCAGCCGAGCGGCACGACCAGAACCAGCGTGACGATGCCAATAGCCGCCTGCATGACGATCAGCAGCGCCAGCACCGTTGCGCGGCGCGCATGGGTTGTTCCCGGCTCCGCGCGCCAACAATCGACCGCATGCCAGATCGACAGAAGCAGCAGGATGTAAGCGCACATGCGGTGCACGAACTGCACCGTCTTGGGGTTCTCGAAAAAGTTGCGCCAGGCGGGTTCGATCGCCAGCAATCCGTCCGGCCAGAAGCGGCCGTCCATGCGTGGCCATGTGGTGTAACTCAAGCCGGCGTCCAGGCCCGCAACAAGCGCGCCGAGGAATATCTGGAAGAGCACAAAGACCACCATCCAGCCGGCAAAGCTGCGTGTCTCGGGCTCCGCCGGGCCGGCAGAGTGCGGCGCGAGGCTACGCGCCAGCGCAAGGGTGGCAACGAAGATCAGGCAGGCCAGCACAAGATGCGTGGCCAGCCGATACTGGCTCACGCTCACGCGCTCCGACAGGCCGGACGCGACCATCCACCAGCCGATTGCGCCTTGCAGTGCGCCAAGCAGGAAGAGCCCGACGAGCTTCGGCTTCATGTGCCTTTCCAAACGCCCGGTCGCCCAGAAGAAAACCAGAGGAATCGCCACCAGAAAACCAACGCCCCGCGCAATGAACCGGTGCGCCCATTCCCACCAGAAGATCGTCTTGAATTCCTCCAGCGTCATGTCCGCATTCAGCTGTTCGAATTGCGGGATCTGCTGATATTTTGCGAATTCTTCCTGCCAATCGGATGCCGACAGCGGCGGGATCACACCATGAATAGGCTTCCATTCGGTGATCGACAGCCCTGAGTCCGTCAGCCGCGTCGCGCCGCCGACAACGAACAGCGCAAACAACGTCACCGCCACTGCATAGAGCCACCAGCGCACCTGTGCCCTGTGACGTTCTTCGCGCGCCATGCTGGCGACATTCCCGCCCGGATCGAAGTCCTGATACATTGCGGCCCGCAGTCCATTTCCTTGCCGCGATAGGTGGCTCATCGCCGCCTGACTGGCAACCCGCGAGGATACGCGACACGGGGTCGCGCGCTGCTTGTGCAAGGGGGTCGAACAGGCTACCTCAGCGGCCGAAAGGGACCGCTATGCCGCCTCGCCTGCGCAAATTCATCGGAACGCTGCTGCTTATCGCACTCGTTATTATTTATGCGCTGGTGGCAACCACCGTCGCCGTTGCGCAACTTCAGGAGTCGAGCTGGCTTGTTCATCTCGGCTTCTTCGCACTCTCCGGGCTTTTGTGGATTATCCCCGCCATGTTCATCATCTCGTGGATGGCGAAGGGCATGAGAAAGCGCAGCTAGGTCGTTACCAGCGTCCTGCCTCGGTTTGCCAGCGGGGTGGTGATGCCGGATAGCATCGTGCGAATATGCGCGACCCGCTGATAGCGGCCATTCACTGATATCCTGGGCAGTGCATGCATGTGCGCGGCGTGCTCGTGCGTCACCACGCCATGCCGCGTCGTCACCGCGGTGCGGAAGCCGGCGGCAGCGGCCAATGCCACCTCGCGTTCACCGACCGCGCTCTCATAGCCATAGGGATAAGCCATGTGCTGCGGCTTTACGCCTGTCTCAAGTTCGATGACGCGCGGCGCATCGACGATCTCCTCCCAGGCCTTCTCGTCGCTCAGCCGCTTCAGATTGAAATGGCACAGGGTGTGTGCGCCAATCGTCACCAACGGATGTTCGGAGGCCTTGCGCACTTCGTCCCAGGTCATCAGCGTCTCGCGGTTTGCCTGCCCGTGGTCCAGGCCCGCAAGCCGCGCCATGTCGCGCAATATCGGCTGGCGGTCTTCTTCGCGAACCTCCTGCGTTAGAAAGTCATGCAGCTTGCAATTGGCCTCGGCCTTGCGCGCAGGCGTCGAGCAATCGACGAACATGCGGCCCTCCGAAGTCGTCAGGTAGAGCTCGTCGCGCGCCGTCACCACGTCTTCGAGCAGGTCCCACCACAAATCCATGCTGCCGCTTGTTAGACCCGGGCACACATGGATCGTGATCGGCGCCTCGTGTTTTTCGAGGATCGGCAACGCTTCCAGGAGGTTGTCGCGATAGGCGTCATCGGCGCTCAGCGTGAGGAAGCGCTCGCCGGAGGTCGAGCCCGTTATCCGGTCGGCGGCTTCGTCCATATCGACGAAGCGGTAACCCATGGCCCGCAACTCGCTTAACAGGGCGTCCAGAAAGCCGGGTGTGATCGAAAGATGCCGGTTGACGCCCATGGTCTTGCGCGGCGCATCCGTGACCCTGTGCAGCATTAGAATGGCTCCGATGCCGCCATAGCGGGCGCGTAGCAGGTCGGCGAGCCCGGTCACACGGGCGCCGTTCAGAACCATCCTGCGGACCACCTCGCCCCAGTCGATCATTCATTCACCTTTTTTCGCTACCTTCGTCTCACTGGCCGAAAGGTCACCGCCAGAACTAGGCCACAAGGATTGAGTTATGGTTGACGCGGCACAGATTTTCGAGGCCGAACATCCCAAGTCCGAAGCGGGTTCCTGGGCTGGAACTGTGCGGCCGTTCGATGCCGCCCGCACCGACTATGCCACGTTCTGCAAAGGCAAGCTGCATTCGACGCCGCAGAACCCCGCATTTGTGGAAGCCTGGGCCGAGTGCCCCGGCGCCGATCTGGTCGCGATCGAACTCACACAAGGCGGCACAATACAATTCATGCTCGTCGTCGAAATCGTCAAGGACGGTGCAGCTACGATTGCGCGTTATCCGGGCAGGCGGCATGCCAATGGCAGCTTCCCTGCATGCATCGACGGTGATCTCACCGGCATTCGCGACCAGCTGCGCCAAACGCTGGCCAAGGGTCGACCGGACGTCGACCTTCTGCTGCTGGAACGCAACGAGGCCGAACGCAGCGCCATGGCCAATCCGCTATACGGCGAAGGCTGCACGCAAAGTCCCAACGTCGCGCTAGCGGTCGACCTGGACGGCGGCTTCGATGAAGTGCTTGGCCGCACCAGCGGCAAACGCAAGCGCAAGAAGCACCGCTCGCAAACCAGGAAGTTCGAGACCGCCGGCGGCCATCGACGTTTCGTTGCGACCACGCCCGACGAGGTCGATCTCCTGCTCGGCACGTTCTACGAAATGAAGGCAGCGCGCTTTCGCCAGATGGGCGTAACAGACGTGTTTGCGCCGCCAACGATCAGGGACGCCTTCCGGCGCATGTTCGTTGGTGCGCTCGGCAAGTCTCAGCCAGACTTCCTGCTACACGGTCTGGAAGTCGGCGGCGTGCTGCGTGCAGTCACGGGCTCCAGCATCTCAGGCAACAGGCTCACCTGCGAGTTCTCCGCCTTTGCCGACGATGAGCTTGCAATCGCCAGCCCGGGCGATTTCCTGTTTTTCGAAAACATCCGCGAAGCCTGCGAAAGCGGCATGGCGATCTACGATTTCGGCGTCGGCGACGAGCGCTACAAGCGCCAATGGTGCGATATCGAAAGCCAGCATTTCGATTTTCACCTGCCACTGACGGCGCGTGGACATGCCGTCTCGGCAATTGGCCGCATGACAGGCGCGGTTAAGCGCAACATCAAGGAAAATCAGGCGGTCTGGTCGCTGTTGAAGCGAGCCAGGCGGCAGAGCGCCGGCACTTCAGCCGACACTTCAGACTGACACGACAAACGGGCGGAAATTACTCCGCCCGTCTCGCTAGTTCATTCGCTTCGTGTCTAGGCCGCACTGCGGCCAGGCCGCGCGTCGCCGATCCGGCTTGGTCTCACGATCATGGGCTCATCGAGCCCGGCCTGAACCAGCCGATCGGCCAGTTCACCCACCTCGTCGGTCGGCCAGATGCAGGACACGATCACACGCGTATCGTCGCCAATCAGGCGGCCGACAGAATCGGCGCTGCCCGGCCCGCCATCGATCACCACGAGATCATAAGCAGTATTGAGCGAATCCAGCACGATCGGCAGGCGGTCGACCGCCCGCATCGCGCGCGGCAAGTTCGCGGTACCGATCGGCATCACGTGCAGCGGCGAGAAGTGGTCTGGATGGATCACCTCTGCAAATTGCGCCTCGCCGACCAGCAGGTCGGTCACACCGCGCATGAAACGGCTTTCGACCGTAGCACGAGAGGCGGCACCCGACGCGGTGAGGTCCAGAAGCAGCGTGCGCAAGCCTGCATCCGCGATCTCGCGGGCTACCAGCACAGCCGCCGCCGCGCCATCGTCGAGCCCGGCCGAAACAAAGACAGCGCGAGCTGTACCGTCGGCAATCAGTTCAGACGCGGCTTCATCAACATCGATCTCGCCGAACCTGTTTTCGGGCACCTCGGGTTCGATCTCGCGCATCGGCCTGATCTTCTTCACCGGCGCCGCAGGCTTTACCGGTTCGTCTTCCAGCTCCGTTAGAGGCTCGGCCATTTCATGGGTGCGCGCGGCGGCGCGCGCCGCTTCGGCCGGCGTCATTGCCGGCTCAGCACGCCTCGCCGGCATCTCAACATCCTCGACTGTCGGGAACGCAGCGCCGTCGGCCGGACGCATCGCGCGGCCACTGAAGAGCTCACGCAGCAAGGTCGCGATCACCATCAGAAGCAGCGTTGCGACAAAAGCAGCGCCAATGATCGGCAGCTTCTTCGGGAAGTATGGCTCGGCAGGTACGGTCGCGCGGGAGAAGATGCGGGCGTCGGCCGGCAGATAGTTGCGTTCGCCACGCGAGGAAGCCTCGCGGAAGCGGGTCAGGTAGGATTCCAGCAGCTCGCGCTGCGCCGCGGCTTCCCGTTCCAGAGCGCGCAGTTCCACACCCTCTTCGTCAGCGCGAGCCGATTCGGCCTTGAGGCGGTTCACGTCGGCCAGCAGCGCTTCTTCGCGAGCGCGCGCAGTGCGCGCCTCGTTCTGCAGCCCGGTCAGCACCTTCTGCGCCTCGGACCGAATTTGCTGACGCAAGTCGCTCGCCTGCGAATTCAGCGCCTTGATGCGCGGATGATTGGGCAGAAGCGTCGTGGACAACTCCGCGATCTCGGCGCGGATTTCCAGCTCGCTTTCGCGCAGGCGCTGGATCAGCGGCGAAGCCAGCACGTCTGGCACTGTATCCAGCGAGACGCCCCCATCGAGCGCGGCGCGCATGGTGCTTACCTTGGCTTCGGCGGCGGAGCGATTTGCACGGACGCGCGAAAGCTCAGTGCTCAGTTGCGAGAGCTGTTGCGTAGCCAGGACCGAATTGTTCTCGCCGATAAAGAGATCGGACTGCCCGCGGAATTCCGCCACACGCTGCTCGGCCGCTTTCACCCGCTCGCGCAGTTCAGCGATTTCCGGCTCGAGCCAGTCTGTCGCGTCGGCATTCGATTCCAGCTTTGCAGCGCGCTGAACGGCTATATATGCGTCGGCCATTGCGTTGGGGATCGCCGCGGCAAGCTTTGGATCCTCGGACGAGAACTCGACTACAATTACGCGAGAATTCTCGACCCTATAGACGTCCAGCTTTTCGCGAAAGGCCTTGAGCACCCTTTCCTCGGGCGCCAGGTTGCTGGTGTCGGTCGCCAGACCGGCAGTCGCCAACAGATTGGCGATGAATGAAGGGTTGGCGTCGAACTCGTCGATATCAGCAAGATCAAGCTGGCGCGCGACCTGCATGATGATGTCGGTCGAGGAAATCACCTCCACCTGGCTCGCAACACCCTCTTCATCGAGAATGGGTGCAGAGCGAACAGAATTCGTATCGATTCGCGTGAATTCGGATTCACGGGTTTCAATCAGTATGCGGGTTTCGCCTTTGTATTTGGGCGTCAGCACCGAGGCCAACGCAAACGCGGCGAGCGTCACCACCAGGGCGATAACGACGATGCGTCGCCAATCGCGTGCGATGCTGGCGAACAGTGTTCCCAGGTCGACATCGACATCGTGGGCGTTGTTCTGGTTGGACGCCATGGGTGCGACTCCGCTTGCAGATAGCAAACCGAACCTAAACAGGCATGGTAACCGCGAAGTTAAGATGCGGCGTTCTTCTTAAAGGCCGTCCGCCTGCGTTCCGCTTTACCGGGCATTAACCCTAACGGACCGATAACACTCTGGAGATTACGGGTTCGGCTTCGGGCGAACCGCAAAAGGTGTCTGTGCCGTGAACAAAAAATTCGTTGTGTCCGCCATATGCGCCCTGACAATTCTGTCCGGCTGCTCCGGTTATCGCCCCGCGCCCACGGCTTTCCATGAAGCTGTCATGCGCCCCTATCTTCTCGATTCGGGTGACCGGCTTCGTGTCACCGTCTTCGAGCAAGAAGGTCTCACCAATGTCTACAGCGTGGATCAGGCCGGTTACATCTCTTTCCCCCTCGTCGGCGCCGTACCGGCGCGCGGCCACACAACCAAACAGCTTGAAGGCGCCATCGCGGAACGGCTCCGCGCCGGCTATCTGCGCGATCCGGATGTTTCCGTCGAGGTCGACCGTTACCGCCCCATCTTCGTGATGGGCGAAGTGGGCAGCGCCGGCCAATACACCTACGTGCCAGGCATGACGGTGCACAAGGCAATCGCCTCGGCAGGCGGTTTCTCGGCCCGCGCCCAGCAGGCGGATGTCGATGTGACGCGGGTCATCAACGGCAAGGTCATGACCGGGCGTGTGCTCACCTCCGACCCGCTGCTGCCTGGCGACACCATCTATGTCCGCGAACGGCTGTTCTGATTTTGGCTGAAGGCCGCCTCATGCGGCCTCGTCCCGACAGGTTACTTCTTTGAGCGGAAACCTACGCATAGTTCACTGCTTCCGTTCGCCGGTCGGTGGACTTTTCCGGCATGTGCGCGACCTCACCGAGGCGCAGCGCGCAGCGGGCCACGATGTAGGGATCATCTGCGATTCCATTACCGGCGGCGCTTATGAAGCCCAGCTTTTCGCCGAAATCGAAGACAAACTGACGCTCGGCGTCAAACGCACGCCGATGCAGCGCCATGTCGGGCCAGGTGACCTCGCCGCGGCCTGGCGCACCTACGGCATCATTTCTGAGTTGCAACCGGACGTTTTGCACGGACACGGCGCCAAAGGCGGCGCCTATGCCCGGCTGTTCGGTTCACTGTCTCGGGCATCCAGGTCTCGCGTAGCCCGAATCTATACGCCGCATGGCGGCAGCCTGCACTACGACGCCGACACGCTGACCGGCAAAGCATTCTTCGCCGTGGAGCGGCTTCTTGGCCGTGCCACCGATCAGCTGCTTTTTGTGTCGGATTATGAGCGCAGGACATACGAGGCCAAGGTCGGCAAACCGCGTCCGCCCTTCCGGCTTGTTCACAATGGCCTGCGTGACAGCGAATTTTCCGCCGTGCGCAACCTAAAGAACGCAACCGACCTGCTCTATGTCGGCATGATGCGCGACCTGAAAGGCCCCGACCTATTCCTCGACGCGGCCGCCGGCGCAGCGCAGCAACTTGGGCGGCGGTTATCGGCAACGATGGTTGGCGATGGCGATGACAAACCGCGCTATCGCTCACAGGCTGACGCATTGCGCGAATACATCGAAGTCACCTTTCTGGACGCGATGCCGGCCCGTGAAGCGTTTAGGCTCGGCCGTATCATGGTGGTGCCCTCGCGCGCCGAGGCCATGCCCTATATCGTGCTGGAAGCGCTGGCGGCACGTAAAGCCATGATCGCCAGCGCAGTTGGCGGCATTCCCGAGATATTCGGCACAGGGTCGCCTGCCCTCATCCGGCCTGGCACCAGCGAACTTGCCGAGCGCATGGTTAGCGCGCTCAGTGACGAAAAGGCGTTTAGGGCAATGATGCCCAGCCAGGCCGAACTCAAAAAGCGCTTCAGCGCTGACGAAATGGCTCGCCAGATCGAAGACGCCTATCGCGCCACGCTTCAGCGGCTGAGCTGACCACAATCACATCCATTTGACACTACCCGGCGATTTCTGCCGCCGGGGCAAGGGTTTTTTAGGGGGTCGACCTTAGGATCGATGCCGAGTGACCAGTGTTTTTCGTACGGTCGGGTATGAGTAAAGTGAGTGCACCGCATCCATATACGCTGGATTCCGTCCGCAGTTTTGACGACGGTACATCCAAGCAAGACGAGGCGGAACTGAGCGCGATCGCGTCTCAGGTTGCAGCGCAATACCGCGCTGATGCTATGTCTCCGGTGCTCGTTAGCGGCTATCTACGGCTCGCAGAATTCGCACTTTTCGCCCTTTCCGGCGCCATCATCTACGCGCTGTATGTCGGCTTTGGCACGCATCTCGTCTGGGAATATCCGGCTGCGGTGCTCGTCGGTTCGATTGTTGCCGTACTGCTCTTTGAAGTCACTGACCTCTATCAGATAACGGCGCTACGCCGGCCGATGGGGCATTTGGGCAACATGCTGCTCGTCTGGTCGGGTGTATTTGCACTCATGGCGCTGGCGGGCTTCCTGTTCAAAGTCTCAGAAGAGTTTTCGCGCGTTTGGTTTGGCAGCTGGTACGTGATTGGCTTCGCCCTGCTCCTCATTACGCGTTTCTCGCTCGCCCGCATGGTGCGACGCTGGGCGCGCAATGGCCGTATGGAAAGGCGGGCGGTCATTGTCGGCGGCGGCTCGGGCGCCGAAACACTCATCCGCTCCATCGAAAAGCAACCGTATAATGACATCCGAATTTGCGGGATTTTCGACGATCGCGACAACCGTCGCTCGCCGCCGATTGTCGCCGGCTACCCCAAACTCGGCACCATCGACGAACTGATCAGCTTTGCGCGGATTGCCCGTATCGACATGCTGATTGTGTCTTTGCCGATCTCCGCTGAAAAGCGCGTGCTTTCCATGCTCAAGAAGCTGTGGGTGCTGCCGGTTGACGTGCGCCTGTCGGCACACTCGCATGAGCTGAAATTCCGCCCCCGCTCATACTCCTACATCGGCGCGGTGCCGATGCTGGACGTATTCGACAAGCCCATCAACGACTGGGATTCGGTTGCCAAGCGCGCCTTCGACATCGTCTTTTCGCTGCTCGGCATCATCGCCTTTTCGCCAGTCATGCTGGCGACTGCGATTGCCATCAAGCTGGACAGCAAGGGCCCGGTTCTCTTCAAGCAGAAGCGCCATGGCTTCAACAATGAAGAGATCGACGTCTACAAATTCCGGTCAATGTATACGGACCAGTGCGACCCGACCGCCGTGAAAGCCGTCACCAAAGGCGATCCACGGGTCACGCGCGTCGGCCGTTTCATCCGCAAGACATCGATCGACGAGCTGCCGCAGTTCTTCAACGCGCTTTTCGGTTCGCTTTCACTCGTCGGCCCTCGCCCGCACGCGGTGGCCGCCGCGACCCAGAGCGTGCTCTACACCGAAGTCGTGGACGGCTATTTCGCCCGCCACCGGGTGAAGCCCGGCGTCACCGGCTGGGCGCAGATCAATGGCTGGCGCGGTGAAGTCGACAAGGACGAAAAGATCCGCAAGCGCACCGAGTTCGATCTCTATTACATCGAGAACTGGTCGCTGATGTTCGATCTGAAAATCCTGTTCCTCACGCCGATCCGGCTGCTCAATTCCGAGAACGCATATTGAGCGCCGCCGCGGCCACAACCGCGCTGCCGCGTGAGGCGGTCAATGCCAAGCTGATCGCGCTGATCGTTTCGGTTTCGGTAGCGTTCGGCATATTCCTGACCGGCTTCGTGGTGCGCGAACCCGCGCCCTACGAGCTCTTCATGGCGCTGGTTATGCCGATATGGGCGCTCTTCGGCCTCAGGATTTCGCGCACCGTCGCGCCGATGGCGCTGTTGCTGGTGCTCTTCGTCATCGGCGGCATGATCTCCATGAACCAGATGGACGATGTGGGCGAAATCCCGCTCTATCTGGCGGTGTCGCTGTTTCTGGCGCTGACCGGCGTGTTCTTCGCCGCCGTGCTCGAAAGCCGACCGGACCTCTACAAGCTGATATTCTGGGCCTGGACGGCGGCGGCGATCGCTACCTCAGCCCTCGGCATTGTCGGCTACTTCGGGCTGACGGGCGAGATGTTCACGCTCTATGGGCGTGCGGCCGGTGCATTCAAAGACCCTAATGTGTTCGGCCCGTTCCTGGTGTTGCCCGCGGTCTTCATGCTGCAGCAGATGCTGACCGGGCGCGCGAGTTCTATGCCGTTACACGCCGCAATCCTGGTCTTCCTCACCGCCGGCATCTTCCTGTCGTTTTCACGCGGTGCATGGGGCCTGTTCATGTTTTCGGCCCTCGCCGTCACTGGCGGGCTTTATCTCAGCAGCACCAGCAACCTGTTCCGGTTGCGCATCATCCTGATGGGCTTTGTCGCCCTCGTTCTGCTCGGCGTAGCGCTGGTCGTTGCGCTCCAGATACCCGCCGTGGCCGACCTTTTCTCGGAGCGCGCACAGCTCGCACAGTCATACGACACAGCACGGCTCGGACGTTTCGCGCGGTATGTCGTTGGCTTCCAGATGGCCATGGAGCATCCGCTCGGCATCGGCCCATTGGAATTCGGCCAGATGTTCGGCGAGGACACGCACAATATCTGGCTAAAGTCGCTGCTCGACTATTCCTGGCTCGGTTTCGCGGCCTATCTGACGCTGATCGTGTGGACGATCGCCGGCGGCTTCCGCATCCTCTTTCGCGACCGCCCCTGGCAGCCCTTTTTGCTCACTGCCTACGTGGTGTTCATCGGGCACGTGCTTCTGGGCACCGTGATCGACACCAATCACTGGCGTCACTTCTATCTGCTGCTTGGCATGATCTGGGGAGCAATGGCGCTCGAAGCGCGGTGGCAACTGACGCGACGCGGCTCTCTGCAAGAAGCCCGCGGCTGAGGCCTTAGAACTTTTCGAGCCTGACCACGGCGGCGTCAGACACGCTGACCATCCCGATCTGCTTTTCCACGACGGCGAAAACAGCCTCCAGAAGCTCGTCCACGCGTTCGGGTCTCACGATGCAGACCACAGCCACCATGCCGCTGCCCCGGCCGATCTGCCCTTCCCTGCTCCATGGACCACTCTGGCCATTGCCGCCGCTAACCGGCAGCACGGTGTAGCCGGTCACGCCGGCATCGATCAGCGCGTTCGTAAGCTGCCGCTCAACGACGGCTTCGATGAAAATTTCGACCCGCTTCGCGTCATGCGTCTTCATGCTCAGGCTCCAACGAGTGCGCTTGCCACCAGCAGATAGAGCGGTATCCCCACCGTCAGGTTGAACGGGAAGGTGATGCCCAGCGCCAGTGACAGAGAAATTGCCGGGTTGGCCTCTGGCAGCGCAACACGCATCGCCGCAGGCACCGCGATGTAAGAGGCCGACGCCGCCAGAACCATCAGAAGGACAACTCCGCCGAGCGACAGCCCGAGCAGCAGGCCGCCTGCCAAACCGATCGAAGCGCCGACCAGCGGCATCAACACGCCAAAGACCGCAACGCCGCGCGTCAGAAGCCCCATGCTGCCCATCAGCCTTCGACCGGCTACCAGACCCATGTCGAGCAAGAACAGGCAAAGCACACCCTTGAAGGGATCGACGATGAAGCTCTTGATCTCGGCCAGCCCGCGCTCGCCGGTCGCCCATCCGATCACAAATGCGCCCAGCAGAAGCACGATCGAACCGTTGAGAAGTATCTCGCGCCAGAATTCATTGCCGGCCTGCGCGGAACTTCGTCCGCTCCGGTTTGCGAGCCAAATGGCGGTCAGGATCGCAGGCGCTTCCATCACTGCGGCGACCGCCACCATGTAGCCCTCGCCCTCCATGCCGTTCGCGGTCAACAGCGAACTTGCGGCCAGAAAGGTCACGATTGAGATCGAGCCATAGTGGCCGGCGACGGCGGCGATATCGACCGCCGGCAGCCGTGTCAGTTTCTGAAGCAGGGGAAACGCGACCAGCGGAAGCAAAAACGAGATCGCAATGCCTACCAGAAGCGCTGCCAGCAGTTGCGCGTCCATGCCGTGGGCGGCGACCGCTACACCGCCTTTGAAGCCGATCGCGAAAAGCAGGTAGATCGACAGTCCCTTGGCAATCGCCTCAGGGAAACTGAGGTCGGACTTGGCGAGCGCCGCGAAGAGCCCCAGCGCGAAAGACAGGATGATCGGGGAGCCCAAATTAGTGAGAGCCAAGTCTAAAGGATCAACCATTCCGGGTTCCGTGATTGCCCAGGCAAGCTAGCCGATCTGAATGCGCGATCATAGCGCCGTATGGCCGGCCCCTTCGCTTGTGCAGCTTTTGTCTGTGCCTGGGTTCGCAGCCGGGGGCTTTTTCACTTGCGCACAAGGCGTTGTTTCTCTAGGGCTGCCTGCGGTTCGGAGCGTAGCGCAGCCCGGTAGCGCACTTGACTGGGGGTCAAGGGGTCGTGGGTTCGAATCCCGCCGCTCCGACCATTTTTCCTCATTGCACAGATCGCCTGCGCCGGTTTCGGCGCGAGCTCAGCCGCCGTCGACGATGAAAAGCGTGCTCTTGGCGTTGGCGTGGCGGATTTTGGCCACTTCGGCATATTCCGGCGACCGGGCAAATGCCCTGGCGCTCGCCATGTCGGGGAACTCGATAATGACAACGCGGGTCGGCGACCACAGATCGGTGTCGATCACATCCAGCTCGCCGCCGCGCGCGCGATAGTTGCCGCCATAGGTTTCGGCGATCGCTTTGGCCTGTTTCTTGTAGTCCTCATAGGCGTCGGCGTTTTCGATTTTTGTGTCAGCGATAATGAAAGCGGCCATAACGCCCTCCCCGGCTATTGGCGCACCTGATCTAGCAGGCGCTTACATTCCAGTAGATCGAACAACGCCTCCTGAAGGAGCGCGCGGTTGTCGCGGGTGAGCTTGCCACTGTCAGGCTGGACCGGACCTTCCTCCTCGCCCTTTCCGATACCGAAGAAGCGGCGGCTGGGCTTTGCTTTTGCCTCGCCCACCAGCATGCCGTCATCCGCCTTGCCGCCGGCCTTCTGAAGCGCGGCTTCGGCCTCGGCCTGCTTGCGCTGCGCAATCGCTTCCACCGCAGCTAGATCGCCCGCGCCAATGGCAACGACGAATTGCACGCCATTGTCCTTGAGCAGCTTCTGCACGCCCTTGATGGTGTAGCCCTGATCGTAGAGCATGAAACGGATGCCCTTGATCAGATCGACATCCTGTGGCCGGTAATAGCGGCGTCCCCCACCCCGCTTCATCGGCTTGATTTGCGAGAAACGCGTTTCCCAAAATCTCAGAACATGTTGCGGCAGGTCCAGATCGTCAGCCAC
The DNA here is from genome assembly GCA_017640615.1 of Rhizobiaceae bacterium. GTDB lineage: Bacteria > Pseudomonadota > Alphaproteobacteria > Rhizobiales > Rhizobiaceae > RCIO01. Next base: position 546,739 of record JAEPQK010000002.1, on the reverse strand, counting down.
TTCCGAGATGGTACGAAACGCATCGGGAGACTTGTCCATGGGCACACCTCAACGGGACGCTACGAATCGACAGTGATTGCAGCTTCTAACGCCGCGTAATTCAAGTGCCGTCTGAGGAGCGGCGCGCGCAATGCACGCAGATTATGCGTCGACCTTCTTGCCGCGCTTGTCCTTATGCGAGCGCAGTATGCGGTTCTTGAGAACGTTGGACGCCTTGAACGTCATCACCCTGCGCGGAAGGATCGGCACTTCTTCCCCGGTCTTGGGATTGCGACCAATCCGCTCGTTCTTGGAGCGAACGTGGAAAGTGGCAAAGGATGAAAGCTTGACGGACTCGCCGCGCACGATCGCGTTGCAGATCTCCTCAAGCACCATTTCGACAAGCTGGGATGATTCCGTCCGCGAAAGCCCGACCTTGCGGTACACCGCCTCCGCGAGATCGGCGCGCGTGATTGTCTTCCCCCCCATCGCCGGCCTGTCCATTCCCAATTATTGTTTTTGTGTAGATATACAGAAACGTTAAGGAATTGGCCGCGGCAGGTCAAGAACTGTTCCCGCCCGTATGGCAAATCGATCGTTACCAGCGGACGAGCGCAGCCCCCCAGGTAAAGCCGCCGCCCATTGCCTCCAGGAGCACCAGATCGCCCTGTTTGATACGTCCGTCGGCCACTGCCGTGGCCAGCGCAAGGGGGACTGAAGCCGCCGATGTGTTGCCGTGACGATCCACGGTGATGACGACTTTTTCCTCTGCGATGCCAAGTTTTCGTGCCGAGGCATCGATGATGCGCTTGTTGGCCTGGTGCGGCACGAACCAGTCGATACCTTCGGCGGTCACGCCGGCATCGCCGAGCGCGGCTTCCACCACGTCGGTGATCATCGCGACCGCGTGCTTGAAGACTTCCTTGCCTTCCATGCGCAACTTACCGACCGTGCCGCTGGTCGATGGCCCGCCATCAACGAAGAGCTTTTCCTTGTGTGAGCCGTCGGAGCGCAAGCTTGATGTGAGAATGCCGCGATCGGCTACGCCACCCTCGCCCTCCTGTGCCTCGAGCACCACCGCTCCGGCTCCGTCTCCGAAGAGAACGCAGGTCGTGCGGTCGGTCCAGTCGAGAATGCGGGAGAACGTCTCGGAGCCTATCACCAGCGCACGCTTGGCCTTGCCGCCGCGCAAATAGAGATCGGCCGTGGTCAGCGCATAGACGAAGCCGGTGCACACCGCCTGCACGTCGAAAGCGAAGCCGTGCTCCATGCCGAGGTGCTTCTGGATTTCGACAGCGGTAGCGGGAAACGTGTTGTTGGGTGTCGATGTCGCCAGCACGATCAGGTCGATATCAGCCGGCGTCAGTCCAGCGGCCGCAAGCGCCTTGCGTGCAGCTGCTTCGCCAAGCGATGCGGTCGTCTCATCGTCGGACGCGATATGGCGCTGGCGAATACCGGTACGCTGGGTGATCCACTCGTCCGAGGTATCGACCAGCCCAACGAAATCCTCGTTGCGCATGATGCGCCGCGGCGTTTCGGCGCCCACTCCCCGAACAACGGAACGGATCATTCAGGATTTTCCTTTGTCAGTCTGAACTGGTTTCGGCAGCGGAAGCTGTGTCAGCTTCCGGCTGGCGGTCATGGAAGTGTTCGAGCTGCTCCCGGATCGTATCGATCAAGCGGCGGCGCGCCATGTCGTAGCCGAGATCGACCGCAGCGGCGAACCCTTCCTCGTCCGCGCCACCATGGCTCTTCACAACGATACCGTTGAGGCCGAGAAATACGCCGCCATTGACCTTGCGTACATCGAGCTTCTCGCGCAGCCGCCTGAAGGCGCTGCGGGCAAACAGGTAGCCAATGCGTGCGGCCAGCGTGCGGCTCATGGCTTCGCGCAGATAGGTCGCGATCTGGCGCGCGGTACCTTCCGCGGTCTTGAGAGCGATATTGCCGGAAAAGCCCTCCGTCACCACCACATCAACCGTGCCTTTGGCGATATCGTCGCCTTCCACGAAGCCACGATAGTTCATTGACGGAAGCGCGGCCTCGCGCAGCATGCGTCCAGCTTCCTTCACGTCTTCCTGGCCCTTGATTTCCTCGACGCCGACATTGAGCAGGCCGACACTCGGGCGATCGAGCTGGAAGATGGAATGCGCCATCGCCGCGCCAAGGATCGCGTGATCGACCAGTTGGCGCGCATCGCCCCCAATATTGGCTCCGACATCGAGCACAACGCATTCAGAGCGCATGGTCGGCCAAAGAGCGGCAATCGCCGGGCGTTCGATGTTGGCCATCGGGCGCAGGCAGAACTTCGACATCGCCATCAGTGCGCCGGTATTGCCGGCTGAAATGCAGACATCGGCCTCGCCGTTCTTCACCGCCTCGATGGCACGCCACATGGAAGACTTCCAGCGCCCCTGACGCAAAGCCTGGCTCGGCTTGTCGTCCATGCGCACGGACACCTCGCAGTGATGAAACTCGCTGAGAGCGGCAAGGCGGGGCAATTTCGCCAGAACGGGTTCAACTTCGTCGGCGCGCCCGAAAAGCAGGAACTTCACGTCGGGCCGGCGCTCGATCACCTTCACCAGACCCGGCAGCACGACCGACGGTCCGTGATCTCCGCCCATGGCGTCAATGGATATACGTATCAAGCGACAGCGTTCTCATTTAAGCCCCGGGCCGACGGGGGATTGGCCGAATTCGGGCGAAAATAGCGGTTTTGGACGGCTGCACAACCTTAATTCGGCCTCGGCAGCCCGGATTTCAAGACTTGCGCACAAGCGAGCCAAGCTTGGCAAAAGGCGCTTCCGCACGGGTTTCGGCTTCGTCCTGAGGCGCGTTTTCGGGAAGTTTTGCACCCTTAGAGCGCGGATACGGGTCAATCGCCAGTTCGAACAATTCTTCTGCCAATGCACCCACATCGATGCGGTTGTTGGTGAAGGTTTCAGGCACGTCGTCGCCCTCCGCGTCGAGCAGCATTTCGCCGCCTTCGATGTCGATGCGTGCCAGCCGGGAATCTTCGGGCACGAAGACCGCCGATATCTCTTCCCTGATCCTGGCGTCCAGCGGCTCTAGCGTGACGACGCAAAGCTGGGTGATTTCGGCGTTCACCTCACCAGTGACCCGCGCGCCCTCGCGCTTCCACGGCTCGACCTTCGCCTGGAAACGGAAATCCCTCACTTTTTCCAGACCGTGATTAGAGGCGAGTGCCTCGCGCTGGCGCTCATCGGCCTCGAATTTCACGGTCACACCCTTCGCAGGCAGACGTGAGGCGTCGACCTTCATGGAAACCGGGCTTGTTTCGTCTTTCATGCGGCTTCTCCACGCGGCGCAGCATCGGGAAATGCAATGACGCCTTTGGTCAGCGCGTCAAGCGGCTGCGACGCCAATGCCTGAGCGGTCTGTGCCGCGTAGTGCGCCAGTTGCTGCGTCTGTGGCCAATTATCCGCGGCCGGCTGCACGTTGCGCCTGAGCGCCTCGGCGAGAGCTGCGTCATCGCGCTCATCCAGAGCGTCGCCATATGATTTGGTGCGGCCATAGAACATGCGCGCCAGTTTCTTCATGCGTTTCGGCACGCCGGCATCTCCAATGCCGAGTTCGCGGATCGAATGCTCGACCTCCCTGAAAAAGGTATCGACCAGATCCTGGCTGATCGCTTCGGCCGCGCCCTGCTCGCCACGCAGCCGGCGCAGAACAAGAAACAGCATCAGAGAGATCATCTCGAAGCGGCCCAGCGGCGTATCGGGAACCTGCCAGTCGGCATAGAGCGCCGGCTGCCGCGCTGCCGCCACGATTTGTTCATAGAGGTCGTCCACGACGTTCTGGTTCGGATTCGGATCAAGTCCGAGCAACCGCTTGAACATTAAGGAAATACTCCGAATAAGGCGGTATGGTGTGGTCAGGTTGCATCGCCGGCGAAGCTGGTTTACCGCTTTTCGCCGCCGCAGCAAACGGCAGGGCGATGCGGCAATTGCCGCAGCAAGAATGAGGTAGAGTTGTTGTCTCGGGCAGTCGATTTCAAATATCAGCCTTCGAAACGAATTTCCGGCATTGCGGGAATCGCCGCGCTTTGCGCCGTGCTTGCCGGCTGTAATGCAACTGAAACGCTGCAGCCCTCCGAGACCATCAACAAGGGTTACGTGATTGATGAGCAGTCGCTGAACCTCGTGCCCGTCGGCTCGAGCCGCGAGCAGGTACTGCTGACACTTGGAACGCCTTCGACCTCGGCGACGTTCGACAACGAGGTGTTCTACTACATCTCGCAGAAGCGGGTTCGCAACGCCGCTTTCATGCAGGCCAAGGTTGTCGATCAGCGCGTGCTCGCCGTCTATTTCGGCGACGATGGCCGCGTCAGCAACATCGCCAATTACGGTATGCAGGACGGCAAGCTGTTCGACTTTATCTCGCGCACTACGCCGACCGCCGGCAAGGACCAGAACTTCCTGATGCAGCTCATATCGGGCCTCGCAGGGGGCGGCAGCCGGCCATCCCGCATTCCGGGCCTGTAGCCGGGCACACAATTACGACTGCTGGAGCTCCGCCAGCAGTTCCGCCAGCAGTTCCATACCGGCCGACCAGCCCTTGCCGAGACCGTCGATCGCGGCGGCAAAGCAGGCGATTTCGGCATCGCTTGCTTCATGCGGCGCCCATGTCAGCCGCATCGCGGTGCGGCCGTCTTTCTCCGCAAAAGTGACAGTGGTGAGCAGAATGCGCGGCCAGTCCGGCATCATCGGATTTGCCACGATATTCCAGTCGGCATCGGCGGTTGCCATCAGGCAGACGAGCCGCTCCGGCTCCGCGACTACCGTGTATTCGGTGCGCTGATAGCTTGAGCCAGCGCTCATCCTCATCTCATTGAGCCACAAGCCACCGGGGCGCACATCGAGCCGGTGAATGACGGTTTCGACATTCGGGCCGTACCAGCGCGCGAGCAGCTTCGGATCGGTCCACGTCTTCCAGACCAGTTCGCGCGGCGCATCGAATTCGCGTTCGAGCACATATGTTGGAATATCATTCATCCTGATTGGCCCTCCCCGTCCGTTTGCTTGAGTTCTTCCAGCAGGCTGTCGAGCTGATCGAAACTTTGCGACCAGAAGCGCCTGAATTCGGTAAGCCAGCGCACGGCTTCCGCCATCGGTTCGGCATTGAGGCGTGCGGGCCGCTTCTGGCGATCGACGGCGCGGGCGACCAGCCCGGCATGTTCCAGCACCTTCAAATGTTTCGAGACGGCCGGCTGGCTCATCTCGAAAGGCGCTGCCAGTTCGTTCACCGAGGCCTCGCCGGAGGCCAGACGCGTCAGGATGGCTCGGCGCGTCGGGTCTGCAAGTGCTGCAAATACCGCATCTAGATCGCCTGCTGCTCCGCTATATCCAATCTGATCCATAACCAAATGGTTATATAGCGATCTGGAGGAGGTCAAGGGCGCAGCAAAAGAAAACCCGCGGGCGTTGCCGCCCGCGGGTTCGGTCTTTGCGCTGTCTTGTCGCTTAGTGCGCGAGCACGGCCAGCAGCAGAAGCGCCATGATGTTGGTGATCTTGATGGCCGGGTTCACGGCCGGGCCGGCGGTGTCCTTGTAAGGATCACCAACGGTATCACCCGTCACGGAGGCCTTATGCGCCTCGGAGCCCTTCTCGTGCTTCACACCGTCCTTGTCGGTGAAGCCGTCCTCGAAGCTTTTCTTGGCGTTGTCCCAGGCGCCACCGCCCGAGGTCATGGAGATCGCGACGAACAGGCCGTTCACGATCACGCCCAGAAGCGAAGCGCCGAGAGCCGCGAAGGCCGAAGCCTTGGAGCCGGAGATCAGCAGCACGCCGAAGTAGACGACGAGCGGTGCCAGAACCGGCAGCAGCGAGGGGATGATCATCTCCTTGATGGCCGCCTTGGTGAGCAGGTCTACCGCACGCGCATAATCGGGCTTGTCCTTGCCTTCCATGATGCCCGGCTTCTCGCGGAACTGCTTGCGCACTTCCTCCACGATCGAGCCAGCCGCGCGACCGACCGCGGTCATCGCGATGCCGCCGAAGAGATACGGGATCAGGCCGCCGAAAATCAGGCCCGCAACCACATAGGGGTTGGAGAGCGAGAAGGAGACGTTGCCCATATCGGCGAAGTACGGGAACTGTTCGCTGTTGGCCGCGAAATACTCCAGATCGTAGGAGTAAGCCGCAAACAGAACCAGTGCGCCGAGACCGGCCGAACCGATGGCATAGCCCTTGGTGACGGCCTTGGTTGTGTTGCCAACGGCGTCGAGCGCGTCGGTCGACTGACGCACTTCCGGCGGCAGGCCCGACATTTCGGCGATGCCGCCGGCATTGTCGGTCACAGGGCCGAAGGCGTCGAGCGCCACGATCATACCGGCGAGGCCGAGCATGGTGGTGACGGCGATTGCCGTGCCGAACAGGCCTCCGAGCTGGAAGGTCGCAATGATGCCCGCCACGATGACGATTGCCGGCATTGCCGTCGCTTCAAGCGAAACCGCAAGGCCCTGGATCACATTGGTGCCGTGGCCGGTCACCGAAGCCTGTGCGATCGAATTCACCGGGCGCTTGTCAGTACCGGTATAGTACTCGGTGATCACCACGATCAGACCCGTCACGACGAGGCCGATCAGGCCGCAGATGAACAGGTTGGTGCCGGTGATCTCCATTCCGCCGACGGTACCGATTGCTTCCCAGCCGATGGTCAGCGAGGTCGCGCCGCCGACACCGATGATGGTCAGCAGGCCGGTGACGATGAGCCCTTTGTAGAGGGCGCCCATGATCGAGCCATTGGAGCCAAGGCGCACGAAGAATGTGCCGATGATGGAGGTGATGATGCAGGCGCCGCAGAGGGCAAGCGGGTAGAGCATCACCTGGCCGAGGATTTCGGAACCGGCGAAGAAGATCGCGCCCAGAACCATCGTCGCAACAACGGTCACGGCATAGGTTTCGAACAGATCGGCTGCCATGCCGGCGCAGTCGCCGACATTGTCGCCCACATTGTCGGCAATCGTTGCCGGGTTGCGCGGATCGTCTTCCGGGATACCGGCTTCCACCTTACCGACCAGATCGCCGCCCACGTCGGCGCCCTTGGTGAAGATGCCGCCGCCGAGACGGGCGAAGATCGAGATCAGCGAAGCACCGAAGCCGAGGGACACGAGCGCGTCGATCACCGCGCGATCAGCCGCACCATAACCCATCGGGCCGATCAAAACCCAGTAGTAGACCGCCACGCCGAGCAGCGCGAGGCCAGCCACCAGCATGCCGGTGATGGCGCCCGACTTGAACGCAATGTCGAGGCCTGCGGCGAGGCTGTTGGATGCGGCCTGCGCGGTGCGCACATTGGCGCGCACAGAGACGTGCATGCCAATGAAGCCAGCGACGCCCGACAGCACTGCACCGATCAGGAACCCGACCGCCGCCGTGACGGACAACAGCCACCAGGCGAGCAGGAACACGATCACACCGACGATGGCGATGGTCGTGTACTGACGGGAAAGATAGGCCTGCGCACCCTCGCGGATGGCGCCGGCGATTTCCTGCATGCGTGCATTGCCCTGATCGGCCGCGAGGACCGACTGCGTCGCCCAGATGGCGTAAAGGACAGAAAGCAAGCCGCAGGCGATGACGACGTAAAGCATGGTCATTGCCAGAATTTTCCTTTGGGTTTGGTCCGAAAGAACCCCTCCCCGGACCGTTCGATCAGATCAGAGCGCGAAATTCGCCTGACCTTTCAGCGCGGGCTTATGCGCAAGCGGCCGGTCAACGTCAAGCTTCCGCAGGTCTTTTGCCCCGAAATCGGCGGTTCAAGCTGGCTGAGGCTTCCTCGCGATGACCGCCAGTGCGCCAAGCGCGACAAGGCACAGCACGGTGACCGGGAAAATGATCCAGTTCAGCATATCCCAGCCCCAGACATTGTAGACTTGGCCGGACATCAGCGATGCAAAGGCGACCGACGAAAACAGCACGAAATCGTGGAAACCCTGTACCTTGTTCTTTTCCGATGGGCGATAGGCTTCGGCCACCATTGCCGTCGAGCCGATGAAGCCGAAATTCCAGCCGAGCCCGAGCAATATGAGCGCGGTCCAGAACTGCCAGAGCTGAATGCCCGACAGCGCGACGATGCCGCAGCCAATCAGGAGAATGAGCCCGGCCGCGACGACCTTCTCTTTGCCGAAACGGGCGATCAGCCGGCCGGTGAAGAAGCTCGGGCCGAACATGGCAAGCACATGCCAGGAGATGCCAAGCGTCGCCTCATCCGCCGTGAAGCCGCAGCCAACCATGGCCAACGGTGCGCCGGTCATCACGAAACTCATGAGCGCGTAGCTGCCAACCGCGCATAGGAGCGCGACGGCGAAGCGCGGCGTGGCGACAATCTCCTTCAGCGGGCGTGCGGCAGCCATGTCCGCGCCGTCATCTGCCGGCTGGTCCTTGCGCAGCCGCAGAAACGACAGCACCGCGAGGCCCACTATTGCCAAGCCGATGACAGAGACGAAAGAGCCGGCGAACATTACCGGCGCCAGCATCTCGCGCGTGAAGATTACAATCTGCGGCCCCAGAATAGCGGTCACGATGCCGCCGGCCAGCACCCAGGAAATGGCGCGCGCCTTGAATTCGGGCGGTGCGTTGTCGGCGGCCGCAAAGCGGAACTGCTGTACGAATGCGCCGCCACCACCAATGACCAGCAGGCCGGTGACGAAGAGCCAGAAGCTCGACTGGAACAGCGCCATCGCCGCTATCGCGCCACCTAACCCGGTCACCAGCGCTCCGGTCATGAAGCCGCCGCGCTGGCCGAGCGTACGAATAGCGAAGGCGGCTGGAATCGCGCCCGCCGCGACACCCACGGTGAAGGCAGTCACGGGTGCTGTCGCGAGCGATTTTTCCGGCCCCAGCAGATAGTGCCCGGCCAGACCGCCAAGCGAGATGGCGATCGGCGCTGCCGAGCCAACGATCGCCTGTGAGGCGGCCAGGATCAGTGTCGCACGGAATGCCTCGCGCTGGGCCGGCGTTGCGCTCACCCCGGCGTCTTTCCGCGGCCTTCGCCACGCTTCTCGCGTGCCACGCGGTCGAGCACAGCGTTCACCAGTCGGGGCTCTTCCTCGTCATAGAAGGCGTTTGCGATGTCGACATATTCGGACACGATCACAGCCACCGGCACGTCGCGCTTCTCGACCAGCTCATAGGTGCCGGCGCGCAAAATGGCGCGCAGCGTGGAATCCAGCCGCGACAAGGGCCAGTCGTCGGTCAGCGCGCGGCGGATGATTGGATCGATCGACTTCTGACCTTCGACGACACCAGAGAGGATGGCGCGGAACCACTGCGCGTCTGCCTCGCGATAGGTCGAGCCGTCCACTTCCTTGCCCAGCCGGTAGGCTTCGTATTCGGCTGCCGTTTCCAGCACGCCGCTACCGGCCACGTCCATCTGGTAGAGAGCCTGCACGGCCGCCAGCCGCGCGGCGCCGCGCTTGTTGGCCGGCTTTGCCGCCTGGCCGTCGGTTGCGGGCTTGGCGACGCTCATGATGCGAAGCCGGACTTGTGCGCGATCATCGTCAGCGCCGCTTTGGCTGCGAAACCGCCCTTGTCGCCCTCGTTCTGGCGCGCCCGCGCCCAAGCCTGCGATTCGTCTTCGACGGTCAGAATACCGTTTCCGATCGGCGCGCCCGCAACGGACAGATCCATCAGCGCGCGGCTCGATTCATTGGCGACAATTTCGAAGTGATAGGTCTCACCACGGATCACGCAGCCCAGAGCAACAAAACCGTCATAGCCCTTGTTCGCGTTGATCGCGAAAGAGATTGCACCCGGCACTTCGAGCGCACCTGGAACGGTAATCACGTCGTGGGTTGCGCCGGCTTGCTCGAGCGCGGTTTTTGCGCCGGCAAGAAGGGCGTCGGACAATTCCTCGTAGAATCGCGCTTCGACGATAAGAAGGTGCGGCATGCGTCTATGGTCTTTCAGGCTTTGCGGAATGCGGGTCACTTAGGCCGAACGGCAAGCGACGGCAAGCGCTTCGTTTCGTCAGTTTCGGTGAGCGTCTATACCAGCGGCGTTACCGCTGCGCTTCGACCAGCCGCGCCGCATAACGCGCCATGGTGTCCACTTCGAGATTGACGCGGTCGCCGACCTTGCGGTCTGCCCAGGTGGTCACGGCAAGCGAATGGTGGATCAAAAGCACGTCGAAGTGAACACCGTCGACGCCGTTCACCGTCAGCGACGTGCCGTCGAGCGCGACGGAACCCTTCGGCGCAATGAAGCGCGCCATGTCGGACGGGGCTTCAAGCGTAAACCTGACCGCGTCACCCTCGTCCGTGCGTTCCACGATCAGCGCCGTGCCATCGGCATGACCCGATACGATGTGGCCGCCGAGCTCGTCGCCCACTTTCAGCGCGCGCTCCAGGTTGATGCGGGTTCCTGCCTTCCATTCAGCGATTGTGGTCAGCCGCAGCGCCTCTTCCCATGCCTCGACCTCGAACCAGCGGGCGTTCGAGCCTGCTTCCGGCAGCGCAACGACAGTCAGACACACGCCCGAACAGGAAATCGACGCGCCGATATCGATCGTCGCGGGGTCATAGGCCGTCTCGATGCGCAAGCGCCGGCCTTCCGCCAGCGGCGATATCGCCGCCACCTTGCCGATGTCGGTGACAATTCCGGTGAACATCAGGTCTTCCTAACCCATTCTGCGTAACGATCGTCGCCGAAGCCGCCATCGCGGACAAGCGCAAATCCGGCCGGTATCGTCTCGCGCGAAATCGGCGACGCGACGCCGCCCTGCCCGATCTTCACGTCACTCGAAAACAGCGCGATGCGGTCGACCAGGCCGTCGTGCAGGAATTGCTCGGCGACAGCCGCGCCGCCTTCAACCATCAGCGTTGAAACACCCCGGCCGGCGAGGTCTTCCACCAATTCGGGCAGAGCTATGCGACCCTCGGCTATGTCCGCGCCCATGAACTGCACGCCATGTGCGGCTAGCTCCGCCTTGCGCCCGGCATCCGCCTCCGGCGCAGCGGCAATGATGACCGGCGTTTGCGTTGCGCCCGCCACCAGCTTGGAGGCCAGCGGCAGCCGCGCATCGCAATCGAGCACAATGCGGATCGGCGAGCGCTGCTCCAACCCCGGCAAGCGGCATGTCAGTTCGGGGTCGTCCGCAAGCGCGGTGCCGATGCCGACGAGAATTGCGTCGGCCTCCGCACGCATCGCATGCACCTGGGCGCGCGCCTCTGCACCCGTGATAGCCACCTGGCCCTCGCCGACGCGGCCAATCTTGCCGTCGGCGGAAATGGCAAGTTTCAGAGTCACTTCCGGCCGCTTGCTGACAGATCGAATCAGATAGCCGGCCATCAGATCCGCGGCTTGTTCGGCCAAAACCGCTTCCACCACATCGATGCCGGCCTGGCGCAGAATTGCATAGCCGCGTCCTGACACACGCTCGTCCGGGTCGGTGGCTGCGCCAACCACGCGCGTCACACCGGCGGTTACCAAAGCTTCCGCGCAAGGCGGCGTGCGCCCGTGATGCGCACAGGGTTCCAGCGTCACATAGGCGGTCGCGCCACGCGCCAGTTCACCCGCTTCATCCAGTGCCTGCGGCTCCGCATGCGGCCTTCCGCCGATCGCCGTTACGCCGCGGCCGACAATGCAGGGGCCATCGCCATTGTCGCGCACGATCAGTGTGCCGACCGAGGGGTTGGTTCCGGTCAGACCCAGATGGTGCCGCGACATGCGGATCGCAGCCGCCAAAAAGCGGCGATCGGTGTCGCTTTGCGATGCTGTGCTGGGCGCGCCGCCGGCCATCGGCTACTCCGCCTCTTCCCCGTCCTTCAACTGGCCGAGAATCTCCTGGAAGTCGCGCGCCTCGCGGAAATTGCGATAGACCGAGGCGAAGCGGACATATGCCACGTCGTCAAGCGATTTAAGCGCTTCCATGACCAGTTCGCCGATCCGGTCGGAGGCGATTTCCGTTTCGCCCGAGCTTTCAAGCTGGCGTACGATGCCGGATACGGCGCGCTCGATGCGCTCAGGCTCAACATTCCGCTTTCTCAGCGCGATATCGAACGACCGGATCAGCTTGTCGCGATCGAAGGGCACTTTGCGGCCCGACTTCTTGGCCACGATGAGATCGCGCAGTTGCACCCGCTCGAATGTCGTGAAGCGGCCGCCGCAATCGGGGCAGACGCGGCGGCGACGGATCGCATTTCCATCTTCAGCAGGCCGCGAATCCTTCACCTGTGTGTCGAGCGACTGGCAATAAGGACAGCGCATGTCAGCCGAGATAGTCGTAGAGCGGGAAGCGATCGCACAGCGCGATCACCTTGTCTTTTACGGCAGCTTCCACGGCGGCATTGCCTTCATCCGAGTTCGCGGCCTTGAGACCGTCCAGCACTTCGGCAATCAGCGTGCCGATTTCGCGAAACTCGGCCTGACCGAAGCCGCGCGTGGTGCCAGCCGGCGTACCAAGCCGGATGCCCGACGTTACGAACGGCTTTTCGGGATCGAAGGGAATGCCGTTCTTGTTGCAGGTGATGTTGGCGCGGCCGAGCGCTGCCTCTGCGCGCTTGCCGGTGGCGTTTTTCGGCCTCAGATCGACCAGCATCAGATGGTTGTCGGTACCGCCCGAGACGATGTCGAGACCGGTTTCCTGAAGGCTCGCGGCAAGCGCTTTGGCGTTTGCGGCCACATCCTGCGCATAGGTCTTGAAGGACGGCTGGAGCGCTTCGCCGAAGGCAACCGCCTTGGCCGCAATCACATGCATCAGCGGGCCGCCCTGCAGACCCGGAAAGACCGCCGAATTGACCTTCTTGGCCACATCGGCGTCGTTGGTCAGGATCATGCCGCCGCGCGGGCCGCGCAGCGATTTGTGCGTCGTCGTGGTCACGACATGCGCGTGCGGCAGCGGCGACGGGTGCACCCCGCCTGCAACCAGACCGGCAATATGCGCCATGTCGACCATCAGCCATGCGCCGATTTCATCGGCGATGTCGCGAAACGCCTTCCAGTCCCAGATGCGCGAATAGGCCGTGCCGCCGGCAAGAATCAGCTTCGGCTTGCGCTCATGCGCGAGCCGGCGCACCTCGTCCATGTCGAGCAGATGGTCGTCCTCACGCACGCCGTAAGAGACGACGTTGAACCATTTGCCGGACATGTTGACCGGCGAGCCGTGGGTCAGGTGACCGCCCGAGTTCAAATCGAGGCCCATGAAGGTGTCGCCCGGCTGCAGCAGCGCCAGGAAGACCGCCTGGTTCATCTGGCTGCCGGAGTTGGGCTGCACGTTGGCGAACTCGCAGCCAAAGAGCTTCTTGGCGCGCTCGATGGCCAGCTCTTCGGCGATATCGACGAATTGGCAGCCGCCATAATAGCGCTTGCCCGGATAACCCTCGGCATATTTGTTGGTCATCACCGAGCCCTGCGCCTCCATCACGGCGCGGCTGACGATGTTTTCGGACGCGATCAGCTCGATCTCATGGCGCTGACGCCCCAGTTCGGAGCGAATCGAGCGGAAAATCTCCGGGTCCACTTCCTCCAGCGGAGCCGTGAAAAAATCTTCGGCCTGCGCCGAGTGAGCAGTCGCTGTTGCCATCACGAGTGACCTTCAATCTGTGATTTCGGGATGCGAGCCGGGCGCTTAACACGAAACCGGCACAGCTTCCACTTATGCAAAGCGAACTTCCCCGTTCCATTCGCGACAGCAACGAAAAAGGCCGCCCAACGGCGGCCTTTCGTGCTGACTTGCGGCAATTTGCCTAGAGGGAACTGGTGATCTGCAGTTCCTGGATACCGTCCTGTGCGTATATGTCATCGCGGAAATGCACCACGGCGTCGCTGGTCGACCATGCCGACACATAGGTGAAATAGACCGGCACCGCCGCGTTCAGTGCAACCGGCGTGCTCTCGCCCGTCTTGATCGTCTGCTCGAAGCGGCGGCGATCCCAGCCGTCGGTGTCGCGCAAGAGCCATGTGACCAGATCGCGTACATTTTGAACACGCACACATCCCGACGAGAAGAACCGGTCGATGTCGTTGAACAGGCTCTGCTGCGGCGTGTCGTGCATGTAGACGGCATGCGGGTTCGGGAAGTTGATCTTCACCGAAGCCATCGCGTTGATCTTGCCAGGGTCCTGGCGGAAACGCAGCTTGGCTGCCTCGTCCGTCGACCAGTCGACCGTCATCGGATCGACCTCGTCGCCGCTCGAATTGATCAGGCGAATATTGTTGTCGGTCAGATAGTTGGGATCATCGCGCATCAGCGGAATGATATCCTTGCGGATGATCGATTCCGGCGCGTTCCAGAACGGGTTGATGATCACTTCGTTGATCTTGGAATTCAGGATTGGCGTCTGCCGGTCAACTTTACCGACGACCGCCGTGTGACGCAGGATGACGCGGCCGTTCTCCACCGCCTCGATCTGCGCGGCTGGGATGTTGACCATCACAAAGCGCTGTCCGAGATCACCAGACATCGAGCGCAGGCGCTCAAGGTTGGTACGCAGCTGTGCCAGCCTGATCGGCGCTGACACATTCATGGCCGCATAGCTGTGCGGGCCCATCACACCGTCGCTCGGCAGACCATGCCGAGCCTGGAAGCGCTTCACCGCCGCATCGACATAGGTGTCGAAGGACTGGCTCATGCCGGCCCCGGTCGACAGGTCGCCCGAAATCATCAGGCGGCGGCGCAAGAGTTCAACTTCAGGCTCGATCACGCCGAGTTTGAGACGCTTGGTGGCCGGTACCGTGTTCCAGCCGCCATTCTGTACCAGCATTTCGTACTGGGAGATCGCCTGCTCGACATAGAAGACCGTCTCCTGGCTGAAGATCGGCAAATTGGACGCAACCTTCTCGCCACCGCTGGCGCCAGTGTCGTAGCGATCACCCCAGGCGCCGCGGCGCGGAGTGTTTAGAATTTCATCGACAACAGACTGCGCCAATGCGCCGGATGAAAGCGCGGTGGCTGTTAGCGCACCAACTCCACCCAGAAAAGTACGGCGTTTGAGCGACATCGAGGCCTCCGGTCTGCGTCTTGTGAGGGAGCCGGATCATCGACTCCGCGATTGGTATCGTCAACGCGGCAGCGGCACGCAAGGCGCGCCAGCTGAAAAAGCGCATAGCACAGGCCAAGCCATTGGAATATGGCCGCAGCGTGGCCGAACTCACACAAGCTCGTGAAACGAAAAAAACCGGCGCCCCGAAGGCGCCGGCTCCGTATTTTTGCCAATCCCGCCAGGTCCCGAAGACGGGACGGCAACGGAGACCAGTTTCTGCTTACATGCGGTAGGCGATGGTGTCGTTCCAGAAACGGTCCAGACGCTGCAGCGACCGGTTCATCTGCTGGAACTCTTCGCTGTTGATGCCGCCGACCTGCTCGATCGAACCGATGTGACGGTCATAGAGCTTGCCGACCACCTCGGCGACTTCCTGGCCCTTTTCAGTCAGGCTCACGCGGACCGACCGGCGGTCAACCCGCGAACGCTGATGGTTGATGAAGCCCAGCTCCACCAGCTTTTTCAGATTGTAGGACACGTTGGAGCCCAGATAATAACCGCGGGTGCGCAGTTCGCCTGCGGTCAGCTCCGAGTTGCCGATATTGAACAGCAGCAGCGCCTGAATGGCGTTGATGTCGCTGCGGCCATTGCGGTCGAACTCATCCTTGATGACATCGAGCAGGCGGCGGTGCAGCCGCTCGACGAGCTGAAGCGATTCCAGGTAGAGCGAACGGATCTGCTCGCGCGGGTCTTTGTTTTCCGTTTCGGCATGCGCTGCCGTCTGACGCGAAGTCATCATTTTCCTGCCTCTCGTTTGACGCCTGGTGAATTGTTTTTTGTTCTTCACCTTGGCCGCCACCATAACGAAGGCGTCTAAAATTCGACTTAAACCGCAGCCTTAATGGGAGGTTATGATCAAGCACCGGCAAAGGTGCTGAATCTTTCGTAAATTCAATCACTAAGCTTGAAGTTTATTGCGGGCGTTCTGTGCGCCTGTAGGCTTCCCAGGCAAGCAGTATGCGCAGTGCGGCAAATGCGATCACCGTCATCACATGGAAAGCCACGAGCGCCGGCCTGGCGCCATAGAGCTCGGGGAAGCCGGCATACATCGCGACCTCGGTCGCGACCGCCAGTATCCAGATCACCGGCCCCCACGAAACCGTCATCCAGAGACCGGTTGCAGCAATGGGAAACAGCACCGATAGCACCGTACAGGCCACCTGCCAGTGCAGCGGCATGAGGTCGAAGCGCCACAGCGCGCCATCGTAGATACCGATCAGCCGGATCCAGTAGGCAAGGCCCATCACCATACAGGTCAGACCAACCGCACGGCAGAACCAGTCATAGCTGAGTTCGACGCCGCTGACGCGCGGCACCTGGACCCGCGCATTGCGCGTGGCCTCGTTCACAGGCCGAGTTCCTTCTCGCCGAGCGGTGCGAAATATGCGTCGACCGTTTCGTCCGAGACCTCGTCCAGCGTTGCCGGCTGCCAGACTGGCGCGTTGTCCTTGTCGATGACCGCGGCGCGGATCCCCTCATAGAAGTCGCGACCGGCGAGCATCCGGTTCAGAATGCGGAATTCCATGTTCATGCAGTCGGGCATGGCAAGCGCCCTGCCCTCCGTGATTTCCCGGAACGCGACCTTCACCGAGGTTGGCGAACGTTTGGCGATCGTCACGGCGAGCCCGGTTTCGAATTCGCCATCTGCCGCACTCAGGCTTTGCATGACACCATCAAGAGTGGCTTCCGAAAAATGCCGGTGGACAGCTTCCCAGTGAGCCGCCGGCGTCTCGGGCTCGGGCGTCTCGGCAATCCCTGCAAGCGTTGCGTCGATGTCGTCGCCGTGCGCAAGCTTACGCACAAGCTCTTCGAGCGCCTCGGCTTTCACCGCATGTGTGGCAAAACCCGAATGGAGCTGATCGCCCCAGCGGGCGCGATTTCCTGTCAGCCCGAAATACATGCCTGACGCACCCCGCAGCCGCGGCAGGAAATGCGAGCCACCGACATCCGGGAAGAACCCGATCCCGACTTCCGGCATCGCAAAGACAGCATTTTCCGTCACCACGCGATGCGAACCATGCGCCGAGATGCCGACGCCGCCGCCCATGACGATACCGTCGATCAGCGCGATGTAGGGTTTTGGATAAGCCTCTATCGCCGCGTTCAGGCGATATTCGTCTGCAAAGAAGTCGACCAGCAGTCTGCCTTCAAGGCCGGCCTTGTAGACATCGACAATATCGCCACCGGCGCAGAACGCCCTGCCCTCTGCCCTCACGATCACCAATTTGACGGCTGGATCGTTGCGCCAGGCATCGAGTGCCGCAGCCAACGCATTGACCATGCGCTGGGTCAGCGCATTGAGCGCCTTCGGCCGCGTCAGTGTCACAACGCCCGCGCAACCGAGCCGTTCGAACCTGATCTCGTCGGCGCCGCCGAAATCCCCACTCACGCCGGTCGTCTCCCTTTATGTCCCTCTGCGTGCTTAGAAAGCGGCGCGCGGTGCGTCAATGACGCATGACAGGTTAAGGCGCGGCGCGTAGCGAATAGCGGTTTTGCGTGATAGAAGGCGCGCCAAGGAGCGCAGCCATGAAGAGTTCGGTCGAAAAACGCGTCGCGGGCGGCCGCGATGTCGATGAAATCACTGGCGGCCGGCGGCTTCGGCGCATGCGCAAGGCCGACTGGTCACGCCGTCTGGTTCAGGAAAACCAGCTCACGGTGAACGATCTCATCTGGCCGGTCTTCATTATCGACGGCGAAAACCGCCGCGAGGACATTCCTGCGATGCCCGGCGTGCAGCGCGTGACCATCGATCTTCTGGTACGCGAGGCGGAGCGGGCCGCGAAACTCGGCATTCCCTCGATCGCAACCTTTCCGAATGTGGATCTGTCGCTGCGCGATGACACTGGCTCAGCCATTCTCGACCCGGACAATCTGATCAACCGCGCCACGCGGGCATTGAAGGCCGAAGTGCCGGAGATCGGCGTCATCACCGACGTCGCGCTGGACCCGTTCACCAGCCACGGGCATGACGGCATTTTGCGCGACGGCATCATCGTCAATGACGAGACTGTGGAGCAGCTCGCAACCGCCGCCGTTCATCAGGCAGCGGCTGGCGCGGACATCATTGCGCCATCGGACATGATGGATGGCCGTGTTGGCGCCATTCGCGATGCACTCGACGCGAATGGCTTCGCCGATGTCGCGATCATGTCCTACGCGACCAAATTCGCCTCGGCGTTCTACGGCCCCTATCGCGAGGCGATCGGCACGCAAGGCCTGCTCAAGGGCGACAAGAAGACCTATTACATCGACCCGGCCAACACCGACGAGGCGCTGCGGGAAACGGAGCAGGACATCGCCGAGGGTGCCGATATGGTGATGGTGAAGCCCGGCCTGCCCTATCTCGATATTGTCTGGCGGCTCAAGGAAACCTTCCAGCTGCCGACGTTCGCCTATCAGGTGTCGGGCGAGTATTCGATGATCAAGGCAGCCAGCGCCAATGGCTGGATCGATGGCGAACGCGCGATGATGGAATCGCTTCTCGCCTTCAAGCGCGCGGGCTGCGACGGCATCCTGACCTATTTCGCGCCCGAGGCCGCAGAGCGGCTGCAGGGCTGACGGCCGGCGTCTTTACACAACTTTACATTCGACCCGTAAGCGCGAAACGTTGGCCCACTACCTTCAACTCATCGCAGCAATGACGCTGCAGAGCTGAAGGAGCCCAGGACAATGACCACCGAAAACAACACCCCCGAAACCTCCGAGACCAAGCCCGTCGCCGCAAGCGGCTGGGGCAAGTGGGTCGCAGTCGGCGCGGTCGCGGCCATGCTGGTTGGCGGCGCAGGCATCGCCAACGCTGTCAGCGACGAAGGCGCGCGCAACTTCAAGCGCTTCGGTTTCGAGCAGAGCGAGAGCATGGGCCAGCGCCACGGCGGCGGCTTCATGAACGCCCATATGGGCTTCGGCGGTCGCGGCGTCGACCGGCTGCTCAACGCGATCGATGCCACGGACGAGCAGTCGGACAAGATCTACGCCATTCTCGACGAAGCCCGTGGTGAGGTTCGCCCGCTGATGCGCGAATTCCGCGACACGCGTGAAGATCTCATCGAAATCCTGTCGGCCGAGACAATCGACCGCCAGGCGCTGGAAACGCTGCGCACCGAGCGGGTCGCCGCTCTTGACGAAGCCTCCAAGTCGATGTCCGAAACATTGCTGGAAGTGGCGGACGTCCTCACCGCCGAACAGCGTGCTAAGATCATCGAACATCTTCAGGAGCGCGGGCGCGGCCGCTGGTAAGGCCGTAACCGCACCAGCCGGAGCGTAGCAGACCATGGCGGATACGGTACTGATCGTCGACGACGATACGCGCCTTTCCGCCATGGTCAGCGATTATCTGGGCGAAAACGGTTTCAAGGCCAGCACGGCGGCGACCGCAACTGAAGGCCTTGCCGCGCTGAAGCAGCGCGCGCCCGATGCCGTCATACTCGACATCATGCTGCCCGACATCGATGGCTTCGAGACCTGCCGTCGCATCCGTGCCGTTTCCGACGTGCCGGTGCTCATGCTCACCGCCAAGGGTGACGAAATGGACCGCATTGTCGGTCTCGAATTGGGCGCCGACGACTATCTGCCCAAGCCGTTCAATCCGCGCGAGCTGCTGGCCCGGCTGAAAGCCATTTTGCGGCGGCGCGGCGCTGGAGCCGCAAGTGCGGAGCGTGTGCTTCGGTTCGGGCGTCTCGAAATCGAACCCTCCTCCCGCGTTGCTCGGCTGGACGGCAACGCCTTTACACTCACCAGCTATCAGTTCGACCTGCTGGTCGCACTGGCCGAGAACGCGGGCCGCACGCTGTCACGCGAACAGCTCATGGACAAGGTGAAGGGGGCGGAGCTCGAGGCCTTCGACCGGTCGATCGACGTGCATATTTCGCGCATCCGCGCTGCGATAGAGGACGACCCCAAACATCCGAAGCGTATCGTGACGGTGCGCGGCGCGGGCTACGTCTTCGCGCGCTATCAGGACCGGGATGGCTGAGCGATGCTGAGACGCATGCGCAGCAGCCTATTCGTCAAGATATATGTGACGCTGCTCGCCTGTCTGGCCGCGGTGGCGATCATGAGCGCTGTGTTCGTGCGTGTTGGCCAGGACGAGGAGGACCGCAGCTGGCAGAGCCGGCTCGACGCCTTTTTGAGCGCAACGCTGCCGGAAACCGCCGGCCGCGAAGAACTCCAGGCGCGGCTTGGCTGGCTTTCCGACGCCTTCGACACAGATATCGGCCTTTACGCTTCGAATGGCAGGCCGATCGCGACAGCCGGCAACCCGCCTTTGCCCG
The DNA here is from genome assembly GCA_017640615.1 of Rhizobiaceae bacterium. Lineage (GTDB taxonomy): Bacteria > Pseudomonadota > Alphaproteobacteria > Rhizobiales > Rhizobiaceae > RCIO01. The sequence continues at coordinate 526,485 of JAEPQK010000002.1, read as the reverse complement.
AGCACACGCCCTTCTGGCGCAACCGCCGCAATGACGATGACCGGCGCGGTTTCGCATTCCGGCTCCAGGACGGTCGCATCGTGACCGCCAACATTGCGGGACAATTCGGGCCGCGTGTGCGCAGCCCTCTGCTCTATATGGCGCTGATCGCGGCGGTAATCGGCCTCGCCTCCTACCCCGTGGTGCGCCATCTCACCCGACGGCTGGAGCGCCTGCGCCAGGGTGTGGATGCCTGGGGCGACGGTGCAAAGCTGGCGCGGGTCGAGCTTGCCGGTACGGACGAAGTGGCTGCGGTCGCGACCAGCTTCAATGCCGCCGCCGACCGCATCGAAGCGCTGATTGCCTCGCATCGCGCGCTGCTGGCCAATGCCAGTCACGAGCTGCGTTCGCCGCTGGCGCGGCTGCGCATGGCGATCGACATTTACGAAAGCGCGCCCAGCGAGACGGTGAAGCGCGAGATCGTTCAGAACCTCGCCGAGCTTGACGATCTGGTGGGCGAGATCTTGCTGGCAAGCCGGCTCGACCATGTGGAGGAGCTCGACAGCCGCGAGGCGTTCGACCTTCTGGCGCTGGCGAGCGAGGAAGCCGCGCGCCACGACATCAAGGCCGATGGCGAGGCCGCGGTGGTGCACGGCGACCCGAAGCTTCTGACGCGGCTAATCCGCAACCTGATCCTCAATGCCAAACGGCATGGCGCCGAGCCAGTGACGGTGAGCGTGTCGGCAAAAGACGGCGTGGCGACGCTGACGGTCGCCGATAGCGGCGCGGGCATCGCCGAAGCCGACCGCGCCCGCATTTTCGAGCCCTTCTATCGCCCGCGCGGCCATGGCGAACAGGCCGGCGGCTGGGGGCTGGGCCTCTCTCTGGTGAGGCAGATCGCAGAGCATCATGGCGGCAGCGTGCGCTACGACGCACCGGCCGGCGGCGGGTCCGCATTTACCGTTATCCTACCGCTTGCGAAGGGCGCCGAACCGCAAACAGCTTGAACGCCCAACAAAAAATCCCCATCTCCAGGACGACCGAACAAAGGGATAAAGCAAGATGACCGCAAGGGTTCTCGACGATGAGATCATTTCCGACAGGCTGGACGACGTACGTCTTTATGACGGTGTGCGCACACGGCGCATCTTCGCCTTCCTGCTCGATTATGTGCTCGTCGCGCTGCTGATGATCCCCTTCGGCATTGTCGTGGCGCTGCTCGGCGTGGTGACGCTCGGCCTCGGCTGGCTTCTGTTCGGCATTCTGTTTCCGCTGGTCGCCATCATCTATATCTGGATGACGCTGGGTGGGCCGGAACAGGCGACAGTGGGCATGCGCATGATGGGCATTCGGCTCGAACGCCTCGACGGGCGGCCGGTCGATGGCATGCTGGCGGTAGTGCATTCGGTGCTTTTCTGGGCCGCGAACGCGATCCTGACGCCGCTGGTGCTGCTTGCCACGCTCTTCACCGACCGCAAGCGCACGCTGCATGACCTGCTGCTCGGCACCGTCGTAGCGCGTTCCGACCGCGCGCGCTGAACAGCCAAAACAGGAGCATCATCCAGAATTATTGATCGATGGCGCCGCTCAAGGCGCCATTCGGCTGTTGACGTTTTCATCACCGAAGCCAAGCTATGGTAACGTAGAGCAGACCCGGTTCCGGCCCGATGACGCAACACACCACCCAGACGCCGCAGTTCTTCCTGACCGCGCCCTCGCCCTGCCCTTACATTGAGGGGCAGCTGGAGCGGAAGGTGTTCACGCATCTGGTCGGCGGGCGCGCGCCGGAGCTCAACGATCTTCTGACCCAGGGTGGTTTCCGCCGTTCGCAGAACATCGCCTACCGACCGGCGTGCGAAACGTGCCGCGCCTGCGTTTCGGTGCGCATTCTCGCGCAGGAATTCGAGCCGACGAAAAACATGCGCCGCGTCGCGCAGCGCAATGACGACCTGATCGGCGCCATGCACGACGCCGAGCCCACCACCGAACAATATTCGCTGTTTCGCGCCTATCTGGATTCGCGCCACCGCAAGGGCGGCATGTCGGACATGACGGTGCTGGACTATGCGATGATGGTGGAAGACAGCCATGTCGAGACCAAGGTGATCGAATATCGTCGGCGCGGGCCCGACAGTTTTGTCACCGGTCGCGGCGAAGGCCCGCTGGCCGCCGTGGCGCTGACCGACCGAATGGGCGACGGGCTCTCGATGGTTTATTCCTTCTTCGACCCCGCGCTTGCCGACCGCTCGCTCGGCACCTTCATGATCCTCGACCATATCGAGCGGGCGCGCGCCGCCGGGCTGCCGCATGTCTATCTCGGCTACTGGGTGCATGGCTCGCGCAAGATGGCCTACAAGGTGCGCTTCCAGCCACAGGAACATCTCGGCCCCAAGGGCTGGGAGCGGTTCAGCGCCGACTAAGGTCCTACCTGTCGGGGTTTGCGGGCGACGCGACGCTTTTTCGCGGTGGTCTTGGCCGCTTCATTAGAAACGCTTTTGGAACCGGCCTCCTCTGCCTCGCGGAGATTTCTGAGCTTCGCGGTCTTGGCTTCACGCGCATCGGCCTCGGCATTGATGATGCCAAAGGCGATCTCGCTGGTGCGTTCAGCCTTTTTCTGCCTTTCGCGCACACTGGTCACGGCGTTTCTCCCTACGAAAATTAGCAGCCAAAACGAAAAAAGGGCCGGCGACCCGACCCTTTTCCATCAGCGCAAAGTCCGTGCCAGTACATCCGTGGTCACAGACAGTGGCGGCCGGACCGCCGTGCGCCCGAGGCGCATCATGGCGATCCTTCCGTTCCTACGGACCTAGGCCGCCTGCAGGTTTTCTGCCGCGCTTTTGCCCGAACGCTGGTCGCGAACGACTTCGTAGGAGATCGTCTGACCTTCCACGATGCTGTTCAGACCCGAACGCTCAACAGCAGAGATGTGGACGAAAACGTCCTGGCCGCCATCATCGGGCTGAATGAAACCAAAACCCTTGGTTGCGTTGAACCACTTAACGGTACCTGTGCTCATGACGATATCCTTCTTCGGTCGTCGTTAGATGTCCGCTCGGCACGTTGTTGCCGACGGTACCCGATCGATTTGAAGAGGAAGATCGTAGAGTGCGCCTGCCAAAGCGCGGGTAACAAAGTTCAACAGCAGATCAATGTCCATCATGTACGCGCTCATTGGGGCGTATTCAAGGCGCTGCATGTCGCTCACGCGCTATTCGCCGCTATGCGACGGCGCTTCGGGCGGTGAGGACAAGCGGCGGAAGGGTGACGGGGGTGGGCATGGGAGTTCCTTTCTAAGGGCGGCGGTGGCCTGGTTCCGGAATGGGTCCCGGATCAAGTCCGGGATGACGCGGCGGAGGTGACGGCGCTTCGTCTCGTAGGCTGACTCCGCTGCACCGTTCAGGCATGGATCCCCGGGATTGCCCTTCGCAATGGCTCCGGGCGTTCGTCGCTACAATCGACAAATCGTTGTCGATTGGTCGCCTTTGGCGAACGCTCCTCACCCCGAGGATGACGAGGTTGCGGGGTTTGCGGCTAACCGCCAACGTGGAGCAACTTTCGAGCTGTGCACCGAAATCCGCGATTTGCGCCGGCAACCAACCCGGTCGTCATCCTCGGGCTTGACCCGGGGATCCATACCTGACCATCGAAGCCGCATACGCATTTCAGAAGGCACACCTCATCGTCTCCACACCCCGTTTCCGGTCTGGTTGTTGACAAAGTCTCGCGAAGATCGCTGCGCGATCTCGCTGGGCTTCTTGCGACAACCACTTCGAGGTTGCGCAGTCGCCAGAACCCTTACGGGTTCGGCTTGGAAAGACGGGCGGCCGTTCGGACGCTCATCTGGTTATGTACGTGCGACCAAAAGGCCGCCCGTCCGGTGTTCTTGCCCCGAGTACCTCCGTAGAGGTCACCCGGCATTTGCGCCGGGATGTTGCCATTCAGTGCGCCTTCGATCTTTTGAAGACGCCGGGCTCGCCACACGATCAAGAGGCGAAGACACAGCTACCCGCGGGCCCGGACGCATGGCCCCGAAAAGTTCAAGACTTTTCGGATCAGGACCATGCGATTCTCAAAGTGGCCGTGTTTCGCCTTTGGCGAACACGGGCGGGGCTCATCGCCCACACGGACTCTCGTTGTCCGTGCGATCCGGCACCGACCGCTGCCCGAGTGCTCGGAGTGCACACCCGTTTCCCGTGCAGCGGTATTTGCGAGGGGATGGTAAGGGAGGTTGAGAGGTGGGGGATAGGTTTGGCAGTCAGCAGTGGGCAATCGGCAGTCGAAACAAGGGATTGGCAGGTGCGACGTCGATGGAATTTCCACGGCAGAGCAACCTCTGCTCCGTCATCCCGGCAAGGGAGCTTGCGACCGCGAGCCGGGACCTATTGAGAGGCGCGGCCGGGCTGCGAAGGGGCGTATCGGCTGTTGTTTGAGAACCGGGCCGTTCTCTACGAGGTTTCGGCCAATGGGTCCCGGCTCTTCGCTTCGCTTGGCCGGGATGACGCGCGGCGGGGCATAAACCCGTCACACGGCTCTATTGCGTCGAATCCGATGCCTGGATTCCCGACACGCTCCGCACCGCGAGCGTGCAGGAACGGTGAGCGCCGGAAAGCTTAGTGGACGGCGATCTGTCCACACGGGCGAAGTGGTCGGTCGAGAAGTATTTTGAAGAGAAAAGGCGACCCATCGAAGCCGCCTTTTCTACCTGGCTCTATTTTTCACGCCTGACGCCCTTGAATGGCGTACCGTCTTTCTTTCCGTCCATAAAACGGCCGGTGTCCGTATCGCGCTTCGTCCACGTGTCAGTCTTCGGGTTATGAACCTGTGACCGATCGCGAACTGCTCCGAAGCGACGATTGTCTCCTTTAGGAGGATTGGTTGCCATCTGATGTCTCCTTAGCTCGTGTGGCATTCGTTGCTGCAATAGTAGCAGCCGTTGGCAGTCGGGTAGGTCTTCTTGGCTTCGCGCACGGCGGGAGCGCAAGAATCGTACTCGCCGAGATACTTCCGGTTCTCGACATTGGGCATGAACGAACAGCCATGGCGGTGAACCTCATGGTCACCGTTCGGCTGTGCATTGCGGTTACGTAGTAGCTGGCCATTTGGCTCTCCTAGTTGCGGTCCGCGATCGCTTGGGAGGATGCTGAGCGCAATACTCTGAGTATCCTGATCGCGATACTAGCGTTAGTATAGCGATCGTGATACTGTCAAGGGCAGAACCTGCACTCTCGCCACGGAGCCGCGCTTGTCCGAAATTTTTGGGGAAAAACTCCGAAATCGCAGACTTGAAAAAGAACTAACGCTCGAAGCCCTTGCCGAAAAGATAGGTTCTACAAAGGCCTACGTCTGGCAACTAGAGAACAAGAAGCCCGCCAAACCTTCGGGAGAACTGTTACTAAAAATAGCAAACGTTTTGGACATCTCAGCTGAATATCTGATAGACGATTCTGCATCGAGACCAAATGATAGGCACGTTCAGATCGCACTTGCGCGCGGTTTGTCCAAACGAGGATTGTCTCAAGACGATTTGGATCGCCTTTTCGAATTATCGGATTTCCTGAAGGATGGCAAAGCTTCTAAAGGAAGCAAATAGACTGATTAGACTTTGGCGCGATCACGGGCCAAACACACCGCGATTGGATCTGAAGAAGCTATTCTACGAGGCTGTACTCCCCTCTTCTGAAGGAGATACCGGGAAAATCGTATTCAAGCCATTCAATTCGTTCGAAGGCCTTATGGCGCGTAAGGTCGGTCACAAGGAATGGCGTATCGGTGTAAGCACCCACATTCCCTACGAACCGCGACGACACTTCACTCTAGCTCACGAGATTGGTCACTTTATTGGCCACCGCTACGAGCGAGACACATTTGAATGCACCTTCGACAACCTGAATGACTTCGAACTGGCTGGCCTTGAGAAGGAGGCCAACGAGTTCGCGTCCCACCTTCTTATGCCTGCCGACGTTGTTCGCAATTTCGACAAGACACGTGAATTCAGTCACGAAACAATCAGTGAATTGGCTCCCATGTTCGGCGTTTCACGCGCGGCGGCAGCCTACCGATGGCTCCAACTGACCAACCGTCAAATCGGATTTGTCGTTAGCCGGGACGGCTTTTTCCGAAACGGGCGTGCGAGCGACAAGCTCTACGCAAGAGGTGTATTCTTCAAAGGTGGAACGGAAGTCCCCATCGACAGCCTCATATCCCGGCTTTCGACCGTCGGCCAAGAGATCAGTGGGATTGTCGACGCGCCAGTTTGGCACGAGAGAATTCCCTGCCGCGAATCGAGCTATGCTGCAACGCAGGGGGGATATGTCTACACATTCCTAGATTTCGATCATTCCTGAACTTGGTTCGTATGCGTGTGGGTTTGAGCACAAATCACCACGTTTATCGGGTTACCGACATTACAGCTTCAGCGTTTCAAATCCCGACTCTAGCTCAACAGCCTCCAGCGGGTATTCAAAAGTCATATCTCCTGAATTGAGTATTGGTGCAAATATTTTTTCGTACTCAAATATCTCTCTGCCGTTTAGGTAAATTCTTCTATCCTCTCCCCATCGTACAGCAAATTCGATAGTCTTAAGGAACGGATATATCTTCACCATTTGAGGAGCGCCGCCGATAGCGCCTCTTAGAATTTTCGAGCGATCGGTTAATTCTGGGTCTTGCAGCATTGTGCACATCACTTCGAGTGGCTCTAGATCAAATTTCTTAATCTTCCTTTCATTCATGATGGCCATCAACCCGTCGAAAAACTTGTGTCGATAATCCCCAATAATAGAAAATGCGCCGCCTTCTTTGTGCAAAGTTTTGCTTATCGACTTCGGTACTCAACCCCGGATCGGAACATATCTCTGCGTAGATTTCTCATATGTTATCCTACTAATCATAGGTCGGCGTGCCTTCCAAGAATAATGGCACAATAAAAAATTTGTCGAATACAATTCTTTTTCTAACTCTGCTGGATCAGTATAGCTTTGTAGAAACTGATTTATCAACTCGCAGAAGCGCCGCGGCACTTCTGCGGAGTCTAGAGCCCTGTCGACACTTTTCTTATAGTTGCGCACATAGGAAATTAGCTGATTGATCAGCGGGTAGGCAATTAGCGTACTGCCGCAAAATGCAATTGCCATATCCTCTCGCGGGGTTGGAAATATCTTCTGGCAAACGTCGATATGCCCCCCGCCTGTGAGGCGGCTATCTGAACAGACTATCAGCTCTGAATAAGTTGGAAGCCTCCGCTCCCAGGCAACTGCAATAGTCATATCGCTACCGCTCAGTTCTTCAGTTAAGGAACCCTCACCTCAGAACTTCCCCGTCCTTGGAAAACCCTTGGGCACCATGCGTCCCGCACTTGCCCGTGCACCCTTCCATTCCGTCAGTTCCTCCGCCGGCTTGACGAAAGTGCGGTCGGCCGAGTCCACCCATGACAGACCGGCAGACATCTGGAAGGTTTTGGCGTCCTTGACGCCGCCATCCTTGTATTTCTGCAGGCGTACGCCCTTGCCGCGGGTCATTTCGGGCACGTCGGCCAGCGGGAAGACGAGAAGTTTCCGGTTTTCGCCGACAATCGCGACCTGATCGGCGCCCTCTTCCACCCGCATGCAAAGCGCCGCCTCATCCGGCGCCTTCACATTCATCACCTGGCGGCCCTTGCGCGTGTTGGCGACCATTTCGGCCTCCGGCGCGACGAAGCCATTGCCGGCATGGCTGACCAGAAGCAGCTTCTTCGCCGGGTCATGTGCGAAGGCGGTGACGATCGCCTGATCGTTGTCCATGTCGACCATGATGCGGATCGGCTCGCCATGGCCGCGGCCGCCGGGCAGCCGGTCGACCCCGATGGTGAAGAACTTGCCGCCGGTCGTGAACACCAGCACCTTGTCGGTGGTCTGGGCATGGAAGGCGAGTTTCAGCGCGTCGCCCTCCTTGAAGGTGAGCGCGGCGAAATCGGCCAGATGGCCCTTCATCGCGCGCAGCCAGCCCTTTTCCGACACGACGACGGTGACCGGCTCCTTTTCCACCATCGCCTGGTGGATGTCGGTGAGGTCATGCTCGGGTGCGACCGAGAAGGTGGTGCGCCGCGCGCCAAGCTCGGTGTCCTTGGCGTATTTCTTCGCCACCTCGCCGACCTGCCAGCGCACGGTGGCCCATTGTTTGGTCTCCGACGCCAGCAGCGCCTCGATGCCGGCCTTCTCCTCGCTGAGACCGTCGAATTCCTTCCTGATCTCGAACTCTTCGAGCTTGCGCAAGGCGCGCAGCCGCATGTTGAGGATGGCCTCGGCCTGTGTATCGGTGAGCTCGAAGCGGGCCATCATGACCTTTTTCGGCTCATCCTCCTCGCGGATGATGCGGATGACCTCGTCGATGTTGAGATAGGCAATGAGGTAGCCCGACAGGATTTCCAGCCGGCGCTCGATTTCGCCGAGGCGATGGCGCGAACGGCGCAAAAGCACGTCGCGCCGGTGGGCGAGCCATTCGGCAAGCACCTGCTTGAGCGACAGCACGCCCGGCACCTTGCCGCGCGAGAGCACGTTCATGTTCAAGGGGAAGCGCGATTCCAGGTCGGTCAGCCGGAAGAGCGATTCCATCATCAAGGCGGGGTCGACCGTGCGGGATTTCGGCACCAGCACGAGGCGGATATCCTCCGCGCTTTCGTCGCGCACGTCTTCCAGCAGCGGCAGCTTGCGGGCGAGGATGAGCTCGGCGATCTTTTCGATCAGCCGCGACTTCTGAACGCCATAGGGGATCTCGGTGACGACCGCCGTCCAGGTGCCCCTGCCCTGATCCTCCTGCTCCCAGCGGGCGCGCAGGCGAAACGAGCCGCGCCCGGTTTCGTAGGCTTCCAGCATGGCGGCGCGGTCATCGACAACGATGCCGCCGGTCGGGAAATCCGGGCCCTCGACATGGCGCATCAAGTCGGCGACGGAGGCGGCCGGGTTGTCGATCAGGTCAATCGCGGCCGCACACAGCTCGGCTGCGTTGTGCGGCGGGATTGAGGTCGCCATGCCGACGGCGATGCCGCTGGAGCCGTTGGCGAGAAGGTTCGGGAAGGCGCCCGGCAGCACGACGGGCTCATCGTCCTCCTCATTATAGGTGAGCCGGAAATCGACCGCGTCCTCGGTGATGCCTTCCAGAAGCTCGCTGGCCGCCTCGGTCATGCGCGCTTCGGTGTAGCGCATGGCGGCCGCGCCATCGCCGTCGATATTGCCGAAATTGCCCTGGCCGTCGACCAGCGGGTAACGCATCGCAAAAGACTGCGCGAGGCGCACCAGCGCGTCGTAGATCGACTGGTCGCCATGCGGGTGGAACTTGCCCATCACGTCGCCGACGATGGCCGCGCACTTCGAGAAACGCGTGCCGGGCTCGAGCCGGGCAAGACGCATGGCATACATGATGCGGCGGTGGACGGGCTTCAGGCCGTCGCGCACGTCCGGCAGCGCGCGATGCATGATGGTCGACAGCGCATAGGCGAGATAGCGCTCCTCGAGCGCCTTTTTCAGGTCGACCGGTTCGATATTGTCGCCGCCGTCACTGCCGGGCGGCAAAAGGCTCTTTCCCATGATTTGCGGTTAGCGGAGGGGATGATTCGGGGCAAGGGGCGCAGGCGCGCCCCAAGGCTGCGTTCACCAGCTTTGGCGCGCGTGCCTTGCCATCGCCGAACAAAAACAGGCATTGTTTGGCCCAACGCCGTTATCCGGTCTTTTTCGGCCATTAGCGTCGAACAGACGACAGGCAACTCAGGGAACACTCAATGACTGGCACCGGGATCACCACGCGTTTCGCACTTCCGGCGGCGTTTGCCGCGCTTTTGGCCTACACGGCGCCGGCCGTGGCGCTCGACACCGACGCCTTTCTCGACAGGCTGCAGGCGGTGATGGCCGAACAGGGCACCAATGTCGGCTGGGCCGAGATCGACCAGTATGAAAACGACGATGGCGACCCGGTGATCGGGCTGATCGATGTCAATGTCGAGGTGAATGGCGAAGGCACGACGCTGCCGCTGGTGGAGCTTATCGACGTGACCGAACAGGGCGGCGGCTGGCGCGTCGGCACGCTGCTTGTGCCCGAATTCAGCAATCAGGATGGCGACAGCGCGGTTTATCTCAGTGAAATCGCCGTCGACGGCATGCTGCTGGAGCCCGAGGGCCAGGAAAACGCCTATGGCGGGGCGCTGTTTTACGAGGCGGCGCGGCTGGCCGAAATGGCGGTGACGGTGAAGGGCGTGGACGTCTTCACCATGACGGACATGGCGATCGAGGTCGATCTGCCTGAGGGCGGCGAGCCGATGGTTTTCACCGGTGCGGCCGAGGCATTCACCGCCAAGCCGGGTGCCGCGGACGACCCCAAGACGCGCGCGACCGCCGCCGCACTCGGCTATTCCGACATTTCGGGAAGCTTCGCCATCGATGGCGACTGGGATCCCGCCAGCGGGCTTCTGCGCCTGACGCGCTACGACATCACGGTCGATGACGCCGGCACCATCGGCATCAGCCTCGAAATCGGCGGCTACACGCCGGACTTCATAAAATCGCTGCGCGAGACGCAGGCCGCGATGCTCGCCAATCCGAATGGCGACCAATCGGCCTCGGGCATGGCCATGCTGGGGCTGATGCAGCAGCTCAGCTTCCACTCGGCGCGCATTCATTTCGACGACGACACGCTGACCAACAAGGTGCTGGAATTCGCCGCGCAGCAGCAAGGCGGGCGCGCCCGCGACGTCGCCAACCAGGCAAAGGCCATGGTGCCGTTCATGATGATGCAGATCGGCGACCAGCAGCTGACCGCGCAGGCAACGACGGCCGTGTCGGCTTTCCTCGATAATCCTGACAATCTGGTTGTCAGCGCCGCACCGCCGGCGCCGGTGCCGTTCGCGCTTTTGATGGCGGGCGCCATGAGCGCACCGCAGACCCTGCCGCAGACGCTGGGCGTGACGATTACGGCAAACGAGTAACGTTCGGCCTAGGTCCGTCCTGAAGGCCTGCCCGACGGGCGGGCTCTTCAGGCCGCAGTGTACTCGTCGTGCAGGCGCAGCCACTCCATCGGGTAGGACAGTGCGTCCTCGTCGCGGCCCTTCGGCACAATGTCGAGTATGTGATAGGTCGGGTTCAGCATGTCGAGCCCGCGGGAATAGGCCGAATAGGTGTGGTAGACCGCACCGTCGTCGCCGAGCGCGAACACGCTGATGCCCGGCGCTTCGGGCCCTCCGAAACTCAGCGTGCCGAAATTGTAGTTGCCCTCGCCCGCCTCGCCATCTCGAAACGAGACGCGGTAGTCGAAGTTGAAATCACTATCGCCGGAAGAAACCCAGCGGAACGTCCAGCCCATGCGCTTCTGGAAGGCGAGCAGCTTGGCGAGCGGCGCGCGCGAAACAACCGCCAGCGTCACGTCGCGCTGAGCGATATGGCGCGTTATGGCGTCGAAGCTCTCCGACCAGAAGGAGCAGCTCTTGCAGCCTGCCTCCCAGTCCGGGTGGAACATGAAATGATAAACGACCAACTGCGAGCGGCCGGCGAAGAGGTCCCGCAACGACACCTTCCCTTCGGGCGCCTCGAACACATAGTCCTTGTCGACCTTCACCCAGGGCAGATCTCGGCGCGCAGCTGAGAGCGCATCGCGGGCGCGCGTGAACTCTTTTTCCTTGCGCAGAAGCTCCAGCCTTTCGGCATGCCAGTCCTTGCGGGACGCTGTGCGGGGCGACATGACATTCTCCAATAGTAAACCTATTGGTTGAGTATTGCGGCAAATGCGGGGGCGGTCAAGATGGGTGTGCAGGCGTCATCCCGGACGAGCCGCGAAGCGGCGATGATCCGGGACCCATTGGTCCGAAGATCACAGGAAACGGCCCGGAGGCCACCGAAAAGCATTCCAGAACCGGACACCTTCATCGGCTACCCGGCCGCGCCTCTCAATGGGTCCCGGCTCGGCGCGGCTAAAGCCGCTTGGCCGGGATGACGGTGCGGTGTTGCGATCCGCTATTCCGCCTTCTTCGACGGCGCCAAACGCAGGTTCAGCTCACGCAACTGCTGCGGAGAAGCTTCCGACGGTGCGCCCATCAGCAGGTCCTGCGCCTGCTGGTTCATCGGGAACATGGTGATCTCACGCAGGTTCACCGCGCCCAGAAGCAGCATCACGATGCGGTCGATGCCGGCTGCCATGCCGCCATGCGGCGGTGCGCCATATTGGAAGGCGCGGTAGAGGCCGCCGAAGCGCTCTTCCACTGTCTGCCGGTCGAGACCGGCGATCTCGAACGCCTTGACCATCGTCTCCGGCAAATGGTTGCGGATGCCGCCCGAGGCAATCTCGAAGCCGTTGCAGACCATGTCGTACTGGAAGGCCTTGATCGACAGCGGCTCTTTGTTTTCCAGCGCATCCATGCCGCCCTGCGGCATCGAAAACGGGTTGTGGCCGAACTCGACCTTCTTCTCGTCCTCGTCCCACTCGTAGAAGGGGAAATCGACGATCCAGCAGAGCTCGAAACGGTCGCGGTCGACAAGATCGAGTTCCTCGCCGGCGCGGGTGCGGGCGTCACCCGCAAAGCCAGCAAACTTCTTCGGGTCACCGGCGGCGAAGAAGCAGGCGTCGCCATCTTCCAGCCCGAGTTGAGTGCGGATCGCCTCGGTGCGCTCCTCGCCAATGTTCTTGGCAATCGGTCCGGCGCCTTCGAGCTTGTCGCCTTCCTTGCGCCAGAAGATGTAGCCCAGGCCCGGCTGGCCCTCGCCCTGCGCCCATGAATTCATTCGGTCGCAGAAGGCACGCGAGCCGCCGGTCTTGGCCGGAATGGCCCAGACCTCGGCCTTTTCGTCATTGGCCAGAATGTTGGCGAATACCTTGAAGCCCGAACCACGGAAGTGTTCCGACACGTCTTCCATGACGATTGGGTTGCGCAGGTCCGGCTTGTCGGAGCCGTATTTGCGGATCGCCTCGTCATAAGGGATGCGCGGAAACTCCTGCGTGACCGGTTTGCCGTCTGCAAATGTCTCGAACACGGAACGCAGCACCGGCTCCATCGTGGCCAGCACGTCTTCCTGCTCGACAAAGCTCATTTCGAGGTCGAGCTGGTAAAACTCGCCCGGCAGCCGGTCGGCGCGCGGGTCCTCGTCGCGGAAACAGGGCGCGATCTGGAAATAGCGGTCGAAGCCCGACACCATGATGAGCTGCTTGTAGACCTGCGGGGCCTGCGGCAGCGCATAGAACTTGCCTTCGTGAATGCGGCTAGGCACCAGAAAGTCGCGTGCGCCCTCCGGCGACGATGCGGTCAGGATCGGCGTCGAATATTCGGTGAAAGCAGCCTCGGCCATGCGCTTGCGCATTTCCGCGATGATCCGGGTGCGCATCACGATGTTCTTGTGCAGCGTTTCGCGGCGCAGATCGAGGAAGCGGTATTTGAGGCGGATATCCTCGGGATAATCCGGCTCACCGAAGACCGGCAACGGCAGCTCTTTCGCCGCCGACAGCACCTCCATCTCGCGCGCGAACACTTCCACCGCACCGGTGGGCAGGTTGGCATTCACCGTCTCGGCCGAACGCGCCTTCACCTCGCCGTCGACGCGGATAACCCATTCGCCGCGCACGGTCTCGGCCGTCTTGAAGCAGGGCGAATCCGGATCGGCCACGATCTGGGTGATGCCGTAATGGTCCCGCAGGTCGATGAAGAGCAGGCCGCCATGGTCGCGCACACGGTGAACCCAGCCCGACAGGCGGACGTTGGCGCCGACATCGGCTTCTCTCAGTTGAACGCAGGAATGGCTGCGGTAGCGGTGCATGTGGTCTGTTCCGGATCATGAAAGGTTGCTGTGGCGCCAGCACGAAGCGGCGCCTGAAAATCGGCGCGAAAAGCGCATGGAGGGGCCGGTTTGTCAAGGTAAGCCGCGCAGGCGCGGGCTACAGCTTGCGGGGTCTGGCCGGCATGGTGCAGCCTGAGCGGCAAATGGCGCGGTGGCCGGGAGAGATTCGCAATGCCACAGACCGAGCGGCAGAAGATGGCGGCGGGCGAATGGTATTCCTGTATCGACCCGGAACTGGAGGCGCTGCGAAACACTGCGCGCGCAGCCGTTCACCAGCACAACACCATGCCTCCGGCAGAACGCGGCGAGATGGCGTCAGCGCTCAGGGCGCTGTTTGCAGGCGTTGGCGCGGAGGTGCTCATCGAAGCACCTTTTCATTGCGCTTACGGCATGAATATCAGGCTGGGCGACGGTGTTTATTTCAACGCAGGCTGCACGATCCTCGATACCGCGCCTGTGACAATCGGCAACCGCACCATGTTCGGACCGGGCGTGCATATCTACTGCGCCGAGCATCACAAGGACCCGAAGCTGCGTTCCGAAGGGCTGGAGATCGCAAAGCCGGTGACGATTGGCTCCGACGTCTGGGTTGGCGGCGGGGCGATCATTCTCGCCGGCGTCACGGTCGGCGACCGGGCAATCGTGGGCGCCGGCGCGGTGGTGACCCGCAACGTCGCTGCCGACAGCGTGGTTGCGGGCAATCCGGCACGTGTGCGGTAATGCCCGCACCTACCCCGTCGTGTAGGTGCCCTGGCGTCACCTTGCGGGGCATAAGGCAGACTGGACAACAAAGGGGAAATCACGTGCGTCAGTTCAGCATTGCAGCAATTATCGCAATTCTCAGTTCGTCGGCGGCTTTCGCAGCCGACCATGCCGTCCAAATCACCGGCTTCAAATTCAGCCCCGCCTCACTTTCAGTGGCGGCAGGCGACACGATCACCTTCACCAATATGGACGGCGCGCCGCACACGGCCACCGCGAATGACGGCAGCTTCGACACCGGCCGGCTCAACAAGGGCCAGAGCGCGACCGTGACAGTGGAAGCGGGCAATCACGATTACAAATGCAACTTCCACCCAGCCATGAAAGGCACCGTGTCGGCCGAATAGCGGCCATCCACAAAGCCAGATTTCGGCAACGCCGGCGGGGTTTTCCGCCGGCGCTTTTGTCGTTGTGGCCCGCAAACCCAGCTCCTCAGCCGTTTTTCCCCCAAACCCCACCCGATCGGGTAGTGGCAGCACCGCGCCTGCCACGCGAACTTCCCCGGCGTAAACACGGAGACCGCCGAGCCGAAGACGGCCGGCGCGGTTTGGGGAGATGTCATGCGTATTCAGGGGGTGCCGGCGACGGCGCGCAAGCTCGTTGCGGGCCTGTTTCTGGTTTTGTGTTCGATTGTCGCCAGCGTCTCGGCGGCGCATGCCATCTCCGCAAGCTGTACGGCGCTGAAGGGACAGACTTTCAGCTATACGGGGCCGACGCCGCTTACCAACCCGTTCGACATGAATTTGAATGGCGGCGCGGTTTACACGCTTAACGCAGGCGAGAAGATAACCTTCAACGTCACCGCGCCGGCCGGCTCGATCGTCACGATCAGCTTTGCCGGCGAAACCGTGACGGTGGACAACACGGCCGGCGGAACGCCACTCAGCCAGACAGTCATGATCACCGTGCCCAATACGGGCGCAACGTCGTCTGGCACGATCCGCTTTCAGGGCCATGTATTCGGTATCAATACGCTCAACATCACAATCGACTGTACTGACCCCAGCGCCGCGGCAGCGACCCCCGCCGGTGGCGGGCAGAACGCTCAGCAGAAGGCCGGCGTGGTCGACAATGCGATCCGTGGTGTGGTGCCGGGCGCAAATCTGCTTGACGATTTCGCGGTGCCGGATTTCGGCTTCAACGGGCTTGGCATTCCCAACATCCCGTGCGGTTTGCTGATCGCCGCGCTCGGCGAAGACCTGCAAAGCGCGCTGGCGGAGCTTGCCGCGTTCGATGGGGACTTCAGCGCGGCCCAAACAGGCCGCGAAGACCACAACCGAATGATCCGCCTCGGCAGAAACATGAAAGAAGTGGTGTCAGACCTTGCCGACTGCCTGGTCCGGCTCGGCGGCGGGGATGCTGTTGGAGCGGCGCTCGGTGGCAGCAGCTGCGCAGCTGAACAAGCAGCCGTACTTCGGGCGCAGATGGGCCTTGCACGCGACATGGCGGATCATCTCATCGCCGTCACCAGGCTGCAGGTCGCTGCCCGACGGGCAGAGTCTGCCCACTTCGGGGCATTGCTGGCCGAAGACCGGGTTGGCGATGCCAAGCGCGCTGCCAGGTCGGCGGACAGGGACGAAGCCAATCTCCGCATCCTGACTCGAAATTTCTCGACGGACAGTCCCATTGATCGCGCCTTTCTGGAACAGCTGGCTGCAGAAGCGGCGAGCGAAGAAGCAAAGGCAGCGATTGAGCCAGCCGCAGCTGAGGTGGCGCGCACACAGGCCAGAGTGAATGTCTCGCAGCAGCTTCTGAACCAGGCCGAGGCAGCACTTGCCGCCTGTCAGGCGCAAAACGGCGCGGGCTTCTTCCCCGTCGCCAACGGCGCGGTGCCGCCGGCGGTTGCCGCGACCGAGCGGCTCGCCGCAGCCCACGCGCCGGCGCAGATGCCGGGCATTGCGGGCGCGCTTGGCTATCAGCCCGGCCTGCCGGTCGCCATGTCCGCGTCCGACAACAGCTTCGCCTTCGCTTACGACCTTGCGACAACGCGCCAGCAAATGAAGCGTGCCTATGGCGCTGCCGGCGTGCCCGACGGCATTCTGGGCGACCCGCGTTTCAACATATGGGTGAATGGCAGCGTGACCTTTCACGTCGACCCGACTGGTCTGGCACAGCGGGGTACGACGGCAGCGGTTGCGGCGGGCGCCAGCTACCGCCTCGCGCCATGGCTGAACGCCGGTTTGGCGGCACGCTATGCGCATTCCAACCGCTTCGGCACGACCGGCAATGCGTCTGCCTCGGCATGGTCGGTTGCCGCATTCGCGCAGGCGCGGATCGCCAACCAGCTGCTGCTTGAGACCATCCTGGCCTATTCGGGTGCGAGCGCGAATGCGACCTTCGCCTCGGGTGCCACAGGCACCGCGATAGGCCGCTCGCTGGCCGGACAGGCGAAGCTCTCGCGCAGCTTCGCGCTCGGTGCGTGGAGCATCACCCCTGCCCTCGGCATCTCGGTGGTGAATGTGCAGCGTGACGCCTTCACGGCGTCGGACGGCACGGTGGTCGCGGCATCGAACACGACCCAGACGACGCTCACCTTCGGCCCCTCCTTCCAGCCGCGCCAGGGCATTCAGCTTGGCGACGGAGGCGTGACGCTGACGCCGAACTTCGGGCTCGATTTCTTTGCCAATCTCGGCCGTTTCGACCCGATCATCGGGGCCGGCGGGGCAACCGTTTCGTCGGACACATTCGGCGTGTCGGCACGCGCGGGTGCTGCGATCGCCTTTGCCGGTGGCGCGAGTGCCGCGCTCAATGCCGCCTATGCCGGGATCGGCGGAACCAGCCAGTCCGTAAGTGTGTCCGCCAATCTGCGCATCCCTATCAGCGGGCGGTAGTCCCAGCCGACACGGTGGGTGGATCATATAAGCAAAGCGGGTAAGGTGCCGGCCATGGAGCGGGTGGACGGGCTGATCGAAGGTCTCGCGCAATGCGGGACAAGCGACGAGATAGTGTCGCTGTTTTCGGCGACCATCAAGGATATGGGCTATCACGGTTTCGATGCCTATTCCTTCGGCGTCGACACGTTCAACAATGTCGATCAGCGCTGCAATTTCGTGGTCTGCGACTACGACATGAACCTGATCACCGACTATGTGCGCGATGGCTGGCTGCAGATGTGTCCGGCCATCGAGGAAACCGCCGCCGGCAAGTCGCCCTTCGACTATGTGGCGTTTCTGGACCGCTGTCCGCAAAACGCCTCCGTGCGCTGGCAGAAATTCATGCTCAAGGCATTCGGCGTGCGCCACGCATGGCTGGTGCCGCTGAGCACCGTGTCGGTGAACAAGGGCGTAACAGTTTATCTGCGCGGCAAGAGCGCCAAATCGGAGGAGCTGTTTCATGCCACCCGGCATGAAATTCACCTGCTCGCCGTCTATCTGATGGAAGCGCTCGACGCCGAACATGGCGTGCCGAATGGCAACGGAAATGGCCACGACGTTGCCAGCAAACCCGAACTCAGCTCGCGCGAAATCGACTGCCTGCACTGGGCCGCGCGCGGCAAGAGCAACCGTGAGATCGGCGACATTCTGGGCGTGTCGGAAAACACGGTGCGCTTTCACCTGAAAAACGCATTCCGCAAGCTCGATGTGTCGAGCCGCTCGCAGGCGGTGAGCGAGGCGCTGCGCGCCGGACTTATCACCGGCTAAGCTGTCCCGATCCGGCCCTCCGTGGGCCAGTGCCACCCGGGCAATTGGGGCATGACATTTCAGTCGGCTTCCCGCATAGAAGCGGTTCGCTTCACGGTTTGAACAATGTCTTCGCTGCGCCCGCTCATCCCGCTTCTGATCGCGGCAGCCATCCTTTTGGGCGGCAACGGGCTGCAAGGCACGCTGATTGCGCTGCGCGGCGCGCAGGAAGGGTTTTCGGCCGCTTCAATCGGCGTGATCGGCACCGCCTACTTTGCAGGCTTCCTGATCGGCTGCGTGGCGGTCGTGCGCATCTTGCGCGCGGTCGGGCACATACGTGCCTTCGCCGCCCTTGCGGCAATTGCCGCCTCCGGCACGCTGCTGATGGCGATCCTGATCGATCCTTGGCTCTGGACAGCGATACGCTTCGCATCCGGGTTCTGCTTCGCAGGCTTGTTCACCGTCATCGAGAGCTGGATCAATTCGGGCGTGGAAAACCGCGACCGCGCACGCGTTCTTTCCGTCTATCGGATCATCGATCTTGGCGCGGTGACGGGGTCGCAATTCCTGATTCCCGCCGTGGGCGCAGGCGGCTTCGCCATCTTCGCCGTCATGACGATCATGATCACGCTTTCGCTCGTGCCGGTTTCGCTCGCCGACCGCTCGAACCCGAAACCGCCGGAAAATGTGAAATTTGATCTGAGGCGCGCCTGGGCGATCTCGCCGCTGGGCGCAATCGGCGCAATTTCGGTCGGCCTGTCCAACAGTGCTTTCCGCATGCTGAGCCCGGTCTATGCGCAGGAAATCGGACTTACTGTCACAGACGTAGCAGCCTTCGTGTCAGCATCGATCATCGGCGGCGCGCTGATCCAGTACCCGCTGGGATATGCTTCCGACAAATGGGATCGTCGGCACGTTCTGATCGCCACGTCGGCGGCCGCGATGACAGCTGCCCTCGCTCTGGCGCTCTTCACCGGCTCCAGCCGGCCGGCCAATTTCGCTGTCGTCTTCATCTTCGGCGCCTTTGCCATGCCAATGTTTTCGCTGTCTGCCGCGCACGCCAACGACCGCGCAGAGCCCAACGAATATGTGATGCTCAATGCCGGGCTGATGCTGTTTTATTCGATCGGCGCCATTTTCGGACCTTTCACCGCGGCTTTCGTGATGGAGGCGTTCGGCCCGCATGCATTGTTCTTTTTCAATGCTGCAGTCTACGCAACGCTGATCATCATCATCCTCTACCGTATGCGGGTCCGCTCCTCCGTGCCGGCCGCCGAGCGCAGCCGCTTCGCGGCGCTGCTCAGAACCTCCCTGATTTTCGGAAGACTTGTGGGCCGCACACAACGCAACGCAAAAACCGACGACGAAGCGCTTCAACAGGCCGGGAAATCAAACTAAACAGTGCGCATGAAGGTCATCACAAAACAGGCCGAGCTCGACGCGGCCATCGAAACGCTCAAGAAATCCGAATTCGTCACTGTAGACACCGAGTTCATTCGCGAGACGACATTCTGGCCCGAGCTGTGCCTGATCCAGATGGCCTCGCCCGACGCTGCCTATCTGGTCGACCCGCTGGCCTCCGGCATCGACCTTGCGCCGTTTTTCGCGCTGATGGGCGATGAATCGATCCTCAAGATTTTCCACGCCGCACGGCAGGACATCGAGATCATCTTCCATCTTGGCCGATTGATCCCCCACCCGGTGTTCGACACCCAAGTGGCCGCCATGGTGTGCGGCTTCGGCGACAGCGTTTCCTACGACCAGCTCGTCAACAAGATCACCGGCGTGCGCATCGACAAAACCTCGCGCTTCACCGACTGGCGCCGCCGGCCGCTATCGGACAAGCAGCTTGAATATGCGCTGGCCGATGTTACCCATCTGATCGACGTCTACCGCCACCTCGCCGCCGAGCTGGAGCGCGAAAACCGTGCCCACTGGCTGAACGAGGAAATGGAGGTTCTCACGGCACGCAAGACCTACGACCCGAACCCGGACGATGCCTGGCGCCGGCTGAAACTGCGCAACCCGAAGCCGCAGCAGCTAGCCGTCGCCAAGTCGATTGCCGCCTGGCGCGAGCGCGAAGCGCGCGAACGCAACGTGCCGCGGGGGCGCATCCTCAAGGACGACGCGCTGGTGGAAGTCTCCCAGCAACTGCCGGCAACCACGGAAGCGCTTGGGCGCCTGCGAACCATTCCGCGCGGCTGGGAACGCTCCGGCGCGGCGGCCGGCCTGATGGAAGCGGTGAGCGCTGCGCTCGCTATTCCAAAGGAAGACCTGCCCAAACCGCAAAAGCACAAGCAGCATCCCGAAGGGGCGAATGCGGCAGCGGAATTGCTCAAGGTGCTTCTGAAGCTTGTCGCGGAAAAAGAAGGCGTCGCACCCAAGGTGCTGGCCTCGAGCGACGATATCGACCGTATCGCCGCCAATGGCGACGAGGCCGAAGTGGCCGCCCTTTCCGGTTGGCGGCGTGAAGTCTTCGGCGAGCGCGCACTGCAACTCGTGCGCGGCGAAATCGCGCTCAAATTCCAGGACCGCAGGATCGCCGTGTTCGACATGCCGAAGGCGGCCGAATAGAAGCGCGGCGGAGCAAGAGGCGATGAAAAAACCTGTCGTCGGCGTAATCGGCAACCGCTTCAATGTCGAAAACCGTTTCGCCGTGCAGATGGCGGGCGAACGCAATCTTGCCGCCGTGACCGCCGTCACCGGCGCGCTACCGCTCATCTTTGCCGGCGCGCCGTCGATCACCGACATTGGCGATCTTCTCGCGACCGTCGACGGGATCGTGCTGACCGGCGCGCGCGCCAATGTGCATCCGAGACGCTTCGCGACCGAGCCGCACGCCAAACACGAACCGTATGACGAAGACCGCGATTCCGTCGCGCTGCCGCTTGTAGAAGCTTGCGTGGCACGGGGCGTGCCGCTTTTTGGCATCTGCCGCGGCTTCCAGGAAATGAACGTCGCCTATGGTGGCTCGCTACACCCAGAAATCCGCGAAATTCCAGGCCGCATGAACCACCGCATGCCGCGGCTCGAAAACGGCGAAATCCATCCCGACCCCGAGGTCGTGTTCGCCGACCGGCACGATGTGCGCCTCACGCCCGGCGGCGCGTTCGCCAGGCTTTTCGGGCGCGACACGATCCGGGTCAATTCGCTGCATGGCCAGGGCATTCTGGAACCGGGCAAACGCGTCGTGATCGAAGGCATTGCCGAGGACGAGACGATCGAGGCGATCAGGATCGACGGCGCGGAAGGTTTCGCGCTCGGCGTGCAGTGGCATGCCGAATACGACCCCGAAACCAACCCGGTGAACCGGGCGCTGTTCGAGGCATTCGGCGAAGCCGTGAGCGAGTACGCAGCGGCGCGTTAGACGCGGCGCTGCTGCCTCTGCGACGCGACATGCGCCAGCGAACTGGCGCTCAGCCAGCGCGGGAATGCCTTCACCAACCGGCTGTTGCCATGCATCTCCAGCCGGCCGGCATCGGCGACCGACTGCAAGCTCACATCGCCGCGCCAAATGCCGATGAGGTCCGGCAGATTGCCCGACACATAAAGATCGACTTCGAAACCCGGCTGCTTGAGGCACAGCTCACAGGCGTCGTTTTCGTTGATGAACCACCAGCAGCTTTTGTGCGCCGGCTGGTCGTCGAAGTTCATTTGAACGACGGTGCGCCGTTTGCCAAAGGCGCTGGCATCGACGGTGTTTTCCGTCGCCCACAAAAACAGATCGAGATCGATCTCGTCTTCGCCGAGGTCGCGGCGCGACCAGCGTTGGCCCCAGGTGCCGAGCGCCATCACGATGGGCACAAATTCCTCGCCGGCATCGGTGAGATGATATGTCCAGCCGCGCCGTTCAGCAGACTGGCGTCGTTCGACGATGCCTTCCGCCTCGAGCTCCTTCAGCCGGCGCGACAGCAACGTCGGCGAAGCAAGCGGAACGCCGCGCTGAAGCTGCGAAAATCGCGTCGCGCCGCCTGCGAGATCGCGCAGGATGAGCGTCGTCCAGCGCTGGCAGAAGACTTCGGATGCCTTGGCGATGGGGCAGAACTGGCCATAGCCCTTCATGTCGCGCCTCCAACCTTAGGAGGCCGCAGCCTACCTTCGGCCTCGCCGCGCCGATACTACACTTTCTGGACTATTTCCGCAGCCGCGCCCGTGCTCCCGTGCCTCTCGGTTCAGGTACCAACGAGGAGACAGGCTATGCATGGCACAAGCAATCAGATCCAGCCGCACCACGAAGCGCCGGCGCGCATGTGGGGTTTGGGCGGACACCATTACGACGATGTGAGCTTCGCCATCTCGGACGCGCTCGCGCATGCTGCGAAGCGCCTTGCTGCGCAAGCGGGCGAGACGGTGCTGGATGTCGCCACGGGCACCGGCTGGTCGGCGCGCAATGCCGCGCGCTCGGGCGCCAACGTGACAGGCATCGACATTTCCGATGAACTTCTGGCCGCCGCGCGCGATCTTGCTCCGTCCGCACTTTCGCTTGGCTTTCGGTGCGCCGATGCGGAGCGCCTGCCATTCGATGACGGTGCGTTCGACCGGGTGATTTCGACATTCGGGGTTATGTTCGCAGCCAACCAGCAGCGCGCGGCAGACGAGCTTGCGCGTGTGTGCAAGCCCGGTGGGCGTCTCGTTCTAGCCACCTGGGTGCCCGGCGGCAGTGTCGCGCAGTTCTTCGGCATCGTCGGCAAGCATGCCGGCGATCCGCCGCCCGAACAGTCGCCGCTCGCATGGGGCGACCCGGAGCATGTGCGTTCGCTACTGGGTGAGGCTTTCGAGCTCACCTTCGAGAGCGGCACCAGCCACGATTACTATGACGGCGTGCAGGAAATCTGGGACTGGTATGTGCGTGGCTTCGGGCCCGTGCGCCAGCTCGCCAACACTCTAGACGCCAAAGCGCTTGCCGCGTTTCGCGCTGATGTCGGCGACTACCACCGGCACTATCTCACAAGCGCCGGGCTGCTGCACGTAAAGCGGGACTATCTGCTCGTCACCGGCACACGGCGCTGAGCCCCGTCAGTCGTCCGCCAGCCGCAGCTTCAGATCCAGACCGCTGACCTTGGCGAGCTGGGCCAGCCGCGCCTCGGGCCGCTCGCCCATGAGAGCGGCCTGCTCCTTCGGCACCACGAGATCGAGCGCCTTTTCGCCGCGCTTCACCCATCTAAGCTTCGGCATGACGCCGGGCATCGCCGCCGACAGCAGGTAGACGACACGCATCATCGCGCCCAGAAGCCGCGCGCGCTCGACATAACGCGTGCCGGCCAGCTTGCGCAGCTCGGGGCTCACCATGTCCTCGTAGATGCCTTCGTAGCGATACATGATGGTCAGCGCGATCAGCGCCCGGCCGGGATGATCGATGCCGATGAATGAGGCATGCGAGATGATGTTGAGCGACTGCGTGCCGCGATATTCGGGGTGAGCGCGCCAGCCGATATCGGCCATCAGGCAGGCGGCCTTGCGGTAACGCGCCTCCGCCGGCTCTTCGTTGACGCCGAAGGCGGCGAGCGTTTCGCCCGTCCATTCCGTGAGTTCACGAGCATGGGTGACGGAGCGCGCGCGCAGCACCGCCAGTTCCTCGGCAGCCGAGATCAGCGGGTCGGCAGCGCGCTGCTTTTCGTCGAGCAGCGAAAAGAGATAGCCCTCGCGCACGCCAAGCGCGGAAATCACGATCCGCGCCGGCTTCATGGCCAGAATGATTTCCTGCAACACCGCGGCGCCATAAGGCAGCAGCGCGCGGCGCATCTTTGAGATGCGGTTGACGCCTTTGATCTTGTCGATATCGCCGCTCGCCACGCGTTCCAGAAAATCCGCGCAGCTTTTCGGGTCGAGCTCGTAATTGTGCATCACATGCAGCGGGTAGCCGGTCGCCAGCATGTGCAGGCGGGCGAGGTTACGCCATGTGCCACCCACGGCGTAGAAGGTGCGGCCCTCACCTGCGGCGAGAAGCTCGGCGCGCTTCAACTCCTTGCGGGCGATGCGAGCTGCCTCACGCGGCGAGCCGCCGGCGGAATCCTGCAGGCGCAGGCCGCCCAGCGGCAAGGTGATGCCGTCGCCAATCTCGTCGCCCTTCACGTCGACAAGCTCGAGGCTGCCGCCGCCCAGATCGCCAGCGATGCCGTCGGCATTGTGAAAGCCGCAAATGACGCCAAGCGCGGAATAGCGCGCTTCCTCACGACCAGTGAGCACCTGGATCTCGGTGCCCAGAATTTCTTCCACCCGTTCGATGAAATCCTGGCCGTTTTCGGCCTCGCGCGCGGCTGCCGTCGCAATCACATGAATGCCGTCCGAGCCAGCCTGTTCGGACAGCGCGCGGAAGCGGCGGAACTCGCCGACGGCGCGCGTCACGCCATCGGCGTCGAGCTTGCCGGTGGTAACGATGTTGCGGCCGAGGCCGGCCAGCATCTTTTCGTTGAAGAGCACGGTGGGCGAGCGCGCCACACCTTCATAAACGACAAGCCGGATCGAGTTCGACCCGATGTCGATGACAGACAGCGGATTGCGGTCCTGCAGCCTGCCCTGGGACATGGCCATCATGAGCGGCTTGCCGCTTCGGCTTTCTTCTCACGCCGGTAGCGCGCGATGCGCTTGGGCGCGTGGGATTTGAGCGCGTCGCCTCTGCCGGAAAGGCTCGGATTGGTCATGAAATATTCCTGGGCGTTAAATGGCTCCTCCCCCTCGTCTGGCGCCATGCGCCGCGAGGTTCCGTCCGGCAATACTTCGAAACTCTGACGGTTGTCCATGATGTTGCCGAGCATGATCTGGCCGAGCACCTGTTCATGCACAGTTGCGTTTGTAATCGGCACCAGCGTCTCCACCCGGTGGTCGAGATTGCGGGGCATCAAATCGGCGGACGAGAAATAGACAATCGCCGCGTCTGACGGCAGGCCCTCGCCATTGCCGAAGCAATAGATGCGGCTATGTTCGAGGAAGCGGCCGACAATGGACTTCACGCGAATATTGTCGGACAGGCCGGGCACCTGCGGGCGCAGGCAGCAAATGCCGCGCACGACCAGATCGACGCTGACCCCTGCCCGGCTTGCATTGTACAGCGCGTCGATGATCGACGGATCGACGAGCGAGTTCATCTTCATCCAGATATGCGCCGGGCGCCCGGCAGCGGCGTGGGCGATCTCGTCTTCGATGTGGCCCAGAATGCGCTGGCGGAGCGCAAAGGGCGACACCGCGATCTGCATCTCCTCCGCCGGCTCGGCATAGCCCGTTATATAGTTGAACACCTGCGCCACATCGCGGGCGATTGCCGGGCTCGTCGTGAAATAGGAAAGGTCGGTGTAAATGCGAGCGGTGATGGGGTGATAGTTGCCGGTGCCCAGATGCACATAGTTGCGCAGCCGGCCATCCTCGCGACGCACGACAAGCGACATCTTGGCGTGGGTTTTGAGTTCTAGAAATCCGAACACAACCTGCACGCCGGCGCGTTCGAGATCGCGCGCCCAGCGAATATTGGCCTCTTCGTCGAAGCGCGCCTTGAGTTCGACAAGTGCGGTGACCGATTTGCCGGCCTCCGCCGCGTCGATGAGCGCGCGCACGATGGGACTGTCATTGGACGTACGGTAGAGCGTCTGCTTGATGGCGACGACATCGGCATCCATCGCTGCCTGACGCAGAAACTGAACCACAACGTCGAAAGATTCATACGGGTGGTGGACGACGATGTCCTTCTCGCGGATCGCGGCGAAACAATCGCCGCCATGATCGCGAATACGCTCCGGGAAACGCGGATTGTAGGGTGGGAATTTCAACTCATCGCGCGGCAGCGACACGATGTCGGAGAGCTGGTTGATCGCCAGCGGACCATTCAGCACCGAAATACGGCTGGGTGCGACACCAAGCTGGCCGGACACGAAATCGCGAAGGATTTCAGGCATTTCGCGAGAAAACTCAATGCGGATCACTTGTCCCCGGCGGCGACGCTTCAGAGCCGATTCGAACAGCCGAACGAGGTCTTCGGCCTCTTCCTCGACCTCGATGTCGCTGTCACGGATGATACGGAATGTGCCGAGCCCCCCGACGTCATAACCCGGGAACAGCCGGTCGATATGCATGGAAATCACGTCTTCCAGCGGGACGAAGCGCACACCGCGCGCGCTGTCGGGCAAGCGCACGTAGCGCACCAGGGAAACCGGCACGCGCAACAGCGCGGTCATTTCCTCGCCGGTGCGGCGTTGCTTGAGACGCAGCGCGAGAGAGAAGCCGAGATTGGGGATGAAGGGAAACGGGTGCGCCGGGTCGATGGAGAGCGGCGTCATGACCGGGAAGATCGCTTCCTCGAAATGGCCCTGCAGCCATTCGCGGTCGGCTTTCAGAAGCCGCTCGGGCCGCACGATGTGAATGCCCTGCGCGGAGAGCATGGCAGCCAGATTGGCGAATGATTCATGTTGCTCCGCCTGCAACTGCTCGGCTTCGAGCAGGATGTTATCGAGCTGTTCCTGCGGGGTACGCCCGTCGTCGCTGCGGGTGGCAATGCCCTCGCGCACTTGGCCGGCGAGCCCCGCCACGCGCACCATGAAAAACTCGTCGAGATTGGCTGCCGAGATGGTGAGGAAGCGCAGGCGCTCCAGCAGCGGGTGGTTGGGGTTCTGCGATTCCGCCAGAACGCGGCGATTGAACTGCAGCCAGGAGAATTCGCGGTTGACGAAACGGTCTGGGCTGGGGTCGTCGCCGCCGGGCAACCCTGTCGACCCATCCGCAAACTCGGCCTTGACCGGCCTCAACTCGTTCATTTCATTCTCCCAGCGCCGGCGTTCTTCTGCCGGACGTCTGTACCTTATGCCGAACCGGAAGCGGTTACATCACAAGCGGGGCAGAATCTCCACGCCTCGCTTGCAATGACCTGCCAGATGTTTCAAACGAATTGCAATCGATAGAGCCGATCCGAGCTTCGGGGAGACCATCATGGCAGGCCACCATATTCCGCATTTCCACAACAGCGCGGGCCACCACAAGATCGCGATCGGCGTGAAGGAATTCAAATGCGTGGGTGCGAACCCGCCTTATGATCACCCGCATGTCTTCCTCGACATGGGCGACGAGAACGAAATCGTGTGCCCCTACTGCTCCACCCTCTTTAGCTTTAACGCCAAGCTACATGGCGATGATACCAAGCCCGAGGGCTGCGCCTTCAAAGCGAAGGCGGCCTGAGCGCAAGGGAACCCCGGCGAATGCGCTCACGCCAGATTGTCATTGCCGGCGCCGGCATCGCCGGCCTCACCGCCGCGATCGCATTCGCCAAGAACGGCTTTTCGGTTCAGCTCTACGAACAGGCAGCGAAGCTGGAAGACGCCGGCTCCGGCATCCAGATTTCACCCAATGCAACGCGGGTTCTCGCCCATCTGGGCGTTCTCGAACAGCTGATCGCGACCGCGGTCGAACCGCGCGCGGTGGTCGTGCGCGAGGCGCGCAAGCTGAAGCGCCTTGCCGAAGTGCCGCTCGGCACCAAGGCCGAGGATCGCTGGGGCGCGCCTTATCTCGTCGCGCATCGCGCCGACCTGCAAACCGCGCTCCTGAATCGCGCCAGGCGCGAGCCTGATATTCGCATCGTGACCGGTGCACGGCTCGCGGATGCCGCTTTCCACCCGCGCGGCGTTACCGCTTCGATCGATCTCGCAGGCGACGTCAAAGAAGCCGCGTGCCTGCTTCTTGTCGGCGCGGACGGCGTCGGCTCCACCGTGCGCAGCCTCGGCACGCGCAACGCGCCGCCGAGCTATAGCGGCTATGCCGCCTGGCGCAGCACGGTGCGCGCAGACGGGCCGCTCGGTCAGTCACTGTTGAAGGCGATGCCGACCGACTGCGTAACCGTCTACGCCAACAAACGCTTCCATCTGGTCGCCTACCCCATCCGCGGCGGCTCCGCGCTCAATCTGGTCGTGATCGTGGACGCAAAGCACGCCGCGGCGCGACCCGGTGAGCGCGGCGACCCCGAGGTGCTGGCCAGGCTGATGCGCGGTACGGCCGAGCCGCTGTCGTTGCTCGCGCGGGAGGCAGCGCCCTGGAGCCTGTGGCCGATCCGCGAGGTGCCGCCAGATCACCCGTGGACGGGCGGCAATGGCGTTGCACTGATCGGCGACGCCGCGCATGCGCTGACACCGTTTGCCGCGCAAGGTGCTGCAATGGCGATGGAAGACGCGATCATTCTCGCCAATCTGGTGGCAGCGATGCCGGACGAAATCAGGGCAGCCCTCGCCCGCTACGAGGCGCTGCGGCGGCCGCGCATCAAGCGCGTGGAAGCACGCGGCCGCTTCAACCATTTCGCCTGGCATGCCTCCGGCCCGATCGCGCTTGTTCGCAATCTCGTGCTGCGCGGGCGCTCGGGCCGCCAGCTCGCGGCCGAACTCGACTGGCTCTACGGCTTCGATGCGACCAAGCTGCCGGAACCTGAGAAGAAGAAGCGCAAGGGCGATTAGCCGCGTGTACTTATAGACAGTTGGGTGCCGACTACGGCTTTCGACGAGTCCTTCGGGCGCCGGTCAATCAGCTTCCCAGGTCAGCAATGCGGACGAAGCGGTCGCCGGGCTGGAGATGCTCAATGACCGTTCTTGGTAGGAGCGTGGGCAACCAAGTCTACTTCCCCCGACGAGAAACCAAATGGCGCGACCATCTTACGATGCGCCTTACTCCCAAGGAATTCGCTGAGAAACTTGTCAACTTCTTTCAGCAAAATCGTGTCGCTAAGGTTGAACGCGAACGAGCCAAATGCGGCTGGCTTTTCTTCCTTCGGAACGACTACCAATTCGAGTGCCCAGTCCTGGTGCTGTTCGATGAATCCGCTATGCGCGCGCCCAACGCTGGCATAGGCATCGACAATTCCCTCGCGCACGGCCATCGCTGCTTCGGCGTAGGTCTCAAATATTGCAATCCGCTCTTCGGCGATTCCGAATTCAATCGCTGAGCGATGCTGAAACTGATCTCGAATGACGGCTAGCCTTGCGTCGTTTAGGTCCGCAACTGCGCTGTATCCGGTCAATCCGCGCGGATTGCCTTTTTTGACAAGCAAGCCGTCAGGCAGCGCCCAAATCGGAAGGCTGAATTGAGCGACCCTGCGCCGCTCCTTCGTTGAAAACAGACCCGTCGTCATGCTCCAGCGACCATTGCTGAGCCCGGGTAGAAGCTCGGCAAACTCTGTCTCGACGGGCTCGAAATCAGCGATGCCAAGCTCCCAGAATACATGTCGGGCGAGTTCAACGTCACATCCCGTAACGCGCCCGTCTGACCCGACATAGTTGAAAGGAGGTTCAATCAAGTATGCGAACTTCATTTGGCGTCTTCTTCGTGCGCAGGACCGTAGCTAGCAATCTTGATCGCGAGGACGCTTTCGCATTTTTCGAGCATCGCCCGTTTGGACTTTAGCGTGTCGGCATGACCCGCGAGAATTTGGCGTCGTTCTGCTATGCCTGCCCCATCTTCTTTCGCGAGAGTTGTGAACCGCCGCATCTGTTTGAGAGACATACCAGTTTCGCGCAACCAGTAGAGAAGGGTCAGCCACTCCACGTGGCGCGGTGTAAAGCGACGATGGCCATCAGAACCGCGATCAATCTCGGGCAGCATTCCGGACCTTTCGTAGAACCGGATCGTGTATACAGATAGTCCGCACGCCTTTGACGCTTCGGTAATTTTCATAGACCCGATTGCTCTCTTATTCCCCCGCATAACGGGTTAGAGCAACTCTAGGTCAAATGGCAAAATCAGTCATTCGGAGCCAGCGCAGCACTTCGGATATTTGGGCTTCAAGCGGTCGCACGGCTCTGGCCATGGGTTGATGGGTCCATAGGCTAGTGCCGACCCCGCTGAGGCGGTTTCGCTCTTCGCGGAATTTTCAACTGCTCCAGGTGGTTATTTCGGTCGCAATTCCCAACGGAAGTTCAGCCCCGTTGGACCTGCCCTAGCGCGGGCGTTCGGGCCGCCAGCTCGCGGCCGAACTCGACTGGCTCTACGGCTTCGATGCCTGCCAGCCGCAGGCGCCGGAGAAGAAGCGCAAGGGCGATTAGCCGCGTGTACTCATAGACAGGTGGGTGCCGACTAGGGCTTTCGACGCGTCCCTCGAGCGCCGATCAATCAGCTTTCTAGGTCACCAATGCGGACGGAGCTGTCGTTGCACAAAGGTCCGCTTTCTTGATTCTGATGTTCAAGGGTTTGACTTGCCATCATAGCATACGAAGGCGAGCTTGTTCCCATCGGGATCGCGAACGTAGGCGGCGTAGAAGCTCTCGTCATATTGCGGGCGGAAACCCGGCGCACCTTCACCGGACCCGCCCTGTCCCATCGCGATCTCGTAGAGCCGGTCGATCTTCGATGTGCTGTTGATGAGGAACGCTGTCATGACACCATTGCCGACCGTGGCAGGTTCCTCGTTGAACGGATAGCCGGTGAAGAATTTGGGCGCGGACTCGTCGGACTCGTCTCCCCAGGATGCCACCTGTTCGTCCCGGAACGCTTTCTCCACGCCCATTTCCTCAAACAGCGGGTCGTAGAAGCCGATTGCCCGCTTCAGGTCGCGCGTGCCGCGCCATCGTTTAACCGATCATGAGTTCTTCCTTTTTTCCTGAATTCTCTGATAGTGCCTCGCGGCTTTGGCCCGGTTCCCGCAGGTCTCCATGAGGCACCAGGTTCGCCGGCCGTTTTTCGTTTCGTCCACGAACATCCATCCGCAGTCGTCACCGGGGCATGTCTTGACCCGGCTCAGCTCACGCGGATCGGCGATGATCGAAAAGGCCGACATGACAGCCAGCCCCATCAGGGGCTGTCGAGCTATCCCGGTGCGCGCGCAAACGGCTTCCAGCTCGGTCTGAAGCTCCGCTTGCTTCGGCCGGTCGTCATCGCGCAGGAACGTCCTCAGGTCGGATCGAAAAGACCGGAAAGCTTCGGCGCTCGCGGGGGACACCACCTCTGAAAGCCCAAGCGCCTGAAGCCAGACGGCCAGATCATCAAGAGTCTCGATTTTTTCATGCACAACGTCACCATCGGCGGACCAGTCCGCCGTGTTGACAAGGTCGAGGGCCAGCCGCCCGCCGATCAGCCTGACAGGATGATTGTTCGCATAAGACATGCACTATTCTAACCGGTGTAGTGGTTGACTATCAAGCTTCTTGGCCTATAACCATTTCTATGGTTAGAAGTAGTTTAAACGAACGTGAGAAAAAAGGCGGCGCTGTCATCCTCACCTGGAAGGGCGTCCTGCGTGGCGGGCGAAGGCTTTTCCCGATCGCGGTCTTCACGATCCCATTCGGTATCGCATTCGGTGTTGCTGCCATCGAAAGTGGGCTGACGAGCACTCAGGCTGTTCTGATGAGCGTTGCCGCATTCTCCGGGGCTACCCAGTTTGCGACATTGGATTTCTGGCGGGAACCGCTCGCATTCGGGTCACTGGCGATGGTCCTGCTGGCCCTGAACGCCCGCCACGTCATCATGGGTGCAGCTCTTTCGCCATGGATCAATCGGCTCCCGTTCGGCAGACGTATCCTGTCGCTGAGCTACCTGAGCGATCCCAACTTCGCGGATAGTCAACCTGCGTTTCAGGAAGGCGAACGCGATGTAGGTATTCTGCTCGGCGGTGGATTGACCCTCTGGGTGTGTTGGGTGGCTGGAACAGCCATCGGTGCGCTCGGCGGCACAGATATCGGCGATCCCTCATCTTACGGGATTGATGTCGTGATGCCCTGTTTCTTTGCCGCGGTCGTTGCCGGTCAATTGAATCAGGCGACAGCGTTCGCGCCGATACTCGTTGCAAGCGTGATTGCTGTCGCCTTGCTGAGTATTGTTCCGACCGGTTGGAATGTGGTGGTCGCCGCGTTGGCCGGTGCCTTTGTCGGGCTTATCTTCCATGCCAAATGACGCCACGGCCTTCGCTGTGATCGCCATGATTGCAGTCATCACATTTGCAAGCCGCGTGAGCGGTGCGCTGCTGATGAGCAGGATTGAAGTATCGGCTCGCATCGATCGATTTCTTGATGCCCTGTCGGTGTCGGTCATCGCGGCGCTGGTTGCGTCCATCGTTGCGCAAAACGGCCTTCGGGAGGCGGTGGCCGTGGCTTTCGCCGCCGCCATCATGCTTGGATGGAAGAGCGCCATTTGCGCCATGATCGGAGGCATGGGTTTCGCTGCGGCGTGGACCCCGATCCTTTCTTAGACCGGACATTCTCTGCGCTCTGACGAATGAGCGGGTTGGGCTCGAGGCGGTCGCACGGCTCTGGCCATGGGTTGATGGGTCCATAGGCTAGTGCCGGTCCCGCTGAGGCGGTTTCGCTCTTCACGGAATCGTCAACTTCTCCAGATGGCTATTTCCGTCGCCATTCCCAACGGAAATTCAACCCCGCGGGCAGCCGGATCAGTGCAGTATCTGACTGAGGAAGAGCTTGGTGCGCTCATGCTGCGGATGGTCGAAGAACTGGTCGGGCGTGTTCTGCTCCACGATCTGGCCCTGATCCATGAAGATGACGCGGTTGGCGACCTGACGGGCAAAGCCCATTTCGTGGGTGACGCAGATCATGGTCATGCCCTCTTCCGCGAGGCCGACCATGGTCTCAAGCACTTCCTTGATCATCTCGGGATCGAGCGCCGAGGTCGGCTCGTCGAACAACATGATGCGCGGGTTCATGCACAGCGAGCGGGCAATCGCCACACGCTGCTGCTGACCGCCGGAAAGCTGACCCGGATATTTGTGCGCCTGCTCGGGAATTTTCACACGCTCGAGAAAGTGCATTGCAGTCTGCTCGGCTTCCTTCTTCGGCGTCTTGCGCACCCAGATCGGCGCCAGCGTGCAGTTTTCCAGAATGGTCAGATGCGGGAACAAATTGAAGTGCTGGAACACCATGCCGACCTCGCGGCGCACCTCGTCGATCTTCTTCAGATCGTTGGTGAGCTCGATGCCGTCGACGACGATCTGGCCTTTCTGGTGCTCCTCAAGCCGGTTGATGCAGCGGATCATGGTGGATTTGCCGGAACCGGAGGGGCCGCAGACCACGATGCGCTCGCCGCGCATGACCTTGAGGTTGATGTCCTTCAGGACGTGAAAGTCACCATACCATTTGTGCATGTCGGTGATTTCGATTGCGACATCCGTATCGGATATCTGCATCCGCGAGCGGTCGACCGAGATATCGTCGGCACGGACTGCGTTTTCGCTTGTCATTTGGCGGTTCCCCTATCTGATCCGCATGGCCCTTGAGGCCGTTGTTATCGATGGCCGGTGTCGAGCCGGCGCTCCATGAATATCGAGTATCGCGACATGCCGAAGCAGAAGACGAAGTAGATGAACGCCGCGAAGAGATAAGCGGAGAGCGCCTGCACCGGCGTCGCCCATGTCGGGTCGGTGAACGACGACTGGATCTGCCCCAGGAAGTCGAACAGGCCGATGATGAGCACCAGAGTGGTGTCCTTGAACAGGCCGATGAAGGTGTTGACGATGCCTGGAATGACCAGCTTCAGCGCCTGCGGCATGATGATCATGCGCATCATCTGATTGTAGTTCAGACCAAGCGCCATCGCGCCTTCGAACTGGCCCTTCGGGATTGCCTGCAGGCCGCCGCGCACCACCTCGGCCATATAGGCGGAGGCGAACATGGCTACGCCCACCAGCGCCCGCAGCAGCTTGTCGAAGGTGACGCCCTCCGGCAGGAAGAGCGGCAGCATGACGGAGGACATGAAGAGCACGGTGATCAACGGCACGCCGCGCCAGAACTCGATGAAGACCACCGAGAAAAAGCGCACGATCGGCATATGAGAGCGCCGGCCAAGTGCGAGCACGATGCCGATGGGCAGCGAAACGGCGATGCCGGTGACCGCAATCACCATCGTGACCAGCAAGCCGCCCCAGCGGTCGGTCGGCACGGTCTCAAGGCCGAAATTCGTCGCCAGAATGAGCATGATGACGGCAATACCGGCCATCACGAAACCGACGCTGCGGATGCCCGGCATCGGGTCTTTGTCCGAGGCGCGCGCGATCGCATAGGCGATACCGGCGATGATGGCCGACAGGATGATGTAATCGACCCAGAATTTCACAGTACCGGGATCGAGGATGAAGCCGGTCGGCAGGAAGCCGTTCAGCTCGAAATTGCCACCGGTGAGAAGCACGAGAGCCGCCACCGGGAATACGATGCTGATGAAGATGATGTTCTCGCGCTTGAAGGGCGCGGAGGGAATGAGCAGCGGGATCAGCGAGCCGAAGAAGAGCACGCCGACGACGTTGACCCGCCAGAGTTCCTCATCCGGGTAGCGACCATAGATGAACTGCTCGCCATAGGCGCCGACATAGGCCCAGCATGCGCCGAACCATCCATTCGGCTGGATGCCGCCCTGCTGCTCGGTTGCGCAGACGGACCGGTCGGAACCGGTCCAGACCGCCTCGACAAAGGCGAACTGCACAAGCGGCGGAACGATTACGTAGATCAGGTAGATCGCAAACAGCGTCAGGAGGGTGTTGGGGATGCTGGAAAACAGGTTCTCCCGCACCCACGCCAGCGGACCGGAGGCATTGGCGGGCGCTGGCTCGGAGCTCGCCATTTCGGTGCGCACATAGGCGAAGTTGCCGCCATGCGGCACCGGCGCCAGCGCGTCCGCGGTGTGCGGATAGGCGACCGGCGTGCCCTCGGGCGCTGCCACGTCAGCAGCTTTGCCTTTGACGCCGGGCACGGATTTCGGGTTTTTCGGTTCTTTGGCCATATCAGCGCTCCACCAGCGCCATCTTGGCGTTGTACCAGTTCATGAATGCCGAAATCAGTAACGATAGCGCCAGATAGGTCAGCATCGTCATCATCAGGATTTCGACGGCCTGGCCTGTCTGATTGAGCGCGGTGCCCGCAAACACCGACACGAGGTCGGGATAGGCGATCGCGACGGCCAGCGACGAGTTTTTCGTCAGGTTGAGATACTGGCTGGTCAGCGGCGGGATGATAATGCGCAGCGCCTGCGGAACCACAACCAGCCGCAGCGTCGGGCCGTTGCGCAGGCCCAGCGCATGCGAGGCTTCGGTCTGCCCCTTGTTCACGCCCAGAATGCCGGCGCGTACGATCTCGGCGATGAATGCGCCGGTGTAGAAGGAAAGCGCCAGAAGCAGGCCGATGAACTCGGGATAGACACGTGCACCGCCGCGCGGTCCGAAATTGCCCTGCTCGGGATATTCGAAAGAAAGCGGCATGCCGGCGATGAAATAGGCGATCAGCGGCAAGCCGACGATCAGCCCCACCGATGTCCAGAAGACAGGGAACCGCTCGCCCGTCGCCTCCTGCCGTTTCCTGGACCAGCGGGCGACGATGAATGCGCCGACGACGGCAATAAGGAAAGCGCCGAGCACCAGATTGATGCCCTCGCCATAAACCGGTTTCGGCGCGTACCAGCCGGAGATGTTGAGCTGGCCGAGGAAACCCATGTCGAGCGAATCGCGGCGGCCCGGAAGCAGGCGCAGCACGGCGAAATACCAGACGAAAATCTGCAGGAGCAGCGGGATGTTGCGCAGCACCTCGATGTAAACGGTCGCCAGTTTCGACACGACCCAGTTTTGCGAAAGGCGCGCGATGCCGACGACGAAGCCGAGGACAGTGGCGATCACAATGCCGACGATCGAGATCAGCAGCGTATTGATGAGGCCGACCACGAACACGCGGCCAAATGTCGAGGTGGCCTGATCGTATTCGAGCAGCGACTGGCTGATGGCGAAGCCCGCATTGCGCGACAGGAAGCCGAAACCGGAGGCGATGTTAGCCGCCCGCAAATTGTCGAACATGTTCTGAATGCCCACCCAGGTGAGCCAGACCAGAACGATCAACAGCAATATCTGGAAGATCCAGGCGCGCGTTTTCGGGTCGTTGAGTAGCGCGACCTTAGGCGCCGACTCTCCCCCGGCGGTTGTGACTGCCATGTCTGTTCCCCTCGTACGCGCCGTGGTTGTTGCTTGCGGCCTGTGCGGCCGTCATTTTTGGGCGCGACGTAGTTCTATGACGAAGCGGGGCGGCCCGAGAGGCCGCCCCGTTCATTGATCACTTAGCGGATCGGCGGAGCGTACTGCAGGCCACCATTGGTCCACAGCGCGTTCTGGCCGCGCGCGATCTTCAGCGGCGTGTCGGGGCCAACGTTGCGGGCAAAGGCCTCGCCATAGTTGCCGACATGCTTGATGACCCGGTAACCCCAATCGTTGGAGAGACCGATCGCGGTGCCGAATTCGCCTTCGGTGCCGAGCAGACGCTTGACGTTCGGGTTGTCGGAACCCTTCATCTCGTCAACGTTTGCCTGTGTCACACCGGACTCCTCAGCTTCGACCATCGCGAAGTGAACCCACTTGACGATGTTCTGCCACTGATCGTCGCCCTGGCGCACTGCCGGGCCAAGCGGCTCCTTGGAGATGACCTCGGGAAGCACCTTGTGCTCGTCCGGGTTGGTCAGCTTCAGGCGCTGTGCGTAGATACCCGACTGGTCGGTCGTGTAGACGTCGCAACGGCCAGCATCGTAGGCAGCCACAACCTCGTCGGCCTTTTCGAAGGCGACCAGTTCGTAGTCCATGTTGTTGGCGCGGAAATAGTCCGCAACGTTCAGCTCGGTCGTGGTGCCGGTGTTGGTGCAGATCGCGGCGCCCGAAAGCTGCAATGCGGACGAAATGCCCATGGACGAACGGACCATGAAGCCCTGACCGTCATAGTAGTTCACGACCGAGAAGTTCAGACCGAGCTGCGTGTCGCGGCTCATTGTCCAGGTCGTGTTGCGCGAAAGCAGGTCCACTTCGCCCGACTGCAGCGCGGTGAAACGCTCCTTGGCCGAAAGCGGAACGAACTCAACCTTCGACGCATCGTCGAAGACTGCGGCGGCGATCGCCCGGCACAGGTCGACATCGAGACCGGACCAGTTGCCGTCGGAATCAGGATTGGAGAAGCCGGGAAGACCCTGGCTCACACCACATTTCAGCGAACCATGGCTCATCACGTCGTCCAGCGTGGCTGCCGAAGCAGCGCCGGCCGACATGGCGAGAACCGATACGCCGACAAGACCCTTTAAAATACTCTTCATAGCCCAAGCACCTTTCTGGTTTTTCTGTAAGGGCATTAACCCCTCATGACGCAGGGGAGGCGGGCAAAGCCCGTTTCGGGCGAACACGCAAAGCGAATTCGCATGCCGAAACAACCTCCCAATACGGTGGATCATCGAATGCGATAAATTTTGCCCGGTCAAGTGGGTGCACGAAATTGTATGAATTCGGCCAGAAACCGGCGTCGTTGCTGAATATTTGACAATATTTTCGCCGGAGAGCGCCCCAGCTGAAAGTTTTGTGCATCCGCAGGCGAAAAATGCGCGATGTCTGCACTGGCTGAGTGAAGCCGTGCTCGCTGGCGGTTGCACATGCGCGAAGCTGCGCATATCAGATCGGCAACCCACTTACCGATGAGAGACTTTATGCCGGGAAAGCATGGCAAACGCGGCACGAATACTGTGCTGACACATTCCGGGTACAATCCGCGCGATTTCTACGGCTTCGTGAACCCGCCGGTGGTTCACGCATCCACGGTTCTTTACCCGGACGCGCATACGCTGGCGACGCGGAACCAGAAATACACTTATGGCACCCGCGGCACGCCGACGACGGACGCGCTGAACCAGGCCATGAACGAGCTGGAGGGCGCGGCCGGCTCGCTCGTGGTGCCCTCCGGGCTGGCGGCGGTGACCATTCCGTTGCTGGCGTTTCTGTCCTCGGGCGATCACCTTCTGATCACCGACGCGGTCTATGGTCCGACCCGGCAGTTCTGCGATGGCATGCTGTCGCGCATGGGTGTCGAGGTGGAATATTACGACCCGCTTATCGGCGCCGGGATTTCGAAGCTGATGAAACCGAATACGCGGGTGGTGTTCACCGAATCACCCGGTTCCAACACTTTCGAGATTCAGGACATACCGGCGATCGCGAATGCTGCGCATGCCGGCGGCGCGGTTGTGATGATGGACAATAGCTGGGCGACGCCGCTCTATTTCCGCGCGCTGGATTTCGGCGTCGACATCTCCATTCATGCCGCGACCAAATACATAGCGGGTCACTCCGACATTCTGGCCGGCACGATCTCCGCCAACGCCGCGACCTGGGAGCGGCTGGAGAAGGCCTATCAGCAGCTCGGCTGCTGTTCGGGACCGGACGATGTCTATTACACGCTGCGCGGCCTGCGCACGCTGGGCGTGCGGCTGGAAGCGCACCGCAAGAATGCGCTTGAGATTGCACGCTGGCTGCACACGCAGCCCGGCGTCGACAGCGTGCTGCACCCTGCCCTTGAGGACTTCCCGGGCCACGCGCTTTGGAAACGCGATTTCAACGGCTCCAGCGGGTTGTTCTCCATCGTGCTCGACGGCGGCGGCAAGGAAAAGGCGCATGCCTTTCTCGACGCGCTGGAAATCTTCGGCATGGGGTATTCCTGGGGCGGTTACGACAGCCTGGCTGTTCGGGTCTATCTCGAGGACCGCAAGGCTTCGCGCACGGACTATGCCGGCACTCTGATCAGGCTTCAGATCGGTCTGGAGGACGTGGAAGACCTCAAGGCCGACCTCGCGCGCGGGCTGGAAGCGGCGGTAAATGCCTGACGAAACGGAAATTTCGCTTGCTTCCGGCGAGCGGGAAACCTAAGTGAACCGCGGCCCGGTTTCGGGCCTCTCGGAGCGTAGCGCAGTCTGGTAGCGCATCTGGTTTGGGACCAGAGGGTCGCAGGTTCGAATCCTGCCGCTCCGACCAGCCTCCGCTCTTCGAGCTACGGCTCGGCAGGCCGGCCTATCCCAATTCGCCTCCCCTCCTTTGCAAGCCCGGTTTTTTGGACTAGGCAGCGTAGAAGCATAATCAGCGTCACGAGGTCCGATAATGTCGGCACGAATTTTCAGCCCAGCCCGCACCGCCATGCAATCAGGCAAGGCCAAGACCGGCCGCTGGGTGCTGGAGTTCGAACCGGAGAGCCCGCGCAGAATAGACCCGCTTATGGGCTACACGACCTCTTCCGACATGAAGAGCCAGGTCAAGCTCGTGTTCGACACCCGCGAGGAAGCGCAGGCCTATGCAGAGGCAAACGGCATCGCGGCGCGCGTTGAAGAGCCGAAGGAGCCGCGCCGGCGGCAGATTTCATATGCGGAGAATTTCCGCTATGACCGCAAGACGCCCTGGACGCACTGAGTTCGCGCCCCGAGCGGCGTTTCCGGTCCCGTAGCTCAGTTGGATAGAGCACCGGCCTTCTAAGCCGATGGTCGCAGGTTCGAATCCTGCCGGGATCGCCAGATTTGGCTAGAATCTCAGAATTCTCTTAGTTTCTCTGCTCGATCTAGATTATGTGGACACTTTGGGCAGGTAATTTATACTTCTGCTAGTCGTATATTATCTTGTCGATCTGATATGAGCCTAGTTCACAACGAACGCACCAAGCTGCTCGCAAATTCATTCGACCGCGCCTCGACCGCTTGTTTGGCAGTTGGTGTGCTCGGCTCGGCGCTTGATCTGTCGCCTACAAGCCAGATCTGGGCGAACCTGCTGAGCCCCGCCGGTTGGATTTTCGCCGCGGTCATACTACATTTGATCGCAAGAAATGTTCTCGGAAGGCTCAGGCCATGACCCTCGAAATCTTCTTCTGGTACGTTCTGCCTTATATTATCGGGGCAGCCGGCTTGGGGTGGATCCTTTT
This sequence comes from Rhizobiaceae bacterium, assembly GCA_017640615.1. GTDB lineage: Bacteria > Pseudomonadota > Alphaproteobacteria > Rhizobiales > Rhizobiaceae > RCIO01. The sequence continues at coordinate 486,699 of JAEPQK010000002.1, read as the reverse complement.
CGATCGCTGGCGGGAGAAGCACCGGCAGCATCCGGGCGAGTAAACGTAGAAATTCGCTCCGTGTTCACCGGCCAAACCGTGGCCCCGCGTTGCAATATGTATCGCAACATGATACATATATGGCATGATCCTTAGCACCAAGGGGAAGCTGGCCGCGAATGCAGTTGAAGATATTTACGGCAAGGGCTTTCCGGCAGTTCTGGTGAAGCGGACCAGGGCTATGCTATCTGCGCTGGACGCGGCAACGGTGCTCGAAGATTTGCGCTTTCCACCCGGCAATGGCCTCGAAGCGCTGTCGGGTGACAGGGGCGGCCAACATTCGGTCCGCATCAACAGGAAGTGGCGCATCTGTTTCGTTTGGACGGAGCAAGGGCCGGCAGACGTCGAAATCGTGGATTACCACCGAGGATAGCCATGAGCATGATCAATAATCCCGTTCACCCCGGCGAAGTACTCAGCGAGCTATTCCTTGAGCCGCTTGAGCTGAGTGCCGGCGCGTTGGCGCGGCGCTTGGACGTGCCGCGAACCCGGATCGAGCGGCTAGTGAAGGGCGAGACCGCACTTTCAGCGGATACCGCGCTTCGCCTATCCGCATTCTTTGGCAACACGCCCGAGTTTTGGTTGAACCTTCAGCGTGCATACGACCTGGCGCAAGCAAGTAAGGTGGTGGACGTATCCCACATCCGCCCGTTAGAGGCCGCGTAGGCGCCCAAACCCGTACTCAATCACCGCTTCGTATCTCTCGCCCGCCTTCAACACCGCGCTTGGAAAGCCAGTCTGGTTGGGGGCGTCGGGCCATATTTGTGGCTCGAGGCAGAGGCCGGAGAACGGGCCGTATGTGATGCCGTCCAGGCCCTTCAAGCCGGCGGGTATGGGCCTGCCGTCGAAGAATTGCAGGCCGGGTTCGGTGGTCGATAGCTGCATCATGACGCCCGAGCGCGCGCCCTCCAGCCTCGCAACGTGGCGCAGCGTTTGACGGTCGCTCGATAGACAGAAATTGAGGTCGTAACCCGCTTCGTCCATGCTTTCGGCCACGGGCCGGAGGATACGAAAATCGTTGCGCGTGGCGGCGACCGGCGCCGTTTCGCCCAGCGGAAGCAGCCCCTCATCGACCGGCAAATAGCTTTCCGCTTCGATCTGAAGGCGGTGTCCGATAACGGGAGACGCGCCACCATCGTCCAGGTTGAAATAGCTGTGCTGGGTGAAGTTGCAAAGCGTGTCGGCGTCGCTTGTCGCGGCCATTTCCACACGCAGCCGCGCATCGCCCGTCAGGCGGTAGGTGCATGTCGCCTCAAGCTCTCCCGGAAACCCCATCTCGCCGTCGGGAGAGCGATAGATCAGCGTGACAAAATCCGCGCCGCTGTCGGCAATCGTCCAGTTGCGCTTGTCGAAGCCGCGTACGCCGCCATGAACGACGTGACCCGGCCGGCCACCATTGTCGATCTGATATGTTCGACCGTTCAGCACGAAACGACCATTGGCGATGCGGTTTGCGTATCGCCCGATGATCGCGCCCATATAAAGCGGGTGTTCGAGATATGGCTCGAGCGTGGGGAAACCCAGAACCAGCGGTGCGTCGTGACCATCCAGCCGCAAATCCTGAAGAATGCCGCCATAGCTCAGAATGCAAGCGGTGAGGCCGCCGGCGGACAGGCGAACGCGGAGAACCTTGTCACCCTCGGCAGTGGTTGCGAACAATTCCGGCAATTGCTGCTCTCCCGCGTTCCGGCCCAAAAGCCTGATGCGGGTAGAGCGGCCAGCCGTCAAGGCCGGCCCGGGCCGACCGGTCACCCGCGCCGCGGTTGCGGCTCGGTGCGGCGGGGCCGAACTCCGAAATGCGCGACATTGCGTGTCAGACCATGAACATCATCAGCCCGGCCGCGACAAAAGCCGCGAGCAGGTAGAATGCGAAATCGTCTTCCCAGCTGTGCATTGTTATGTGTCCCTCTCCAGTCGGTGCTGAAGAGGTAGCCACGCCTGCGGGCGGGATTTGGACCCAATCCGGGCGCTTTGGAGGCATTATCGTTTCAATGTCGTGACGGGATCGACTGCCTCACAGCAGTCCGAAGCGCGACATCAGCCAGACTGTTGCGCCAGCGGTCGCCGCCCCGACGATCGTGCCCCAGCTCGTATCGACCAGCGCCACGATTGGATCATACCCCTTCAACACAGCCAGATTGGTTGCGTTGTAGGTGAGATAGGCGAAGAAACCGAACAGCGCGCCGTTCAGCGCGGCCGTCGCCGCGCCGCCGCCCGCCAGGCCGGTGGAGACCGCGAAATAGACAATGCCGACCACATAAACGGCGTAAAAAACCGCCGCCACGCCCCAGCGCGGCTGATCGAGCATCAGATCGCCCATGCGGCTCGAATAGAAATTGCGGGCAATCACGCCCAGCCACAGCGCGTCGAGCACCAGAAACACGATCAACGCGATCCCGTAGGCATAGGCAAATTTCATCTGGCTTGCTCCATCCACAAAGGCCGGTCCCACGCAGTTACGCCCGAAAGCGCAAAAAGTTGCGGCTCAGAGCGGCGGCAGATCGCCGCGCGCCCAGCCTTCGCTGATCTCGGCCGACCTGACGGCGAACTCGCTTGCCGCGATTGCAGCGCGGATATCGGCCATCAGCCGCTGATAATATGCAAGATTGTTCCAGGTCAGAAGCATGCCGCCAAGCGCCTCGCCGGATTTGACGAGGTGGTGCAGATAAGCACGGCTGTAGTCGCGGGCTGCCGGGCAATCGCTTTCCTCGTCCAGCGGGCGCGGATCGTCGGCGTGGCGGGCGTTTTTCAGGTTCACCTTGCCGCGGCGCGTATAGGCAAGGCCGTGGCGCCCTGCCCGCGTCGGCATCACGCAGTCGAACATGTCGATGCCCCGCGCCACCGATTTCAGGATGTCGTCAGGTGTGCCGACGCCCATCAGGTAGCGCGGCTTCTCCTGGGGCAACAGCGGACAGACTGTCTCCAGCATCGCCAGCATCACTTCCTGCGGCTCGCCGACCGCCAGGCCGCCCACGGCATAGCCCTTCAGGTCGAGCGCTTTCAGCGCCAGTGCGGACTGCTCACGCAAAGCGGCATTGTCACCGCCCTGCACGATGCCGAACATCGCCCTCTCCGCCCGGTCGCCGAACGCCGTCTTGCAGCGCTCCGCCCAACGCAACGAAAGCTCCATCGCCTTCTTGATAGTCTCCTCGTCCGCCGGCAGCGCGACGCATTCGTCGAGCTGCATCTGGATATCGCTGTCCAGCAATTGCTGGATCTCAATCGAGCGCTCCGGCGTCATCTCGAACACTTTGCCGTCGATATGGCTGCGGAAGGTGACGCCGGTCTCCGTCACCTTGCGCAGCTGCGATAACGACATGACCTGAAAGCCGCCGGAATCGGTCAGGATCGGCCAGGGCCAGCGGGCGAATTCATGCAGGCCGCCCAGCCGCGCGACACGCTCAGCGCCCGGCCGAAGCATCAGATGGTAAGTGTTGCCTAGAATAATGTCGGCGCCGAACTCCCGCACCTGGTCCATATACATGGCCTTCACCGTGCCGCCGGTACCGACGGGCATGAAGGCCGGCGTGCGGATCGTGCCGCGCGGCATGGAGATTTCGCCCTGCCGGGCTTTGCTGTCAGTGGCGTGTACGGAAAATCGGAAATCCGGGCTCACGAAGCGCTCCTGAAAAGCAGGCTGGCATCGCCATAGGAATAGAAGCGGTAGCGGTCTTTCACCGCATGGGCATAGGCGGCGCGCATCGCTTCGAGCCCCGAAAACGCCGACACCAGCATGAAAAGCGTCGAGCGCGGCAGGTGGAAATTGGTCATCAGCACATCGACGGCGCGAAAGCGGTAACCCGGCGTGATGAAGATGTCGGTCGCGCCGGACCATGGTGCGATCTTGCCGTCGTCGCCCGCAGCGCTTTCCAGCAGGCGCAGCGAAGTCGTGCCGACGGCTACAACGCGCCCGCCGCGCTCATGAACCGCGTTCAGCGCGGCAGCCGTCGCATCGTCCACTTTGCCGATCTCGGCATGCATGCGGTGGTCGTCCGTGTCGTCGGCCTTGACCGGCAAAAACGTACCAGCGCCGACATGCAGCGTCACGAAATGGCGTTCGATGCCACGTTTTTCCAGCGCGGCCATTAGTTCGTCGGTAAAATGCAGGCCGGCGGTCGGAGCCGCCACCGCGCCCTCCTCGCGGGCATAGATCGTCTGGTAATCGCGCCGGTCGGCCTCGTCATCATCGCGGCGCGCGGCAATGTAGGGCGGCAGCGGAATGTGGCCTGCGGTGCGGATCGCCTCATCCAGAAACGGCCCGGCCATATCGAAACGCAGCAGCACCTCGCCGCCTTCGCGCTTTTCCTCTACCGTCGCGTCGAGCGAACCGACCAGGCACAGATTGCTGTCGTGGCCGAAGCTGATGCGCTCGCCGACATTCACCCGCTTTGCCGGCTTCAGAAAGGCGAGCCAGCTGTCATCGCCGGCGCGCATATGCAACGTAGCCTCGATCTGCGCCACCGCGTCGCCGCGCTTGCGCTGGCCGGAAAGCCGGGCGGGAATGACGCGCGTATCGTTGAAAATCAGTGCATCGCCGGGCTCCAGAAGGTCCGGCAATTCGCGCACCGTACGGTCGCTCAGTCCGCCATCCGCGCCAACCACCAGCATGCGCGCAGCATCGCGCGGCGAAACCGGCCGCAGCGCAATGCGATCTTGCGGAAGCTCGAAATCGAAGAGATCAACGCGCATGTCAGCTAAGTGGTCCGTAGCGCGATGTCAGGCGGAGCGCGGCGTGTAGACGCCGCACATTTCGGCCAGACCTTCGGTGACCAGCCCCCAGATCAGAGTGAAGCCCAGCACGACGACCGGCGTCAGCAGGCCGAGCGAGAGGCCAAGCAGCCCAGCACCGTCTGACGGCAGAAAATAGAACCAGGCAGCTGCGGCCGGAATGATCGAAACGACGATGCCGCGCTGCCACCAGCCGGTGACGATGATCGGCAGAAAGCCCAGCCAACCCCAGATGCCGCCCCAGACAAGCTTGGGATAGATGAATTGCGGTGTCAGTTCCGGCGCGATCGCAACGCCGAAGAGTGCCGTCACACCGGCCAGCCCCGCCAACCAGATGGCGAAAGCGGTGATGAGGCCACCAAAGGCGCCCAGGGCGAAAAGGATAGAGGATTTGCGAAGCAGTGCTACCATTGGTTCCCTCTACACTGCTCGCCCGCGGGAATCGACGGTGCAATGGCTGAAATATGTCAGCCTTCGAAGCAGATCAGCGTCCAGGCGCCAATGTCGGGCATGCGCATTGTTCCGCCAAAGCCGGTATCGTCGCCCTCGTCCACCCTGTGAAGCCGCAGTTCGGCCACCACGCGGTTGACGATCTCATCGGTGAAATCGATCCAGAAATGGCCATCAGAGCCGAATGCCTGGCTGACCGTCAGCGCCTTGTCGCCGGTCTCGCTCATCGCCCAATAGCGGTCGCCGACATCGATCCGCGCGCCGACGACGGCAAGCCCGGGGACGCGCCCGATCGTGATCTCGACAGATGCGATATCGTCAGGCGAGGAACAGGCGATGCCGCCCGTGGCATGCGCTGGCACGGCGCCGAACAGCGCCATGCCCAATGCCAAAAGGCCGAGCCGTGGTGCGCGATCACGCGTCGGCAGCAACCTTGAGAGAAACGATCTTGTCCGGGTCCTGCACCGGCTCGCCACGCTTGATCTGATCGACATTTTCCATGCCCTCGATGACCTGTCCCCAAACAGTGTACTGCCTGTTGAGGAAGCTCGCATCGCCAAAGCAGATGAAAAACTGCGAATTGGCCGAATCCGGGCTCTGTGCACGCGCCATGGAGCATGCGCCCCGGCCGTGATTGGCGTTGTTGAACTCCGCCTTCAGGTTGGGCATGCTCGAGCCGCCCATGCCCGCGCGGCCCGGGTTGAAACTGTCGCTGTTGGAATTGCCGAACTCCACATCGCCGGTCTGGGCCATGAAGCCGTCGATCACGCGGTGGAAAACCACGCCATCATATGCGCCCTCGCGGGCCAGTTCCTTGATCCGCGTGACGTGGCCGGGCGCCAGATCGGGATATAGCTCGATCACGACATTGCCCTTGGTCGTTTCCATCAAAAGTGCGTTTTCCGGATCCTTGATCTCGGCCATTCGTTTTCCCTTCATTGTATTGGCAGTAGTGGTTAGGCAGTCGGAAGATGAAGCAGGCAAGCAGCTCCGCCGACTGCCAATTCCTAATTGTCGGCTGCGATCCGCACCTTGATCATGCGGTCGGGGTCGGTAACCAGCCCGTTCTGGGCGCGGTTGCCCTTGCGAATGTTGTCGACGAACTCCATGCCGCTCTCGACATTGCCGATGATCGTGTACTGGCCGTCGAGCGAGGGGGCCGCATCGAACATGATGAAAAATTGCGAGTTGGCCGAGTTCGGATCGGGCGTACGGGCCATGCCCACCACACCGCGCACGTAAGGCTCGTTGGAAAACTCGGCCGGCAGGTCAGGGCGCGACGAACCGCCGGTTCCAGCACGGCCCGCATTGAAGCCGTCCGCCATGTCGCCAAACTGTACGTCGCCAGTCTGGGCCATGAAGCCCGGAATGACGCGGTGGAAGGCGACGTTATCGTAAGCGCCTTCGCGCACCAGCGCCTTGATCTGCTCGACATGCTTGGGCGCAATGTCGGGGCGCAAAGCGATCTCGACCTCACCGTCCTTGAGCGTGATGATCATCGTATCTTCCGGCTCGGCCGCGATTGCGGAAGCCGAAGCAAACAGGCCGGCGGCCAGAACAAGCGGCAAAGCGCGCCTGGTGAACTGCATGGAGAACTCCTCGAATAGGTCTATTTGGCGAATTTCGCCGTGAGAGGCCCGACGACAGCCGCGGGCACGAAGGGGCGGATATCGCCGCCCATCGCCGCTATCTGCCTGACAAGTGTGGCGGTAATCGTGCGGACCGAAGGGCTGGCAGGCAAAAACACCGTCTGAAGATCCGGCGCCATGGTTTCGTTCATCCCGGCCATCTGCATTTCATAGTCGAGATCGGTGCCGTCGCGCAGGCCACGAATGACGATCGAAGCGCCGTGGTCGCGCGCCGCCTTCACAAGCAGACCGTCGAAAGAAGTTACTTTCAGGCGCCCGGCGTCGTCGCCAAGCTCGTCGCGGCAGGCGGTTTCGATCAGCGCCATGCGTTCCTTCAACGAAAACACCGGCGTTTTGGAAGCCTGAATGCCGACGCCGATATAAATCGTGTCGGCGATCGCAAGGGCCGCCTTGATCACGTCCAGGTGGCCATTGGTCAGCGGGTCGAATGACCCGCCATAGATTGCGGTTCGCTCAGTCATCGCGTCGGCTTCTAACTTTGCTTCTTGTCAAACGCAATCGAAGCTATCGCCGCGCAAAGGCGAGCCAAAGCCCGCCGCCGATCAGGAAGGTGCCGGATATGCGCTCCGTCAGCCGCACCCGCTCGCGCGACAGCCAACCGCCGGCGCCGCCGGCAGCAATGGCGTAGACGCTGTCGAAGAGGGTGGCGACGATCATGAAGGTCGTGCCGAGGATGACCGTCTGCATGGCGGCACTTCCGGCCGGGTCGATGAATTGCGGGATGAACGCGCCAAAAAACAGCAGCGCCTTGGGATTCGACCAGATCACGATGAAACCCTGCAGGACAAAGGAGCCCATGGGGCGTGCCGTTGTCTCCTTTTCGCCAAGCGAGCCGTCGGAGCGCCACATCTTTATGCCCAGCCAGATCAGATAGGCCGCGCCGACGATGCGCAGCACCTCAAACACGCTGCCCATGCCGGCGACGACGGCCGACATGCCGACGGCGAGAATCGCGATCATCATGATCAGGCCGATCTGGGTGCCCAGCACATTCAGCAAACCGGCGCGCGTGCCGTGTTTGAGCGAATTGGCGATGATCACCGTTACTGTCGGTCCCGGCACGATGACGATCAGAAAACTCGCCAGCGCAAAGGAAAGAAGAAGCGTCGCTTCGGGCATTCAAAACTCCCGGTTTTCGAAGCCCAGAAAGGCACAGGCGCGGGTTTTTCGCAATCGCGTGGAACCTGAAAGCTTGCTGAACGTTACTATCAGCAGTGGTTCAGTCGCGCTGTGCGATGAACTTCTCCGCAATGCGCAAAGGCGCACCAGAAGGAGACACGACAATGATGATTATCGCCCTCGCCTCGGCCATGACCGTCGCCATGCTGATCGCAACCGCCATCGGCCTTCATCAGGAAAGCCAGCGCGAGAAGCTGGAAGAAAAGCGCGTGCGCGCTCGCGGCTTCCGCTACTAGACTTCGGGCGTGCCTGGCTCGTCGGGCTTCGCACCCTCTTCCGCCGCGCCTTCAACCACTTCGTCCTCTTCCGGCTCCGAAATCGGCTCCACTGAGACGATGCGTTCGCCATCCGCGGTACGGAACATGGTGACGCCCTTTGACGCGCGGCTTGCGATGCGAATGTCGCCAACAGGAATGCGGATCACCTTGCCCGCATTCGTGACCATCATGATCTGATCGTCCTGTTCGATCGGAAATGCAGCGATCAGCCGGCCGATCTCATCCTTCTTCGATACGTCGGTGGCGCGAATGCCCTTGCCGCCGCGTCCAATCACCCGGAAATCATAAGACGACGAGCGTTTGCCGAAGCCGAATTCGGACACGGTGAGCACAAACTGCTCGCGCGCCTTCAGTTCTTCGTAGCGTTCGTCGGACAGGTCGGTCGCCGCCGCCTCTTCATCGGCGGCAATCTCGATATCCTCTTCCTCGCCCGTCGCCAGCCTGCGCTCCTGCGCGGCACGCTTAAGATAGGCGGTGCGCTCGGACGCCTCAGCGTCCACATGACCGAGTATCGCCATCGAGATGATGCGGTCGTCCTCACCCATCGAAATGCCGCGCACGCCGACGGAGTTACGGCCGGCAAAGACGCGCACGTCGGTGACGGGAAAGCGAATGCACTGGCCCGAATCCGCAGTGAGAAGCACATCGTCGTCTTCGGTGCAGGTATAGACGGCCAGAATCTCGTCGCCCTCGTCGTCGAGCTTCATGGCGATCTTGCCGTTGCGGTTCACCTGCGTGAAATCCGACAGCTTGTTGCGCCGCACGGTGCCGCGCGTCGTCGCGAACATCACATGCAGATCGCCCCAGCTCTCCTCGTCTTCAGGCAGCGGCATGATGGAGGTAATGCGCTCGTTCTGTTCCAGCGGCAGCATGTTGCGCAGGAACTTACCGCGCGATTGCGGCGTGCCGACCGGCAGGCGCCAGACCTTTTCCTTGTAGACGATGCCACGCGAGGAGAAGAACAGGATCGGCGTGTGCGTGTTGGCCACGAAAAGCCGGGTGACGAAATCCTCGTCCTTGGTCGACATGCCGGAGCGGCCTTTGCCGCCACGCGCCTGCGCCCGGTAAATCGAGAGCGGCACGCGCTTGATGTAGCCCTCATGCGTGACAGTGACGACCATATCCTCGCGCTGGATAAGGTCCTCGTCCTCCATATCCGCGCCGCCATCGGTAATCTCCGTGCGGCGGGGCGTTGCAAACTCGTCGCGCACGGCAATCAGCTCGTCCTTGACGATCTGCTGAACGCGGGCGCGCGACGACAGGATGTCGAGGAAGTCCGAAATCTCGGCGCCGATCTTGTTGAGCTCGTCGGAAATCTCGTCACGGCCAAGTGCGGTCAGGCGCTGGAGCCGCAGCTCGAGGATCGCGCGCGCCTGCTCCTCCGACAGGTTGTAGGTGCCGTCTTCATTGATGCGGTGGCGCGGATCGTCGATCAAAAGGATCAGTGCCTCGACATCCGCTGCCGGCCAGCGGCGTTCCATCAACTGGTCGCGCGCGCTCTGCGGGTCGGGTGCGGACCGGATGAGCTTGATCACCTCGTCGATATTGGCGACGGCGATGGCCAGGCCCACCAGCACATGGGCGCGTTCGCGCGCCTTCTTGAGCAGGAATTTGGTGCGGCGGGTGACGACTTCCTCGCGGAAGGCGATGAACGCCTTCAGCATGTCGGCCAGCGTCATCACTTCCGGCTTGCCGCCGTTCAACGCAACCATGTTGGAACCGAAGGACGTCTGCAGCGGCGTGTAGCGGTAGAGCTGGTTCAGTACGACATCGGCCATCGTGTCGCGCTTCAGCTCCACGACAACGCGATAGCCCTGCCGGTCGCTCTCGTCGCGGATGTCGGAAATGCCCTCGATACGCTTGTCGCGCACCAGCTCGGCCATCTTCTCGATCATCGACGCCTTGTTCACCTGATAAGGAATTTCGGTGACGACGATGGCTTCGCGGTCGTTGCGGATCTGTTCGATGGCAACCTTGGCGCGCATGACCACGGAGCCGCGGCCTGTCGAATAGGCACTGTGGATGCCCGAGCGGCCCAGAATGATGCCGCCGGTCGGGAAATCCGGGCCTGGGATAATCTCCATCAGCTCAGAGAGCTGGATGGCGGGGTTGTCGATCATGGCCATACAGCCATCGATCACCTCGCCCAGATTGTGCGGCGGGATGTTGGTCGCCATGCCGACGGCGATGCCGCCGGAGCCATTGACCAGAAGATTGGGGAAGCGCGCCGGCAGAACCTTCGGTTCGCTGGCCGAGCCGTCATAGGTGTCCTGCCAGTCGACCGTTTCCTTGTCGATGTCTTCCAGCAGCTCATGCGCCACCTTGGCCAGGCGCGACTCCGTGTAGCGCATGGCTGCCGGCGGGTCGCCGTCGATAGAACCGAAATTGCCCTGGCCGTCGATAAGCGGCGCTCGCATCGACCAGTCCTGGGCCATGCGCACCAGGGCATCGTAGATCGAGGCGTCGCCATGCGGGTGGTATTTACCCATCACATCGGCGACCGGCCGGGCCGACTTCACATATTTGCGGTTCCAGTGGTAGCCGCTCTCATGGCTGGCATAGAGGATGCGGCGGTGCACGGGCTTCAGCCCGTCACGCACGTCCGGCAGCGCCCGGCTCACGATCACGCTCATGGCGTAATCGAGGTAGGATCGCTGCATCTCCTCGATAATGGATACCGGCTCGATATCGTCCGGCTGGTCGCCCGGTCCGCTGGGTGTGGTCTGGTCGGTCAAATTCTGTCGCAGTCAGATGTCGGAATCACTTGCTCATTTATATAGGAAGTCGTGCGCGTTCACCAATTGCGGACATGTTTCGGAAGGCGCATAGCAGGCGAATTTTCCGACGTGATTTCAACGCCTTGCGCGATGCGCCGGAAAGTCGCGCCGAACCATCCACAATTTCGCCGGGAAACGGTTTCGCCGCATGGCTGGAATCGTGCCCTGAGGTGCTCTACACCCTTGGGGAAACAGCCACGTCCGAGAGAGCGAATGCCCGGCTTCGACGCAGTCTTCAACGCTTTCGTCACGCTTCTGGTGACGATCGACCCGCCGGGGCTTGCGCCGCTTTTCCTGGCGCTGACCGGCGGCATGAACCGGTCGGAGCGCATGCAGGTCTCGATGCGCTCCAGCGTGATCGCCTTCATCGTGCTGGCGATCTTCGCGGTGGCCGGCGCCAGCATTCTCAGCGTCTTCGGCATCACGCTGCCGGCCTTCCGCGTGGCCGGCGGGCTGCTTCTTTTCTACATCGCCTTCGAGATGATTTTCGAGCGCCGGCACGAGCGGCACGAGCGCAGCGCGGAACGCGCGATCACGAAGGACATGATCCGCAACATCGCCGCCTTTCCGCTTGCGATACCGCTGATCGCCGGCCCCGGCGCGATTTCGGCCACGGTGCTCCTGTCCGGCACATTCGCCGACGTGACGTCGCGGCTGGTTCTGGTCGGCATCATCCTTGTATGCGTGCTGGCCACCTTTCTCGTTTTCGTGCTGGCAGAGCGCGTGGACGGCTTCCTCGGCGAGACAGGCCGCTCGATCCTCACACGGCTGCTCGGCGTCATTCTGGCCGCTCTCGCGGTGCAGTTCGTAGCCGACGGTGTGCGGGATCTGATCTCGGCAGCATGACGCCCAAGGCGAAATCCATCGCGCTGCTGGTCGTGGCCGAGATGGCCGCGATGAGCCTTTGGTTCGTGTCGGCGGCCATTCTGCCCGACATGGCGCGCGAGGGCGCGATATCGCTCGACCGTCAGGCGCTGCTTTCGAGCGCCGTGCAGGCCGGTTTTGTGCTCGGCGCTCTTGTCGTTTCGATCAGCGGTGTGGCCGACCGGCTCGATCCGCGCCGCGTCATCGTGGTGTGCGCCGTCGCGGCTGCGCTTGCCAATCTCACGCTGCTCATTCACCCGCTCGGCAGCAACGCAGCGATCGCAACACGCTTTGTCACCGGCGCGCTGTTGGCCGGGGTCTACCCGGTGGGCATGAAGATCGCGGTCGGCTGGGGCACACGCGACCGGGGCCTGCTCGTCGGCACACTGGTCGCCGCCCTCACCCTCGGCAAGTCGATGCCCTATCTCGCGGCCTTCGCGGGCGGCACGGAGTGGCGCGTCACTGTGGTTGCGATTTCGGCGCTGGCCGGCATTGGCGGGCTGCTCGTGCTTGCCACCTCGCTTGGCCCGCACCATGCACGCGCTGCCAATTTCAAGCCGCGGGCCATCGCGCTTGCGTGGACCGACACGACAATTCGGCGCGCCTATATCGGCTATCTCGGCCATATGTGGGAGCTGTTCGCCATGTGGGCCTGGCTGAGCGCGGCGGCGGCTGCCTCCTTCGCCTTCACGATGGAGACGGTTCAGGCCGAAAGCCTCGCCAAAATCACGACCTTCCTCGCCATTGCGCTCGGCGCAATCGCCTGTGTGGCGGCAGGCTGGTTAGCCGACAGGATAGGCAAGGCGGAAGTTACCATCATCGCGCTGTTTGCAAGCGGGCTTGCGGCCGTCCTCACCGGACTGACCTTTGGCGGCGCGCCATGGCTGACGGTCGCCCTGATGATCGTCTGGGGCATCGCGGTCATCCCGGATTCGGCGCAGTTTTCAGCCGTTGTGGCCGACAGCGCGCCGCCGGAGCTGGCGGGTAGCCTGCTCACCTTCCAGACCGCGCTCGGCTTCGCACTCACCATCGTGACCGTACAGGTCGTACCGCTGGGCGCCGAGCTGCTTGGCTGGCCGGCGACGCTGATCATATTGGGCATCGGCCCCGCCGTCGCGATCGTCGCCATGTGGCCGCTGCAGCGGCGAGTGAGAGCCGCGGAAGTGGGTTAAGGCGGCTGCGTGTTGACGGCTTCTTGGCGAAACCGGCCGCTCGATCCTCACCCACCTGCCCGGCGTTATCTTTGCCGCGCTCGCGGTGCAGTTCGTGGCGGATGGGATCAGGCAGCTGATTGCGGCGGCTTGTGATTGCTTATCAGCCCTATTGGAGTGACAAGCCTGTGGTCACGTTTTGATCGCGCAGCTGAACAGATTTCGCTGTGTCCATCACGGCCACTCCAACGCCCAAAGGAGCTTGAAAAACGATGCTTGAATTAGAAGCGAAGTTGTTTGTGAGTGCGGTCACGCAGCTACGCTCAATTATCCTAGTCACAGAGCGTATCCCAGACCGATCCGTTGCCATCCCCCTTGATGACAGGGCGATGGTTTTGAACCACCTGAACCTGCTCATTACAGAGGTTACCAAGGCGGGAGCACGGTCTGCGCAGGTCGCTGCTGCCCGCCTGCACACCCGCCTATCGAACTCAGAAAATGCGCTCACCTATGACGACGTCTTGCGCACTATGTCAGATATCGAAAGTCGATTTGTGGACCACTTTGACGACATAAAGCTTTTTGTCCTGCACCAAAACGAAACCACGTTTATGCAGCCCGTGGACGCACTACTTTCAGTTCCAGAGCATGTCGTAGAGGATTTTTCTTTGGCCTACCCGAACGCCTCTTTTGAAATAGAGGAGGCTGCAAAGTGTATCGCACTGGGAAGATCAACCGCCGCAGCCTTCCATAGTATGAGAGCAGTCGAGTGCGGAATCAAAGCTATTTGTGCCTTGCTAGAAATACCAGACGCCACCAAACCGGCAGAAAAAAACTGGGGTAATATCCTCAAGGCGATTAAATCAGCAATAGACGAAAAATGGCCGGCTAAGTCTCGAGTTGGCAATTCGCCGGGGGTTGCTCTTGAGAGGCTGTACGCAACCCTTGATGCGATTAAGAACCCTTGGCGTAACGCCACTATGCATGTCGAGACGGTGTATGCAATTCACGAGTCCCTGCACATCTTGCGGTGCTCGGCCGTCTTTCTCAGAGAGTTGTCACGACGTTGCGATGAGCAGGGGCGGGAGCCTAACGAATCCCCGGCAGCAACTGTTCCCGGCCGGCCCACTCAGACTGCCGGAAACGACCCGAATGAATAGCAACCGACTACCTCCTGTCTTCTACCTCCTCACCGGCAGCAGCAGCCTTAGCGACGGCGGCGCGGTGAGGTCGATATCGGGCGGATATTCCTCGCGCTGATCGCAGAAGCTCTGGTCGCGCGCAATGCCGGCTTCCTTGAGCCCGCGCATCAGTCGGCCATAGCTCTCGACCACCGTGCCTGCGCCCGGCGCGTGCCACAGCCCCGCACATTGCATTTCGGGTACGTCGAGCTGGTCGAAACCCACGGCCGAGTGCTCGGTTTCGATGCCGACGAAATAACGAAAATCGTCCGGGCGGTCGTTCCACGTCAGCCCGACGATCGGGCTTTTCCAGAGGTCGGCTGAGCGCGCGGAGAGTTCCTTCGCTGCTTCAATCAGCGGGTGCAACGCGCCTTTGGCCGCTTCCTCGAATGTGCCTGACCAGAACCGGCCAGCCAGCCTGTGAGCCGGCCTCTCCGTCAGTCCGAAGGCATGGTCGAGCGTGGCGTCACCGCACATTAGGCACATTTGAGGGCATCCCGCAGCATGGCGAGATCAAAGCACCGGCGGGACCGCTTGTCACCGGTTGCGTCAAGCCGGTTCCACAAGCCTGATATCGGCGTAACGGCGCACTGTCCTCAATTGGCTGAATAGCGCTGCCGCGAATGAGCCGCCATAAGCGAGCACCACCAGCGTCAGGGCTAGTCGCGGCGAGGCCGCACCGGCAATAGCGCCTCCAAGCAGCGCGCCCAGCGGTCGCACGCCATAGATAGCGGTCTGAATGACGGCGTTGACGCGGCCCAGCATCGCCGCCGGCGTTACCAGCTGGCGTACCGAATTCTGGGTCGTCAGCCACATGGAAGGCCCGAAACCCAGAAGGAAGAACGCGGCATAAATCGCCAGCATCGATCCACCGGGCGGAATGAAATAAAGGCCGATTGCGGCGAGCACCGAACTCCCAGGGCCGAAGAGCAGGAAGACATTGGGCGGCACGGAGCTCGAGAAACGGCCCACAGTCCAGGCGCCGAAAATGGCCGCAAGCCCGAACGCGCCAAGCGCGATGCCGAAAACGCCCGGCTCGGCTCCATGAACCTGCACGACGAGCGGCACCATGATCACCAGAAGCGCGGCAAATGCGAGGTTCCAGAAGATCGCACACAGGGAGATCGGCAAAAGCAGCTTGTGGCGCAGCACGAACCGACCTCCCTCCCGAATGCGGGTCAGAATACCGTCGGCAGTCTGCGGCGCGACGGAAAATGCGGGCAAGCTGGTGACGGCGGTCAGCGCGAATACGCCACCGGCCGCCGCGATCACGAAAACCCAGTCGGCGGTCTGGGCAGTTATCAACATCCCGGCTGAAAGCGGAACGGCAAACGAACAAAGGGCCCTGGCGAGATCGAGGCGCGCATTGGCCTTTGCGATATGCGTTACTTCGGTGACCTTCGGCACGATGGACAGGCTGACGAGCACGAACAGAACGACGCCGAAACCAGCGGCTGTGACGGAAGCGCCGAACCACAGCACACTGCCGACAAACACGCTGAGCGCCGCAAAGCCGAAGCCGACGCAGGAGATTAGCGCGGCGGCAATCGCCACCGTGCGGGCTTGTGCCCGGTCGATGATGAGACCGAAAGGCAGCGAACCGAGCAGGTGCGCCATTGACTGGCAAGCCACCAGAACGCCGATGATTTGAGCGGGTGCATCGAACACAAGAGCGGCGACAAGGGGAACCGAAACAAGCGCCACCTGGTCTGCCAGATGCATGCCGTATGCGGACAGCGTCAGTCGTTGAATAGCGCTCATCGCAACCCTCGGAGTTTCCAAAGGAGCTGGCTATCAACGCGGGTGTTTGTCGCGCCACCCGAAACCCGCGGGAGCAAAAAAGAAGGAGGACGCCTCACCGGCCGGGCAACGACACCTGCATTTCCGCGCCACCATAGCCGTGGACGGAATCGTGCCCGCGCACTGTCACAGCGCTGATGCCCTCTGGGACAATCACACCTGACAGGCTGCGGGTGAAAGGCTGTTCGTCGACACATGCGGGTGGAGCAGTTTGCGCGTGCCGAGCACCGCGCCATCCGGGTCGAGAACCTCCCACGCATCGGCATAGTGGTCCCAGCCCTCGTCGTCATGGCGCAGCGTGACGTGAAAGGTCCAGCTGCCGTCGGCCGCCTCAACGGCCCGGGCATCTACGACATCGGCTTCGCCGGCGGCTGCCGGCACGGTGGCCAGCGCAACAAAGAGAGCGCAAATCGGAATGCGGAACCAGATCATTCGTCCGTTGTGCCGCATGGCTTGCTCAACGGCCAGTCACGAACCGCTCAGGCGCGGAGCGCCAGGGTAGACGCCAGTGGGTGCCCCTCGGCGAATTGGATCAGGTCCCACTGGTTGCCATAGAGGTCGCGGAAGACCGCGACGGTGCCGTAATCTATGACCTTTGGCTCGCGCACGAATTCGACGCCGGCATCGCGATAGCGCTTGTGGTCGCGTTCGAAATCGTCGGTCTGCAGAAACAGGAAGACACGTCCGCCGGTCTGATTGCCGATGGCCGCAGCCTGTTCGTCATCGGAGGCGCGCCCGAGCACAAGCGAAGCCCCACCGCCGGGCGGCGCAACAACCACCCAGCGCTTGTCCTGTTCGAGCTGGTACGTGTCCTCGATCAGTTCGAAGCCGAGTTTGCCGCAATAGAAGGCAAGTGCCTCGTCATAGTCGCGCACAACTACCATGACATGCGCGATGCGCTGCATGGGATCAGAACGGGATTTCGTCATCCATGTCGGCACTGGCGCGGCCGCGGTCCTCGACCGGGCTCGACTGGCCGAAATCGGAGCCGCGGCTGCTGCCGCCACGGTCGTAACCGACCTGACCGCCCTCACCGCTTGCCCCGCGCGAATCCAGCATCTGCAGTTCGCCGCGGAACTTCTGCAGAACGATCTCGGTCGTGTAACGGTCCTGGCCGGTCTGATCCTGCCATTTTCGGGTCTGGAGCTGGCCCTCGATGTAAACCTTGGCGCCCTTCTTCAGATACTGCTCGGCAACCTTGGCAAGGTTGTCGTTGAAGATCACCACATTGTGCCACTCGGTGCGCTCGCGGCGCTCGCCCGACTGACGGTCGCGCCAGGTCTCGGAGGTGGCAATGCGCATATTGACGACCGGATCACCGGAATTCAGCCGCCTGATTTCCGGGTCCGCACCCAGATTACCGACCAGAATGACCTTGTTGACGCTGCCTGCCATTTGTTCGCTCCACGCTCGTCCGAAACCGAATTTTCTATGCGCCTATACCAGCCGGGCCCGGACGGCCACATGCCGCCTGCCGATCGCCTGTGTACAACCTGTTTGTTCACTGTATGTTCTATTCCAATCCGAAGTCAATACGAGACCGAACGGAAATGCCCCGCGTCCTTTGCGGAGGACGGCGGGGCATGCGGCCTCTGTGTCCGCTGCCGGAACGTATTCCGGCTCTCATTCGGATGCGTCTCGGGTCACGGCATGCCGGCCCGATGATCCGACTAGCAGTCTCTACGATGTAGGATGATTTCAACGATCCCGGGCAGAATGCCGGTCTTCAGGCGGCTTTTGAACCGGCACCGCGGCTCCGCCCCGGGCGGAGCCAGGCAAGACTATCCGGCGGATTCATGCCTCGTCTCCCATCAACGCCAAATGGCTCTCATGCCACTGCAGTCACGTTTCGCAAAGCCATGGATACAACGGAGATGCGGGCTTTCGCGACCGTCTTTCAGTGACTAGGTGGGATAGTGCGCCTCGCTCCAGCCGGCGTCAAGCATGCAGGCGCCCGACAGGCAAAATGTGATCGGCTTTCAACACCGCGACCATACTGACACAATGATGTCAGGATGCCGTTCGTTTTTTGTTCTTTTGGCTTGCCCGCGCATGCGAAAAGCTGGAAAACCGAAGGTGTAAACTGACCCGACCGGTATCGACTCCGCGCCGGAATGGCCTACATGTTCTGCGCGCCCGCGGCCCGCCCGGTTAGCGGCGCTGCGGGGCAGCAAACAGCATCGACGAGGCAGCACAAGCTCAACATGGCCGAGCACAAGACCATATCCATTCGCGGCGCGCGCGAACACAATCTGAAGAATGTGGATCTGGAGCTGCCGCGCGACAGCCTGATCGTGATGACCGGCCTGTCGGGTTCCGGCAAATCCTCGCTCGCCTTCGACACGATCTATGCCGAGGGGCAGCGGCGTTATGTCGAAAGCCTGTCGGCCTATGCGCGCCAGTTTCTGGAGATGATGCAGAAGCCGGATGTCGACCAGATCGACGGCCTGTCGCCGGCCATCTCCATCGAGCAGAAGACGACATCGCGCAATCCGCGCTCCACGGTCGGCACCGTCACTGAAATCTACGACTATATGCGCCTGCTGTTTGCCCGCGCCGGCATTCCCTATTCGCCCGCCACCGGTCTGCCGATCGAGAGCCAGACGGTCAGCCAGATGGTCGACCGGGTGCTGGCGCTGGAGGAAGGCACGCGGCTTTATTTGCTGGCGCCCATCGCGCGCGGCCGCAAGGGCGAATACCGCAAGGAACTGGCCGAGCTGCTCAAAAAAGGCTTTCAGCGCGTCAAGGTGGACGGCACCTTCTACGAGATCGCCGACGTTCCGCCGCTCGACAAGAAATACAAGCACGACATCGATGTCGTGGTGGACCGTGTCGTTGTGCGGGCCGACCTTGCCGCGCGCCTGGCCGATTCGATCGAGACCGCGCTGAAGCTCGCCGAGGGCATCGCGGTCGCCGAATTTGCCGACAAGCCGCTGGAAGGCAATCTCACCGGCGAGGACGCGGTCAACAAATCGAAGAACGAGACGCATGAGCGCGTGCTCTTCTCCGAAAAATTCGCCTGCCCCGTCTCCGGCTTCACGATCCCGGAAATCGAGCCGCGGCTCTTCTCCTTCAACAACCCCTTCGGCGCCTGCCCGACCTGCGACGGGCTCGGCTTCCAGAACGCCATCGACGAAACGCTGATCATCCCCGACGACAGCGCCACCTTACGCAGCGGCGCCATCGCGCCCTGGGCGAAATCCTCCTCGCCCTATTACGCGCAGACGCTGGATGCGCTCGGCAAGGTCTACGGCTTCAAGCAGGCCGACCGCTGGAGCGACCTTTCCGAAGACGCGCAGCAGGCCATCCTGCGCGGCACCGGCGAGCGCAAGATCGAATTCACCTATGATGACGGCCTGCGCTCCTACAAGACGTCGAAGACCTTCGAGGGCGTGATCCCCAATCTGGAACGCCGCTGGAAGGAAACCGACTCCGCCTGGATGCGCGAGGAGATCGAGCGCTTCATGTCGGCCACCCCCTGCCCGGCCTGTTCCGGCTACCGCCTCAAGCCGGAAGCGCTGGCGGTGAAAATCGCCGGCAAACACATCGGCCAGGTCACCGAACTATCGATCCGCAAGGCCGGCGCCTGGTTCGAGGAACTGCCGGCCTCACTCTCCGACAAGCAGAACGAAATCGCCGCGCGCATTCTGAAGGAAATCCGCGAGCGCCTCGCCTTCCTGAACGATGTCGGCCTCGACTATCTGACGCTGTCCCGCAATTCCGGCACGCTGTCGGGCGGCGAAAGCCAGCGCATCCGCCTCGCCAGCCAGATCGGCTCCGGCCTCACTGGCGTGCTTTACGTGCTCGACGAGCCCTCCATCGGGCTGCACCAGCGCGACAATGCCCGCCTGCTCGACACGCTGAAACACCTGCGCGACCTCGGCAACACGGTCATCGTGGTCGAGCATGACGAGGACGCCATCCTCACCGCCGACCATGTCGTCGATATCGGCCCTGCCGCCGGCATCCATGGCGGCCGCATCGTCGCGGAAGGCACGCCGGCCGACATCATGGCCAATCCGAAATCGCTCACCGGGCAATATCTGTCGGGCGCGCTCGCGGTCGAGGTGCCGGCGGAGCGCCGCCAACCGAAAAAGAACAAGCGCGTCAAAGTTGTCGGGGCGCGCGGCAACAATCTGAAAAACGTCACGGCGGAAATCCCGCTCGGCACCTTCGCTTGCGTCACGGGCGTGTCGGGCGGCGGCAAGTCCACCTTCCTCATCGAGACGCTCTATAAGGCCGCCTCGCGCCGCATCATGGGATCGCGCGAGCACCCGGCCGAGCATGACCGCATCGAGGGGCTGGAGTTCATCGACAAGGTCATCGACATCGACCAGTCGCCGATCGGCCGCACCCCGCGCTCCAACCCCGCCACCTATACCGGCGCCTTCACGCCGATCCGCGACTGGTTCGCCGGCCTGCCGGAAGCCAAGGCGCGCGGCTACCAGCCCGGCCGCTTTTCCTTCAACGTCAAGGGCGGCCGCTGCGAGGCCTGCCAGGGCGACGGCGTCATCAAGATCGAGATGCACTTCCTGCCCGATGTCTACGTCACCTGCGACGTCTGCCACGGCAAGCGCTACAATCGCGAGACGCTGGAAGTTCTGTTCAAGGGCAAGTCGATCGCCGACGTGCTCGACATGACGGTGGAGGAAGGCGTCGACTTCTTCGCCGCCGTGCCCGGCGTGCGCGACAAGCTCGTCACGCTCGACAAGGTCGGCCTCGGCTACATCCATATCGGCCAGCAGGCGACCACGCTGTCGGGCGGCGAGGCGCAGCGCATCAAGCTCGCCAAGGAGCTGTCACGCAAGGCGACCGGCAAGACGCTCTACATCCTCGACGAGCCGACCACGGGTCTCCACTTCCACGATGTCGCCAAGCTGCTCGAAGTCCTCCACTCGCTGGTCGAGCAGGGCAACACGGTGGTCGTCATCGAGCACAATCTGGAAGTGATCAAGACTGCGGACTGGATCCTCGACCTCGGCCCGCAAGGCGGCGACGGCGGCGGCGAACTCGTCGCCTCAGGCACGCCGGAAGATATCGTGGCGCAAGCCGCCCCCGTCGGCCGAAGCCCGAAGCCGGGCGAAGGCCGAAGCTACACCGGGCAGTTCCTGAAAGAACTGCTGGAGAGAAGGCCGGGACGGAAGCGAGAGGCGGCGGAATAGGAGGCTGTGAGCCGGACGAAATTCCGCATGGCAATCTGGTGCAAATCCACTTAGGCTGACATCAGTCCTCATAGCGGAGTTTGCATCTAGTTCGCGTTGCGACCGGCTGGCCTTGCCTTTGCAGGGCTTCATTTACCAGTTTGTGAGAGGCTCGGTCTGGCAGAAAGTTGAGCTGATGGCGCGAAGTGACCTACTACTTTCCATAGTCCGAGCAGGCGCTGAAGGCGACCAAGCAACGTTACGCGCGTCGGTCGAGGCACTGGTAGCTGAGGAAAAGTCCAAGCAGCACAACATCCTGGCAGATCGCCTTCAGCGTGTGATGAATTCGGTCCCGGCGGTAGGGAAGCTCGAGGCGCGGCTACCCTCAGCGCCTGGGCGGGATATCATTTTCGAATCCGCACCGCAGCGCCAACTTTCCGAACTTATTTTGCCGCTTCCTGTTACTCAGCAAGTGCAGAATATGATTGAGGAGCAGAGCCGGGCTGACCTTTTAAGGTCGCATGGTGTGCAGCCACGCAATACGATGCTTCTATCTGGACCTCCCGGCAATGGAAAAACTTCCGTTGCCGAGGCGATAGCCGAATCGTTGGCGCTACCATTATTCACAGTCCGCTACGATGCGCTGGTTGGGTCTTATCTCGGAGAAACGAATACAAGACTACGTAAGCTGTTCGATTACGCTAGAACAACGGCCTGCGTATTGTTCTTTGACGAGTTCGATGCCATTGGCAAAGAAAGAGGCGATACTCACGAGACTGGCGAAATCAAGCGAGTCGTGTCGTTCTTACTGATGCAAATTGATCAGCTTCCGAGCTATGTGGTGGCCGTTGCCGCTACGAATCACCATGAGCTGTTGGATAGAGCTGTTTGGCGCAGATTTCAGATGCGACTTCATATTCCGCAACCCGACTGGCGTCAGATCGCGGCTCTAATCTCTAGATACTTCGATTCATGGAACGAAAAGCTGTCGATATCACCTGAAGCTTTGGCTAAGCAACTTGAACCAGCGAGCTTTGCGGAGATAGTCGAATTCTGTCAGACTGTCCGGCGAGGATATATATTATCTTCCGGATCTAGGTCCTTGGAGACGTTAATCCGGCAGGAAGTAAAGCATTGGTCGGAACGGGTGGGGCAATCAGTAGGTGCAGGCCGATCCAACGAAGCCAATACTCAGGCTCGACAACCCAGAAGAAAGCGCCAGGCAGCCGGGCCACGGAAACGCTAAGCCGTCCCGCACGATTGGCGCAGGTGTACAGAGTGATCGCCTCGGACCGAAATTCCAACGTCTCCGGGACTTTTTGGATGGGCCAGTGCAACCTGTTCAAGGCCAGCCGGACGGCCTCGCCCCCGAACGCTTGCTGGTTTTTGAGGTCACGGGGTCTGTCACCGATTTTGCAAAAGCGGTTGGAAAGATTCAGGGGCTTACATTCGCCGGTGAGGACCTTCTTGATCCCGACGAGCTAGACGATAATCCGCAGGTCTATTTACTGGTACCAAACCTTGCCGCATTGCGTCAGATCGTGTCGCTCTGGCAGATTTGGCAAGATGGCGCACAGTTACCCCACGGATTCGCCCCTTGGAGGCACCTGTTTTTGCGCCTACGAGACATTCGTCCATGGGGGCCACAAGATCGCGTGCGCCCAGTAGATCAGTCTCTACTGGCAGACGAAGCGGAAGCCGCGTCGCCGGGCGAGTTGATTAGGCTGGAATGTGAATTGGTTTTCCGGCGGTCGAATGAGACTGCTCAGGTCGCCGTCGCGGCCGTGCGAAACGCCATCCAGGAGAACGGCGGTCAGGTTGTCAGTGAGGCAAGACATACAGACTTCGACTATCACGGGCTCTTGATAGACCTTCCACGTGAGGAAGTGGCGCGCATTGCGGAACTGCATGAGAACAGTTTGGCTGGGTCGGACCCGGTGTTGTCTATCATGCCTCAAAGTAGGAGCGCGACAATTGAGCCCGGTGAAGGAGACCAGGCAGATGCTGTTGAACTGGCTGAACTAAATGAAGAACCAATTGCGGCTATTTTCGACGCAGTCCCCCTTCAATCACATCCGTGGATTGCCAGCTGGTTGAACGTTGCCGATCCCAATGATCTGGAGGCCTTGGCTATTGGCCCTCGGGTCCATGGAACTGCAATGGCTTCGATTGTGGTTCATGGCGATCGCAACGTTGTTTCTCCGTCGATAAGTAGAAAGCTATATTTCCGTTCCGTAATGTATGCTCCCGCCCCCGACGCTCTCGGGCTTTCACGGGAGCGCTTCATTGATGACCGACTCGTGATTGACCTGATGGTCGAGGCCGTTCGCACCATGCGTGATGAAGGGTACGACCAGGTAGTAGTTGTGAACCTGTCGCTTGGTGACCCGAACAGGCAATACAGCGGTCGGATTTCTGCATGGGCACGGGCGATTGACTATCTATCGTTTCGCTATGGTGTTTTGTTCATTGTCTCGAGCGGAAATGTCGCTAGACCTCTGCAGCTCGACGACTACCCGAAGGCTGATGATTTCCGCGCGTCGACCGACGATCTTCGCAAATCTGCACTTCTTCGCGCTCTAGATAAGGTGAAAGCAGATCGGCGCTTGCTTGCTCCCGCTGAGAGTGTGAATGCTCTCTCCGTTGGAGCTTGGCACCGAGATAGCATGCAACAGATTGCCCTACCGAACGGGCGCTATGTTGGATTTCCCGAGAGCGACATGCCAAACGTTTCTTCGGCGCTTGGGCATGGGCACAAGAGTGCAGTCAAACCCGATGTCTTCTTTCCAGGAGGGCGCGAGCACCTGATCTTATCCCCTGCCATTGAGCCGGCAAGTGTAAGCCCCAATGCAGCGGGCACCCGCTTCGGCGGCATTCGTGTTGCAGCTCCTAGCCTTCCGGGACAACCTCCGGACTACAGTGCATGGACGATAGGGTCGAGCGCCTCCGCTGCATATGCGACCCACACTGCGCACAAGATCTACGAGACCCTCGAATTCGAGTATGGCGACAACTTCACCGAATTGCCCAATACTCAGAAGGCAGCGTTGCTGAAGGCGCTCCTTGCCCACCCTGCTACGTGGAACACCACGGACGAATTCATCGTCGGTACGAAATACCCGGTGAAGGTGAACTGGGATCAAATGCGTAGAGAGGTCTCCCGTTATCTCGGCTATGGGTTCGTTTGGCCACCAGATGCGATAAGCTGTTCAGCGGACAGGGCGACTCTTTGGGCGGCTGGTCGCCTATTGCCACTGGAAGCAATCGAGTACCGCTTGCCAATACCTAATGACTTTGCGGGAACCGCCACACTGAGGTCGGTCAAAGCAACGCTCGCGTGGCTTTCGCCGACTCGGCCGGGCCATCAGTCCTACAGGGCCTCGAAGCTAAGAATTGTTCCGCTGTCAGATAATACAAAGAGTGCTGTTGGCGTATCACCAGCCGTTGAGCCGCCCTGGACACAAACTGAGGCAGGGACTTTGATCCACCGTCGGTGGTCTGGAGAAGCATTTGGACATCTGGTCGCGGGTAGCTCGATCTCTATCCAAATTCAAAGAGAAAAAGATCAGGGGCCGGCACTAGATGACGCCATTCCCTACGGACTGGCAGTCACAGTCGCAATGGATGGCAATCCGCTAATCTACGACGAAGTTCTTAATCGAGTGGCTATTAAACCTCGTAGCCGGGTGCAAGTGTAACGTGACAGTAGCCGGTTTGACTGGTTGCAACATAACCCCACCGATTTTATCCCCACCCCTCCAACCTCCCTTACAATCCCGCCGCCCGTGAACGGAGGTGGCGATGGACTGGAATGCTGCGATCGAGCGACACCGCACCGCGCTGAAGCGCGTTCTGGTCACGCTCGCAGCATTGGCCGGGCTTGGGGACCGGCAGTTGGCAGCAGGCAATAGGCAATCGGAGCGGTCAGCCTGCGATGAACCCGACTGCCCACGGCCTACTGCCGACTGCCTAACTTTGCCCCGCCATCTCCACCGCGCGGTGCTGCGCCTGTTGCACCCGGCCGAAGCCGCGGCGCGGCGGCTCATTATCGTCGCTGCGAAGGATATCGAGATACCGCCCGTTTCCTCTCCCCATCGAGTTCGAAGGGGAGAGGTGGCGCGCGCAGCGCGACGGAGTGGGGGTAAGCAAACCGCCATGCCCCTTTTCGACCCGCTCAGGCGTTCGCCCGACCAGCGCTGCCTGCGGGCGTCGGCCACCGCCATGCCCCGCATATCGATCCCGGGCTGGAACGTGCCGGCGCCGCTGCCCGTTCCGCCCTCGCCTGACGACGAGATCGACGCCACCCGCCTCACCTTGCGGATTGCGGCACTCGCCCGCGCGCTGGACGACCTGCCGCGCGAGGCCCGCCGTTTCGCCCGGTGGCGGGCGAGAGGGGCGGAGCCTCCCTCCCCCTTGCGGGGGTCCGAGGCGAGGCAAGCGCCTCGCCCTGAAAGGGGTGGTTACGGTACGCGCCGCATCTGGCCGCTGCGTCTCGGCCGGCCGCCCGGCCAGCGTCTGCCCACGAGCCGTCGGCCCGCACACACAATTCATCAGCTACTGGACGACATTCACGGCCTCGCCTTCTGGGCGCTCGAAGCACCCGACACGTCGTGAAGCTGTATTTGCAATGCCACAAGGCAAAAACCGCGCGGCCATGTTCGGCCACGCGGCGATTGGTTGTGCCTTCTCCGGTTTGTAATCCGGATCTGTGCGGCGCAGCCTAGTTGCAGACCATCACTTCTTCGCAGGCATAGGGATCGACGATCGAGTAGCCGCAGTTCTGGTACCAGTTGCAGTAGCGCGCGCTGACGCGGGCGCTGCGCTCGGTCGGCACCGCGGCAATCTTGTCGAGCAGATACTGGTCGTCGCCGGCGAATTCTTTCGCCTCGTCCAGCACCGTCGCAAGGTCGTAGGCGCTGCTCGCCTCGCCTTCGCCGCTCACGGAGCCCAGTTCGGAGAGGAGCCGCGCCCCGACCACGAGCATCATGGCGTCCTGGTTGGAACGGCCGAGCGTAATCACGCCCGTCGCGACCTGGAGCATGGTCCGGGTCTTGGCCGCATCCGCCGCCGAGAGCTGGCTGCCGTCCTGCGCGATGCCGGCGCCCGTGATCGAGATCAGAGCGAAGGCTCCCGCGACAAGCGAAAGTACACGCTTCGTCATATGCATTGTTCCTTCTTGAGGTTTCAAAAGACATACGTAACTGCCCCACGCCGCGGCAGCCGCTGGCATTCAACCATCAATTGCTGGGCGCAAATATGGCTGCGCGCGCGCGTGTCAGCAGCCGGCACGATCCGGGTGGACAAGCCGTGCCGGCCCGCGCATCCTCCGCCCGGCCAACGAGGAGCAAGACGATGCAATCTGGAACCATCCGCGCCGGCATCGGCGGCTGGACCTTCGAGCCGTGGGAAGGCACCTTTTATCCCGACAAGCTGGCGAAGAAGCGGCAGCTCGAATACGCCTCCTCCAAGCTCAGAACGATCGAGGTCAACGGCACCTATTATTCGGGCTTCAAGCCGGCAACCTACGCCAAGTGGGCGGCCGAGACGCCGGACGATTTCGTCTTTGCGATCAAGGGCAACCGCTTCGTCACCAACCGCAAGGTGCTGGCCGAGGCCGGTGGGTCGATGGACAAATTCTTCGCGCAGGGGCTGGAGGAGCTTGGCCCGAAGCTTGGGCCGATCGTGTGGCAGTTTGCGCCGACGAAGAAATTCGACGCGGCCGATTTCGAGGGGTTTCTGACGCTGTTGCCTGAGACCCATGCGGGGCTCACGCTGCGCCACGCGCTGGAGGTTCGCCACCCGAGTTTCGCCGACCCTGAATTCGTGGCGCTGGCGCGCAAATATGGCTGCGCCATCTGCTACGCGCATCACGAGAAATACCCCGAATTCGCCGACATCACGGCGGACTTCGTTTATGCGCGGCTGCAGCGCGGCAAGGACGATATCCTGACGGCCTATGCGCCGGCCGATCTGGATGGCTGGGCGGCGCGGCTGAAGAGCTGGGCCGACGGCGGCCAGCCGGACGATCTGCCGCTCGCCGATCCCGGCGCGGCGGTGGAGGCGAAGCCGCGCGACGTGTTTGTCTACATCATTCATGAGGGCAAGGTGCGCGCACCTCATGGCGCGATGGCGTTGCAGGAGCGCGTGGACGGGTAGGCGAGCGCCCGCAGCACACCAGGCATAGCATCAGGCAAGTCGTCCGCGATGAGACCGGGGCCGAAGGAGCGCGCTGCCTCGGCGTGGATCCACACCGCCGCACAACTTGCCTCCCATACCGGCATGCCCTGCGCGGTCAGCCCGGCGATGATGCCTGCCAGAACGTCACCGGAACCTGCGGTCGCCAGCAGCGGCGTTCCATTGGTGTTGATCGCGGCGCGGCCGTCGGGAGCGGCGATCACCGTGTCCGGCCCCTTCAGCACCACGGTGCAATGGCTGCGTCGCGCTGCCTCCCCCGCCCGCTCAAGCTTCGACGGGCGGCCTGCCAGATCAGGAAACAGTCGGCCGAACTCGCCTTCATGCGGTGTCAGCACAGTGCTTGCCGGCGAGTTGGCGCAGGCCTCGAACATAGTGTCGGGCGCATCCTTGAAGGAGGTGATCGCGTCGGCGTCGACGATCAGCGACTGGCTGTCGTCGCCTTTGGCCAGAAATGCCTGAACGAAGTCCCGCGCCCTCTCGCCGACACCGAAACCCGGACCGATGACCAGCGAGCGCAGCTTGCGTTCGACCGCAAAGTCGACCAACTCTTCCGCAGCTTCGACACGCGCGAGCATGATCGCCGTCAGATGCCTCGCATTCACTTGCAGTGCGCTTGCGGGGGATAGCACCGTCACGGCCCCTGCCCCGGCGCGCGCGGCTGCAAGCGCTGCAAGCCGCGCCGCACCCGTCGCGGATGGCCCACCGGAACAGGCCGCCGCGTGGCCGCGCGCATATTTGTGCGTGTCGTTGCTCGCTACCGGCAGCGCATCGCGCCATAGATCGGGTTGGTTGGCAAAGGTAGCGCCAGCGCAGGCGGCGACCATTGAAGCTGGGATGCCTATGTCGGCCACTATCGTCTCGCCGCAGCTGTCGCGCCCTGGCTGCAGCAGATGGCCCGGCTTGCGCGCCATGAAAGTGACGGTGGTCGCCGCCGTGAAAACCGGGCCGTTCACGGTACCGTCCGCCCCGGACACGCCGGAAGGAAGATCGACGGCGAGGACCGGGCTTTGCGCTTCAATGCATGCCTGTGCCGCGCGGGCGGCCTCGCCCTCAAGGGGCCGCGCAAGGCCCGCTCCAAACAATGCGTCAATCACCAAAGCGCCGTGTCGCGGCCGGAACTTTGCCAACGGGCGTGTCGGCCCGGTCCAGCCTTTCGCCGCCCCGGCGGCATCGCTGCCTCCGCGCGGCTCGTCTATCGCCCAGACTGTCACCGGTAGTCCCGTCTCAGCCAGAATGCGCGCCGCAACGTAACCGTCGCCGCCATTGTTGCCCGGCCCGCATAATATATCGAAAGCCTCGGCCCGTGGATAAAGGCGCAGCGCCTCGCGAGCGACCGCAACGCCGGCATTCTCCATCAACCGCCGCAGCGTGACTGGACCGGTCTCGGCGGCCATCCGGTCGGCAGTGGCCATTTCATCAGGCGTAAACAGTCGGTGCGATGTCATACGCGCGAGCGTAGCGACTTTGTGCCAGCGCCCGCAAAGCGAATTTCTGCTCATTGGCTTTGCAGGCTGCACAGATTTTGTGCAACTCTGCCGAAGATGCGTCTTGCGCGCGCACGCGCCTGCCGCGCCTGCTTGCATCTGGGCGACATTTTTCGGGTCGAAGGGGACGGATTGTGGCCTTCTGCACGAAAAAGAGGCGCTGGCGAGCAACTGGCATATTTCATGCTTCACCGCATACGAAGCGGGCCGGCGACGACCCGCTCATTCATCCGGAGGCTTTCAACGAATGAAAAAGATCGAGGCGATCATCAAGCCGTTCAAGCTCGACGAAGTGAAGGAAGCCCTTCAGGAAGTCGGCCTGCAAGGCATCACCGTCACGGAGGCGAAAGGCTTCGGCCGCCAGAAAGGCCACACCGAGCTTTATCGCGGCGCGGAATATGTGGTCGATTTCCTGCCCAAGGTGAAAATCGAGGTCGTGCTGGAAGACGATGCGGTTGAGCAGGCGGTGGAAGCGATTCGCAAGGCGGCCGAAACCGGGCGCATCGGCGACGGCAAGATTTTCGTGTCCAACATCGAGGAGATCGTCCGCATCCGCACGGGCGAACGCGGTTCCGACGCCATCTAGGCGGCCGGCCGGCTTCTCACACAGATCAACGTCATACAGGGATAACAAGACATGACGACATCAAACGACATCATGAAGCAGATCAAGGACAACGACATTAAGTTCGTCGATCTGCGTTTCACCGACCCCAAGGGCAAGATGCAGCACGTCACCATGGATTCAACCGCGGTCGACGAAGACATGTTTGTCGATGGCGTTATGTTCGACGGCTCCTCGATCGCCGGCTGGAAGGCGATCAACGAGTCCGACATGGTTCTGATGCCCGACACCAAGACGGTGCATATGGACCCGTTCTTCGCGCAGTCGACCATGGTTGTCGTGTGCGACATTCTCGATCCGATTTCGGGCGAAAGCTACAATCGCGATCCGCGCGGCACGGCCAAGAAGGCCGAGGCGCAGATTTCGGCCGAGGGCTTCGGCGACACCGCCTATTTCGGTCCGGAAGCCGAGTTCTTCGTGTTCGACGACGTGAAGTACAAGGCCGACCCGTACAACACCGGCTTCAAGCTGGACTCGACCGAGCTGCCGTCGAATGACGACACCGACTACGAAACCGGCAATCTCGGCCACCGCCCGCGCGTGAAGGGTGGCTACTTCCCGGTGCCGCCGGTCGATTCCGCGCAGGACATGCGCTCCGAGATGCTGACGGTCATGGCCGAAATGGGCGTGTCGACCGAAAAGCACCACCACGAGGTGGGTGCCGCGCAGCACGAACTCGGCATGAAGTTCAACACGCTGACCCGCAGCGCCGACGAGCTGCAGATCTACAAATATGTGATCCATCAGGTCGCCAACGCCTATGGCAAGACGGCGACCTTCATGCCGAAGCCGATCTATGGCGACAACGGCTCGGGCATGCATGTGCACCAGTCGATCTGGAAGGACGGCAAGCCGACCTTCGCGGGCAATGAATATGCCGGCCTGTCGGAGAACTGCCTGTTCTACATCGGCGGCATCATCAAGCACGCCAAGGCGCTGAACGCCTTCACCAACCCGTCGACCAACTCGTACAAGCGTCTGGTCCCGGGCTTCGAGGCGCCGGTGCTTCTGGCCTATTCGGCCCGCAACCGCTCCGCATCGTGCCGCATTCCGTTCGGCTCGTCGCCGAAGTCGAAGCGCGTGGAGGTTCGTTTCCCCGACCCGACCGCAAACCCGTATCTCGGCTTCTCGGCAATGCTGATGGCCGGCCTCGACGGTATCCGCAACAAGATCCATCCGGGCCAGGCGATGGACAAGGACCTTTACGACCTGCCGCCGCGCGAGCTGAAGAAAGTGCCGACCGTATGCGCCAGCCTGCGCGAAGCGATGCAGAGCCTCGACAAGGACCGCGGCTTCCTGAAGGCCGGTGGCGTGTTCGACGACGACCAGATTGACGCTTACATCGAGCTCAAGATGGAAGAAGTGCTGCGCTTCGAAATGACGCCGCACCCGGTCGAGTTCGACATGTACTACTCGGTCTGATCGACAGCACCGACGAGACAAAGGAAAACCCCGGCCTCGCGCCGGGGTTTTTCGTTGGTCAGCTGCTAGTCGTCAGGCGCCGGCGAGTTCAAGCTGGATTGCCTCAGCGTCCAGTCGCGTCCGCAGCGTGCGGATGACCTCGTTCCAGGCAAAGCGCACCGAGTTACGGACGATCTCGACGTCGAACCGCTTCAACTCCTCCGCGATTGGTGCCCAGCGCACCAGCGCATCGGGGCTTGCGGTGAAAGCATCGCCGCCGGCGCTGACGTTTTCCCAATTCAGTTTGGCGAGCCGTTCGGCAAAGGCCGCCTTCCATTTGGCGGCATCGCCCTCGCCCGCAGCCTGCGTCTCATATTCCGCTATGCCTTCGACATAGATGTCCGTGGCAAGCCCATTGCGGCGGTCAGGCTCAAGCCCCGATGTCGCCTTTGCCACCGCGTGGATGGTCAAATCCGACAGACATGCAGCAAAGACATGCATCTTTGCCGTGTTGAGCGACTGGATGAACAGATCATCCTCAAACATTGCGGGATAGCGCGTGCCCATGCGGGTCTTCACGTAACCATAGAGCTTGTGCTGCGCCACAAAGGCGGCACGGCTGGTCACAAACCGCCTAAGTTCAGCAACGGAATCGATTGGGCTCTTGTCGCGTGTGACTGCAAAACGCGCCGCGAATTCTTTGAGAAAACCGGAACTGCGATGCCAGAAATCCATCATTTATGCCGGTTCTCCACACACATTTTGAGCTAATACCAATGTCTCAGTTACTTTCGCAACCGTCCTGCATAATGCTTGGGCACTCTCTTCGCGAAGCGATTCGCGGGGAGGTATGGGAATGGCGGCGTGTACGCCTGCCATGCATCTTAGGGGAGGAGGACATTATGTCCGCTGATGCAGATGCCAGACAACGCCATTGGGCCAAGACCCGGAACCTGACGGTTCTGGTGCTTACCCTGTGGTTCATCTTTTCGATAATCGTTCCCTGGTTCGCGAAGGATCTGAACGGAGCCACATTCCTCGGCTTTCCGCTCGGCTTCTACATGATCGCCCAGGGCTCGCTCATCGTTTTCGTACTGCTGATCTTTTTCCAGAACTGGCGGCAGGACGCGATCGATGACGAGTTCGGTTTCGGTGAGGAATAGGAGGGCCGATCCGTGAACGGAACATTCATTCAAAACCTTGGCCGGGTCTACGGCCTCTACACCGGCGGTTTCATCGTCTTCATCCTGCTCATGGCGATCCTCGAGCAGATGGGCGTAAGTGCTGCCACGATCGGCATTCTCTTCGTGGCTTTCACGATTGCCATTTACGCCCTGATCG
The DNA here is from genome assembly GCA_017640615.1 of Rhizobiaceae bacterium. Classification (GTDB taxonomy): domain Bacteria; phylum Pseudomonadota; class Alphaproteobacteria; order Rhizobiales; family Rhizobiaceae; genus RCIO01. The sequence continues at coordinate 454,416 of JAEPQK010000002.1, read as the reverse complement.
GCTGGCTGTCGCGAACCATGCAGGTGGATGCCTATTACGTTGCAGGGCGCGAAGTGCCCGCCGTTTACAACGGCATGGCAACGGCGGCCGACTGGATGTCCGGCGCGTCCTTCGTGGCGTTGGCCGGCGGCATCTATTTCGGCGGCTATGGCTATATGGGCTTCATCGTCGGCTGGACCGGCGGTTACGTGCTCGTCAACTCGCTGATGGCGCCTTACCTGCGCAAGTTCGGCTGCTACACGGTGCCCGACTTCGTGGGCACACGCTATGGCGGCAACGCGGCACGGCTGGTGGCAGTCATCATCCTCGTGGTGGCGTCCTTCACCTATGTGACGGCGCAGATCAACGCATCCGGCACGATCGCCGCGCGCGCTCTCCAGATTCCGTTCTCTTACGGTGTTTGGTTCGGCCTGCTCGGCATTCTTCTGTGCTCGATGCTTGGCGGCATGCGCGCAGTAACCTGGACCCAGGTGGCTCAGTACATCGTGCTGATCATCGCCTATCTGGTGCCGGTGATCTGGATGTCCAACGCACAGGGCTTCGGCATCATTCCGCACTTCTCCTACGGTGATGCGGTTCAGCGCATCGGAGAACTGGAAGGAACGCTGGGGCTCGTCGCAGCTGCGGAGGCAATACCCGGGGTCGCGGTTCTCACGAACCCGCATAACGATCCGCAGGGCGGCATGGACTCATGGAAGTTCGTGACGCTGGCCATCTGCATGATGTGCGGCACGGCATCGCTGCCACACATCCTGATGCGCTACTTCACCACGCCTTCTGTCCGCGCTGCGCGCAAGTCGGTGGCATGGTCGCTGCTCTTCATCTTCCTGCTGTACTTCACGGCGCCGGCTCTTGCCACGCTGACGAAGCTGCAGCTTCTGGACCCGACCCTGCCGACGGCCATCATCGGCAAGCCGATCGACGAAGTGATGTCGCTCGCCTGGATCCAGAACTGGAGCGCGGTGGGCATGCTTGCAATCGCCGACCAGAGCGGCGACGGCATTCTGCAGCTGAACGAGTTCTTCATGCGTCCCGACATCGTGGTTCTGGCAACGCCGGAAATCGCGGGTCTGCCGTATGTGATCTCGGGCCTCGTGGCCGCCGGCGGCATGGCTGCCGCCATGTCCACGGCTGACGGCCTGCTGCTCGCCATCGCCAACGCACTCAGCCACGATCTGTACTACAAGATCATCGATCCGAAGGCCGACACGGCCGTTCGCCTGATCGTTGCTCGCGTATTGCTGGTCGTGATCGGTGCAGCGGCGGCGTTGATCGCAACCTTGCAGCTCACCGGTATTCTCGGTGCCGTTGCCTGGGCGTTCTGCTTCGCATGTTCGGGTCTCTTCTTCCCGCTCGTGCTGGGCGTGTGGTGGAAACGGGCCAATACGCAAGGCGCGCTTGCCGGCATGATCGTCGGCTTCGTGGTCGGCTCGGCCTATCTCTACTACGTCTACAATGGCGGAACCCCGTGGATGGGTATCGACCATCTGCGCTTCGGTATCATCGGCATGCCGGCCAGCCTTATCGCGATGGTCGTCGTCTCGCTGATGACACCAGAGCCGGATGAGGAAACCCAGCGCATGGTGGACGAAGTCCGCCTGCCTTCGGGTGAAACCATTCTGGGCAGCACCCACTAAAAGGTGCTATCTGAGAACTGGTCAGGGGCGGAACCCGGTTCCGCCCCTGATTTCGTGTTCAGCAGGGATTTGCGTGTATTATGGAAACGCTTTCGATCTTTCCGATCTGGGTGCTTGTCATCGACTATGTGCTCGGCGTCGTCATGTGGACGCTGGTGGCGCGTACAGCGATGGGCTTTTTCCTGCCGCAGGATTCCGACTTCTTCTTCATGAAATTCTTTGTGCGGGTGACCGATCCGATCATCCGCGTATTCAGACCGGTAACGCCGAGCTTCCTGCTCGATCTGTTCGTGCCGCTCTATGTGGCCTGGTTCTTCTTCATGATCCGCTTCTACCTGATGCCCTGGCTGCTGGGCTACTCGGTGATGGGCATGCTTTCATTCCCGCTTGAGAGCGAAGTCTCGCGCTTCCTCTACCAGCTCTTCGGCGCCTGATTGCGGAAATGAAAACGGCGCCCCGGAAGGGACGCCGTTTGAATGCCGGTTCAGCCGGTTCGCTTATTTGGAAACGAAACAGCTGCCGCCGATCGCCTTGTAGCGTTCGCAGAGCGCGATGCCGTCGGCGCGTGAGCTGGTCGGGATGCGCACCCGGAAATAGGTGCCCTTCCCCGGTATCTCGGCGCGCACGATGTTGACGCCGCGACCGCCAAGCAGTTCGCCATAACGGCGTGCGAGGTCCTGATAGGTGGCCTGCGCGCTTTCAGCCGTGGGCTGCGAGGCAATCTGCATCGACCAGGTGGAGTTCTCTTGCACCACGACCGGGGCCGGCGCGGGAGCAGCGGGTTCGGTGCGTGCCGCGGGTGCTGCCTGCGCGACCTGCTGCGGCCGCGTCGTCGTCTGCTGGTTGGCAGGACGCGGTGTAGCGACAGGGCCGACGCTCGGCGTCACCGGATCGTTGGCTGTTGCAACGGCTGCGGCCTCTTCCGTCGCCGCCGGCTCGGTGGCAGGTGTCTCGGTCGCAAGTGCCTCAACTGCGGCAGCGGTCTCCGGCTGCGCCGGTTCCGTTGTTACCGTTCCAGTGTCCTGCGTCTCAGCCACGGCAGGCTGCGTCGCAGTCGGCTGCGTGGTTTCGATCTGGCGCACAGGCTGCGTGGTTTCCACCGACGGCGCGGGTTGCGCGGCGACCTCGGTCACCGGTGCGGGGGCCGGCGGATCCTCGCGTGCAACCAGAGTGCCGTCGGGACGCACGATCATGGTGCGCACCCTGCGCGGCTGAACGGCGATCACGTCGTTGGCTAGCTCGTTACCGCTATCGGACGCTGCCGGCGCAAGACGCTCCTCGGATTTCACAGCTGCGGTGTCACCCTCGCCCGCAGCGGCCGACTCTACGCCCGGCGCCTGGCCGGTACCGACCGTGCGCGAAGCGAGATTGACCGGCTCTTCCGTAGTCGAAACGAGGCTTTCCTGCTGCGGCTCGGTGCTGCCTGCGCCGCTCGCGGCTTCATGTGCCGCACTGTCCTGATTGGGCACCGCTGCGCCGCCCGGGCTTTCCGGCTTGACCTTCACCGGGTCAGTGTCGGCCTGCACCAGCACTGGCGTTTCACTGTCGCCGCCACCGCCGAATGAGAGTGCGAATGCGCCGATGCCGCCAATCAGAGCCACGCCGACAACGGCGGCTGCGATCAGGAAACCGTTGCGGTTGCCGCGCTCTTCGCGCTCGTCGTCCGCAAAGTCTCCCGGGTTCGCGACTGCGTCGTCCAGATCGAGGTCGATATTGTCGCCGGCGGTATTTTCCGACTGTTGGTATGAGGCCGATGCCGCATAGGCGCCAGCGCCCGCGGCGGCCGTTCCAAGACCAAGCGCCTCGGCATAAAAGCGGTCTTCTTCGTCGAGGTTGGAAACATCACCGGCCGACTGGGTCACGGGGTGCTCCGGCGCGCTTTCCGCAGCCGGCTGGAAGTCATAACCCAGTTCAGTTTGGAACTCGTCGTCGGGATGCGCGGGTGCCGGCTCGTCGGCAGGGAGTTCAGGCAAATCCAGATCGTCAGCCTGCTCGAACGCGGTTTCGGGCACGTCGACGGTATCGATGTCGAGTGCGGCCTCCGGCTGCTCGGCGGGCGCGGAAATGCCAACCGAGCTTTTCGCCATGATCTCGGCGAGATCGGCAAACGGGTCGTCGTTGAATGCCGGTTTCGCTGTCTCCTCAGCCGTCGTGGGCTCAGCCGCGTCCGCATCGTCGACCGGCGGCAGCTCGTCGGCCTCCGGCAGCTCTTCTGCCTGGGGAAGCTCCGCCATCGGCTCCGCGGCGGCGTCCGGGCGCGCACCTGCGTAATTTGCTCTGCCGAGACGTGCGGCGGCCTCAGCGACCGCGCCGTCCTGCCGGGCATATGTTTCGGCGACCGGCTCCCTCGCCGGAATTTCCGGCTCAGGCAAACCGCCGGTGAGCAGCATTTCAAGCTCGTCTTCAAGCGAGCCATCAACAGGCGTCGCCGCGCCGGCAGCTACAGCCTCCTCATCCGCGAAGGGCTCAGCCGCGGAGGTTTCAACCGGCAGCTCCTCGGCGACCGGTTCTTCGGCAGGCTCCTCAGCGCGCACGTCCTCGTCCTGCATGTCGAGGTCGCCGAAATCGAGATCGACTTCGGCGAGCATGGAATCGTCGTCCTGCGCGACTGGCTCCGCCACGTCCTGTTCGGCCGTATCGTCGGCGGCGTATGGATCGTCGGCGACCCTTGCGAGCTGGTCGTCGGCCCAGTTGTCGGGTTCTTCGGTCTCTTCCGGCGCATCCAGTTCGGCCTGCGGCTCGAAATCCGGCTCCTCGGCTTCTACGGCCAGCTCTTCCGGCTCAGCGGCGAAGGCGGCGTCGATGTCCTCAAGGCCGCCAAGCAGCTCCTTCTCGAGGTCGACCGCGAACGGGTCGGCTTTTGCCTCGGGAACCATGGCAGGAGCTGGTGCCGGCGGCTCATCGCTTTCCGCTTTTGCCACGGGTTCGGAGCGCGCCGGCTCCTCGGCGGGAGCCTGCTGGCCGCTTTCCTGGCTCATCAGCCGCGCCAATTCGGCAAAAGGGTCGTCCGCGGCGACCATTACGTCGTCGTCGCGATTGAGGTTGTTGTTGTCTGCCATGCCTTATCCCGCACTCAAACGATGTCGGACGCCGGCGACGTCACAGTTTCGTGGCCGTTACCAGCGCAATGTGGGCAAATGGTGACAGAACGTTCCGCGAACCTAGCGCATTTCCTGCGGAGCTTCCGCTCCGATCAACGCCAAGCCGGATGTGAGAACATCCGAGACAGCCTGCACCAGCCCGAGTCTGGCATAGGTCAATTCTTGGTCGTTAACCTTAACAAACCGTAAGTCGGTTGTCTCAGTGCCGCGATTCCAGTGCGCGTGGAAGGTGCTGGCCAGTTCATAAAGGTAAAAAGCCAGCCTGTGCGGCTCATGCGCGCTGGCCGCCTGTTCGATCAGCCGGGGATATTCGGCGAGCTTGCGGATGATACCGATTTCGCCTTCGTCGGTCAGCAGGTTGAACCGCGACGCCATTTCCTCGCGTGCGATCAGGCCATCGACACCAAAGGCCTCCTTGGCCTGGCGGAAGACAGAATGGCAGCGCGCCGAGGCGTATTGGACGTAGAAGACCGGATTGTCCTTCGACTGCTCGGTCACCTTGGCGAAATCGAAATCGAGCGGCGCATCGGATTTGCGGTAGAGCATCATGAAGCGCACCGGGTCGCGGCCAACCTCGTCGATCACGTCGCGCAACGTGACGAACTCCCCTGCCCGTTTCGACATCCGCACAGGCTCGCCATCGCGAAACAGCTTGACCAACTGGCACAGCAGAACTTCCAGCTTCACCTTGCCGCCGGAAAGCGCCTTGGCCAGCGCCTCGAGCCGCTTCACGTAGCCGCCATGGTCAGCGCCCAGGATGAAGATCAACTCTTCGAAGCCGCGCTCGATCTTGTCGCGCATATAGGCAACGTCGCTGGCAAAATAGGTGTAAGCGCCGTCCGACTTGACCAGCGGTCGGTCGATGTCGTCGCCCACTTCCGTGGAGCGGAACAGCGTCTGCTCGCGGTCTTCCCAGTCCTCCGGCAGCTGACCCTTCGGCGGCGGCAGCTTGCCCTTGTAGACGTGGCCCTTGAGCGTGAGATCGTTGATGGCGGAGCGGATCGCGCCGCCATTCTCGCCATGCAGCGAGCGCTCGGAAAAGAACACCTCGTGGTGCACGTTGAGCGCGGCGAGATCGTCACGGATCAACTCCATCATCGCGTAGATCGCGCGGTCGCGCACGATGGGCAGCGCTTCTTCCTCGGGCTTCTCCTTGAGGCCGGTACCGAACTCTTCGGCCAGAGCCTTGCCGACCGGCACCAGATAGTCGCCGGGGTAAAGTCCGGCCGGAATTTCGCCGATATCCTCGCCAAGCGCCTCGCGGTAGCGCAGCAGCACCGACTTCGCCAGCACGTCGATCTGCACGCCGGCGTCGTTGATGTAATATTCCTTCGTTACGTCGTAACCGGCGAAAGCCAGCACATTGGCCAGCGCGTCACCAACGACCGCGCCGCGGCAGTGGCCGACATGCATGGGGCCGGTCGGGTTGGCCGAGACATATTCCACGTTGACCTTGCGGCCCGCGCCCATGTCGGAGCGCCCAAAACCGCCGGCGGCAGCCAGCATCTCGGTAAGCCGCGCCTGCCAGAAGCCGGCCGAAAAGCGCATGTTGATGAAGCCGGGGCCGGCAACGCCCACTTCGGCAATGTCGGCGTCGGCCTTCAGGATTTCGGAAATATCGGTGGCCAGCTCGCGCGGATTGCGACCGACGGCCTTGGCCAGCACCATCGCGACATTGGTGGCGATATCGCCATGGCTGGGGTCGCGCGGCGGCTCAACCGTGACACGCGACATGTCAGGCGCGGAGCCATCAATCGTTTTGATTTCAGACTGTTCTACAGCTTTCTTAATCCGATTGCTGAAATCGGCAAAAATATTCATGGCGATAATCCAGAGAGATGACGCCCCGCGCGCCCGCAAATATGGCCCGGCCTTTGGCCAGACGGGGTTCGCCTAGACCAATTCGGGCGTGTGGTCAAACAGGCGCTTGTGTTCCTTCAGGGCATAGGTGTCGGTCATTCCGGCCAGAAAATCGGCCACACTGCGCGCCCGGATGCGCTCCGGTGCGCGGTCCAGACCCTCGCGCCAGCCTTCGGGCATCTGCCTGGGATCGGCATAGTAGGCGTCGAACAGATCGGCGACCACCTGCTCGGCATGTGCGCGCACCCGCATGACCGAGGGGCTGCGATAGAGGTTGGCATAGAGGAAACGCTTCAGCTTCTTTTCGGCGTCGGCCATCTCCTCGGAAAAGACGACGCAGGAGCGGCTGGCGCCGCGCACATCGTCCACGCTCTGCGGCGCCAGTGCTGCAAGCCGAGCGCGTGAAGCGACGATCACATCCTCGACCATGGTGGTGATCTGCCTGCGCACGATCTCATGGCCGGTGCGAACGTCATCGAGGCGCGGGTAGCGCCCGCGCACGGTGGATAGAAGGCTGGCGGTCAACGGCACTTCTCCCAGCATATCGAGTGTCAGTAGGCCGGAGCGCAGACCGTCGTCGATATCATGGGCGTTGTATGCAATATCGTCGGCGATTGCGGCGCATTGGGCTTCGACGCCGGCGAATTTCGACAATTCTAGATCGTCGAGTTCGTTGTAGTCGCGGATGGGCTGTGGCACCGGGCCATCCAGCCCGTTGCCGTCCGCATCGGTCATCGGGCCATTGTGTTTGACTAGGCCCTCCAGCGTTTCCCAGCTCAGATTGAGGCCGTCGAATTCAGCATAGCGGCGTTCCAGATTGGTGACGATGCGCAGCGACTGCGCATTGTGGTCGAAGCCACCCCATGGCGCCATCTTGTCATTCAGCGCGTCTTCGCCGGTGTGGCCGAAGGGCGTGTGACCGAAGTCGTGCACCAGCGCGACAGCCTCGGCGAGGTCCTCGTCGCATTCCAGCGCCCGCGCCAGAGCGCGCGCGATCTGCGCCACCTCGATCGAATGCGTAAGGCGCGTGCGGTAGTGGTCGCCCTCATGCGCGATGAAGACCTGGGTCTTGTGCTTCAGCCGCCGGAAGGCGGTGGAGTGGATAATGCGGTCGCGGTCGCGCTGAAACGGCGTCCGCGTCGGGCTTTCCGGCTCAGCGACAAGCCGCCCGCGGCTTTGCGCCGGATCGGTGGCATAGGCCGTGCGCGGCCTGTAGCCAAAGCCGATGCCGCTCAGATTGCCGCTCTCTCCCATGTGAATTCGCCGCTGGTTGACTTGCCCCTGGGCGCTTCATACCTATGAGCGAAACGCGAAGGCAAGGTGACGGCCATGGGCGCCGATGCAAAGACAGCCATGAATTCGGTGGAAATCAGCGATGCCGCTGCAAAGCGCATCCTTGCTGTGCTCGCCAAGGAGCCGGACAAATCGGCGCTGCGCGTCGCGGTCGAGGGCGGAGGCTGCTCCGGCTTTTCCTACAAGATCGACCTGACCGACAGCCGCAACGACGATGACATCGCCTTCGAAAAGGACGGCGCGACCGTACTGATCGACGAATTGTCGCTGGTCTATATGGGCGGTTCGGTGATCGATTTCGTCGACGATCTGATCGGCCAGTCATTCCAGATCAGGAACCCGAACGCGGTGGCTTCCTGCGGCTGCGGCACGAGTTTTTCGATCTAGACCGCCACTTCCAGATATGAAAAAGGCCGCGGAACCCCGCGGCCTTTTTGTTTGAGCGTCGCTACCCTCAGTCGAGTTCTTTGGGCAGCACCAGATTGAGCACGATTGCCAGGAAGGCTGACGGCAACAGGCCCGAGGTAAGCAGAATCTGCGCTGTCTTCGGCAGGTGCTGAAGCGCGCCCGGTTCGAGTTGCAAGCCAAGGCCGACCGACAGCGAGATGGCGAAGATCACCATGTTGCGGCGGTTCCAGTCGACATCGGACAGCATGTTGACGCCCGCTGCCGCAACCATGCCGAACATAACGATCACGCCGCCGCCGAGCACAGCGATCGGCACCGTCGATATGATCGCGCCGATCTTGGGGATCAGGCCGCAGATGATCAGGAAGATCGCGCCATAGGTAACCACATGGCGGCTCATCACCCCGGTCATGGATACCAGACCGACATTCTGGCTGAAGGAGGTGTTGGGCAGGCCGCCGAATATGCCGGCGATCGCGGTGCCGAAACCATCGGCATAGGTTGCGCCGGAAATTTCCCTGTCGGTCGCCTCACGGCCGGCGCCACCCTTGGTGATGCCGGAAACGTCACCCACGGTCTCGATTGCCGAGATAACGGCCATGAAGCACATGCCGATCACAGCGGCGGCGGTGATGTCGAAGCCCCATTTGAAGGGCGACGGCACCATGACCCAGCCGGCATTGCCGACATTGCCGAAGCTGACCATGCCGAGCATGAGGGCAACGAGGTAGCCCGCGATGAGGCCGAGCAGCACGGCTGCGATCGACCACATGCCCTTGGCGAAGAACTTCAAGAGCAGCGTGACCACGATCACCACCAGCGCCACGCCCCAATGCATGGCCCCGCCATAGGCCTCGGTGCCAATCAGCGGCACGCCGCCGGCGGCATATTGGATGCCGACCTTGATCAGCGCCAAACCGATCATCAAGACGATGAGGCCGGTGACAAGCGGCGGCAGCGCAAAGCGCAACCGGCCGATGAACGTGCCCAGCAGGAAGTGGAATACGCCGCCGATAACAACGCCACCCATCAGCGTGCCCATAGCGGCAACGCCCTGCCCTGCAACAATCGGGATCATGACGGGCAGGAAGGCGAAGCTGGTGCCCTGGACGATTGGCAGCTTGCCGCCGATCGGACCCACGCCCATTGTCTGGAACAGGGTTGCGATGCCAGCAAACAGCATCGACATCTGGATCATGTAAATGAGGTTCGGGAAATCCGGCGAATTGGACCCGAAGCCGAAACCGGCCGCGCCGGCGACGATGATGGCCGGCGTGACATTGGATATGAACATCGCCATTACATGCTGGATGCCCAGCGGTACGGCTTGCGCCAATGGCGGCGTATAGTCTGGATCGCGCAACCGAGCCTTGAGGTCGGCGCCGGAGTCAGCAGTCGTGTCCGTCATGTCGATTTCCCCCTTCTCAACACCACGGCTTTTTGCGTAGATGATTCGGCAAATCGCAGCGGTCGATCAGCATCCCCTTTGTGCAAGCCCCCGACCACCAAAATAAATTTGAAAGTCAGCTAAGCGTTTCATGAAAATAGCGACCTGGAACATCAATGGCATCAAGGCGCGCATAGACAATGTGCTGCAATGGCTCGGCGATACTTCGCCCGATATTGCCTGCCTGCAGGAGATCAAATCCATCGACGAGAACTTTCCGCGGATGGAGATCGAAGCGCTTGGCTATCATGTGGAAACGCATGGACAGAAAGGCTTCAACGGTGTCGCGATCCTGTCGAAACTGCGCTTTGACGAGGTGAACCGCCGGCTGCCGGGCGACGACGACGACGAACAGGCGCGCTTCATCGAAGGCGTGTTTTCGGTGCGCGACGAGCACGACCGGCCAAAGGCGCTGAGGGTGGTTTCGCTTTATCTGCCCAATGGCAATCCTGTGGATACCGACAAGTTTCCCTACAAGCTCGGCTGGATGGGGCGACTTGAGCGCTGGGCCGAAGACCGGCTGGCCTTTGAGGAACCGCTGGTTCTGGCGGGCGACTATAATGTGATCCCGCAGCCCGAAGACGCCAAGAACATCGACGTGTGGGTCGGCGACGCGCTCTACATGCCTGAAAGCCGGCAGTCGCTGCGCAGGCTCGAAGGGTTGGGTTTCACCGACGCGCTGCGTGCGGGCGACGACGCTGCCGGTATTTACACGTTCTGGGACTACCAGGCCGGCGCCTGGCAGAAAAACAACGGCATCCGCATCGACCACCTGATGCTGTCGCCGGAGGCGGCGGACCATCTGCGGCTGACCTCGGTGGAAAAGCGCGTACGCGCCTGGGAGAAGCCGTCCGACCACGTGCCGGTAATCGCCGAGCTGGCGCTCGAAGCGGCCTAACGCTCAAGCCGTTGCCGGCCTTGTCCCGCTCCAGATGACCTTGGCCGGCATCTGTGCTAGATATGAACCATGAAAACGCTGCTGCTCGGCCTTTCACTGGCTGGCCTGTTAGCCGTTTACGCGGCACCGGCCCGGGCAGATTGCCAATGCGTTGCGCAGGGCAAGAAATACGGGTTGGGCGAAGTCGCCTGCCTAAAGCTGCCCGGTGGTGACCGCCTCGCGCGCTGCAGCATGGTGCTCAACAACTCATCCTGGACGCCGCTGCAACAGGCCTGCCCCTTTGCGATGGCGGATGTCGAGCAGCTGCCTGTGCCGACCATCGATGCGAAAACGGCGGCAACCGAAATCACCGCCGCAAAGTCGCGTATCGTCAGGAAATAGCTTCTGCTCAGTTGCCGGTCTTGTGGAGCAGGTCGCCCGCAAGCGCGATCGCGGTGCGCCGGTCGGCCTCGCCTGCAACCGCAAAAGCCTCTTCCTGCATCGACCTGATCCAGTCGACATCGGAAATCTGGGCGTTTTCCAGCGCCACGGTCAACATCGCCAGGCCCTGAACCACCTTGCCGCTCTGGAACAGCATATTGCCGAGCGTGGCCTGCGCGCCGGCATGGCCCTTTTCGGCCGAAAGCTGCAGCCAGCGGCCGGCCTGGCGGACGTTTTTGCGCACGCCTTCGCCATTGAGGAACATTCGGCCGATCTCATATTGCGCGACCGGATTGCGGTAAGTGGCGGCGGCGCGCATGTAATAGTCCTGCGCCGCGGACAGGTTGGGCTTGACGGGCGTGCCTTCAATGCCGGTCTTCAGATAATTGGCCACGGCGACCAGGGCGTCGGAAACGTAAGGCACGTCGGGCGAACCGACCTCGACATCCTGGCGCGCGATCTCGTTGAAGAACTTGAAAGCCTCGAAATCGTTGCGCTGTACGCCGTCGCCCTCGGCATACATGCGAGCGAGCTTCCAGCTCGCGCCGATCTGGCCGTTTTCGGCAGCGTAACGATAGGCCTCGACCGCCTCTTCCTTGTGGCCCTTCTTGTAGGCCGTGAAGCCGAAACGGAACACGGCGAAGGGGCTGCGCTCCGGCGCCGCTGTCACGGCTTTTTCGTCCAGCGCGTGCGCGCCGGGCGAAAACGTCATGGCTACCAGAACAGCAAGGCAGAGCGTCGTGACGGCATTGCGCAGCGCGTCAAAAGCGCCGCCGATTGCCCCGATGCCCCTTCCAGCTACATACATACTCATGGTTGGCTCTGAACCGCATTTTGTTAAACACCGGACGCTTTCTACGTGCGCCTTGGTGTGATTAAGCCTTTCGGGTGCGCGTGTTTTATGGCGGGAAGTGGGCAATTTGGGCAGGCACGCCGCCTGCCCGTGCTTCTTGCAGAGACTGTTGCCGATTCGTCACAAATCGGCCCACAGGCCGCTCAATTCCGGCGATCCGCTTTCAGCCTGCGGCCTCCACACGCTCCAGCGCCAGCTTCAGCCGGTCGCCCGTCTCGGTGAGGTCGGCGAGTTTGTCGCGGTCGGCCTCGACCACTTCGGCTGGGGCATTGGCGACGAATTTCTCGTTGCCGAGCTTCTTTTCGATGCGCGCAATCTCGCCCTGATTACGGTCGATCTCGCGCTTGAGCCGGGCCGCTTCGGCTGAAACGTCGATCAGATCGCCGAGCGGCAGACAGATCGTCGCCTCGCCGACCACGATCTGCGCGGCCCCCTTGGGCGCTTCGTCGGCAAAGCCGACCTCGCCGGCGCGCGCCAGCCTGCGGATCGCGGGATCGTGCCGCGCGGCGCGTTCGCGCGTATCGGAATTCGCGCCGACGATGACGAGCGGTGCGACTGCCGCCGGAGGCACGTTCATCTCCGCCCGTACCGAACGCAGACCGCTCACCAGTTCAACCAGCCAGTTGATCTCGGCCGCGGCCTCATCATCCGCGAAATCGGGCTGCGGCCAATCGGCGTGGCAAAGCAGGCTCTCACGCTTGCTGTCACCCGCCGTTTCGGCCCACAGTTCCTCCGTCATGAACGGCATGAAGGGATGCAGGAGCTTGTAGATTTCGTCGAGAACATAAGCCGAGACCGCCCGTGCTTCCGCCTTTGCAGCCTCGTCCTCGCCGGAATAGACCGGCTTCAAAAGCTCCAGATACCAGTCGCAGAAGAGGTTCCAGACAAAACGGTAGGCAGAACTCGCCGCATCGTTGAAGCGATAGGCGGTGATGCCCTCCGTCACTTGCGCGGCCGTGCGCGTAAGCTCCGTCAGGATCCAGCGGTTCACCGTCAGCTTGACGTTCGACAGGTCCAGCGCGGGATCCCGCTTCATGCCGTTCATCTCGCCGAAGCGGGTCGCGTTCCAGAGCTTAGTGCCGAAATTGCGGTAGCCGGCGATGCGGGCGGGATCGAGCTTCACGTCGCGACCCTGCGCGGCCATGATCGCAAGAGTAAAACGCAGCGCGTCGGCGCCATATTCGTCGATCAGATCGAGCGGGTCGATGACGTTGCCTTTCGACTTCGACATCTTGGCGCCGTGCTTGTCGCGCACCAGCGCATGGACATAGACCGTGTGGAACGGCTCTTCTTCCATGAAATGCATGCCCATCATCATCATGCGGGCGACCCAGAAGAAAATGATGTCGAAGCCCGTCACCAGGACATCGGTCTGGTAATAGGTCTTCAGCTCCGGCGTCTTGTCGGGCCAGCCGAGAGTGGAAAACGGCCATAGGGCTGAGGAGAACCAGGTGTCGAGCACGTCTTCGTCGCGGGTGATAATTTCGCCCGGCTTGAAGTTCTCCAGCTTTTCCTCAACCCAGCTTTTCCAGGGCGTGTCGACCGCGAGGTAATATTCCACCGCGTCGTCGAGCGCTTCCTTCTCGGTCTTGGCGACGAAGATATGGCCGTCCGGCCCGTACCACGCCGGAATCTGGTGGCCCCACCAGAGCTGGCGCGAAATGCACCACGGCTCGATGTTCTCCATCCAGTTGAAATAGGTATTTTCCCAGTTCTTGGGCACGAAGTTGGTGCGGCCTTCGCGCACCGAGGCGATGGCCGGCTCAGCGAGCGTCTTGGCGTCCGCGAACCATTGGTCGGTAAGCATCGGCTCTATGACCACGTTGGAGCGGTCGCCGAAGGGCTGCATGATCTTCTTCGCTTCCACGAAGGGAATGTCGTTGCCCTCATCGTCCTTCACCGTGACGGCGAGGCCTTCGGCATTGATCGCGTCAACGATGCGCTTGCGCGCCTCATAGCGGTCGAGGCCGCGATATTCGTCGGGAACGAGGTTGATCGCATCGACCTCCGCCTCGCCCGGCAGTTCGCCGGTCCTGGCGATCTGCATTGCCTGCGCGGCGCAATGCGCATAGGGCTCGCCATCGTCACGCATCGCCGCGCGTGTATCCATGAGCCGGTAGAGCGGAATGTCGTTGCGGCGTGCGACCTGGTAGTCGTTGAAATCATGCGCGCCGGTGATCTTCACCGCGCCCGAGCCGAAAGCCGGATCGGGATATTCGTCAGTGATGATCGGGATGAGGCGGCGGTGCTCTTTGGGCCCGACCGGGATTTCGCAAAGCTTGCCGACAATCGGCGCGTAGCGCTCGTCGTCCGGGTGCACGGCAACAGCGCCGTCGCCCAGCATGGTTTCTGGCCGCGTGGTGGCAATCGAAATGTAGTCGCGCTCTTCGGTGAAGAGCACATTGCCGTCCTCGTTCTTCTCGACATAGGTGTAGGTTTCACCGCCCGCCAGCGGATATTTGAAGTGCCACATATGGCCGGCGGCTTCCTTGTTCTCCACCTCGAGATCGGAGATCGCGGTTTCGAACTCGGGATCCCAGTTGACCAGGCGCTTGCCGCGATAGATGAGGCCCTGCCGGTAAAGCGTCACGAATACTTCGAGCACCGCTGCCGACAGGCCCTCGTCCATCGTGAAGCGCTCGCGATCCCAGTCGCAGGAAGCGCCGAGGCGCTTCAGCTGCTTGAAGATGGTGCCGCCAGACTCCGCCTTCCATTCCCAGACCCGATCGACAAACTCCTCGCGCGACAGGTCGCGGCGGTGGATCTGGTTTTCCATGAGCTTGCGCTCGACCACCATCTGGGTCGCGATGCCGGCGTGATCCATGCCGGGTTGCCACAGCACATTCTTGCCGCGCATGCGCTCAAAGCGGATCAGAATGTCCTGCAGCGTATTGTTGAGCGCGTGGCCCATATGCAGCGAGCCGGTTACATTGGGCGGCGGGATGACGATTGTGTACGGGTCCGCACCGGGTTTTGACCCGGCGCCGGCGCGAAACGCATCGGCCGCCTCCCACTTTTCCGAAATCCTGGGTTCGACGCTCGCGGCGTCATAGGTCTTTTCAAGCATTTGCGGCCCGCAATGAAGGGAAATGGTCGCGCCGGTGTAAACCGGAACGGCTGTGCCAAGTCAATTGCCACGGGCCAACAGGCCGCGCGCTCAACGCACACGGCCTGGAATGTCTGCAATCAGAAAAGGCCGGAGGCGGCGAGCCCGCCTAGCGGGTGGCGCCGCGGGCGACCCGCTCGATTTCCTCGCGTACCAGACGCTCGACCAGAACCGGCAGATTGTTGTCGAGCCAATCCTGCAGCATGGGCCGCATCAGCTCCTCTGCGATTTCGTCGAAACTGCGCTTCTGACTGGCCGCGAAGACGTCCGAAAGTTCGCCGAACGCCGCCGCGACCTGCCGCTCGGCAGTCTCCGAAATGATCGAGGTGCGCTGCGGAAGATTGCTGGCAGCCGGTTCGGGCTGCGCTGGCTCTGGCTCTGGCTCTGGATCTGACGCAGGCGGCTCCGCAGAAAAGGTTGGCGGCGCAGGCTCTTCGACCGGCTCGAGTGAGGGTTCGACTGGTTTGTCGAGACCTATCTGGGTGCCCGAAGCATCAAAGGAGACGGGCGGCTCGGCGCGCTGTTCCACCTGCGGCTCATCGGGTTCGCGTGGCAGCGGATCGGCTTTTCCAAGTTCGGAGCGGAATGCATCCAGATCAGCGGCGCTGGCATCGTTGGCCGAAAAATTGGGACCGAAATCGGCTTCAGGCGCTGGCTCGGGCGCGGTATTGTCGGCCGAAGCCTGCGGCTGCACGTCGTTGCCAGCCGGGCTGGCGTGATCACTATCCTCGATAATCCGGCGAATCGACGCAAGAATTTCTTCCATCGAAGGTTCGCGCGCCGGAACGCTGCTCGCCTGTGCCATTGGTTTGCTGCCGCCTTTTATTCGCTCCAGCGTTTAGGAACGCCGCCTCGTTCGGAGTATCCGAATCACCTAGAGCGTATCGAAAAGATCGGCGTGGTTGAATCCGCGTGCCACAATAACTTGCCGTTTCACACAGCAAAGCAAGTGACGCAGCGTTATGTATCCGGCTGTAGCGGTTGGAAAATCAGCGGCCGTCCGGCGTGCGCAGACCGAACCATTTGTCCTTCACAGCCCTATAGTGCTCTTCGGGATCATGCTCGCGGACGTTCAATCCGAGGTTGCGGACCGAGAGGGTGCCGACGGCCGACAGGATGGCGTAACTTGCAACGACGACGTTGTATTCCGCGCTGACCAGGCTGATCTGGGCGGCATTCACATTGGCCTGTGATGTCAGCACATCGAGCGTGGTGCGCTGGCCGACGCTGCGCTCGTCGATGACGCCGTTGAGCGCGAGCTGCGCTGCCGAAACGACCTCGCGGTTCGCCACCACTGCTTCCCGCGCTGCCTGATACTGCGCCCAGGCCGACGCCACGGCGTTGCGCACCTGATCACGCGTTACATCGACATTGATACGCGCCTGACCGAGCGATTCCTTGTTGCGGCGGACCGTCGCCGAAACGCGGCCGCCCTGATAGATCGGCACGCGCAGGGCAGCCCCGATGGAGGCTGAGTTGGTTGCGCCGTCGCTCGGTAGCGCCGGCACGCCATTGGAGAAGCTGCGGCTGACGCCGGCGGTTGCCGAAACACCGGGCAGCATCGCGCCTTCGCTGGACTTCACCGTGAAGGCAGCGGCATCGACCAGATGTTCCGTAGCCATAATGGCCGGGTGCTGGCGCGCGGCGAGCGCAAAGGCGCTCTCGACCGAGCCGGGCATAAGCTTGGAGAGCGGGCCAGCGCCCCGCAGCTTGCCGGGGCGTTCGCCAATGATCTGCACATAAAGCGCCTCGGATGCCAGCACCTGAGCGCGGGCCGCACTCAGCTGAGCCACCGCCTGCTGGCGGCTCGCCTCGGCCTGCGCGACATCGGTGCGTGTGCCTTCGCCCACATCGAAACGCGAGCGCGCGGCGCGCACCTGCTCTTCGAGGAATTCGAGATTGCGCTGGCGCAGCACCGCGATCTGACGGTCGCGGATCACGCCCATATAGGCGGAAGCGGCATCGAACAGGGTGTTCTGAACGGTATTGCGCAACGATTGCTGAGAGGCGCGCACGCGCGCCTCTGCGGCTGCGACGTTGTTCTTGGTCTGAAAGCCGTCAAAAATCGTCTGGTTGATTTCGATGCCGAACGAACCCGACGTGATGGAGCGGCCGCCGAGCGCCGAGGAACGCGTAAATGTTACGCCCGCCGTGCCCGCAATCGTAGGACGATAGCCGGATTTTGCGATCGCGACGCCTTCGTCGGTGACGCGCACGCCGGCGCGTTCAGAGTTCAGGCTCGAGTTGTTTTGGTAGGCCTTGGAAAGCGCGCCCATTATTGTTTCGGCAGAGGCCGGCGCTGCAACCACAAGCGCCAGAGAGAGCGCAACTACGCCCGCGACACTCCGTCGAACAGGGAACACAACCCACCTCACTTACAGCCGGACAGCTACCAGCCAACAATGTCCAGACGGCCCGGGAGTCCCCTCGCGCAAGGCCGATTAATGGCTACACGGCAGATGTAGTGAGTTCAAGGAACAATGTAAGGGGCGTGTTCGGGCTACGGCCAGCCAACTGACAAGTGTTGCGCCCAAGCCTCAAAACTGAAACTCGGCCACCTTCTCGAAACCCGGTAGCGGGCGCACCGCGGCATTGAAGGCTTTGCGGCCCGATACTACGCCGTCGGCATTGTAGAACACATGCGCCGCGCCGGCATTTCCGTGGCCGACGACGGTGACCAGACGACCGCCGTCGCGCAGCTGCTCGAAGAGCTTTTCCGGCACTTCGTCCACCGCACCGCCGATGATGATGACATCGAACGGAGCCTCGTCGGGGCAGCCGGTCTGCAATTCGCCGGTGACGACCGCGACATTGTCGTAGCCGAGCTCGGCGAGTTTCTCGTTTGCGGTGGCGGCGAGCGTCTCATCGCATTCCAGCGCGACGACCGACGAAGCGATCTGCGACAGAACGGCGCTCGAATATCCAGTCGCGCAGCCGATATCGAGGACGAAATCGCCAGCGCCGATTTCGGCCAGCTGAAGCAGCTTGGCGAAGGGCGACGGTTCCATCAGGAAACGCGCCGGAGCTCCGCCGGACGCTTCCGCGACCAGAATATCTTCGTCGATATAGGCAAGCTCGGCACGGGCGCGCGGCACGAATTCCTCGCGCGGGACCGAAAGCATGCCATCCAGCACGGAGGCGCGGGTGACATCGGTCGTGCGCAACTGGCCGTCGACCATTTTGATTCTGCGCTGCTCGAATTCGCCGCTCATCTCGTAACCGCCCGGTTGCGGCGCCTTTGCGCCTTCAGCAAAGCGACAGGCTACAGCCGGGTCGCATGTCGCCGCAAGAGCTGGAGGCCTCGCCCGGAATCGAACCGGGGTGCAAGGATTTGCAGTCCTCTGCGTAACCACTCCGCCACGAGGCCACGCTGTTCACGGCAGCGTGAGCGGTTCAATAAGTTGCGGCAGAATTGGCGTCAAGACGGCCACGGTTGTTCTACTGAGAATCTTGAACCAGACGCGAAGAAATCACGCAAGCGGTTCATTTCCTGACGCGCTGCGCGCGCCGCAAACCCCACCAGACGGCGATACGGCGTCGCAAACGACGAAAGCCTGCGAAGTCGTAAGACAGGATCAGCGCGCCGAGCGGGATCATCCAGAAGCCGAGCACGGGCAGGAAGCCCAGCGTGCCCAGAATTATGAGGCCGACACCGAGTGAGGTGCGCACCAGGCGCGAGCGCGGCAGACCGAATTCGCGGCCCATGAACCTCATGCGCACCGGCTTCGGCGCGCCGTCGGCGACAGCCTCGCCAGGATTGTGCGCGGCAGCGCTGTCTGCAATTTGCGGTTTCGTGCTCATATCCATCGCGAATGTCGGTTCTGGCGCGTCAGGGCGCCGCTTCAGCCCGCTATGTGAGGTGATTTTGGGCACATTGCGAGCAAAAATACGGTGCGGCATTTTTTGCCACGCCCGCGCTTTGCAAAGCGAAGTCTGTTTGCTATAGGCTCCGCCGTTCGCGAGCATTGCTGTTCCCCGGTAGCTCAGCGGTAGAGCAACCGGCTGTTAACCGGTTGGTCGCTGGTTCGAATCCGGCCCGGGGAGCCACTTTTCCGAAACCTCCAAATCCAAGCGGCGTTGGGCGCCATTCGTGGCTAAATCGCCAACGTGCCCTGCCCTGAATCGGAGCTGCCAAGCACCGCCGACGCGAGTTGCCGGGTGATGCGGCTCTTGTTTTCGAGCGCTGCGCGGTCCAGCCGCTCGACCACGTCGATCGCGGTCGCCAGCGAGCGCTCGATGCGCTTGACCAGAAACTGCACGACCTGCGGGTCGATCTCCACCTGCCGGTCGGCAAAAAGCTTGGTGATTACGCCGGCCAGAAGCAGATCGTCGGGCTCGCGGATTTCGACGGTTGAGGCAGCGCCAAGACGCGAGCGCAAATCCGGCAGCGCGACACCCCAGCCAAGCGGAAAGCGCCGGGCGGTCAGCAGAATATGGGTGCCGGCTTCGCGCGCGGCGTTGATGGCATGGAAAAGGCCGTTTTCGTCGAGACCGCCGGCATCGGCATCGTCGATCAGCAGCGGCCGCTCGGCCAGCGTGTCGAGCACTGCCGGGCCAAGCTTGCGGCGGTCGGCAGCACCTGCGTCCGCCTCCTCACGCCAGATCGAAGCCAGATGGGTTTTGCCGGAACCGACCGGCCCAGCGATCACCACGACATTTGCCGGCCATGACGGCCACGCGTCGATGAGCGCCACAGCATCGGAATTGGCCGAGCTTACGACCAGATCGGCGCGGCTCAGCGCCGGGTCGCGGCTGAATTCAAGCGCGATCTGTCGCGGGGGACGGTCGGCCATGGCGCCGTGACTTTCTATTGGGCGTCGCCGCCGCTCGAGCCGCGATAAACCGGCGATTCCAGATATTGATCGATGGCGAAGCGCACCAGAACCGCAATCGCGGCCGCGGCAGGCACGGCGATCAGCAGACCTACAAAGCCGAACAGAAGGCCGAAGGCGAACAGCGCGAACATGAGCCAGACCGGATGCAGGCCAACGCTGCTGCCCACCAGCTTGGGCTGGAGAATGTTACCCTCGATCATCTGGCCGGCAAAGAAGATCCCGGCAACCGCCGCGACCCATTGCCATTCGGGCCAGAACTGGACGAGTGCGACTCCGACCGAAAGCACCAGCCCAACCACCGAGCCGACATAGGGAATGAAGCCGATCAGACCGGCGATGAGGCCGATCAGCAGACCGAAGTTGAGACCGACAAGGGTGAGCCCGATCGCGTAGCTGATGCCCATGATGAGGCCGACCGTGCCCTGCCCGCGCACGAAACTTGCGGTCGACCGATTGATCTCGGATGCCAGCCTACGCACCGTCTGCAGATGGTCGCGTGGCACCCAGCCATCGATGCGGGCGATCATGCGGTCCCAATCGAGCAGCATATAGAAGGCGACCACCGGGGTGACGACGAAGAGGCCGGCAATATCGATGAGTGCGCGGCCCGAGTTCCAGATCGACTGGGCGAGCGTCGACAGGAAGCTCGCGCCCTGGCTGAGCAGCGCACTCAGATTTTCGCGCAATGAGGCCGGATCGACGCCGACATTCTCTTCAAGCCAGCCCGGATCGTAGCGGGTGATCAGGTCCTGCAGCCGTGACAGATAGTCAGGCAGCTGTGCAATTAGCCCTGCGAACTGCGACCCCAGAACCGGGATCACCACCATCAGGCCGAGCACGAAGACCAGCAGAAAACCGACGAGAATGACAATGGTCGCCGCCAGCCGCGAAAGCCCGAGGCGTTCGAGCCAATCGGCCACCGGGTCAAGGAAATAGGCCAGGATCATGCCGGCCAGGAAGGGCAGCAGGATCGAGCTGAAGATATAGAGGAATGCGATAAAGATCGCCGCGGTCAACAGCCAGAAGGCGACCTGGCGGCGAATATCGATCGCAGCCATCGCGCCTGGTCCGAGTTCCACCACGGTGGTCGGCTTGGCCGACCCCTTCGCCTTGTCGGACGCGCCATCTGCCGCGCGCGACGAGGCGCTTCTAGAGGTTCGGGTTTTCGCTTTCGCCATAGCCGTTCATATGCCTCAGCCAGGCCACGAGATAGGCCGCGGCGGACGCGCCGGTCAAGCCGCCCGACAACAGCACCAGCCAGAACCGCAGATCGCCAAAGGCCGTGCCAAGCGCGAGTTCGAAGAGCACCGCGGCTGCCAGAATGATCTGCACCGCCGTATTGGCCTTGGAGACCATCAGTGGCTTCATTTCCACCGGATGTCCGAGCAGGCCTGACAGTACGACGCCACCGACAATGAGCAGATCGCGCGAAACAGCGGCGATGACCAGCCACAGCGGCAATTCGCTCATCAGCCCCAGCACAACGAATACCGAGACAAGCAGCAGCTTGTCGGCGATCGGATCGAGATAGGTGCCGAGTTCCGACCGCTGATCGAAATGGCGCGCGACAAAACCGTCGACGCCGTCCGAAATGCCCGCGATCAGGAAGCCGGCGAGAGCCCAGCCCATCGCGCCTTCCAGCATCGCATAGACGATGGCCGGCACGAGAAGAAACCGCAGCAATGTGATAAGGTTCGGGATCGTCAATTTTGCACCATGTGCATTTGCCGCGATGCGGGCCAATGTCCCGCCGAAGAGAACATGGCGGCGCGCCCGCCCGGGTTCAAGGGCCAGAGCCGCATGCCTCGTTGTCAAAGGCCTGTGGCTGAGCATTGTGGCGTGCTTGCGGGTGCGGCGGCTTCATGCGAAGAGCGCGACATGTCCAACCTATCCGTGGCAGCATACCGATGAGCGGCGGCAAGAACGGCCTCACCTATGCGGAGGCGGGCGTCGACATCGATGCCGGTACCGAACTGGTGCAGAAGATCAAACCGCTGGTGCGGTCGACCCGGCGGCCAGGCGCGGACGGCGAAATCGGCGGATTTGGCGGGCTGTTCGACCTCAAGGCCGCTGGCTTCAAAGACCCGGTTCTTGTTGCCGCCAATGACGGCGTGGGTACCAAGCTCAAGATCGCAATCGAGACCGGCATTCACGACACGATTGGCGTCGATCTTGTTGCCATGTGCGTCAACGATCTGGTGGTGCAGGCGGCCGAACCGCTGTTTTTCCTCGACTATTTCGCGACCGGCAAGCTCGACCCCGACCAGGGCGCTTCGATCGTGGCCGGCATAGCGGAAGGCTGCCGCCAGGCAGGCTGCGCACTGATCGGCGGCGAAACGGCCGAGATGCCGGGGCTTTATGCGCAAGGCGACTACGACCTCGCCGGCTTTGCGGTGGGGGCCGCCGAACGCGGCCAGCTTCTGCCCACCGACGACATAGTGGAAGGCGACGTGCTGCTCGGCCTTGCTTCGAGCGGCGTGCACTCCAACGGCTATTCGCTGGTGCGACGCATCGTGGAGATGAGCGGACTGGGCTGGGATGAGGCAGCGCCTTTCGACGACAGCAAGAAGCTGGGTGCGGCGCTGCTCGAACCCACGCGCATCTACGTGCGGCCGCTTCTCAACGCGATGCGTTCGACGCACGGCATCAAGGCGCTGGCGCATATCACCGGCGGCGGCTTTCCGGAAAACCTTCCGCGCGTGCTGCCCGACGTTTTTGCGGCGGAAGTCGCGCTGGACGCGATTGAGGTTCCGCCCGTCTTTTCGTGGCTCGCAAAAACCGGCGGCGTTGCAGCCGACGAGATGTTGCGTACATTCAACTGCGGCATCGGCATGATCGCGGTGGTAGCGGCTGGCCAGGCAGCGCAAGTCGCGGCAGTGCTGCAGCAGGAGGGCGAGGCGGTCACGCCGATTGGGCAGGTGATTGCCCGGCGCGAATCCGGGGTGGTCTACCGTCGCAGGCTGGAGATTTGAGCATGGAAAGAAAGCGCACCGTCGTGATGATTTCGGGCCGCGGCTCGAATATGGCGGCGCTCGTGGGCGCGGCGGAGGAAGTCGGCTATCCGGCCCGCATCGTGGGCGTGGTGTCCGACAAGCCGGAGGCGGCGGGGCTGGAATTTGCTAAGCGCGCCGGCATCGAAACCCGCGTCGTCGATCGCGCCGACCATGCCTCGCGCGACCTCCATGACGGTGCTATCGACGAGGCACTGGAAGAACTGAATGCCGAGATAGTATGCCTTGGCGGCTATATGCGGCGGCTTTCGCCGGGCTTCGTCCGCAAATGGGGTGGCCGGGTGCTCAACATCCACCCTTCCCTGCTGCCTTCCTTCAAAGGCCTCAACCCGCATGGGCAAGCGCTGGACGCCGGTGTGCGCATACATGGCTGCAGCGTGCATTTCGTGACGCCGGCGATCGATGCCGGGCCGGTGATCGCACAAGCCGCCGTGCCGGTGATGCTGGACGACAATGAGGCGACCCTGTCGGCCCGCGTGCTACGCATGGAGCACAAGCTCTACCCGCAAGCGCTGAGACTGGTCGCGGAAGGCAAAGTGCGCATGCAGGGCGACCGGGTGGTCTATGACGGCGTGAAGGCGCGGCGCGAAAGCGCCGACAGCGTGCTTGTGGCGCCCGAGATCGACACCGGCGTGGTCGATATCGAATCGCTGGCGCGGTTTACACCCTGACGCGGTTGCACGCGCAAGAGATCGAAAATGTCTGCAGTCAAGCGAATGGACAATGTCGGCATCGTGGTGGAATCCCTCGATGACGCAATTTCGTTTTTCACCGAACTTGGTCTAACACTCGAGGGACGAGCGACGATCGATGGCGAATGGGCGGGTCGCGTTACCGGTCTTGGCGACCAGCGCGTCGAGATCGCGATGATGGTAACGCCTGACGGCCACAGCCGCCTTGAGTTGTCGCGTTTTCTCGCACCGTCGGTGATTGCCGATCACCGCAGCGCCCCGGTTAATTCGCTCGGCTATCTTCGCGTGATGTTCGCTGTCGAGAAACTTGACGAAACGCTCGAACGACTGGAAGCTCAGGGCGCAACTCTGGTCGGCGAGATCGTCGACTACCAAGGCATTTACCGGCTCTGCTATATTCGTGGTCCGGAAGGCATTCTCGTCGGACTGGCGGAAGAACTCAGCGGAAAATAGCAATCGAGCATCAGCTGGCGCGGTTTACACCCTGACAGAATTGGCAGGAGCGTTTTGCCGGCGGCGTTGACGCGCAACGACGCTGGCCGCAACATCACCCCGCGATGTCAGTAAATCCGAAATTCACCGACTGGAATGTCGAAGCGGCATTCGACGCCTTGCCTGCCGCGGCGCGCTCGGGCCTGCTCGCCGTGCGGACACTGATCTTTGAGGCGGCGGCTCAGACTGCGGGCGTCGGCCGGCTGGAAGAGACGTTGAAATGGGGCCAGCCCTCCTATCTGACACCTGACACGGCAAGCGGCAGCACAATCAGGCTCGGCGTGCCGAAATCGGCGCAGCATGCATATGCGCTTTTCGTGCATTGCCAGACCGACCTGACCCGTCAGTTCGAGACCAACTATCCGGGCCTGTTCGAGTTCGAGGGCACGCGCGCGGTGCTTTTCAGGGCTGACAAACGGATTCCGGCCGACGCACTAAAGCACTGTATTGCAATGGCTTTGACCTATCACAGCCGCAAGCGCAAAGCGGCTTAGCTCGCCTTCCTGAGCCACACCTTGGTGTCATGGAAAGCCACGCCGCCGAATGGTGGGGCGTGGTCGGCGCCGACCAGAATGTTGATGCCCTCGCCGCGCTCATGCGCACCGTTCGGCCAAATGCCTTCGGCGATGACCACGCCGCGCCGGGCGCTGTCGGCCAGTTTGGCGTGAAGCACCAGTTCGCCGCGCCGGTTGCCGATCTCAATGCGCGCGCCCTCTTCAATGCCGAGGTCGGCGGCATCGTGCGGGTGGATGACGAGCTCGGGCCGACCTTCGCGCTTTAAGGAGCCCGGTGTCTCGGTGAAGCTCGAATTGAGGTAGGAGCGCGCGGGTGAGGTCGCCAGCCGGAAGGGATGGTCTGTGTCTGCGATTTCGATCAGATCGACATGATCGGGAAATTCGGGCAGCGCGTTTGTGGGTCCGAGCAGGCCCATCGATTTTGGTGGCCGGTTGGGCGCGACCTGGCCCTCCCAGTCCGGCTTGAAGCGGAACTTGCCGTCCTTGTGCGCAAAGCCATTGCTGAAATGCGCGGTGGCGAAATCGGGCTGCAGATCGACCCAGCGATCCACGCGGAAAGTATCGAACGTACCGTGTCCCGCCTTCGACAGGATGACATCGACATGTTCGCGGGCGCTCATGCCGAAGCCCGGCAGGTGGCTGACGCCGAGCCGCTTTGCCAGCTCCTCGACGACATAGAGGTTTTCGCGCGGGCCGGCCGGCGGTTCCACGAGCTTGGGGCCGAGCAGGACATGCTGGTGGCCGCCGCCGCGATAAATGTCGTCATGCTCCAGGAACATGGTCGCCGGCAGCACGACATCGGCGAGTTTGGCTGTGTCGGTCATGAACTGTTCGTGCACGCAGGTGAAGAGGTCGTCGCGCAGGAAGCCTTCCCTCACAAGCCGCTGCTCGGGGCAGACATTGGCTGGGTTGGTGTTCTGGATCAGCATCGCCGTGACCGGCGGGCCGCCTTGCAGGGCCTCGGCGTCGCCAGTCAGCACGCGGCCGATCTGCGACTGGTCGAGATAGCGGATATCGGGATCGCGAAACGCGACACCTTCCAGCAGCGACTGGTCGAATTTGAAGATGGCGTTGTTGGAATGGAATGCCCCGCCGCCTTCATATTGCCAGGCGCCGGTGACGGTAGGGATGCAGGACGCGGCATGCATGTTGACCGCGCCATTGCGCTGGCGCGAAAAACCGTAGCCAAGCCGGAAGTAGCTGCGTTTGGTGGTGCCCACCAGCCGCGCGAATGCCTCGATCTCCGCGACGGGGATGCCTGTGATGGCGGACGCCCATTCGGGTGTTTTCGACGCCAGATGCCGCTCGAGGCCCTTCGGGTCGTCCGCAAACCTGTCCAGATAATCGCGGTCGGCGAGGTTGTCGCGGAAGAGGATGTGCATCACCGCGCAGGCGAGCGCGCCGTCGGTTCCGGGCTTCAGCACCAGACCGAGGTCGGCCTGCTTCATGGTCGCGTTGTCGTAGACGTCGATGACCACGATCTTGGCGCCGCGTTCCTTTCTGGCGCGCACGGCGTGGGTCATCACATTGACCTGCGTGACCACCGCGTTGGTGCCCCAGATGACCACACAGTCCGACTTTGCCATCTCGCGCGGGTCCGGCCCCATCAGCGTGCCTGCGCCGACGGTGAAGCCTGTCCAGGCAAGGTTGGTGCAGATCGTGTCGAACTGGTTGGAATATTTCTTGGCGTGGCGGAGACGATGAATGCCGTCGCGCTGCACGCGCCCCATCGTGCCGGCATACTGATAAGGCCAGACCGTTTCGCTGCAGTGCTTTTCCTCTGCCCGAATGAACCTTTCGGCGACGAAGTCGAGGGCGGCGTCCCAGCTTGCCTCTTTCCAGGCGCCCTCGCCTTTCGCACCCGAACGAATGAGCGGCTTCAGCAGGCGGTCTGGATGATGAATGCGCTCGGCATAGCGCGCGACTTTGGCGCAGATCACGCCCGCCGTGTAGCTGTTGTCCTTCGCGCCGTGAACGCGGCCTATGCGGCCGTCATCAAGGAGCTCGACATCGAGCGCGCATGTGGACGGGCAATCATGCGGACAGGCCGAGTGGCCAATATTGGGCGTGTGCTGGTTCATGCCGGCAGCTTAGCCGGCATTGGCGCTGCGCGGTAGCGCAGTCCGTTGTGCCAACACCCAGATCAGGTCTTGGCGTTCGCCTTTGGCTGTTTTTCACTCTTGGAGAAGCGCCAGAGGTCGCGCAGGCCGGCATCGGCCTCACTGACACCGTGGATCTTCATGCCGAGGCGGCGCGGCATGCGCCACTGCGCGGTGCCGACGACCGGGCCAAATTCATGGCCAACTACCTCAATACGGTCGCCGGTCCAGATACCTTCAACATTGTCGGTGAGCAGCAGCAGGCTGAACGCGGAGCGCTTGATGACATAGCCGGTATGATCGCGGCCGCGGGCGCGAATGACCACCCTGATGCGGCAACGTTCTCCCGGTTCGTTTTCGTTCTCGAAATCCATACATGGCTCCGTCGTCGCGTCCTGCATAACAGAGACGGGTTTGGCGCCGCTTAATCGGATAAATTGATTTTTAGCGATTGCGAGGCGGCTGCTTCGCTTGACCGTGATTGCCGCACCGACCAAAGTGACCGCGCGAAACTGCCGGAGGTTCCATGAAACTGTCGTTCAAAGCCCTGATCGTGGCGATGATGCTTGGACTGACCGGCTGGAGCGCGGAGGCGGCGGACTATATTCACGGCCTCGATGCCTCAGACCCCGGCGCTTGTTCCGACACCCGCGTGCTGACGAAGATTTCGCATCGTTTCCGCCATCAGGTGCGCAACGTTCCCGGCCTGCCCAATGTCGAGATCGTGAATTATGCGCGGCTTGGGCAATCCCGCTACAAACCGTCCGACGACCGGCATCCGATCGCGCGTCGCTATTGCCGCGGGTCGGTCGACCTGTCCGATGGGCGGCGGCGCTCAATGTGGTATCTGATCGAAAGCCGGATGGGCTTTGTCGGCATCGGATCCAATGTGGAATTCTGCATTTCAGGCTTCGACCGCTGGCATGTTTATGGCGGGCGCTGCAGGGTGCTTCACTAGAAACCAGATGCGGCTATCGTTCCTTTCCCTGCTGGTGCTGGCCGGCCTTGCGATTCTTGTACGGACCGAGCCGGCCGCCGCCTTCGACAGCTCTGCGGCGCAGCGCGGAACGGGCTTCGAATTCTACGTCATGTCGCTCTCCTGGTCGCCGAGCTACTGCGCCGAGCACGGTCCCGATGCGAACCGCCGCCAATGCGGCATCGAGCGCGACTACGCATTCATCGCGCATGGGCTTTGGCCGCAATATGCGAGCGGCTATCCAGAATATTGTCCAAGCAGCGAGCCGGAGCGGGTTTCAAACCAGCTCGTGAGCACGATCATCGACATCATGCCCTCGGCCGGGCTTGTCGGGCATCAGTGGCGCAAGCATGGGAGCTGCACCGGATTGAGCCAGAGCGCCTATCTGGAAGCAACGCGCGAAGCGTTTGACAGGATCAGCATCCCCGCAACGCTCGAGACTGCGATGGACCCCTCGCACATGTCAGCGGACGCAGTGGAAGCCGCATTCATCGGCGCTAATCCGGGCCTTAAAGAAACGGGTATCGCGGTCAGTTGCAGATCCGGCCGGCTGACCGAGGTACGGATATGCCTCACCAAGACCCTCGATTTTCGCGCTTGCGGCGAGGTCGATGCCCACGGCTGCCGGGCGAGCAGCCTTTTCGTTCCCAGCGCGCCATAAATATCTTCAAGGAAATCAGAATGCCGAAGATCAGATTCGCACCCCCCTCCCCCTATAGCGCCAAGGTCCGCATGTCGGCCGCATATGCCGGGATAGCCTTCGAATCGGTTTTGACCGACACCACCAAACCCGGCGATGACTTTCTCGCCGACAACCCGCTTGGCAAGATACCGGTTCTGATCACAGACGAAGGCGAGAGCATCTATGACAGCCGGACGATCACGCAATATCTGAACCGGGTGTCTCGCAACGCGCTATTCCCGCGCAATGCCACCAAGCGCACCGAGGCGGAGCGGCTCGAGGCCCTGGCCGACGGGCTTTGCGATACGCTGCTGGCGCATGTCTACGAGCGGCGCTTTCGGCCTGAGGAAATGTGGCAGCAAAGCTGGCTGGATTTGCAGTGGGGCAAAGCAATACGCGCGCTGGACGCGCTGAACGCCGCGCCACCCAAGCTGCCGAAGAAAATCACCGCCGGCCATATCGCGGTACGCGCCTGCCTTGGCTATTGCTCACTGCGCTTCGAAGGCAAATGGGAGCGCGGACGTTCCAAGCTGGTCCGCTGGGCCAAACGCTTTGACGACAAATTCCCTGAACTGGTCGAATTTCTGCCAAAGGCGCCACCTGCCTAAGGCAGACACAAAAAAGCCGGCGCTGAGGCCGGCTTTTTCTTTTTCGTAGCTGACTGGCGTCAGAATTTCAGACCAGCACCGATCATCACACGGTGGTTCTGCGGCGACACGGTCTGTGGGCCGGAACCGGTGTTGAGGGTGGTGGAACCGAAATCGGTGTAGCGATATTCGACGCGGCCGAAGACATTGTCGGTCAGCTTGGCATCCATACCGGCACCGGCGGTCCAGCCGATTGCGGTGCCACGCGCGGTACCAGCGGCATCGTAGATGCGCTGAGCCGTGGCAGCGCCACCAGCGGTTGCGTAAAGCAGGATGGCGTCATCCGGCGAATAGCCGAGACGCGCACGCAGCGAGCCTTCGAGACCCTGGCGCGAATAGGTCGTGCCATTGCCGCCATTCATGCCGTTGTAGCCGATGTCGCCTTCAAGACCGTAGACAATGCGGCCGCTCTGCATGTTGTAGCCGGCGAAACCGCCGAACAGCCAACCATTGGTCGAGATGGGACCACCGTTGGCGCCCTGCGTGCGGCCGCCAAAGCCGTAACCGCCATAGACACCCAGATACGGGCCCACCCAGCTTGCCACAGGGGCGTTTTCGATCGGACCCGGCGTCGGTGCCGGCGGCTCCTCATAAGTTACATCTGCCGCATGCACAGTCGCGGTGCTTGCAATAACCGCCGCGCCGAGCGCCAGTGCAGCGAAAAAGCGCTTGTTCGTTCTGGCTCTCATCTGTCCTTCTCCTTGGTTAGGTACGAGAAACAAACCCCCAATCCGCCCAGCCGCGTACGGCGTCAGTCGGATAACCGAAGCGGAATGTCGCCATTGAATGCGGCGGAAGCAGATTCGAAATCGGGAGTTTCGCTGGCGGATTTGAGGCGCAAATTTGACGTGACAATTCAGCAACATGGCTGCTGACACGGGGCGTCAACACTGCGCGCCGGGGCGCGTTGGATATGCGCGGGGGCGTTGCTATATAGTGCAGATATCTGTTCTACGGGCCCTTATGATCCTCAGCCTTACATTGCTTGCAGCCGGCCTCGCCCTGCTTATCGTTTCGGGCGACCTTCTCGTTCGCGGGGCGGTTCAGGCGGCCGAGAATCTCGGCATCTCGCCGCTCGTGATCGGCCTCACGGTCGTGTCGGCCGGTACATCGCTTCCCGAATTGCTGATCTCCGTCCAGGCCGCTCTAACGGGCGCGCCGGGCATTGCGATCGGCAATGTCGTCGGCTCCAACATCGCAAATGTTCTTCTGGTGATCGGCGTGCCGGCGATGATGGTGCCGATCCGCCCTCTCGGGCAGGGCTTACGCCGCAATGTGACGGCCATGATCGCGGCAACGCTGGTGTTCATGATGCTCATGTCGAACGGCCTTCTCGGCCGGTTCGAAGGCCTGCTGCTCTTTGCCTGCATCATCGCCTATGTTTACTGGCAATTCTGGATGGCACGTCGGGCGAGCCGCAGCGGGCAGGCGGCGGCGCCGCACCATCACGACACGAAACGCGTCGCGGCATATCTGATCGGCGGACTCATCGGGCTACCGATCGCGGCGAAACTCACCGTAAATGGCGGTATCGGCGTGGCCGAAGCCTTCAACGTGCCCGATACGATTATTGGTCTGACCGTAATCGCGGTCGGCACCTCGCTTCCCGAACTCGCGACGACCGTGATGGCGGCTTGCCGGCGCAGCACGGCGATTGCGCTCGGCAATGTCGTGGGCTCCAACATATTCAACATTCTGGGAATCATGGGCCTGACCGCACTGATCACGCCAGTGGCGGTGGATCCGCACATCATCGCAATGGATATGTGGGTGATGCTCGGCGCGGCAATTGTGGTCGCCATCCTCGCATTCGGTCGGCTTACAGCCGGCAAATGGGCGGGCGCTGCGATGCTCGCGGCATATGCGACATATATCGTCGCGCTGATATGACGGGCGGGCGGGGATGAGCACAAAGGGCGAAGTCGCACTCGTCACGGGTGGCGCAAAGCGCATCGGAGCCGCAATCGCACGTGGGCTGGCAGAGGCCGGCTTCACGGTGGCGATCCACTATCGCTCCTCGGCAGACGAGGCGACAGCATTGGCGGCGGAGATCGAAGCCTCTGGCGGCAAGGCCGCAATCTTTCAGGCCGACCTGGCGGACATGGCCGTGTGCGAAGCGCTGATTGACGATGTTTCGACCGAGCTGGGGCCGGTGCGGCTACTTGTCAACAATGCCTCCGCTTTCGAGCCGGACAGTCCAGAGGCCCCCGACTGGGCAAAGTGGGACCAGCATTTCGACATCCATCTCAAGGCACCGGTGGCGCTGATCAGCCGCTTTGCGGCTGCGCTTCCGGCCGGCAATGACGGCCTCGCCGTCAATGTGATCGATCAGCGGGTGTGGCGGCTCAATCCGCGCTTCTTTTCCTACACGCTATCGAAAAGCGCATTGTGGGCAGCCACGCAGACCATGGCGCAGGGCCTTGCACCGCGCGTGCGGGTCAATGCGCTGGGGCCCGGACCGACAATGAAAAACGACCGTCAGTCGGACGCCGATTTCAGCCAGCAGACCGATTCGGTGCTTCTCGGCCACGGGCCGTCGCTTGAAGAGTTCAGCCGCACCATCCTTTATCTGTGGGAAGCGAAATCGGTTACCGGGCAGATGATCGCCATCGATGGCGGGCAGCATCTGGCCTGGGAGACGGAAGACGTCACGGGCATAGAATGAACGCTGGCAACCCACCCATCCCCAAACGCGACAAGGCGTCTGGCGACATGGCCGGTTATATGCCGGGCGAGGAAGCGGAAGACGACGAGACCGAAGCTGAAGTCGCCGAGACCACGGTGCGGGAATTGCTCGCTTCGGTCGACTGGTCGGGCATCGGGATCGATGGCCAGCAGCTGGCGACCGGGCCGGAGGTGATCCAGACACTGGTCAAGCAACTGCCGAACCAGCCCGGCGTCTACCGCATGCTGAATCAGGCCGGCGACGTGCTTTATGTCGGCAAGGCGCGCAGCCTGAAAAAGCGCGTGACTTCCTATGCGCAGGGCCGTTTCCACACCGATCGCATCGGCCGAATGGTGCGAGAGACAGCGGGCATGGAATTCGTCGTTACCCGCACGGAGACCGAGGCGCTTCTGCTGGAAGCGAATCTTATCAAGCGCTTGCGTCCGCGCTTCAATGTTTTGATGCGGGACGACAAATCGTTCCCCTACATCCTGATGACGGGCGATCATGCCGCGCCCGGCATTTTCAAACACCGCGGTGCGCGCAGCCGAAAGGGTGACTATTACGGCCCGTTTGCCTCAGCGATGGCGGTCGGCCGCACGATCAATTCGCTGCAGCGCGCATTCCTGCTGCGCACATGTACGGATTCGGTTTTCGAAAGCCGCACCCGGCCTTGCCTGCTCTACCAGATCAAGCGCTGCGCCGGTCCCTGTACAGGCGAAGTGACCGAGACGGAATATGCCGAGCTGGTGCGAGAGGCGAAGGCGTTTCTTTCGGGGCGCTCTTCGAACATTAAGGCTCAGATTTCGCGCGCCATGCAGGAAGCCTCCGAAGAGCTCGATTTCGAACGAGCCGCGATTTATCGTGACCGTCTGGCTGCCCTCTCCCATGTGCAGAGTCACCAGGGCATCAACCCGCAATCCGTGGAGGAAGCGGACGTCTTTGCCATCCATCAGGAAGGCGGACAGACCTGTATCGAGGTGTTCTTCTTCCGCACCGGCCAGAACTGGGGCAACCGCGCCTATTTCCCCAAGGCCGATTCCGCGCTCGGTCCGGCGGAGGTTCTTGGCGCATTTCTCACCCAATTCTACGACGACAAGCCTTGCCCGCGAACGATCTTGCTTTCGCACGCGGTTGAGGAACAAGCGCTGCTTGCAGAAGCGCTTTCAACACGGGCCGGACGGAGAGTTTCGGTGAGCGTGCCGCAGCGCGGCGAGAAGAAACAACTCGCCGACAATGCGCTGCAAAACGCGCGCGAGGCGCTCGGCCGGCGGCTGGCGGAGACATCTTCGCATGCGCGCCTCCTAAAGGGGCTGGCCGAAACGTTCGGGTTACCGCAGCCGCCGCGCCGTATCGAGGTCTACGACAACTCCCACATTATGGGCTCCAACGCCGTCGGCGCGATGATCGTGGCCGGGCCGGAGGGTTTCGTGAAAGGCCAGTACCGCAAGTTCAACATCCGCTCAGACGACATCACGCCCGGTGATGATTTCGGTATGATGCGCGAGGTGATGCAGCGGCGCTTTTCGCGGCTGATCAAGGAACACGGCATCCCCGTCGAGGCGGCCGATACGGACGACGATGACGACAATCCGGCCCGGGCCGACACGCCAGCCTGGCCCGACCTCATTCTCATCGACGGCGGCAAGGGCCAGATGTCGTCGGTTCGGCAGGTGCTCGACGAACTTGGCATCGCTGGCAAGGTGACCGCCATCGGCGTCGCCAAGGGTGCTGACCGCGAAGCCGGCCGCGAGCGCTTTTTTATGGACGGGCGTGAATCTTTCTCACTGCCAGTGCGGGACCCGCTGCTTTATTTCATCCAGCGGCTGCGCGACGAGGCGCATCGCTTTGCGATTGGCTCACACCGTGCACGGCGCAAAAAGGAACTTACGCGCAACCCGCTTGATGAAATCGCCGGCATCGGGCCAGGGCGCAAGCGGGCCCTTCTTCATCATTTCGGCACGGCCAAAGCAGTCAGCCGCGCCGCCGTCGAAGATTTGGCTGGCGTAGATGGAATATCGGAAGCGATGGCGAAGCAGATATACAATCATTTCCACGAGTCCGGGGCTTGATCGCAGCCTGTTGCCTCGCAACAATCATTGTCATATTTCCCGGCAGGCGCGGTGTTGCGCGCGGCACAGGGCACGGAGAGCGTTGAATTGACCGCACAGGGCAGCGAAACCGGCAGGCTCGCATTCAGCGTCCCGAACCTGTTGACCTATGCCCGCATTCTCGCGGTGCCTCTGGTCGTGCTGTGCTTTTTTCTCGAAGGCCGCCTGCAAAGCAGCGATCCCGCACGCTGGACAGCGCTCGGCATCTTCGTCGTCGCTAGCCTGACCGATTTTCTCGACGGCTATCTCGCACGCGTGTGGCAGCAGACGTCGAATATCGGCAAGATGCTGGACCCGATCGCCGACAAGCTGCTGGTGGCCGCCGCGCTGCTTCTGATGGCGGCGGACGGCACGATTGCCGGCTGGACGCTGTGGGCGGCGATCATCATCCTGTGCCGCGAAATCCTCGTATCGGGCCTGCGCGAATATCTCGCCGAGCTGAAGGTTTCGGTTCCCGTCACGCGGCTCGCCAAATGGAAAACAACCGTGCAGCTCGTCGCCATCGGCTTTCTGATCGCGGGTCCGGCGGGCGACAAACTGATCGGCTATGCGACCGAGACCGGCATCGTGCTGTTGTGGATTTCGGCCATCATTACGCTCTACACCGGCTACGATTATTTTCGGGCCGGGCTGAAACACATCATGGACTAGGCATGAAGCTCGTCTATTTCGCCTGGGTGCGTGAGCGCATCGGCCTCGCCGAGGAAGAGGTGACGCCGCCGGACAGTGTGACCACCGTGCACGAGTTGCTCGATTGGCTAAAGACGCGCGGTGAGGAGTATGCCGAGGCGCTGAAATATCCCGAGGCTATCCGCGTTGCGATCAATCAGGAGCATGTGCGCCAGAACGAACCCATCGCCGGCGCGCGTGAAATCGGGCTATTTCCTCCAATGACGGGAGGCTGAGCCTGTGCCCTGCCGCATAGCGGTGCGCATTCAAAGCGAACCCTTCGACACCGCGGCGGAGATTGCGGATATCGGCCGAGGTGACAGCGATGTCGGGGCGGTGGTGACATTCAGCGGGCTCTGCCGCGATGAAGCCGGCACGCTGGCCGCGCTCGAAATCGAGCACTATCCGGGCATGGCGGAAGCCGAAATCACGCGCATCGCGGAAGACGCGGCGGAGCGCTGGCCCGTTTCGGCGCTGAGCGTTATCCACCGGCATGGGCGAATCGGGATCGGCGAGCCGATCGTGCTCGTGGTCGCCGCTTCGCGGCACCGTCAGGCGGCGTTCTCGGCCGCT
Organism: Rhizobiaceae bacterium; assembly: GCA_017640615.1. Lineage (GTDB taxonomy): Bacteria > Pseudomonadota > Alphaproteobacteria > Rhizobiales > Rhizobiaceae > RCIO01. Next base: position 419,426 of record JAEPQK010000002.1, on the reverse strand, counting down.
GAATACCTGATGGATTTTCTGAAATCGCGCGCGCCTTTCTGGAAAAAGGAGCACCGCGTCGATGGCTCGGCGGGCAGCTGGGTCGACGCCAAGGAAGCCGACGAACAAGCGATATCGCGTTGGGAATAGGCCGCGATTTTGCCTAATCGGACAAAGCAACCTGCCCTTACGTAATCCATCCTTAACTTAAATGCTGTCCCCTGCGTGAAGTAGAAGTTCGGCCAGTCCCTGCAGCCGGCTTCGATCAACTTTACGGTCGCTGGGGGCCATGAACACACCGATCAGCTCCATTCCGGAACTGGTAGCCAGCCATCAATGGCTGGTCGTTGCCGGTTTCGCTTTGTCGGCGCTGTTTGGGTTCTGGGCTCTACGCTATCGCCGGCTCTATTTGTCCGCGCGGGCCGAATCCACCGACACAAGAGAAACGATCGATACGCTTTCGGAAGGGGTCTACAAGTCGAGCCTCAATGGCAGGCAGATCACTGCGAACCAGGCTCTGGTAAAGCTCAACGGCTACGAATCCGAAGACGAGATGCTTGCTTCCGTCGGGGACATCGCCGCGGAATGGTATGTCGACCCGACCCGGCGCGACGACTTCCGAGCGATACTGGAACGCGACGGCGTCGTGAAAGACTTCGTGTCTGAGATCTACCGGCACAAGACGCGCGAGCGCATCTGGATCACGGAATCGGCGCGCCTCGTGCGCGACAAGCGCACGGGCAAACCGCTGCACTATGAGGGGTCGGTGCGCGAGATCACCGAAGCGGTGGAGCGGCTGCGGCTCGAAGAGCAGTTTCGCAAGCTGATGCGCGAAGTGCCGGGCGCGCTGTTCCAGTACAGCATGAAGCCCGACCGCTCGATCACGATGACCTATCTCAGCCCGGGCTATGAGCGGGTGACCGGCATTCCCGTTGCAGAGGCGATGGAAAACCCCGACGCTTTCATCGATTGCGTGCCCGAAGAGGACCGCGATGCCTATCGCAAGTCGCTCGGCGATGCATGGGGCCGCCAGTCAGCCTGGGAAATCGAGCATCGTTTCGTGACGCGCAAGGGCGAGCATAAATGGCTGCGCGTTTCGGCAACGCCGGAGTTCCGAGGCAGCGAGGTGATCTGGCACGGCTACATGTCAGACATATCGCAGCGCAAGAAGAGCGATCTCGAGGTCGAGAAGCTCGCCTATTACGACATGCTCACGGAATTGCCCAACCGGCGGCTCTTCTTCGAACGCATGGCAAGCGCGATCGAGCGTTGCCGGGCGGAAAACAAGCGCGGCGCGCTTCTGTTTGTCGACCTCGACAACTTCAAGACGCTGAACGACACACAGGGGCACGACATTGGCGACCTTTATCTGGTCGAAGTGGCCAAGCGGCTGAACAGCTGCGTTGGCGACGAAGGCATGGTGGCGCGGATCGGCGGCGACGAGTTCGTTGCCCTCATTTCCCGGAGTGCTGAGGACGAAGCGACAGTCGCGCGGCAGGCAATCACCATCGCCAATCGCATCAACAGCGTCATGCGTCAGCGTTTCGAGCTCGGCGAGATCAGCTACCGCGCGTCCGCCAGCGTCGGACTGGTGATTTTCGATGGCCAGGAGGCAAAGGCGGACGAGATACTGAAGCGCGCCGACATCGCCATGTATGAAGCTAAGGCGGCCGGGCGCGACAGCCTTGCGATTTTCGATCCGGCTTCGCTCAACAAAGCATCCGAGCGCTACCGTCTATTGGCGGATCTTAGGGCTACGATCGCGCGCAGCGGACATCAGCTCGAACTGCACTTTCAGCCGCTTGTCGATGCGCATAGGCAAATCAAATCCGCGGAAGCTCTGCTGCGCTGGAACCACCCGGAATTCGGAACTATTTTGCCTGACCGCTTCGTACCGCTCGCAGACCAGTTCGGCCTTGCCTGCGAGCTGGCGATGATCGTTTTCGAAAAAGGCATTGCTACGCTTGCCGATTGGGCAAACGATGAGCAGCTCGCCGGTATCCGCCTTGCCATCAACGCCAGCGCGCGCGCCTTCACCAATGAGCGTTTCGTGCCGGAACTGATGGAGCTGCTCAAAGGCCACAACGTGCCCGGCAATCTGCTGACGATCGAGATCACGGAGCATGTGGCGGGGCAGAGTGAACAGGTGATCCTGCGGCGCATGCGTGAGCTGAAAGCGCTCGGCATACGGCTATCGTTAGACGATTTCGGCGCCGGAAACTCTTCGCTTAACTACCTGAAGCGCCTGCCCTTCGACGAGGTGAAGATCGATGGCAGCTTTGTCGCCGATATCGAGGCGGCGGAAACGGATCGCGCGCTGGTGCAGACAATTCTCGGCATGACGCGCACGCTCGGCCTGACGGCTGTAGCCGAACAGGTGGAGACGGCGTCACAGGAAAAATTCCTGCGCGACAATGGTTGCGAAAGCTATCAGGGCTGGCACTACGCCAAGGCTATGCCGGGCGCGGAATTCGAAGCGCATGTGCGCAAGAACGCTCCCCGGCACGCGGTTGCGCTGGCAAAATTGGGGTAGCGCCAAATGTCACCCTTGGGCCTGTCCCAAGGGCCTGCTGCATCAGACCCGACGGAATGTTCAGCGTCTTGCCACCTCCGCCGCCGCAGATCCTCGGGACAAGCCCGAGGACGACGGCATGGGCAATATCGGCCGGCTGATCAGCCGACGATTTCGGTACCGGCGAACCAGTAGGCGATTTCCTCGGCAGCCGTTTCGGGCGCGTCGGAGCCGTGGACCGAGTTTTCGGTGAAGGACACGGCGAATTCCTTACGGATGGTGCCGGGATCGGCCTTTTCCGGGTTGGTGGCGCCCATGATTTCGCGGTTCTTCAGAATAGCGTTTTCGCCTTCCAGAACCTGAACTACGGTTGGGCCGGAGGTCATAAAGGTGACCAGTTCGTCGAAGAAAGGCTTGTCCTTGTGTACGGCATAAAAGCCTTCCGCCTGAGCGCGGCTCATGTGGACGCGTTTGGAGGCGACGACGCGCAGGCCGTTTTCCTCGAAAACCTTGGTGATCGCACCAGTGAGATTGCGCCGGGTCGCGTCCGGCTTGATCATCGAAAACGTACGCTCGACGGCCATTGGAATTCCTTCATGTTGTCAAATTGGAGGGAGTTGGCGCGGTCTATAGACGGCGCCGTCCGTCATGTGAAGGGGGCCGACTGTCCGGCCTTCACTCCCTGCTCAGGAAAGGTCAGGCCGCGGCAGCCACGCGCCGGCCAACGCCATCATGCGCGTCGAGAATTCGGCCGAACCAATCAGCGACAGGATCGTCCGCCGCAAGCGGTGTATAGGAAGACACGATACGCGCCCACTGGAACGCGCCGGCCACGATGTAGTCGGCAAACAGAGGCCCCTGCCCGCCGAGATAGGGCTGGACATCGAGCGTCTTGCGCAGCGGCTCCAGCGATTTGCGGAACGCTTCAAGCCGGCCGTCGCGCCCGGCCTGGATGTCTTCCAGCCTGCTGCCCATACGGCTCTCGCGGCTTTCGCGGAAATAGGCCTGATCGGCCGGCGCCAAACATTCGTGAATGTCGTGCAGCACCGCGCCACCCAGGAAGCCGTGGATGGTGATCTGAGTCCAGCGCTCGTAAAAACGCGACAGCGCCTTGCCGCCCTCACCGCCGAAAAGTGTCGGGCGGTCGGGGTAAGCCTCGTCCAGATAGAGCGCGATATCGAAGGAATCGCGCACGAGCCGTTCACCGTCGCGGATGATCGGAACCGTCTTGGTGGCGCCGTTTTCGATCTCGCCAATACCGGTAAACGGCACCGGCGCGGTCTCGAAATCGAGCCCTTTGTGCGCCAGAGCCCAGACCACCTTCCAGCAATGCGGGCTGAAAGGGCGCGCATGGTCCGCTCCGACGAGTTCGTAGAGTTTTATCGACATTGGTGGGGCGCCCTTTCGCATGATATCCAGCCCGAGGTTCGTGACTGCAGGAGACCTGATGAAACAGCATTTTGCAATGATGGCTGCCTACAACAAATGGGCCAATGCGCTCGTCTACAATGCAGCAGCGAACCTCAGCGAAGAGGAATTCAACCGGCAGGCCGGCGCATTCTTCGGCTCCATGTGCGGAACGCTGAACCATGTGCTGGTCGCCGACCGGATATGGATGAAGCGCTTCACCGGCGAAGGCGATGCTCCGGCGCAACTCGACGCCGTGCCGTTTCCAGGATTCAACAAATTGCGGGCGGCACGCGAGGCCGAAGACGACCGGATCGTCGCCTGGATCGACACACTCGACGATGCGGCGCTTGCGGGCCGCTTCACCTATATGACGGTGACCGACATGCGGACCGTTTCGCAGCGTCTGGCACCGGCCCTCGCGCATTACTTCAACCATCAGACGCATCATCGCGGACACGCCCATATGGTGCTGACCGTGCTGGGGAAAGACGCGCCATCGCTCGACCTCATCTATTTTCAGCGCAGCGGAGACGGCAGGCGCTTCGCCTGAAGAGTAGCGATTCCACGCACTTAGGTAGCGTAAACCCAAAAATACAACCGAAAGTTGCATATTTGAGTCCACTCTCCGAAACCGCAAATATAGTCCAGCAAAAATTGGCGCTCTATTCGTGATACTTTACTCTTCTTGAAAAAGATCAAAGCAACGAGAAGCAGAAAAGGAATTGCCATGAGTACGCGTACATGCATTGCGAAAAATTCCGCAGCAGCTATCGGCCTGATCTTCGCCTTTAGTGTTTCGGCCCATGCCCTCGATCTCGGCCTTGGCCCGGTCAGTGTCGATGTCGGCCCAAGCTCGAATGGCGGCGTGAGCGCAAATGCCGGCGTCGGCAGCGGCGTCAGCGCAAATGCCAGTGTCGGCGGTGGAGCCGGCGTGAGCGCAAATGCCGATGTGAATGCGGGCGGTGCGAATGTCAGCGCTAACGCAAATGCCGGCGGTGGCGGCGCAAATGCCAACGTGAATGCAGGCGCCGGCGGGATCGACGGCAATATTACCGCAAGCGTCGGCGGGGGCGGTGGCGGCAATGTCAGCATCGGCATTGGCGGCCCGTCGACACCGGGCACGCCCGGCAATCCGGGCAACCCCGGCACTGTCAATCCGCGCAACCCAACGATTACTGATAACCCGCGCGGCTCATCAGGTGCCGGCAACAGCCGTGCAAGCCGTGTGTTTGCGGGCATGTCGAGCACGGAGGTGCGGCGGTACAAGCGGCGCTGTATCGAAGTGACAGCGAACCCGTTCTCCTATGACCGGAACCTGGTCGCGCTGTGCCGCATGATCCGGCAGGCCGGTATTTAGACATAAGCGAATGCGCGTCAGACAAGACGCCATCTGCGTTGGGGCGAAAACTCGCCCTTAACGCCGACTGAAAGGCGGCCCGCCAGCCGCCTTTCCTTTTTTGCCGCGCCTCGGAGTGGACAGCGCGCATACCCCCGTGCAAAACGGCCGCATGCGATTTTTCTTCCTTCTCATGGTGTTAGCGGGCGCTGCACTTGGCATCGCCTACCCCTGGGCGGCATCGAACGTAACGGGCTACGAGGTCGGCACGTGGCGGGTCTTTGAGCGAGGCTCCGGGTTTACGCCCGCCGATGTGTCACTTGCCCCCTCGGAGACACCTGTCGCCGTCACGCTCGACCTTCGAGCCGATGGCGCGCTTATTCGCAGCGACACCAAACCGCTTCTGACCATGGATGTCAGCGGCGATGGCGAGTTCGTTTCATCGGTCGCGCTCGACTTTACCGAAGCCGACGTGCGCACAATCAACCCGCAAAGCGGCGAGACCGGATACCGCATCGAGGCCGAGCGGCTGCACACGGTCGATCACAGCAGGTATCGCTTCGAATTGGGCCCCGGCGTTGCGGGCACGGAGCGCTTCAACAGCGTCGATCTCATCGTCAATGCGGGCGCGTTCGATCTCGACGCGCGCGCGATACCCGCCGGCTTTATCCTGATGGCGCTCGGACTGCTCGGTTTCGTGGCATCGTTTTTTCGCCGCCGGCGACCTGAAAACCCGAATTCCAGCCCGCCTCCGACAAGATGGGGGCGCGGCAAATAGAGCTGTATTTCGGCGGTGTCAGATTTCGCCGAAGTCGCCGCCCCTGCCCTTGCCGGCGCTGAAGCGCGCCGCCCCGGCCACGCCTTCCTTTTCGAGTATCGCCGCGCTTTTCCATTCGCGCGCGAGCGCCGGCTCGGTATCGAGCGACCATTGGCGGATTGCCGACATGCGATCCGCCTTCATGCAGCCCTGAGGGAACCGTGCAATTTCGTTGGCAAGCTCCAGAGCGGCTTCAAGCGCCGACCCGTCGTCGCACAGCCGGCTCGCAAGCCCGATCGACAGGCACTCCTCAGCTTCCACCTTGCGGCCGGTCAGGATGAGGTCCATCGCGCGGCCGTGGCCGACAATGCGCGGCAGGCGCACCGTGCCGCCGTCGATGAGCGGCACACCCCAGCGGCGGCAATAGACGCCCATAAAGGCCGAGCGCTCCATCACGCGCATGTCGCACCAGAGCGCGAGTTCCATGCCGCCGGCAACGGCGGGACCGGAGATCGCAGCGATGACGGGCTTCGACAGCGTCAGCCGCGTCGGTCCCATTGGGCCCTTTCGCGGGCGTTCGTTTTCGCCATCGAAGCTGGCGTCGAGATCATGTTCGGCAAACCAGTTATTGCCCAGGTTGCGCGCGGCAGTGGCCTTGAGATCAAAACCTGCGCAAAACGCGCCGGTGACGCCAGTCAGGATGGCGACTCGCGCGTCCTTGTCGCGGTCGAACTCCACAAATGCGCGAAACAGCGCGTCCGCCATTTCGGGATTGACCGCGTTGCGTGCCTCAAGCCGGTCGATCTTGACGATCGTGACCGCGCCATCCTTTTGAACCCGTATCGTCATTGCGCGATGCCTTCCTCGTAGCGGGAGGAGAGTTCCAGCCAACGCTCCTCATGATCGGAGAGCGCATCGGACAGTTTGGCGCGTTCCTTGGCCAGCGTCGAGATGCGGGCGGGTTCGGCCTGATGCAGCGCAGGGTCCGCCATTTCGCCATCGAGCTTTTCGATGCGCTGACGGGTGCGCTCGATCAGGCCTTCTGTCGCCTTGATCTCCTTGGCCAACGGCTCGAGTGCGGCACGGCGCTGCGCCGCCTCGCGCCTACGATCTGCTTTCGACGCCTTGTCGGCTTCGCGCTTCTCGCGCCTGTCACTCGCCTGCCCGGTGACGATACGGCGGTAGTCCGACAAATCGCCATCGAAGGGCGCAACCGCCCCATCCTTCACCAGCCAAAGCCGGTCGGCCGTCGCCTCGATCAGGTGCCGGTCGTGGCTGATGAGGATGACGGCGCCGGGAAACTCGTTCAGCGCCTGAATGAGCGCAGCGCGTGAATCGATGTCGAGATGGTTGGTCGGCTCGTCGAGAATAAACAGGTTCGGGCCTTCGAACACAGCCAGCCCCATCAGGAGACGCGCCTTTTCGCCGCCGGACAGATCCTTGGCCGGGGTCGACATCTTCTCGGTGGCCAGTCCAAACTGGGCCACACGGGCGCGCACTTTTGCCTCGGGCGCGGCAGGCATCAACCGGCGCACATGCTCGTAGGCGTTTTCCTCCGGCCGGAGATCGTCGAGCTGGTGCTGCGCAAACATCGCCACCTTGAGCCCTGGCGCAACAGTGATGCGGCCCGCTTCCAGCTTGAGCCGGTCCGACAGCAGCTTGGCGAATGTGGATTTGCCGTTGCCGTTTGCGCCCATCAGCGCGATGCGGTCATCGGCATCGATACGCAGCGTCATGTTCGACAGCACCGGCTTGCCGGGCGCATAACCCACAGCTCCCTTTTCCAGCGCGATGATCGGGGATGCGACGGTCTTGTCGGGCTCCGGGAAACGGAACGGCGTGACTGAGCCGTCGAGCATCGATTCCACCGGTTGCAGCTTCTCCAGCGCCTTGAGCCGCGATTGCGCCTGCCGCGCCTTGGAGGCCTTGTAGCGGAAGCGATCGACAAAAGACTGCATGTGCTTGCGCGCGGCTTCCTGCTTGACGCGGGTCTTTTCCAGAAGTTCGGCTCGCTCCGCACGCTGGCGCTCGAACTGGTCGTAGCCGCCGCGCCAAAGGGTCAGCTTCCGGCCTTCAAGATGGGCGATAGACGAAACGGTGCGGTTCAGCAGATCGCGGTCATGGCTGATCAGAAGCACGGTGTGCGGATAGTTGGAGAGATAGTTCTCCAGCCACAACGTGCCTTCTAGATCGAGATAGTTGGTCGGCTCGTCGAGCAGCAACAGGTCGGGCTGCGCGAACAGCACCGAGGCCAAAGCCACGCGCATGCGCCAGCCGCCCGAAAAGCTCGAGGCCGGGCGCTGCTGGGCATCCTGATCGAAGCCGAGACCGGCGAGGATGGTCGCCGCGCGCGCTTCGGCCGAATGCGCGTCGATGTCGGCCAGCCGGGTCTGGATCTCGGCGATGCGGTGCGGGTCGGTCGCCGTCTCAGCCTCGCTAAGCAGCGACGCGCGCTCGGTGTCGGCCGCAAGCACGATATCGATCAGCGCTTCGTCGGTGCCCGGCGCTTCCTGTGCAACCTGGCCGATACGTGTGTTCTTCGGGAAATTGATCTCGCCTTTTTCGGGCGCGAGCTCGCCTGTGATGGCGCGAAACAGCGTGGTCTTGCCGGTGCCGTTGCGGCCGACGAGACCGGCCTTGGCGCCGGCTGGCAGCGAGAGGCTTGCCTCCTCAATGAGAAGCCGGCCGGCAACGCGCAGGGAAAGGTTCGATATCGTCAACATGGCGCGCGGTTAATGGCGGAGGCGGCGAGCGCGCGCAAGGGGTGACGCCAGGCCAGGACCCGTTTCCGCCACTGCGCCGATCGGGCATAGTGCTGGGTCACGGCTGACGGGAGGCACGCCATGCCTGCGCAAACAAAACTCTTGTCCGGCGGCAATCCGCAGATTGCCAAGGGCTATGGCAACGCGCCGGTAGAGGCCTACATCGCCGCGATGCCCGGCTGGAAAAGCGATATCGGACGGCGGATCGATTCGATCATCGAGCGGTCGGTTCCGGGCGTGAAGAAGGCTGTGAAGTGGAACTCGCCTTTCTACGGCCTGAAGGACGACCTTTGGTTTCTCAGCCTGCACTGCTTTACGAATATGTGAAAGTGACGTTCTTTCGCGGGACGTCACTCAAACCCGCACCGCCGGGCAAGTCGAAACATCCGGAGGTGCGTAATTACGATATTTACGAAGGGCAACTCGATGAGGGGCAGTTCGAAGAATGGGCGCAGCAGGCGAGCAAGATGCCGGGCGAGAAATTGTGATAATCGGAAACCATGCAACCGCTTTCGTTGACCCAGCGCATAGATCAAATAAGCCAACATATTGTACGGGCTAGGCTTTATTTGGATCTTTGGTCCTATTTTGAAGAAGAAGATTCACGACATCGAATTATTCACACGATGCGCGAATACAACGAGTTCTTTCGATTTACGCCGCATGCGTATCTTGCGACGTTCGTAATATATGCCTCTGGAGCGTTCGACAAACGTCGGGACACGATCAGCCTGCGACCGCTGTTTCGCGAAGTCAGCGTAGCCGGGCATCTTCAACAACAGAACATATCGCTAATAGAGACATCGCTCGAGCAGGCCCAGCCGATTGCCGACAAGGTAGCGATCCTACGTCATAAAGCTTTCGCTCATCGCAGTGCACATATCTCATACAATGACGTATTTCAGATGGCGTCAGTTACGCCAAATGAGCTTCGCGAGCTAACCGTAATCGCCTTAAGTATCTCCAACTGCCTCCTGTTGGCGGTCGGACTCCACGAACAACACTTCAGGGAACTTCCGCGAAATGCAGCCGAATCAATGATGGACGCATTGGCCAGGAAATAGCTGAAATGGCTTCAGAAAACCCCTCCGAGCTCATCGACACAAAGATCAAAACGCTCGGCGATTGGCGCGGCGACGCGCTGGCGCGCGTGCGCGCTCTGATCCGCGACGCCGATCCCGAGGTAGTCGAGCAAGTAAAATGGCGCAAGCCGACGAATCCGTCAGGCGTGCCGGTGTGGGAACATGACGGTATCATCTGCACTGGCGAAACATACAAGGCCAAGGTGAAGCTGACCTTCGCGAAAGGCGCATCGCTTGCCGACCCGGCAGGGGTATTCAACGGCAAGGACACGGGCGCCACGCGGCGTTCGATCGACATATTCGAGGGTGACGAAATCGACGCCGAGGCGTTCAAGGCGCTGGTGCGGGAGGCGGTGGCGGCGAACCTGCGGTAACATCGAACTCGATCATCCCGGGGAGGAATGATGTGGTTGGAACAGACGACTTCGCTGCACTCGAAAAACGTGGCTGGGGCGAGGAAGATACAGCTTCCGCCTACGCGAAGGATTTCGCGCGCGCTTCCGCCATGGCCGTTCCCTGCCTTGTGTCGGAGACCCGAGCCGGGCCAGGAAAGCACATTCTCGACCTGTGTTGTGGCCATGGCATCGTAGCCGCCGGGCTCGTAAAGGCCGGTGCGTCGGTCACCGGTCTCGATTTCTCGCCTGCCATGCTTCGGATTGCGCGCGAGATGGTGCCGCAGGCCGAATTCGTAGAAGGCGATGCCATGGCAATGCCTTTTCCAGATGCCTCTTTCGACGGTGTTTCGATGGGTTTCGGCATGCCTCACGTTCCGGACGCGCCGGCCGTGATGCGCGAGGCGCGCCGGGTTATGAAGCCGGGCACCTATTTGTCCTATTCCGTTTGGCAGGAGACCGAAAAATCCGCGTTCACTTATGTGTTCAAGGCAATCGGGGTGCATGGTGCGGTCGAGGTAACGCTGCCGCCGGGGCCAGGGGCCAGCGACTATGCGGACCCCGAACGAGCATTTCCTGCAATGCAGGCGGCCGGGTTCGACGACTTACGCATCAATGAGGTAGACAGTCGGTGGCAGGTTGACCGGCCTGATGCGCCATTCGACTTCTTTCTGGAAGGCACCGTGCGAGGCGGTGCGCTGTTGCGTCCGCAACCTGCTGCGAACAAGGCGGCGATCCGCACGGCCGTTTCAGAAATAGTTGTCGCAAATCACGGACGAGATGGGCCATGGGATCTGCCGATCCCATCGGTGGTCGTGTCCGGGCGGGCCGTCTAACCCTTCTTTACCCATTTCCCTTCCGGCGTTTGCTGCCAGTAGGTGAGTTCCGCGCCTGTGGCCTTGAGAGCCTTCCAATGCGTGCGTGCGGTTGCGACCTGATCGCTGTCATGCCCGTCAAACATCAGCACAAGCCGCTCATATCCGTCCGGCGAAGGCGGTTCCGCGCCATCGACCACGAAGCGCACCGCCGCGCCGTTCGGATTGCCCTGCCCCGTGGTCAAGAGCACTGGCTGCTCGGCCGGGTTTGGCTCATGGTCGGTACCGTGAGCGAGGAAGCTGTCGTCGCGGAACGTCCACAAATGCGCATCAAGCGCCTCACGGCGCTCATCGCTCGCAGCCTGCACCACCACCTTCCAGCCGCGCGCTACGGAACGCTCCAGAAGCCCCGGCAGCGCGTCGTAGAGTGTCGATTCCGTCAAATGGTAGAACAGCACCTCGGCCATTTCGGCGGCCTATTTTTCGTAATTGTCGCGCACCAGCCGGTCGAGCAGCCGCACCCCGAAGCCGGAAGCCCATGACTGCGAAATCTCGTTGGCCGGCGAGCCCATCGCGGTGCCTGCCACATCGAGATGCGCCCATGGCGTGTCGCCGACGAAACGCTGCAGAAACTGCGCGGCGGTGATGGAGCCGCCGTAGCGGCCGCCGATGTTCTTCATGTCCGCGTTTTTGGAGTCGATCAGCTTGTCGTAGTCGGCGCCCATCGGCATACGCCACACACGCTCATGAGTGGCGAGGCCGGCTTCGGTGAGCTGTTCTGACAGCGTGTCGTCGTTGGAGAAGAGGCCTGCGTGATACTGGCCGAGCGCAACCATGATCGCGCCAGTCAGGGTGGCCAAATTCACAACGAATTCAGGCTTGTACTTGTCGATGCAGTAGGTCAGCGCGTCAGCCAGAACAAGCCGACCCTCAGCGTCGGTGTTCAGCACTTCGATGGTCTGGCCGGACATGGACGTGACGATGTCGCCGGGACGTTGAGCATTGCCGTCGACCATGTTTTCTACCAAGCCGATAATGCCGATCACATTGGCCTTCGCCTTGCGGGCGGCAAGAGCATGCATGAGGCCGGTAACGGCTGCGGCGCCGCCCATGTCGCCTTTCATGTCCTCCATGCCGCCGGCCGGCTTGATCGAGTTGCCGCCGGTGTCGAACACAACGCCCTTGCCGACAAAGGCGACTGGCTTGGCCTTCGCTTTGCCGCCGTTCCAGCGCATGACCACCATGCGAGCCGGACGGGTTGAGCCCTGCGCGACGCCCAACAGCGCGCCCATGCCGAGCTTCTTCATTTCCTTTTCGGTGAGGGTGTCTATCTCGACGCCGAGCTTGTCGAGCTCCTTTGCCTTGGCGGCGAATTCGAGCGGCCCCAGAATATTGGCGGGTTCGTTGACTAGGTCGCGCGCCAACATGACGCCGCCGGCGACACCCTCATATTCGGCCCACAGCTTCTTGGCGGCCGATGCGGCCGGCGTGACGATCGTCACCTTCACGGTGTCCGGCGTCTTGCCGTTGTCGTCTTTCTTTTTGGTCTTGTAGCGGTCGAAACGATAGCTGCGCAGCAGCATGCCCATCGCAACGCTTGCGGCGGCGTTCGCGTCTATCTCGACATCCGGGGCGTCGAGATAAACCGTAGCGCGCTTCGCCTTGCCGAATCGCCCGGCAATGGCGCCACCGAGGCGCGCCCAGGCGTCAGGATCGGGTTCGGAGGGTTTGCCGAGCCCGACGACGACAATGCGGTCGGCCGAGGATTGCGCCGGCGCAATGACATCGACTGCCGAGCGCGCCTTGCCCTTGAAATCCGCGATTTTCAGCGCCTTTTCGAGCACACCGGCGGGATCGACGGCTTGAGCGGAAGGACCGGGAGCCGCGCCCTCAGCGGCAAGCAGCACGGCCAGGCCTGCGGACGGTTTTGCGGATCGGGTGAACGTGATTTCGACAGATTTCGACATGTATGCTCCAGCAGTGGTTCATGCGGAACCGCTTCGGGTGGGGATTGCGCGTGATCTTGGTGTTTTGAGCCGCAATGGCAAGGGCCACAGCGGGGAAACAGGCAGCACCTGCCCTATTCTGCAGCATTCAGCCCTTGATGGGACACGACTTTTGACGCCTGTCGCGGCGTTGGTGGGCCCGATCTGCAACAGTTTGAACTTTGCGCGACAGCGATTGCGAAAAGTCCGGCAACATTCGGTGATCATTAGGTAATTGTCGCGTATAGTCGCATATTCGGGAGGGCCGAATGGCCGGGTTGGTGACGAAATTGGCGTATCTTAGGAGTTTCGAGCGCTACGCGGCGGCTACGGGCTGATGACGCTCGCCGCACGCTACGTGTTCGGCAAAGTGTTCTGGATGACGGTGATCACACTCGCCGTCACGACGGCGCTTGTGATGATTACACAGGTCTTGCCGCTGATCGACATGGTCACCCGCTCACGCGATGCGATGGGCAGCTTCCTCAAGGTCGGTCTGCTTTTGGTGCCGACAATGGCAATCCTCGTGACGCCCTTTGCGTTGCTGCTGGCGGCGCTGCGCACGCTTAATCAGATGAACTCCGATTCGGAGCTTGTGGTGCTGGAAGCCGCCGGGCGGGCGCCCTTCAGCACCGTGCGGCCGATCCTGCTTCTTTCGCTGCTTGCTTCGCTGGCCACCCTGCTTGCGCTCCATACGCTGGAACCCTGGGCGACGCGGCAGTTTCGCGACACGCTTGTGAACGCGCAGACCGATCTCATCGGACGTGCCGTGCAGTCCCACACATTCTCCAAAATCCAGGAGAATATGTGGATTCAGGTCTCCGAAGACCTGCCTGGCGGTGAATTCGGCAAAGTGCTGATCATCGATGCGCGCGACCCGGAAGCCGAGCTGATCTACTACGCCAAACGCGGCAAGCTGCTGAACCACGAAGGCGCCGTGCTTCTTGCGCTGGTGGACGGCGAATTGCATCAGCGCAGCGGCGCGGGCGCGCCGGTATCGATCATCACCTACGGCTCTACGGTGCTCGACCTTGCGGAGTTCTCCGTGGCCGGTGCGCGCGGCGGCGGCGAACCGGAAGAGCTTTTCACGCCCGGCCTCATCAGCGCGCTTGGCGCGGCCGATCTCGACGAGAAGCTTGGCCAAGAATTGCGGGCCGAACTTCACCGGCGCAATACCGACTGGCTTTACCCGCTTCTTTTCGGGCTCATCGCAGTGTTTTTTGCCGGCAGTGCGCGAACGCAGCGCCAGGAGCAGCCGGCGCAGATCGCATCGGGAGCTTTCGTTGCCATTCTCCTGCGGGTCGGTGGGTTTCTGGCGGTCAGCCGCGCCGGGGTCAGCCCGGCATTCGCGGCGTTGGCATATCTGATGCCGCTTGGCGCGATCGTTCTATTCCTGAGCCTTCTTTACACCGGGCGCTCGCTGCGCTTCCCGAAATTCGTCATCGAGGCGCTGGTGCGGCTTGGCGCGCTTTTCTCAGCGATTGCACGCATCGTCCGCCGGCTGTTGCGGCCACATGCGGGCGAGATGGGGAGCGGCCAATGACCGGTGCGACCCTTTGGGCCTACCTGACTAAACGCTACCTCATGACGCTCACTCAGGTGCTCGCCGCGATCCTGGTCGTCGTTTTCCTCGTCGACTTTACCGAATATGCGCGGCGCGCCGGCGGCATCGAAGGCTACACGACCCTTTCGGGCATGTACTTCTCGGCAATGCGGCTGCCTTTCATCACGATGCTGATCTGGCCAATGGTGACGCTTTTTGCCGCCATGGCAGCGCTTTACGGGCTTAACCGACGCTCCGAGCTGGTGATCGCGCGTGCGAGCGGTCTTTCGGCCTGGCAATTTCTGGCGCCTGTCTGCGTGGCCGCGTTTCTGGTCGGCGCGGCTTCGGTCGCCGTTCTCAACCCGATCTCGGCCTATTGCATCGAGCAGGTGAAGGCGTTGGAAGCAACCTTTCGCGGCTATGGCGCGCCGGGCAGCGAAGGGCCGGACCGGCCATGGCTGAGCCAGACCACCGATGAAGGCGTCACCATCATAGGCGCCGGGCAGACTGCAAATCGCGGCATGCTTCTGGGCGACGCCGTGTTCCTGCGCTTCGACAATGAAGGCACATTGATCGCGCGTTACGATGCGCGCTCGGCAACGCTGAGTGAAGGGGCGTGGATCCTGAACGATGTGCGCAAGACCGGCAAGGGTAGCCAGGCGGAGCAGCTTACGACGTTTTCGATCAAATCAGAGCTGCGGCCGGAATTTGTCGAGGAGCGCTTTGCCGACCATTTGACGATCCCTGTCTACGAGCTTCCGCAGAAGATTGCGGTGGCAAATGCGCTTGGCATTCCCGCCTATCGTTTTGCCATGCATTTTCACTCGCTTATCGCGCTGCCGGCGCTGATGATGGCAATGACGCTGGTGGCGGCAACGGTTACGCTTCGCTACAGTCGGATGGGGCAGCTAACCTCCATGATTCTGGGTGGAATACTGGCTGGCTTTCTGCTTTATGTCGCGCTGATCGTCTTCACGGCGTTCGGCAATGTGGGGTTTGTTGCGCCGGTCGTGGCGGCATGGGTACCGGTGGTCTTGGCGCTGTTTTTTGGAGTGACATTCCTGCTGTACACGGAGGACGGATAGTGGGGATCGCGTCCACCGGACGGAGGCATGCCACCGGCGCAGCATATGCGCTGGCGGTGGCGCTTGCGTTTGGACCCATTGCGGGCGCGCTGACCGCCTCTCCTTCGCACGCACAATTTGTGGGAGCTCCGGCCGAGACCAACGGCCAGATGCTACTCGAGGCGGATACGCTCACCTATGACAATGACGCTGGCGCGGTGACCGCGGCCGGCAATGTGCGGATCGACTACAACGGCATCCGCCTCGTTGCGCAGCGGGTTACTTTCTACCGGGAGTCCAAGCGCCTTGTCGCTTACGGCAACGTGCAGATGGTCGACCGCGACGGCAATAAGAGCTTCGCCGAAGAGATAGACGTCACCGACAATCTGCGCACCGGCTTCGTGAACGCGCTGCGCATCGAAACCACCGACAAGACGTATTTCGCTTCCGAGAGTGCGGAACAGCGCAGCGAAGATGTGACGCGCTTCAACAATGGCGTCTACACCGCCTGCGAACCCTGCGAGGAAAACCCGGAAAAACCGCCGCTTTGGCGGATACGCTCGACAACTATCATCTGGAACAAAAAGAGGAAGACGATCTACTTCGTGCGGCCGACGATGGAGCTGTTCGGATTGCCGATCGCGTTCTTTCCTGCTTTCGAGATCCCGGACCACACAGTGAAGCGGAAATCCGGATTTCTGTTTCCGAATTTTCGCTGGAGCAGCACGCTCGGCTTCGGCGCCAGTGTCCCCTATTACTGGGCGTTGTCTCCGACCTATGATCTGACCACAACACTGAGCGGTTACACGCGACAGGGTTTCCTAGGTGAAGCCGAATGGCGCCAGCGCTTTAACAGCGGGCAATACAGTATCAAAGTCGCGGGCATCTATCAGCTTCAGCCGAGCCTGTTTTCGGCCGGCACCGTCGATGCCGCACAGCGCCTGCGCGGGATGATCGGCACCAAGGGTCAATTTCAGATCAACCCACGCTGGACCTTCGGCTGGGATATTCTCGTCCAGAGCGACAAGAACTTCGCCGCCACCTATGGAATTGCCGGCTTCAACGACAGCGTGAAGCGTGACCAGATTTACCTGACGGGCCTCAACAAACGCAATTATTTCGATATGCGCGTGATGCGGTTCCAGGTTCAGGAATCGGCCTTGGTGGGCAGCAACGAGGTGCAGCCCTGGGTTCTGCCTCTGATCGACTATTCCTATACGCCTGACCGTGCGGTCGCCGGTGGCGAACTTAATATCGACGTCAACATTCAAAGCCTGCGGCGCGGTGCCCTCTCCACGACGCCGACTGCGCCGGTGCGGGCTGGCGTTATCGACACCAACATTCCAGGCGTCCAAGGATGGGCAAAACGCCTAACGGCCGAAGCGGAATGGAAACGCAATCTCATCACGCCGGGCGGGTTCGTCGTGACGCCCATTCTCCATGCGCGTGGCGATGCGATATTCCAGAACCTTTCGGCCGCGACCAACACGGCGATCGCAGGCCTGACCGCCGACGGAACGCCTTTGGCGAGCGACATCCGATCTACCTATTTCCGTTACATGGCGACTGCGGGCCTCGAAGTCCGCTGGCCGTTCGTTTTTGCGAGCGAAAACTCCTCACACGTCGTCGAGCCGGTCGCGCAGATATTCGCACGGCCCAGCGAGCCATTCGCCACGACCGTGGGCATTGCGAACGAAGATGCGCAAAGCATGGTGTTCGATGCCTCAACGCTGTTCGAACGCGACAAGTTTTCCGGTTACGACAGGATCGAGGGCGGCGTCCGAGCGAATGTCGGGCTGCGTTATTCCGGCATCGTCGCCAATGGCTGGACGGCGAGTGCGATCCTTGGACAATCTTTTCATCTCGCCGGCATCAACTCGTTCGGCGCGCCGGACCTCGTCAACGCAGGTGCATTCTCAGGGCTCGAAACGTCGCGCTCCGACTATGTAGGCATGCTGGGGGTGGCTTCGCCCAACGGAACCAGTGCCTCTGTCAGCGCGCGTGTCGATGAAACCACGTACGACCTGCGGCGCATCGACGTGAAGGCAGGCGGTTCGGTTGGACAGGTTGCAGTATCGGGGACCTATTCGTTCATTCAAGCACAGCCACTCTACGGTTTTTCGGCGAACCGGCATCAGCTGACAACCTCCGCCTCTGCAAAGGTTCATGAGTTCTGGAGCGTCTTTGGATCGGCGACCTATGATTTCGTTGCCAACAAGCTGCTGAACAATTCAATCGGCTTCGCCTATGACGACGAATGTTTCCGGTTCGTATTTTCGGCCAGCCAGTCGCGCAGTTCGACGTCAAGCGCGGTGAGCACATCCGTCGGATTGCAGCTTTCGTTCCGCACGCTGGGGGACCTGAACCCCGGCGCCTTCTCTTTACGATAGTTGGCGTTGCGGACGATCCGGGGGCGTTTTGGGCCAAGTTTTTGCCCCATATTTGCGGCAAAGACGGTCTCAGATAGCCAAACGAAGAGACCAAGAAACGGGATGGGACGCATGACGACCTCCAAAAGATTGCTTTCGGCAGTGCTGATCGCGGGGCTCGCGGTCATCTGCGGATTGGCCGTGACAGCGACGCAATCGCAGGCCGCCGAGGTCAAGTACATCGTCAATAAGGAACCGATCACTTCCTACGATATTCAGCGGCGTACAGCGATGCTGCGGCTCATGCAGCGCGGTGGCAATCTACGGCAGATCGCGACAGACGAGATGATCGAACAGACGCTGCGGGATCAGGAAGTGCGCCGCCTGCGCATCAATATCTCGAACCAGCAGGTCGAAGCCGCCTATGAGCGTTTCGCGAAATCGAATGGAATGAGCGTGCGGCAGATGGATGGCATTCTGGGCCAAGCGGGTGTGACGAAGGACCATTTCAAGGGCTTCATCCGCTCGCAGATGGGCTGGGGACAGGCCGTCACAGCGCGCAGTTCTGCCGGTGGACGCAACATTCAGGACGCAGTGCGCAACATGATGAAGGATGGCGAAAAGCCATCCACGACGGAATACATCTTGCAGCAGGTAATCCTCGTTGTGCCTGAACGCGAGCGACGCTCCATTCTCAGCCGCCGCAAGCGCGAGGCGCAGACACTGCGCGGCAAAATGAGCGGCTGCGACACTTCGCGTGCCGTTGCCGCGACGATGCTCGATGTCTCAATCCGTGATCTCGGTCGTGTGCTGGAGCCTGAGCTTCCGCCCGAATGGGAGAAGCCGGTGAAGGCCGCCGGATCAGGTGGTGCGACTTCGACGATTGAAACCGAGCGCGGCGTCGAATTTCTGCTGATCTGCAGCACGCGCCAGGCCTCAGACGACCGTGTAGCGCAACTGCTTTACCAGCAGGAGCAGGCAGCCGGTGGCGAAAACCAGCAAGATGCGTTGAGCAAGACGTACACTGCGGAGCTGCGCGAAAAGGCGCAGATCATCGCACGCTGAGCGAGCAGGCAAGATCGCATGAAACGCCGCTGGCACTGACCTGCGGCGATCCCTCCGGCATTGGCCCGGAAATCGCGGCGGCGGCGTGGCTGCGGCGCGACGAACTACAGTTGCCGCCTTTCTTTCTGCTGTGCGATCCGTCACTGATTGCGGCACGCGCCAGCAGCCTCGATGTCGGAATCGCGGAATGCACGCCGGACGAAGCGGCCTCGCTGTTCGAAACCGCCCTGCCCGTCGTTCCGCTTGCGAACCGGTTCGTAAACCAAGTCGGTCAGCCGGACGCTGCAAGTGCGACGGGAACCATTGAGGCAATCGACCGCGCCGTTGCGCTGACGCTGGAAGGCAAGGCGGCGGCGGTCGTCACCAATCCCATCGCCAAAAAGCCGCTTTACGACGCGGGGTTCTCTCATCCCGGCCACACGGAATATCTCGCTCATCTCGCCGAGCGCGCCACAGGCAACGCCGTGCGGCCGGTCATGATGATCGCAGGGTCCGATCTGCGTACCGTACCGGTGACGATCCATGTGCCATTGGCCGAAGTGCCACGTCTGCTTTCGGTCGAAGCAATCGTGGAAACCACGCGGATTGTGCATTCAGCTCTAAGAAACGAATTCGGCATTGCAGCGCCGCGGATCGCGGTCTCGGGGCTCAACCCTCATGCCGGCGAAGGCGGGTCGCTTGGCACCGAAGACGGCGCAATCATTGCCCCTGCAATCGAGCAGCTACGCAACGGGGGAATGAACGTGTCCGGCCCCCTGCCTGCCGATACGATGTTTCACGCGCAGGCGCGTAGCGGCTACGACGCGGCGGTCTGCATGTATCACGATCAGGCGCTGATCCCGGCCAAAATGCTCGCATTCGATGAGGGCGTGAATGTCACGCTCGGTCTGCCATTTGTCAGAACGTCGCCGGATCATGGCACCGCGTTCGACATTGCCGGAAAGGGCGTCGCGCGGCCCAACAGCCTGATAGCGGCGCTGAAGATGGCAGCGGAAATGGCTGCGCGGCGGGCCGCCAACACATGAGCGGCGATGGTCTCCCGCCGCTGCGGGACGTTATCGCGCGCCATGAACTGCGAGCACGCAAGGAGCTCGGCCAGAATTTCCTGCTCGACCTCAACCTTACGGGCAAGATTGCGCGCGCCGCCGGCCCGCTCGAAGACGCGACAGTGATCGAGGTCGGCCCCGGACCCGGCGGCCTGACGCGAGGCCTGCTGGCCAATGGCGCAAAGCGAGTGATCGCGATCGAACGCGACCGCCGTTGTATCGCTGCGCTTCACGAAATCGCCGACCATTATCCTGGCCGGTTAAATATCATCGAAGGCGACGCGCTGAAGACGGATTTCGGCGCTTTGGCGGGATCCAGCGAGAATGTCCGTATCGCCGCGAACCTGCCCTACAATATCGGCACCGAGCTGCTCGTGCGCTGGATCGCAACTCCCGGCTGGCCACCGTTCTGGAAGTCGCTCACGCTGATGTTCCAGAAGGAGGTTGCCGAGCGCATCGTCGCGGAGCCCGGCAGCAGCGCCTATGGACGCCTTGGCGTGCTTGCGGGCTGGCGCGCGGAAGCGCGGATATTGTTCGACGTTCCGCGTCAGGCCTTCACCCCCCCGCCCAAAATCACCTCTGCGGTCGTGCGGCTGGAGCCAAGGGAAGTGCCCCTGCCCGCAGACCTCAAAACCATGGAACGTCTTACGCAGGCGGCGTTCGGCCAAAGGCGCAAAATGCTGCGGCAGAGCCTCAAGGCACTGGGTGGTGCAACGCTGCTGGAAGGTGTTGGCATTGACCCGACAAGACGGGCGGAAACGCTGTCTGTTGAGGAGTTCGTAGCGCTTGCGAATGCAGCGCGCTGAACTCAGGGCGTTTCGCCCAGCAGATCCTCAACGAAGTCGAACAGCCCGGAGCGGCGGTCGCGGCGCAGGCGCTCGGCAGCCACAATGGATTGCACGGCATGAAAGGCACGGTCGAGATCGTCGTTGATGACGACATAATCATATTTGCGCCAATGCTCGATCTCTTCACGCGCGTTTTTCAGCCGCTGCTCAATGACCTGTTCCTGATCTTCCGCGCGGCGCATCAGGCGCGATTTCAGCTCCGCCATCGAGGGCGGCAGGATGAAAACCGAAACAATGTCGGCCGGCATTTTTTCGCGCAGCTGGTCCGCGCCCTGCCAGTCGATGTCGAACAGCATGTCGCGGCCGCCTGACATCGCCTGTTCGGCCTGTTCGCGCGGCGAGGCATAGAGATTGCCGTGGACCTCGGCCCATTCCAGCAACTCATCGTCGTCGCGCAGCCGTTCGAATTCGCGCTGTGTGACGAAGTGATAATGCACGCCGTCGATTTCACTGCCGCGCCGCTGGCGCGTGGTGTAACTCACTGAAAGCTCGAAACCCTTGTCCTCTTCCAGAAGGTTGCGGGCGATCGTCGATTTTCCGGCGCCCGAGGGAGACGAAAGGACGAGCATGAGGCCGCGCCGGCGAATATGAGCAGAGGGCAAATCACGAGCGATATTCATTCGAGGTTCTGAACCTGTTCACGGAACTGATCGACCACGGCCTTGAGATCAAGCCCGATCGCGGTGATGGAAGATGCATTGGACTTTGAGCACAAAGTGTTGGCTTCGCGGTTAAATTCCTGTGCCAGGAATTCCAGCTTGCGGCCGATAGGACCGCCGCTTGCAAGCAAGGCGCGACCTGATTTGGCGTGTGTCAACAAGCGGTCGATCTCTTCGCGAATGTCTGCCTTGGTGGCAAGAAACGCGGCTTCCGCATGAAGGCGAGCTTCGTCGAATTGGGCTGACGCGCCGAGCAATTGCGCCACCTGGTCGGCCAAACGCGCGCGGATTGCCTCCGGCTCGCGCGACGGGTCGGCTTCAGCCTTTTTGGTCAGTTCTTCGATGGCATCGATATTGCCGCCCAGAAGGTTTGAGAGCGCGGCCCCTTCGGCAATGCGCGCTTCCGCCAGCGCGTCCAGCGCCTGGCCAAGTACGATCATGATTTCGGCCTCAAGCGCTTCACGCTCATCGGGTGAGGCGGCGGCATCGGGAATTTCGATTACGCCGCGCAGCGAAAGGAGGCCATCGGCGGACGGGGCCGCAAGATCGAATTTGTCCTGCAGCAGTTTCGCCTGCGCGGAGAGTTCTGCAAGCAGGTCATGATTGATGACGGGCCGCAGCGCGCCATCGACAGTTGCAAGCGAGAGCGTCGCCTGGATGTTTCCGCGAGAGAATTTGGACTGAATTGCCTGCCGGACGCGCGGCTCCATCGCCTCCCGCCCGGAAGGCAGGCGCAAACGAACGTCGAGGCTGCGGCCGTTCACCGACCGCATCTCCCACACGATTGCCGTTTCGCGATACTCGCCCGACGCGCGGGCGAACCCCGTCATGCTCTGAAGAGCCATCCCACCAAGCCCCTGATGTTCGCGGAGCCTAGCTGATTCCGGCGGAAATTTCTGCATTGTTGCGGCGGGGGCTGAAAACCAACTCCTCAGTCGCCGGCGGCAGCGGCTTCTTCCTGTTGCTTGAGGAAGGCGCGGTAGCGAGCAACGTTGGCATTGTGCTCGTCCAGTGTTTCCGCAAACACATGCCCGCCCGTACCGTCGGCGACAAAGTACAGGTCTTTGGTTTCGGACGGGTTTGCGACGGCCTCAAGAGCTGCCCGGCCCGGATTGGCGATTGGACCAGGCGGCAGGCCATCGATCGTATAAGTGTTGTAAGGCGTGGGCTTGTCGATATCGGAGCGGTAGATCGGGCGGCCCTCGGGTTTGCCCTGTCCTCCGAACAGGCCGTAAAGGATCGTCGGGTCTGACTGCAGCCGCATGCCGCGCCGCAGCCGGTTGACGAAGACCGAGGCAACATGCGGCCGCTCGTCGGCGCGGCCGGTCTCCTTCTCCACGATGGAAGCGAGCGTCACGAACTCGTCGATCGTGTTGATCGGCAGGTCAGGATCACGCCGCGCCCAGATGCTTTCGACCAACGCGCGCTGATCGGCGATCAGCTTGTCGACAATCGCCTTGCGCTCCATGCCGCGCGTGAAACGCAGCGTATCAGCAGCGAGGCTCCCCTCAGCCGGCAGCTCAGCCGGCAAATCGCCGGAAAGCTCTTCGGTCGCGGCAATACGCTTGAAGGCCTGCCAGACCGTCATGCCTTCCGGAATAGTCAGCGAATACTGAACCGACTTGCCGCTCTGCATCAGTTCCATGATGTCGCGCATGGAGGCGCCGGCGCGAATTTCATATTCGCCGGCCTTGAGGGTGTCGTCATGGCCGAAGGCACGCACACCGAGCCGGAAAATACGAGCATCCGACACCATGCTCAGCCGCTCGAGCTGGGACGCGATGTCGGCAACGCTTGTGCTTGGACGAACAAGCACCGTATCGGTGGTCTTCAGCGGACCCGGCTCCTCGAACTGACGTGCGCCGAAATAGATGGCTGCGCCTCCAGCCAGCGTCAGAAAAATAACGACGGAGAGCACGAAATTCAGGAAAACGACAAACTGGTTGCGAGCCCGACGCGAACGGCGCGGCGGGGGCGTACCTGCCTCCGGCCGCAGCGCCTCGCTGGCGGATTTGGGAACTATTACGGACGGCATTTCGGGCCGGCCCGGTACAGCGCTCGCGTTGCCGTTATTGTCGCTCATCGCGAATGTGCGCTCCATTGCTTCGGGTGTTGGTGACTCGACGCCGAAGGTTGGTTTCGAATGTGGCAAAATTGACGACGCCGGCGCACGCGCAGCGCCGCATCAAGCATCATAACGCCTGAATATCAGGGATGCGTTTGTGCCGCCGAAACCGAATGAATTGGACAGCGCTACGTCGATTTGGCGTTCGCGCGGCTTTTTGGGCACCAGGTCGATCTCGGTTTCAACCGACGGGTTGTCGAGATTGATGGTGGCAGGCGCAATGTTGTCGCGGATTGCAAGCAGCGAGAAGATCGCCTCGGCGGCGCCGGCAGCACCCAGAAGGTGGCCGACTGAGGATTTGGTCGACGACATGGAGACCTTCGAGGCCGCATTGCCGACGACGCGCTCAACCGCGCCGAGTTCGATCGTATCGGCCATGGTCGAAGTGCCATGTGCGTTGATGTAGTCGATGTCGGACGCCATAATGCCGGCGCGCTTGATCGCCGCCGTCATACAGCGATAGGCGCCGTCGCCATCTTCGGACGGCGCGGTGATGTGATAGGCATCACCCGACATGCCGTAGCCGATGACTTCGCCGTAAATCTTGGCGCCGCGCGCTTTGGCATGCTCAAGCTCTTCGAGAACGACGACGCCGGCGCCCTCGCCCATGACAAATCCGTCGCGGTCCTTGTCGTAGGGTCGCGACGCTTTTTCGGGCGTGTCGTTGAATGCTGTCGCCAGCGCCCGGCAGGCCGAAAAGCCAGCGATGGAAAGCCGTGTGATCGGCGATTCCGTGCCGCCGGCAACCATCACGTCCGCGTCACCCAGCGCGACGATGCGTGCGGCATCTCCAATCGCATGAGCGCCGGTCGAGCAGGCGGTCACCACCGCGTGGTTCGGGCCCTTTAGACCGTGGCGGATCGACACGTGGCCGGACGCCAGGTTGATGATATTGCCTGGAATAAAGAAGGGGCTGATGCGGCGCGGGCCGCGCTCGGCCAGAAGCATCGCGTTTTCAGCAATGCCTTCGATGCCGCCAATGCCGGAGCCGATCATCACGCCCGTGGCGAAACGATCGTCGTCGGTTTTCGGCTCCCAGCCGGAATCGGCCAGCGCCATATCGGCGGCGGCGATGCCGTAGGTGATGAAGTCAGCAACTTTCCGCTGTTCCTTCGGCTCCAGATAGTCATCCGGATTGAACGCGGCTTCGCCCTCACGGGGGATGGAACTCGCGATCTTGCACGGCAGATCGTCGACCTCGAACGCGTCAATGCGGCGCGTCGAACTCTTGCCTGCGAGAAGCTGTTTCCACGCATGATCGACGCCGCCGCCAAACGGCGACAGCAATCCCATGCCTGTTACGACAACACGTCTCATCGAAGGTTCCGCTTTAGCGGAAGGTCCGCTTAGGAAGAGGACTTGTCGATATACTTCACCGCGTCGCCCACGGTGAGGATCGTCTCCGCGGCATCGTCCGGGATTTCAACGCCGAATTCTTCCTCGAACGCCATGACGAGTTCGACCGTGTCGAGACTGTCCGCGCCAAGATCGTCGATAAAGCTCGCCTGTTCGGTGACTTTGTCGGCGTCAACGCCGAGATGCTCGACAACAATTTTCTTAACGCGCTCTGCGGTATCGCTCATTTTATGAACCTCGACTCCGGTTTTTCGATGTTGGTTAGCGGCACTGGTTCCGCATATCAAGCTGAAAGATGACAGGTTCAAGCGGGTAAATCTCGAACCGCCCAATCAGTCCAACGGGTTTGCATCTATAGCTTGCAGGCGACCGGATGATCGCCGCGCGCTGTTCCGGGGCCGGATTACACCAAAAAACCGCCCCTGTCCAAGTCCAGAACAGTGGATAAACCGCCGGCTCAGAACCTTTTCACCGCCAGGGGGACAGCGATGTCAGATCATCGCCATGCCGCCATTCACATGAAGCGTCTGGCCGGTCATGTAGGACGCCTCGTCGGAGGCAAGATAGGTCACCGCAGAGGCAACCTCGGCACCGGTGCCCATGCGCTTCATCGGAATGGAACCCATGATGGCTTCCGACTGCTTTTCATTGAGCTTTTCGGTCATGGCCGATTCGATGAAGCCGGGGGCCACGCAGTTGACCGTGATGCCGCGCGAGGCGATTTCCTGCGCCAGCGATTTCGAAAAACCGATCATGCCAGCCTTGGAAGCGCAGTAATTTGCCTGGCCGGGGTTGCCGGTGATGCCAACGACCGAAGTTATGTTGATGATGCGGCCATGCCGGCGCTTCATCATCGGGTGGGTGAGTTCCCGCGTCAGGCGAAAGACGGCACTCAGATTGACTTCGATCACAGCATCCCAATCGGCATCCGACATGCGCACGAACAGGCCGTCCTTCGTGATGCCGGCATTGTTCACCAGAATGTCGACACCTTGGAGCTCGGCTTCGGCCTTCTGGGCCAGCTGCTTCACCGCGTCGCGGTCCGACAGATTGGCAGGGAACAGCTTCACCCTGTCGCCGCCCAGCTCACCCGCCAGCGCCTCCAGCTTTTCGACCCGTGTACCGTGCAGGCCGACAGTGGCGCCCTGCGCATGCAGCATGCGCGCAATCGCATCGCCAATGCCGCCGGATGCGCCGGTGACGAGGGCCTTGCGGCCGGTAAGGTCAAGCATGATGTGTCTCCCAGATAGGAAAAGTCGCACTCCTTCATCGAGGAGTGCCGAATGGTCAGAGCGCCGCCAGTGCGGCGTCCACGTCTTCAGGTGAACCGACATTGGCCGTCGCGAGGTCGCGGTTGATTCGCCGCGTGAGGCCCGACAGCACCTTGCCGGAGCCGACCTCGTAAAGCGTCGTTACGCCGTTGGCGCCGAACCACTCCACGGTTTCGCGCCAGCGGACCTGCCCAGTTACCTGCTGCACCAGTTTGGCCGCGATGTCCTCGGGGTCGGATGACGGCGAAACCGATACGTTAGATATGACCGGGACGACCGGCGCATTCTTGGCGACACCGGCCAGCGCCTCGCGCATTGCGTCCGCTGCCGGCGCCATGAGCGCGGAATGGAAGGGCGCTGAAACGGGCAGCATCAATGCGCGTTTTGCGCCCTTTTCGGTGCATGTGCGCGCAGCTTCCTCGACCGGGCCCTTTGAACCGGAAATCACGAGCTGTCCGCCGCCGTTGTCGTTGGCGATCTGACAGCCGGCTTCCGAACAGGCTGCTTCAACGTCGGTCTGCTCAAGCCCGATAATGGCCGCCATAGCACCTTCGCCCACTGGCACAGCGGCCTGCATGGCGTTTCCGCGAATGCGCAACAGCCGCGCGGTGTCGGCCAGCGAAAACATGCCGGCAGCGCATAGAGCAGAGTATTCGCCAAGCGAATGGCCGGCGACGTAGGCCACCTTATCTTTGAGTGAAAAGCCGCGTTCTTCCATCGCCTTAAGCGCAGCGATCGACACCGCCATCAGTGCCGGCTGCGCATTGGCGGTCAGCGTCAGTTCGTTCTCGGGGCCATCCCACATCAGGCTAGAGAGTTTCTGGCCAAGCGCCTCATCGACCTCCGCAAATACGGCACGGGCCGCCGAGGAAGCGTCGGCCAAAGCCTTGCCCATGCCAACAGCCTGGCTGCCCTGCCCCGGGAATGTGAAAGCGATGCTCATGCCGACCTCCGATATTTCTCAGCGTCGTGGCGCAGGCGGCCGCGCGCGTCAAGTGCGCCGCGGCTCCTGACACAAGGCTGACAGTATGGCTAGCTGGACCAAGCGGTTTGGGCTGGTATGCAGGTTTCCGCATAAATATATCGATCCCGCCCACATTCCGTTTTCCAATCATCCAGGCATCGCTCATGAAGCCGGTCATATCCATTTCCGAACTCACCAAGACTTATCCCGGCGGGCTGAAGGCGCTCGATGCAGTCAACCTCGACGTCAAGGAAGGCGAAATTCTGGCGCTGCTTGGGCCCAACGGTGCCGGCAAGACAACGCTGATTTCGATCGTTTGCGGGCTGGTGAACCCAAGCTCTGGCTCGGTGACGGTGGGCGGGCACGACATCATCTCCGACTTCCGCGCGGCGCGAAGCCTGATCGGCCTTGTGCCTCAGGAGTTGCATGTCGAAGCGTTTGAGAGCGTGCAGGCGACGGTGAGTTTTTCGCGGGGGCTGTTCGGCAAGCCGCGCAACCCCGCGCTCGTCGAGCAGATCCTCAAGGACCTCTCGCTCTGGGATAAGCGCAAGGAAAAGATCATGGCGCTTTCGGGCGGCATGAAACGGCGTGTGATGATTGCCAAGGCGCTGGCGCATGAGCCTCGCATTCTGTTCCTCGACGAGCCGACAGCGGGCGTCGACGTGGAACTGCGCAAGAGCATGTGGGAGCTGATCGGCCGTCTGCGCGAAACCGGTGTCACCGTGATCCTCACCACGCACTACATCGAAGAAGCCGAAAATATCGCCGACCGGGTCGGTGTGATCAGCAAGGGCAAGCTGCTTCTCGTCGAGGAAAAGACCGAGCTGATGCGCAAGATGGGCGAGAAGATATTGACGCTCAATCTGCGCGAACCGCTCGACGCGCTGCCCGACGGACTGAAAGAGATCGACCTGACGCTCGAGGACGAAGGCCGCACCCTGGTCTACCGATACGACACGGCAGCCGACCGCACGGGTATCGGCAAGCTTCTGGCCGAACTTTCCAGCGCCGGGGTCGGCGTGCGCGACCTCTCAACCAAGCAGAGTTCGCTTGAAGATATTTTCGTCAATCTGGTGAGGGACGGCGAATGAACTGGTACGCGGTCAAGGCGATCTACAAATTCGAGATGGCCAGGTGGTGGCGCACTATCTGGCAAAGCATCGTCTCGCCAGTCGTTTCCACCGCGCTCTATTTCGTTGTGTTCGGCACGGCGATCGGTTCGCGCATCGAGGAAGTCGAAGGCATCAGCTATGGCTCCTTCATCGTGCCGGGGCTGATCATGCTGACCATGATCACGCAGGGCATCTCGGTCGGCGCGTTCGGCATCTATTTTCCGAAATTCATGGGCACGATCTACGAGTTGTTGTCCGCGCCACTCTCATATGTGGAGATCGTGCTCGGTTATGTGGGCGCCGCGACCACCAAATCGATCATCCTTGCGCTGCTGATTCTGGGGACCTCGACGCTGTTCGTTCCGCTGCAGGTCGCACATCCGATCTGGATGTTCACCTTCCTGGTGCTGACTGGCGTCACCTTCTCGCTGTTCGGCTTCATCATCGGGATCTGGGCGGACAATTTCGAGAAACTTCAGCTTATCCCCATGCTGATCGTGATGCCGCTGATCTTCCTCGGCGGGACGTTCTATTCGGTCGATATGCTGCCGGACGTCTGGCAGACGATCATCCACTTCAACCCGGTGCTCTATCTGGTAAGCGGTTTCCGCTGGAGCTTTTACGAGATCGCCGACGTCAGCGTCGGTGTGAGCCTCGCCGCGATCTGCTTCTTCCTCGTGGTGTGCTTGACCGCGGTTTGGTGGATATTCAAGACCGGCTGGAAGGTGAAGAGCTAGGCAGTGAGAGTGCCGACCGCGCCAACGGCTCCACGGCATTCGAGCGAATTTTTGTCGCTGTCCTAATCATTGTTTATAGTGGCAAGGGCGTCCCTGATTGTTGGTTACATCAGGGGTATGTGTCGCGAGTTCCAGGACGACAGCGGCTACTTTTCGTGGAGCCCCCGAGGGGCAGATTGCGAGACCACAGGTATGAGCCCGGTCAGCCGCGACGCGTCAGCCAAAACTTCGCCTGATTTTCTCGCCGCGGGCGGTGAGATGGGTAGTCTGATCCGCGCGTTTGACTGGTCTTCGACGCCAGTTGGCGCTCCCGAATCCTGGCCTCAGAGCCTGCGCGTAACCGTGCGATTGATGCTCAACAGTCAGCACCCGATGTTTATCTGGTGGGGCGAAGACCTGATCCAGTTCTACAATGACGCGTATCGCCAAACGATGGGACCGCAGATGCACCCCTCGGCACTCGGCGCCCGCGGACGCGAAAGCTGGGCCGATATCTGGCCTATTATCGGCCCCCAGATCGAACAGGTGATGTCCGGGAGGGGTGCCACCTGGAATGTCGACCAGATGGTCCCGATCAACCGCCACGGCACGCCGGAAGAGGTGTGGTGGACGTACGGCTACTCCCCGATCGACCATGATGAAGGAATCGGCGGCGTTCTGGTGGTTTGCAGTGACGTCACCGCGCAACATCTTGCTACGGCAGAGCTGAAAAATCGCAACGAACGAATGGCGCAGCTTTTTGAGGAAGCTCCCAGCCTGATCGCGGTCTTTCATGGCCCCGACCATGTCATAGAACTTGCGAACGCAGCGTACCGGGAGTTCGTCGGGAAGTCTGATCTCGTCGGCAAGCCGCTCAATGTCGCCTTTCCCGAGCTGGCAGAGCAAGGACTGATCGATCTGGTGGATAATGTCTACAAGACCGGCGAATCCTTTTCAGCCAAGAGACTTGGCTTGACCCTCACACAAGATGACGGGTCGTCGAGACAGTATCATGTCAACGTGATGATCCAGCCGATCCGAGATGGGGCCGGCATTGTCGAAGGTTTGTTTATCGATGCTCAGGATGTCACTGACCATGTCCTGCTGGAACAACGGCTTAACATCATCAATGACGAACTGAGACACCGGGCGAAAAACACACTTGCAATGATCAGCGCGGTCGCGTCGCAAACCTTGCGTGGAGCGGCCGACCCCGGCGCGCTTGACATATTCCACGCACGTTTGGCGGCATTTGGCGCAGCGCATGATGCTTTGGCAGGTCGAACGGACGCAGGGAGTGAGGTCGGTGAAGTCATCCGCAAAGCATTGGCCGGTCACGCCGATACGCTCGAACGCTACGATCTTTGCGGGCCCATGATCGAAATCGGCTCCAAACAGTCAATCACACTGGCCTTGGCTATCCACGAACTCGCTACGAACGCCACGAAATACGGCGCCTTGTCGGCGGAAGAAGGCCGAGTGTCAGTCTCTTGGAAGACTACGGAGAACACCTTTTGGCTGGAGTGGAACGAGAGCGGCGGACCAGAAGTTTGTGAACCCAAGAAGACTGGGTTTGGCTCCCGTCTGATCCGCACGGTCCTTGCCGCTGACTTCAACGCAGATGTCACCATGGATTTTCGTCGAGAGGGGCTCCTGTTCAAAGTCACTGCACCGATTGAAACTCTTGGTTAGCCAACCGGCTTGAATTGCCGTCTAGTCTCCAATCACGCCGCCCTTCCGACAGGAAGCGCCTGCGGGGCGACAGTGACAACCACCGACCCGCGCTTGTGGCGGCTTTCGACCCGGCGGTGGGCGTCCGCGATACGCTCCAGCGGGTAGTGGCTGTCGATCACGGCGCGAATTTCACCGGACTCCAGCAAGCCCGCCAGATAGTCGAGCATCTCCGTGCTGTCGGACGAAACGCCGATGATGACGCGCTTGCCGCCAGCGAGCTTCGACCATAGCGCTTGCCAGATCTCCCTGCCTCCGAACTCGACCGGCAGGAAGATGCCGTTCGGCTTCAGAGCACGTTTTGCCTGCGCGAAGTCGGTGGTGCCAGCCGTATCCAGTATCAGGTCGTAGCGTTCGTCCGACGCGGCAATATCCGCTTGCGTGTAGTCGATCACATGGTCGGCCCCGAGCGAGCGGACGAGGTCCACATTGCGCGTGCTCGTGACAGCAGTCACCTCGGCGCCCAGTTGACGGGCCAGCTGAACGGCCCAGACGCCGAGCCCACCGGATGCGCCGGCGATCAGCACCTTCCAGCCCGGCTGGACTTGAGCGAAATCGCGCAAGAAGGCCAGAGCCGACTGTCCGCCGAAGGGCGTGGCGGCAGCCTCGTCATAGCCGACCGAAGCCGGCTTTTTCACCACAGGCGAATTCTCCGACACAGCGATGTATTCGGCATTGGCGCCGAGCCCCATCGAAAAGCCCAACACTTCGTCGCCGCCCTTGAAGCGGGTCACATTTTTGCCCCTCGCCACTACGCGGCCGGCAAATTCGGAACCGAGCACGTTCTTTTTCGGCGCGAAAAGACCGGCCATGGCGCGGCCGGCAAGCCAGAATATTCCGGGGAATTTCGATGCGCGGAAGCGCCAGTCGGCGGTGTTCACCGAAGTGGCGAATACCTGCACCAGAATTTCATCGTCTTTCGGTTCAGGCCGCGGGACTTCGCGAATTTCAAGAACGTCCGCGGTGCCGTATCGATCATACCAAGCTGCTTTCATCGGTCTTTTCCTTATCCATCGCGCCCCGCCATCTGGGGCTCTGTTGGACCGGGATATAGCTATGCGCTGACGCATAGGGAATTGACCAAACCGCTTGCTCTGATATGCGTTTTTGCATGGATTGGAGAGCCATCAAGTTCGACTGGAACCGCGCACGCACCTTCCTCGTCACGGCGGAGGAAGGCTCGCTGTCGGCTGCGGCGCGTGCGCTTGGCATGGCGCAGCCGACGCTTGGCCGGCAAGTCGACGCGCTGGAGGAAGAGCTCGGCGTGGTGCTTTTCGAGCGCGCGGGGCGCGGGCTGGTTCTGACGCCGTCCGGCCTCGAACTGCTCGACCATGTGCGCGCGATGGGCGAGGCCGCCGGTCGCATGTCGCTCGTGGCGTCGGGGCAGACGCAATCGGTCGAAGGCGCGATCTGCATTACCGCCAGCGAAATCTATTCCGCCTATGTGCTGGCGCCGATCGTGGCCAAGATGCGCGTGAAATATCCCGGCATCACGGTGGAAATTGTCGCCTCGAACGCCGCGATAGACCTGAAGCGGCGCGAGGCCGACATCGCGATCCGCAATTTCCGTCCGACCCAGCCCGACCTGATTGCGCGCAGGCTGGCCGACGATCGCGGGCGGCTTTACGCGACGCCTGACTATCTGAAGAAGATCGGCAATCCGACCAGGCCGGAAGAGCTGGCCGAGGCGGATTTCATCGGTTTCGATACGACCGATCTGATGATCAACGGGCTGAACAAGCAGGGTCTGCCAGTTACACACGCCAATTTTCCGCTGCTGACCAGCAGCCATTTCGTCCACTGGGAGCTCTGCCGGCACGGCGCCGCCATCGGTATCGTGCCGGAGCGGATCGGCGATGCCGAGCCACTGGTGAAATGCGTGCTGCCGGACCTTCCGCCCATGGAGTTTCCGGTCTGGCTGACCGCGCATCGCGAGCTGCATACCAGCCGCCGGGTGCGGATCGTGTTCGACTTTCTGGCGGCAGAACTCGACGGAGGCTGACCGGACAAAGTGCCCGGCTTCATGTTGCAGTGCGGCATGAACTTGCCTAAGAAGGCGCCATTCGACTGGACCCGGTGAAAATCCGGGTGGCTTTTCCGGCCGCCGATCCGCCGGACAATCAACCGCTTTCAGGCGACGCCCATCGCACGATCGACCGATCGCAGCGGTTATCAGCATTTGGAATTTCATGACTTCGCTATCCGCCTATCGCCGCGAATGGTTCGGCAATATTCGCGGCGACCTTCTGGCCGGCACGGTCGTTGCCCTCGCTCTCATCCCGGAAGCCATCGCCTTTTCGATCATTGCCGGCGTGGACCCCAAGGTCGGGCTCTATGCCTCGTTTTCGATCGCCGTGATCATCGCCTTCACCGGCGGACGGCCAGGCATGATCTCAGCCGCGACGGCGGCGACTGCGGTGCTGATGGTGTCGCTGGTGCGCGACCATGGGCTGCAATATTTGCTGGTGGCGACCATTCTTGCGGGCGTGCTGCAGATCGTCGCCGGCCTGGCGCGGCTCGGCGACCTGATGCGCTTCGTATCGCGCTCCGTGATCACCGGCTTCGTCAATGCGCTGGCGATCCTGATCTTCATGGCGCAGGTACCGGAACTCGTCGGCGTGCCGGCGCTGACCTATGTCATGGTCGCGGCCGGGCTCGCCATCATCTACCTCTTTCCATATGTCACCAAAGCCGTACCCTCACCGCTGGTCTGCATCATCGTGCTGACCGCAGTCGCGCTCTGGTTTGGCATGGACGATCTGCGCACCGTGGGCGACATGGGCGAATTGCCCTCCACGCTGCCGGTTTTCCTGCTTCCCGACGTGCCGCTAACGCTCGAGACGCTGCTGATCGTGCTGCCCTATTCGGCAGCCGTGGCCGTGGTCGGCCTGCTGGAGTCGCTGATGACCGCATCGATCGTGGATGAGTTGACCGACACTGATAGTGACCGCAACCGTGAGTGTATCGGGCAGGGCAGCGCCAACCTGGTGACCGGCT
This sequence comes from Rhizobiaceae bacterium, assembly GCA_017640615.1. Lineage (GTDB taxonomy): Bacteria > Pseudomonadota > Alphaproteobacteria > Rhizobiales > Rhizobiaceae > RCIO01. Next base: position 385,530 of record JAEPQK010000002.1, on the reverse strand, counting down.
TTCTGGGCGGCATGGCGGGCTGCGCGATGATTGGCCAGTCGGTGATCAACGTGAAATCGGGCGGCCGCGGGCGCCTCTCCTGCTTCACCGCAGGAGCGCTGCTTTTGTTCCTCATCGTTGTGCTGGGCGACTGGGTGTCGGTGATCCCGATGGCAGCACTCGTCGCCATCATGATCATGGTGTCGATCGGCACTTTCTCATGGTCGTCGATCAAGAACCTGCGCGAACATCCGCGTCGTTCCTCCACGGTGATGGTGGCAACCGTGATCGTGGTTGTGGCCACACACAATCTGGCGCTTGGCGTTTTAGTGGGCGTGCTTCTTTCCGGCCTGTTCTTTGCGTCCAAGGTGGCGCAAATCTTCCGCGTGTCCTCCACGCTTTCCGATGACGGAGAGGCCCGCGCCTATCACGTGACCGGGCAGATCTTCTTCGCCTCGGCGGAAGAGTTCGTGCGCGCTTTCGATTTCAAGGAAGCGGTTGCGCGCATCACCATCGATGTCAGCCGTTCGCATATCTGGGACCTGACGGGGGTTGGCGCGATCGATACGGTGGTGCTCAAATTCCGCCGCGAAGGCACCGAGGTCGAACTGATCGGCATGAACGAGGCCAGCGCGACGCTGGTCGACAAGCTGGCGCTGCATGACAAGCCGGGCGGCGCAGACGCGCTGCTTGGACATTGAGGAGTGTACCGATGACCAAGATACTCGCGCTCGTCGACGGCTCCATCTACTCCAAAAGCGTGACGGGCATCGCGGCATGGGCGGCCGAGCGGCTCTCGCTGCCGGTGGAGATCGCGCATGTGCTTGGACGGCGCATTGCCGGCAATTTCGATCTGAGCGGCCAGTTGGACGCCAATGCACGCACCACGCTGCTGAAAAAGATGGCCGATCTCGACGAAGAGCATGGCCGGCTGGCACAGCAGAAGGGCCGCGCCATTCTTGACGGCGTCCGTGCCGAGGCGGAAGCGGCCGGAGTGGCTGTGAACACCAAGCTGCGCAATGGCGATCTTCTGGAGGCGCTTGGCGATCTCGAGGCCGACGCTGAAATCGTCGTCATCGGCAAGCGCGGCGAAGCGGCGGATTTCGCGCGGCTGCATCTCGGATCAAACATGGAGCGCGTGGTGCGCGCTTCGAAAAAGCCGGTGCTTGTGGCAGCCCGCGCCCACGAACCGGCGAAGCATTTCCTGATCGCATATGACGGCGGCGCCAGCGCCAACCGGGCGGTGGATTATCTGGTTTCAAGCCCGCTGTTGAAGGGGCTGAAATGCACGGTGCTTTCCGTCGGCGCGGATACGCCTGAAAACCGGTCGCGGCTGGAGGCTCCCGTCACACGGCTAACCGAAGCCGGCTTCGAGGTGAACTCCGTCCTTGCGCCGGGCGAACCGGAAGAGGTGATCAGCGCACATGTGGAGGAAAGCCGCGTCGGCCTGCTCGTCATGGGCGCCTATGGCCATTCGCGTATTCGTGCGCTGGTGATCGGCTCGACAACGACCGAACTGGTGCGCCGCTGCAAGATACCGGTGCTGATGTTCCGGTAAGGCGGCGCCGGGTCTTCAGCCGCCACCCGGAGCAGTTGGCGGGTCGCCGCGCTTCATCGTGAGGTAAATGCCCTCGTCCAGGCGAAGATCGAGAAGCACGCTGACCCGACACCATGCCCCGCCAAAGCAGGGGACGGCCCACTCACTGACGTTGCCGTATACTTTGCCGACCACGAAGCTGTCGTCGGGACGCGAGACGCGCACGGCTTTCAAGTGGAAGGACATCCAGCTGTCGAATATGGCGGCCGTTCCAGTCATGACTCCCTGCACGCCGTCGTCGTAGTCCCATGCGCGCTTCCATCCGGCGTCGCACTCGCCATTGGGCGCCGCTTCGGCCGGAAAACCTAGCCGGATGAATGGCTCGCCCCGTTCGAAATCCTTCACCTCATCGCCTGTCACCGACAGCACCACCGCCTTCGGTTCAGCGTCTGAATCGAATCCCAACCCATGCAGGCTGGACGAAACGATCTGATAGCCTTCCGGCAGCAGTTCCCGGGGAAGTTCCTTTGTTACCGGCTGGGCCAGGCATGCCTGCTTAAACGCATCGAAGACGTTCAGAATGCCGCGCAAATCCGACCAGTTCTTGTACGCAAAGGCGATGGGCTCGGCTGAGGCGGGCTGGGCGGAGAGAAGCGGGATCGCGATGGCGAGATATACCATGCGAACCGGAAGCCATCTGAATTTTCGCGTAATCATCATCGACCCTGCCAACCTGTTTCAGTTTGCACGCGAAGTTATCACGATCAGCCGGAGGTGGTCTCTCCGGTCGCAGCTGGCACTATTCCAGCTCCCACCCTTGCCTTGCCAACCCTTTTCGCCTATAGGCCGCGCTTCCATTGGTCCGATTGGGGGCTGAACGGAGGGCCGGTGATCGCTCGCAAGGCGATTTCCGTCAGAGGCGCATAAGCGTTTCGGCCTCCCGTGTCTCCGCTCTCGACCGTCTCGAACAGCCTTTCTTCGCCCGCATACGGGCTAACGAAAGGTCTGGAGGCTTAGCCGTCGGCACCGGTGGAATGTTGAAGAAAGGCAAGAGACAAATGGCACTTTATGAGCATGTGTTTCTGGCCCGGCAGGATTTGTCGCCGCAGCAGGTCGACGCGCTTGTGGAACAGTACAAGGGCGTGATCGAAGGCAATGGCGGTTCCGTCGGCCGGGTCGAAAACTGGGGCGTGAAGTCCCTCACCTTCCGCATCAAGAAGAACCGGAAGGCCTATTTCACCCTCATGGATCTCGACTGCCCGCCGGATGCGGTGAAGGAAGTCGAGCGCCAGATGAGCATTTCCGAAGACGTGCTGCGCTACATGACCATCAAGGTCGACGCACATGAGGAAGGCCCGTCTGCAATGATGCAGAAGCGCGACGACCGCGACCGCCGTGACCGCGGCCCGCGTGACGATCGTCCGCGCCGTCCGCGCGAGCAGCAGTCTGAAGGGAGCGCATCGTAATGGTCGATATCAATCAGATCCCGACGCGGCGCCCGTTTCACCGCCGCCGCAAGACCTGCCCGTTCTCCGGCGCCAACGCGCCGCGGATCGACTACAAGGACGTGAAGCTCCTGCAGCGCTACATTTCGGAGCGCGGCAAGATCGTTCCGTCGCGCATTACCGCCGTCAGCCAGAAGAAGCAGCGCGAACTCGCCAAGGCGATCAAGCGCGCCCGTTTCCTGGGCCTTCTGCCCTACGTGGTGAAGTAAGACTTCGCGGCCCCGCGAAGCGGCAGGCTTTGCGGACAAGGAACCGCGAGCAAAAAAGACAGGGCCTTGCCCCCTCACCCGGCCCTTCGGGCCACCCTCTCCCCGGCGGGGAGAGGAGACGCGGCGGCAAGGCCAGCTCCCTCTTCTCCCCACCGGGGAGAAGGTGGTTCGCAAGGCGAACCGGATGAGGGGGCGAGATGAAATACCGCTTCGGGGGCGGACAATTCCCGAGTTGAGGCCGGCCCGACGGGTCTGCTTCTAACTGCCCGGCGGGCAGGACAGCGACAGACAGGCGCATCCCGCGCTCCGCTTCCTGTTCGTTCCGACATTGAAACCCGCACCGGTTGTTGCCGGTGCAGAGAACAGGAACGACAATTATGCAGGTCATTCTTCTCGAGCGCGTAGCCCGGCTCGGCCAGATGGGCGAAGAGGTAAAGGTGAAGGACGGGTTTGCCCGTAACTTCCTTCTGCCGAAGGGCAAGGCGCTGCGCGCCAACGACGCCAACCGCAAGAAATTCGAGGGCCAGCGCGCCCAGCTCGAAGCCCGCGACCTTGAGCGCAAATCCGAGGCACAGACCGTTGCCGACAAGCTCGACGGCCACACCTTCGTGGTGGTTCGCGCGGCTGGCGAAACCGGCCAGCTCTACGGCTCGGTTTCGACCCGCGACATCGCCGACATCCTGACCGAAGAAGGCTTCACGGTTGGCCGCAACCAGGTCGAGCTCAACCAGCCGATCAAGGCGATCGGTCTGGTCAATGTGGCGCTCGCGCTGCATCCGGAAGTCGACGTTACGATCACGCTCAACGTTGCCCGTTCGACCGACGAGGCCGAGCGCCAGGCACGTGGCGAGACGCTCACCAGCGCCGAGGCGATCTACGGTGAAGACGTCAATGAAAACGCCCAGCCGGAGAGCTTCTTCGACCCTGAGGCCGAATTCGAAGACGAGGACGCTACCGAGGCTGAAGAGGCCGAGTCTGAGACAGCCGAGGAAGCTCCTGCCGAAGATGCCGCCGAGGAAGAAAAGTCCTGATCGGCGCTTACGCGACAGACATTTCGAGGAGGCCCGGCATTGCCCGGGCCTTTTCTTTGTCAGCAACCATTGGGCCAGAAGCGCCAGAAAACTTCACGAAAACGGCAACTTGAGTCATAATCGTCGGCTGCAAACGTGTGATGCAAGCGGGTGTCGTTGCCATGTCGCTGCTGACTGCGGTCGCAAGAAAACTCTTTAGAACCGGCTCAATCACGCTCACCGAGCCGGACGGCACCGTCTCGACCTTCGGCGACGGGACCGGCGAGCATGTGCATGTCGCCATACGCACCAACGCCGCCGCGCGCGCCATTGCGCTCGATCCCATGCTCGCCATGCCGGAAGCCTATATGAACGGCACGTTCGAGGTGCTGGAAGGCGATATTCTGGGCTTTCTGCGGATCGCCTATGTGAATGCGAACCGCAAGGGTGCGAACCCGCTGTTCACCCGCATCGTGGAGGGCTCGCGGGTGCTGTTGCGGCGTTTCCAGCAGGTCAACACGCTGGCGCGTTCCCGCGAAAACGTACATCGCCATTACGATCTCTCAGGCGAGATGTACCGGCTCTTCCTCGACGCCGACATGCAATATTCCTGCGCCTATTTCGAGCGGCCGGAAATGACGCTCGACGAGGCGCAGGAGGCCAAACGGCGTCACATTGCAGCCAAGCTCGATATGAAGCCCGGCCTTTCGGTGCTCGACATCGGATCGGGCTGGGGCGGGTTGGGACTTTATCTTGCGCGTCGCTTCGACGCCGAGGTGCTGGGTGTCACGCTATCCACCGAGCAGCACGCAGTTTCGACCGAACGCGCGCGGCAGGAGGGACTTGAGAACCAGGCGCATTTCGAGTTGCGCGACTACCGCAAGCTTTCGGAGCGCTTCGACCGGATTGTCTCCGTCGGCATGTTCGAGCATGTCGGGGTCAATCACTACCGAACCTTCTTCGACAAGACGGCGACGCTGTTGAAGCCGGACGGAACAATGCTTTTGCACACCATCGGCCGCAGCGGGCCGCCGACCGCGACCAATGCCTTCATTCGCAAATACATCTTCCCCGGCGGCTATATCCCGGCGATGTCGGAGGTGCTGCCTGCGGTGGAAAAAGCCGGACTGGTGATTACCGACGTCGAGGTGCTTCGGCTGCATTATGCCGAAACGCTGAAACACTGGCGCGCGCGCTTTTTGGCCAACCGCGAACGCGCAGTCGAAATCTATGACGAACGCTTCGCGCGGATGTGGGAGTTTTATCTGGCCGGGTCCGAAGCGGCTTTCCGCTGGCACGACCTCGTGGTGTTCCAGTTCCAGGTTACAAAGCGGAACGACACGCTGCCGATCACCCGCGATTACATGACCAGCGTAGAGGACGCGCTGCGCAAGACCGCACGATCCGGCCCTGAAAGGCCAAAGCCGGTTCAGAAGCAGCGCCGACGAACGCTCTCCCGCTCCGACCATAAGTCGTAAAAAAAGTGCCCCGACCTCCGGTCGGAGCACTCTCGATCTGCGCATGCAGCCTATTCGGTGGGCTCGGCCTTCGGCTGATCGACCTGAACGTTCACATCCGGAACGTCCAGCTTGATGTCGGAAGTGGTCGTGGAATCGATGCCGCTCCCGGTGAATATCCAGGCCGCGACAACCACCATGACAACCAGCGCTCCGGCGATGAACCAGGTGGCGCCACCGCCTCCGCTCGTGACCACAGTTGTGCGTTCTCTGTTTTCAGATTCCGGCATGGTGTGCTCCTTTCACTGCTGAATCCTCGCGCCATAAGGGCGGCTTCGAGCTGAAAAACGCATCGGGCTACTTTTCGTTCCCAAAAGCGTTGGTTGAACTCAATCACTTTCATGTTTTGTTCTGTAATATGGGCCGCTATGCTCACCTTCCGATTCGGGTCAACCGGCTGGGTGAAATCACCCGGCGCACTTGTGGAAGGCTGTGAATCGCGGGGCGAAACCAAGAATGTTTGCTGGCGGCGCTGTCGGCGGAGCACCGGCGGCATTATCAGGGAGCGACCGAGAGCCCGGATGAGCAACCTCCCCTCCTCCCACGGGCCACGAACGTAACTGGGCACAGAAATGGCAGACGCAGTCCGCAAACTGAATACGGCGGAGACGCCGCTTTATCGCGAGGCTCCCAACAACGTGGAGGCCGAGCAGGCGCTGCTGGGCGCCATTCTGGTCAACAATGATGCGTTCTACCGTGTCTCGGATTTTTTGAAGCCGTCGCATTTCAACGAGCCGATCCATCGTAAGATCTACGAGGTCGCGGGCGAACTTATCCGCATGGGCAAGGTCGCCAACCCGGTGACGCTGAAGACCTTCCTGCCAGCGGAAGAGAAGATCGGCGAGATGACCGTGTCGCAATATCTGGCGCGGCTCGCTGCCAATGCGGTGACGGTGATCAACGCGGCGGATTATGGCCGCGCGATCTACGATCTCGCCACGCGGAGAGCGCTGATTACCGTCGGCGAGGACATGGTCAACATCGCCTATGACGCGCCGGTCGACATGTCGCCGCAGGAGCAGATCGAAGACGCGGAGCGCCGCCTGTTCGAGCTGGCGGAGACCGGGCGCTACGATGGCGGGTTCGAGAGCTTCACCGACGCGGTGAAGACGGCGATCGACATGGCGAATGCCGCCTATATGCGCGACGGCCATTTGTCGGGCACGGCGACCGGCTTTCGCGATCTCGACCGCCGCATGGGCGGCTTGCAGCCCTCCGATCTGATCATCCTTGCCGGACGCCCCGGCATGGGCAAGACCTCGCTTGCCACCAACATCGCCTTCAACATCGCGAACGCCTATGAGCCGGCGCAGCAGGCCGACGGCTCCTTCGCAGCAGCCAATGGCGGCGTTGTCGGCTTCTTCTCGCTGGAAATGTCGTCCGAACAGCTTGCCACCCGTATCATCTCGGAGCAGACGGAAATCCCATCCTCCAAGATCAGGCGCGGCGAGATCACCGAGCCGGACTTTGAAAAACTCGTCGCATGCGCGCAGACCATGCAGCGCATTCCGCTTTTCATCGACCAGACGGGCGGTATCTCGATCGCCCAGCTCGCTGCACGTGCGCGGCGGCTGAAGCGCCAGCGCGGGCTGGACGTGATGATAATCGACTACGTGCAGCTGATGACGGGTTCGAGCGCGCGCGCGGCGCAAAACCGCGTTCAGGAAATCACCGAAATCACCACCGGCCTGAAGGCGCTTGCCAAGGAGCTCAGCGTGCCAATCATCGCGCTGTCGCAGCTCTCGCGCCAGGTGGAAAGCCGCGACGACAAACGGCCGCAGCTCTCCGACCTTCGCGAATCCGGCTCCATCGAGCAGGACGCGGACGTGGTGATGTTCGTCTATCGCGAGGAATATTACCTCAAGAATCGCGAGCCGAAGCCGGGTTCGGAGGAATATATCAAGTGGGAAACCGAGATGAACGAGGCGCGCGGCAAGTCCGAAGTGATTGTTGCCAAGCAGCGCCATGGCCCAACGGGTACAGTGGGGCTTGGCTTCCAGGGCGAATTCACGCGCTTCTTCGATCTGGCGGAAGATTCGCATATGCCGGAACGCTTCGAGTAGCGCGGTGCAGGCAATTCCGGCAGCCGCGCAGGATGCGCCCGGCGACATCGCGGGCGGGCGCCTGACAATCGATCTCGGTGCGCTCGCCGCCAACTACCGCAAGCTGACCGAATTGTCCGCACCCGCCGAAACGGCCGCGGTGGTGAAGGCCGACGCCTATGGGCTTGGTATCGCGCACGCGGTGCCGGCGCTCGCGCGTGCCGGCTGCGGCACCTTTTTCGTAGCTTACCCCGCGGAAGGGCTGGCCGTGAGGGCGGCTGCGCCCGGGGCCAGAATATTCGTGCTCTCGGGTCCGATGAGCGACAAGGCGGCAACGACATTTGCCGATGCGCAGCTCATCCCTGTGCTCAACTCGGTCGAGGACATAGCGCTGTGGCGGCGCATTTCGCGCGAGCCGGCAGCGCTCCATGTCGACACAGGCATGAACCGGCTTGGCGTGAGCGAAGACGAGGCTGTGCAATTCGCGGCAGAGAACACCGGCGGCATGGCGATACCGCTGGTACTCGTGATGAGCCATCTCGCTTGTGCGGATGAGCACGGCCACCGACTGAACCGGCAACAGCTTAATACTTTTCAGCATGTTGCGGCGCTTTTCGAAGGGATCGATTCAAGCCTCGCCAATTCCGCTGGCATCATGCTTGGCGCGGATTGCCGCTGCGCCCTCACCCGCGCCGGCATCGCGCTATATGGCGGCCGCGCAGCGAACGCGGTCGACAACCCGATGCGGCCGGTTGTGACGGCCGAGGCGCGAGTGCTCCAGGTGCGGGGTGTGCGGGCGGGCGGAACGGTCGGCTACGGGGCAGCGGCGCGGCTTGAGCGCGACAGCATCCTCGCCATCGCGGCGACGGGATACGCGGATGGGTATCAGCGTGCGGCTTCGGGCGCAGGTGTTCCGCTGCGCAGCGCAGTCAGCGATGGTGCCAGCGGCTTCGTCTGTGGCAAGCGCGCTCCGATCGTCGGGCGGGTTTCCATGGACCTCATAGCCTTTGACGTGACCGATTGCGGCGGCGCGGTTGCGCCTGGCGACTGGATCGAGCTTTTTGGAGCAAATATTGCGCTGGACGACGTGGCGGAAGCAGCCGGCACGATCGGCTACGAGCTTCTGACCGGTCTCGGGCGTCGCTACGAGCGGGTTTATGTGGGAGCAGATAACTGATGGCGAAATCCCGCATCCAGTTCATCTGCCAGAATTGCGGAAGCGTGCATGCGCGCTGGGCCGGCAAATGCGATTCCTGCGGGGCGTGGAACACGCTCGTGGAGGAAGGCACAGCCGGCGGCATCGGCTCCGGACCACAGAGCCAGAAATCTGCCCGCAAGGGCCGCGCGGTGGCGCTGACCACGCTGTCGGGCGAGATCGAGGATGCGCCGCGCATCGCGACCGGCATCGGCGAGCTCGACAGGGCGACCGGCGGCGGCTTCGTGCGTGGGTCGGCCTTGCTGGTGGGCGGCGACCCCGGCATCGGAAAATCGACGCTGCTGACCCAGGCCGCGGCGGCGCTCGCCAACAAAGGGCATCGCATCATCTATGTGTCGGGCGAAGAAGCGGTGGCGCAGATCAGGTTGCGGGCGCTGCGCCTGGGTGCCGCCAGTTCGCCGGTCGAACTTGCCGCGGAAACCAATGTCGAGGACATTCTGGCCACAATCTCCGACGGTCAGCGGCCCGATCTGCTGATCCTCGATTCCATCCAGACGCTGTGGACTGATCTCGCCGACTCGGCGCCCGGAACCGTGACACAGGTGCGCGCGGCAGCGCAGGCGATGATCCGTTTCGCGAAATCCACAGGTTGTGCGGTCGTGCTGGTGGGGCATGTGACCAAGGACGGGCAGATCGCCGGACCCCGGGTCGTGGAGCACATGGTGGATGCCGTGCTTTATTTCGAAGGCGAGGGAAACCACCACTACCGGATCCTGAGAACGGTCAAGAACCGTTTCGGCCCGACCGACGAGATCGGCGTGTTCGAGATGGGTGACAAAGGCCTGCGCGAAGTGCCCAATCCATCTGAGCTGTTTCTCGGCGAAAGGTCCGAAAAAGCCCCGGGCGCCGCGGTTTTTGCAGGTATGGAAGGCACGCGGCCGGTGCTGGCCGAAATACAGGCGCTGGTCGCCCCCTCGCCGCTCGGTACGCCGCGACGCGCCGTCGTGGGCTGGGATTCGGCGCGGCTTTCCATGGTGTTGGCCGTACTTGAGGCGCATTGCGGCGTGCGCTTTTCGCAGCATGACGTCTATCTCAATGTGGCCGGCGGCTACCGCATCGCCGAACCGGCGGCAGACCTCGCGGTCGCTGCCGCATTGGTTTCGTCGCTCACCGGTCTTGCCCTGCCAGCCGATTGCGTCTATTTCGGCGAAATCAGCCTGTCGGGTGCCGTGCGGGCCGTGGCTCACGCGCCGCAGCGCCTGAAGGAGGCGGAGAAATTGGGGTTTGGCAAGGCCGTAATGCCCATCCTTTCCGAAGAGCTTCCAGCATCCATGGCCGCCAGCTCATTTCAGCCGGAAGCGCTTTCGGAACTGGTGGCGCGCATCGCAGCAGGCGGTCCAAAGTAACGATGCGCAAGAATTCATCAGGAGTAGCGCGTTAATGCCCATTACGCTGCTTGACGGTATCGTCATCGCATTCACGCTGGTTTCGGCAATGCTGGCGATGGTTCGCGGCTTTTCGCGCGAAATCTTGTCGATTGCTTCATGGGTGGCGGCATCGGCCGCAGCCTATTTCTTCTATCCGATCATCCTGCCCTATGTGCAGCCCTACATCGATCACCCCACGGTGGCGCTCGCTGTCGCAGCTGCGATCGTGTTTTTCATCGCACTAATCGTGGTGACGGTGATTACGATGCGCGTGGCCGATTTCATTATCGATTCCAAAATCGGTGCGCTCGACCGCACACTCGGCTTTCTTTATGGCGCCGCGCGCGGGCTGCTCGTTCTGGCGGTCGCACTTCTGTTCTTCGGCTGGCTGGTCGGCTCAAATCCACCCGGCTGGGTGACAGAAGCGAAATCGCGGCCGCTGCTTGAGGGCATCGGCAATTGGCTGCAGGGCATCCTGCCGGACGATCCGGAGGACTCGATCCTCAACCGGCTGAAGGACATCAATCCCGAAGGTACCGGCCAGAGCAGCGGCGCGGACCAATAGCGCGCAAGGTTGCGCGCGAAACGAAATCTGGGCGCAACGACCAATGAATACTGATCGCATGAATGACTTCGCCGCGGCGGAAGCCGACGATCATTTCCATGATGAATGCGGCGTGTTCGGCATATTTGGACGCCAGGACGCGGCCGCGATCACCACGCTTGGCCTGCACGCGCTGCAGCACCGCGGGCAGGAAGCGGCGGGCATTGCTTCCTACGATGGCAGCCAGTTTCATGTCGAACGCCATGTCGGCCTGATCGGCGACACCTTCACCAAACAGTCGGTGATCGACCGGCTGGCTGGCAGCCGCGCCATCGGCCATACACGCTACGCCACGACTGGCGGTTCGGGCCTGCGCAATGTGCAGCCGCTGTTTGCGGAGCTTGCCGATGGCGGCATTGCGATCGCGCATAATGGCAACATCACTAATGCGTTGACCGTGCAGCGCCGACTGCAGAAGGACGGGGCGATATTCTCATCGACCTCCGACACCGAAACACTGCTTCATCTCATCGCAACCAGCAAAGAGAACGACACCAACTCGCGTTTCATCGACGCGGTGCGGCAGCTTGAAGGCGCTTTTTCGCTGGTGGCGCTGTCGTCGAAAAAGATGATCGGCTGTCGTGACCCGCTCGGCATCCGCCCGCTGGTGCTAGGCGACCTCGACGGCGCCTGGATCATCGCATCGGAAACCTGCGCGCTCGATATTATCGGCGCGCGCTTCGTGCGCGATGTTGAGCCCGGCGAAATGATCGTTGTGACGAAAACCGGGATCGAAAGCCTGTTCCCATTCGAGAAGTCGCCGCAGCGCTTCTGCATCTTCGAATATGTCTATTTTGCCCGGCCGGATTCGCAGGTCGAGGGGCGCAACGTCTATGCCGTGCGCAAGGAGATCGGCGCAGAGCTGGCGCGCGACAAACCGGTGGACGCCGATGTCGTGGTGCCGGTTCCCGATTCCGGGACGCCGGCGGCGATTGGCTATAGCCAGCAATCAGGCCTGCCCTTCGAGCTCGGAATCATCCGCAACCACTATGTCGGCCGCACCTTCATTCAGCCGGGCGATGCGATCCGTCATATGGGCGTGAAGCTGAAACACAACGCCAACCGGCGCTCGATCGAAGGCAAGCGCGTCGTGCTGGTGGACGACAGCATCGTGCGGGGCACAACCAGCCAGAAGATCGTGCAAATGGTGCGTGATGCAGGTGCGAAGGAAGTGCATATGCGCATTGCCTCGCCGCCTACGCGCGCCTCTTGCTTCTACGGCGTCGATACGCCGGAAAAGGCCAAGCTGCTCGCTTCGCGCATGTCGGTTGAGGAAATGGCGGAGTTCATTCGCGTCGATTCACTCGGCTTCCTATCGCTCGACGGGCTTTACCGGGCGCTCGGCATGCCCGCGCGCGACAACGAGGCGCCGCAATTCTGCGACGCCTGCTTCTCCAGCGAATATCCCACACGGCTGCTCGACCATGAAGGCGCGGACAATGTGCGCACGCTCTCATGGCTGGCCGCAGGCGGGCAGTAGCATTCAGATCAGGGCGTCACGAGTTTCAGCCCGACGATCCCCGCCACAATCAGCAAAATGCACACAATACGCATCATCTCGGCGGGTTCTGCGAAAAGCATAATGCCGAGGATGACGGTGCCGACCGTACCGATGCCGGTCCATATCGCATATGCGGTTCCCAGCGGCAGGCTGCGCAACGCGATACCCAGCAGGACCATGCTGATCGACATCGAGGCGACGGTCCACACACTCGGCCACAGCCGGGTGAAGCCTTCCGAATATTTCAGTCCGATGGCCCAACCGACCTCGAAGAGACCTGCCGCGAAAAGAGCGAACCAAGCCATTTCTGCCTCCAGATTGACAGTGATGAGGCCGTCCCCATCGATGTTCGGAAGTCGCGGGCCGTCCCGCCCAGCCAATATGGCGATTGGCGTGCGCCCACTCAATGTGTGGCGGGTTCCACCATGCTGAAAATTGGGCTAGGTGGCGCACATATTTTATTGCACCCGCCGCGTGCGCCGTATCCGCTCAGGAGCCCGACACTTGACCAATCAACCCGACCTTACCGGCCGCATTGCCCTCGTCACCGGCGCCTCGCGCGGCATTGGCTACTTCATTGCCAAGGGACTGGCCGCGGCGGGCGCACATGTGATCGCGGTCGCGCGCACCGTGGGCGGGCTTGAAGAACTGGACGACGAGATAAAGGCGAAGGGTAGCGGCAGCGCGACGCTCGTGCCGCTCGACATTACCGACATGGCCGGACTCGACCGGCTCGGCGGCTCCATCCACGAGCGTTGGGGCAAGCTCGACGTTCTGGTCGCCAATGCCGCGATACTTGGCGTGATTTCGCCCATCGGGCATGTCGAAGCCAAGGTGTTCGAGAAGGTGATGAACATCAACGTCACCTCGACCTGGCGGCTGATCCGTTCAGTCGATCCGCTGCTGCGTGCCTCCGATGCGGGGCGTGCAATCCTCATTTCATCGGGCTCGCCGCATTCCGCGCGCGCATTCTGGGCCCCCTATGCGGCCTCAAAAGCCGCGGTGGAGGCACTCGGCCGCTCTTGGGCGGACGAGACCAAAAACATGCCGCTGCGCGTCAACATCGTAAACCCGGGCGTGGCGCGCACCGCTATGCGGGCGCAGGCCATGCCGGGCGAAGACCCGATGACGCTGCCCCACCCTTCCGAGGTTGCGGATAAGGTGCTGTTTCTCGCAAGCCCGGAGCTGAAAGAGACCGGGCTGATCTACGATGTCGAACGCGGGCGGTTCACCGAATACCGTAAGCCGGATTAACGGTTCAGTTTCATTGATTTGCTAGTCAGCGTGGCTGTGACCCGAAGATCGGATCACAGCGGCACTCGCTTGTTAGAGCGAGCCGCTCGACACGCGAACTGACTGATAGCGATGCTTACGCCGACACTGCCGACTGTGGAAATAGTTTCAATCGAGGACGCGCGGTCGATCCGCGACGAATGGATTGAACTTGCCAGCCGAGCAGTTGAACCGAACCCCTACTACGAGATCGACTATCTTGTCGCGCTCTATCGGCATGTCCGGCCGAAGGAAGCGCTGCGCCTGATCCTCGTGCGGGATCGCGCCACCCGGCGGCTAGACGGCCTGTTCCCGATCACCGTGAAAGGCGCGCTGGAAGGCTATCCAGGTGGCGCGACCGTGATGAGCTACGATGCGCTGATTGGCCAAACGGTGCCGTTGATTTCCGGCGCGGCTGCAGACATCTGGCACGCTTTTCTTGCCTTCGTCGACGACCATCAAGATCTGCCCTCACTGGTTCAGCTGAAGGAATTTTATGCTGACAGCGCGTGCGGCGCGGCCCTGACACAGGCCTGCGATGAGGAACGCGCGCTCTGCCAGCGCGAAAGCGCATTTGAGCGCGCCGTGGCCGCAAGCAGCGAGGATTTCGAAACCTATGCGCAGCGATGGTCACGCAAGAAGGCGCGCAATATTCGTAGCCGCGCCAGAAAGCTCGCCGCCGAGGGCGAGCTTGAATTTGAGATCGTCGAGCCTGATTCCGAGACTTTTGCCGATACGCTCGGCGAAATTCTCGCGCAGGAAAGAGATGGCTGGAAGGGGCGCGAGGGCACCGCGCTCGCCTCGCAAGCCGACCTTAATTCCTTCGCACAAGACGCGTTTGGCGCATGCCGGAACGCCCCCCACATTGCGCTCGGAACGCTGCGCCTCGACGGTCGACTGCTGGCAGGGCAAATCAATCTGGTTGCGCAGGAGCGCCTCTACTTCATCAAATCATCCTATGACGAAAGCTACTCTTCATACGGTCCCGGCGTGGCGCTTTACACAAACATGCTGCGGCGCATGCTCGACGAGCGCTGGTATGAGAGGCTCGATTCCTGTGCGGATGCCGGTCATCCGCTCGAGGAAATCTGGCTTGAGCGGGAGCGTGTAGAAAGCATATTCGCCGCCGCATCGACGCCCGCCAACAGGCGGGCGGCTGAGCGAATGATAGCGATGCGTAAAGGATTGCGCACGCTGCGCGACACCGCCGGCAAGGTCGAACAGCTCATCTCGAGAAAAGACTGAGCCCATGGCATCGGGCTCGCATACCGCTTCAAACGGGGATGACGGCCCGTTCGCGCGCCTGAGGAAGCTGGCGGCGGATGGGCTTGGCGGCGCGGACATCAACCGGTCAGCAATAATTGCATTGGCGATCAGGATCGCAGCGGCGGGGCTCGGCTTTGCAGCGCATGTGGTGCTGGCACGAGCGTTGGGGGCCAGCGAATACGGCATCTACTCCTATGTCTGGGTATGGGTCACGATAGGCGGATTTCTGGCGAGCCTCGGGTTGAGCGAGGCGGCCGTGCGCTTCATCGCCGAATATCGCGATACGGGACGCGGCGGCACGGCCAGATCGTTCGTGAAGACCAGCATTGCGATTGTCGGCACGCTGTCTTCTGCCATCGCGGCGGCCGGCGCGGTCGTGCTCTATCTCGCCGCCGATCATATCCCCCAAGCCTATTTCATACCCGCACTTCTGGCGCTGGCCTGCCTGCCCGTCTTTGCGCTGCAAGACCTGCTGGAGGGCCACGCGCTGGCGTTCTCATGGACGGGACTGGCGCATGTGCCGCCCTATGTCGTGCGTCAGACGCTGATTATCCTGTTTTTGCTCGCTGCCCTGACAGCTGCGTTTCCGCCCACCGCAGCCACCGCGATGGGGGTCGTGTTCGCGGCCGGCCTTGCCGCGACGCTTGCCCAGCTCATCATTTATCTGCGACGCTTGCGCAGCGCGCTGGGACATGAAGCGCCGGGGCGCCATACCCGGCATTGGCTGACCACTGCCTTCCCGATGATGATGACGAACGCGTTTCAGCTGGTGCTGACCTTTTCCGACATCATCGTCCTCGGCCTCTTCGTCGACCCGCACACGGTTGCGCTCTATTTCGCTGCGACCCGGCTTTCCTCTCAAGTGACGGCGGTGCAATTTTCGGTGACCAGCGCAGTCGCGCAGCGCATGGCCGGCCTTGGCGCAACCGGAAACCGGCAGGCGCTGACGTCGCTGATCCACCGCTCCACGCGCTGGATATTCTGGCCCACGCTTGGGGTGACGCTCGGCGTCGTTGCTCTTGGCTGGCCGCTGCTGTGGCTCTTCGGACCCGACTTCACCGCTGCCTATCCCGTGCTTCTTATCCTCGCGGCCGGGCTGCTGGCGCGTGCGGCGACAGGCGGGGCCGAAGACGCGCTGAAGATGCTCGGCCATGAACGATCCGAATTCCGCGCCAAGGCCCTATCCACAATCATCAATCTGGTGCTCAACTTCGGGCTTATCCCATGGTTCGGCATCTATGGAGCCGCGATCGCCACCGCGACGTCGATGCTTGCCTACGCTGTATCGCTGGAGTTGCTGACCCGGCGGCTCATGGGCACATCGTCATTCATTGCAACATTGCCCGGTGCGGGCGAAGCCGAAAAAGGATGAACTTCATGAGCGTCACTGTGCGGGAAGATGCGCGAGCCGCGATCCTTCCGGTTTCCGCGCTCGCTTCATTCAGGCATGTGCCGATTGTGGTGACCGTCGTCATCATCGCGCTTGGCGTTGCGCGCGAGGTTTTCGTCGAACTGTTCGGCACCGGCACGGCGCTCAAGGATCTGCGCCACATCTCGCTCGATGGCGAGCTCAATATCGCGACATGGTACAGCTCGACGCTGATGCTCGCGGCGGCGTTTCTGGCCTGGGTGTGTTCACGAGGCGATGCCGAACGCAGGCAGCGGCCCTACTGGCTGCTGATCGCCACCGTCATGCTGCTGATGTCGGTCGACGAGACGGCCTCGATCCACGAATCCTTCATCACGGTACTGGAGGGCTGGGGCGAGCATTCCGACTATCTGCATTTTTCCTGGGTCGTGCTCGGAATACCCGCGACCATACTCTTCGCAGTGGTCATGGTGCCTTTCCTGCTGCGGCTGGAGCGTCGCGTTGCGGTGATGATGATTTTTGCCGGCGGGCTGTTCGTTTTCGGCGCGCTGGTAATGGAAATGATCGACGGTGCCATTCAGGTCCGTCTTGGGGCGGACAGCCTTGCCTACCGCGCCGGCGCGGCGATCGAGGACAGCTTCGAACTGGCCGGCATGACGCTTTTTGTGCTCGTGCTGGTGGACCTGATCATCCGCACTTTTGGTAATGGTAGCCAGGCAGAAACTGATTGAGCACAATCTTGCCGGGTTTTGCGGGCAGCACTATCTTCGACGCAAATTGCGCGCCCGGGGGTTCCACCTATGTCGAGACAACTGAAAATTGCGGCAGCAGCAGCAGCGGTGCTGTTGTGTGCCGGTATCGCGCCGGCCACGGCGTGGGACCAGCTCGATCTCGGCAGCAATTCGGCCGGGCAGCCGACATATGCGCCCGAGGGACAAGGTACCGGACAGCTCAAATTCAAGGACTTGCCCGGCGTGCAGCTGAACCCCGGCCAGCAGGCCGGCGGCGGTGACTGCACGCAAAGCCGTTTCTATTCCAGCGACGTCAACAAATTCGGTGCCGAGGGTAATGTGACGGAGTGCAATTTCGGCAAGTTTTCCGTGCGCACCTACCGCACCGGGCCATCGGACGGAGGCGGTACGGGCTACAATCCCTTCCCGGTACCTGCGCCGCTGCAGCAGCTCGGCCCACCACCCGGTTCGGGCGGCTACAGCGCAACGACGCGCAGCTGGTAGGCCCGGGTTCTACGATCTATTTTCCTTTTGGCCGGAAGCGGGGAGCCTTGCCCCGCCAGCGGTGATAGACTGCGTGTAAGAAGCCGAAGAGCTCAACGAATCGAACGAGGGGGCGCAGTTCATGGCCATCATTTTCATGGTCGTCGGTGCAATCGCGCTGGTCTGGCTTGCAGTGGCGCTCGCACTTTGCGCATTGCGACGCTGCAGCTTCCATCAGGCGTTTCTGCTCGCGCCGATCGCGGTCTGGCACCGGCTCACGGTGAATGGCGGCGAACATCTGCGCAGCAAACCCCCGGTGCTTTATGCGGTGCTGCACCAGTCCCATCTCGACCCGGCTTTGATGCTATCGTTACTACCCAACGACACCCTGCACATTCTTGACGAACAGTCCGCGCGTTCGGCGTGGCTGGAACCGTGGCGCGAAGCAGCGCGGACGATTGCCTTCAATCCCGAGCATTTTTTCGTCAGCCGGCGGCTCGTCCGGCATCTGAAGGGCAATGGCAGGCTGGCGGTCTACTTTCCCGACGGGATCGAGCCCGACACCAAGCCATACCGGCTCTACCGCGCCGTAGCGCGTATTGCCCAGAGATCCGGCGCCGAAATTGTGCCTGTCTCGGTACATGGCTCGCGGCGAACGATGTTTGCACCCGCGAGCAACCCTTCACGCCGACCGCTCAAGGGCCTGAAGGTTGTCGCGCTTGAAGCGCGTACGATCCCCGATCTGGTGCAAGAGCTGGGTGGCGAAAAAGCGAGCGCCGCGGCAGCGCTTTATGGCCGGGTAAAGCAGGCCGACGAAGGCTGATCCCTATTCCGCCTTCGCCTCGGCAAGTTCACGCTTGCGGTAGGCCCGCGCGCTGAAGGGCAGGAAAATAAGGTATGCGACCGCAGCGACGGTGAGCGTGTACCAGGTGTAGGCTACGAAGAGCATCACCAAGAGCACCGCGCACAGCAGGAAAAGCGGCACCAGATCGCGCCGGATGCGCTGGCCCGGCGCCTTGCCGGACCAAACCCTGATGCGGCTAACCATCAAGAGCCCGATCAGGATGCAATGCGCGGCGGCAAGGGGCGCAAGGATGCCGTCAAGCGGCGCGCCCAAAAGCCCGACATAAACCGGCAAGAGCACGAGCACCGCACCTGCGGGCGCGGGTATGCCGACAAAATAAGCCATCTGCCAGGCGGGTGTGTCCGGATCCTCCGTCATGACGTTAAACCGCGCCAGACGCAGCGCACAGGCAATCGCAAAGATGAGCGCTGCGATCCAGCCAATCGAATTCAGCTCGTGCAGGAGATAAGGGTAGAGCACCAGGGCGGGCGCGACACCGAAATTGATTACGTCGGCGAGCGAATCCATCTGCGCACCAAATTTGGAGGACGCCTTGAGCATGCGCGCGGTGCGGCCGTCGAGCGCATCAAGTGCCGCCGCGAACAGCACCATCGCCACGGCGAGCGCGAACCGACCCTCGAAAGCCAGCCTGATCCCGGTAAGCCCGGCGCAGATCGCCAGCACCGTGATCAGATTGGGGATGACCAGCCGCATCGGGATCTCGCGGATGCGCGGGCCACCGTATGCTGGCTTTTGCGGGCTGTCGCCCTCGCCGGACATCAGCTCAACCTCACGATATCCGCACCAGCGGGCTGGCATCCTCGCCGCCGAATTCAGCGACTATGGTTTCGCCCGCTATCGCCGTCTGCCCTATTGCAACGCGCGGCACCGCGCCCTCAGGCAGATAGACATCGAGCCTGGAACCAAAGCGGATCAGGCCAAAGCGCTCGCCAACGCCGATATTCGTTCCGGCATCGGCCCAGCAGATAATGCGGCGCGCGACGAGGCCGGCGATCTGCACCACGCCGATCGTGCCGTTGGGGCCCTCGATCACCAGACCATTGCGCTCGTTTTCGGAGCTCGCCTTGTCGAGCTCGGCATTCAGGAATTTGCCCGGCCGGTGCTCGATGCGCGCAATGCGGCCACGCACGGGGGCGCGATTCACATGGCAGGAAAAGACATTCATGAAAACCGAAATACGGGTCATCTCGGTCGTTCCAAGGCCGAGCTCGCGCGGCGGCACGACCGGGCCAATGGCTGAAACGACACCGTCGGCCGGGCTGATGACGAAACGGTCGTCAACGGGCGTCACGCGTTCGGGGTCGCGGAAGAAATATGCGCACCAGCCGGTCAGGGCCAGGCCGATCCAGAAAAGCGGGCTCCAAAGGAGGCCCAGCACAATGGCTGCGCCACCGAAAGCGGCGATGAAGGGATAGCCTTCGCGGCGGACCGGAACCAGCGCATTTCTGGCTGAATCGATGACAGACATCGGAATACCACAAGCTCATTTAGCGAACATCGCAGAGCCATACACAAGTGTCATGCGGCGGGCAAACGCTGTGCGCGTGAAACCAAATCGTCCCCCGTACGTTAACCCGCTGGCACAACAACGGAGGCTCACCAACCATGGCATCGATCTACGACGCGATCCGCGAAGACCACGCCCGACATCGCGATCTGCTCAACGCTATCGCCGAAACTGAAGGCGACAGCGAGAAACGCCGGACCCTGTGGAACGAGTTCTACTACGATGTAAAATCGCACGCTGCCGCGGAGGAAGAGACCTTCTATTCCAAGCTGATGGCCACCACCGACGGCCAGGACGATGCCCGTCACTCCGTGGCCGAGCACAAGGAACTGGATGACATTATGGAGGATCTCAACGAGACCGACTTTTCCAGTACCGGCTGGCTTGCCCGCTTCAAGACGCTAAAGCACGATTACGAACATCACATGGAAGAAGAAGAGAACGAAATCTTCGCCAAGGCGCAGGAGGTTCTCGACGAAGAGGCCATAACTCGCCATGGCGAGCAGTTTCTGGCACGCAAGCGGCAAGAACGCGATCTGGTGGACGAAAAGGCCGACGACAGCCTCGAGGAATAGCTAGCTCGGAAGCTCCGTCGTGCGCCGTCGCACAATGACGCCCATTTCGTCGCTTTCGCGGGCCACGCGCAGCCGCTCCTCGGCCTCGGTCGCTTCGCGCTGACGATCCCACATCTGCTTGTAAAGCCCGTCCTGCTTGAGCAACGCCTGATGGGTGCCACGCTCGGCGATGCGGCCGTCTTTCAGGACGATGATTTCATCTGCCCCGATGACAGTCGAGAGCCGGTGCGCGATGACAAGCGTGGTGCGGTCTCGGCTGACGAGATCGAGCGCCGCCTGAATTTCCTGCTCGGTCTGCGTATCGAGCGCGGAGGTCGCCTCGTCGAGAATGAGGATCGGCGGCGCCTTGAGGATTGTGCGGGCAATCGCCACGCGTTGCTTTTCGCCGCCTGACAATTTGAGCCCGCGCTCGCCGACCATCGATTTGTAGCCTTCGGGCAGCGCCTCGATGAAATCCGCGATCTGGGCAAGCTTGGCGGCCTCCCTCACCTCTTCCTCGCTGGCGTCCACGCGGCCATAGCGGATGTTGTAGGCGATGGTGTCGTTGAAAAGCACGGTGTCCTGCGGCACCATGCCAATCGAGGCCCGCAGGCTCTTCTGGGTAACCTCGCGGATATCCTGCCCGTCGATCGTCACCGAGCCCGACTGAATGTCGTAGAAGCGGAAGAGAAGCCGGGAGATGGTGGATTTACCCGCACCCGAGGGGCCGACGATGGCCACGGTCTTGCCAGCCGGCACTTCGAAGCTGACGCCCTTGAGGATCGCGCGGTTCGCGTCATAGGCGAAATGCACATCGTCAAAACGGATTGCGCCATCGCTGACGGCAAGCGGCGCGGCGTCCGGCTCGTCTTCCACCTCCTGTGGAACGTCCAGAAGGTCGAACATCTGCTCGATGTCGGTAAGCCCCTGGCGGATTTCGCGATAGATGAAGCCGATGAAATTGAGCGGAATGGAAAGCTGAATCAGCATGGCGTTGATGAAGACGAAGTCACCGATCGTCTGCGTGCCTTGCGTCACTTCCCATGCCGAGAGGCCCATCGCGGCCGCCATGCCCGTTCCCAGAATGACGCCCTGGCCGAAATTCAGCCAGCCGAGCGACGTCCAGGTTCTCGTGGCGGCTTCTTCGTAGCGCGCCATGGAACGGTCGAAGCGTTGCGCCTCCATGTCTTCATTGTTGAAATATTTGACGGTTTCGTAGTTGAGCAGCGAATCCACGGCCTTGGTGTTGGCATCGGTGTCGCTGTCATTCATCTGGCGGCGGATGACAATGCGCCAGTCGCTCGCGCGCACCGTGAACCATGTGTAGAGCCAGATGGTGACCGCAATGATCGCGACATAAGCCCAGCCATAGGCGACCGCGAAGATGAATGCGGCAAGCGCAAATTCCAGAATGGTGGGCGCGGTGTTCAGGATCGTGAAACGCACGATTGTCTCGATGCCCTTCACGCCGCGTTCGATGATGCGCGACAGGCCGCCGGTGCGGCGCTCGAGATGGAAACGCAATGACAGCCTGTGCATGTGCACGAAGGTGCGGTGCGAAAGCTGGCGCACGGCATGCTGGCCGACGCGCGCAAAAAGCGCGTCCCGCAACTGGTTGAAGCCAAGCTGGACGATGCGCACGACGTTGTAGGCCAGCACCAGCATTACCGGTGCGACGAGCAGCGGCGGCACCCATTCCGGCGCTGTCAGCTGATTGTCGAGGGCGTCGGTGGCCCACTTAAACGTGTAGGGCACCAGAAGCAGCACGAGCTTGGCGATGACCAGGAAGGTGGCGGCCCAGGCAACACGCAACTTCAGATCTGGCCGGTCTGCCGGCCACATATAGGGCCACAGATTGCCGACGGTCTGGAGAGTTGAGCCGCTTTCGGCCGATACCGTTTTCTTCGCCAATGGATTTACCTGGATTGTCGGTTTAGTCGGCCGTGCAAGGGCCGTCACAGCATTTTGCCAAGAGATTGGTCACCGAGCCGGAAAGCGCCTCGAGCGCGGGGCGATCGACCTCGTACAGCGACCGCGTGCCCTGCCGGGTGAGATTCACCAGCCCTGCCTCGACCAAAATCTTGAGGTGCTGCGAGACGGTGGATTGCGCCAGATCGAGCTGGCTCACCACATCCTTGCAGCAAGCGCAGCAGCCTTGCCGCGCTAGATTGGTGAGGATGCACAGCCTGGCCGGGTGCGCCAGCGCATTGAGCCGCGCAGCAAGAAATTCAACGCCAGTGGTTTCGGATTCTTTCATCGTTCATCGACGATAGACGATGATTCGTGCTGAGGCAACCCGCTTTCGGGATGTCTCGCTATGTTAGCGGGTTACGACCTCGCCTGAGCCTTCGTCCGGATCGGCCATTTGCTCGGCGACGGCGGACATATCGGCCTCTTCGCCCTCATCCGTTTCGGACGGTACGGAAAACACCTGACCCGGCCAGATCTTGTCGGGGTCGGCGATCTGGTTCTGGTTGGCAAGATAGATCGTGGTGTAGCGCACGCCACGGCCATAAACGCGGCGCGACAGACGCCATAGCGTGTCGCCGCGCCTGATGATGACGGCGCCACCAACACTTTCGAGCTTCGGCGCCGTGGCCTCGGCAGCGTTGTTTGCGGAGGCGTCCGTGCCCGTATCGGTCGACACGGCTGCCTGCATGGTGCTGCCGTCTGCTGCGGTGTCGCTTGAAGTGGCGGCATCGCCTTCGAGTGCGGCAACCTGCTTTTCCTCAGGCTTCGCGGTATCGCCGCTGGCCGATTCAGCAGCCGCCGCCTCGGTAGCGGGTTTCGCCATGGTGTCGTCAGCGCCTTCAGCCGATGCCTGAGCGGTTTCTTCCTGAGCGGCGGGCGCGGAAGCCGGCTGCGGCGGCGCAACGGCGGCAACGTTTTCGCCCGGCTCGCGCTCGAAAGGCACGGCGGCACGCGCCACGACATCGGCGGTACCGGTCTTTAACATGTCGGCGCGCACGATGTAGTCGCCGACCGGCAAGTCGCGCTCAGCCTCGATCAGGAAGCGGCCAGCCTCGGAGGCAACGGCCTGCCCGAGCAGAATGTCATTGGCGTAGACACGAACGGTGGAGCCAGCCTCGGAGCGGCCGGCAACAAAGACGTCACGGCCCTCGATCTCGACCGCCTCGACCGCAATACGCGCCGGTGCTGTGACGACAGGCTTGGCCGGCTCGGCTGGCTCTTCCTGCGTATCGAGTGCCGCTACGGCCTGATTTTCGACCGGCGCAGCGGAAGTATCGCTGTCGGTTTCGGCAGCAGCCGTTGCCGTTGCAGAGCCGCTGTCAGTAGCTGCGGCGGTCGTGCCCGCGTCGGTTTCAGTTGCAGTGGCATTGTCGGTCGCCGCCGCAACTTCAGTGTTTTCTTCCGGCTTGGCTGCATCGGCGTCCGCCGCCTCTGCAACCTGCGTGTCGCCTGCGAGCGTGGTCTCCGGCTCTGCCGGCTGCTCAGCCGCAGCCACGTTTTCTGCCGCGGCGTTTTCCTGAGGTTTTTCTTCCGCGACCGCCTCGGCGGCGGCTGTCTCTGTCGCTTCCGCTGCAGGCTCCGCAGGCTTCGGCACGCTCGGCACCGTGATGAGACGGCTCGGCTGACCGGGCTCTTCGACCAGCGCCAGAACCTGACCGTTCTCCGATTCCGGAACGGCGATCACCGCCGTCTGCGTCGAACTCGCGACGAGATTGTCGCCGCTGGTCGCGCGCAACACGACCGTATAGTCGCCCGGCTTAAGCGGGTCATCGAGGACGACTGCGAAGTCACCAGTGTCGCCGGCAGTCGCCGTGCCGATGACCGAAGCACCGGCGATCAACTCAACGACCGAACCGGGCGCCGCATTGCCGGCGATCACCACTGAGCCATCAGGCTCGACGCGTACCAGATCAAACACCGGAACCGCCGGCTCCGCACCGTCGGCAGGAGCTGCCGCCGCGGGTTCGCCGCCAGCCGGCGCTGCCTCGGTCTCGGTTGCGGTATCCGATGGCGGAAGCGATGCGACCTGCTCTTCCTTCTCGCCGGTCTCGCCAGCCGAAGCATCAGCCTCGGTGGTTGCGGCTTCGCCAGTTGCTTCCTTGCCGGTGCCGGTCTGGCCCGCCGGCTTCTGCTGGACCGCTGCCTCCACAGGCGCGCTACCTGGCTCGGGCTTGTCGAATACCCCGCCGACGTAGGCCGCGCCTGCTGCGGCGGCCGTGCCGCCGATCAGTATCCACAGAACCTTGACCCAGTTGGCGATCATCTCAGACTTCCTTCACGATATTTGCCGCAGGTGTAGCGTGTTTTCAGGGGGCTAACAAGAAAAACGCCGGGTGCGCATCTTGACCATCAGGTGACGCTTGGGCCTAAAAATCATATGAGCAACATCCGATCCGTCTGCGTTTATTGCGGCTCTTCTCCGGGCCGTTCCGACATCTACCAAAACTCTGCCCGCACGCTTGGCAGATCGCTCGCCGAGGCCGGGCTGACTCTCGTCTACGGCGGTGGCACGCACGGCATTATGGGCGCGGTCGCCGAGGGCACCGCCCAGGCCGGGGGCAGCGTGACAGGCATCATTCCGCGCTTCCTGATCCGCAAGGAAGCATCGGAGGCCTCTCAGCAGGCGATAAACGACCTGGTCGTTGTCGAAGATATGCACACCCGCAAGCATATGATGTACGAGAAATCGGACGCATTCGTGGCAATGCCGGGTGGCATTGGCACGGTGGAAGAGATCGTGGAAATCATGACCTGGGCGCAGCTAGGCCGGCATAAAAAGCCCATTGTTTTCGCTAACATAGCTGGATTCTGGAATCCCATGCTGGCGCTGATCGACCATATGGAGGCTGAAGGTTTCTTGCACAGCACGCATCTGATCAAGCCGCTCGTCGTTGACGAGGCCGACCGGATCGTTCCTGCGATTCTGGAAGCGGCGACCGGCGAAACGAACGGCGCCGACGAAGCGATAATCGAAAAGCTTTAGCCTTTGCGGTAATCGGCGGTGATTTCGCCGAACGGCGCTGCTTCTTCCTCATGGCCCGGCTCGCGATAAGGTTCGAGCAGTGCTGCTTCGTACCATTCCTGCATCGCTGGCTCGGCGAGCATGCGCTCGACATAGCTGTCGGCCTCGCCGCCGAAGGTCAGGCCGAAGCTGTTGGCGCGGAAAACGACCGGTGCGAAAAAGGCGTCGACGGCGGTGAAGCTATCGCCCGCAAGATATGGTCCGCCAAAGCGGGAGATGCCTTCATTCCAGAGTTCACCAATGCGGGCGATGTCGCGCTCCAGCATCGGCGGCCGCTTCGTGAGACTGACACGCAAGCCGCAATTCATCGGGCAGACGGCGCGCAGCGTCTCGAACGAGGAGTGCATCTCGGCCGCCGCGCAACGCGCCCAAGCTCGCGCCTCGGCGTTCGCAGGCCAGACGCCTTCATGCCGCTCGGCGAGAAATTCCGCGATCGCCAGCGAATCCCAGATCGGGTTACCGCTATCGACCAGGCAGGGAACACGACCGGACGGCGTGTGCGGGCGGAACGTCGCGTAGCTGTCGCCGCCCGGAAAAGGGATCAGTTTTTCGGTGAAGGCGATGCCTTTTGCCCGCATCAGCACCCAAGGCCTGAGCGACCAGGAAGAGTAGTTCTTGTTGGCAATCACCAATTCGTACATCGCTAGTTTTCCGTGGTTTTCTGGCTGCGGAACATCGACCATGTGTAGAGCGCGAGCGCCGTCCAGATGAGCGCGAATGCGACGATGCGCTCGGTGCCGAATGGTTCGCCGAATACGAAGACGCCGATCGCGGCAATCATGGTCGGCGCGGTGTATTGCGTGATGCCGATGGTGGTGATGCGCAGCAGCTTGGCGCCGAAAGCATAGAGGATGAGCGGCACCGCCGTGGCGGGCCCTGCGAACATCAGTAACCAGAAATCAGCAGGGTTCGCCGGGCTGAAATGGCCTTGCCCGCTGGCAGCCAGCCAGATCGCCCAGCCAAGAGCGAAGGGCAGCAAGATCACCACTTCGAGGAAGAAGCCCTGGCTGGGGCCGATCGGCAGGGTTTTGCGCAGATAGCCATAGGCCGCGAAGGTGAAGGCAAGGAAGAGCGAGACCCAGGGCAAGCCGCCGGTCGCAACAGTGAGGATCGCAACCGCCACGACGGCGAGTGCTACCGCGACGAGTTGCAGCCGGGTGAGCTTCTCGCCTAGAAGCAGCGCGCCGAGCGCCACAGTCACCAGCGGGTTGATGTAATAGCCGAGGGCCGTTTCCACCGTGCGGTCGGCGGCAATCGCCCACACATAGGTGCCCCAGTTCGTGGAGATGATGGCTGCCGTCAGCACCGCCATCGCCAATGTGCGCGGTGATTTGAGCGCGGCGGTGATATCAGCCGTGCGGCGCAGGATAAGTAGCAGGATGCCAGCGACAGGAACCGACCACAGGATGCGGTGGGCCAGAACTTCATGCGCTGGAATATGCGCCACCGCCTTCATGTAAAGCGGCAGGAACCCCCAAAGGCCATAGGCCGAGAGCGCGAAGAAGAGGCCGCGCGCGCTGTCGCCCTTCCCGGCTTCGACCGGGCTGGCAGTCGCCCCTTCTCCTGGCGCCGACTGGGAATGTCTGGCCTGCATAACGGTCTCCATGTGCCATGGGGGGTAGTCCACGCGGCTCGGCCAAACCAGCGCATAATTGTGATCCAACCATCGATTTTTGTTGAGGGTCGGGTGCTTGGCCCCTGGTCTTGCAGCGGAGGAGCGTGGCCAGCTACTCCGCTGCAATCACCTTCGCGTCGCGGTTCTTCACCAGCTTGAAGTTGATGGCGTCCATCAGCGCCTGGAACGAGGCGTCGATGATGTTGTCAGACACGCCCACCGTCCACCATCTGGCGCCAGTCGCGTCGTGCGATTCAATCAGCACGCGGGTGATCGCTTCGGTGCCGCCATTGAGGATACGGACCTTGAAGTCGACCAATTCCATGTCGGCGATCTCGTCCTGATAGCGGCCGAGATCCTTGCGCAGCGCGATGTCGAGAGCATTGACCGGGCCATGGCTTGATTCTGCGACCGACATGCGGCTGTCGCCGTCAACCGTGACCTTGACGACCGCCTCGGTGACCGTGACGAGCTCGCCGAGCGCATTGTGCCGGCGTTCAACCATTACCCGAAAGGACTCTACCTCGAAGAATTTCGGCACCTTGCCCAGCGTGCGGCGCGCCAAAAGATCGAAGCTTGCGTCCGCGCCTTCATAAGCATAACCCTGCGCCTCGCGGTCCTTGACCAGCGAAACCAGCGTGTCGAGGCGCGGATCGTCCTTGGCAACCTCAATGCCGCGACGCTTCAGTTCGGCAATGAAGTTCGACTTGCCGCCCTGATCGGACACCATGACACGGCGCAGATTGCCCACCGTTTCAGGCGGCACGTGCTCATAGGTTTCAGGCTCTTTCAGCAATGCCGAGGCATGAATGCCAGCCTTCGTGGCAAAGGCGGAGGAGCCGACATAGGGCGCCTGCGTTTCGGGCGCGCGGTTGAGCAGTTCATCGAAGGCGCGCGAGAGCCGCGTGATGTCGGCCAGCGCATCCGCGGAAATGCCGGTCTCGAAACGGTCGGCATAGGCGGGCTTCAGCATCAGCGTCGGGATGATCGAAACGAGATTGGCGTTGCCGCAGCGCTCGCCAATGCCGTTCAGCGTGCCCTGCACCTGACGCACGCCGGCCTCCACCGCCGCGAGACTGTTGGCGACTGCCTGACCCGTATCGTCATGTGCGTGGATGCCCAGCCTGTCGCCCGGGATGCCGGCTGCTATGACCGCGGCCACGATCTCGCGCAGCTCGGATGGCTGCGTGCCGCCATTGGTGTCGCACAACACCACCCACCGCGCGCCCGCATCATAAGCTGCCTTGGCGCAGGCCAGCGCATAGTCGGGATTTGCCTTGTAGCCGTCGAAGAAATGCTCGCAATCGACCATTGTCTCCTTGCCGGCGTCGTTTGCGGCCTCGACCGACTGGCTGATCGATTCCAAATTTTCGTCGTTGGTGCAGCCGAGCGCGACGCGCACATGATAGTCCCACGCCTTGGCGACGTAGCAGATTGCGTCGGACTTGGATTGCAGCAGCGCGGCAACGCCCGGATCATTCGACACCGAAACGCCGGCGCGCTTGGTCATGCCGAAGGCGACGAATGACGATCTCTTCGTACGCTTTTCCTCAAAGAACTGCGTGTCGGTGGGGTTCGCACCGGGATAGCCGCCTTCGACATAGTCGAGGCCGAACTCGTCCAGCATTTGCGCAATGACGATCTTGTCCTCGACCGAAAAGTCGACGCCCGGCGTCTGCTGGCCGTCTCTGAGCGTGGTGTCGAAGAGGTAGATGCGTTTTTTGGTCATATTCACTGTCTCGCAGGCGGCGATCCTTCGTGCCCCCCAAACCGGTCGGTCGCTTCGATGAGGTGGTGCAGGATGCCGGGCTCCGAATAGGCGTGACCGGCGCCCTCCACGATGTGCAGCGTGGCGTCCGGCCAGGCTTTGGCCAACTCCCAGGCGTAACGCGCCGGGCACGGCATGTCGTAGCGGCCATGAATGATAACGCCCGGAATGCCTTTCAGCTTGTGGGCGTCGCGAATGAGCTGCCCCTCTTCCAGCCAGCCGGCATGCACGAAGAAGTGGTTTTCGATGCGCGCAAAGGCAAGCGCAAAATCATCGCCGCCATGCTGTTCCGTCAGCGACGGGTCGGGCAGCAGCGTGATCGTCTCGCCTTCCCAAAGGCTCCAAGCCTTGGCCGCTGCAATACGCGAAGCGCGGTCACCCGAAGTCAGCCGCTTGCGGTAGGCGGCCATCAGATTGCCTCGCTCGGCTTCCGGGATCGGCGCCACGAAGCGCTCCCATTTGTCCGGAAACATCTCCGACACGCCAAACTGATACAGCCAGTCGAGCTCGGCTTTGGTGAGCGTGTAGATGCCGCGCAGGACAAGCTCGGTCACGCGCTCCGGGTGCGTTTCGGCATAGGCGAGCGCCAGCGTCGAGCCCCAGGAACCGCCGAAGACCTGCCATTTGTCGAAGCCGAACTTCTCGCGCAGGCGCTCGATATCGGCGACGAGATGCCAGGTGGTATTGGCTTCCAGTCCCGCATGCGGGGTCGACTTTCCGCAGCCGCGCTGGTCGAAAAGCACAATCTCGTAGCGGGCGGGGTCGAACAGGCGACGATGCGCCGGCGAGAAACCGCCGCCCGGCCCGCCATGCAGGAAAACGGTCGGCTTGGCGCCCTTGGTGCCGACGCGCTCCCAATAGACCTGATGGCCGTCGCCGACATCCAGCATGCCGCTCTCGAAGGGCTCGATTTCGGGATATAGCCCGCGCAGCGCGCTCATGGTTTCGCCTCCGGCGGCCAGACCTCTGTGTCCCGGTCTGGATGCTGGTGGTTGCTGTCCTGAATGACTTTGAGCTCATCAGGCGAAAAGTCATCGTCGGTGATCTTCTGCCGCACGCCGGTCCACTCCGCGACAAACGGGACGCGCGATTCCACCGAATCCTCCGAGACCGGCCGATAGGTCGAGGGATCGTCGAGGCTGCCCAGCGTCACCGCGAGATGATCGCTGTCGACCGGGTCGAAGAAGAGCGGCGTGCCGCACTTTGCGCAGAAGCCGCGGCGCACAATGTCGGATGAATGGAACCAGTTGGGCTCACCGCTTGTGATGACGATGTTCGCCCGATTGGTGCCGGCAAGCGGCATGAAGTAGTTGCCGGCTGCCTTCTGGCACATGCGGCAATGGCACAGATGCGGGTTTTCGAGTTCCGTTTTCACCCGATAGCGCACCGCGCCGCACTGGCAGCCGCCGGTGATGCTCACGACCGATCCTCCGGCCAGCTTTCCGTATCGTGATCGGGGTGCTGGAAGTTCACCAGCGTCCTCAGGTAGGACGCATCTCCGACATCGTCCATCGTTTCCCGGTGGGGCAGCGACGGGATATCGTCGGCATAAGGCAGTTTGCCTTCCACGCCCCACTGTTTTGTGGGCATCACCTCTTCGGGATGGTCGAAGGCGCCGATTGCAAGCGCCACGCCGTCCGGCGCCTCGAATGTGAGCGGCGTGCCGCATTCGGCGCAGAAGCCGCGCAGAACATGGTTGGAAGAGCGGTAGCGCTTCGGCTCGCCGCGCGTCCACGTAAGACCATCCTTCGGAGCGGTGGCCAGCGGCGCATAAAAACTGCCGAAGGCCTTTTGACACATGCGGCAGTGGCAGACCGACGCGTTGCGAAGCCGGCCCTCGACACGAAAGCGCACCGCGCCGCATTGGCACCCGCCAGTGTAAACTGGTTTGTTGTCGAGGCTCATGGTTCCGTCACTCCGCCTCGTGGCAAACGGCTTCGACATTGTTGCCGTCGGGGTCGAGCACGAAGGCACCGTAGTAGTGTTCGTGATAATGCGGCCGCGGTCCGGGCTTGCCGTTATCACGGCCTCCGGCTGACATCGCAGCTTCATAGAACGCGTCGACCTCGCCGCGGCTGGCAACACGGAATGCATAATGCCGGCCGGGGCCCGGCTCGCCGCCTTCATGGAGCCAGAAATCGGGCTTTGAGCGGCCGTACCCGCCGACATTGGCGTCATCGGTGAATTCTTTCGGCACGGTCATGAGCAACTTCGCGCCAATCGCGGCAAAGGCTGCATCGTAAAACGCCTTCGACTTTCCCCAATCCGAAACGCTGATACCTGCGTGGTCGATCATCGTCGTGCCCTCCCCTCAGCCCTTGGCCTGGCCCTTCATCTTCATCTGCGTCCAGTTGGTGTAGAAGACGCCATTGAATTTCTGGCAGGCGGCCACGATGGCCACCATTGCGTTTTGCAGCGCAGTAAAGCGCGAGGGGCGTAGCACGTCGACAAAAGCCACGAAGCGCGGCCAGTCCTCGCCATTGATGGAGCGGTGGTTCACCGTGTCGTCGAAGATGATCAGCGGGTCCTCGTGCCAGAAGTATTTCTTGCCGTCGACCTCGAGGAAGATGTCGTCGCTCTTGCGCGGATTGAGGTTGTAGAGCAGCCGCACGGTGACCCGCACCGGGCCGTAGTGCAGCCGCGTCGCCTCCTTGGCATTGAACACCGAGACGCCGATGGTCTTGATGTATTTCCACTCGCGGTTGAAATCCGCGATGCTCTGGTCACCCGGCCGGTCGTACCATTTGAAGAAGACCATGCCGCGCTTCTTGCCTTCCATCTGCTTGCCGATCTCGGAGACGATCGTCTCCTTGTTGTCGTCAAAGGCCTTGAGAAGGTCCTCGATCTCCTCGCGGTGCTCGCCCGAAAAATCCTCCGGGCGCCAGATCACGGGATTGCGCCCGCTGATCAGGTCGGTGATCAGGTTGAAAGGCGTGAGCAGCCAGGTGAGCACGCCATTGCCGAGGAAATAGCTTTTCAGCAGCGCGCCATCGATGTTCTTGTGGCGGGCCACATCGACAATGCCAAACAGGATGTAGACCAGCGCGACCACCGGCAGGAGCCAGGCGACCAGCGCCAGCAAGAGCACCTTCACCACCATTCCAATTGCATTGCTGCTGTTCATGCACGTTTCTCCAAGGCGCCGGCGGGAGCCCGGCGCGCTACGTCCTCGGCCGTCAGCCCGGCCGCTATCACTATGTGGTGACAGACATCGTCAATGTCCCGCAGTATTTCGTCGTTCCAGAAGCGCAGAACAGTCCAGCCGTCTTTTTCCAGCTCAGCCGACCTGACTGCATCAACTGCCGATTGCTTCTCTTCCGCGTGTAGCGAACCATCGACTTCGACGATGATCTTCCTCTCAGGGCATGCAAAGTCGGCGATGTAGCGTCCTATCGGGAACTGACGCCGGAACCCAAGTCCCATCAGCCGATGGGCGCGGAGCTCGTTCCATAGTTTCAGTTCCGCATCGGTCATCTTGCGTCGCATCGACTTTGCACGCGTGCGGTTTCCTGCGGGAGGTGATGTGTGGGGCATCAGGCACGCTCCCCGAGTAGCGGGACCGGTAGCGCTTTATGGCGCCCCCCTCTGTCCTGCCGGACATCTCCCCCACGGGTGGGGAGATCAGCCGTCGCGTCGGCCTTCGCCAATCGCGCAAGTTTGGGAGCCTGCGCCGGAGCTGCCAATCTCCCTCCTTGTGGGAGAGATGTCCGGCAGGACAGAGGGGGGTACTGTCCCGCATGCATGTCCGCGCCGAGCAGCCTCACCGCTTCACCTCCCAGGTGGTGACACGTTCGCCGGTTTCGGGGTCCTTGCCATCCTTAAGCTGTATGCCCTGAGCCAGAAGCTCATCGCGGATTTTGTCGGCCTCGGCCCAGTTCTTTTCGCGAATGAGGGCGAGGCGCTGACTAATAGCCGATAGTATCGGCTTCTCGTCTGCTTCCGCCTTGTGCGCAAAGCCGAGCAGCTCCAAAGCGCCGCGCAAAGCTGCAGCACCAACCCGGCGACGCTCATCATAATTGACCAGTTTGTGGTTGTGATATTCCGTGTTGACCCAAACCCCGGCCGCATCGCTTGAATATTCAGCCATGAAATTGAGGAGGCGAGGCGTGTTAAGGTCGTCTGAAAGCGCCTCCAAGGCGTCCTCGGTGACCAAGGTCGAACCGTCACCACTGTGCTCGATCCAGCGACGCCAGCGGTTTAGTGTGTTCGCCGCCTCCTCCAGTCGCTTCACACTGAAATCAATCGGTTCGCGGTAATGCGTCATCAGCATCGCCAGCCGCAGCACTTCGCCAGGCCATCTACGCCCGCCGAATTTTTCCGTGTGCAGCAAATCGTGGATGGTGACGAAATTGCCTTCCGACTTCGACATCTTGCGACCTTCGACCTGCAGGAAGCCGTTGTGCATCCAGTAATTCGCCATCACCGCGCTGCCATGGGCGCAGCGCGACTGGGCAATCTCGTTTTCGTGGTGCGGGAAAATCAAGTCGAGCCCGCCGCCGTGAATGTCGAACACTTCGCCGAGATAGGCGGCGGACATGGCTGAGCATTCGATGTGCCAGCCCGGCCGGCCGCGGATGGCTACGTCTGCGTCATCGACGCGGAAGGTCGCGTCCCAGCCGGGTTCGTCGGCGGACGATTCCTTCCACAGGACGAAATCGGCCGGATGCTTCTTGTGCGCCTCGACAGCAACTCGCGCCCCGGCCTGCTGCTCGTCCAGATTGCGCTTCGACAACTGACCGTAATCGGCCATTGAGGTGGTGTCGAACAGGATCTCGCGCCCGGATTCGCCTTTTGCCTCATAGGCATGGCCGCGCTCGATCAGAGACTGAATCATGCCGACCATGTCGTCCTTGCCGTCGGCGCGCGGCAGAACGAATTCGGTGGCGCGGGGCTGAAAGGTCGGCTCAAGGCAGCCGAGTGCGGCCACGTCCTTCTGGTACTGGTCGTAGGTCGGCTCGGTAACTTTGCGGATCGCTTCGTTCAGCGAAAGCCGGCCAGCATCGATGTCACCGCCGAAATCGCGCAGGGCGCGCGCGTTGATCTTGTCGTCCACGTCCGTGATGTTGCGGACATAGGTGACGCGATCAGCGCCATGGAGATGGCGCAGCAGCCGGTAGAGCACGTCGAAGACAATGGCCGGGCGTGCATTACCGATATGGGCATAGTCGTAGACCGTCGGTCCGCAGACATATATGCGCACATTGTTCGCATCGATGGGGGCAAAGGCCTCTTTCGCGCGGGTGAGCGTGTTGTAGAGCGTGAGTTCAGGCGAACCGTGAGCCACGAATGTCTTTCCCTCTTCTGGGCATGCCCGAAATTCGGAACCATGCCGGCCGGCTGGCCAGGGCGGTTTTCGTGTCTGTCGGAAAGAAGGCGAAAACGTCCGGACCAGCGATGCGCTAGCCGATAATGCAAATGCCGATAATGACGAACGACGTTTTCATGGGCTGCCTTATCGCGTCAGCCCGGCATTGCGTCAAGGCGGAAGTTTTTCGCGGCCTTTGGCGCTGATAAATGTTGCAAAGTTGCACCGCTTTCCATGCGGTCACCTTTTCATAACCCCAAGCCGTCAAAATAGTTTTCGTGCTGAGCGAAATCGTCACGATTTCGTCTCAATCGGGACCCTACGGAGTGGCAATTCTGATGCCCCGACCCAGGAAAAAGAAAATGAGCCTTTCCCGCCACGAACAGCAACGCGCCCGAGCCCGTGCGGCAAACCTCTCCCGCCACTACGGTTCGATCGGCCCCGCGGCTATCATCGCTGCGCTGATGTTCCGGCCGCAGGGCAAACGCTCAGCGCTATAGGCGATCAGGCAGCCTCGATGTCCGTGAGGGGGAAATCCGCCCCCTTGAACATGAGCGGCTGCCCGTGGATGCGCGCGCAGGCATAGGCGAAGCAATCGCCGAAATTGAGCTTCGCAGGGTGCCTGCCCTTGCCGTAACGATCAAAAGCGTCGAGAGCGACCGCCGCGGCCTGCGGCGGCACCGCGACAAGATCGATCCCGATCAGATCCAGATAGTCCTCAACTGCCCGCGCGGCATGCGCGACTGGCAGATCGAGAATGCGTGCAACCGCGATCGCCGCCTCCCAAACGGCCAGCGGTGAAGTCAGCCGCGTCTTTGCGCCCTGCAGGCGCGAGAGGAGTTCGCGCGCGTCGGCCTCATCCGTCATCAGCGCGGTCAAGGCGGAAGCGTCGATGAACATCAATCGCGCTCGTAGAGGCTGTCGCGGAAGGCCTTGTCAGCAGGTTTTCCCGTCGCCGGATTGCCGCGCGCCCGCAACTCCCGCGTGAACCGAAGCCCCTGCTCAACAAGTGACGGCTTGCCTTCTTCGCGCTCAAGCTCGTGTTCCAGAGCGCTGTGAACGGCTTCGGTCAGCCCGGTCTTTCTGAGCGCGGCCAGCCGGCGCGCCAGCGCGTCGGTATCGCGATTCTTGATATGGAACGCCATGGCAAGCTCCGTCTATCCATACGGTGTATCCTTATATACCAGATGGTGTATCCAATCTAGCAGAGCAAGCGCTCGGCGCTATAGGCTGCGCAACAGGCCGATGGCGATCGAGGTCATTACGACGCCCGTCGCGCAGTCCAGGACGCGCCAGGCCAGCGGCCTTGCAAACACCGGCTGCAACAGCTGCGCGCCATAGCCCAGGCCGAAAAACCAAACGAACGATACGGTGACCGCACCGGCGCCGAACGCAACCCGGTCGCTGCCCGCATAACCCGCCGATACCGAACCGACCAGCAGCACGGTTTCGAGATAGACATTGGGGTTGAGGTAGGTGAAGGCGAGGCACGCCGCGATGGCGGCGCGCAGGCTCGGCGCACCCGACTTCGCGGCCTTCAGCACGTCCGGCTTCAACGCCCGGCGAAACGAAAAGAGCGCGTATCCCAGCAGGAAAACGATGCCGCCGATTGTCGCGATCTGCGAAAGCAGTGGCGACTGCGCAACCAGCGTGCCGACACCGGCGACGCCCGCGGTGATGAGCAGTGCATCCGACACCGCACAGATGAGGCACAGCACGAAGACATGCTGTTCCAGCAGCCCTTGCCGCAGCAGGAACGCGTTCTGGGCGCCGATCGAAATGATAAGTGAACCGCCCAGAAGGAAGCCGGACAGGAAGGGAAGGAAGGCCATGGACGGGCTATAGCCGTCTGGCTCAAGCGTGCAATAGGCCAGTCGGCAAGGCCGCACTGACGCTCCCCGGGGCTGGCTCAGAACAGATCGAGCTGGTCCGCATCGCGGCCCTTTTCGGCTGGCTTAGCTGGCTCCGTCTTCGGCTCGACGCGATCCTGTATCTCAGGTCCGGTATTGGAGAATTTGTTGACCTTGTCGGACACCGGGATTGCTTCGAAGAAATCGGGCTGCACGGGCTGCAGCAGATCGGCCACGTCGCGCGGCTCGTTGTTCACGCAATCGAGCCAGCGCGGGAAATCCTGCGGGTGAATGACAACCGGCATGCGGTGGTGGATATGGCTGATCGCCTCATTGGCCGACGTTGTAAGGATGGCACCGGTGTCCATCTCCGAGCCACCCGGCTCGCTGTAAGTCTCCATCAACCCGCCAAACGCAACGAGCCCGCCCTCACGGGGCTTGACCCAATAGGCCTGGACCGGCTTGCCGCCGCTGCGCTTCCATTCATAGAAGCCCGATGCGGGGATGAGCGTGCGGCGGTGCCGCATCGCTGCGCGGAACGTGTTTTTCTCGGCCGCTGTTTCCGAGCGCGCGTTGATCAGAAGCGGCAGCTCTTTCGGGTTTTTCGCCCAGTCGGGGATAAAACCCCAGCGTACCAGCATCGATGTGCGGTCAGGCAGGTTGGAGCCCGGTTCGCGCGGCGGGCCTGCCATGACGGCAAGCACGGGTTGTGTCGGCGCGATGTTGTAGCGCGGCGGAAATCTGGCGATGTCGAGCAGGTTGAAGAAGGCCTTCACCTCCTCCGGCGTGCCGATCAGCGCGTAACGGCCGCACATTCGGGCCGACCTCAGAAGCCGCGCGACAGATCGGCCAGATAGCGGTCGTAATTGGCTTCCGCGCTCTGAACCCTGATCTCGGCGCCGAACACCTGCGTGCGCAGCGTCTCGGCCTCGATCGTGAGGCGCTGCTTTTCATCGTCCTTGGCGCCCGCAAGATCATCGAGCGCCTCTTGCAGCTTGGACCGCGCTTCGTTCAGTTCCTTGCGCGCGTCGTGCACCCGCTTGCCGACCTGATAGGCGTTCAGGAATTCCGGTGCGAGATCAGCCGGACAGGAATTCTTGTAGTCCTTGCCGTCACGCCCGACGAGGAGACCGTTTTGTGGCGTGCAGAAGCTGCGAATGCCGAGCTGCCAGCCCTGATACCAGAGCGCATCATTGACCGGGATGCCGTGCTTGGCGCAGGCCTCGCGGTGAAGCTCCAGATAGTTGGAAGGCTGGCCAGCGCCGCCATCGCTCTGGCCGAGCTGATACCAGTCCGCCGACAGGCACTCGTCTTCATTGAGCGTTGCGCAGGTCGATAGCGCGAAGGCAGATGCCACGAGCGCACAAACCACCCCCACCGATCTTGCGAAACCCGTCATCGACCCCTACCCCTCGCTCCGGTGCTGGAAAACTGGCCTCTGCGCACCGGCGTTGCAACCCCGGACAGGCATCTGGCCAGCCAGGAAGCAGAGTTTGAACAAGAACGTGCCTCTCAACGCCGCATCCGCTGCATGTCTCGATGGCAAGCATATGCTGCTCGTTCTGCGCGGGCGGCCACCGGCCAAGGGCAGCTACGCCTTCCCCGGCGGACGCTTGGAGCCCGGCGAGACGCCGGAAGATGCAATGCGGCGCGAATTGAGAGAAGAAACCGGGCTCGAAGCGCTCACCTGGCGGCCGTTTCGCGAGGTTCAGCTGCCGGCCACCGAGCCCGGCGCAGCGGATTTTGCGCTGACCGTCTTTCTGGTGACCGAAGTGGCCGGAACGCTGGCCGCCGGCGACGACGCGGCCGAGGCGCGCTGGGTGACGCTCGACCAAGCCGAAGTTCTGCCGGTCACAACCAGCGTGATTACGGTCATGCGCGAACTGCTCGGCAGCGGCGATTAAGCATAGCCATGGCGCGCAGGCAGCCTGGCCTTGCGGCGGTCGCAATTCCACGCGAAAACACCGCCATGACGTTGAGGAAATCAGCTTTTGCCGCTTTGGTTATTGCCGCCGCGTTCGCGAGCGGAATCGGGCGCGCGAGCGCCATAGAAGCGCAATATGACAAGCAGTTGCTCAGGCTCGCGGAGCTGTTCGGCTCGCTGCATTACCTGCGCAATCTGTGCGGCGAGACCGGCAACACCTGGCGTGAACATATGGAAGCGCTGCTTGTCGCCGAAGAACCGGAGCCGGAAAACCGGGCGCGGCTGGTGGCGAGCTTCAATCATGGCTACCGCTCCTTCGGCAGTGTCTACACCACCTGTACGGCCTCAGCAGTAGAGGCGATCGAGCGCTATATGCTGGAAGGCGAGACACTGACGCGCGACCTCGTTTCGCGCTTCGGCAATTAACCGACCGTTAACCGCCGGATCACCGCCCTGCATCCCGCCACATTTGCTGTGCTATCGTTCAGCTGGGACTTGAATAACGGGATGCGGTGCGCCTCGACGAGGCGGCGCGCAGCACAGGGTGAGAAGCGATGATACGCAGCGGCGGCGACATCGACGCAATGCTTCGCGAACATATGCGGCTGACGGCCGCCGAAAGTCAGAAGACTGCCTGGGCGGAGGCCGAGGCCTGGGGCATTGAGCCCGAAATCATGGCGGAGGCTGCGCTCGCGGCCGCCCTTGGCGCCATGGTTGCCGAAGGCGGCGAAGACGCAGCGCTGACGCTGATTGAATCGATGCGCCAGCGGGTCGTGCAAGGCGCATTCGAGCCGGAGCAAACGCGGCACTGAACAAAGTTGCCGCCGGGCGTTGCCGCATTGCATCCAAATTCCGCCGCGCTTCCTCTATAGTGCCGCTGTTCGGCCAGCAAATTGGCCGCACCTATAGCCAGAATGAGGCACATGCGGCGCTTTTTTGCATCGGAACGAGACGATTTCGGCCGGTTGATTGCAGCCGGTGTGGCCGCTTGCCTGCTGCTATCGGCAACAGGCCCCTCCTTCGCGCTAAGCGAAATTCCCGAAGAGGACATCGAGCCGCCGCCGGAGATCATCACCGTGCCCCTGCCCCCGCCGATTGCCGAACCGGGCCAGGCAAGCACGAACGACGATGATACTGGCGACGAAGATACAGAAGCCGTGCCAATGCCGGCGGCCGAGCTCCCCGTCGTCCACTACGATCTCGAACTTCTGCCCGAGCCTGTGCGCCGCATGCGCGAACTTATCGTCGAGGCCTGCCGGGCCGGTGACATCGAGGCGCTGCGCCCGCTGCTTGGTTTGGACCAGAGCCGGACGCAGGTGTCGAGCGGCGGCGGAAATTTCGACCCGATCGATTTCCTGAAAGATATTTCGGGCGATGGCGAGGGCCACGAGATTCTCGCCATTCTCATGGAGGTGCTTGAAGCTGGCTATGTGCATCTCGATCCCGGCGAGCCGGAAGAGATCTATCTGTGGCCCTATTTCTTCGCCTTGCCACTCGATGGCCTGAACGGCCCGCAGCGTGTCGAGCTCTTCAAGCTGGTGACCGCGGGCGATTATGAAGACATGAAGTCGTTCGGCTCCTACATCTTTTATCGGGTCGGCATTACGCCCGAAGGGCGCTGGGCGTTTTTCCTCGCCGGACACTGATCCTGTTGGCATCGGCGCTGCGCGCACCCATATCAGCCGAGTAAAGCCATTCGGGGGGAAGCATGGCCGCAAGCGAAGCAAAGCACGAGCAAGAACTGCAGGTGCCGCACCGGCACAGCCGCCTGCGGCTGATGCGGCGCGTGCTGCTTCTCCAGATAAAGCTATTCGCTGACGGCCTGCGCGACTTCGTCATGATGCCGCTATCGCTGGCCGCCGCAGCGCTCGGCTTCGTTTCCAGCCGCGACGACCCGGAAGCCTATCTCGACCGGCTGATGCATTTCGGGCGCGAAAGCGACCGCTGGATCAATCTTTTCGATCACTACGATCCTGACGATCCGCGCCGGCCGGCACCACTCGACCGGCTGGCGGAAGAGCTGGAAGCGACCGTCTTGCGCGACTACGAAAATGGCGGCCTGAGCGCCAAGGGCGCGGAGCGGCTGCGCGAGCTTGTCGCGCGGCTGCGCAATTCGCGGAGTCAGGAAGGCCGCACCTGAGCAATCGACCAGCCTTGTGGGTGCGATCCGAGCGGCATAGGTAGGGTGCGTATCAACATGTTGACCCGCCATGCCACTCGTTCACCTGACTGACCGCGCACTGATCACCGCAAACGGGCCAGACGCCCGTGCGTTCCTGCAGAACATCGTCACCACCGACCTCGAAGCCATCGCCGAGGGCGAGGCTTGGCCCGGCGCTCTGCTGACGCCGCAGGGCAAGATACTGTTCGATTTTCTTATTTCACGGCACGGCGAAGACGGGTTCCAACTCGAGTGCCGAACCGATGTCGCCAGTGATTTCCAACGCCGGCTCATGCTCTACAAGCTGCGGGCGAAGGTCGAAATTGACGTTCAAGAACAACAGCCTGTCGCCGTCCAATGGCAGGTTGATTCACATTCCTCGCGCGATGATTCAAGCACTTCACAATCCGATTCAGGCTGGCTGCGCGACCGCCGCTTTGCCGACGCCGAGGTTTGGCGCGCATATGGCGCGGCGCCTGCGGCCGATGCGGCGGCAGATGTCTATGCCGCATTGCGCGCCGAACATGGTGTGGCGGAGAGCGGCGCAGATTATGCGCTGAGCGATGCGTTTCCGCATGATGTGCTCTTCGATCAGAATGGTGGCGTGGGACTGAAGAAAGGCTGCTTCGTCGGTCAGGAAGTGGTGTCGCGCATGCAGCATCGCGGCACCGCACGGCGGCGCGTTCTACTGGCTCGGGCCGACACAGCCCTGCCGCCGTCGGGTACGGACATCACCGCTGACAGGCGCGTAATCGGCACACTCGGTACGGTGGCTGGAACACGTGGTCTCGCCATTGCGCGCATCGACAGGGTGAAGGCCGCGCTCGACGCCGGCACCAAGCTGCTTGTGGGTGACGTCGAGGTCTCGCTCGCCATTCCCGGCTGGGCGAAATTGACCTTCCCCGAACGCGACGCGGAGGCCGAGTAGTGGCCGACAAACCCGGCGCACCTTCCCGCGCGTGGCAGCGCATGCTTTCGGGCCGCCGCCTCGACCTGCTCGACCCTTCACCGCTCGACATCGAAATCGCCGACATCGCGCACGGGCTTGCCCGCGTGGCGCGCTGGAACGGCCAGACGGTCGGCGACCACGCTTTTTCCGTTGCCCAGCACTCGCTTTTGGTAGAGGCGATCTTCACAAGAACCGCCGCAAAGGCTTCCCCGCGCGACCAGCTTGCCGCGCTGCTGCATGACGCCCCCGA
Organism: Rhizobiaceae bacterium; assembly: GCA_017640615.1. Taxonomy (GTDB): domain Bacteria; phylum Pseudomonadota; class Alphaproteobacteria; order Rhizobiales; family Rhizobiaceae; genus RCIO01. The sequence continues at coordinate 344,181 of JAEPQK010000002.1, read as the reverse complement.
ATATGTGATCGGCGACATGATCTCGCCTTTCAAGGCCGTTGTCGGCGGTGGCTACAAGGCGGTCGAAGCGCGGCTGCAGCACGCGATCCACCTGCATTTCGGCCTGCCTGCCGAACTGCCGCAAACACTGAAGAAAGCGATCAAGCGGGCAGATCAGATCGCGGCCTATTTCGAGGCGACCGAGCTGGCCGGCTTTTCAGACCGAGAGGCATCGAAGTATTTCAGTCGGCCGCGCGGCATTTCGACCGACGGCTTCGACCTAGCCGCGCGCCCTGCGAAGTCGGTTCAGAAGGCATTCGTGGCGCGGTTCAACGAAATTGGTCGAGCATAGCGCCGGCACGTTACCGCTCCAGCCGTTTGAGGAACCAGTCGGTCAGGCGCGTCCAGACTTCGTCCTTCTCGCCGGCGTCTTCGCAGCCATGGTCGAGATTGGGGTTGTCGTTGACCTCGATGACGCAAACGCCATCCGGCGTCTCCTTGAGGTCGACGCCGTAGAGCCCGTCGCCAATGCAGCGGGCGGCGCGCACCGCAACGTCGATCACATCGGCGGGCGTTTCCTTCAGCGTGAAAGTGCGGAAACCGCCCTCGTCCGGCCGGCCACGGCGTTCATGATTGACGATCTGCCAGTGCTTACGCGCCATCAGGTACTGAACCGAAAATAGCGGCTCGCCGCCCAGCACGCCGATGCGCCAGTCGAACTCGGTCGGCATGAATTTCTGTGCGATCAGGAGGTCGGAATCTTCCAGCCACTTCGTCGCGAGCTCTTTCAGCTCCCTGAAGTCCGACGCCTTTTTGACGCCGCGCGAGAACGAACTGTCCGGAATTTTCAGAACCAGCGGAAAGCCAAGCGTCTCAGCGGCAAGCTCCAGATCGCTGGCGCCCGCGATCATCACCGTCGGCGGCACAGGCACCTTGTTCGCCGCCATCAGCTCGTTGAGATAGACCTTGTTCGTGCAACGGATCATCGACAGCGGATCGTCGATCACCGGCATGCCTTCCTGCTGGGCGCGGCGGGCAAAGCGGTATGTGTGGTTGGAAATGGCCGTCGTTTCGCGAATGAAAAGCGCGTCATAGTTCGCGAGCCGGGCGAGATCCTTCTTCGTGATCGGCTCGACCTCGACGCCCATCTTTGCGGCCACGCGCGACCAGTGGCGCAGCGATGCGACAGAGGACGGCGGAAGCTCTTCGTTGGCATCGATCAGTGTGGCGAAGGTGTAGCGCGCGGGCGTGCGGGTGCGTGAGTCGCGCCATTCGCGCGCCGTGTAACGCTCCATGCATTCCAGAAACCGCGTCTTGCCCTCGGAATCCATGCGCGCAATCGGCAGGAAGCCGATTTTGCGGATCGCGGCCCACTGACCATCCTCGATCGTGACTTCCAGCGATGGCGCACGGAACCAGTCGAACAACAGCCGGGCAAAACGGTCCCATACCTTGGACGGCCCCATACCGAAAAATACGGAGACGGTGCGCGGAAACGCACCGCCGAGCTCCTTGCGGCATTTGTTGAGCGCCTGTTCCAGCTCCGGCAGTGCGTTTTCGTAGAGCTTCCTCTCCGACAGATCGATCATCGTCTCCACGGTGGGAATGACCTTGTGGCCGCGCGAAGAGGCCAGCAGCGAGGCGTAATAGCCGCGCGACTGGTAGGCATAGCTGTTCGACAGGTTGATCACTTTCGGCGGCTGGCCGCGAAAGAGCGAAGGATGAGCCAAGTAGTCGCGGTTGGTGATGATCTTGTGCGGTGTAGCCACCTGGTCGAGATCGCCGGCGCGGCCGGTCAGGATCACCCAGCTCATTGTCGTTTGCCCTCTCCCAATATGACAGCCGCGCGCATGCCGCCAAAACGCGCCATAGAATAGAATACATCATGCGGAACGGGGATGGCGGCCGCGTCGATGCGCGTCTCGCCCCTTTCGTCCTCGACCCAGGGATCGTGCATGATGAAGTGATCGTCCTCGTCGGCCAACACCAGCACCCAGTGCGGCACTTTCTTTCCGAACATCAGATAGCCGCTGACGAGCACCACCACGAGCTTGCCGGCAGCAAGTGCGGACCGGACATCCTCCAGCGCAAAGGTGCGGTTGGCTACGGGAATGCGCGCGGCGCGCACACGGTTGCGAAAGTCCTCCTGCGCCCGCTCCATCACCCAGCGTTTTTCCGCGCTGCGCACGGATTGCAAGAAAAGCGCGCCCGGATGCGAAACGATGATCTCCGCCGACAGACCGTGGTCATGCGCAACAGCCGCGAGGCCGAACGGCTCGCAGCCGCCGGGCCCCGACATCATGAACACGGTGGTCGCCTCGCGCCAGAGCCTGATCTCGGTCACCGCGTCAGGCTTGAAGCCGGGCTGGAAATGCGCCAACGCCATCATCAGGCAGCAGGGGCCGCAGGTGAAATCGACCGACTGTTCGTAATAGGGAATGTCGGTCGATGAGCCGCCCTCCCCGCGCAGGATCTTCTCCAGCCTGAAGGCGCCGGCGCCGTCTTCGTAGTAGTTCGGCTCCGCGCCGATGTGGCGATAGCCCTTGCGCTCATAAAGCGCGATTGCGCGGCCGTTGCGCTCGCTCACTTCAAGGCGCAGCAGGAGGCGTCCGCGTTCGTAGGCTGCCTTCTCGGCAGCTTCCAGAAGCTCGCGCCCAAGCCCGGTGCCCTCAGGCCCCGGAAGCCGCGCCAGCGAATAGAGCCGCGCAACGCCGCTGCCACGACGGAAAAGCACCATCGCATAACCGGCAGCTCGCCCTTCGGCCTCGGCGATCAGCGTTGTCGCGGATTCGCGCTCCAGCAATGTCCTGAACGAACGGCGCGAAATGCGGTCGGTTTCGAAAGCCGCAGTCTCGATGGCGACAAGCGCGTCGATGTCGGCTGCCCGCGCAGGGCGTATGGCAAATGGCATGCCTTGAGGAACCCGCGAAGACCGAAACCCGGGGCGCTTGCGCGCGGTCTTCGTTCGGCAAGCCCAAATCGCCTATCGCGCGCGAAATTGGGCCGAATTGTGGCAGCAAATTCCAACCAGCGCGCTATGTTCCGGCGGTGGCGCGAGTCGCGATCCGGCGCTTTTTTCGCCGGGCCGCGTCAGCCTCACAGGGGATCGAGCGAAGTTCAACTATCAAGGAGCAAGCCAATATGGATTTCAGCACCGACGAGCTCTTCAAAGCAGTCGAAGGCGCGCTTAACGAAGCCGGGGCGCTGATCGTCAGTTATTCCTTTTCGATCCTCGGCGCAGTCGTCCTCCTCATTATCGGCCTCATCGTGGCCCGCATGGTGGAGAAATGGTCCTACCGCCTCTTCGGCGAAATTCGCGGTTTCGACGAAACGCTGCGGCGCTTTCTGTCCAAGGGGCTGCGCTACGCCGTTCTCGCGCTGTTCCTCGTCACGGTACTGGCCCAGTTTGGCGTGCAGACCGCTTCGATCATCGCAGCCCTTGGTGCGGTTGGCCTGGCGATTGGTCTGGCGCTGCAGGGAACACTGCAAAACATCGCGGCAGGCATCATGCTTCTGGTACTGAGGCCGTTTCGCGTGGGCGAATTTATCTCGACAGGTTCGATCAGCGGCACGGTCGTGGAGGTCGGGTTGTTCGCGACAGAGATCAAGATGCTCGACGGGGTCTATCTCTTCGCGCCCAACAGCGAACTCTGGAACACGGCGGTGACCAACTATTCGCGCAACCCGCAGCGCCGTTACGATCTCACAATCGGCATCGGCTATGACGACGATATCGACCTTGCGAAGAAGTTGCTGCTCGACCTCGCCAAAGGCGACGACCGTGTGCTCTCCGATCCAGCGCCCGAAGCATTTGTCGTGGAGCTGGGCGACAGTGCGGTCAATGTAACTTGCCGCTACTGGACGATGACCACAAACTGGTGGCAGACGCGGCTCGACCTGACCAAGGCAGCGAAGATGGCCTTCGACAAGAACGGGATTTCAATCCCCTTCCCGCAGCGGGACATCCACTACATTCCAGTCGACACCAAGCCGAAAAAGCCGGCGCGCAAGGCAAGCTGATCCCGGGTGGGGCGCGGAACGGTCAATTAATTTGATCGTTCCGCGCCGACAATTCATTTGTTCCGATTGGCGTCGCGCCTATTATTCCGGCGAGTTCAGTCAGGATCCTTGACCTATGGCACAGCCCGCCGCCGACCGCATTGACGGAAGACTACCCTGGCTCATCATAGCCTGCGGCTGCCTGATCGCAGCGCTGACGTTCGGGCCACGCTCGGCGATGGGTTTCTTCCAGTTACCAATGCTGGCCGAAAAGGGCTGGGACCGCACGACCTTCGGCCTCGCAATGGCGTTTCAGAACCTTGCCTGGGGCCTCGGCACGCCGGTGTTCGGGGCTCTGGCCGACAAGTTCGGCACCTGGCGCGTGCTGGCGCTATCCGGCGTCATGTACGCCTTGGGGCTGGCCATGATGGCAGGTTCATCAACGCCACTGATGCTGCATATCGGCGGCGGCGTGCTGGTCGGCCTCGGCGTGGCCGCCGGCTCGTTCGGTATCGTACTTGCGGCATTTGCCCGCAATGTGCCTGCAGAGAGCCGCAGCTTCGTGTTTGGCCTCGGCACTGCAGCGGGTTCGGCGGGCATGTTCCTTTTCGCGCCGCTGTCGCAAGGGTTGATCGACTATGTCGGCTGGTACGATTCGCTGATCGCGATGAGCGCCATGATGCTCATCATCCCCGTGCTTGCGATACCTTTGCGTGGCAATTCCGAAAGCGGCAGCCAGCAGGTGGCGAATGCCAACCAGACGGTGGCGGCGGCACTATCCGAGGCGCTGGCGCATCGCAGCTACCTTCTGCTGGTCTCCGGCTTCTTCGTATGCGGTTTTCAGGTCGCCTTCATCACAGCGCACTTTCCCGCCTATATCTCCGACATCGGCATCGAGGCACGCTACGCGGTGATCGCGCTGGCGCTGATCGGCTTTTTCAACATTATCGGTTCGCTGAGTTCGGGCATTGCCGGCCAGCGCTATTCCAAGCCGATGCTTCTTGTCTGGATTTATCTCGGACGCTCCGCACTGGTTACCGCTTTCCTGCTGCTGCCGCAGACACCGGCCAGCGTGATCGTCTTTTCGGTGATCATGGGGCTGTTATGGCTCTCGACCGTGCCGCCGACCAACGCGCTTGTCGCGATCATGTTCGGCACGCGGCATCTCGGCATGTTGGGCGGCATCGTCTTCCTGTCGCACCAGGTCGGCTCGTTCCTCGGCGTGTGGCTCGGCGGCTATCTCTACGACCGCATCGGCAGCTACGATCCCGTCTGGTGGCTCGGCGTGCTGCTTGGCCTGTTCGCGGCGGTGGTGCACTGGCCGATCGCGGAAAAGCCGGTCGATCGGCCGGTGGCGGAAGCGGCGGAGTAGGGCTACCTTCGGGCGATCAGGTCCGACATCGGAAAGATCGAACAGGTCTCGGTACCGAAGGCGAGGAGCTTACCATCGGTATCCCTCAGCGATGCTTCGGACACTGCTGTCGTGCGGCCTTTGTGAACCACAGTGCCGGTGCACTCCACCAGCCCGGTCTTCGGCGTGATCGGGCGGATCAGGTTCACTTTGAACTCGGCCGTGGTGTAGGCCTCGCCTTTGGCAAGCAGCGTCTGCACCGCGCAGGCAAGGGCAGAGTCCATGATCGTCGCCGTCCAGCCGCCATGCACGCTGCCGAGCGGATTCAGGTGTTTTTTGTTAGCAACACCCCGAAAAACCGCCCTGCCCTCCGATACCTCGTAGAGCGAAAAATTGAGCTGACCGCCGATAGGCGGGGCCGGATAAGTGCCGTCGGCGACGCGCTGCAAAAGCTCAAGTCCTGAATATTTCGGCAGATCCTCGATGGGTATTGTGCCCACGCCGAGGCGCGAGAAAAACCCGGGGTAGATCTCAAGCCCCTCGCCGTCACTCATGCCGCATCGCCTCCCAATTGTGCCGCACCTTGCGCACCTGCCGCCGCACCGACGACAGAAACCCGGTTCTGGCCTCCGGCTCCTTCACGCCGCGTGGCTCATAAACATGGCGTGTCAGAAAATAACCTGTCAGCCGAAATGCCTGATCGAGCGCCACGGCATCGTTGGGCCTACCGGCGGCCGGGCTGAGGAAGCCAGGCAGTTGAAGCAACCGGTCATGCCACGGCTCGCCAGCCGAGCGCGACACCGCGCGCCCGGTTTTGGGCGAAACATAGACGAGCTCCTCCCGCGACCCGCTGGAAGCACAGCGCGTGAGGTCGAGCCCGAAGCCCAGATCGTCAAGCAAAGCGAGTTCGAAGCGGATGACCAGCTCCGCGGCGGACGATGCGTCATCCAGATGGGTGATCAGAAGTTTGAGCGTCTCGTACAAACGTGCGTGCGGGTCGCGTTCCGGCAGAAGCCGCAGATGAGCCGCAAGCAGCTGCAGGCCGTAGACGGCAATCGAGCTTTCGAAGAGCCGCGCCGCATTGAGCTCGCGGCCCTCGACCTGAAATGTGCCGAGATGCTCGTCGAGCCGCGCGCGCCAGTGAATTTCGACCTCGTTGCCCGGCTGCAAGAGCGGCTGAAGCTTGCGTGAGCGTCCGCCGCGGACCAAACCCAGATGGCGCCCGCGCTGACGCGTCATCACCTCAAGAATGGCGCTGGTTTCGCCATGCTTGCGGGTGCCGAGAATGATTCCCTCGTCGCGCCATTCCATTGTTCAAGCCTGAACTATCCTTTCGGAAATTCAAGTCCCATCTCGCGGTAGCGCTCGGGGTCGTCGCCCCATTTCTCGCGCACCTTCACGAACAGGAAGAGATGCACTTTCTGCTCGAGGATTTCGGCAACCTCCTTGCGCGCTGCCTCGCCGATCGCCTTGATCGTCTCGCCCTTCTTGCCGATCACGATCTTCTTCTGGCTGTCGCGCTCGATGTAAATCACCTGTTCGATGCGCACCGAGCCGTCAGCTCTCTCTTCCCACTTTTCGTTTTCGACATGGGATGAATAGGGCAGTTCGTCGTGGAGACGCAGGAAGAGCTTTTCGCGCGTGATTTCGGCGGCCAGCTGGCGCATCGGCAGGTCGGAAAGCTGGTCTTCAGGGTAATACCAGGGGCCTTCCGGCAGCTTGCCCGCCAGATAATCGAGCAGGTCGTTGCAGCCCGAACCATCCAGCGCGGAAATCATGAAGGTGCGCTCGAACTCTGCGTACTCGTTTGCCTGCTGGGTAAGCGCCAGAAGCGTATCGCGCTTGATCCTGTCGATCTTGTTGAGCACCAGAACCTTGGGCTGGCGTACCTCGCCGATATTCTCGAGTAGCGCCAGCGCATCGCCCTTGATGCCGCGCTCGGCGTCGATCAACACCAGTACGAGATCGGCGTCCTTGGCGCCGCCCCAGGCGGTGGTGACCATAGCCTCGTCCAGCCTGCGTTTCGGTTTGAAGATGCCGGGTGTATCGACAAAAACGATCTGCGCCTTGTCGTGCGTGGCGATGCCGCGCACGATGGCACGGGTGGTCTGGACCTTGTGGGTGACAATAGAGACCTTGGCGCCAACCAGGCGATTGACCAGCGTCGATTTACCGGCGTTCGGCGCGCCGATGAGCGCAACGAAGCCTGAGCGGGTCACGGTTTTTTCCGGTTCGGCGCTCACCCGTTCTTTTCCTTCTTCCAGATGCCTTCGCGCTCAAGCATCGCAGCAGCCGCGTTCTGTTCGGCCTCCCGCTTGGAGCGCCCCTTGCCGCTGACGGGCTTGTAGCCTTTGAGTTCAGCGCTCACGGTAAAGAGCGGATCATGATCCGGTCCGCTGCGACCCTCAAGCGAATAGGTTGGCGCTTCGCCCGCAACCTGATGCGCCCATTCCTGCAATTCGGTCTTGGCGTCGCGGCGCGCGGCACCGGCGGATTCTGCATGTTCGGACCAGTGCCGGTGGACGAAGGCGCGCGCGGCCTCGAACCCGCCATCGAGATAGAGCGCGGCGATCAAAGCCTCCACCACATCGGCGCGAACATTGACGCGCTTGCGGTCTGATAGCGCACGCAACTCCGCTCCGGTTGCTATGAAATCCGGCAGGCCGATCTCTTCGGCGATCGACGCCAGCATTTCGGCGTTCACCAGCGCGTTCAGCCGGACGGAAAGTTCGCCTTCCGGCGCTTCGGGAAAGCTGGAGAAGAGCAGTTCGGAGATGATCAGGCCCAGCACACGGTCGCCAAGAAACTCCAGACGCTGATAGTCGACGCCCTTGCGCGCGCTGGCATGGGTCAGCGCGCGTTCAAGCAAGTTCGTATCTGCAAATGTGTGCCCGGTGAGAGCTGCGATGCCCTCGACCAGCGCCGTGCCGGCTACCGCGCGTTTCGGCATCGCGCCGTCCCGCTATTCGACCCAGCCGAACAGGCGGTCGACGCGCATTTCAGACGGCCACTGCCAGATTTCGAGCGGGCTGTGGCCGCCGGCGATGGAGAAGAAGATGATGTTGGCGCGGCCGACCAGATTTTCATGCGGGACGAAGCCGACGGTAAAGCGGCTATCGGTGGAATTGTCGCGATTGTCGCCCATCATGAAATAATGGCCCTCGGGAACGCGGAATTCGCGCGTGTCGTCGCCAATGCCGTTCTTGGTGAGGTCGAGTGTGTCGTAAGCGACGCCGTTGGGCAGCGTTTCGCGCCACACTTCGACCGGGCGGTTCACCTCGGTGATGTCGGGATTGTTGATTTCGCCAACCTTTTCGCGCGGCACGGCCTCATCATTGATGAAGAGTTGACCGTCGCGCATCTGAATGCGGTCGCCAGGCAGGCCGATTACGCGTTTGATGTAATCGAAGCTCGGGTCCTGCGGCAGTTTGAAGACGGCCACGTCGCCGCGCTCCGGCTCTGCATCCCAGATGCGGCCCGAAAAAACAGGCGGGGAGAACGGCAGCGAATGGTGCGAATAGCCATAGGCCCATTTGGTGACGAACAGATAGTCGCCCTCAAGCAGGGTCGGACGCATGGAGCCCGAGGGAATCGAGAATGGCTGGAACAGAAATGTGCGGATGATGAGCGCCAGAATGAGCGCCTGGACGATCACACTGACGGTCTCGCCAAGTCCGCCCGATTTCTTCTGCGTTTTGTCTGCCACGCTCATCTCATCCTCGGTTCCGGGAAGCCCTTCGGGCCGCAGCCGTCTTAGGGCGTTTCAAGGTCAGGGGCAACGCCATTGCGGCGGCCTTGTGACAGCGGCAGTCGTCTAATCAGCCGGCAGCGCTTCGATGATCACAAAAGCCTGCGCCAGCGGGTGGTCGTCGGTGATTGTGATGTGGATTACCGCGCGGTAATTTTCCGGCAGCAGTTGGTTCAACCGTTCCGCAGCGCCGCCCGTGAGCTGCATGGTCGGTTTGCCCCCGCGCTGGTTGACGACACCCATATCGCGCCAGAACACTCCGCGCGAGAGCCCCGTGCCCAGGGCCTTGGCGCAGGCCTCCTTGGCGGCGAAGCGTTTGGCATAGGATGCTGCGCGCTGCCTGCGGCGCTCTGAACGCGCCTGCTCAACCGGCGTGAAGACGCGGTTGATGAAGCGCTCGCCAAAACGCTCAAGCGTCGCCTCGACGCGCCTGATGTCGATGAGGTCGCTGCCGATGCCGACAATCATGGAGGGAGCTTACGCCGTGCTGGCTTGCGCGGCCAGGGAGGCCTCGGCGCGGCGTTTCGCGCGCTCAGCCAGCCGGCGGCGGCGCTCCTCACGGAACATATACGCGCCCCAGCGAGTCAGCACGTATACGGTGAGCCCGGCAAGCGAGCCGATCACCAGACCGCCCAGGGTCATCGGCCAAAGCAGCGGCTGCCAGATGTGAGCGAAGTCGAGATGCCGCAGCGTGGAAGAAATATCGATCGGGGCCAGCGATTCGGGATGGCGGCCATAGAGCAGGAAGCGGCCCAGCCCCAGCGTGCCCGCGAAAATGAACGGAAAAGTAATCGGATTGCCGACCATGGTGCCGAGCGCGGAGGCGACGACGTTGCCGCGCAGGACGATCGCAACCGCGGCGGCAATGAGGAAATGAAAACCAAGAAATGGGGTGAAGGACGCAAGCACGCCTGCGGCCACGCCGGCTGCGACCGCGTGCGGGGTCGCGGTAATCCTGAGCACCCGTTTGACGAAATATTGGGTCGAGCGCCAGACCGACCTGCGGGGCCAGAGCCAGGTACGGATCCGGTCCCATGAATCAGCAGGTTTTCTGCGTCGAAACAGCATTGCGCCGACTTGTCCAGTTCGATCGAATCGCAAGGCGATTCAGTGTTCAGATGGAGGATAAAGGTGGCTTGTTAACTAAGCGTATCGCAAACCCCGGCAGCTCCAGCAATCAACATAACCACGCAATGTGGCAGCCACAACAAGACATTAGCCGCATTTGGCGGCTAGCCGTTGACGCGGCGGGCATCGGAGACACTGGAATGCTCCTTAAGCTGCGATAGAAGCCGGTTGAGCTGCTTGAGGTCCCACACCTCAAGATCGATGATCATCTCAGTGAAGTCTGGTGCGGTACGCACCATGGAGAGCATGTGGATGTTGGCGTCGTTGGCCGCGACCACCTGCGCAATGTTGGCCAGCGAGCCGGGCTCGTTGATCGCCGTGACGGAAACCCGCGCCGGAAAGCGCTCCTTGGTGTCTTCGTCTATGTCCCAGCGCACGTCGATCCAGCGGTCGGGCTGGTCGTCATAAGCGGTGAGCGATGGCGACTGGATCGGGTATATCGTGATGCCAGATCCGGGCTGCAAAATGCCGACGATGCGGTCGCCCGGCACAGCGCCCTCGGGCGCAAAGCGCACCGGTAGGTCGCCTGTGACACCGCGAATGGGAACGGCATCGCCCTGCTTCTGGGTCTGCTTCTTGGTCTTGCGCGACGTGCGGCCCGGTATCTGAAAGAGCATGCCGGCGGCATTGCGCATGTTGAACCAGCCCTCTTCCCGCTCCTTCGGCGGTTGCGTGACACGCTCATCCTTGAAGTCGGGGAACACGGCTTTCAGCACATCGGGTGACGACAATTCGCCGCGCCCTACAGAGGCCAACACGTCTTCCACCTCCTTGCGTGCGAGGCGGTTCAGTGCAGGCTTCAGAGCATCCTTGCTAAAGGGTTTGCCGGCGCGCTCGAAGGCGCGTTCAAGGATGCGTGTGCCGAGGCCCGAATACTGCTTGCGGATCGCGTTGCGGGTGGCACGGCGGATCGCAGAGCGCGCCTTTCCCGTGACAACGACATTTTCCCAGGCAGCGGGCGGCACCTGTGCCTTGGAGCGGATGATCTCGACCTCGTCGCCATTCTTGAGTTCGGTCACCAGCGGCATGATGCGACCGTTCACCTTGCAGCCGACGCAGGTGTCGCCGACATCGGTGTGGACCGCATAGGCAAAATCGATCGGCGTTGCGCCGCGCGGCAGCGGGATGATCATGCCCTTGGGCGTGAAGCAGAACACCTGGTCCTGGAAGAGCTCCAGCTTGGTGTTCTCCAGAAAATCTTCCGGGTTATCGCCCACCGAAAGCGCTTCGATGGTTCGCCGCAGCCAGCCATAGGCGTTGGTGTCACGCGAAATAGCATGGCTGCTGCCATTCACACCTTCGGGCAAATCCTTGTAGAGCGCGTGAGCGGCGACGCCATATTCGGCGACCCGGTTCATGTCGCGGGTGCGAATTTGAAGCTCCACACGCTGGCGCGACGGGCCAACGATTGTGGTGTGGATCGACTGATAGTCGTTCTGCTTGGGCGTCGAGATGTAATCCTTGAAACGGCCCGGCACCATTGACCATGTGGTGTGGATCGCACCCAGCGCGCGGTAGCAGTCGGGCACACTGCCGACGATGACGCGGAAGCCGAATATGTCGGAGAGCTGTTCGAATGAAAGCCCCTTCGTTTCCATCTTGCGGAACACCGACCACGGCTTCTTGCGCCGGCTCTTTACAACCGCGTCGATCTTGTAGCGCTCGAAGAGCTGCGAGAGAGCGCTTTCGATTTCCGAAATGACGGTCTTGCTGACTTCCGTGATTTCACCCAGCCGTTCAACGACGGCGGCATAGGCTTCCGGGTTGATGTGGCGGAATGCGAGCTCCTCAAGCTCCTCGCGCATGTCCTGCATGCCCATCCGGCCGGCCAGCGGCGCGTATATCTCCATCGTCTCTTCAGCTATACGCTGGCGCTTCGACGGCGGCACATGATCGAGCGTGCGCATATTGTGCAGACGGTCGGCGAGCTTGACGAGAAGCACCCGCACATCATCGGAAATGGCGAGCAACAGCTTGCGCAGATTTTCCGCCTGCTCCGCCTTCTTGGAGACGAGATCGATCTTCTTCAACTTGGTCAGGCCTTCGACCAGCCGGCCCATCTCGGGGCCGAACAGCTCGTCGATCTCGGCGCGCGTGGCGGTCGTATCCTCGATGGTGTCATGCAAAAGCGCGACAGCTATCGTCGCCTCGTCGGCATGCATGTCAGTGAGGATCGCGGCAACTTCGAGCGGGTGCGAGAAATAGGGATCGCCGGAGGCCCGCCGCTGCCGGCCATGCTTCTGCATGGCATAAATATAAGCCTTGTTGAGCAGCGCCTCATTGACGTCCGGCTTGTAGCGCTGAACGCGCTCCACAAGCTCATATTGACGCATCATCGGCAGCTACTCCGGCTGTGTTCCTGCTTCGACGTGGCTGCGGACGTGGAGGGCCCGACATGCAGGGCAAACGAAAACATGCGCCGCGGATACCACGACGCATGTTCAAAATAGCGCTGATTGCTTGCGCAAGAAAAGAGGCGCGTTGCCTCAGTCCGGCGATCTCAAGCCTAAAAGTCGTCGCTTTTTTCCGGCGGCACGAGACCTTCGATGCCGGCGAGCAGATCTTCTTCGCTCATGCGGTCGAAGGTAACTTCTTCCGGCGCGTCGGGCGTATCAGCGGTTTCAGTCGCCTCAGCGGTGATTGCCGGCTGATCAGCCTCGGGCTCATCAACCTCGACATGCTTCTGCAGCGAGTGGATGAGGTCTTCCTTTAGGTCGCCCGGCGAAAGCGTCTCGTCGGCGATTTCGCGCAGTGCAACGACCGGGTTCTTGTCGTTGTCGCGCTCGATGGTGATGGGCTGTCCCTGCGAAATCTGGCGCGCACGGTGGCCGGCCAGAAGGACGAGTTCAAAGCGGTTATCAACCTTGTCGATGCAGTCTTCGACTGTAACGCGGGCCATACGGCGCCCCTTTCGTTCATTCGGATTTTTCCGGAGATTGCGGGCTCAATATAATGAAGCGCTGCGGATTTCAAGCAATCGCGCAAGTACGGGGCACAATTGCGGCGAATGGCCGCCAAAACCACCGTAACGTGAACCCCGCCACCCTTCAAAACGCCCGGCTGAAACGCTATTTGATAGCTTTACGCGTTCCTGATTTCGGCCTCGCGTTCCTTTGATTGCCTCAGATTGTTTTCATCAGAAGGACATTGCCCATGTTCGACCCTCGCGAAAAAATCGCTCTGTTCATCGACGGTGCCAACCTTTATGCCACGTCGCGGTCGCTCGGCTTCGACATCGACTACCGCAAGCTTTTGGATTCATTTAACAAAAAAGGCTATCTGCTTCGCGCATATTACTACACCGCGCTGGTGGAAGATCAGGAATATTCCTCAATCCGGCCGCTGATCGACTGGCTGGATTACAATGGCTACCGGGTGGTTACGAAGCCGGCCAAGGAATTCACCGATTCGACCGGACGGCGCAAAATCAAAGGCAATATGGATATCGAGCTCGCGATCGATGCGTTCGAGCTTTCCGATGTCGTTGACCACTATGTGATCTTTTCCGGCGATGGCGACTTCCGCACGCTGGTGGAGGCGCTGCAGCGACGCGGCCGCAAAGTGAGCGTTATCTCCACGATGAGCTCGCAGCCGCCAATGATCTCGGACGATCTGCGCCGGCAGGCGGACCAGTTCATCGACCTCATGTCGCTGAAGGACGAAATCGGCCGCGATCCTTCCGAACGTCCGCCGCGCCGCAACGAGCCGGACGAGGATATTGAAGACGACGAATATTGATGCCGGCCGTGCCTCAGGCTGCGACCGAGCCGCCGCGCGACTGCGCGCTCTGTCCGCGCCTGCATGATTTCATTGCGGGCTGGCGCTGCAAGGAGCCGGACTGGTTCAACGCGCCGGTGCCGACATTCCTGCCGCCGAGCGGTGAAGAGGCTGTTCGATTACTCATCGTAGGCCTCGCACCAGGCCTGCGCGGGGCCAACAAGACCGGCCGCCCCTTTACCGGCGACTACGCCGGCGATCTGCTTTACCAGACGCTTGGCGAATTCGGCTTCGCGCAGGGAACTTATAAAGCTCGGCCGGATGACGGCGTACAGCTCGTTGGCACCGCGATCACCAATGCGGTGCGCTGCGTGCCGCCTGAAAACAAGCCGACCGGTGGCGAGATCACGACCTGCAGGCAATTTCTCACGCCCACAATCGAGCGGTTTCCCAATCTGGAGGCCATATTGGCGTTGGGTACGATCGCGCACCAATCGGTGGTGCGGACACTCGGCGAGCGCGTCGCGGCCAACAAGTTCGGACATGGCTCAAGGCATCGGATCGGCAGCGTGACACTCTTCGGCAGCTATCACTGCTCGCGCTACAACACGAACACCGGCCGGCTGACGGAGGAAATGTTCCGCGCGGTGTTTGCGCAGATCAGGGCGTTTCTAGACGAGCAGCGCTCGGGCTGAACCGCCCTACCCGCGCTCTTTGAGCAGCCGGCTTTTTTCGCGCGCCCAGTCGCGCTTCTTTTCCGTCTCGCGCTTGTCGTGCAACTTCTTGCCTTTGGCGAGACCGAGCAACAGTTTGGCGCGACCGCGATCGTTGAAGTAAATCTTGAGCGGTACCATGGTCATGCCCTCGCGATCCACCGACTGCGCGAGCTTGGCCATTTCCTTCTTGTTCAACAACAGCTTACGGCGGCGCCGCGGCTCGTGGTTGAAGCGATTGCCCTGCAGATATTCGGGCAGATAGGAGTTGATCAGCCAAATCTCGCCATCCTCTGCCGAGGCATAGCTTTCCTGGATGTTGGCCTGCCCTTCGCGAAGCGACTTCACTTCAGTGCCGGTCAACACCAAGCCTGCCTCGTAGGTGTCGACCACCTCGTAGGAAAAGCGCGCCTTGCGGTTTTCCGCCACCGGGCGTGTTTTGGACTTCGCGTCTTTCGACATGGCTGTTCGCTACTGCTACGGCGCGTCAGTTCGCGATGCCGGCATGCTGCATGGCGGCGTCGATCAATGCCTCGGTCGACTTTTCGATAGTGACCAGCGGCGAGCGCACGAGATTGGTGCAGCGACCAAGCTTCGAAAGGCCGTATTTCGCGCCACACAGACCTGGCTCGGTGAAGATCGCCTTGTGCAACGGCATCAACCGGTCCTGCAATTCAAGCGCGCGTTCCTTATCGCCATTCAGGGTTGCTTCCTGAAACTCGGCGCAAAGACGTGGCGCGATGTTGGCAGATACAGAAATGCAGCCCACGCCGCCATGCGCATTGAAACCGAGCGCAGATGCATCTTCGCCCGAAAGCTGGATGAAATCCTTTCCGCATGTCAGGCGCTGTTCCGAAACGCGCTCCACCTTACCGGTAGAGTCCTTCACGCCCACGATATTGCCGAAATCCTGCGCCAGCCGGCCCATTGTTTCCGGGCTCATGTCGATCACCGAACGCGGGGGGATATTATAGATGACGATCGGGATATCGGCCGCCTTCGCCACGGCTGCGAAATGCGCGTAGAGGCCCCGCTGTGTGGGCTTGTTGTAATAGGGCGTCACCACAAGAGCAGCATCAGCGCCAGCTTCCTTTGCATGGCGCGCAAGGTCGATCGCCTCGGTCGTGTTGTTGGAGCCCGCGCCGGCAACGACCGGCACGCGTCCAGCCGCTGCCTCGACGCATAGCTCGATAACGCGCTTGTGTTCGGCATGCGAAAGCGTCGGCGACTCGCCCGTCGTGCCCACCGGCACAAGGCCTTTGGTGCCTTCCGCGATCTGCCATTCCACGAAATCGGAAAAGGCTTTTTCGTTGAGGCTGCCGTCGCTTGCGAACGGGGTCACCAATGCGGTGAGCGAACCTCTCAGCGTGATAGCCATTTTGTCGAAACCTCTTCCTTTTCTGCGCGAAACAAAACCCGTGGTCGCGCGGCGGCGCACCATAGTCCTGACACCCTTTGCGGGCAAGCATTTGAACGCATGAAGCAATATGCCAGCGGGGTAAGGCCGCACATAGTATATTGCCCGTCGAATTTCGCCTGCCGGCAGTTGCGGGCTTCGGTTTTTGCAGCACGGAAGATAAACTCCAAAGATGCATTCGAACCATCCAATCTGCAAACGGATTGCGCTTGCCGCACTGGCGCTCTGTCTGCCGCTGACCAGCGCCAGTGCGCTCAGCATTCTGCCTGACGCCGATATTCCTGTGCCGGTGTTCCGCGAGGATGCGCTGCGGGAGACCAATCCCGCTGTTCTTCGCGAAATAGAGCGCGATGCCACTGCCGGTGACTTCGAACTTTTGAAAGCCGGGCTTTCCGGCCTGAAGCGCGGCGACCTGACCGCTGCATTGAGGTCGCACGACTCACTCCCAGAAGGTTCGCTCGACCACCAGACCATGAGTTGGGCGATCGCCCTCGGTGGCGGCGCCAAATCCAGCGCGGAGCTGCTTCACGCGATTGACGAACTCGAAGGCTGGCCCGGCATGATAACGCTGCAGATTTATCTGGAGCGCGCCCTTTATAACGAAGAAGCGCCGGCAGACTTCGTCATCGATGCACTGCAAGGCAAAGAGCCGAGGACACAGCAGGGCGTCTTTGTTCTGGCGCGCGCGCTGCTCGCGACCGGCAAGAAGGCCGAAGCCGCGGCAGTCGTGAGCGCCTATTGGCGGCAAGAGCGGCTTGAGGCCAAAGACGAAGCTGATTTTTTGCGCGAGTTTAGTGAGCTGCTTACGCAGGCAGACCATCGCGCCCACATGGAGCAGATGCTGCATTACGACCGGGTAAGTTCGGCACAGCGCGTCGCTAAACGTGCCGAAGCCTCCGAACTCGCAGAGGCATGGGGTGCGGTCATCCGGCGCGAGGGCCGCGCAAAGGCGCTTCTGCAAAAGGTGCCGAAAGCACAGCGCGGCGCCGGCTATGTGTTTGCTCAGGCGCGCAGGCTGCGCTGGACGCGGCAATACGAGGCTGCGGCGGAGGCGATACTGGAGGCACCTGCTGATGCATCCTCCTATGTCGATCCCGATGCCTGGTGGACCGAGCGTCGCGTGCTCTCACGCGAACTCATCGACATCGGCAAACCGGATTTGGCTTACAAGGTTGCCGCCGCGCATGTCGGCGGAAGCCCGGTCGCCGCCACCGACGCTGCATTTCATGCCGGCTGGTATGCACTGCGGCATCTTGATGACCCGCAGAACGCATCGTCGCATTTTCAGGCAATCGTGGATCTTGCCGAAGGCCCGATCTCGCTCTCGCGCGGCTATTACTGGCTGGGGCGCGCAGCCGAGGCCGGTGCGGTCGGCGATGCTCAAGCGCTTTTTGAGAAGGCCGCGCTTTATTCAACGACGTTTTATGGCCAGCTTGCCGCCGCTCGCATTGGAAGCGAGCTAGCAGCGGCCGCTTACCCTGAGCCGAGTGCAGAGGAACGCAGCCGGTTCGCAGAACGCGGGGCCGTTCGGGCCATCGAACGCATCGAAGCCGCAGGCTATCCCGACCGCGCCGACGTGCTTTACCGCAGTCTCGCGGAAGAGCTCGACAGCCCCGGCGAGCTCGCGCTCCTCTCCGCCATGGCCGAAAAACGCAGCGACCACAATCTTGCGCTGCGCGTCGGGAAGATCGCTGCCGCACGCGGCATCAATGTCGGCGCTTTGGCGCATCCGGTTGGAGTGATCCCGCCTTCGGCCGACATTTCAGCCGCCGGCGAAGCGCTTGCCTATGCGGTTGCAAGACAGGAGAGCGAGTTCAACGTTTCCGCCGTCTCGCCAGCAGGTGCGCGCGGGCTGTTGCAGCTGCTTCCGCGCACGGCGCGTTCCATGGCGCGGCGTGCCGGCCTCCGCTATTCCGCTGGGCGCCTCACCTCCGATCCCGGCTACAATGCCACGCTGGGCGCTGCGTTTCTGGGCGATCAGCTCAGCCGTTTCGACGGCTCCTATGTTCTCACGCTTGCCGGCTACAATGCCGGCCCCGCCCGCGCCCAGGACTGGATGAAACGCTACGGCGACCCGCGCGGCACGGATATCGACACCGTCGTCGACTGGATCGAACGCATTCCTTTCACCGAGACACGCAACTATGTTCAGCGTGTCATGGAGAGCTTTCAAGTATATAAGATGCGGCTTTCGGGCCGCCTTACAATTTCGGATGACCTCATCAGGTAATGGACAACGAATTCGAAGACTTCTTCTACACGGCGAGCGACGGGTTGAGACTGTATGCCCGCCTCTATGGCGCGCAGGACAGCGATGCGTTGCCCGTTGTCTGCCTTGCCGGGCTGACGCGTAACGCAGCCGACTTTCACGATCTCGCGGTGCAGCTATCGAGCGGACGATCGCCTCGGCACGTCATCTCGTTCGACTATCGCGGGCGCGGGCGTTCAGCCTATGATCCAAACTGGCGCAACTACGATCCTATCGTGGAAGCGGGCGATGTCGTGGCCGGTCTGACCGCGCTTGGCATTGAACACGCCGCGTTCATCGGGACCTCGCGCGGCGGGCTAATCACCTTCGTGCTGGCAGCCATGCGGCCCGGGCTTCTGAAAGCCGTCGTCCTCAACGATATCGGACCGGTGGTGGAAGGCAGCGGCCTTGCTCAGATCAGGTCTTATCTGGAACGCGCACCGAAACCGGCGACCTTCGAAGAAGCCGTTGCCATACAGAAGTCCGCCCAGAAGGGCGTTTTCACAAAACTCAGCGACGCCGACTGGCAGCGCGCGGTTCGGGCAATCTATCGCGACGAGAACGGAAGGCCTGTGCCGGATTTCGATCCCGCGCTTCTGAACACGCTGAAAAGCGTCAACCTCAGTAAGGCGCTGCCGGAGTTCTGGCCGCAATTTATGGGATTGTCGGGCTTGCCGGTGCTGGCAGTTCGCGGCGAGAATTCGTTGCTGCTGTCACCCGAGACACTGGAACAGATGGAAAAACGTCATCCTGATCTCGAGACAATTACGGTTGCCGGCCAAGGCCACGCACCCTTGCTGGAAACGGCCGGGTTGCCCGGCAAGATCATCGCATTTCTGAGAAGAAAAACCGGTGAGCCCACGGCGAGCGCAAAGCGCGCGGCCTGATCAAGCAACGCACGACTATGCAATAAATTCAATTGGTTGAGCCTTGCCGCGCGAGCGCGCGTTCGAACGGCGTCGACAATGAAAAAACCCGGCGGTTGCCCGCCGGGTTTTCTGTTCCAGCGATTGCTGGAAACTGATCCTTATGGGATCGCGCGGTCGAAGCGCAGAGCGCCCGCCCAGCCACCGCTGGTGGTCATGTAGCGAACTTCCGGACGGATCCGGAGGCCATCGATCGGACGGATGTCCAGACCACCGACGAGGTCGAAACCACCGGTGTTGGAGAACCACTGAGCCGACAGAGTACCAGCAACAGTCGCCGTGAACTGACCCTTCACGTGAGCGAGGATCGACCACGGAGCAACGTTACCAGCTGCACCACCCGGGTCACCCACCGAGTAACGATGAGCTGCTGCACCGCTGGAGTAGATCACGTGCAGACCGCCGGAGAACGAGCCGTTCGGTGCGTTGAAGCGGAGCACACCCTTGGCGCCCCACTGACCAGCGCTCTCGTCGTAACCGACGATTGCACCAACCGAGCCCCAACCCTGGGCGAAGTTGATACCACCCTCGATGTCCGGCACGTAGTCGGTGTCGCCGTCCTGCAGCAGCGCGATGATGGCGGAGAAGCCATTCGAGCCGTTGAAGGTGTAGCTGATCTCAGCCGAGTTAGCGAAGCCGTAGACGCCGCCAAACACGTTACCCGAACCGTAGCCCAGGAAGCGTGCATACGGGGAGTCGCCTTTACCCATGCGGAGCGTACCCGAGGCCGTGATGATCTCGATGAAAGCATGGTTCAGGTTGACGTTCTGAGCGTAACCAGCAGCAGCGCGGGTCGTGCCGAAGCTCGTGGTCGAGCCGGCCGTGTACCAGCCATAGTCGAACTCAACTTCAGCGAAGCCACGCAGAGTGCCCCACTCGGTCTCGTTGCGGACGTCGAAGGACGGCGCAAAGCGAGCGAACCAGGTCAGTGCGGTCGACGAGAAGTTAAGCTGGAACCGGTAGTACCCGCCGATCTTCATGCAGGTTTCGGTGCCCGGGATGTAGAAGAATCCGGTGCCGTACACGTCGCAGATGCGGACGTATTCCATCGGCTCCGGTTCGGCCATGACGATCGCGTCAGCAGCCTTGGCGCTGGTGGCCGAAGCCGCCATCACCGCTGCGGAGCCGATCAGAAGGCTCTTGAGTTTCATTTTCTGACCTCCAGTCAAAGGTTTAAATATGGGTATGGGTCCTTAAGCCGAAGGACAGCGTTCCCTGCCCCATCCCCAATGATGAAAAAGACACGCTAGCGCGCCCCTTCTTCGATCATGACATTACCGATGAGGCCTGCCCGCGCAACAAGGAAGAACCCAGCTTTTGGTTTGCCGGCACGCGATGGAACCCTGTTGTTGCACAAAAGACACGTTTTGCACCCCCGCACTAACGATTCATTCACCAAACAGGCCCGAGTGGGGATTGCGCGGCGGCAAATTCACTCATTTTGCTGTGTTTGCGCCGCCCGACTCGATTCGGGAGCGCGCTACCCGTCCGAGGAACCGCGATTTCCGTAACGTAAACAGACACATCAAGGCACGAGACCGCATTAGATATATAGAAGTAGCATGATGCGCCGGTGCTTATTGATTGTCGCCGGTCTTTTCTTTATCCAGCGACGCAACGGAGAGGTGGCCGAGTGGTCGAAGGCGCTCCCCTGCTAAGGGAGTAGACCCCAAAAGGGTCTCGTGGGTTCGAATCCCATCCTCTCCGCCATCATTTCGCTCACGGCAGTTTCGCTTCGCTCAACGCCTCCGCGGGGGCGGGCGAAAGCCCGGGCCGCGGTCGCGGCCTGTTACGCCGAGTTGAAATGTCTCTCCCACTCTCCGCCATCTTTTTGGTCTCACGCCAGTTCGCTGTACTCACGGCTCCGATGGGGCGGCCTGAGCGGTCGGCGCCCGGTCGGGCATGACAATCCTGTCGGCTGGTTGCGGTTAGACCACAGGCCGAAGCGCTCACGCGGCGCGTAACAAATGCAGATCGCCCGCCAGACAAAATCCGGCGGGCGAAACGGAGCGGGGCTGGCCTCTGACCCGCTCGCTTTGTTCGTGTCTTAGTCGTAAAGGACCGCGGCGATCTGGGGATCGTCCATCGTTGCCTTGTCGTACCAGTAGAAGCCGGTGTCGATGATGTTCGGCAGCTCTTCGCCGTTGATCGCGGCGACAGCCGCCTTCACCGTCTCATAGCCGATGCCGATCGGGTTCTGCGTGATCGCGCCGGCCATTAGGCCATCATTGATTGCCTGCTTCTGCGCCGTACCGGAATCATAACCGATGACGACGATGTTCTCGGCGCCGGTCTCGCGCACGCCGTTGACGACGCCGATTGCCGAACCCTCATTGGTGCCGAAAATGCCGCCAAGGTCAGGATTGGCGGTGAGGATCGCCTTCGTCACCTCGGTCGACTGCAGATGGTCGCCCTGGCCGTACTGAACCGTCACCACCTCGATGTCGGGGTGCGCTTCGGCCATGCGGTTCAGGAAGCCGTCGCGGCGGTCGATGCCAGTGCGGCTTGTCTGGTCGTGCGCAACAACGGCGACCTTGCCTTTGCCGCCCAGCATTTCGGCCATCTTGTCGGCGGCAAGTGCTGCTGCGGCGAGGTTGTCGGTGGTTGCCGTGGTGGCGGGAATGTCGCTGTCGACGCCGGAGTCGAATGCGATGACCGGCACGCCGGCATCTGACGCCTGCCTGAGCAGCGGGATTGCCGCCTGGCTGTCGAGCGCCGCGAAGCCGATTGCAGCCGGCTTGTTGGCGAGCGCTGCCGCCAGCATGTCGATCTGGCGATCGACCATGGTCTCATTGTCCGGGCCTTCGAAGGTGATGCGCACGCCGAATTCCTCGGCGGCCTGCTCGGCGCCGGTTTTCACCGCCTGCCAAAACTGGTGCTGAAAGCCTTTGGAGACGAGCGCGATATAGGGCTTGTCCTGTGCCAAGGCCGGCGACCCCATGGCCATCATGGCCAGAGCCGGCAGCGCAAGCAGTGTAGAACGACGAGTAATCATGTTTTCCTCCTGACTAACTCAGATTTTTCGTGGGGTGTTGCGACGCGTTTCCCGCGGTTCTCGTTATTTTGCCTTCTGGCGCCTCAACTGATCGGCATAGACAGCCAGAATGATGATCGCGCCCGTAACGACGGTCTGCCATTCCTGCGCGATCGACATCACACGCAGGCCGTTGGTCAGAACGGCCATGATGAGCGCCCCGATGATGGTGCCGTTGATCGTGCCGCGACCGCCCGACAGTGATGTACCGCCAATCACGACAGCTGCGATTGCCTCCAGCTCGTAACCGAGCCCGAGCGCCGGCTGCGCGGAGTTGAGGCGCGAGGCGATGAGAATGCCGGCGATGCCGCAGATGGCGCCGGCGAGTGCGTAGATCGCCATCTTCCAGCGGTCGGTGTTGACGCCGGACAGGCGAACCGCCTCCTCATTGGACCCAAGCGCGAAGCAGTAGCGGCCCAGCACCGTCTTGTTCAGGATGTAAGCAACCACGACCGCGACAATGAAAAGGATCAGCACGCCATTCGGGATCGGCAGTGCGGGAATCAGATCACCGATAATCGAGCCGCGCGATATCTGGTCGAAACCCACGACATCGCTGAAATAGATCGGGCGCGTGCCCGAAATCACCAGCGACAGGCCTTTCAATATCAGCATCATGCCAAGCGTGGCGATGAATGGCGGTATCTTCGCCTTTGCGACAAGCGTGCCCGAAATCAGCCCGCTCAACGCGCCTGCGCCGATTGCAGCAATGATGCCCAGCGGCAGCGGCACGCCGATCGAGGTGAGCGTCACGCCGGCAATCACGGCCGTGAAAGTCATGAGGGTACCTACGGAAAGATCGATGCCGCCGGTGATGATGACCAGCGTCGCCGCCACCGCCAGCACACCGTTTACCGACGCCGCCTGCAGAATGGCGATCATGTTCGAGGTCTGCATGAAATTCGGTGAGCCGATCGAAAAGCCGATCAGAAGCGCGATCAGACTTGCGACGGCGAGCAGCTTCTGATGCGCTCCGGTGTCGATGAGCCGCAAAAAGCCCTTCGGCTTTGCTGGCTGTGCAATCGCGTCGTTCATTGATCCTCTCCGACTGGCTGCATCGCTGGCTCGCGCTGGGTGGCAAGCGCCATGATTTCTTCCTGGGTGGTTTTTGCGCCGCCGGGCAGAAACCCGGTCAGCCGGCCTTCGCACATGACGGCGATGCGGTGGCTGAGTTGCAGGATTTCCGGCAGCTCCGACGAGATGACGATGATCGCCTTGCCCTCGGCCGCGAGCGCTTCGAGCAGTGCGTAGATTTCCGACTTGGCTCCGACATCGATGCCGCGGGTCGGCTCGTCGAAGATCAGGATGTTGCAGTCGCGCAGCAGCCATTTCGCCACGACAACCTTCTGCTGGTTGCCGCCCGACAGAAGCCGCACCTCCTGACCGTCGCCCGGCGTGCGGATGCCGAGCCGGCGGATAAATTCCTGCGCGGTCTTCTTCATACCGCCATCGTCGAGGCGGCCGCCGCTGCCGGTGAAGCGAAACATGCTGGCGAGCGCGATGTTGTCGCGCACTGTCATGCCGGTGGCGAGGCCGAAGCGCTTGCGATCCTCGGACAGATAGCCGATGCCGGCACGAACCGCGTCAGCCGGCTTGGAGATCGATACCTCGCGGCCCATGACGCGGATTTCGCCGGCATCGCGCGGATCGGCGCCAAATATCAAGCGCGCCACTTCGGTGCGGCCGGCCCCCATTAGGCCGGCAAAGCCCAGTATTTCGCCTTGTTTGACCGAGAAGCTCACATCGCGAACTTCGCGGCCGCGCGACAGCCCCTTCACCTCGAGCGCCACATTGGCTGCCGAAAGGTCGGGGATGGTCGGTGCCTTGTCGCGCACCTCGCGGCCGACCATCATCGAAATGACCTTGCTCACCGGCACTGCGGCGGCATCGACCGTGTCGACATATTCGCCATCGCGCATCACCGTCACCCGGTCGGCGATCTGCTTCAGCTCATGCATTTTGTGGCTGATATAGATGACGCCGGCGCCTTCCGATCTCAGCCGGCGGATGATGACGAAAAGCTCCGCGATCTCCGCGTCGTTCAAGGCCGCCGTCGGCTCATCCATGATCAGAATGTGCGAGCGGCAGGAGAGCGCCTTGGCGATTTCAACCATCTGCTGCTTGGCGATTGTCAGATCGCCGACCCGTGCCGTCGGGCTGAGCGACAGGTTCATGGACGCGAAGATTTCCTTGGCCTGCCTGTTCAGCGCTTTTTCGTCCAAGCGACCGAAGGCGCGCCGCGGCTCGCGGCCAATAAAGATGTTCTGTGCGACAGTAAGGTCATTCATCAGGCTGAGCTCCTGATGGATGATGCCGATGCCTAGGTCCTGCGCGGCGCGCGGCCCATGTATCTGGATCTGTTTGCCGTCGATGAAGATTTCACCCGCGTCCGGCTGATAGATGCCGGAAAGGACCTTCATCAGGGTCGATTTGCCGGCGCCGTTTTCGCCCATCAAGGCATGCACTTCGCCACTCATCAGGTCGAAGCGCACATTTTTCAGCGCATGCACGCCCGGAAACCGCTTTTCGATCCCGCGCAGGTCAACGAGTTGTTTCGCAGCCGCCGTCATCACATCACCGCGCCGATCTGCCACGGAACGAACTCCGCGCCGCCGAAGCCAAGCTGTTCGCTGCGGCTCTTTTCGCCGGAAGCCACGCGAATGATGAGCTCGAAGATTTCGCGGCCCTTGGCGTCTATGCTCACGCCGTCAGTGACGATGTCCCCGCAGTTCAGGTCCATGTCGTCCGACATGCGCTGATACATTTCAGAATTGGTTGCGAGTTTGATGCCGGGCGTGGGCTTATAGCCCGACACCGATCCACGCCCGGTGGTGAAGACCACCACATTCGCACCGGACGCGATTTGCCCCGTGATCGAACATGGATCGAAGCCGGGGCTATCCATGAAGACGAAGCCTTTCGTCTCCACCGGTTCGCCAAACAGATAGACGTCTGCCAAGGGTGCGGTGCCACCCTTCGCGACCGCGCCAAGCGATTTTTCAAGGATCGTCGTCAGGCCGCCGCGCTTGTTGCCGGGGCTTGGATTGTTGTTCATTTCGCCGCCATTGCGGGCTGTGTAGTCCTGCCACCAGCGAATGCGCCCAAGCAGCTTTTCGCCCACTTCCTGTGTCGCGGCGCGGCGCGTAAGCAAGTGCTCTGCGCCATAGATTTCAGGCGTTTCGGACAGTATGGACGTGCCGCCATGGCGCACCAGAAGATCGGAGGCGTAGCCGAGCGCGGGGTTGGCGGTGATGCCCGAATAGCCGTCGGACCCGCCGCATTGCAGGCCGAGCGTCAATTCGGAGACCGGCGCCGGTGCGCGCTTCGCCAGATTGGCGAGTTCGGCTATGCCGCGCAGTTCCTCAAGACCTTTCTCGATGGTCGCGCGGGTGCCGCCGGTCTGCTGGATCGTCATGTAGCGCAAAGCGCCGTCTGCGCGGATTTGCCTTTCTCCGACCAGATTGGCGACCTGCATCACCTCGCAGCCGAGCCCAACCAGTAGAACGCCGCCGAAATTCGGATGCTGGACGTAGCCCGCAAGCGTGCGGAACAGCGTGTCGTAGCCATCGTCCCTGGCTGACATGCCGCAGCCCGTGCCGTGCACGATCGGTACGATGCCGTCGATATTCGGGAAGTCGTCAAGCAGGCCGGACTTCTCCGCCGCCTCGGCGATAAAGCGTGCGACCGAGCCCGAACAATTCACCGTGGTGACGATACCCAGATAGTTGCGCGTTCCGACCCGTCCATCGGCCCGGTGATAACCTTCGAAGGTGCGTTCACTTGCCACCGGCGGCAGCTCGATCGCTGCGCTCGAAATGGCGTAGTCCTGCGTGTGTTCGCCCATGCCCAGATTGTGCGTGTGCACATGATCGCCGGGCGCAATGTCGCGTGTCGCCTGGCCAATGATCTGGCCGAAGCGAACCGCGTTCTGGCCGCTGGGAATCGCCGTCAAAGCGATCTTGTGACCACGCGCGACTGGCGAAACCAATGGGCGCTCAATACCGGGCAGCGTCTCGCCGGCGGCGAAGTCCCGCAACGCGATTACCACATTGTCGCCTGGCTGGAGCTGGAGCGCCCCACTGGGTGCCAACAGGTTGGCCGTATCCACCGATTTCCTCCCGATGTGGAGGCAAGTCTAGAGTTGACTAGCATGCAAGGTCAACTAGAATGTTAGTATGATAGATGTGGATATAAGCCATCCAGGCGATTTCGACGCGACGGTCCTTCGCCCGATAGACGGATTGTCCGGCTCGCTTGGCGCCAAGGTCTATCAATCTCTTCTCGAAGCCATTCTGTTCCTCAAGATCAAACCCGGCTCGATCATCCGCAAAGGGGATATTTGCGAGCAGCTCGGCGTGTCGCGCTCGCCGGTTACGGAGGCGATAGCGCGCCTCTCCTCGCAGGGGCTGGTCGATGTGGTTCCGCAGTCGGGCTCGCGCGTTTCCTTTCTGTCGCTGCCTGAAATCCGCGAAGGCTCGTTCATTCGCGAAGCGCTGGAAGTCGCAGCCGTCGAGCGTGTCGCGCAGGTGCGCACCGACGACCAGCTAGCGCGGCTGACACGCAGTCTTCGGCTGCAGTCTCTTTTGGTGGAAGACGGAGATCTCGCCGGCTTTCATCAGGTCGACGAGGAGTTTCATGAGCTGCTTCTCGAGGCCACCGGCTTTCCGCGGCTTGCCCAGGTGATGAACTCGCTGTCGATGCAGATTTCGCGGGCGCGCTACCTGCTGCTGCCTACGCCGGGCCGGGTCGCGGAAACCGTCAAGGAACATGCGGCGATCGTCGATGCGATTGAGAAGAAAGACCCGGCGCAGGCCACGCTGGCGATGCGCTTCCATCTCGGCCAGCTGATCCACCGCATTGCGCCTCTCGAAACGGAGCGGCCAGAGCTTTTCGGGCAGCTTCGCCCGACCATGCAAAACGACAAGATGGCATTATGAAAGTCACTGATACCTCGCCGCTAAACGCACGCACGGCGCGACCGCTCAACCTCACCCGCATGGGCTTCGGCGGCGCGGCACTCGGCAATCTCTACCGCAAGATCGAAGAGGACGACGCGCAGGCCGCGTTGTCTGCCGCATTCGATGCGGGGCTGCGCTACTTCGATACCGCTCCGCAATATGGTCTCGGCCGCTCGGAGGAACGGTTCGGCGCAGCAATCGCCCGCTTTGGCCGCGACAATATTTTGCTTTCCACCAAGATTGGCCGGCTGCTGCTCGATTGCGAGCCGCATGAGGTGACACCGGAAGCGTTTGTCGATGTGCCGCAGAAGCGCATCGTTTTCGATTACACCTATGACGGTGTGATGCGCTCCTACGAGACCAGCCGCGAGCGGCTGGGTGGCGTGAGCGCCGACATACTATTCGTGCACGACGTCTGTGTGTTCAGCCAGGGCTCGCAGGAAGCGAGCGACGCCAAGGTGCGCGAACTTTTCGACGGCGGCGGCTACAAGGCGCTGACGGAGCTTCGCGCCTCCGGCGAAATCGCTGCCATCGGCGCCGGTGTCAATGAATGGCAGGTCTGCGAAAAGCTGCTTTCGATGGCCGATTTCGACGGCTTTCTGCTCGCCGGGCGCTATACGCTGCTGGAACAGGAAGCGCTGGAGACGTTTCTGCCGCTTTGCATGAAGCGCGATGTGGGCATCGTGCTGGGCGGCCCCTACAATTCAGGCATTCTCGCCACGGGCGCTGTGCCAGGAGCCAAATATAACTATGCCGATGCGCCCGAAGATATCCTTGCGCGCGTACGGCGTATCGAAGCCGTGTGCGCAGCGCACGACACACCGCTGATAGCCGCGGCCCTGCAATTCGTGCTCGGCCACTCGGCCGTCAAAACAGTCATTCCCGGCGCAACCAGCCCGGCCGAGGTCGCTTCAAACGTTACGCTGATGGAGCGCCCAATTCCCGCCGGCCTATGGTCGGACCTGCGCAATGAAGGGCTGATCCGGCCTGACGCGCCAACACCCTCGGACAGCTGACATGCTACGAAACATCGACCCGCTACTGTCGCCAGACCTGCTACACGCCCTGCGTTCGATGGGCCATGGCGACGAGATCGTCATTGCCGACGCGCATTTTCCGGGATCATCCATCGGCCCGGCCTGTATTCGCGCCGACGGCTCCACTGTGAGCGATTTGCTGCGCGCGGTCCTCTCCGTGATGCCGCTCGACAGCTTCGTCGACGACCCCGCGCTCACCATGCAGGTCGTCGGCGAGCCGGACACGGTGCCCGAGGCAGTTCGCGAGTTCCAGTCCATCATCGATACCAATGCCGACCGGCCGGTTCAGGCCAAGGCATTGGAACGGTTCGCCTTTTACGAGCGCGCCTCGCAGGCATTCGCCATCGTGCAGACCGGCGACACACGCATCTATGCCAACATCATTCTGAAAATGGGTGTGCTTTAGCGTCATGAACGATCCGGAACTCGATCCCGCGGGACTTTGGCTCGGGCGCGTCGAAATTGACGGCACCGGTCCTGCAATCGTCACGCTCCGCGACGGCAACCTCCACGACATTACGGCGCGGGCCGCGCCCACCGTGCGCGACATATTGGAAATGGACGACCCGGCCGGCTATGTGCGCCAGGCAGAGGGCAGCGATCTCGGCCGCGCTGACATCCTCGAAAACCGGCTGCGCTGGCTGGCGCCCTGCGATCTACAGGCGGTCAAGGCCTGCGGCGTTACCTTCGCCGGCTCCATGGTGGAGCGAGTGATCGAAGAACAGGCCGCCGGCGACCCATCGCGCGCGGCGGCTATTCGAGACCGCATCGGCGAGCGCATCGGGGCCGAGCTTTCCTCCATCGTTCCGGGCTCCCCTCAGGCGATGGAGGTCAAGAAGGCGCTGATCGCCGAGGGATTGTGGAGCCAGTATCTCGAAGTCGGCATCGGCCCCGACGCCGAGGTATTTTCAAAGGCGCAGGTGCTTTCCTCGGTTGGTCATGGCGCAGAAATCGGCCTTCACCCGTCTTCGCAATGGAACAATCCCGAACCCGAGGTCGTGCTCGCAGTTTCCTCTAGAGGTCGGATCGTCGGCGCAACGCTCGGCAATGACGTGAATTTGCGCGATGTCGAGGGGCGCTCCGCGCTGCTGCTCTCCAAAGCCAAGGACAACAACGCGTCCTGCGCCATTGGGCCGATGATCCGTCTCTTCGACGACAGCTTTGGGATAGAAGATGTCCGCAAGGCCGAAATCGCTCTCAAGGTGGAGGGCGAAGACGGCTTTGTGCTGCACGGCAACAGCTCGATGTCGGCAATCAGCCGCGACCCTGAAGACCTTGTGCGGCAGACGATCGGCCGCCACCACCAATATCCCGACGGGTTGATGCTCTTCCTCGGAACGTTGTTTGCCCCCACGAAAGATCGCGATGCGCCGGGACAGGGCTTTACGCACAAGCTGGGCGATGTTGTAACGATCTCCTGCCCGACCATGGGCCGGCTTGCCAATGTCGTGCGCCTGTCGACCGAATGCCCCGAATGGACGTTTGGCGCCAGCGCGCTGATGCGCAATCTCGCCGGCCGCAACCTCATCTAGGAAGAATATCATGCCAACTGGCCAGCACCTCATTAGCGGCGAATGGGTCGCCGAAGGAGAACTCTTTTCCAACGCGCCCGTGAGCGGAGCACCCGAAAGCTTCCATGCCGGCACGCCGGAACTTGTGAACCGCGCGGTGGAGGCTGCCGAAGCCGCTTTTCCATCGTTTTCTGCGTTGTCGCGCAGCGAGCGCGCAGCTTTTCTGCGCAAGATCGCCGAGGAAATCGAAGCGCGCGGCGCTGAAATCACCGAGATCGGCACGCGCGAAACGGGTCTGCCCGCTGCACGGCTCGAAGGCGAGCGCGGCCGCACGACCGGACAGCTAAGGCTCTTTGCCGACCATATCGAAGATGGCGCCTATCTGGACAAACGCCACGATGAGGCTTTGCCCGACCGCGCGCCACTTCCGCGCCCCGACCTGCGCATGATGCAGCTTCCGGTCGGTCCGGTCGCCGTTTTCGGGGCTTCGAACTTTCCGCTCGCATTCTCGACAGCCGGCGGCGACACCGCCTCGGCTCTCGCGGCCGGTTGTCCGGTGGTCGTGAAAGGTCATGAAGCGCATCCCGGCACGTCGCAGATTGTTGCAAAGGCGATTGATGCCGCGCGGCGTGCGCTTGACCTGCATCCAGGCGTATTTTCGATGGTGCATGGCGGCAACCATGCCGTCGGCGCTGCGCTCGTTCAGCACCCGTTGATCCAGGCGGTGGGGTTCACGGGGAGCCTACGCGGCGGCAAGGCGCTGTTTGACATGTGCGCTGCGCGGCCTGAACCCATTCCGTTTTTCGGCGAACTTGGCAGCGTGAACCCCATGTTCCTGATGCCCGCGGCTCTCGCCAGCCGGGGCGCCGACATAGCGAAAGCCTGGGCCGGCTCACTGACCATGGGCGCGGGCCAGTTTTGTACCAATCCGGGCATTGCGGTCGTGATGCAAGGCCCGGATGCAGACCGGTTCGCCGATGCTGCAACCGCTGCACTCGCGGAAGTCGGCGTACAGACCATGCTGACGGAGGGCATCGCATCAGCTTACCGCAAAGGCGCCGACCATGTGTCTCAGGCTGCAGGCGTGCAGGGCCTGCTCACCTCGGTCTGCGAGCAGCGCAACGCCACACCCTACCTCTACCGCACCGACGCCAAGACCTGGCTGGCGAATGAAGACCTCGCCGAAGAGGTGTTCGGCCCGCTCGGCATGATCCTGACAGTGGCCAACGCGGCGGAAATGCAGGCGGTAGCACAGAGCTTGAAGGGTCAGCTCACATGTACGCTGCATCTGGACGACGCGGATGCTGATGCTGCGCGCGCGCTGCTGCCGGTGCTGCAGCGCAAGGCCGGACGGATTCTTGCCAACGGATTTCCGACCGGTGTGGAGGTGTGCGACGCAATGGTGCATGGCGGGCCTTACCCG
This sequence comes from Rhizobiaceae bacterium, assembly GCA_017640615.1. Taxonomy (GTDB): domain Bacteria; phylum Pseudomonadota; class Alphaproteobacteria; order Rhizobiales; family Rhizobiaceae; genus RCIO01. The sequence goes on along the minus strand of JAEPQK010000002.1, from coordinate 312,992 downwards.
GCCTCAACCAATTTCGGGCATACATCGGTCGGCACGCTCGCGATCCGCCGCTGGCTGCGCCCGGTCTGTTACCAGAACATCCCGGAAAATCTGCTCCCGGCCGACCTGCGCTAAGGACGGGACGAAGTAATCGCCCTCACGCTTGCGCTTGCGCAAGGCGGCTTGGCATACGGACAAGACAGGCGCCCATCGAAGCGACGCCACTCGCGGCTGCGTTCTCTTCATAACAATCTGAATTGCAAGCCTTTTTGAGCAAACTCAATCACTGATTGCGGAAGAGAAAAAATTCACCTCCGGTTGTATTTGACTGGAGGTCAGAAAATGAAACTCAAGAGCCTTCTGATCGGCTCCGCAGCGGTGATGGCGGCTTCGGCCACCAGCGCCAAGGCTGCTGACGCGATCGTCATGGCCGAACCGGAGCCGATGGAATACGTCCGCATCTGCGACGTGTACGGCACCGGATTCTTCTACATCCCGGGCACCGAAACCTGCATGAAAATCGGCGGGTATTATCGGTTCGATATGGCCTATTTTGGCATGGCCGCAAGCACTTGGCTTAACGGCGACACCTTCCGTACGCGCGCAGCAACCGGTGCCGCCGCCACAGGCACTGTTCCGAACTACACACTTACGCAGGCAAGGTTCGCTCCGTCATTTGATGTACGGTCTGAAACAGAGCTTGGCGTTTTGCGCGGATTTGCTCAGATCGAGTTTAACTACCAATCGCTGACTGTTCTGGATAATGCCGGTGTCAATATTTCGTTGGGACCGAGCACGTGGTTCACTTTGGCGCATGCCTACATCGAACTACAGACGGCAAACGGTGCTTTCCGAGCGGGTAAATCGCATAGACCCTATGCGCGGTTCTTGGGTTACGGCGCAAACGGTCTAACCTTCGATGGTTCGTATGGTTTCGGCCACGCCAATGAAATCAGCTACACCTTCAATGGGAGCAACGGATTTTCGGCAATCATCGCGCTCGTTTCCGACGGCAACGCCAATTGGGTTCCGGACATCGAAGGTGGTTTCAACTTCGCCCAAGGTTGGGGTTCGTTCGGTGCAATAGCCGGTTACGATGACAGTACCGGCACTTGGGGCGCGAAGGGCGTTCTGCGTTTCAGTGCACCTAACACCGGCTTTAGTGGCGGCGTTCACGTGTTCTACACGAGCGGCGCCGGTCAGTATCAGGTTTCCGGAAGACAGACCAACTGGTCGGTCCTCGGTCACGTGAGTGCCCAAGCAACTGAAAAGGTCGCGTTCAACGCTCGAGCGCAGTGGTTCGACACCGGTAGCTGGGATTTTGGCGCGAGCATCGCGTTCACGCCGGTTGAGAATCTGCTGATTCGACCGGAGGTTGGCTACGCTACGGCAGGCACTGGCTCCTGGTACGGTGTTCTTCGCTTCCAGCGCGACATTCCGTAAGCGACCGACAACGGGAACTTACCACATAACTACGAAGCCGGCGGGCAACCGCCGGCTTCATTCATCAGGCTGGAGCCGAAGCTCTCGCCTAGGAACCGAACAATCACGTTCGTAACTGCTGGGGAAACCAAAAAGAGGACGACGGGACAAGAAAAATACGGCCAGCAGTGCTTCCAGGGGCTCGGAGCATGCACCATGCCAGACAGCAAAAATCACGCTGAAAAAGCGGAATTTAAACAATGTTAATAAGTAAAATAAATATATCCGCTGTCTATACGGCACTGGGGACGGCCGCATGATGAGCACCAACAAGGTTAGTTCGTTCGAGTACAGCTATTCCGGCTGGACCAATCAAGCTCATATCACTCTTGTCAAAGAGATTTCGCTAGGGTCGCTATTCGACAAATATGGCGACATTCTTTGGGAAAATGGGGCGCACAAATACAATGTGACGTCCTTTATCGGCGAAATAAACGAAATCCTGCTTGGCAGAAAATTTTCGACATTCAGCCAGGAAACACTGGACGAAGTGATCGGAAAGCTCCGCGAACGTGGCAACAGCAATGCAACGATCAACCGCAAGATGGCGGCGTTGCAGAAGCTGCTCCGCAAGGCGTTCAAAATGGGCGATCTGCACAGCCTTCCAGAATTTCGCCGCCAGAAGGAGCGGGCCGGTCGCCTGCGCATTCTTACGCGCGGGGAAGAGGACCGACTGTTCGCCGCAATAGGCGACATTTCGCGCGACGCGCTCGGTCTGAGCATCTTCCTCGTGGATACCGGGTGCAGGCTCGGCGAAGCGATCGGCCTCAAATGGTCGGACATCAGCAATCACCGGGTGACCTTCTGGATCACCAAATCCGGGCGCAGCCGCACCGTACCGCTTACCGAGCGGGCTTGCGGTGTCATCTGCGCGCAAAAAGAGCATCAGCGCGGCCCTTTCCGTCATATCGCGCAGCACAAATTCCGCGCCATCTGGAACGAAGCGAAGGCCGAAACCGGGTTCTGCAACGATAAAGACCTGGTACCGCATGCCTTGCGGCACACATGTGCATCGCGTCTTGTGCAGGGCGGCATCGACATTCGCCGCGTCCAGATGTGGCTCGGCCATCAGACCCTGCAAATGACGATGCGCTACGCGCACCTCGCCACCACCGACCTCGACAAATGCGTCGCGGTGCTGGAGCACCGGGCCTAGCTCCCCACTTAGGCGGTTTCCTCCACGATCCCAATTGCGGCGGCAGAGCGCCCGGGCTATCCAACTCCGGCAACGGAGGACCGCCTTGGCAGACAAGTTTTCACGCAGCGACGTCACGCTCGCGAACTGGCGTACAGCGCCTCATTGCCGCTGGGCGTTTCAGAATATCAGCGAAATCGTGCCGACGGCCGCAATCTCGTGTCCCGCATCCGGGCAATCGGAGATGCCGCAGGCACCTGACGGCCTGGAGGTCGATGATCCGGCGACAGGCAGCCGTGTCAAGGTGAGCACCTATTTCGAACAGACCGAGGCGGATTGTTTTCTGGCTTTGAAAAACGGCAAAGCGGTCACGGCCTGGTGTGCCGCTCATGCCTCTTTCGATGCACCGCATCTGATTTTCTCCATATCAAAGTCCGTGACCGGCATGCTGGCTGGGATCGCGGTGGAGGATGGCGCGCTCGATCCCGAGCAATCGGTCAGTGCCTATGTCGATCTCCCTTCCTCCTGCGGCTTCGCCGACGCGCGCGTCCGCGATTTGCTCGACATGACCGTCGCGATCGATTTCGACGAGGAATATCTCGATGCCGACGGGGCGTTCGACCGCTACCGGCGGGCGATGCTTTGGAATCCACAGCGGGCGGACGCAGAGCCGGAATCGCTGCAGGCCGTGCTGGCCTCGCTCGGCCGCGCGCGGGGCGAGCACGGCGACCGGTTCTACTATTCATCGCCTGACACGGACATGCTGGGCATCGTGATCGAGCGGGCGACCGGTGTTCGGTATCACCGCTATCTGGCCGAGCGGCTTTGGCAACCAATGGGCGCAACAGGCGTCGCTTATGTCACTGTCGATGGCGTCGGCACGGCGCGCGCGGCTGGCGGTATCTGCGTGACGATCTCCGACCTCGCCTGGTTTGGCCAGCTGATGCTCGATGGCGGCCGTGCCGCCAGCGGACAGCAAATCGTGCCTGCCGGCTGGGTTACCGACATGCGCCGCAACGGCAGCGTAAGTGCCTGGAAAACTGGCAACTTTGCCGACCTGTTCGAAAATGGCCGCTATCGTTCCTGCTGGTATTCGACAGGCGACGAACATGACAGTTTTTGCGGCATCGGCATTCACGGGCAATGGGTTTGGGTCGATCCCGAAACAGGCGTCGTGATTGCCAAAACCGCGTCGCGCGGCGCGCCCAGTGACGACGATGCCACCGCCCGCGACATTGCCGTGCTTGGCCAGATTGCGCGCCGCCTTTAGCCTTTTCAAACGAAGCCAAAAACGATGACCGACATTTCGCCAAAACTCACCCGCCTCGCCCATTCCCTGCCGTCCACCGTGCCCTTCGTGGGGCCGGAAACGCAGGAGCGCCAACGCGGCCGCCCGTTTCGCGCACGCCTCGGCGCCAATGAGAGCAGCATTGGCCCCTCGCCCAAGGTCGTTGCCGCGATGGCCGAGGCAGCGCCTGACATGTGGAAATATTGCGACCCGGAAAGCTACGATCTCAAGCAGGCGCTTTCGGTGCATCTCGATGTGCCGGCGGCGAATGTCGCGATTGGTGAAGGCATTGACGGGCTGCTTGGCCTCGCGGTCCGGCTCTACGTAGAAGAAGGGCAGCCCGTCGTTACATCGCTCGGCGCCTATCCGACGTTCAACTTCCACATTGCGGGATTCGGCGGCCGGGTCGTGGCCGTGCCCTATCGCGACGACCGAGAGGATCTCGACGGCCTGCTTGCCGCAGCGCGCGAGCAGAACCCGCCGATCGTCTATCTCTCCAACCCGGACAATCCGATGGGGAGTTGGTGGGAAGCCGACGACCTTGAGCGTTTCGCCGCCGCCTTGCCGCCAACGACCATGTTCGTTCTGGACGAGGCTTATGGTGAGTTTGCGCCGGCATCTGCCATTCCGCCGCTCGACCCGTCACGCAAGAACGTTCTCAGAATGCGTACATTCTCAAAGGCTTATGGGCTTGCAGGGATGCGCTGCGGCTATGCGATCGGCCACGAGGATACGATCGCCGCGTTCGAGAAAGTGCGCAACCATTACGGCATGAGCCTGATGACGCAGATCGCGGCGCAGGCCGCATTGGCTGACCAGGCATATCTCGCCGAGACCTGCGCCAAAGTCGCCCGGGCGCGCGAGGAGATCGGCCGCATTGGCCGCGAAAACGGGCTTGCCCCCCTGCCCTCGGCGACAAACTTTGTTGCGCTCGATGCCGGCGACGGTGCATTCGCGTTGAAGCTGATGAACGCTCTGCTTGAGCGCGATGTGTTCGTGCGCAAACCGATGGCGCCGGGGCTCGACCGCTGCATTCGTGTGAGTGCCGGCCCGGATGACGAGCTGGCGATTTTCGCGGCAGAACTTCCGGGTGCGCTTGCGCAGGCGCGCGGAAACTAGGCCGTCATTGTCGGAGTTGGCGACGAGATATCGATGACGGTACCGGCCGGATCGCGCAGGATCATACGCCGCTGGCCATAGTCCATGTCGGTCGGAGGTTCGATGATGTCAGCATTCATGACCTTTGCCTGCTCGAATGCGAACAACACATTCTCGACCACGAATGTGAGATAGCCGCCGCCCGGCCGGTTCGCCGACGCGTGTGGTGTGACGTCGCTCGTGCGGGCGATGATGCCCAGTTCCAGCCTCGGCCCATCTTTCGGCACCATAACGACATACCAATCGCTGACGAAGGTCTGCTCGAACGACAGTAGTTGCATGTAGAAGTTGCTTACGGCGCCGACATCGTCCGCCACAATATTGAACATTGTCCGTTCGATTTTCGATGTCTGCACGCCTTACCTCCCTCGCTGGCTATGGCTGGTCTCTCAGGCCGACTTCGCCCAGTTTTGCGCCTTGTATTGCAGGCCACGCAAGAACGCGTGAACCTCGCCGACGGCCGGACCGGACTCGAACTCAATCAGCCCGGCAAGCGTCCAGCCATTTTCGGGAACAAGGGTCCGTTCCAGCTCGGTACAACGCGCGGCCTCTTCCTCCGACAGAGCCAGACCGCGAGCCGTTTGAAGCAGTAGCAGCGCTTCGTGCACGCCGCGCATCATGCGGAACGCCTCGAACATGGGTTCCTTGAGCGCGGGCTCGGAAAGCCAGCTGCGGCCGCCGAACAGGCCTTGCACCACATGCTGCCCAGCGCCCAGGCAATCGTAGTTTTCGCAACCGGGAAAGCCGTGTTCGGCCAGTGATTCATGGATTTTGCACCGGCCGCACCCGGTCAGATTCGGGCATGGAACGCCTGCGGGTTTGTCGATTGCGAACTGGTCCGAACTGTCAAACGCGTGATGCGCGCAGCACAAGGCGGCGCATCGTCCGCAATCGGCGGTCAGGCTGGGCTGAAACATCGGGTCGGTCGGCTCGCGCAAATGAAAAGCGCCGGCCCGTGGGCACAGCGCTATTGGCAGGCTAACGGCGACAGGCACGCCACGCAAGGGGACATGGCCGACAACTCAAGAGTGTGACATACCGCAAGTCGCTTGAATTAAATGAACGCTTGTTTTATTAATGACAGCTAGGAGGAAAATATGGCGCGTACGGCAGGTTCAGACGGACAGAGAACGGAAGCGGCGATCCGCGACGCGGCCGTAAACCTGATTGCGCGACATGGCTACGAGGCGGTGACTATGCGCCAGCTCGCAGCCGAGGTGGGTGTGCAAGCCGCAGCGCTCTATCGCTACTTCCCGACCAAGGAAGACCTGCTCTACGATCTGATGATCGCGCATATGGAAGCACTGATTGCCAGCTGGGAGAGCGCGCGGCCAATTCGCGGCGGCTGCTCCGCCCGTCTCATGGCATTTGTCGCCAACCACATCCGCTTCCATGTCGAGCGGCGCCACTCCACCCATGTCAACAACATGGAATTGCGCAGCCTGTCACATGAGCGGCTGAGCGCCATTCTCAAGCTGCGCAACCGCTACGAGAAAGAGCTGCGGACCATTCTGCGCGAGGGCGCGGAGGACGGCTCATTCCTGATCGAAGATAGTGCAATGACCGCGATGGCGATCATTCAGATGATCACGGGGGTTATCGTCTGGTTCCGACCCGACGAGCGGCTCTCCGTCGACGAAGTGACCGAAACCTATCTTGCCATGACGATGCGCCTTGTCGGCGCCGCCCGGCATTCGGAGAAAACCCATGTACTTGAACGCGCTTAATTTCGGGCTTGGCGAGGATATCGACGCGCTTCGCGATATGGTGCGCCGTTTCGCGGCCGACGAGATCGCGCCGCGTGCGGCGGAAATAGACCAGGAAAACACCTTCCCGGCCGATTTGTGGGAAAAACTCGGAGCACTCGGTCTGCTTGGCGTGACTGCCGATCCCGATTTCGGCGGCTCCGGCATGGGCTACCTCGCCCATGTTGTCGTGATGGAGGAAATTTCGCGTGCAAGTGCGGCCGTCGGCCTCTCCTACGGCGCGCATTCCAATCTGTGCGTCAACCAGATCAATCGCTGGGGCACCAAGGAGCAGAAAGAAAAGTATCTGCCGGACCTTTGCTCCGGTGCAAAAGCCGGTGCGCTGGCCATGTCGGAAACAGGCGCCGGCTCAGACGTCGTTTCCATGAAGCTGCGGGCCGAGCGCCGCAACGACTGCTATGTGCTCAACGGCACCAAGATGTGGATCACCAACGGCCCGACCGCCGGCACGCTGGTGGTCTATGCCAAGACCGACCCCGACCGCTCCAGCCGGGGCATCACCGCCTTCATCATCGAGCGTGAGATGAAAGGGTTTTCGGTGGCGCAGAAGCTCGACAAGCTCGGCATGCGCGGCTCCGACACCGGCGAGCTCGTGTTTGAGGACGTCGAGGTTCCTTATGACAACGTGCTGCATGAGGACGGGCGCGGCGTTGAGGTGCTGATGTCGGGGCTCGACTACGAGCGCGTCGTGCTTTCGGCCGGACCGCTCGGCATCATGGCCGCCTGCCTCGATGTCGCGGTACCGTACGTCCACCAGCGGCGGCAGTTCGGTCAGGCCATCGGCGAGTTCCAGCTCGTGCAAGGCAAGATGGCCGACATGTACACGACGCTGAACGCCTGCCGTTCCTACGTCTACGCGGTTGCCGCGGCCTGCGATCGCGGCGAGACGACCCGCAAGGACGCCGCCGGCTGCATTCTCTATTCGGCCGAGCGCGCCACGCAGATGGCACTTGATGCGATCCAGCTGCTCGGCGGCAATGGTTATATCAACGAGTTTCCCGCCGGCCGCCTACTTCGCGACGCCAAGCTCTACGAAATCGGCGCCGGTACGTCCGAAATCCGCCGCTGGCTGATCGGCCGCGAAATGATGGCAGAAGCGGTGTGAGGGGTGACTTGATTGCCAGCCGCACTAGGTGCCGTTTTCAGCAATCAGGAGGATCATCATGCCGCTCAATGACAGCCAGAAAAAACTCATCGCCGACAACAGGATCGACTATTCCGATCTCAAGGCGGTTTTCATCAACACGACTTTGAAGAGTGCGAGCCAGGGGCAGTCGCATACCGAAACGCTGATGCGCGATGCCATCGACCTCATGGAGGGTTGCGGCATCGGCGTGGAATACATTCGCGCCGCCGAACACGATATTGCCTTCGGCGTGCAGCCTGACATGCGCGAGCATGGCGCCAGGGCCGACGACTGGCCTGAAAAGATCTGGCCCAAGGTCGAAGCGGCCGACATTCTGGTCATCGGCACGCCGATCTGGCTCGGAGAAGAAAGCTCGATTTGCCGGGTGATCATCGAGCGTCTCTACGCGCACTCGGCTCAGACCAACGACAAGGACCAGTATGTCTATTACGGCAAGGTTGGCGGCTGCGTCGTCACCGGCAATGAAGACGGCATCAAGGCCGTCGCCAACACGGTTCTTTATTCGCTGCAGCATATCGGTTGCGCAATCCCGCCGCAGGCCGATTGCGGCTGGATCGGCGAAGCCGGCCCCGGCGCATCATACGGCGACGAGCAGGATGACGGGAGCCGCGCGGGCTTCGATAATGATTTCACCCGCAAGAACCTCACCATCATGACTTTCAATCTGATGCATTTTGCCCGCATGCTGAAAGACGCTGGCGGGATTCCCGCCTATGGCAACACGACCTCTTAAAGAACTCGCCTGGAGCCGCCATGACCGTCATCAAATCCGAAATCGCTACCGGCTCCGACGCATTCAAGGCCAACGCGGAGCGCATGGCCGCGCTGGTCGCAGACATTGCTGGCAAGGCGCAGGCCGTTCAGCGCGGCGGCTCCGACGAGGCGCGCGAGCGCCACACCGGCCGCGGCAAGCTCTTGCCGCGCGAACGCCTGGCCCAGCTGCTCGATGCCGGCTCGCCGTTTCTCGAGGTGGGCCAGTTCGCGGCCTGGGACATGTATGGCGGAGACATATCGTCTGCCGGCATGATCGCCGGCGTCGGCCGTGTCGAGGGCCGCGAGGTGATGATCGTCGTCAACGACGCCACGGTGAAGGGCGGCACCTATTACCCGGTCACGGTGAAGAAGCATCTGCGCGCGCAGGAGATCGCGCTGCAGAACCGCCTGCCCTGCATCTATCTGGTCGACTCGGGCGGCGCGAACCTGCCCAACCAGGACGAGGTGTTTCCCGACCGCGAGCATTTCGGCCGCATCTTCTACAACCAGGCCAACATGTCGGCGCTGGGCATTCCGCAGATCGCCTGCGTGATGGGGTCGTGCACGGCGGGCGGCGCCTATGTGCCGGCGATGGCGGATGAGAGCATCATGGTGAAAAACCAGGCGACGATCTTTCTCGGCGGCCCGCCGCTGGTGAAGGCGGCCACCGGCGAGGATGTCAGCGCCGAAGACCTCGGCGGCGCGGATGTGCACACCCGCCTCTCCGGCGTTGCCGATCACTACGCCAATGACGACGCGCATGCGCTCGCCATCACGCGGCGCATCGTGAAAAACCTGAATCGAACCAAGCCGGTATCGCTCGAAACGCGCAAAGTGATTCCGCCGCTTCATCCGGCGCATGAAATCCACGGCATCGTGCCGGCCGATACGCGCACGCCCTATGACGTGCGCGAGATCATCGTCCGCATTGTCGACGGTTCCGAGTTCGACGAGTTCAAGGCGAATTACGGCACCACGCTGGTCACCGGCTTCGCGCATATCCATGGCATGCCGGTCGGCATTCTCGCCAATAACGGCGTGCTCTTTTCGGAAAGCGCGGTGAAGGGCGCGCATTTCATTGAGCTGTGCTGCCAGCGCAAAATCCCGCTGATCTTCCTGCAAAACATCACCGGCTTCATGGTGGGGCGCAAATACGAGGCAGGCGGCATCGCCAAGGATGGCGCCAAGCTGGTGACGGCGGTCGCCACGGCCAAGGTGCCGAAGCTCACCGTAATCATCGGCGGCTCGTTCGGCGCCGGCAACTACGGCATGTGCGGGCGCGCCTATTCGCCCCGTTTCCTGTGGATGTGGCCGAACGCGCGCATCTCCGTGATGGGCGGCGAACAGGCCGCCACCGTGCTGTCGCTGGTCAAGCGCGAAGGCATCGAGCGCAAGGGCGGCTCATGGTCGGCCGAGGAAGAGGCCGAGTTCAAAAAGCCGATTCTGGAAAAATACGAACGCGAGGGCCACCCGCTCTATTCCTCGGCCCGGCTGTGGGACGACGGCATCATCGACCCGGCCAAAACCCGCGACGTGCTGGCGCTGAGCCTCTCCGCCGCGCTCAACGCCGAGATCGAAGAGACCAAGTTCGGCGTGTTCAGGATGTGAGGGGAGCGACCGTCAATACGATCGCTAGATTTCTGGCCAAGTTTTCCCGGCCAGATAAGCTTCATGCGCTCGATCTGCTTCGGCTATGCGTTCGCGCAGATCATCCAAATGTGGGATTAGGAAATTCGCCACCTCCTCACCTCCCATATGAAGCGCGAACAGCCCAGATGTTTCAAGGCTAAGAAAAGCGATGCTGTATAGCAGTTGCGGGCGCGGTGTATTCCATTCAATATTGGGCTTAAAGCGACCATCACCTTCTGTATCTAGGTGATGCGCATATAAATCTCCCCACGCACCGTGTACATTTTGTGACGCCCCGGAGAACATACTTAAGTACGCACTTTCGAGCCCTACCGCCTTCGCCTTTTCATAAAGATTTTTTCCACCCCAATCTCGCTCACGTCGTTTCGGAAGATTGTCAAGCGTTACGCCCGAACATGTAAACATCCTATCGATGGACTTCCGCATACGCTCTTCGATAGGCAACACAATGCCGCTCCGGGCTTCAATGTTTCGTTCCATCGTTTGAAGCAGACGGCGCTCATGTTCGAGCGAGTGGGCTATGTAGCGAAGGACCAACTCCGGGTCGTACTCTTGCAGCAGGTACCGTATGGCTACAATCGTCTCGAATGCGAGCCGCGCAAAGATGAAGCTGGTCTCTCGCCGATGCTGGACAGTTTGATCCAACACAGCTGAGAATAGCTTATAGAGCCGAACCATGTTGCCACCGATGGCCGCTTGATCCCTAGTCCAAGTTCCATCGGGTCCAAGAATGCTAGTCGCTATTGTAATGTAGCTGCCAGCCTCAATCATTAGATCGACGCCAAGGCCAACATAGTCTCGCTCATTCTTGAATTTTTCAGTACGCGCAGAACTTACGTCGGTGCGTTCGACTGGTGGGAATGGAGAGCGCTTCTCATTGTCGGCACCCGGCGCTTGGTCCTCTGCCAATTTTTCATCCCATCAGCGTCTCGTGACTGGCACAGGCCACAATTAGGATAAATTCAGCTAGACGTCATGGCATTTGGCGTCTTAATCCGTAGTTTTCCTTGCTTATGCTCGGCGCACTCAGGCCAAGTGAGCCTCATAGTGGACCGCGCTCCAAAGTCTGCACAGGAAACCGCGCTGATCCGGCGAACTGCATACGACGCCTAGAGTCCGGGAACCTATGAAAAAGCACTGTATCTTCGGAATGAGTTTTGCCAGCGTCTATCCGCATTACATCGCCAAGGCGGAGAAGAAAGGGCGCAGCAGGCAAGAGGTCGATGAAATCATCGCCTGGCTGATGGGCTATGACGCCGCCGGCCTGAAGAAGGTGCTGGACGACGGAACAGACTTCGAGACCTTCATTACGGAAGCCCCTCGCCTCAATCCCAAGCGCGAGCAGATCACCGGCGTCATCTGCGGTGTGCGCGTCGAAGAGATCGAGGACCCGCTGATTCGCGAAATCCGCTATCTCGATAAGCTCATCGACGAGTTGGCTAAGGGCAAGAAGATGGAGAAGATTTTGCGGGAAGGGTGAGAGGAAACTGTCCAGCTCACACCAGATCGTCAATCGCCACGCCCAGCGCCTCGGCTAGTTTGCGCAAGGTCTGCACGGAACCGGTCTTCCTGCCGGCCTCGATATCGGCGATCTGCACCCGGTTGACGCCGGAACGTTCGGCAAGGCCGGCCTGAGTCAGATCACGCAAATCGCGGAAGACGCGCAGCGGGCTTTCGCCATCGACCATGCGGCGCACGAATTCAGCGGGGATAGCTTCGCCCGGCTCGGCCATCGCACGGTCATAGGCCTCGATGTCGGCAAGCTCCTCGGCGGCCGCACGTAGTACTGCATATTCCTCGCGGCTGATCGTTACCATCTCGCCCATGCTCGCCTCCGTCAGTCGTAAACGCCGCCTCGCGGCCCAATGCGCAGTACGTCCAGAACCTCGCCGTCATGCATGATGACGCGCCAGTCACCAACTCTCAGACGGATGCCGTCGCGCCCCTTGAGCATCTTCACGTTGTTGGTCTGCGCTGCAGGATTTTCAGCATAAGCTTCGATCTTGCCCATGATCCGCCTCGCCGTATTGGCCGGCATGCGACGGAGTGCCCTGGCGGCGGCGGTTCTGTAGACGATCCGCTTCATGCGTATATGTAGCCAGCAGCTACAATGTCGTCAAGGGCTACACCGAAAATACGTCCGAATGATACGTGACTGCGACGTGTGCGTGGACAATTCTCCACCGCAACACGCTGCAACCCTTTGATACGACTGCTTATTGCCGAACGACGACTGCCCTCTTCATCCACGCCACCCTACCCGCCCGGACAATGCCCGCAGATCAACGGTGAGGCTGAAATGGACTGGACACCGGCAATCAAGCGAAACCGCGGGGCGCTGGAGCGCGTGCTTGCGGCGCTGTTCGCGCTTGCCGGGCTGGAGACAGGGCAGTCGGCAATGGGCAGTAGGCCGTCGGGGTCGGACTCCAAGCCGGTTGGTGTTGGCGCTGTTTCCGATTACCGACTGCCTACTGCCCATTGTCCCTTGTTTTTGCCCCGCCACCTGCATTCCCATGTGCTGCGCCTATTGCGCGCCGCTGAGTCCGCCATACGGCGTCTCATCGTCATTGCCGCGCGGGAGGCTGGGTCGCGCTCGGCCGGCAAGCTGCCTAACTTCGCCGCGCTGCGCGACAGGAACGGGCCGGCAGGGGCCGACACCCCAATCCGCATCCCCGCCTTCCCGCTGCTCGACCCGCCGACGAGGTTTTCCTTCGATCCGCCCAGGCGCGCCTCGAAGTTCTTCCCGCGCATCGGGGTGGCAGGCATTACCGAGCCCGCGCCAATTCCCGAAAAGCCGATTCACTTCCCCGACGATCCCGTGAGCGCCACGGCACTGTGCCGCCGGCTGCTTTCATCGCGCCGCGCGCTTGCCAATCTGCCGCGCGAGGCCCGCCGCCTCGCCCGCTGGACAGCGCGGAACAGGCTCAGGAGCGGGCCGGCCCGTATCTCGCCGCTGCGCATTGGATATCCGCCCGGGAGGCGGAAGCACTCCACCCACGCGGTGGACGACATCTTGAGGGAGTGCCAGACGCTGGCGCTGGACGTGCTCGACCCTCCCGACACGTCATGACTGGTGGCGCTGCTAACTCTTCATGAGCCAGACAGGCTCAGAGGTGCGCCGGCGGAGCGCTTTACAAGAACTTCTCCAGCCGCCCCGACATGCTAACATCTGCCCTGGCGGCCGGGCGAACCTGCCGCCAGCAGCCCTGCATTGGTCTTTCATCGAGGAGAGTGCCATGTCGAATATCCTGAAATCGGCTCTTGCCGCAGTGTTCCTGCTGGCGCCTGTTGCCCCAGCGCTCGCCACATCCGGGCCGGGATGTCTGGTCGTCGTCAATGTTGCCAGCAACGATGCGCTGAACGTGCGCAAGCGGCCGTCGGCCAAATCGCAGATCGTCGACATTCTCGTGCCGGGACAGCACGGGATCATTCATCTCGATGCGCGCTGCGAGCCGCTGTCGAGGCCATGGGGCAGCCGGTGGTGCCCGATCACGCACTATTCGGGCGACCGCGTGACCAGCGGCTATGTGAAGGCGCGCTATGTGCGCGACAGCGACTGCCCATAAGGGTGCACCAACCGGCAGCCATCGCCCGGGCGAGGTAATAGCAGTGCACGTCCGGACCCTTTTATCGCGCCGGGCGTTTCCTACATGTCTCACACCTTTCGACAGCCGGAGCCGACCCATGAAAGCCGCCCTCACCCAAATCGTCGCCGCCGTTACACTTGCGTTCGCCCTGTCGGCGCCGGCGAGCGCGGAACAGATAGGCGAAGTGGATGTCGACTGGCTCGGCAACGACATCATCGTGGAGGCAATCCACGATCCGCAGGTCGATGGCGTGACCTGCCACGTCACCTATTTCGAGCGCGGGCTGATCGACCGGCTTTCCAAGGGCAACTGGTTCGAAGACCCGTCGAACTCGTCCATCGCCTGCCGGCAGACGGGACCGATCGTCATTCGCGACATCGAGCGCGATTCTGACGGCGAGGAAGTGTTCAAGGAGCGGCGCTCGCTGATCTGGAAGCAGCTCGTGGTCAAACGCCTCTACGACGCGAAAAACGACACGCTGATCTATCTGTCGCATTCGCGGCAGGTGCAAGACGGTTCGGCGAAGATGGCGATTTCGACCGTGCCGCTCTACGGGCAGGACGTGACCTGGGCCGAGGCCGATTAGGTCAGTTCACCAGATCGAGCACCAGCTTGTGAACATTGCCGCCGGCGCCGAGTTCGTCGCGGTCGAAGTCGCGGCTCTTCCGGCGCTGCTCGTTCGAGAGTTCGCCGAGCCGCTTTTGCAGCGTCGCGCGCACCTTGCTGCAGCCGGGGTCGTTGTCGACGAAGAGCCCCGCGGAGAAGGCTTCGATCTCCTTCACCATGTCGATGATGATCTCGCCATGCACGTGTTCATGTGCGCGGATGCCGGCGATGAAGCGCTGCCAGCGCGCGGCCGTCGAGGCCGGCAGGTTGGCCGGCGCCTTGGGCAGTTTGTAGATGATTGTGAGCCACGGCTTCACCGCCGCCAGCCGGCAGCCGCCGTCGGCTTCGCGGTAATCACGCGACCATTTGAGATCGAAGGTCGTATAGGCAATCGCCCGTGTGGGGCCGATCTTGGGGCCGTTGCGGCCGATCGAGCGATAAAGCTCCAGCCCCGTCGTACCTTCGATCGCATAAGTCTCGACGCGCTCAACCGCATCCCAGGAATACCCTGGAGCAGTTGCAAGCGCGAACGATGCGCAGGCAAGCGCGAGGCTGGCGATCATGCGGCGCGGTCGAAGCCCAGGCCTGGCGGGCAGGTTCTCGCCGCGCCCGGCACCTTTGCTCCGGGCAAAGGTCATGAGTGGCTCGAAGCAAGGTCGAAATGGCTTGCGGGCAGTTCGGCAGCGAAACGGTATCCGTCCTCGGTCAGCTCGCTGGTATAGGAGCCGCGAAGCGAGCTGGAGATCATCGCCTCGATCACCACGCTGCCATATCCCTTGTGGTCGGTGCTCCCGCCGTTGTGCTTCGAACTCTCCAACCATTCGAAACGTAACCGATCCATCCCAACCAGCGACCAATGGACTACAATCTCTGCGCCGTCGGTCTGCGCTGCGCCGTGTTTGAGAGAGTTGGTGGTTAGCTCGTGAAGCACCAACGCAAGTGCAGACGCGGCAGCGTTGCGAACGACCAGATCCGGCCCGGAAAGCCGTATCTTTTCCGCCTCGGGAATCAGGTTCAGTGCGTCGTCCAGCAGATCCTTCAGGGTGAGAGATCGCACCTTGTCGCCGGTCAGCAGATTGTGGACGTTGCCGATAGCCATGAGCCTCGGTTCGAACCGGTCCCGCAGTTCCTCCTTAGTTTCCGAAATGCGGTAGCAGCGGCGGAAAATGGATGCCAGCACAGCGAGACTGTTGCCAACGCGATGGGCCAATTCACGAGACAATATCTCCCGCCGTTGGGCGGCGTTCTTGCGTTCCAGCGCAACGCTGACATGTCCGCTGATGGTGCGCGCAAAGGTCTCGAGGTCGGTTGCGTCAGACGGCGGCTGCTCGCTGAAGAACTCCATGATCGCAACAACGCGACCAGCCTCCCGCACAGGAAACGCGAAGCCGCTCACCAGGCCGAGCTCCTTGAAACCCTCTGCGCGAAGAAAATGGCCATCGCTATTGATATCCGCGATGACCACAACGTCATCTTCGGCCCATGCCCTGCCCGGCAGCCCCTCACCCCTTTCGAAGACGAAAGTGGCGGAGTGCGAGATAACCCTGTCGAATTTCGGCGACGCTGTGTACCAAACCTGGCTTGGCAACAATCGCTGTGGATCGGCGGGATCGTCGCCGACATAAAGATGTCCGACTGGCCAACCCGTGGCTTCACAGACTTTGCGCAACGCGTAACGCGCCATAGAGTCCGCGCTCTCGGCACTCATCATCTGCTCGGAGAGACCCAGAAGCATTTCGGCTTCCGAAGCGCGCCGCCCGATCTGGCGGCGATAGTGCTCCTGCTCCTGCAAACTACGAAGAAATCCGTAGAAAACCGTCCCCTGGTCACCGGGTACGGGAATTATGGATAGTTCGATCGGAAACTCATGGCCGTCGCGATGAACCGCTGAGATGTTGATTCTGGTGTTGAGCACCGGCCCTTCGCCAGTATCGAGATATTTCTTCAACCCTACTTGGTGAGCTTCCCTGAGGGATTGCGGGATAATCAGCTCCGACAGGAACTGCCCCATGGCCTCGTCCTTCGACCACCCAAAGGTGTCTTCGGCACTTGCATTCCAGGCAATTACCCGGCCTGCCAGGTCCATACCGATGACTGCGTCGAGGGCGCGCTCAAACAGCAAATCAATCGTTCCGCCATGCATTCTCGCGATCCCTTCATCGCCAGATGAAACGCGACCACACCCAATTGGTTGCAATGTGAATTGAGTCAATCATGTGAGGCAATTGTTATTGGCGCCCGGTCCTCTCGTAAACAACCACTGTTTGCATTCGAGCTGCCGGGTGATCGCCAACGCAAGGTCAACAGGCAGGCTGCTCTGCACCAATTGCGCAGTGCGCGCGCTACCCGTATTTATCGCGCCGTGACCCACGACCGCGCGATACCAGCCCCGCTCTCCATGCAGAGTGACGGCAAGGACCGGCCTGGCCTCGGCATCATGCTGATGGTTGGGTTCTGCGCCATTGCGCCGCTCGGCGACGCCATTGCAAAGCTGCTTGGTGAGACAGTGCCGCTGTTGCAGCTGCTCGTCGTACGGTTTGCCTCGCAGGCCGCTGTGCTTTGGCCGCTCGCCTGGTTTGCCGGCTATGCCTTCGCGATGACGCGGCGTGTGGTGCTGCTGACGCTGGCGCGCACAGTTCTGCACATATTCGGCATCGCAGCGATGTTCACCGCGCTGCGTTTTTTGCCGCTTGCCGACGCTGTTGCGATCGCCTTCGTGATGCCGTTCATCATGCTTTTGCTGGGTCGGCTGGTGCTCGGCGAAGAAGTCGGCATTCGCCGCATCCTGGCCTGCATCGTCGGCTTTGTCGGCACGCTGCTGGTGATCCAGCCCTCCTTCGCAAATGTCGGCGCTCCGGCGCTGCTGCCGCTGGCGGTGGCGTTGATCTTTGCGCTCTACATGCTGGTCAGCAGGCAGCTCGCGCGCGACAACGACCCGATCGTGCTGCAAGCCGTATCGGGGCTGATGGCGATCGCGATCCTTGGCGTCTTCGTGCTTTTGACGCGCGGGATCGACTATCAGCCGATCCAGTTCGTCGCCATGTCGGAGCGGGACATATGGCTGATCGCTACGATTGGCGTGCTGGGCACCTGCGCGCATCTCCTGATGGCATGGTCCGTGCGGTTTGCGCCTTCGGCGACGCTGGCGCCCATGCAATATCTCGAAATTCCCTTCGCCACGCTGATCGGCTGGCTGGTGTTCCGCGATCTGCCTAACGGACTGGCGGCGCTTGGCATCGCGATAACAGTGACATCGGGCCTCTACATCGTATGGCGCGAGCGCCGGACCATGCGCCCTCTGCCGCCAGAAACCTGATGCGAGGCAAGCCCGCTTGCACAGGCTGGACTTGTACGCCACCGCGTGGCTAATCATGTGAAAAGCCTGCGAGGAAACCGATGTTCTCCATGATCTTGATCGCCAATCGCGGCGAAATCGCGTGCAGAGTGATCCGCACGGCAAGGCGCATGGGCGTCGCAACCGTTGCCGTCTACTCCGATGCGGACCGCGATGCGCTGCACGTCGAAATGGCCGACGAAGCGGTGCATATCGGCCCGGCACCTGCCGCAGAGAGCTATCTGGTAGGGGCGCGCATCATCGAGGCCGCGAAGGCAGCCGGCGCGCAGGCGATCCATCCGGGCTATGGCTTCCTTTCGGAAAATCCGGATTTCGTTGAGGCGGTCGAGAACGCCGGACTGACCTTCATTGGTCCGTCCGCAAAATCGATCCGGGCCATGGGCCTTAAGGACGCTGCCAAGCGGCTGATGGAAAAGGCCGGTGTTCCGGTCGTGCCCGGCTATCACGGCGAAGCGCAGGAAATCGTGGTGCTGGCCGGCAAGGCGCGCGAGATCGGCTACCCAGTGCTCATCAAGGCGCGGGCGGGCGGTGGCGGCAAGGGCATGCGCCGTGTCGACCACGCCGACGACTTCGCCGAAGCGCTGGCGGGCGCGAAGCGCGAAGCGAAAGCCTCCTTCGGCGACGAGGCCGTTCTGGTCGAAAAATTCGTAGAGAAACCGCGCCATATCGAAGTGCAGGTGTTCGGCGACAATCATGGCAATGCCGTTCATCTGTTCGAGCGCGACTGCTCGGCGCAGCGCCGCCACCAGAAGGTGATCGAAGAGGCCCCAGCGCCCGGCATGACGGCGGAAATGCGCGAGGCGATGACTTCGGCTGCCGTCAAAGCGGCCAAGGCTATCAGCTATTCGGGTGCGGGCACGATCGAGTTCATCGTCGATGCCTCAGAAGGCCTGCGGCCAGACCGTTTCTGGTTCATGGAAATGAACACACGGCTGCAGGTCGAGCATCCGGTTACGGAGATGGTCACGGGTGTCGATCTTGTAGAGTGGCAGCTGCGTGTAGCTTCGGGCGAAAAGCTGCCGCGAGGCCAGGACGAGATCGGCCTCAACGGGCACGCATTCGAAGCGCGCATCTACGCCGAGGACGCTGCGCGCGGCTTTTTGCCAGCAACCGGCACCCTGCATCATCTCGCGTTTCCGAGCGAAGCAGAACCTGGTGCTGCGATCCGCGTCGAGACCGGTGTTCGGCAAGGAGACGCAATCTCACCCTTCTACGACCCGATGATCGCAAAGCTTGTAACGCATGCCGCCGACCGCCGGTCGGCCCTTAAGGCACTGGGCGAGGCGCTCGATGCCACGGATGTTGCCGGCTCGACCGTGAACACGGCGTTTCTGGCCGCCCTTGCAGCGGATGAAGACTTTGCTGCCGGCGATGTCGACACCGGGCTGATTGGCCGTAAGCAGGATACGCTGACGGCGCAGCCGGCACCCTCGCCCCGCGTTGCAGCACTTGCAGCGATGGTTGCTTCGGGGGCGCTCGAGATGAAACGCACGGACGATCCTTGGTCGACTCTAACGGGCTATGCGCATTTTGCCGCAACGCCGCGCAAGGTCGCCATCTCCCATGGCGATCGGACATTGGATGCCGCATTGACGGCCGACGTTGGCGGTCGCTTCAGGATTGAGATCGATGGCTCCGTGCAGATGCTGGAGCCGGCCAGCGTGGCGTCAGGCGGCCTGCGCCAGGCGCGGTGGCCGGGCCATGTTACGGTGTTTGAAGGCGCGGTGGCGCATAGCTTCGTTGCTCCCGACCCGCTGGAGGCCGCGGAGGACGACGCGACCGGCGGCGACAATCTGCGCGCGCCGATGCCAGGGCTCGTGAAGGTGGTTCGGGCCGAGACCGGTCAACCGGTCACCAAAGGGCAAGCGCTGCTGGTGCTGGAGGCGATGAAGATGGAGCACACCATCACCGCGCCGCATGACGGCGAGATCGCGGAAATCGTGGCGGAAGGCACGCAGGTAAGCGACGGAACCGTTCTGGTTCGCTTCGCGGAAGCGGAGTGAGGCGAACCAACACCACCTAGTGCGTGGTCATCCACTCGCGGGCTTCGCGCAGTGCGCGGGCGATCTCGATCTTGGACATGCCGGCGGCAAGTTCGCTGCGCAGCGCAGCGGCGCGTTCCGAACCCTTGATGGCGGCAATGTTGAACCATTTGTGGGCGGCGACGACATCGGCTTCGCAATCGCGGCCGGTCGCATACATGAGCCCCATCTCGAACAGGATGTCGGCCTTGGCAGCACTTCCCATTCCGCTTTCGATCATCTCATAACGAGCCATTTCAAATCCCCTGTTTTACCCCTGAGAGCGCCCGGCGTTTTCGCCTGTTGCGCTGTTGTTTCGATGGTTCGCAGATTGCCGGGGAGGCTTGAATCCGCCGTTAAGCGGGTTGCTTAACCTCAGGAAAACAAACATAAAATTTTCGGTAAATCCGAATTTTCGTTAATCATAGAGATGGCTGGATTCCGCGCTTCGGCGGTTGGAACCGCTAAAATACCCCCTTTGGAGCGCAACAGATTCTTCACCAAGGAATCCGACCGTAGTTCGCGAAATCGCTAAGCGAGAGCGCAATGCGCCGCACATTGGTGCGTGCCCACGGGGCGAAAATTTCGGTCGCCGGGCGGCTTTTCCAGTCAAACGATTTGCTTTACCTTTACGTACGCGTAAACGCTCCGGTATGGCGGCGTTCGCTTTTGGGAGGAAATCATGATCCGCAGCATGGCCCTGGCGCTAGCCGCCGGCATTGCCTTTACAACCACCGCAATCGCAGCCGAGCCCATAGTGGGCACCTGGAAGCGGCCAAACGGCACCTTGATCCGCTACGCCTCGGCAGGCGGCGACAAATATTGCGGCACGGTTTTGACGGGCGAATACAAAAACAAGTCGATCGGCTGCATGAACGGCTCTGGTACGAGCTACAAGGGCAAGGTCAACAAGCTCGACGAAGGCAAGACCTACACCGGCAAGGCGACGATCAGCGGCAACACGCTGTCTTTGGCTGGCTGCGTGCTGGGTGGCCTTGTGTGCAAAAGCGAAAATCTCGTCCGCCAGTAGGCTGACCTGACATCCGCGCCGGCCCGCCCGGCGCGGTGTCTGCGCAAGAGCGCCGCGCTAGTTCCGAGCCTTTTGCCCGAAAAGCACTTTCTGGGCTTGCTTGTCGTCCGCAAGATTGCGGCGGAACTCCTGCCCCACCGCCATACCGCGCTCGACGGCGGGCCGCGCCATGATCGCTTCGAACCAGCGCTTGAGGTTGGGAAAGTCGTCAAGGCTCTGGCCCTGGTTCTTGTAGGGCCGGACCCAGCCGACGCAGGCGATATCTGCAATCGAATAGTCGCCGGCAAGGAAATCACACTCCGCCAGACGCTTGTTCATCACGCCATATAGACGGTTCACCTCATTGGTGTAGCGTTCGATGGCGTAGGGTACCTGTTCGGGCGCATATTGCCTGAAATGATGCGCCTGGCCGCACATCGGCCCCAGCCCGCCCATCTGCCACATCAGCCATTGATCGACCTCGACGCGGCCGCGCTCGTCGGCCGGATAGAAGCGGCCGAATTTGCGTCCGAGATATTGCAGGATCGCGCCTGACTCGAAAACCGAGATCGGCGGGCCGTCCGGACCGTCGGGATCGATGATGGCGGGCATGCGATTGTTGGGCGAAATCTCCAGAAATGACGGCTCGAACTGTTCGCCGCGCCCGATGTTGACGAATTTCACCTCATAGGGCGTGCCCAGCTCTTCCAGCATGACGCTGATCTTCCAGCCATTCGGTGTCGGCCAATAGTAGAGTTCGATCGCTTTCGTCTGCGCGGCCATTGGCATCTCTCCTTCGACGGCGCGCAGCACAGCACAATGGCCGGTCCGCGCCAAGCGCTCGCCGTTGGGCCAGCACGAGACGCCAGGCAGCCAACCTCGATCCCCGATTAACAAAGCTGAACGGCGGCTGAACGCAGCTCTCAGAGGTGGTTCAGACGCATTTTGGCATGTTCCGCGTCATCAGAAGGGACAACAGATGCTCATCCGCCGTTTCACCATCGTGTGTCTGCTCGTCGCGCTCTTCGGAATCGGATTTGCCGGCCTTGTCGCAGAACCGAGCCGCTCAGCCTTCCACTGGCCGGTTGGCACCGTTGTCCCCTGCATTTTTGAAAACGGCCTGCGTTGCAGCCCTCCCATGCGCGACTGACGCCGAAAAGACCCCGAAGGGAAAAGACGAAGATGACCAGACATTCAATCCACGGCCTGTTCGGCGCGTTTCTGCGTGCAGCTCTGATCGCGATCGCAGTCGCCGCTCCGCTGATAGCGGTTCAGGGCGTACGCGCCGGCACGTCGCAGTTCATCGGCGAAGCCCCGTCAATGTCGAGCGGCGCCGGGTTCGTGCTGATGGTAAGCCTGCAGCGCTCGTAGATGCCCGCAGTCCATTGATCCAGAGCGGAGAATTCGGTTCGCCTGCGTAAACCAAATCGGAGATGCGACGCTGCGTGTTCTCGCAAACGTCATGCAAGTTCTCTATATTGGGACATGGACAAACGAATCTACCCACAACCAATTGAATCCGTAGCAACGCCAGACCCTTATGGGCAGCGCAGCTTCACCGACGCTGCCGAAGCCGTGGCCGAGCTGCGCAAACTCTACGACCGAAACACCGCCTTCCTGCGCGACGCCTTCAACGGGCTTTCGCCGGACACCGCGCCGACGACGCGCTACCGCGCATTCTACCCAGAGATCGGGGTTGCGGTGTCGAGCTACACGCAGGTGGATTCCCGCCTGCCCTATGGGCATGTCACGTCGCCCGGCTTCTATTCGACCACGGTTACGCGGCCTGACCTCTTCGACAGCTATTTGCATGAACAGTTGCGGCTGATGATGCGCAATCACGGCGTACCGATCACCATTGCGGAATCGGAAACGCCGATCCCGTTGCACTTCGCGTTTCATGAAGGTGACTATGTCGATACGGCCGTGGCCGAGCGCGTCAACCGCCCGCTGCGCGACCTGTTCGACGTGCCGGATCTAACCGCGACCGACGACCAGATCGCCAACGGGACCTTCGAGCCCCTGCCCGGCGAGCCGGTGCCGCTGGCGCCGTTCACGGCGCAGCGCATCGACTATTCGCTGCATCGGCTGGCGCACTACACGGCGACCAGCCCATCGCATTTCCAGAACTTCGTGCTGTTCACCAACTACCAGTTTTATATCGACGAATTCTGCGTTCTGGCGCGGCAGCTCATGGCCGACGGCGGAGGCGGGTATACCGAGTTCGTGGAGCCCGGCAACCTAGTCACCAAAGCCGGTGAAGAAACGCCGGCCGACGGTATTGCACCGCCGCGCATGCCGCAGATGCCGGCCTATCATCTGGTGAAGCCCGGCCATGGTGGCGTGACTATGGTCAATATCGGCGTCGGCCCGTCCAACGCCAAAACGATCACCGACCATATCGCAGTGTTGCGGCCGCATGCCTGGCTGATGCTGGGACATTGCGCCGGCCTGCGCAACAGCCAGGAGCTCGGCGACTACGTTCTGGCCCACGCTTATGTGCGCGAGGATCACGTGCTGGACGACGACCTTCCGGTCTGGGTGCCGCTGCCGGCGCTTGCGGAAGTTCAGGTGGCGATCCAGGAGGCTGTGGCAGAAGTGACCGGGCTCGCCGGTTACGATCTGAAGCGCATCATGCGCACCGGCACCGTGGCCACCATCGACAACCGCAACTGGGAACTGCGCGACCAGCGAGGCCCGGTGCATCGGCTTTCGCAGTCAAGGGCGATTGCGCTCGATATGGAATCGGCAACGATTGCCGCCAACGGCTTCCGCTTCAGGGTGCCCTACGGGACGTTGCTTTGCGTTTCCGACAAGCCGCTGCATGGCGAACTGAAGCTGCCGGGCATGGCGACCGAGTTCTACAAGCGGCAGGTGGCGCAACATCTCAAGATCGGCCTCATGGCGGTGGAAAAGCTGGCCGAGATGCCTTCTGAGCGGCTGCATTCGCGCAAGCTCAGAAGTTTTTCCGAGACTGCGTTCCAATAGAGGTGGAATCTCCACGATCAGGCCTTGTTTGACGGGCCTGATCGTCACGGGCTGAACCGGATGAGCGGCTTCGTTTGACGCGAATTCTGACATTGGCTGGAAGCACAACTGCATGGCTGTTGGCCGTGGCCAGCGCTTTCGCGGCCGTACTGGCGTTACTCAGCCTAGCCAACGCGCTGCATCCCGCAATCGACTCGCTGTCGCATTTTCGGCTGCATCTCGCCGCGCTTTCCTTTGCCAGCGCCGCGTTGCTTTTGGTGATGCAGCGGTGGCGCCGGTTCGCGGCGATCACATGCTTGGCAGCCATTGCCGCGTCTGCGATCACGTTGATCCCTATCATGACGCCGACGGCAGTCCGGACCGCAGCCGAGTCTGCGAGCGAAAAAACTTATCGGCTAATGCAAGCCAATCTGCGCTTCGACAATGAAAGCCCGGAGCCGCTGTTCGCACTGCTCGAACAGTCTCGGCCAGACATTGTTACGTTGCAAGAAGTGTCGCGTATTTGGATCGCGCGGCTGGGAGTGCTGCAGGCCGCCTATCCACACCGTGTGATCTGCGAACGCGAGTCGCGCCTCGGCGGCGCGGCAATCCTGTCACGCTTTCCGATCAAGCCAGGTAGCACGAACTGCGTGGATGACGGTCTTCTGGCATTCGCCACGATTGAGTTCGACGGGCAACAGGTTGATGTCGCTTCGCTTCACCTGCACTGGCCATGGCCTTACGACCAGCCCGACCAGGCGGCATGGAATGCCCGCGACCTACGGCGACTTGGCGACACGGCGCTTCTGGCGGGCGACTTCAATGCCGCGCCATGGAGCCATACGACAGACGTGCTTGCCGAAGGTGGCGGCTTGCACGCTGCCGGCTTCGTCGGCCCGACCTGGCTGAGAGCGTGGCTTCCAGATACGCTGCGGCGCTATGCAGGCCTGCCGCTCGACCAGATACTGGTCAAAGGCGCGATCAGTGTCGGCGAAATCGAGCGCGGTCCGTCAGTCGGTTCCGATCACCTGCCGGTTCTGATGGAATTTCGGCTGGCTGACTGACTCAGGGTGTTTGCGGCTTCAGCACATTAAGCGCACCGGGATGGATGAGAATATCCGCGTCGCGCGGCAGCGGCAGCAGCTCGCCGTCCAGCACCATGTTCGCCGCCTTGCGGTGGCGCGGAAACGACAGCGAAACCGCCGAGGCTGTGCGCTCGGTCAAATGCGGGTTGCGATCCCGGCGCGCCGACAGAATATCCAGCGCCAGACGCGCGACACCCGAAGGCCGCAGGGCCGGCGCGGTGTAAAAACCGAGGTGGCCGGTATCGAGCCGATCCTGAAACATCAGCGGGTCGGGCCCGAACGGGTTGTTGGAGACGGAGATCATTGAGACCGTCTTGCGTTCGGCTTCGCCATCTATCTCCGTCTCCACGGGAAATGAGGGCGGGTCGAAAATCACATCCACCGCCGCCTGGACACTGGCGCGGATTTTTCCCAGCCGGGACGCATAATCGTAGCGGCTTCTGAACCGCACCATGCGCGGGTGCAGGCCTGCGGCGAACTGATGGATGAAGCCTCTGCCATTGACGCTCGAAATATCGACCGGCGCGATGGAGGATTGGGCGAGCACACTCAGCGCGGCGTCGACGCTCATGGGGAACAGCCCAAGCGAACGCGCGAAGAGGTTCATCGTGCCGGCGGGCAATACGCCGAGCGGCATGCCTGTCTTCCAGCAGATACGCGCGGCCGCCGAGATCGTGCCGTCGCCACCACCGGCGATCATTGCGTCTATGCCGCCTTTGCGCGCGCCGCGCTCAAGTGCGGCCTCAATCTCGCTGCCACCAACGATGTCGAAGGTCGCTTTATGGCCGGACGCACGCAACAGCGCGTCGGCGCTGGCGCGAAACGCATCCATGTCGAGCGTACTGAACGTGCCGCCATTGCGGTTGAGCACGAGGTGGTACTTCATGGGCAAAGCCTTCTCCGGGCCAAGCCCCCCCGGCGCGCCTTACAGGTTCTGATAGACGGGGCCCTCACCGCCCTGCGGCGGCACCCAGTTGATGTTCTGGTTGGGATCCTTGATGTCGCAGGTTTTGCAGTGCACGCAATTCTGCGCATTGATGACGAAGCGCACATCCTTCGCCGAGGGATCGGCGGCGGCATTGCCGTCGGCATCCACCCACTCGTAAACGCCGGCCGGGCAATAACGCGTCGACGGCCCGGCGAAGACGTCATGCTCGGACGTCTTCTGCAGTTCCATATCCTTGACCTGCAGGTGGACCGGCTGATCTTCCTCGTGGTTGGTGTTCGACAGGAACACCGAGGACAGGCGGTCAAACGTCAGAACGCCATCGGGCTTCGGGTAGTCGATTTTCTCATGTTTGGAGGCCGGCTCCAGGGACGCGGCGTCCGTCTTGCCGTGCTTGAGCGTGCCGAACAGTGAGAAGCCGAACAGCGAATTGCACCACATGTCGAACCCGCCAATGCCGACACCGAGGAAGGTGCCCCAGCGCGACCACAGCGGCTTCACGTTGCGGACCTTCTTTAGATCCTTGCCGATCTCGCTTGCGCGCCAGTTTTCCTCGTAGGCGGTGATCTCGTCATGCGCGCGGCCTTCGCCGAGGGCCGACGCCACATGTTCGGCCGCCTGCATGCCGGACAGCACCGCATTGTGCGAACCCTTGATGCGCGGGACGTTGACGAAGCCGGCCGAGCAGCCGATGAGCGCTCCACCCGGGAAGGTGAGTTTCGGTACGGACTGCCAGCCGCCCTCAGTGATTGCGCGGGCACCGTATGAGACGCGCTTGCCGCCTTCAAAAGTGCCGCGGATCGCCGGATGCGTTTTGAAGCGCTGGAATTCCTGGAACGGCGCCAGATACGGGTTCTTGTAGTTCAGGTGAACGACAAAACCGACCGCGACCAGATTGTCGCCGAAATGATATAGGAACGAGCCGCCGCCAGTGTTGGATTTAAGCGGCCAGCCGAAGGAATGCTGCACAAGGCCCGGCTTGTGCTTGTCGGGCGCGACTTCCCAGAGTTCCTTCAGGCCGATGCCGAATTTCTGCGGTTCGCGGCCCTCGGACAGTCCAAACTTCTGGTTCAGCTGCTTCGCAAGCGAGCCTCGGACGCCCTCGCCAATCAGCGTGTATTTGCCGAGCAGCGCCATGCCCGGCACATAGTTGGGACCGTGCGAACCGTCACGCTCGACGCCCATGTCGCCCGTCGCGACGCCGATGACCGCGCCATCGTCATTGTAGAGCACCTCGGCGGCTGCGAAGCCCGGATAGATTTCCACGCCAAGCGCCTCGGCCCGAGCCGCCAGCCATTTGCAGACATTGCCGAGCGAGACGATGTAGTTGCCGTGGTTGTTCATGAGCGGCGGCATCATGAAGTTCGGCAATTTCAGCGAACCCGCCGGGCCGAGCAGCAGGAAGTGATCGTCCGTCACCGGTGTCTGGAAGGGATGGTCGGGATCGTCGCGCCAGTCGGGCAGAAGACGATCGACGCCGATCGGGTCCACCACCGCGCCTGAGAGAATGTGGGCGCCGACCTCGCCGCCCTTTTCGAGCACCACGACGGACAGTTCGGAATTGAGCTGTTTGAGGCGGATCGCGGCGCTGAGCCCGGCTGGCCCTGCTCCGACAATCACCACATCGAATTCCATGCTTTCGCGTTCGACTTCGCTCATCAATTCCTCCGCTTGCGCGCTTGTGCCGCGCTGGCTGCACGTCCGCTTACGCCAGCGCTATAGAGGAAACGCGGGCTTTTCAACACCCGCCACCTTGCGACAGCCAGCGCACGCCGCGATGCCTATATTCCGTTGACGTAAACGTCAATATTTTGGCGAGAACAAGTCAACCGGAATTGATGCGGCGATACGAGCCGGTAACGGGCATACTGCACGCGAATCGAGACGGGTGAATGCATGTTTCGATGGCTGACACTGGTGGCTTTCATCGTCGCTGCCGCGCCCGCGGCGGCCGGCCCGGCCGATGATGGCCGCTGGTACACCGGCGCCTATGCGTTTTCCGACGAGCTTGGCGGGTTCCGCATCCTGTCGGCGACCGGCACCGGAACGCGCGCCG
Source organism: Rhizobiaceae bacterium (assembly GCA_017640615.1). GTDB lineage: Bacteria > Pseudomonadota > Alphaproteobacteria > Rhizobiales > Rhizobiaceae > RCIO01. Next base: position 285,002 of record JAEPQK010000002.1, on the reverse strand, counting down.
ACCCGATCATCATCGTACAGGAGCTTGAGACCGCCAATCCGGCAATGCTGACGATCTATTCCGCCTTGCCGATCAACCCAACCGGGCGTCTCGGCGAATGGGTGACCGGCATGATGCATCTGCGGCTGGTGACGGTGAACAATAGCGGGCTGCCCTGGATCGGCTTCAGCTTCGAATTGCAGGAAATACATGGCGTGCCCAGCACCTTTGGCGACGGCCTCTCCTTCGACCAGCGGCGCACGCATAGCGGCAATGTGAGCATGAACGGGTTCACGCATTTCGAGCGCATATTCGAACCCTATGACCGGCTGGAGTTCAGTGCCGGCCACGTCAATCCGAACGACACGGTGTATTTCCGCTTCTTCATCTCGGACTTCACGCCCGTCGAACGCTTCTTCCTGTTGCAGGATCCGGTGATACCGTTTTCATAAACTTGCAATTGCCGGCGCGGGGCGGGAATGTGCCGCGATGATCATGCCCGATCCCAAACAGCCGGAAAATATAGAGGAGCTGCTGCGCTTCTATGCCGAGGCCGGCCATGACGAGGCGCTCAGCGAAGAGCCGGTCAACCGCTTCGAAGAGCCTGCGCGCAAGCCACGACAGAAGGCTGAGCGCGCGCCTGTGGCCCCAGCCTCTGCACCACAGGCGCAAGCGGTGCCTCAGCGGGCCCCGGCAAAAGCTGCAGTGCCCGACGAGCAGCAGGCGATGCGGGCCCGCGAACTGGCAAGCGAGGCAAAGACGATCGAGGAGTTGCATGCCGCCCTCGCCTCGTTCGACGGCTGCAATCTCAAAACGACGGCCAAGAACCTGGTTTTCGCCGACGGCAACCCGGCTGCGCGCATCATGCTTGTTGGCGAGGCACCGGGGCGCGACGAGGATCTTCAGGGGTTACCCTTCGTTGGGCGGTCAGGCCAGTTGCTCGACCGCATTCTGGCGGCAATCGCGCTCGACCGAACGAGCGCCTATATTTCGAACGTCATTCCCTGGCGGCCGCCGGGCAATCGAGACCCCTCCCCGCTGGAGACGGAAATATGCCGCCCGTTCATCGAGCGGCATATCGAGCTTGTCGACCCGGCTGTTCTGGTGACGCTGGGCAATCCTTCGACCAAGCTGCTGCTTCAAACCCAGACCGGCATCATGCGTATGCGGGGAAAATGGGCCGAGCACGTTACCGCCGGTGAGAAGAAGATTGCGACGATGCCGACGTTGCACCCGGCCTATCTGCTCAGAAATCCCGCCCACAAGAAACTTGCGTGGCGGGACTTCCTGGAGGTCAAGATGCGGCTCGACGCAGCCGCCACCTCGGCTGAGTGACGACCGTCAGGCCGCCTGCTGCTCCGCGGCGCGCAAACCCTGCGCCTGCAAGAGAGCGAAAACGGCGACAAGGGCTGCCTGCGCGACAATGAAGACCGTGCCGAACAGATTGGGCGCGATCAGACCGCTAAACAAAAGCACGATGCTCGCCGCCACCCAGAGCGAGTTAACAAGCACGACATCGAACAGGATCATGCGCGACAGCTCTTCGCGCGAGGTGACATAGGCGAGAAATGCCGCCCATGGCACGAGCCCGACGCCGATCCAGAACAACAGGGTCTGCGACAGACCGGTTAGGCTTGCCACGAGGCCCGATGCCACCACGAGCGACAAGGCCGAAAGCGTGGAGGTTGCCGTGTCGGCGATCAGCACTTTGCGCAAGGTCGATGCGTTGCGAATGGTCATGATGTCTTCTCCTGATTGACGCCCCGTTGGGGCAGCGATGACTGGACACTGCCACCGCCGCTGGATGAATGCGATTACGTGTCAGGTAATGGCGTTCAGGATTGGATCGGCTAATCTGCGCCTATGAACGACACCACCATTGCCCCCGGCACGATCATTCGCGAATGGCGCAAGAAGCGGCGCATGAGCCAGCTCGAACTGGCGCTTGAGGCCGAGATTTCACAGCGGCATTTGTCGTTTCTGGAAAACGGGCGCTCCCGGCCCTCGCGCGACATGGCGCTCGCGATTTCGGAGCGGCTCGACATGCCGTTGCGGCAGCGCAACCGGCTGCTCGCCGCCGCAGGCTTCGTGCCATCCTATTCTGAAAGGCCGCTGGACAGCGAAACGCTTCGGCCGGCAATCGAGACGGTTCAGGCGGTGTTGAAAGCGCATGAGCCGAACCCGGCCATCGCAGTCGACCGCCACTGGAATATGGTGCTCGGCAATTCCGCGGTGCCGATTTTTCTGGCGGCGATCCAGGACAAATCGCTACTGGAGCCGCCGGTCAATATTCTGCGGCTCAGCCTGCATCCGGGCGGGCTGGCGCCGCTGGTGGTCAATTTCGATGAGCTGCGCGCACACCTGCTCGACCATCTGTCGCGGCTCAACGATCTCTATGCGGACGAGGAACTGCACGCGCTCGAGGAGGAGTTGCGGGGCTATCCGGGCGGCTCTGGCCGCCACCCCGCGCCAAAGCCCGACCAGATCGCGATCCCGCTGATGCTGCGGGTCGGCGGGCAGACGCTTTCGTTCCTGTCCACGATCACCGTGTTTGGCACACCGCGAGATGTGACGCTTTCCGAACTCGCGATCGAGACTTTCTTCCCGGTGGACGATGTAACACGCGCCTTCGTGACGGCGGCTGCCAAAACGGCCACCACCTAGCTTGGCGGGGTCAAACGCCGCGCCTTGCCGCGTTCGAGGCCGAGGCGGTTCTCGCGCCAGATGATGAAGAGCCCCGCACCCACGACGATCAGGCCACCGGCGATCATGTTGGAGGTCGGCAAATCGCCGAAGAAGAGATAACCGGCGGCGATGCCCAGCACCATGGAAGTGTATTCGAACGGCGCGACGGTCGACATGTCGGCATGGCGATAGCTTTCGGTCATCAGGATTTGCCCGACGCCGCCGCAAATGCCAGCACCGATGAGCGCAAGGATTTGACCCTGCGACAGTGCAATCCAGCCGAATGGCAGCGTAAGCAGAGCCGCGGCGCTGGCGGTGAGCGAGAACCACAGCACGATGGTGGCAGAGCGCTCGGTTGCAACAAGGCGCCGCACCATGATGATCGCAAAGCCTGAAATGACCGCGGATGCGAGTACGGCCGCGACGCCTATCGCCTCATTGTCCTGCAGTGGCGCGCCGCTGGTGAACAGCGTAAGCCGCGGCCAGATGATGACCAGAACGCCGATCAGGCCGACCACGACAGCCGACCAGCGATAAAGCCGTACCGTTTCGCCGACGATCAGCGCGCTGAGCGCAACGACAATGAGCGGCTGCGCATAGCCAAGCGTGATCACCTCCGGCAGCGGCAGCAGCGTGAGTGCGTAAAAACCGCAGCCCATCGCGCTGACGCCGACAAGCCCGCGCACGATGTGGCTGACCGGCCGGCTGGTCTTGAGCGCTGTCGACAATTCGCGCCGAAACGCCAGAAAAATCAGGATTGGTATTACCGCAAATGCGGAGCGGAAGAAGACGATCTGCCCCGGCGGAACGGCGCCTGTCGACTTGATGAGTGTCGACATGCCGACGAAGACCGACACCGAGATTATCTTGAGTGTGATGCCAAGCGCCGGGCGCAAACCCACCGTGCCGCCGCTGGCGCTTTGATCTGGCATGTCCTCGTGTCCGGCAGCGCGCCATTCGGGCCGGCGCGCCGCGTCTTTATGCTCAGGCCGCCCGGTGGTCCTGAATGGTCTGCCAGATACGCTGCGGCGTTGCCGGCATTTCGATGTGGCCGATGCCATAGGCACGGGACAGCGCATCCGTGACCGCGCTGATCGCGGCAGGCGTTGCACCGATCGTGCCGGCCTCGCCCGCGCCCTTGATACCCATCGCATTGGTGGTGGAAGGCACGTTGCGCGTCTCGAAATCGATGAACGGCGTCAGGTCGGCGCGCGGCATGTGGTAATCCATGAAGCTCGCAGTGACGAGCTGGCCGTCTTCGGAAAACACCGTTTCCTCCGTCAGCGCCTGGCCCAGACCCTGAATGACGCCGCCATGAACCTGACCAGCGAGAAGCAGCGGGTTCACCGTTGCACCGAAATCATCGACGATCGTGTAACGCACGATCTCCAGCGCGCCGGTGTCGGGCTCGATCTCGACCTCACAGATATGCGTGCCGTTCGGGTAAGTCGCTTCTTCCTGCACAAATTCGCCGAGGCCGGTGACGTCATCCTGCGAGGCAGCCGCCTTGGCGACGGCTTCGAAGCTTACCTTACGGTCGGTACCCACGACACGGGCCTCTCCGTCCGCGAGCTCGATATCGGCTTCGGCGGCTTCCAGTTCATCAGCGGCGATCTTGCGGATCTTTTCCGCCAAATCCTCGCCGGCGCGCGCGGCGGAAACGCCACCCAGCGGAATGGAGCGCGAGCCGCCCGTGCCGCCACCCTTGGCGAGTTCGTCGGTATCGCCCTGACGCAAATTGATGCGCGACACGTCCGTATTCAGCTTTTCGGCGACGAACTGCGCATAGGCGGTAGCGTGTCCCTGTCCGTTCGACTGCGTGCCGATGAAGATGGTCACCGAGCCGTCATCCTCGAGCCGCACCTTGGCGGGTTCGGAGCCGGCAAAAGCACAGGCTTCGATGTATGTCGCGATACCGATGCCGCGTATCTTGCCGTCGCCGCGCGAAGCCTCGGCGCGTTTGTCGAAGCCCGCCCAGTCGGCGCGCTCCATCGCCTGGCGCATATGGCCCTCGAACTCACCGACGTCATATTGGCGGCCGGTCGGCGTGCGGTATGGGAACTGCTCCGGCTTGATGAAGTTGCGCGCCCTGATCTCATCGCGCCCAAGCTTCATGTCGCGCGCACAGGCATCGACGAGCTTTTCGATCAGGAACGCGGCTTCGGGCCGTCCGGCGCCGCGATAGGCATCGACCGGCACGGTGTTGGTGTAGACGCCGGTAACGAGCACATCGAGCGCCTGAATGTCGTAGACGCCGGTCGACATGGTGGCACCCATCCAAGGGATGAAGGGGCCGTATTGGTGGCAGTAGGCGCCGATATTGGCGGTCAGACCGATCCTGAGGCCGAGGAAACGGCCGTTCTCATCCATCGCCATTTCGGCCTCGACCCAATTGTCGCGGCCCTGTGCATCTTCCAGAAAATGCTCCGTGCGGTCGCCGGTCCATTTCACCGGGCGGCGGAGGCGCTTCGCAGCCTCCAGCACCAGCGGGTATTCACGATAGACGAAACCCTTCGGGCCGAAGCCGCCGCCGACATCGGGCGTGACCACACGCAGCTTGGCGGGTTCGATGCCCATGATGCGCGACACGCCGCTCTGCATACCATGAACGCCTTGCGAGCCGGAGGTGAGCACGAAGCGGTCTTCATCCGCTACCCATTCGCCGATCGCGGAACGCGGCTCCATGTAGTTGCAGACGAGGCGATTGTTCAAAAACGCAACCTTGGTGACGTGCTTTGCATCGGCGAAAGCCTTGTCGGTCAGCGCCTTGTCGCCAAGTTGGTATTCGAAGGCGCGGTTGGTGCCTAGCTCGGGCCAGACCAGCGGCGTTTCGGCATCAAGTGCGGTCCGCGTGTCCGCCGCGGCATCTTCCGGGTCGAAATCGATCTCGATCAGCTCGGCAGCGTCCTGCGCCTGCTCTCGCGTTTCGGCGACGATGAAGGCAACGGCGTCGCCCACATGGTGCACACGGTCCTTGCACAGAACCGGGATATCGCGCGTCGGCGCGCGTGTGCCATCGGGCTGCTTCTGCATAGCCGGCGAAACGAGGTCGCCCAGATGTTCGATGTCGGCGCCCTTCAGTACGAGATGAACGCCCTCGGCCTCGCGCGCGGCGTCTACCGATTCGATCCTGAACGGGCCATTGGCGATGGGCGAGCGCAGGACATGGGCATGAAGCACACCCTCTGGCGCGATGTCGTCCGTATAGCGGCCACGGCCGGTGATGAAGGCGTCGTCCTCCTTGCGGAGCACGGACGCTCCCATTCCGAATTTCGGCGTCATCACATTCATTGGCTCAAACCTTGCGGGGATCGGAAGCTGCGGGGAGGATGCAACGGCGCGATTTTGTCGCCGCCAGCTTTTCATGTAAAGGGCAGCGCGCTCTTTTCAATGCGCCAGATACGACCCGTTCGATCGGCATTTCACCAGGTGAAAAATGGTAGCTGATACCGGCCAGATATTTCGTCTCGAAGACTATGTGCCGACCGATTATCTCATTCCCGAGACGCGGCTTACCTTCCGGCTTTCACCGAACCGCACCCGCGTGATCGCAGAACTGGCCGTGGAACGGCGCGATGGCGTTGCCGAAGGCGCACCGCTCATACTGGACGGTGACGGGCTGCAACTCGCCGGTCTGGAAATCGACGGGCAGCGGGTCAATCTCGATGCCGTCGACGTGTCGCCGGACAGGCTGGCGATCAACGAGCCGCCGAGCGCGAAACGCTTCACCTTGCGCATCGAAACCGATGTCGACCCCGCCGCCAACAAGGCGCTGTCGGGTCTCTATCGCTCGAATGGCGTGTTCTGCACGCAGTGCGAGGCAGAAGGCTTTCGCCGCATCACCTATTTCCCCGACCGGCCCGATCTGCTGTCGGTCTACACCGTACGCATCGAAGCGGAGCGAGAAACCGCACCTCTGCTTCTCTCAAACGGCAACCCGGTTGAGACCGGCGAGCTCGAGCACGGCCGGCACTTCGCGGTGTGGCACGATCCGCATCCGAAACCGTCCTACCTTTTTGCGCTTGTCGCAGGTGACCTCGGACTGGTCAGCGACCGCTTCACAACGATGTCCGGCCGCGAGGTAACGCTCGGCATCTATGTCGAGAAAGGCAAGGAACCGCGCGCTGCCTTCGCCATGGACGCGCTCAAACGCTCCATGCGCTGGGACGAGGAGCGCTTCGGCCGCGAATACGATCTCGATGTTTTCAACATCGTCGCCGTGTCGGACTTCAACATGGGGGCGATGGAGAACAAGGGCCTCAACGTCTTCAACGACAAATTCGTGCTGGCCGACGAGGAAACCGCGACCGACGCCGATTATGCGCGCATCGAGGCGATCATCGCGCATGAGTATTTTCACAATTGGACTGGAAACAGAATCACTTGCCGCGACTGGTTTCAGCTCTGCCTCAAGGAGGGGCTGACCGTTTATCGCGACCAGGAGTTCACGGCCGATATGCGGTCGCGCGCGGTGGAACGCATCGCCAATGTGCGGGCGCTGCGGGCGCGGCAGTTTCCCGAAGATCAGGGGCCGCTGGCGCATCCGGTTCGGCCGCGGCGGTATCGCGAGATCAACAATTTCTACACGGCGACGGTGTACGAAAAGGGGGCGGAGATCGTTCGCATGATCCACACGCTCCTGGGCGACGAAGCCTTCCGCGAAGGCATGGACCTCTATTTCGAGCGCCATGACGGACAGGCCGTGACGATCGAGGATTTCGTGGCCGCGTTTGAAGATGGCGCCGACGCAGACCTCGAACAATTCTCGCTCTGGTATCATCAGGCAGGCACACCCAACGTCGCGGTGACGACGTCCTACGATGCACGCCGCAAGGAGTTCAGCGTCGAACTCGAACAGTCGGTCCCACCGACACCTTCGGAAAGCCGCAAGCGGGTCATGCATATTCCGCTCGCGTTCGGTCTTGTCGGCGCGGATGGAGAGGATATTGAGGGGACAGGGGGCGTCATCCAGCTGAGGAAACGCAAGGAGACCGTACGCTTCACGGGCCTAACCAGCCGTCCGGTGCTTTCGATAAATCGCGGCTTCTCCGCGCCGATCACGCTCGCGGTGGAGCAACGCGCCAGCGATCGGCTCTTCCTGGCACGGCATGACAGCGATGCCTTTGCGCGTTGGGAGGCGCTGAACACGCTCTATCTGGATACGCTGATTGCCGCCTGCAGATCGGCAAAAGGCGGCAAAGCGATGAAGCTCAGCAAGGAGCTGCTTGAGCTCACCGGCGAAATCGCTGCCGACGAGCGGCTGGAGCCCGCCTATCGGGCCCTGCTTCTCACATTGCCCTCAGAGAGCGACGTCGCGCGCGAAATCGGCTCCAACATAGATCCCGACGCGATCCATACCGCACGGGATGCGCTGATCGACGCCATTGCCGGCCGCAACCGTGAGAGCTTCGCGGAGCGATACGCGGCGTTGGCTGACGATGGCCCCTATGTGCCGGACGCGGAAGAAAGCGGCAGACGGGCGCTGCGCAACACGCTGCTCGACTATTGCAGTGCCGCAAGCGCCAGCCCTGAACTTGCCGCAACGCAATTCGCGGAAGCGCGCAACATGACGGATCGCGCAGCGGCGCTTGGCGTACTGGCGGATCGTTTCCCGGACAGCGCCGAAACTGCCAATTCGCTCGATACATTCGAGGCGCGGTTTGGCGGCGACGCTATCGTGATGGACAAGTGGTTTCAGGTGCAGGCGGCAATACCTGGCGCGGAAACGGTCTCGCGGGTCACCAGTCTTATGCAGCACCCCGGCTTCAGGATCGATAACCCGAACAGGGTGCGGGCGCTGATCGGCGTCTTTGCCAGCGCGAACCCGACCGCATTCAACGCCGCGGACGGCAGCGGCTACAAACTCGTGGCAGATGCGCTGCTTGCGGTGGAGGCAAACAACCCGCAAGTCGCGGCGCGCCTCGCGACCGCCTTCCGTTCATGGCGTTCGCTGGAGCCCAAGAGGCGCGAAAAGGTGCGCGAAACGCTCTCCGGAATCGCCGCGAAAACGGGGCTTTCGCGCGATCTTTCCGATATAATCGAACGCACGCTTGCCTAGGGTAACGCACAAAATTCCCGACAGGGCTAGACAGCGCGAATCGCGTCTGATTCTTTAAGGTCGATTCGGGCGTAGGGGTAACCGAATCATCTGTGGGATCGGGAATTGAGCGGAGAGCCTTGAATGGCCAAGACGGACGCGTTGCGCGCGCCCGCTGCGATAGCTGCTGACTTGCTGGACGGGGCCAGGCGCGCCGAGACTCGGCTCGCCGGCAACGCGAAGATGATTGCGGCGCCGGCCTATAAGCGCCTGCTTGCGGCCGAGCCGCTTTTCCGTCGTTCGATCCCTGCCCTCATCATCATCTTTCTCATCGTTGTTGCCGCGTCTCGGGTCTTGTCGCTCGCCACGCTGCGCGACGACATCGAGCGCGACTCCAAGGCGATGCTTGGCATTACGGCCAATGCGGTTTCGTCGGCACTCGCGGCGTCCGGCGCGAATGCGCTTCCCCTCGCATCGACCGGTCAAGGCCTGATCGAGGAGCTGGTGCGCAAAGGGCTTGAGCGCAAAGGCCAGGTCATCGCGGTTACCGACGACGACCTCGTGATCACCGCGGCCAATAGCGGCGGTCAACAATGGGTCGGCCGGCGGCTCGACGAGATCGTGCGCGGCGCGCAACCACTTTTCATGTTCGGTGCGCGCGCGGGCGTTCTCGAAGTCGACATTGGCGGCACAATCTGGTTTGCCGCGCTCGATCGTTCCAGCACCGGCGGTGCCGGATTGGCACTCGTGCCGCGCTCGACCGTGCTCGCGGGCTGGCACAAGATCGTGTCGCTGAACGTCATGCTGTTTGTGCTGACATCGTCGCTTCTGCTGATCATTCTCTACGCCTATTTCGGTCAGGCTGCGCGAGCGCAGGAAGCCGATCGGCTCTACGAAAAGGCGCATGACCGCGTCGACCTGGCGCTGGTGCGTGGGCGCTGCGGACTTTGGGACTGGGACATGTCGCGCGGGCGCATGTACTGGTCGCAGTCGATGTTCGACATGCTTGGCTACAAACCCTGCGATGCCATGCTCTCCTTCGGCGAAGTCGCCAAGATCATGCATCCCGCCGACGGCAATTTGTTCGACTTCGCCAACAAGATCGCATCACGCGAGACCGACACGATCGACCGTGTGTTCCGCATGCGCCATGCCGATGGCCGCTGGATCTGGCTGCGGGCGCGGGCTCAGGTGGTCGACCCGGAAGCCTCCGAGCTTCACCTGGTCGGCATTGCTCTAGACGTCACTGAACAGCGGGATCTCGCCCAGCGGTCCGAGGCCGCCGACATGCGGCTGCGGACGGCTATCGAGAGCATCACCGAATCCTTCGTGTTGTGGGATGCCGCCGACAATCTCGTAATGTGCAACACCAAGTTTCAGCAGGATGCCGGGCTTTCGGCCTCGGAGGTACGGCCTGGTGTGGCGCGGGCAGAAATCGAGAAGCGGATGGCCGCATTCGTGACCGACCGCCGACTGCCAAATCCGAGTGGCGATCGCGGCGGCTCCATTTATGAGCGCGAACTGTCTGACGGCCGCTGGATACAGGTCAACGAGCTTGAGACACGCGACGGCAGCACGGTCTCGGTCGGCACCGACATCACCCAAATCAAACTCCATCAGGAAAAGCTGGTCGACAGCGAGCGCCGGCTGATGGCGACGATTCACGATCTGAGCCTTGCGCGCAAAGCAGAGGAGCAGCGCGCGGCGGAGCTGGCAGAGCTCAACAGACATTGCATGCGCGAGACCGAGCGCGCAGAGGCCGCCAACCGGGCCAAGTCGGAATTCCTGGCCAATATGTCCCACGAGTTGCGGACGCCGCTCAATGCCATAATCGGCTTCTCTGAGGTAATGCAGCAGAGCCTGTTCGGGCCGCTCGGCTCGGAGAAATATGAAGGCTATGCGCGCGACATCAACACCAGCGGCTCCTATCTGCTCGGCGTCATCAATGACATCCTCGACATGTCGAAGATCGAGGCCGGCCAGTTCTCCATTGAGCGCGAAGCGATCGACCTGCGACCGCTGATACTGGAAACGGTACGCGTGGTGGCGCTGCAGGCCGAAGACAAGGGCATCACCATTGATACGCAGGTGTCGAGCAAACTAAAGCTGGATGCCGATCGCCGCTCCGCCAAGCAGATCGTCATCAACCTGCTATCGAACGCGGTGAAATTTACCGGTGAAGGGGGACGCGTGCTGCTGCGCGCCCGCGCGGTTGGGAAAACAATTGTGCTCACCATCGAGGACAATGGCTGCGGTATTCCGAAAGACGCGCTGAACAAGCTCGGGCGGCCGTTCGAGCAAGTGCAGAACCAGTTCACCAAATCGCATGACGGTTCCGGATTGGGCCTCGCGATCTCACGCTCGCTGGCGGAGCTGCATGGCGGCGCGCTGAAAATTCGTTCGACCGAGGGCGCGGGCACCATCGTCTCGGTGCGGCTGCCTTCGCTCAAAAAGCGCAGCACGCCGGCGGCCAAATCATCCAAGAAAGCCGCCTGAAAAGCACTCCGCCCGATCGGTCTGACCGAGCGAAGCACTGCATTTCCTGATCAGTCGCGGTGACGACGGCGGTCGCGATCCTTGCGATCGCGGCGCGGCAGCTCATCCTGTGCAACCACACCATCGTCGTTGCGGTCCATCAGTGCGAAGACCTCGCGCTGGTGGTTTTCGATTTCGGCCATCGAGAGAACGCCGTCATCATTGGCGTCAAAGCGGCTGATCGTGCGTTCGGCACGGCGCCGGTCGCGTTGGCGCTGCATTTCGGCGGCGATCTCCTCCACGGTCAGCGAGCCGTCCGAGTTGGCATCGGCATTGGCGAAGCCGATACGTTCGCTCATCGCGGCTGCGAATTCCTCGAAGCTGATGTCGCCGCTGTCGTCGGCATCTACGCGCTCGAACTGGAACCCACCTTTGCCATGCCCGCGGCGCGGACCTTCCTTGGCATAGGCGACCGAACCGGCCATGCCGGCAAGCGTGACGAAAGCAATCGCCAGTTTGACAGATTTTTTCATGTCATTTCTCCATGCATCGAAAACCCCCGATGCAGTTCGAGAAGGCTGGCCGTGCTTCCCATCGCGTCAGCCATTCTTCCCACGCAGCATCCGGTCGAAATGGGATTCGACCTTCCGCGACGTTTCTTCGACATGGCTCTGAAGAACCGCCATGTCGGGTAAATCCGTGCTCGCCAGCAGCAGGTCCGCCAGCCCGGGTGGCACGTCGTCCGGCTCCAGCGGGCCGGTCAGGCATAGTCTGATTATCTGCGACAACGTTGTGTAGAGATCGTAGGCGGCGATCAGGCCCGCGCGAACCTCGTCATCGGCATATGAAGGATTGAGCCGCGCCAGGGTCTCGGCGGTCGAAGGCTGGCGGTGCTCGGCGTCGACCTGCCCTGTCAGCGCGGCCACCTGCGCGATAAACTCGAGATCTATCAGCCCACCTGCAATGAGCTTGATATCCCAACTGTCCTGCGGGGGCTTTTCCTGCGCGATCAGCGCGCGCATCTCATGCGCCTCAGCTCGGATTTTCGCGGCATCGCGCGGGCGCGCAAGAACGGCGTCAATTTCCGCCTCGATGTGCTCGGCCAGCCCGGCATCGCCGGCGACGATGCGGGCACGCGTGAGCGCCATGTGCTCCCAGGTCTCCGCCTGTTCGCGCTGATATTTTCCGAAGGCATCGATATGGGTTGCAACCGGCCCCTTGTTGCCGGAAGGACGCAAGCGCAAATCGAGCTCGTAAAGAACACCCTCGGCGGTGGGCGCCGACACGGCCGCGATCAGGCGCTGGGTGAGGCGCGCGAAATAATGCGGCGGCGCAAGCTCCTTTTCGCCGTCGGAATACTCGGCGTCGGCGTCATGATCGTAAAGCAGGATGAGATCGACGTCGGAACCGGCGGTGAGTTCTCGGCTGCCGAGCTTGCCCATGCCGAGCACGACGATCCGTCCGCCGGCCACCTGGCCGTGACGCAGCGCGAATTCGGCGATCACTGCGTCGAGCGCGGCGGCGATCGTCAGGTCCGCAAGGTCGGAAAAGGCCTTGCCGGCGCGGGTGGCGTCGATCGAGCCGGTCAACAGCCGCATGCCGATCAGGAATTTCTGTTCGGCTGCGAACACGCGCAGACGGTCGAGAATTTCCTCGTGAAGCGTCGCACCTTGCAGAAAGGCCGTGAGGCGCTCGTCGAGATAGGCCTTGCTTGGCAATTCAGAGAGCAAAGCGGGATCAAGCAAGCCATCGAACACATGCGGACGGCGCGTGATGATTGCCGCAAGCCGAGGCGCCGCGCCCATGATCGTGGCGACCAGCTTCAACAGGCCCGGATTGGAATGAAGCAGTGAAAACAGCTGAATGCCTGCAGGCAGACCGCCCAGAAACTCGTCGAAGCGCAGCAGCGCCTCATCGGCCCGGCGCGTGCCGCCAAAAGCCTGTAAGAGTGCCGGCGTCAGTTCCGTCAGTCTCTCGCGCGCCTCCGCCGACTGGGTGGCACGGTAGCGGCCATAGTGCCAGGTGCGAATGATACGGCTGATATCGCTTGGGCGTTCAAAGCCGAGTTCGGACAGCGTTTCCAGCGTGCCGGGGTCATCACCCTCACCGGTGAAGACAAGATTGCCGATACCCGAGGAAAGCTGCGGCGCGGTCTCGAAAAGCGCTGCATAATGGCTTTCGACCAGTTTCAGCGCATTGCGAAACACCTCCGAGAATGCGCCCGCATCTTCATAACCCAGGAGGCGCGCGACACGCTCGAGGCCCTCATCGTCCTCAGGTAGCGTGTGGGTCTGCTCGTCTGCCACAATCTGGATGGCGTGTTCGACACCGCGCAGAAACCAGTATTGGCTGGTCAGGGTCTCCGCGGCCTCATCGCTGATCCAGCCGCGCTCCGCCAGTACCTTCAGCATCGCGGTCGTTTCGCGACCGCGCAGTTCGGGAAAGCGTCCGCCGGCGATCAGCTGCTGCGTCTGAACGAAGAACTCGATTTCGCGAATGCCGCCGCGCCCAAGCTTGACGTTGTGGCCACGCACGGCGATGTCGCCGAAACCCTTATGGGCGTGTATCTGCCGCTTGATGGAGTGGACATCGGCGATGGCCGCATAGTCCAGATATTTGCGCCACACATAGGGGCGCAGTTCGGAGAGAAAAGCCTCGCCCGCCTTGCGGTCACCCGCGACAGCGCGCGCCTTGATCATGGCGGCGCGCTCCCAGTTCTGGCCGCGACTTTCATAGTAGTGAAGCGCGGCTTCAACGGGGATCGCCAGTGGCGTGGAGCCAGGATCGGGCCGCAATCTGAGGTCGGTGCGGAACACATAGCCGTGCTCGGTGCGGTCCTGCAGGATGCGCACCAGCTGCCGCGTCATACGTACGAAATGATCCGCGCTTTCATAGCGGTCAGTAATGGCCGGCGGGCCTGGGTCGAAAAAGACGATCAAGTCGATATCGGAAGAGAAATTCAGCTCGCAGGCGCCGAGCTTGCCCATGCCGAGCACAATCCAGCCGCTGCCCTTCTCCGGGTCGGACGGGTCGGGCAACTGCAGCTTGCCGGCATCATGCGCCTTGCGGAGCAGGAAGCGAATGGCTGCGCTGACACAGTTGTCAGCGAGCCGGCTCAGGCGTGCCGTTGTTTCATGCGCTGCCGCTTCGCCAGCGAGGTCGCCCAGTGCGATCAAGACATGGGCTTCGCGTTTCAGCTTGCGCAGGCCGCGCATCACGTCGGCCTCCGAGAGGTCCTCAGCACCGGCGAGCGCGATAATGTCGGCATCAATCGCTGTCAGCCGCGTCGCGATATCAGCCTCGAACAGCCGTTCCAATATGACCGGCTCGCGTTTCAGGCAGCCGCGCAGGAATGGTGAGAGGTCCATTACAGCGGCCAGGAAATCGCCGAGCGGGTCGGCACCGGCCAGCAGTTCCGTCAGTTGCTCCGCACCGGCTTCTCCGGCGACCTCGGCAAGGTCCTCGCGCTGTTCCTTCGCCATATCCGGGCGAAGCGGGCGCAGCGTCTTTGGCGGTACGCCAAACCAGGCATCGCCGTCTGCGGACTGCTTCTCGCGGGCCGAACTCAAGTCGGTTTTCCGCCGCGGGGAAACGCCATTTTGACCTCCAGGCCGGGGTTGGCATCGCCCAGTATCAGCGCACCGTGATGGAATGTCATCACCGCCTTTGCGAGGCTAAGGCCAAGGCCTGCGCCCGGCATGCTGCGGCTTTCCTCAAGCCGTACGAAGCGCTCCGTCGCGCGCTCGCGGTCTGCGGCGGGAATGCCGAGTCCATTGTCGCGAACCGTGAGCACGACCTCGGCGCCTTCGGTCTGCAGCGCAACCGAGACGCTCGGGGCCTCGCCCGCATTGGCCGAATATTTGATCGCGTTATCGACGATGTTCGACAGTGCCTGACCGATCAGTTCGCGGTTGCCGGAGATAGTCGGCTCGGCATCGACCACCGCGGACAGCGTGACGCCCTGATCTTCTGCGAGCGGCTCGTAGAGCTCGACCACATCGCGCACCGTTTCCGCAAGGTTGACGTCGGTCGTCGCCTCCGTGGATTTGCCCGCTTCAAGTCGGGAAATCATCAGGATTGCGTTGAAGGTGCGGATGAGCTGGTCGGATTCGGCGATCGTTGCTTCAAGAGCTTCGCGGTATTCGCGCGAAGAGCGCTTACCGCCCAGCACCGACTCAGCGCGGTTGCGCAAACGTGTCAGCGGCGTCTTCAGATCGTGAGCGATATTATCAGAGACCTGTTTCAGGCCCTCGTTGAGACGAGCGATACGGCCGAGCATCGTGTTGAGGTTTTCCGACAGCCGGTCGAACTCATCGCCTGAACCGGAGACCGGAAGCCGGCCGTTCAGGTCGCCGCCCATGATGCGGCGGCTTGCTTCCGACAGATTGTCGATGCGCTTCAGCGCACGACGGCCGACGAAGAACCAGATCAGAAACGCACCGAAACCCATCATCGCCAGCGCGACAACCATCGACCGCTGTACGATGTCGTTGAACCGTTTCGGTTCGACGAGGTCTCGCCCGACCAGAACGAGCATCTGGTTCGGCAGTTTGAAGACCATTGCCAGCGCACTGTGACGCGGCGTGCCATCGGAGCGCCCCGAACCTTCGCCGGCAAGTAGGTTGGAGCGCTCGCCATAGCGGCGATAAACGAATGGCCGCTCGGTCCAACCGACAGTGTCGATGACACCGGGCTCCAGACTTTCGACATTACCGGTCAGGATGCGGCCGTTCGGATCGGCGATAAGATAGAGATTGGCGCCCGGCTGCCTTGCGCGCTGTTCCACGACCCGCACAAGATGCGGCAGGCCGCCGCGCCGATAGGCACCAGCGAGCCCCGCGACTTCCTCGCTGATTGTGCCGCGCGTCTGTGCCACCAGCATGCGCGAGGAAAGCGAGGTCATATAGACGACGAGCGCAACCGCGCAGGCAGCGAACAGCACCAGATACAGCGCGGTCAGCCGCGCGGCGGTGGTTCGCATGATCGCGGGCAGCGAAGGCATCAGCCGCCCTTCAGCATGTAGCCCGCGCCACGCACGGTGTGCAGAACCGGCGTATCGAATTCCTTCTCGATCTTGGCGCGCAGCCGCGACACATGCACATCGATCACATTGGTCTGCGGGTCGAAATGATAGTCCCAAACATTTTCAAGAAGCATAGTGCGCGTAACGACCTGACCCGCGTGGCGCATCAGGTACTCCAGCAGACGAAACTCGCGTGGCTGAAGCAGGATATCGCGCCCTGCCCTGCGCACGGTATGCGCCAGGCGATCTAGCTCCAGATCTCCGACCTTGTATTGCGTCTCGACCTCCTTCGACGCGCCGCGCCGGTTGAGCGCTTCGACCCGTGCGAGAAGTTCGGAGAAGGCGTAGGGCTTGGTGAGGTAATCGTCGCCGCCGGCGCGCAGGCCGGTCACGCGGTCGTCGACCTCGCCCAGCGCTGAAAGGATGAGCACCGGGGTCTTGTCGCCTCCCGCGCGCAGCTCCGAGATCACTGACAGACCATCGCGGCGCGGCAGCATGCGGTCGACTACGAGCACGTCATACGCGCCACCCTCGGCCATCGAGAAACCGGTTTCGCCGTCACCGGCCGTATCTGCGATATGGCCTGCCTCATCGAAAGCCTTGCGGATATACTCCGCCGCTTCCATGTCGTCTTCGATAACCAGAATCTTCATGGCGCCACTATAAGCGAAATGTTGCAATGTGCCGCGCAAGGGCATCTAAGAAAACGGCAGCGGGTGATGGGAACCCGCTGCCGCTGGAACCGGGCGGAACGAGGCAAAAATCGCACCGATTCCCCTGCGGCTCCGGGAACGGTTCGGGGGTCGTTGACACCGCCGCCCGGAGCCGCATTTCGGTGGGACTAGCCCTGACCAACCGGCAGGGCGACGAAGCGGTTCGCATCGTCACGCTGCACCTGGAACAGAACCGCCTTGCGACCGGCACCGGTCGCGGCTTCAACGGCCTCGTCCACATCAGATGTTGCGTTGATCTGCTTGGAGTTTACCGACACGATCACGTCGCCTGCCTGGATGCCCCGGGCAGCGGCTTCACTGTCGGGCGACACGTCGGTCACCACCAGCCCGTTGCCGTCCTCTGCGGGCGTCACGGTCAGACCGAAGCCTTCCAGCGTGCTGCCACTCTCCGGCGCCTGCGGTTCGGCTGCGGCGACCTGCTGTGCGGCCGGCATTTCGCCAAGCTTCACGGTCACGGTCTCAGCCTTGCCGTCACGCCATAGCGTGAGTTCGACTTCCTGACCCGGATCGAGATTGCCGATCGTGCGAGCGAGTTCACGCGGCGAAGCAACATCCTTGCCGTCAACGGCAACGATTACGTCACCAGACTTGACGCCGGAATTGAGTGCCGGGCTGTCGGGCTGAGCCTCGGAGACGAGCGCCCCTTTGGCTTCGTCAAGACCGAGCGATTCGGCGATGTCGGCGTTCACGTCCTGGATCTGAACGCCAAGCCAGCCGCGATCGATCGTGCCGTCCTCGATCAGGCCGGTCACGACATCCTTTGCCACAGAAGCGGGAATCGCGAAGGCGATGCCGACATTGCCGCCCGACGGTGAGAAGATCGCCGTGTTGATGCCAACCACTTCGCCCGACAGGTTGAAGGCTGGACCGCCGGAGTTGCCGCGGTTCACGGCTGCGTCGATCTGGATGAAGTCGTCATAGGGCCCGGCGCCAATGTCGCGGCCGCGCGCCGAAACGATGCCGGCCGTTACCGTGCCACCAAGACCGAAGGGATTGCCGACTGCGACAACCCAGTCGCCGACGCGCACTTTGGTGTCGTCTGCGAAGGCCACATAGGTGAATTCGCGCGCTTCCTCGACCTTGAGAACGGCAAGGTCGGTGCGCGGGTCGGTGCCCACGAGCTTGGCCGAAAGCTCCGTGCCATCATCCATGACGACGATGAAGTCGGAGCCGCCTTCGACTACGTGATTGTTGGTGACGAGATAACCGTCCTCGGAAATGAAGAACCCGGAACCTTGTGACGACGGACGCGCGCGGTTCGGACGATCGCGGAAACGCGGGTTCGCATCAGGACCGCGCTCGCCGCGGAATTCGCGGAAGAAACGGTTCAGCGGGTGGTCTTTGGGGAGGTCTTCAAAGCCGGGGAAGTCGAAGAAGAAACCACCCTGACCGTTGTCGGATGCCGGCGCCATACGGGCCGAAACGCGCACGCTGACCACCGCAGGCGAAACGCGCTCCACGACATCGGCAAAGCCGGTGATCTGCTGGTTCGATTCTACCCTGACCGCCTCGGCCAGGACCGGGCTCGTGCCGCTGGTTGCAGCGCCGAAGCCAATTGCGCCGGCTATCGCCAGCGATGCGGCAGCCGCCAGAAGGCGCGAGCGACGGGTTTTGCGGGAGACTGGAGTGGGAGTGTCCATTGCTGTCTTGTCCTCTTGATCGTTGAGTGGCGCAGCTCCGCCACCGTTCGGACAAGACAGATAGTTGCCGCAACATTACGCGGCCATTTCCGGCACATGACAATTTCGTAATGTAGGGGACCGCAGCGCGGCGTCAGAAGCGACTTTATGCCAACAATCACAGACGATTAGCTGTTGAGGATGTCGTCCAGCTTCTTCTTCTCCGCGGCATCCAGCGGCGGCGACTTCACCTGTGCAGGGCGACCTGCGCGAATCGCAATAGCAGCCCCGCCGGCAACCAGAAGGAGCAGCGGCGCGCCCCACAGAAGGGCATTGCGATAATTGAAGCGCGGGCGCAGCAGAACGAATTCGCCATAGCGCGAGACTATGTAGGCAATCACCTCGTCATCGGTGTCGCCGGCCGCCAGCCGCTCGCGGACGAGCACACGCAGATCACGCGCGAGTTCAGCGTCTGAATCATCGATCGACTGGTTCTGGCAGACCATGCAGCGCAGCAACACAGAAAGATCGCGCGCCCTTTCCTCAAGCGCCGGATCGTCCAGCACCTCGTCGGGCAGCACAGCAAAGACCGGTCCGGCGGAGGCTGCCAGTGCCAAGGAAAGCACAGCGGTGCGAAACAGCTTCATCATGCCGGGCGCTCTGTCCGCTTACGGCGCGCTGCAGGGGCTCCAACACGCAGCCGGCGGTCGGCAAGAGAAAAGCCGCCGCCGATCATCACCACTACGGCGCCCAGCCAGATCAGCGTCACGTTTGGCTTCCACCATGCGCGCACGACAACGCCGCCGTCGTCGGTCGGGTCACCCAGGGAAACATAAAGCTGGCTGAAGCCAAAGGTGCGTATGCCGGCCTCCGTGGTCGGCATGCGGCGCGCCGTATAAACACGCTTCGACGAGGCGATATCGCCAAGCGATTTGCCGTCAGCTCCGGCTATGGAAAAACGCGCCTGATCTTCGACGAAGTTCGCCCCGCGCAGCGGCGTCATGCCTTCGAAGGTCAGCACGCGACCGGCGACTTCGAGCGTCTCGCCCGGCTTCATTGTCACGAACCTCTCGACTTCGAGCGCGGTCACAGACACCAGCCCGAGCAGCGTCACGCCAAGACCGGCATGTGCGAGCACGGTACCGAACGCAGCACCGGGAAGACCGGCCAGCCGGCGCATCGCAACGCCTGCGCCGACTTTCGGATAGCCCGATTTCTGCGCCAGGTCCGTCATCGAGCCGGCAATCAGCCAGGCAGCCAAACCGCAGCCCGACGCAGCAAATACGGATACGCGGTCAACGAAAAGGAAGCTTGCCAACGCAACGACGAGACCGATCCCCAGCGCTGCAAAAAGGCGTTGCGAGACCGCTGCGAGGTCACCGCGCTTCCAGGCCAGAAGCGGGCCGAAGGGCACAATGAGAAGTAGTGGCACCATCAGCAGACCGAAGGTCAGATTGAAGAACGGTGCACCGACGGAAATCTTGTCGCCGGTCAAGGCCTCGATAGCCAGCGGATAGAGCGTTCCGATGAGCACCGTTGCAGTCGCAGTCGAAAGGAAGAGGTTGTTGAGAACGAGCGCGCCTTCACGCGATATCGGCTGGAAGACGCCACCCGCCTTCAGCTCTGACGCCCGCAGGGCAAAGAGCGACAGCGCGCCGCCGATGAAGATGCTCAATATGATGAGGATGAAGACACCACGCGCCGGGTCGGTTGCGAAGGCATGCACAGAGGTCA
Organism: Rhizobiaceae bacterium; assembly: GCA_017640615.1. Taxonomy (GTDB): domain Bacteria; phylum Pseudomonadota; class Alphaproteobacteria; order Rhizobiales; family Rhizobiaceae; genus RCIO01. Next base: position 264,716 of record JAEPQK010000002.1, on the reverse strand, counting down.
GCACACCCGATCTGACAAGGAAGGTACCCAGAAGAGACAGCGAGAAGGTCAGGATGGCCAGGAGCACAGTCCAGATTTTCAGAGCCGAGCGACGCTCCATCACCAGTGCCGAATGCAGCAGCGCCGTGCCCGCCAGCCAGGGCATGAAGGATGCGTTTTCGACCGGGTCCCAGAACCAGAAACCGCCCCAGCCGAGCTCGTAATAGGCCCAGTAGGAACCCATAGCGATGCCGCCGGTGAGGAATATCCAGGCCGCCAGAACCCATGGCCGCACCCAACGCGCCCAGGCCGCGTCAATGCGGCCTTCGATCAGCGCCGCAACGGCAAACGAGAAGCTGATGGAGAACCCGACATAGCCCAGATAGAGCAGCGGCGGATGCACTGCGAGGCCGATATCCTGGAGCACCGGGTTGAGGTCACGGCCCTCAATCGGCGCGGGGGTCAGTCGTGCAAAGGGATTAGAGGTTGCGAGAATGAAAAGCAGGAATGCTGCGCCGATCCAGCCCTGAACGGCCAGCACATTGGCGCGCAGCGTAGCGGGCAGATTGCCGCTGAAAAGCGCCACCAAGGCGCCGAACAGCACAAGGATCAGCACCCACAAGAGCATCGAGCCCTCATGGTTCCCCCAAGTGCCCGTCACCTTGTAGAGCATCGGCTTCAACGAATGTGAATTTTGCCAGACATTCGCGACCGAAAAATCCGATGCGACATAGGCGGCGACAAGCGCACAGAAGGAGAGCGTGACCAGCGCGAACCCGGCCATCGCCGTGGGCGCGGCCGTCGCCATGAGGCGGGCGTTGCCGAGGCGCGCGCCCAGAAGCGGGACGGTCGCCTGCACGATTGCCAGCGCAAAGGCCAGCACAAGAGCGAAATGGCCGATCTCAACTGTCATGTCGTCAGGCCATCACTCTTCTTCCTGCCACACGCCCTTGTCTTTAAGCGCATCCGCGACTTCGCGCGGCATGTAGGTCTCGTCATGCTTGGCCAACACACTGTCGGCAACGAAAATGCGGTTCTCATCGAACGACCCTTCGGTCACGACACCCTGATCCTCACGAAACAGGTCAGGCAGTATGCCGGAATAGCGCACATTCACCGTCTGCTCATGATCGGTAACGGCGAAACGGACATTGAGCCCCTGCCCGCGCTCGATCGAGCCCACAGCAACCAAGCCGCCGAGCCTGAAGCGTTCGCCGGGCGCAACATTCGCCGCGGCCAGATCGGCCGGCATGTAGAAATAGGACGTGCGCTGCCCGAGCGCGTAGAAGGTCAGCGCGGCGGCTGCGGCCAGAAACGCCAGGCCTCCAACAATCACGGTCAGGCGCTTTTGCTTACGGGTCATTGGCTCTCCGGCAATTCGATCCCAAATCCGGCAGCGAAGGCGACGAGTTCCGCAGCGGCAGCGCTTTCGATCCCCAATCCATCGATTCCGCGCCGTAGCGCGGCGCGTGCGTCGTCCGCTCTGCCTAAAACGGAATAGGATCGTATCAGACGCTGCCAGCCGGCGGCATCGTGAGGATTGTCGCGCAAGCGCTCATCGAGCTGTGCGACCATGCCCCCGATCATTGCAGCACGGTCTTCTTGCGACAACTCCGCTGCAGCTTCAACATCCTGCGCACTCGGTCCTCGCGCCTGCTGTTGTGAAGGGTCTTCCTGAACGCGCGCCAACGCCTGCACGATCGTCCCGCGCCATGGCGAATCCTCCGGCAATTCCTCATACATTGCGCGCCAGCGGTTCGCCGCCCGTTCTGTGTCACCCTGTTGGGCAAGAGCAAGCGCCAGAAAGAAACGTGCTCTCGGATCGGAGCGATCCAACTCCATCGCACGCTCGAATGCCTCTCGCGCCTCCGCTGTCACGACGCTGCCGGCAACACGAAACAGCGCGTCGCCCAGCCCAGCCTCGCGCGCGGCATTCGTACCGTTCAGCCTGATTGTGTTGCGGAACGCGATCACGGCGTCTTCGGCGCGTCCAACGCGCAAATAGATCGGAGCCAGCACATCCCAGCCGCGGCCATCCTGCGGGTTCTCGAATAGATGCCGCTCGGCACGGGCAATCAGCTCGTCGATCGAATTTTCAGATGGATTGGTCGCGAGCCGGGCCGCCAGTGCCTGATCAGGCACTGCCGGTGAGCCGAGATAGAGGTAGCCGCCGAGACCCATAACGGGCACGAACAGGATCGCGAGTGTGGCCGCGACGCGCGTCAGCCGTCCTTCCGCCCGCGAGGCCGCAGCGGATTCGCTCTCCGCAGCGCGCAGGATACGGCGACCGATCTCGGCCTTCGCCTCCTCGGCCTCCGCCGGTGATATCGCGCCCCGCGTCAAGTCGCGGTCAACTTCTGCGAGCTGATCGCGATAGACCTCGACATCATGCCCGGCTTCTGCATCGTCCGATGGTCGCAGAAACGGCCAGATGACCGCGAAGCAGGCCGCGGCAGTCATCAAAGCTGCGACTATCCAGAAAAAGGTCATGCCGGTGGTAATATCGCCGCGCAGCCGATCAGCCTATAGGCGGAGGTTGCGACCATTTGGCGTCGGGTTCCGTTGCGCGAACTAGGTAAGAAGCGACCAGCTGCCGTCCTCATTTCGGCATGCCGCGCCCAGAAGCGTTTGCGGCGAACCGCCGTCGAGAAGCACGTGCTGGTACTGGCGACAATCCTGCGATCCCACGCGGTAAGGCTGGTAGGCAATTACCCTCCCGGTCACGCCGCCATCGGTTCCGGTCCACGAAACGGGCTGTCCAGCTTGCGTGTATTCCAGCGCTTGATATTCGGCCTCCAAGGCAAGCCGGCGGTCGCCGGCGCCCAGCCTTGAACCTTGATAGGCTGCGATCAACCCATTGCCGACTGCGCCTGAACCAACACCGCGATCACGAGCGCCCGACCCCGCAAAGCTACCCAAGAGCGCGGAGTTGCCGCCACCGCTCGTTGCGCAGCCGCCCAAGATTAGCGCCGCTGCCAGCATTGTCAGAATCGATTTCATTCGCTGATTGCCGCTCGTTTTCGCAAATGCATGAATTCGTCGTTTGGCTAGCCCTTATATTTGGCCGAAATGCGGCTCTCAAGCGTCACACATTTGCTTGAAGTCGTCAGGCGTCCGCGCGCTGCAAGGTCAGGTCTACTTTCAGGCCGCCGAGTTTCGAGCGCGACAACGACAACGCGCCGCCATATTCGCTGACGAGATCTGCAACGATGGAGAGCCCGAGGCCGGTTCCCGGTTTCGACTCATCCAGTCGGCGGCCGCGCTTTACGGCCTCTCGTGCCTTGTCTTCGGGAATGCCAGGGCCGTCATCCTCCACGGTCAGCCGGAACTTCTCCTCTTCGGTGTCGTCGCCAGCTGCTACGACCGAAATGCGCGCCTTGCCTGCCGCCCATTTCATCGCATTTTCAAGCAAATTTCCGACCATCTCTTCGAGGTCTTCGCGTTCGCCGGAAAAGATGACCTCCTCTTCGGGCAGTACCAGCTCCAGCTCTTTGTCCGGCGAGAGTTTGCGCGTCACGCGCACCAGCCGCTGAAGCGTCTCTGCCACAGGAGTGCGGAACACAACGCTTTCGCGCTGCGCTGCCATGCGGGCGCGCTGAAGATAATGCTCAACCTGATCGCGCATCAGAGATGCCTGCTCGCCGATCAGCTTGCCTTTTGCGTCGCCCAGCGACCGGCCTTCGTTCTGGATAACCGCAAGCGGCGTCTTCAATGAATGGGCGAGATTGCCGACCTGCGTACGCGAGCGCTCGATGATCCGTCGGTTGCTTTCGATCAAAGCGTTCGTTTCCGAGGCCAGAGGCGCGATCTCGGTCGGAAACCGACCGTCCAACCGCTGCGCGGAGCCCTCGCGAATTTTCGCCAGCGCGCGGCTAACCTTGCCGAGCGGGTTCAGTCCCAGAATAATCGCAGCCGCGTTGATGCCGATCATACCGAGCCCGAAAACGGCGAGATAAGCGTAGAGTTGCCGCTCGAAATCCGCGATCTCCACCTCCAGCTCGGTACGATTGCCCATCATGCGGAAGCGCGCTACGCGGCTCTCTTCATCGAGCACAAATTCGCTCTCAATGACCTCAAGCTCTTCTCCGCCAAGTCCGACCGTCCGATAGCGGCGCTGAAAGCGGTCATCGAAAGGAACAACGCTCGTCGGCACCCCAACCACCGGGCCCGTCAGCGACGGCGAACTCAATTCGCCCTGCAGATTGTTGCTCACCGGCTCCACGGTCCAGTACCAGCCCGATTGCGGCTGCGTGAAACGCAAGTCGCTCAGATTGGGCACACCGGTGAGAAACCCCTCCTCTGTGACATTGACGGCACTGATGAGATTGAAGAGATGCGCGGACAGAAGGCTCTCGAAGCCGCGTTCGCTCGCCTGACGGAAAAGCGCGGAAATGATCGTGGCAATAACGATCAGCGCGAGCACCGCCCAGACGGATGAAAAGGCGACGACGCGGAAGGTGAGCGAGCGGAAGAGTTGCCGGAACAGCGGCATTGCGCGGTCAGCCCCGCATTGCCGACCGGCAGGTCACGCCTGGGGCTCGCGCATGCGGTAGCCCATGCCGCGCACTGTCTCGATGAGATCGATACCCATTTTCTTGCGCAAGCGGCCGACGAACACTTCGATCGTGTTGGAATCGCGGTCGAAATCCTGATCGTACAGATGCTCGACCAGTTCAGTGCGCGACACCACCTCGCCCATGTGATGCATGAGATAGGCTAGAAGCCGGAACTCGTGCGACGTCAGCTTGAGGGTCATGCCGTCGACATCAGCTTTAGAGGCCTTGGTGTCGAGCCGTAGCGGGCCGCAATTGAGTTCCGTCGAAGCATGTCCGGCAGCGCGGCGGATCAGCGCGCGCAGCCTCGCCAGCACTTCTTCGATGTGAAATGGTTTCGCGACATAGTCGTCGGCGCCGGCATCGATACCCGCCACCTTGTCCGACCAGCGATCGCGCGCGGTCAGCATCAGTACCGGCATTTTGTGGCCATCTCTGCGCCAGCGTTCCAGAACGCTGATGCCGTCCATCTGCGGTAGGCCGATATCGAGAACGATCGCGTCGTAGGGTTCGGTGTCGCCGAGGAAGTGGCCTTCTTCGCCATCGAATGCCTTGTCGACGACATAGCCTGCATCGGTCAGAGCTTCCGTGATCTGGCGATTAAGGTCCTTGTCGTCTTCCACCACCAGAATGCGCATCTATTGTCCCCTCGTCGCTGAACAGGGGCCGGACTTGCCGGTCCCCGCTCAATTCATACGCTTTATAGCGGCACCTCGAAAGGTATGCGGCGTCCGCGTTCACCGTCCTTTGCCGGAACGATCACAACGCCGACGCACCACGTCTGGCCGCCACGGTTCTCGGCATTGACGCTTGCCAGCGTTCCACCGTTTTGCGCGGCTTGTTGCTGGCCCACAGCGTTGCAGCTGCTTTGAACCGTTATCACCGGCACAAACGTGTCCGGCACGACAGGAGCAACCTGCACAACGCCAGCGGCCGCCGCGGAGGGCGCCAGAGGCAATGTCGCGGCAAACAAGGCGGCCGCCAGCCATTTAGTGTAGTTTTTCATGCGGCCTGTTTACCGGATCGAGCCTGAACGTGAAATGAACAATTCAGGCGGCGTTATTCATCCGATTCTCGACACGGCGCCCACCCGCCCGAAAATGGCGACGATACCGGAAATCGCGGTCACTGCCTGAAGCACGGTTTCAGTCAGCGCCGCATTGTCGAGCCCGGCGACAGGAACGCCGAAAATCGTTGCTGCCGCGCTGCCGACTGTCACAATGGACGCCCAGATCGTTCGAGAGAGGTACCAGGGCTTGATGGTGCTCATCGACATTCCTTTCGATTGTTGATTGATCAGGCGTAGGAGAAAACAGCGACGGCCGGATCGCCGGGCCCAACGGCGCCGCTTATCTGTCTAACGGTCAGCTCGATTTGCGCAGGCGCAGATCCGAAATCGGCCGTGATTTGCGCGGCTGAATAGCTCCAGACTGGCGAGGAAACAGTCTCGTTCCTTACCGATGAACCGCCGGGCGCTGCTATTGAAACTGAATAGGATTCGCTGTCTTCCGACATCGGCACCGCGCCGGTCCAGGATGTTTCGTTCGCCAGCCGGTCACGCCTAACCCATGAGAACTCCGCATCGCTGCCGCTCAGCTCAATCGCAAGATGTACCGGCGAAAGCGGCGTCAATGCGCGCGTTCCACCCGCTATGCTGGCATTGGCAAAGGCGGGTCCGGCGAAGTCCGCTCCCAGCGGCCCCACCTGCCAGTTCAGCAGAAGGCCGATTTCGGCGCTGTTCAGCCCGGCGGCGGCCGCGGCATTGTCCAGAAGCACGAAATAGGCGCCGGCCGCTGCACCGGCCTTCAGCGCCGCGCCGCTGCCCCGCTGCCCACGCAGAAGCCGAGTCAGCCGCCACTGGGAAGGGCCGATCTCCTCGGCATTTGCGAATTGCAGCACCTCCCACTCACCCGAGGTAGATTGGACCGCAGCGGCGTTGGTTCCGTTCAGAACATTCAATTCCGCGGCACTCGAAAGCTCGCCGGAATAGAGCGTCAGATCGAGAACATTCGCGTCGTCGAAGCGGCCCTCAAGGCCTGGCGCCAAAGGCGCGTCGAGCACGCCGATCGTGGCTTGCCGCGCGTGCACAGACCGGCGATCGAATCCACTGCTTCCCGGCGACACATATGCGGCGTGTCCGATCCAGGGCGAAGCACGCAAAGCAAGTCGAAGCGCGTTGCGCGGCTCGGCATAACCCGGCAGCATCGGCAGATCGAGAAACAGCGCCAGGGGCGGGCCGGCGCGCGGCACTTTGGCCTTGGCCTGCGCCACAACCTGCGCACGCCAGGGCGCCGGCGCCACCGGCCTTAGCCGCCGGGCGTTGATCTGCCGCGTCAGCCCCGCTTCGCAATTGTTCACCAGATAATCGGTCGCGACAGAGGCCCCATCCAACCTCACAACCGACCCGGGGCCAACCTCGATGCTGGACTGCGGCAGGGCGAAACGCACCTCCTCTCGCCCCATCCATTTGCGCCGCGCCCGGTCGGCCAGCAGGCTTTCCGCCTGAGCCGGGTCGAGCGCGCCGGGAAAGCTCTGGTAGTCCTGCCCGTCATGCGGAGCATCGGGATGCAGCCGGCGCGCGGTGGCCGACTGGTACTCCTGCATCGGATCGGCAAACACGAGCACGGATTCCGACGGAAACTCGTGGTCTGGAAGCCGCGTCTTCGTAATCACCGGGTCGCTTTCGCCAATCACGAACTCGGAAAGTGCCGGGCCGGGCGCTGGGCGCACGTCATCGCCGGTCACCACCAGCCCGCCCTCGCCCGCCACGGAGGACAGGCCGAACATGTCGGCCAGCGGCTCCAGTGCGTTTCTTGCGCTTGTCGGGTCGGAGACCATATAGCCAGTTACCGATCCCGAAATGCCTGCTGCATTCACCGCGCCGGCGCCAAAATCGTCCACGATGTGTTCGATCAGGTCCGAAACTGATGCACCATTCAGGCGACCGTTGAGCCAGTGGCCGAGCAGCCAGTTGTCGCCGTCGCTCCACAAGTCGCGCCGCAGCGGAAAGGCCGGAAACGGCCGCGCATCCCACGCCCAGAGATATATGCGCGATGCGTCCAGCATCCGCCCGCCATAAACCTCCGAAACGGGATTGTCGGCAGCAGCGAAATCAGCCGCCGATCCGTCCCAACGGTCCAGATGCGCGCGGATCAAATTCTGCGAGGCGACGTCGGAACGTGCACCGTTCGAGAAATGCGGCGATGCACTTTCGGTCGACTTCGGGTCGGGGAAGACGTTGGGCTGGTTCGGCCCCTTGTCCACCGCCGGCCCGCCAAGCTCGGTCAGCCAGATTGGCTTTGACCGCGGCACCCAGGCGGTCGAGCTGCTCGCCTCAACGCCACCTGGGCGGTTGTAATGGTGGTTGTTCCACCAGTTCACCAGATCCTTGTAGCGATAGACCCAGGGCTTTCCATGTGCGCCGTCCGAGATTGGCGAGCGCGTGCGTGCAAGCCGATCCGCCGCGGAAGCGTAGTACCAGTCATAGCCCTCCCCGCCGGCAATCGCTTCGCGCAACTTCGCAACGTCATAAGGGCCGGTATACCCGTCCGGGTTGCCCGCGCCATGGTCCTCGTCGCGCCAATCGGCCAGCGGGAAATAGCAGTCTATGCCCACCGCATCGATGTCGGCATGCGACCAGAGCTGGTCGAGGTGGAACAAGACGTCGCCGGTTCCGTCTCCCGGCTGATGGCCGAAATATTCGGACCAGTCCGCGCCGTAGCTCAGTTTCGTCCCGCCACCGACAATCGAGCGGACCTCGCCGGCAAGCGCGCAAAGTGCCTCAACGAACGGGAAGGCACCCGCTCCATCCCTTAGTTGCGTCAGCCCGCGCAGCTCCGAACCAAGAAGAAATGCGTCCACTCCGCCCGCCGCAGCGGCGAGTTTGGCGTAATGGAGGACGAGGCGCCGGTACCCCCAATCGCCCGCCGAACCTGAATAAGCGATTGTGTCGCCGGCTGCGCTGAAATGTGCGGGAACCGCGGTTCCGCAAAAAGCCTCGACCTGCGTCCGCGTAGTCGCCGTTTTGTCGGCGCTGCCGGAAACACCCGGCGCCGGCGAACAGGTGATGCGGCCCCGCCAAGGATAAGCCGGCTGGCGCGTTCCGCCAGAGTATGGATCGGTCAGCGCATTGCCGGCCGGAACGTCCATCATCACGAATGGGTAGAGCGTGACCTTGATGCCGCGCGCCTTGATCTCGGCAATCGCGTCCATCACGCTGCGGTCGGTCGGTGTGCCGCCATAAGCCGCATCGCCCTGATGCTGCGAAACCGCAAGCGCACTTGCCCGGTCAAGGCCAGAAACCAGCCAGGCTTGCGAAATCCCGGCCGGGTTCGTCTGCGTCACCTTCGGTCGCACGGTGCAGCTTCCGGCGCGCAGATCGTCGCCGAACCATGTCACCACCAGCGCGATATGCTCGAGGTTCGGGCAAAGCGCCTGCAACTCGTCCAGTGCCCCCACGATGTCGCTCGAGGCGTGCAACACGTTGCGATTTTCCGCCACCACCTCTCCGGGTGAGAGTGTGCGTGTCACTACGCTCGGCGACAGCCCGTATTCCGTTGAACCCGGGATCAGCGTTATTGCCTTCACACGCTCGCTCAGCCCGCCGACCGGCCTCATCACCTCGAACTGAAATTGCGGAATGCGGTTGCCATAGTTTTCGAGCGGCAGATGCTCGAACACAACATATGCGGTGTCGCGGTAGGCAGGCGTATTGCCCGCACCCTGCTTGGCTTCGATCAGCGGATCGGCCGGCTGCGTGCGTGTACCCTTGTAGAAACGCATCTCGACGGCCGAGAGGTCGAGCTCCAGCCCGTCGGCCCAGACGCGCCGAACCCCGGCCACTTCGCCTTCGCACAATGCAAACGAGACGTTGGCGAAATAGGTGTAGGTCGTCGTGCGCGGGCCGCCGCCTTTGCCGCCTTGCCGCTGCGTCTGACTTTCTTCCTCGAAGCGCGTCGCCCAGATCATCGTACCGCCGATCCGTGCGGTGCCGTAGACGCGCGGCAGCGATACGCCCTCCTCGGCCGAATATGGCCTGGCGCCACTGAGGCGCGGCCCCTCGACATGACGCGTGCTGTTGATCAGGGCGCGGTCGATTGCATATCCGGCGAGCGCGCCAGCGGCCGTGCCGATCGCCGCACCTGCCGTACCCAGCGCTCCGCCGATCAGTCCGCCGATCGCCTGAAGGAGTATCGTAGCCATATCTACTGCTTGTTCCGGGGAAGGCCTTGGGCGGGAAACGCGAACACGCCGGCAATGCGTCGGCGCCATTGCGGCACCAGAGGCGAAATCATCACCGCATGCCCCTGATAGGCGTGGATCATCCGTGCCTCATCCAATGCAATACCAGCGTGTTTCGCCGCCATGTGCGTCCGCCAGCGAAAGAGCAGCACGTGGCCTCGGCGCGGCACGTTGTCCGCCACCTGAACCATGTGCCTTGCCGCGGCTGTGAAAAGCGGATCGTCGGCAGCCGTCTCCGCCCAATCCGGCGCGTAAGGCCCGGCGCTCTCGGGTTCAGCGCCCAGTAATTCGCGCCAGACGCCGCGCACCAAGCCCAGACAATCGCAGCCGACGCCAAGCCGGCTCGCCTGATGCCGATAGGGCGTGCCGATCCAGCGCTGCGCCTCGGCGACGACACGTTCCGGGTCCGCGAAAGTGTTTCCGACCATACTCATGGGACTAGTGGCCCGCCGTCGAACTCGCCATCGGCGGTCACATAGGAATAGGCGGAATCATTGCCCGGCAAATGCGGAAACCCACGAAAGTTCAGGCTGTTGGCGAACTTCGCCTTGCAGGTCGCGAAACGCTTGTCGCAACCCGCGACGATCGTGAACTGGTCTCCTGGCGCCGGCTGCACGGATGCCGCCTGCCAGATCACGATCACTGTCCCCGCCGCCTCATGCCTGAAATCGACGACGCGCTCGGACTTTCCCGAGCGCGCGCCGGTCGTCCAGGTCAGGACACCATTGGCGAACCATCCCTGCTCAAAGCCTTCAACGCCCGTAACAACCAGCCTATCGGTGCCGCTCAGCGATACCAGCTCGCCAGTTCCGCTGAATTGCGATTGAGCGAGGTTCACGCCGCAACGCTCGTCGCCCAGTTCAGCCGAGCAATGGCGGTGAATATAGCGTCCGCGCACGAAATCCAGCCCGCGCCCGGGCCCTTCGAGCTCCGCGACAAAGCGGCCGTCCGACCGCGTGATGCGGGCGATCGTCGCTCGCGCGATCGCGGCGAATTGCGCCGGTTCGCGCCAGTTGACGATCAGCGTTTCGACTTCCGCGCCATCGTAGAGGCCGTCGGAAATATCGGCATCGGTTATCTTGTCGGAGGACAAAGCGCCGTCCACTTCGGCACTGTCGATACCAAGCCCAAGCGCGCTCCGTGCCTCGCTTGCGGAGAAACCCGCTTCGGGTTCGAATAGCGTTCCGTCCACGGTCAGCGCGCGATCATGGTCGGTAAAGCCCATCACCGTGCCGTCGCGCCGCGCGAGCCGCCAGCAATAACACAGCGTCGTCGCCGTGCCGGCCAAATGGTTCTCGAATGTCACAGCGTCAGCCTGCTATTTCGACAAGCGGGATTGTCGGTATCTGGCCGGCTTCGAATGCGGTCAGACTGACTGAGAGATGTTCGACATCGAAACGAACCGGCACGTCGAACTCGAACCCAGCCGTCACCACGGCACTCGCTGCCGGCTCGCGCCCGGCTTCGAAGGTCACCTGGCCGGTCGCGGCATCGACCGTGAAGTCGTCCCCCTCGGTCTTTTCCACGCCTCCAACCGCGACGCGCACTGAGCCCGCCACCGGCTTGGTGATCAGGCGCGTATATGCGTCGCTGCCCGACCCATAGGTTTTCGCCAACGCGAACTCCGCGTTCGAGCCGTCGCCGGTGCCGATCGCCTGATCGGTCGGTGAGATGGCAACCGCCGGCGGCGCGGACTTGCGATCGAAAGGGTCGCGGAAACGGAAACCGTGCAGGCTGCCGCGCCGCGCCTCGAAAAACGCCATCAGCTCGTAGAGATCGTCGAGCGAGCGAATGCCGGTCCCGACATCGAAGCGCCGCCCGGAGGCCTCCAGCCGGGCATTACGCTTCTCGGCACCTGAGGTCAGCTGCACGATTTCAATGCGGCGTTCAGGACCACCGGTCGCACCGAATGAGATTGCGGTCGGGAAAAGTACGTCATGGAAACTCGAGAGATCGGGCATGGCTCAAAGCCCTCTTGAGCCGCGGCCGACGGCGCGTGCTAACATGGCCGACACCTGCGCCTCCGACTTTCTGAATGACCCGGCGTCGGGCGTCGAAACATTGAAGACCACGGTGACCGGCTTTTGCCCGCCACCGCCGGCTGAAACTCCAAGCCGTCCGTCGGCGGAGCGCTGCAGAGGCAATATCGCCTCCGCACCTGCCTCACCCATCAGGCCTGTGGCACGGCCGAGCGGGAAATAGGTCGGCGTGTTCACAACGCCGCCTGAGGCGAACGGCACAACACCGCCTTTGGCGAAGCCGGTAATGCCGCCGAACAGCGATGAGAAAAACGAACCGGCCAGCGATTGCAGGGGCTGCAAGCCCCGGTTCAGCGCCATCCCGGCCAGGTTGAGCGCGATGCGCCGCAGCACGTCGTCCAGCGACTTACCGCTCACCGCCGCGGCCTTCAGCGCTCCCGTCAGCTGCGAGCCGAAGCTTGCCGACAGATCCTGGAGCAGCTTGAGTTCGTCGCGGAACGGTCCTGTGTCCGCCATTACCTTGACGGTCATTTCTTCGGCCATCTAGTCCGCCTTTCGATCTGGAAACCGGTTCATCAATTCGGCCAGCGCGCTGCGCTCAGGCGCCGAAATCGGGAGAGCAAAGGCCGACATTGCAGCGGCCAGTTCACGCGGCGTCATCGCCCAGAAAGCCGCTGGCGACAGCCGCAGCCGCCCGAGGCCGAACGCCATCACCTCGTCCCAGGGAAACGGCTTGCCACTCACTTGGCCGCCTGCGCGCCTGCGCCGAATGTCTGCGTCAGCAGCTCGGCAACAATCCGTGCGAAGCCGGCTGCGCCGCCCTCGCACTGCATCGCGCGCACGTCTTCGTCGCTCACATTCTCTCCGCCGCCACGCAGTCCCGCGCCGATGATCCGCACCAGATCATGCGCGGCGAAGCGCCCGGCGGAGAACCGCTCCACGAGCGCGTTCAGGTCCGCGGCTGCGAATGCCGTCTCCAACTCCGCAAGTGCGCCCAGCGTCAAGCAAAGACGTCTTTCACGCCCGTCCAGAATGGCGGCCACTTCGCCGCGGCGTCTGTTCACCGCCATCAAACGGCTCCGAAGGTCAGAGCGCCAGCCGACTCCAGCGCCAGCTCGAACGCAACTTCGCCGTCGTGATTGCCGGAATATTCGAGCGCGGTGATCTGGAACGGTCCTTCGACCGTGCCGAAGTCGGGAATGACAAGTTGCCAGTCGATGATCTCACCGCCGAAGAAGGCGGTTCGCATGCGCGCATCCGACGCTGCATCTTTGAAAATACCGGAGCCGCCGAGCGACGCTCGCTGAACGCCGCTGCCGGCCAGCAATTCGCGCCACCGCCCGGCCGAGTCTGCGTCGGTGATATCCACTGTCTCGCTGTTGAATGCGAGCCGCTTCGTGCGCAGCCCAGCCACGGTCACGAAACTGCCCATCCCGTCCTCATCGAGCTTGATGAGCACATCCTTGCCCTTTTGCGCTGTCACGCGGGCCTCCTGTCGTTATTGGGGTGTCTGGTGGTTCAGCTCAGGCCGAAGGCTCTGTCACGGCCCTGAACCGCAGCAGCCCATGATGCACGGACTGGTCGTCATCGAAGCGCACTTCGGAGAATTCGAGCCGCAGGTTGACGAGCGCGTGCCCGTCGAGCGCCAGGTCCGCATCGTTGAGCCCTAGACCCACCGCGTCGACCAGCGCATGCGCTTCTTTCTTGCCTTTGCCCTTCGACCAGACATGCAGCGTGAGAAGCTGTTCGGTGCCGCTCTCGGTGCCGGTACTCCAGTCGTAGACGCTGGTTCGGCCGAAGGTGATGTAGGGAAACGGAACGTTCGGCGGCGCGTGATCGTAAACGCGCGCACTACCAAGTAGCGCTAGCACGCCCGCGTCGGCGGACAACGCCGCGTGGATGGCCTTCTGGACTTCAGCGGCTGGCGCGGTCATCGCGGCGTGCCTTCAGTCGGTTGGGTTCGGTGGCCTCGGTTCCATTGTCTATGCCACGCTTGGCTTTCGCGGCGCTTTCGATCTCGTCGGCGAGACTATGGGCACGTCCCTTGAGGGCGCGCAACATGCCTTCCATCGTCAGGGTCATCGTCACGTTCACAGGCCGTCCTCCCTTGTGCGGCAAACCAGATATCGCCCGGTTTCGTCGGGGTCGCTCACGGTCAGGATTTCAAAGATGCGCCCGTTGGCGCTGAAGCGCATGCCGCTCGCCACGTCGCCGCGATGGCGAATCGTAAAGCGATGCGAGGCTGTCTCGCGCTTCTGGCCGGCGCCGAACTCACTAGTCGCGCCGATCGGCTCAATACGCGCGAAGACTGTCGCCACCTCCGTCCAGCTTTCGGTGTGGCCAACCAACCCGTCGGGCGTCAGCGAAGCACTTTCCAGTGCAACCTCATGGCGCAGCTGACCAGGATCGATGAATTCAACCCTCAATCCAGCCTCCGCGACATGAATGACGACAGAAGCCGGCTGTAGCCGTCCGGTATCGAAACCGGCTGCTGGTCGGCACCGAAGGAAGCGCGGAATTCGAACCAGTGCGACACGAGCATGAGCACCGCGCGCTTCAGAAGATCAGGCACGTCCGTCGCCGCTTCGCCATAGCCAGCGGTGAAGTCGATCTCGATGCCGTTCAGCGTGCGCAGGTCGCCGGGCCGGGTGTCGAAATGCAGCCGCGCCGGCCTTGAAATCGCGTCGAGCTGGTAGTCGGCCGCGTCGATCAGCGAGGCTTCGCCGTCGGCGCCATATGCCGTCACCGCCGTCAGCGCGCGGATCGGCCCTCGGCGCAGTAATACCAGCCTGTTCGACGGTATGCCGTCCAGCACGAGGCGCCAGTCCTGATCGATCATGGCGAGCCCGGTGGTCGCTTCCACCTCTTCGCGCGCCGCGCGTATCAGCCCGCTGATCAGATCATCCTCGGAGCTGTGATCGATGCGCAGCGCGGCCTTGGCGTCAGCCAGCGTCACCGGCTCCAGGTCGGGACCGGCAGTGCGAAAAAGCGTCATGCAATTTCTCATCGTGGGAGAAAGAAGGGGCGGCCCCGGCGGGAGGGAAACCGGGGCCGCATCGGCACCAAACGCCGGCGGCAGGGGTGAACCACCGGCGACGGAGTTACGAGGTGCCGAATTTGAGCAGCTTGATCGCGTCGAAGTCCTGCACGCCGCCACCCACGCGCTTCGTCACGTAGAAGAGCACATAGGGTTTGGCGGAATAGGGATCGCGCAGCACGCGCACGCCGGTGCGGTCCACCACCAGGTAGCCGCGGGCGAAGTCGCCGAACGCAACCGGCGTCGTATCGGAGCCGATGTCGGGCATGTCCTCGGCTTCAACAACCGGGAAGCCCATCAGCATCGCGCGGCTGCCGGGCGCGGCCGGCGGCATCCAGATGTAGTTGCCCTGGTCGTCCTTGAGCTTGCGAAGTGCTGCCTGCGTCTTGCGGTTGAGCACCCAGTTTGCGTTCTGCCGGTAGCCGGCCTTCAACGCGTAGATCAGGTCGATCAGCACGTCCGCCGGGTCGGAAGCCGCAAAGTCGCCGTCAACACCGGTCGCCACATAACCGATATTGTCCCAGGCCCAGCTTGTCTCGGCCACTTGCGTGTAATCGAGAAAGCCCTTCGGCTTGTTGGTGCCGTCACCGGAGATGAAGGCAGCGCCCTCCTGCTCGGCAAAGGCCACCTCGATTTCCGCAGCCAGCCACTGGTCGATGTCGACCACGGCATCTTCGAGCAGCGTCGCGGTCGCCGCCGGCATTGCATAGAGCTCAGCGGTTGGAAACTGCAGTTCCTCCAGCGTCGGCGTATTCGTCTGAGCGCGCGCCGCCGTCTCCGCGACCCAGCCGACGGACGGCCCGGTGATCGCAAAAGGCTTCTTCAGCACAGCACCCGACACCTGCCGCACAGACGCAATCGAGCGGATTGGCGACAGGGTGGAGAGCCTGCGGCCAATTTCGCGCTCCGTCTCGTCCGGGACCAGATAGCCGCCATCGGCCGGCGTGCCATAGGACATCGCCTTCGCCTCGACAGAGCGCAGGCCGCGCTCCTCGCCCTTGCGCACATAGGCATCAAATGCCTCGTGGTGCTCCAGCGCGACCGGCGAAAGGTCGACACCGCCATCGAGCTGCGGGCGCGAACGCTTCAGCACCAGCCGGTCGATAGCGCGCCTCTGTTCGTCCAGTGCGCGCGAAACGCGATCCACCTTATCGGAGGTAATCACGTCCGCGCTCATTCGCGTTTCGATCTGCTGCAAGCGTTCGTCATTCGCCTCCTTGAAACTCTCGAAGGAGGTCATGAACGTGTCGAACGCGTCGTTCAGTTCATGCGTGGTCGCGCTTTTGGTTTCCGGCGCGCCTGCCGGGCTCAGCTCTTGCATCTCAGGCATTTCCTTTCGTTGAGCAGTCATTCAGCATTCGCGTTGCGCGGCGGATGGAGGCCATCAGCCGGTCAGGGGCGAACTCTTCGATGGGTGACCGGCGGCGGCTCTTCACGGAATCGACGCGCGCCTCGGGTAGCATCGGAAAAGTGACGATCGAGATTTCCCAGAGATCAGCCTCCAGGATGCGCCGCACGCCGGACTTGGTTTCCTTGCGGGCGCGCACCGTTCGAAAGCCGATCGACAAGCCGTCCAGCGCGCCGCCGCGCATCAGCGCATGCACTTCGCGCGCCTTGGCCGAGTCTAGTGCGAGCTGGCCACGCACGAAGAGCCCGCGCGCATCCTCACGCACCTCGCTCCAGGCGCCGATCGGCGCTGCGGGGTCATGCTGGAAGAGCATGCGAATGCCAGCCGCACCCCGCTTCGAAAGCGACTGCGCAAACGCGCCGCGCTCCACGATGTCGCGGCCGAGATCGACGCGCCCGAACAGGCTGGCATAACCCGAGAACGACCCGTCGCTCTCAACATCATCCAGCCGCAATTCCACGCGTTTGCGCTCGCCAGCCAGCATCTGCCGGTGACCCATTGTCTGTCTCCGAAATTGAATTGAACGTCAGTTACGCCGAGGCTTGGTCAGCACGCGCATGATCAGGCCGAGCGCCCACCAGGCGCACAGGCTTGCCGCCGCGGAACCCATCAGCATCAGCTCTCCCGGCCCCAGCGCGCCGGTGATGCCGAGCTCGGCCGCGATCTTCAGGCCAGCCGTGCCGCCGAAGACCAGCCCGCAGGCGACGCCGACGGCAAAGCGTATCGCGGCCTCTCGGCGGTCATCCGGCAGCACATAGGCGAGCGAGATCGCCGACCCCGCAATAGCTCCGCCGGCCTTGGCGAGCCACAGCCACAAGGTTTCGGTTTCGGTCATGGTCGATTGTCGAGTTCCGGTTCGTCAGGCGGTGTGGTTCAACAATATTTCCGCCACGCGCCGCGCACGTTGGTTATCGGCGGCAAGTCCCATCAATTCCTGCTCCGCCTCAACCAGATAGGCTTCGACCTCACTGACCGTTATTCGGCTGGTAACCATGAAGACGCCGCGCGTAGGTGTCATATTCGTCCCGTGCCGCCTTTTGGTCGCGGATATCTATAGGTTCCCATTCATCCAACAGAATTTCGCGGATTTGTTCAGGCGTCATTGCTCGGCCTACAAGGTGATGAACTCGATCGGCACCATGTCGTTCAACCTACCGCAATGCCAATGCGTAATTGTCATCGCGATCTGCGTCGATCAGCTTTGCTGAAGCCGCATCCAGTACGTCCGCCGGTATCTTGACCGCGTATTCGAAACCGTCGGCGACATGTATTCGCTTCGCCGGAACCTTCGGCCGCTCATATGCGGCAAGCCCAAGCCCAGCCCCCAGCTCGGTCCAGTTGTTGGTTCCCTTCTCGCGCACACGCCTGGAATGCCACCAGGCAACAACGACAATCCAATCTTCGCCCGGCCTCTGCAGGCGCATTTCATCGCCATAACTGCGCGCGAGCTCCAGAGCTGCGTCTGACAAAATCACCAATCCCGATGGCGTGAAGTACTCGGCATCCATATCGCGAATATTTGCTCAAGTTCGACTTCGTGTACGGTTTTATTCACCGTTCTGCTGACGACATGCTGAGGGAATATCGGCTCCCTTACACGAAATATATGCGGAGGGGCGATCACTGCCATATCTGGAGCTCTTCGTTATTTCCGTTGCCACTCAACCCCAGCCGACAATAACCTTGTCAGCCCACACAGGGTGATTTCGCCATATCCGAATGCGAGTAGTCGTGTCCGGCACATTCGCCTTTAGCAAATGATCGCCCGGTACCGTCGAGATCACAACGACCTTACTGGGCGTTTCGATCAGCCCATCGAAGATCGCGCTTAAGCCCGAGACAACGTCTTCAGCGGGACCCAAAGTCAACTCTGCTTCGCCGTCGATGTCGTGGAGGCACGACACCGAGACCATTGACGAGGTGAATTGAGCTTTTTCGTCAGTGAATGGGTATGGTGGCTTTCCACCTAATGCGTCCTCGACGAATACTAGCCCGTTCTGAATTCCGCGTTTTGTTGACTCGGTCATAATCTATTTCTTCAGCGATCTTATGTAACCACCCTGACGACTGCTGCAGGTAGCGCATTGAGGAATTAGGCGCTGAGGCTCACCTTCTCTAATCAGCGCCGACGAGCGTTGATGATCAGGTATGAAGTTGCCGCTTCTCGTTCCTGGGTACTTCGTTCCACACTGCGGACTGCATCTGCATATAGCTGATATCAAGGCGAGTAGCCTGATTCAGCGTAATGTCCTGGCGCCTCGCACGCACTCTGCGTGACGCGTTCCCAGAGTTTAGCGGTCGAGCCTGAACCGGAATTATCTGTGCCCCGCCAACCGTCCACTGCCCGCCGTCAGGGTTTCCCGCCGGTACGCGCGGCTGGCTCGGCCAGTTCGGATTGAACTTCAGAACTTCAGATAGCTGGTCAGCCGCGAGATGAAATCGAACGACGGCTGCGCTTGTGCCCAGCCGCGTTCCGGCGATTGTTGCAGTAACCGCGGCGTTCATCTAAGGCCGTCCCGCGCGCCATACCCCACTGCCTCCCGCTTTTCATCGTCGGTCAGGAAGCTCGCGCCTTCGAGCCGCGCCCACAGCGCATCGCGCTCCACTGACAAACCCTCGATCCGGTCAATGTCGAGATCGAGCCGCAGCCCGTTGCCGAAGCGCGCGCCGAGCCAGGCGGTGAATTCGGCCGCCACACGTAACGCCAACGGCAGCACGGTCAGTCGGTAGAAGGCGCGGTTCGCTTCCTGATAGTTCGAGTAAGTGTTGTCGCCGGGAATGCCCAACATCATCGGCGGCACACCGAAGGCAAGCGCAATGTCGCGGCTCGCGCCGTTGCGCGCTTCGACGAAGTCCATATCTTTCGGCGTCAGGCCCATCGCCTTCCAGTGGAGCCCGCCTTCGAGCAGCAGCGGCCGGCCGGCGCGGGCGGCCCCGGTGTAGCCATCCTCTAGCTCTGCCTTCAGCCGCGAAAACTGCTCTTCGGTCAGGTTGCCGCCGTCCTTCGGTGCATAGACCAGCGCGCCCGACGGCCGGGCCGAATTGTCGAGCAGCGCCTTGTTCCAACGCCCCGCCGCATTGTGCAGGTTTAGCGCTGTGAGCGCGGCCTCGATCGGCGGGAAGCCATAGTGGTCGTCGAGCGGATGAAACGTCGTCAGATGCAGCGCGCCACCCTCGCCCTCATTGCCGAGCGCGATCCGCCGTTTGGCGCTGCCCGTCCGGTATTCGAGCGCAGTCGGCCAGCCTTCCGCGTCTGCCACGACCGTCACCCGGTCGGGCCGCAGCAGATGCAACTCGCGTGCCTCCGCACCGGCCTCCACCAGTTCGCAATAGGCATTGCCGGAAATCAGCAGATGCCCGTAGAGCGTCTCCAGAAAGCTCGCGCCGGATTGGCGCGCATTCGGCCGCGCCAGCAATTCCAGAAACGGATGCTCCTGAAGTTCCGACGCACTTTCGTAGAGCAGCCAGGGAACGGAGGAGGCAGCTTCAGAAATCAGCCGCACGCAGCGATGCGCAACCGGGTTGCGCATGAAGCCTTCGCGGGCCAGCGTCGCGTAATCGCGCCGCGTCCAGATCGCCTCGCCTTGCATGTGCAGCGCCACGAAACCCGGCGTTGCGTCCTTCTTTTCGGCAGCCGCAATCGTTCCGGGGCGCTTCGCCCAGGGCCAGTTGAATTGCATTTCGGATGTTCCTCAGATGGAGGGCAGTGAGGCAATTTGACAGTAGGGCAATAGGTAGTTGGGATAGCAAGTACCGCCGTTCGGGCGGCATACTGCCTCACTGCCCTACTGCCCTATTGCCCTATTGCCCTGACTTTCGGTTCGCCCTGCCCCGCGATCAGCAGTTCCGTGATCGCCCAGACCAGCGCATCGACGCGGTCCGGCGAGCGGCCGTTGAACAGTCCGTCGGGGCCGAAGTCGCACATTTCGTCTTCCAGTTCGGGCATGCGCTGCGCGTGGCTCACCCGGCCCTGTTCATAGAGTGCGGCCACCGGCTCGGCGCGCAGCCATTTGCCGCGTTTCGCCCGTACCGGCTTCACCGCCACCTCCGGGTCGACCATGCGGATCACGGTCGCCACCATGTCACCACCCTGGTTCACTTCGGCCACGATGCTGTCGGCCTCGAAGTGGTGATAGAGGCCTACTGCTTTCGCCGCCCATTCTGTCGGGCTGGCGGAGGCAATCGTGCCATCGGCCAGCACCAGGGCGTCGCCATCCATAGTCGCGCCCGCGACGACGATACCGCAGGCCGCCGACCCGGCATGACCCGTCGCTGGTGGGTCGACCGCAACCACGATGCGCTTCAACTCTTCGGTGCCGCCACCGGTCAGCGCCTCGAGCGCGGCGCGGTTCCACAGCGCGTCCGACCGGTCGTCGATCAGTTCGCCGTCGATCTCCTGTCGGCCAAGCCGCGTGCCGCCATAGCGTTCCTCGAGCGCGGCCAAGAATCCAGGCGCCAGATTCTCCGCATTGTCATGTGTCCTCAGCCGCCGCACCGTGACGCCTGGGTCGTCCAACAGCCGCCGCAGGATCGGCACCGGCTTCGGCGTCGTAGTTATGATTTGCTTGGGACGCTCGCCCAACCGCAGCGCAAATTGCAGCATGTCGTAAGTCGCGTCGGCGTGCCGCCATTTGCAGATTTCATCGCACCAGCTGGCTTCGAATTGCGGCCCACGCAGGCTGTCCGGATCCTCCGCCGAAAAGGCATGTGCGACAGCACCACTCGGCCACACCAGCCGCCGGCGGCCCGCCTCATAATGCGGCCGCTCGCCGCGCGAGGTAGCTACGATCCCCGAGGGTCCTTCGATCATCACCTCGCGCGCGTCGCCCAGCGTTTCGGCCACAAGCGCGATCTGGCCGTAGCGGGTCAGCGAAAATGGCGCGAAGCCCAGCACATGGGCATTTACCCATTCAGCACCCAGCCTGGTCTTGCCCGCGCCCCGGCCGCCAAGCACCAGCCAGCGATCCGGCGCGCCGCCAAAGGCATATTGCCAACGAACCGCATGGGCGAACCACTCGTCTTCGACAAGCGCCGCCTCATCCAGCGTCGGCCCGCCCGGCCACGATTTCTTCGGCGAAGAAGCGCGCGAGTTCGACGATACGCTCGTCGACACGGCGCAGGATATCGGCCTTTTCGGCATCAGTCTTTTTCTGTTGTTCTTGTTTGCCGGGCTCGGCGCCCATCAGGTCGCCGGCCTTTTCAAGCGCCCTTGTCAGCGCCGCCACCGTCTCTATGCGTGCCTTGTCGTAGGTGCCGCCCTTGCCTTCCTTTTCGATGGTTTCCATCTCGCCCACAAGAAGGTTCGCCAGTCGCGAAATCCGTTCGGCCAGTGTCAGACCTTCGGTGCCCTTGGCAGCCACGCGCCAACCTTCGCGGATTGCGCGGCGCTCAATCGTCTTCGGGCGCTTTCGTGAAACCGCCGCCAGCAGCTCAGCATTCGGCAAAGCCCCCTCATAGAGAGCGCGCATGGCAGACCATGCCGCAACCGTGCTGGCTGAGGTCATCGTGCACTCCACCGCTTTACGAGAAAATTGAACTGCTCGACCGTCGCGCCGCATTCTGCGGCCTAGACAAAGGCCGGTGCAGCTTCGCGTCATACGCAATTATTGGACGATAACTGAAACCTACATGAGCACCGTCACGGTGTCAAGAAAAAATTCCTAGGATTTTGTTCTTTTCTCACAGTTACCATTCCAGCGCTTTCCCCTTGTCGCTGCGTCAAAAATCGGGAAGAGTCCGCGCCTGTTCGGTAATGACCTTGCCCCGAAATGGCCCGTATCTGATAACAGATTCAACCGGACAGTCAGGGAACCGCGCAGCGCATGGACAATCCATTCGAGCCTCGCAAATCAAAGAGCCCGCGCGCCACGCGTTTGCTCGAGATCGACGCTTGGCTCGACTCGACCCTATACGATGCCGGTTTCAAGCTCGCGGAAGTCTGGGAATCCATCACGATCTTCTTTCGCCGGTTCCGCTTCACCGGCTTCAGCCGCGCCTTCTTCGAACTCTCCAGCGAAGGCATGACACTCGGAGCCGCCGGTGCAGTACTCATGTTTGCGCTTGCTTTGCCGGCATTCGAGGAAACCGCGGGCGACTGGAAAAGCCAGGGCGAATATGCCGTCACATTCCTCGATCGCTACGGCAATGAGATTGGGCAGCGCGGCATCATTCAGCGCGATTCGCTGCCGGTCGAAGAGTTGCCCGAACATGTGGTGAATGCTGTTCTGGCGACCGAAGACCGGCGTTTTTATGAACATTTCGGCATCGACTTTGTCGGCCTGGCCCGCGCGCTGGCACAGAATGTGCGCGCCAATTCCGTCGTGCAGGGCGGCTCCACGCTCACGCAGCAGCTGGCCAAAAACCTTTTCCTCACCAACGAGCGCACGGTCGAACGCAAGATCAAGGAAGCCTTCCTTGCGCTGTGGCTCGAAGTGAACCTCAACAAACGCGAGATCCTGCAGCTCTACCTCGACCGCGCCTATATGGGGGGCGGCACGTTCGGCATTGCTGCGGCGGCCGACTTTTATTTCGACAAACCCATCACGGACGTTTCGGTCGCGGAAGCCGCGATGCTGGCGGGCCTCTTCAAGGCGCCAGCGCGCTATGCGCCGCACGTCAATCTGCCGGCGGCGCGCGAGCGCGCCAACATCGTTTTGTCGGCGATGGTCGAGGCCGGCTACATGACTGAGGGTCAGGTGCTCTCCGCCCGCCTTCGCCCGGCCACTCCGGTCGATCGCGGCGATCAGGAAAGCCCGGACTATTTCCTCGATTGGGCGTTCGACGAAGTTAAGCGCGTCGCCACCGCTTCCAGGATCCCGCATCACTCGCTCGTCGCGCGCACCACGATCGATATGGGCATCCAGCGCGCGGCTGAGGAAGCGCTGGAATACAATCTGCGCCAACACGGCAAGAGCTACGGCGTCGAGGAAGGCGCAATCGTCGTTCTCGACAACAACGGCGCCGTGCGCGCCATGGTCGGCGGTCGCGATTATGGCGCCAGCCAGTTCAACCGCGCCACCAAGGCGTTGCGACAGACCGGCTCGTCCTTCAAGCCATATGTCTACGCCGCTGCGATGGAATCCGGCCTAACGCCAAACTCCGTCATTTCCGACGGCCCCATCAGTTGGGGCGGTTGGTCGCCGAAAAACTACACACGCGGTTATTCCGGACGCATGACGCTGACGACCGCACTGGTGAAGTCGATCAACACCGTACCCGTGCGCCTCGCGCGCGACCATCTTTCCATCAAACCAATCCGTGAACTCGCATATGCGATGGGCGTCGAGTCGCCGATTGAGAATCACAAGACCATGGTGCTCGGCGTTTCCGGCATGACCGTGCTTGATCAGGCGACCGGCTATCTCGCGCTCGCCAATGGTGGCCTGGGCGGCACGCGTCACGGTATCAATCAGCTGGTCTCGCATACCGGCGATACGCTTTATGATTTCACCAAGGACGAGCCGGCGCCGCTCCGGGTGCTTATGGAAGACACGGTCGCCAAGATGAACTCCATCATGGTGCAAATCCCCGAACGGGGCACCGGCCGGCGCGCTGCTCTCGAGGGCATTCGGTCGGCCGGAAAGACAGGCACCACGCAGGCTTACCGCGACGCCTGGTATGTCGGCTACACCGGCAATTACACGGCCGCGGTCTGGCTCGGAAACGACGACTTTACCGTTACACGCCGGATGACCGGCGGCTCGCTGCCGGCCATGACCTGGCAGCGCCTGATGAGCTATGCGCATCAGAACACCGAGCTAAAGCCGATCCCCGGCATCGATGATCCATTCGTGGCGCCGATTGGCGTAGCGCGCGCCAAGGCGCGGCAAACGGAGGAATCGCAAGCACTCGAGCGGCCTCCGGTCATGTCGTCCGCTACGACCGATTTCCTCGAAGAGATGGCCGAAATATTCCAGCGGACACCGCCGATGGAAGTGCCAACGGAACCCGAAACGCTGTCCGCGCTCAGCCCCGAGCCGGCAGATCAGGGCACGGCCGATTCCAACTGACCGCACCAATCCCGTCCAAGGCCTAACTTCATGCAGCTTGCCCGCAGCACTCTGAACGGGTTATCCGGGCCTCGTCCAATCGGCCAGGCGGTCCTATGATCCGAACCCTTTTTGTCGTTGCGGTCGTACTTGTGGCTTCCGTCGGCGGCGGTGCTGCAAGCGTATGGCTGGCGCTCAACGCCAGTGAGGGCATCGGCGCGGTCATCATCAGCGGCTGGACGGCTTTTCCGGATGTCGGCACGCCAGATGCCGACACATACTCCAAAGCCCGCTTCGCGCGCGAGGGCGGGCTTTCGCTTGGCCGCGCCGAGGGCATCACCTTCGTTGCGAGCGAAGACACGTTGGGCGATCCGCTGCGGCGCGAATGCACATATCAGATCGAAGGCCCCATCCCTTCCGCGCGTTTTTGGACGCTCTACGCAGCCGACGATCAGCGTGTGGTGTTGCCGCCCACCGTTCGTCGGATTCCGGCGCTTCATTCGCAGGAAATGCTGCGCACCGTCGATGGCGCGATCAGCATTGTTGCCAGCCGCCACGCGGCGCCCGGCAATTGGCTGGGTGTCAGCGGCAACGGCCCGATGCAATTCGTGCTGACGCTCTATGACACACCAGCCGCCACGTCGGCGCGGGTCTTCGAAATCTCGCTGCCACAGGTGCTCAAGGTAAGCTGCGATGACTAGGCTCGCCTATACAGCAATCCTCAGCCTGTTCGGGGCCGGCATCGTCCACATTGCGGTCCTGATGCTGTTGCCCCATTACACCGAGCGCGACGCCTGGTCTCAGCTGTCGAAGACGACTGACTACTACGCAATGACCCGGATCGGTGGGTCCGGTGCGACAACACCACTTGTCCGCTCGGTCGATCCACTTTTTGCAGCGATTGCCTGCCGTTTCGATCTCGATGACGGTGTTGTGCATGTCGCAGGCGAAGGCGCCGTTCCTTTTTGGTCCATGTCGGTTTACGACCGCAACGGGCAGAACATCTACAGCTTCAACGACCGCACGGCTCCCGACGGGCTGGTCGATTTCGTTGTGCTGACGCCAATTCAGACCATCGAAGTCAGGAAGACGCTGCCTGAGAGCTTTGTGGATGCTGTGTTTGTTGAAGCCGACCTGTCGGAAGGCATCGTCGTAGTGCGGGCTTTCGTGCCGGACCCGACTTGGCGTGCATCCATCGACGAGTTCTTGGCCGGAATTCGCTGCGAGACCGCTTAGGCTGCTTACGCTTGCGACTTGCGCTTGCCGCGATCACCTGATTTCGCTTTTGCCGAACGTGAGGGCTTGGCCGACTTCGCCGGCATCTCGGCGGGCCGCTCGTAGCGCACTCCCGGGAACATGATGATAGCGGCGTTGCCGCCCGCGGCTCGCGGCAGAGACTCATATCCCCAGGCGGGATGAGATCTGATCGAAATGATGTCAGCCATGGTTCCGCATGCTCCATCGTCAACGGGTTCGAGACGCATACGCAAGAAACACAACACCTGCCTAGCCAAAGTAAGCACTTGTCAGGGTTAACAGTCCGCTAACGTATTTCGTTTAATTGTCTGCACCGAGCGGACCGTTTCTGATCGGGGTTTTCAGTCGGTCCTGGTGTTGGTTCGAGTGCGTATTGGGCAGCCGCGTGACTAGGGATTCCGTTTCGTTTGAAAACAGCAGCCGGGTCGAGAAATCGGAGCGACTGTTCCGTTCAGCAATTGAGGCCTTCTGCTCCCTCACGCGCCCGACCAAGCGGGACGCGGTCCAACTGGACGACCTAACGTTGCCGCTTCTGCCACTCGTCTCTGCCGAGGGCCGCCGCTTCGCTGCCGCTGCACTTTCCGAAACTGGAGCCCAGCCAACAGCGCTCGTCCGCCGTCTCGCCGAAGAGCCGCTCGAGATTTCTGCGCCGCTCCTCACGCGCTCGGTCAATCTGAGCGATGTCGATCTGATCGGCATTATCGGCCGTCATGGAATCGGCCATGCGCAGGCAATCGGGAAGCGCGCGCATCTCAACGCAAACATCGCCAAGGTAATCAAGGTGCTGGGTGCCATGGAAAAGTCAGCTGAAACGCCAGACGAGCACGACGTGCTGGACGCCGCCATCGAAGCGATGGAACAACAGCTATCGCCCGAACCAATAGCGGCGGCCGGCGAAAGCGGCGCAGCAGAGGCCGTTCGCGTCGAACTGCGCGAAATGATGCAGCCGGCGCGCGAATCCAATCCGGAAGCGAGCCCTTACATATGGCCAGAGCCCGCAACGGTCTTTTCAAAACTCCTGTCGAATGCGCTCACTGGCACCGAAGCGTTTTTTCAGACGGCCCTGGCAGACGCGCTCGACATAAACTTCGCCGCTGCAAAGCTATTGGGTGAGGACGATGCGCCCAGTATCCCGACTGTACTGCGCTCATTCGACCTTCCTGTCGAACAGGCCTTTCTGATTGCCACCCTCGCCTATCCCTATGGAGCGGTCGGTCACGAGGCGGTGCGCGTCTTCGTTGAGGACTACCGCAAGCTCGAATTGGCTGAAGCCCGTTCCACCGTAGGAGCCTGGCGCGAATGGCAGGCGCGTGCGCGGCAAGCCGTCGCCCGCGATTGGGAACCGATCGAGGAGCAACAGCCCGCAAATGACGATATGGGCGCTGTTCGCAGCCTCAGGGCGTCCTGATCTCGATAAGCTCCGCGAAGCGCTCCTCGCCGATCTCCAGTTCCACGATCCAGATATCTGGATCGAACCGCAGCTCGCGTTCGAGCTTCGCGTCGACATCTTCCTGCGCGCCCGCGTTCACCAGCGGCGTGAAGTGGCGTTCCGTCGGGCGTGCGTCGTCATAGCCGGTTTGTGGGGCCGGCCCGTACAGGTCGATATCGCCCGTGCGCGACCGCAATGTCAGAAAAATGGCGCCGGCTTCCGTCGCACCGCGGCGAACCACAGCTCCGAACCCGCCTTCGCTCTGGACCCTGCGCAGTAACGCCGAGACCCAAAGATCCGAGGTAACGCGCATGGCAAGCTGCTCCAGCGGGATCAGTCGGTCAGACCGATTTCCCGCATCTTGGCATAAACGGCGTCATCAGGCTCGCCGGTGATCGGCAGTCCGAAGAGCGACTGAAACTCTTCGATGCCGCGCCGGGTGTTGGCGCCAACCAGGCCGTCGAGTTCGATCCCGTCATTGCCGAATGCGCGCAGACCGGCCTGTATGCGCACAACCCGCGGATCGGGTGCAGGCACTGTAACCGCTACCTGCTGTACGCGCACGGCCTGTCGCGGCGCGGGTGCGGGCGCGACATCGGGAAGTGCGGCGACCTGCTGCGTGTCGATTGCTGGAACTTCGACCGCCTGCGGCTGAATGATGCCGAGTTGCTTCAGCAGCGCTTCATCCACCTCACCGCTCGGCTGCAAACCAACGATCCGCTGGTAAGTGGAAACGGCGGCACTTGTTTGCGGTCCCGTCAGACCGTCAACCTCGCCATCGTAGAGCTCCAACCCCTTCAACGTCGACTGCACTTTGGCAATCATCGCGTCGCCTGGCAGAGCAGGTTGTGCAGGTACGATACTGTCAGTGACTTGCCTGTCGGTGGTTACCGCGCGCGGAGCGCGCTCCAGAATCTGCGGCGCAGGCGCAACGTCGCGAAGGATCGCCGCCGAACCGGTCTCCGTTTCGTTGCGCGCGGTTTCGCCCAGCGCCGCAACGGCGGGAGCACGGGTGGAAAACAGCGCTCCATTGTGGAAATGCGGCTGGTACCAAAGCGCATTTGCAGACACGAAGCTCAGCGCAACCAGAAACGCCGTCGTTCCGCCAACCGCGAGCGGATTGCGGATGATCGCCGCCGCCGAGAGCGCGACACCTTCGCGCAACAGGGCGCCTGCACCTGTCGGTTCCTCAAGCTGTCTTACGGACTTTCTCATCTTCCATCCTCAATGTCGGCTGCGCGCGTGGCAGCTGTGCTGCAAGCTGCGGCTCCTCTTGCTGTTGTTCCGGTCCATCTACCGGAAGCGTCACCTTCACCTCGGTGCCTTCGCCTATCTCGCTTGAAATCTCCAGGGCGCCACCGTGCAGCGCCACCAAGCCCTTCACCAGCGACAGGCCGAGCCCCGCGCCTTCGAACTGACGCGACACGTCGTTGCTGAGCTGCGTGAAGGGCTGACCAAGCTTCGACAGGTCGTCTTTCTCGATGCCGATACCCGTATCAGTCACTAC
Source organism: Rhizobiaceae bacterium (assembly GCA_017640615.1). Classification (GTDB taxonomy): domain Bacteria; phylum Pseudomonadota; class Alphaproteobacteria; order Rhizobiales; family Rhizobiaceae; genus RCIO01. The sequence continues at coordinate 236,338 of JAEPQK010000002.1, read as the reverse complement.
AAAACTGACGGTGCTGCCAAGTCGATAGACCTCGAGCGACACCGATCCCCCCTCAGGCGTGAATTTGATCGCGTTGGTCAGCAGGTTGATGATGATCTGTTGCACGGCGCGGCGGTCTGCAACCAATTCGCTCACACCCGGGCGCACCGTCACGTTAAGGTCGAGGCCGTTCTCCTCGGCCTGCTGAGCCATCATGGAACCGCATAGATCAACGGCGTCGGTTACCAGGAACGGTTCCGGCCGGATGCCATAAGCTCCCGATTCGATTTTCGATACGTCGAGGATCGCATTCACGACCGAGAGAAGATGGTGGCCCGACTGGCTAATCATGCCGATATATTCGCGCTGACGATCTGCCAGGCTGCCGGCCAGATCGTTCAGCATCATGTCGGAAAATCCGATAATTGCGTTGAGCGGCGTCCGTAGCTCGTGGCTAACCGCCGCAAGGAACCGGCTCTTCGCCACTTCGATACTCTCCGCCGCTTCACGTGCGGCAGCCAATTCGCTGCGGAGTCCAGCTAGCTCGGTCACTTCGCGTACAAGAAGCGTGAGCTCACCACCGGCCTGCAACCGCAGAGGCTCCAGCGTCACCGGCACAAAGCGCTCATCGGTCGCCTGTTTATCGCGCACCCGTACATGCAGTTCGAGCGATGGCCCAGACTCACCCGCTTCGAAATTGGCGAGTGCGTTCATCAGCGCCACGCGGTCGGCAACATGCACGCGTTCAAAAAGTGAGCGGCCGGCAAGCAGGCCGCCGGGCATGGCGAACAGAGCACCTGCGGCAGCGGTTGCATCGATCACCTCGCCATTGCGCGAAAGCTTCAACACGGCCGCATCGAACTGCTGGTCGAGGTTATCCGCGACAACAGGCGTCTCACCGGCATGAGTACGGTATGCCATGATCCGAGGCAGCGTCACGAGGGAGTATAGCGCCGGCGCCAGCCAAACCCAGATCGAACCGGTCAGCCATGTCGACGCTAGGATTGGGGCAGCAACTGCCGACACCGCAAGAGCACCGACCGCTGCGACACCGCCAACAATCGTGCGGCCGCGCGATTTTTCTACCCACCATGGCTCGAACACCAGGGCTGCAGCCAGAAGTGCGGCCGGCGAGGCAAAGCCGCCACCGCCCGCGACAGCAGTCGCCGTTGCCACCACACCTGCGCAAAGAAGCACAGGCTCTACCACCCTGCGCGCGCCGCTCGCCGCGATGGCCGCGGCAATCCAGACAAAGGCAAACACCGCGCATGTCGCGGCCAGAAGCAAGGGACCAGACAGGACGGCTGCCAGAGCCGGTGCAATGGCCGGTGCGATAACGAAAGGCGCTGCGAGAAGAAGGCTGACAAGCCGCTTGCTGCTGCCGCGTTCCTTGTCGTCTGTGACCTCGGCGGAGACCAGGCGTTCGCAGCCGGCTTCGATGCCGGCCAGCCAGGATCCGTTTCGGGCAATCGTGGTACTCAAACTGAACGCGCTCACACTGTGCCCGCCTGGCGGGTCGAATTGGTTGAGTGCGAGCCTCGCATCCAGCTTTTAAGGAATGGATAAATCCGCCCGCGTCCGGCTCCATGAATCGCGGAAACTTGGCCGGAATTACCTCAAATGCCGATAGAGTTCGTGGGATGGTAAATGAAGGGTAAGGCTGCCTGCCCACCGCATTCCCACCGAAATATGCCGGGCGAACCACCGTCCGTTTTCAGGAAATCCAACGTTCTCAACATCTTACATGGTTAACGGCTGATTAAGTGTACTGTTCGCATTTGAATCGAAGTTATCTCGAACCGGGTTCGATAAAATTCGAATCAAAACTCGCTAAAAACTGCGGCCGTCGCTCAAGCTGCCCTTCGTTTCTGCCGGCTAGCTTTCCCGCCATGAACAGGCGTGGGGAGCGCCACAAGAGGGACGTTATGGGTTTTATCATTCGATCTGCATTCTGGCTTTCGCTGGTACTTCTGCTCGTACCGCTGGGCGGCAACGACGCAAACGGCGAAGACACGATCGGCCCGTTCGAGGCATTCGCAGCTGCACGCGGCGCGATCGGCGACATTTCCGGCATGTGCGAGCGCAAGCCTGAGGTTTGCGCGATCGGAAAGTCGGCCATCCATACAATTGGCGTGCGTGCCCGCGAAGGCGCCCGTATGGCGATGGCAGCGATCGAAGAGCCGGACACCGCCGAGACCGACACCGAAATCACCACCGGCAGCGTGCCCGCGGGCGAATAATTCCGCCGGATTCGCGTGACGAACAGGCCCTCTCCCCTTAAATGAGGGCCATGACCGATACGTCCATTGAAAGCATTCGCCAGGATTTCGAGTTTCTCGACGACTGGGAAGAGCGTTACCGCTACATCATCGATCTCGGGGCGGCCCTCGAGCCCTACCCTGAAGAACTACGCGATGACGCACACAAGGTGCGCGGCTGCGTCAGCCAGGTGTGGCTGGCCGTCGACCGTGAGGGCGGTGCCGATCCTGTCCTTCATCTTCGCGGCGATTCCGATGCACATATCGTGCGTGGCCTAGTCGCAATCGTCCTCGCTCTCTTTTCAGGGCGTGCAGCCTCTAAGATTGCCGAGACTGACGCCGAGGCCGTGTTCCGGCAGTTCGGGCTCGACGAGCACCTCACACCGCAGCGAGCCAATGGCCTGCGCTCCATGGTCAAACGCATTCGCGACGAAGCGCAGGCCGCCATCAGTGACGGCGCGCCCGCCTAGGTCCGTTCAGGCGATGTTCGGGCGATAGTCCGCAGCGCCCCAGTGCAGCATCGTCGGCCTATGCGCATTCCGGTTCGCGCTCTCCGGCAGATAATGTCGCGCCAGAACGCCGAGCGCTGTCTTCAGCACAACCTTGGCCGAGCGCGCAGGCCAGCCGCGCTCGCGTTCGACAAGGTCGAGCCCCTTCAGATAACAACAGATATCGAGAAGCACGCCGGAGAGTTCAGGGCCCACCGCTTCCACGGCGTTCTCCACGCGCTGTCGCGCAGCGAACGCCACATCCGTCAGTTCGGCCGCGCCTCCACGCTCGCCGCTTCTACGCCCTGAAGCAATCGGTGCGCGCCAGTTCGCTCCAAGCCCAGGCATAAGCTGCCCACGCGTATAGTCCGAGCGGAGACGCTCTCCGGCTTCGAACTCCTCCGAGGTCAGAAAAGACTTGCCTCTACGATCCTTGCGCCGCGCTATGGCTGAGAGGGGCGATTCGCTTTGATTCACGCGCAAAACCGTCTTCAATCCATCAACGTCGAGGAGCTTTTGCGCGATTTCCCTGTGTTGGTTCTGAAAGTCCTCCTCGCCGCCGACATGTCTCTGTGCAAACGCCGCGCCGCTTTCGGTCAGTGCGACCTTCCCTGCGCTCTGTTCGATCAATCCGCGTCTCGCCATATCCGCCACCACATTGAAGGGTGCTGCAATTGCGCCGCGGCCATTGGTCAGCGACAATTTATCGGGTTTGGCGGCAGGCGCGCAGGATGCCGTGCCCACGGCAAGAAACCGCGCAATGCGTAGCGCGTCAGTCTTCATCAATGTCTCCCGCAATTATCGTCAGACAGGCATCCGGCCGCGAAAGGCAGCCGTCACAATGTGCTCGGCTCGGGCGATGATCTGATCGAAGTCGTCATCGTCGCGCAGATCCTCCACCAAATGGCACGCATGCATCACCGTTGTTCGGTCGCGACCGAAACCCTTGCCGATCTCAGTCATCGAAAGACCAAGCACGACGTGCGTGACATACATTGCGATCTGCCTGACCCGTGAAATCGCGTCGGCGCACCGCCCGGGCCGCCGTAGCTCCCTGCTCGGGAGGCTGAAAATAGCTGCCGCGATCTCGATTACACAGTCACATGCTTCGACAACCCGCTCTTCCCGTGTACCCGTGTCCGCAGGCAAGGAGCGCGCCGGCGCGTCACCAGCTTCATGTTGCGATACTTGCGCTGAACTTGCAGATGACACAGGTGAGGCCTCCCTTTGGTAGGAATATTATCCTTGTACCGTGAGCAGGCTTGATTGTGAACATAACGCGAACAACGAATTCGCGTCGTTATTCACATCCGACTGATATTCAACAGCTATTTCTTGTTGGCCGATAGCTTGACTGGATTATTTGTCCACGCAGGCAGCGCTGCAGACATCATTCCCGAAGTTCAATATTCGGGAGTTCCGCTTGTGACCGACCTCAACGCCGAGATTTCTGCCTATCGCGACCGCAAGAGTACGGAAGCATCGGTGGCCCGCATTAGCCACGCCTTGCAGCTCTCATGCGGAATCGACCTTGCCGCTGCGCATGCGGCATCGGCGAGCGAGCGCGTTCGGCTCGGTGTGCGGCTTGAGAGGTTACTGAAACGCGAGCGAATGCGTGGGCTGGAGCGCCACTGGTCTTATGATCTCAATCGCCACATCGCGCTTAAACAGGCGCTCGATTGGCTTCGCCCAAAATCAAAAGGCGGGCCCGAGGCCCGCCTTTGAAGTCTCGCCTGTCCGGGAGCGTCAGGACTTGCGCTTACGGCCCAGACCCATCTTCTTGGCCAATTGCGAGCGCGCAGCTGCGTAGCTTGGCGCAACCATCGGGTAGTTGGCCTCAAGGCCCCATTTCTCCCGATACTCTTCCGGGGTCAGCCCGTAGTGAGTCATCAGGTGACGCTTGAGCGACTTGAACTTTTTCCCGTCTTCGAGACAGATAATGTAGTCTTCGAACACTGACTTTTTTGGATTTACAGCCGGCTTTGGCTTTTCGGCCGGGCCAGCGTCCGCGCCGCCTCCAACGCGCACGAGCGCCGCGTGGATGTCGGAAATAAGACCCGGCAAGTCGCCGATCTGTACCGGATTGTTGCTCACATAGGCGGCAACTACATCGGCGGTGAGTTCGATGAGATTATCATCGGGTTGTGGTGCAGGAACTGCGTTTTCCATGATTCTGTAGCCCCAATAGATCACAATTGTGAAGCGCTTCGGCGCCTCGACTTCGAGTTGCGGTCCCCGCCGTTGTCCGGCGTTATGTAAACCAACCGCACTATCTCATTTGCCGCTGCGGAAGTGAAAGTCAAATCATTCTTTATATCTGAGGCTCACTACGCACTAATTACATGCGTCAAATTGATGCAAAACACTAAAGTTGTCAGTTTTAGCGGTCACTTGGAGCGCTTCAACCTAAATCAGCTTCGATTTTCCTTCTTTGCCGATGGCATTTCATCGACAACCGATTTGTCCCAAAGCCTGTAACCGGCAGCGTAGGCAGCTTTGGCAAGCAGGTGAGCCGACACAGGTGCCGTCAACATGACGAAAGCAACCGCTGCGAGCGCGCGAAGCGTCGTCGCGGGTTCCTCAGCGAACACTGCCAGCGCAATCAGCATCGCGCCGGATCCCACCGTGCCTGCCTTCGATGCCGCATGCATTCTTGAGTATATATCGGGCAGCCGGATCACACCAAGCGTCGCAACAAGAGCGAATCCCGCGCCGACGATGATAAGAATACCGGAAATATAGTTCTGAATTTCAGCCATCATCACGTTTTCTCAGCTTCAGGCTGCTGGTCCTTTTCGATACTCTCCTCGCCTGCCGGTCCCCGTGACATGATGAACCGTGCAAACGCGACGGTCGCGAGGAACCCGACAAGACCCAATGCAATTGCGATATCGAGATAGAGCGTGAAACCGGTTCGCACGCCGATCACTGCCAGGTAGCCAATGCCCACGGTAACCAGCAGGTCCAACGCCAAAACGCGATCAGGTAATGTCGGCCCGACCACGAAACGAAAGAGGGTCAGAAGAAAGGACAGGCTCAGGAGGCCGAGTGCAACCAGCTCCGCGAATTCCCTGAAGTGTTCGCCTGCGCTCACCGGAACGCCTCCAGTATCTTGCGCTCGAAGCCCTCGGCGATATCTGCACGTGTCTTGTCGATGTCGGAGCAATCAATCGCGTGGACGTAGAGCGTGCGCCTGTCGTCCGAAACATCTACCGACAGCGTGCCCGGCGTCAGCGTGATCAGATTGGCGAGCAAGGTGATCTCGCCATCACGATCCACCTTCATCGGGTACGCGAATATGCCAGGTTCGACCTTCATGCGCGGCGAGAGAACGAGTGTGGTGACGCGCCAGGCCGACAGGATCAGTTCGTAGACGAAAAGGACTGCGAGAGAGATCACCCGCCAGGAGCGGGTCAGATAGCCGACATAGCCGACCTGCTCGCGGATCAAATAAAGCGCAACGGCAGACAGCACGAAACCGAAGACCAGATTGGCAAGCGTGAAGGAGGCCGACACCGCAGCCCAGGCGATGGCCAGTAGCAGGTTGATCAGGAAAAGGCTCATTGCACTGCCTCCACTGGGAATACCGCGCCGGCATAGGTGGCTGGGTCAAGAAGGCCGGCAACTGCGGTTTGCGCAGCCGCGATAAACGGCTCTGGCCACACGCCCATCACCGCGACTGGAATACAGAGTATCAAAACAGCGGTTTGCGCGCTTGCTGTCGTCGCGATTTCCGATCCCGTGCGTTCCGCCGCTTCTTTGACCCGCCAGAAGGCCAGCACGAACACACGGCCTAGGGCCAGTGTAGTCAAAAGACCGGTCACGAGAATCGCAAGCGCAAGCCACCAAATGCCGTCGGCTAGCGAAGCCTGCACCAGCATCACTTTTGGCCAGAGGCCGGATCCTGGTGGCAGGCCCGCGGCTGCGAGCACAAGAAACAAAGCAATCGCCGCCATCATTGGATGGCTACGATAGAGCCCGGCCAAATCGCTCAGCGAATAACTGCCGCCGGCGCGCCGCATCTGCCCGGCAAGCAGGTAAAGCGCCGTCATGACCAGCATGGAATGTACGGCGTAGACAATCGCGCCGGCCAATCCAACCTCCGATCCGAGCCCAATGCCTGCCAGCATGGAGCCGATGCCGGACACGACAACGAAGCCCAGCACTCGGCGAATGTCGTTCTGCGCGAGCGCACCGAAGATGCCGATCAGCATGGTGCCGATCGCCAGCCAGATGATGAGACCGGACAGCACCGAGCGCTCCGGCGGGAATAGCATTACCAGCGTGCGCAGAAGCGCGTAGATACCGACCTTGGTCAACAGGCCGGCGAAAAGCGCCGCCACTACGATGCGCGGCGTGTGGTAGGAGGCAGGGAGCCAAAAATTCAGCGGGAAGGCCGCAGCCTTCATGCCGAACGCCACCAGATAAAGCGTTGCCAATGTCATCAGCGGCGCGGTCTCGCGAAGCTCGGGCGCCTTGCGAGCAATGTCGGCCATGTTGAGCGTACCGAATATGCCGTAGAGATAGCCGGTCGCGATCAGGAACAGCGTTGTCGCAACGAGGTTCAGGATAGCATATTTTGTCGCGCCATCGATCTGTCTGCGTCCCGAACCCAGAATGATCAGGCCGAAGGACGAGATCAGGAAAACCTCGAACCAGACATACAGGTTGAAGATGTCGCCGGTGAGAAACGAGCCGTTCACGCCCGCGACCATCAACATCATGAAGGCATAGAAACCGTATCGGCGACCGATGTCGTTCACAGTGCCGATCGAGAAAATGCCGCAGACCAGCGCCACCAGCCCGGCAGTGACAACCAGCGTCGCACCCAGCATGTCGGCGACAAAAGAGATGCCGAATGGCGGCAGCCAGCGTCCCATGGTCATCACGACCGGGCCGCCGGTCCAGACATGGATCAGAAGGCCAAGATCGACCGCGAAGAGAGCGGCAAGCGCTGCTATGGCAACACGCGGCTGAGTTGCCGTGCGGTGCCGAAGCATCAAAAGAACCGCGCCGAATATCAGCGGCAACGCCACCGGCGCGATAACCAGCCAGTCCGCGGCTGGCACCGGGTCCAGTATCATCGCGACCGAAAGGTCGACGGTCTTTCCCTGTTCAGCCGCCATCGTCAGTACCCCATTGGCGGCATGGCATCGTCAGCCGGTTCGGCAACGCGCATTTCTTCGGTGTCGTCCGTGCCGAGTTCCTGATAGGCGCGATAGGTCAGCACCAAGAGGAAGGCAAACAGCGAAAACGAGATCACGATCGCGGTCAGCACCAGCGCCTGCGGCAGCGGGTTGGCGGTCGCTTCGTCGGGCATGTACAGGTGGGCTGGAATGATCGGAGGCACTTCCCGCGTCAGCCGGCCGGCCGTGAAGATCAAGAGGTTCACGGCATTGCTGAGGATAGCCGCGCCGAGCAGTATGCGAATGATGTGCTTCGACAGGAGCAGGTATACCGCCACGGCGAAGAAGATACCGACAAGGGCCGAGAAAGCGGTTTCCATCAATCTTCCTCACGCTCTTCGAGGGCCAGCGCGATGCTCGTAAGCGATCCCAGCACGACCAGATAGACGCCGATGTCGAACACAAGAGGCGTTGAGAGGTCGACCGTGACGCCTAGCACGGAAACCTCCGCCCACAGCCCGGTCATGAAAGGCACGCCGCTGAAGATCGACATTGCGCCTGCGAGGCTGGCAATCAGCAGGCCGAAGCCCGAAATGCCCATCGGGTGAAAATAGAGCGCGCGCCGCACGGGCGAGACGCCACAGGCAATGCCGTAAATTGCGAATGCCGACGCCGCGATCAGCCCACCGATGAAGCCCCCACCCGGTTCGTTATGCCCTCTCAGAAGCACGAACACTGAAAACAGCACCATCAGGCTGGTGAGATAGGGCGCCATCGTGCGGAAGATGAGCGTACGCATGATCAGGCACCTCCCCCGGATTTGCCCGAAGCTTCATCCCCGGTGCGCAGCCTGATTCGGATCAGGGCAAGCACTGCCAGACCCGCAACCATGACGACTGCGATCTCGCCAAGCGTATCAAGACCGCGGAAGTCGACGAGGATGACGTTCACGATATTGCGTCCATGCGCGATCGAACGGGAGTATTCGCTAAAGAAGACCGCCAGCGTGTCGTCGAACGCACCTTGTGTAACCGTGAGCAGGAAGAGGCCGAAACCAACGCCACATGCGGCAGCAATTGCAGCGTCGACCGTTCTCTCAATGGGCGGCCGGTGGTCGGCGGGCGAAAGCCGCAGCCGGGTCATGACAAGTGCCAGAATGACGACACTCAATGTCTCGACCATAAACTGGGTGAACCCCAGATCGGGCGCGCCCATCAGCACGAAAATCAGCGCTACAGCGAAACCCTGAATACCGAGGGAAACGATCGCGGTCAGGCGGTTGTTTGCGGCGAGCACCGACCACAGGCCGATAACCGCGATCACCAGCACCACCCATTCATAGAATGTCAGCTGCGGCATCTCCGGCCAGGAGGGATATTCACCGAACATAGCCGGGGTAACCAGCAAAACAGCCGCGACCACCAGAAATGTCACCGTCATGTAGCGGTCCATATGGCCGTGCTGGAAGATCCCGGTCACCGCGCGAGACAGGTGGATTGTGCCACGAATGAATTGGTCGAAGCCCTTGTCAGGTCCCCAGCCAATCGTGGCCAGCGTCGCCGCAACCGCATCTCTGACGCGGGCAAGCCCGACGTAGAACGCAATACCCACAGCAACGGTAATCAGCGACAGGAACAGCGGCATGCCGATGTGAGGCACAAGCGAGATATACGCCTTCACCTCGGTCCCGGCCACTGCGCTCGCCATCGGGTCGGTCAGGTGGGCATGCGACCAGCTTGAGAAGATCGCTGCTACAAGCCCAACGAGACCGAGCACTGCCGGGCCGATCCACAATAGAACCGGCCCCTCGTGCGCATGTTTCGGCGTCTCGACCTCAGCGCCGAGGAATGGCTTGAGTGCGACCGCAAAGCCAATCGCAAACATCAGCGCGTTGCCGACGATAGCGACGAGCGTCAACACCGTAGTCCAGCCGCCGGCGAAGCCGAGTGCGGCATAGATTTCTTCCTTTGCCAGAAATCCGAACATGGGCGGCAGACCGCCCATCGAGACTGCGGCGACAAGTGCGGCGGCGAATGTGATGGGCATTGCCGTGCGCAGCCCGCCGAGCTTGGTCACGTCACGTGTTCCGGCCTCGTGGTCGATGGTGCCTGCCACCATGAACAGCGCGCCTTTGAACAGCGAATGCGCAATCAGGTAGAGCACCGCTGCCTCGATCGCTTTTTCGGAGCCGAAGCCAGTCAGCATTACCAAGAGACCGAGCGAAGCCACGGTCGTGTAGGCAAGCATCAGCTTGAGGTCCGTCTGGCGCACGGCGAGCAGGCCGCCGGTCAGTAGCGTCGCCCCACCGAAAATGGGCAGGATCGTTTCCCACGCGATCGTCTCGCCGAAGACCGGGTTGAGCCGCATCACCAGATAGACGCCGGCCTTCACCATTGTCGCAGAGTGCAGATAGGCTGAGACCGGGGTTGGCGCTTCCATGGCGTTGGGTAGCCAGAAATGGAACGGCACCTGCGCGGATTTGGTGAACGCTCCGCCGAGCAGCAGCAGTAATGCAGCCAGATAGAACGGGCTCTCGCGCATGACTTCGCCACTGGAAAGCAATGTTGCGAGGTCGCCAATGCCCGTCACCGACCACACCAGCAAAAGCCCGGCCAGAAGTGACAAGCCACCTGCCCCGGTGACGATCAGAGCCTGCACCGCGGCGCGGCGCGAAGCCTCCCTTCGGTGATCGAAGCCGATCAGAAGGAAGGAGGTGATCGAGGTCAGCTCCCAGAAAACGAACAGTGTGAGGAAGGAGTCCGCGACGACCAGCCCCTGCATGGCGCCCATGAACATCAGGATGAAGGAAAAGAACCGTCCCTGATGCTCATGTCCCTTCAGGTAGCCACCCGAGTAGAGAACAATGAGCGTCCCAATCCCCGAAATCAGCAGCGCAAACGTTACAGAAAGGCCGTCAAGAAACCAGGAGAAGCGTGCGCCGAGGCTGGGTATCCAGTCATAGCCGCCACCCGCTGTGCCGCCTTCAGCAACCAGCGGCACAAAGCCGGCGAAATGAATGAACAGAAATGCAGGCGCGGCCGCGAGTATCCAAGCTGCGTTGTGGCCAAAAGCGCGCGTCAGCGCGGGCGCAATGCATGCGGCAAGAAACGGCAGAAAGAGCGCAAATAAGGTCAGCGATTGCCCGGCTGTTTCCATTCGCTCGATCTGTCTCCCGCCCCTTGTTCGCCCTCTCTCGGGGCTGATCGATCACTTAGCGTTTGAAAACTTCACCGACAAGACCGGCCAGTTATTCGCGCATGCGGCAAAGGCAACCGCATCGCACGAAAATGTGCAACACCGGGCGACATGACATTGGGGCCACGCGTCCCTAAATAGGGGGCACATTTCAGCGGAGAAAGTCATGAGCACCCACACGTCGCTCAAGGTTCAGAAAAGCGATGCCGAATGGCGCGCACAGCTCACGCCCGAGCAATATCACATCACCCGCGAGCACGGCACCGAGCGCGCGTTCACCGGCCCCAACTGGGACAATAAGACGCCGGGGCTCTACCGATGTGTGTGTTGCTACCGGCCACTCTTCAGCTCGGAAACCAAATTCGATTCCGGCACAGGTTGGCCTAGCTTCTATGCGCCCATCGACAAGGACGCGGTGAGCGAACACTCCGACCGCTCATGGTTCATGACGCGTACCGAGATCCGCTGCGCGGATTGTGACGCGCATCTGGGCCATGTCTTTTCAGACGGTCCGCAGCCGACCGGGCTGCGTTACTGCATGAACGGCGTCGCCATGACCTTCGAGCCGGACGGCGACGCCTGACCGGCGTCACAGCGGCGCGATGTAACGGCCATATACCCAGCCGGTGACGAAGTTGCCGTTCTGCGCCGGGTCATGCCAGACTTCGCACCAGCGATAGCGAACTGCCTGCGCCTTCTTCCACTTCGGCCAGGTTTCGATGTCGAATAGGTTCAGACCTTCAGTGCAGCGCCCGGTCATCGCCAGAAGCGTGGTGTTCGGATAAGCAGACTGCTTCTGCGATTTGGATGACGGGTATTTGCGAACATTGAGCGTATCGCCCCAAGGCACATTGGCGACTTCCCAAGCGGAAAACACCGTGGCTGCGGCGGGGAGCGCCTGCGCGGCGATGCCTGCGAGAAGCGCGGATACCAGTACGGTTTTCTTGAACATTGTCTTTCCTCCTCCAGAAATGCGTTGAACCGACCCTTCCCGGAATAGTCCCCGCCGCTTGAACCACCTCTGACCGGTGCATTCATGCGCCATTCACCCAGCAGCTTAGGTTCTCATGCCCAACTCAGCCTTCCCCTCCCTAACTCCTCCAGTCGCGCCAAAGCGGCCCGTCGACGACACGCGCCACGGCATCACGCGCACCGACGAATATGCCTGGCTGCGCGCCGAAAACTGGCAGGAGATGTTCAAGGACCCATCCCTGCTCGCCGCCGACATCCGCGCGCATCTGGAAGCTGAAAATGCCTATCAGGAGGGCATGCTGGCCGATGTGGAGGCGTTGCGCAAAGCGCTGTTTGCGGAGATGAAAGGACGCATCAAGGAGGACGATTCGTCGGTCCCGATGCCTGACGGCGCATTCGCCTATGGCAGCGGCTTTCGCGAAGGTGGCGAGCAGCCGCGCTATTTCCGAACCCCGCGCGATGGTGGCGACGAGCAGGTGCTGCTCGACGGCGACCTGGAGGCTAAGGGTACAGACTATTTCCGCATCGGCGGCGTCGATCACTCTTCCGACCACAAGCGGCTTCTGTGGGGCTGCGACGACAAGGGTTCGGAGTTCTACACACTTCGTATTCGCGACATCGACACCGGCAAGGACCTGGACGATCTTGTCAGCGATACGGGCGGCGGCGGAACCTGGGACGCAAACAATGAGGGCTTCTTCTACGCCGCGCTCGACCAAAACCATCGGCCGTCAAAGGTCTTCTACCACTTGCTCGGAAGCGGCGAACCAGACCGACTGATCTACGAAGAAAGCGATCCGGGCTTCTTCATGGGGGTCGGCGGCACACGCAACAACGATCACATCCTGATCGCGATCAACGATCACGAGACGACTGAATGCCGGCTGCTGCCGGCCAACGACCCGAATGCCGAACCGAAGCTCGTGGCGGCGCGCGAAACGGGTCTCCAATATGATCTCGAAGAAGGTGGCGACGTCTTTTTCGTCCTTACCAATGCCGACGGCGCGAAGGACTTCAAGATTATGTCGGCGCCGGCCAGCAATCCGTCGCGCTCCAACTGGACCGAGGTCGTACCGCATGAACCGGGGCGGCTCATCCTGTCGATCGTCGGCTTCAAGGATTATCTGGTCCGCCTGGAGCGAAAGGACGGCCTGCCGCGCATAGTCATTCGCGAGCGGGCGACAGGCGCCGAGCACGCCATCGCGTTCGAAGAGGAGGCCTATTCTCTGGGCCTCGGCGGATCATTGGAGTTCGACACCGATGTTTTCCGCTTCAGCTATTCGTCGATGACCACACCCGGCCAGGTGTTCGACTACAATATGCGTACCCGCGAGCGTACGCTGCTGAAGACGCAGGAAGTGCCGTCCGGCCATAGCCCGGACGACTATGTTACCCGCCGTCTGATGGCGCCTGCGCCTGACGGCGAACTGGTGCCGGTTTCTATTCTTCATCACCGCGAGACTGCCCTGGACGGTAGCGCGCCTTGCCTGCTTTATGGCTATGGGGCTTACGGCATGACCGTCCCGGCCTCATTCAATACGAACTGCCTGTCGCTGGTGGACCGTGGTTTCGTATACGCAATCGCGCATATTCGCGGCGGCAAAGACAAAGGTTATGGCTGGTACGAAGACGGCAAGAAAGAAAATAAGGTCAATACCTTCACCGATTTCATTGCCGTATCGAATCACCTGGTTTCCGAAGGCCTGACCGCGCATGACCGCATCGTTGCGCAAGGCGGTTCGGCCGGCGGCATGCTCATGGGCGCGATCGCCAACATGGCGCCGGAAAAATTCGGCGCCATCATCGCCGAAGTGCCGTTCGTCGATGTGCTGACGACGATGCTCGACGCGTCACTGCCGCTCACTCCACCCGAGTGGCCTGAATGGGGAAACCCGATTGAGTCGGCCGACGATTACCGGCGCATCGCGTCCTATTCGCCATACGACAATGTCGGTGCGTTTCACTATCCGCCCATCCTTGCGGTCGCCGGCCTCACCGATCCGCGTGTGACCTATTGGGAGCCTGCCAAATGGGTTGCACGGCTGCGCGAACGCAAATGCGGCGACAACCCCGTGCTTTTTCGTATCAACCTGTCCGCTGGCCACGCGGGCGCGTCGGGCAGGTTCTCGCGGCTTGAGGAAGTGGCCTTGAATTACGCTTTCGCGATCAAGGTCACGGGTGCCCGTCGGGAAGCGAAGGCACCTGCTTGAGGTAAGCGGCAATCGCAGCCCGGTCCTCCGCCGGAAGGTTGGCGAGGTTCTTGATTACCGAGGCCATCTCGCCACCGGCGGAATCGAAATCGGGCGTGAACCCAGAGTTCAGATATTCGGCGATTTCGTCTTCCGACCAATCGCCGACATCGCCACCTGGCGTGATATTGGGGATCGTTCCGGGACCGGTCGCCGCGGGCGCGCCCGAGAGCCAGGCCCCATATTGCGTACCGCCAAACATGTCGCGCGGCGTGTGGCATTCGCCGCAATGGCCCGGCCCCTCGACCAGGTATTTGCCCAACCGCAACGCCTCGGATGCGTCGGCGCCGAGATCGACCACCGGTCCGTCGCGCAGATAAAGCAGCTTCCACATTCCGAGCCCACGGCGGATGTTGAACGGGAAGCCGACCTGATGAGGCGGTGCTTTCCCCTCCACCGCTGGCAGCGTCTTCATGAACGCATAGAGGTCGGCAATATGCTCAGGCTCCATGCGCGCATAGGACGCGTAAGGAAAGGCCGGGTAATAATGCGCGCCGTCAGGCGAGATGCCGCGCTGCATGGCATTCGCAAAATCTTCCGGCGACCAGGCACCGATACCGTCCGTTTCGTGGCTTGAAATGTTTGGCGCAACGAAGGTGCCGAATGGTGTTTCGAGTTCCAGGCCGCCTGACATTTGCAGCCTTGCCTCGCCTTCGGCTTTGGGCGCGGCGTGGCAGGAAGCGCAGCCGCCCGCCCAGAACATGCGTTCGCCCCGCGCCTCTGCACCCTCCGAGACGGTAGCAATTTCAGCTTGGCTCAGTGGCCTTGGCGCTGAAAGAACCCAGCCGACAATGGCACCAAGGGCGGCCAGAACGACCGCCCCCGCAATCAGTTTCCGCATGCGCGGCATACTAACTGCTTTCGTCTGTCAGGCTAGAGCCGATAAGCCTCGTGGCATGAGCCGCAATTACTTGCCATCGCTCCGAACACGGCCTGGAAAGAGCCAAGGTCCTGCGGATTTGCCGCAACCGCTGCCTTCACATCGGCTTCGTATTTTTCGTTGGCTGCCTTGAAGCCTTCCATATCTTCCCAGATCTTCGGCGAAGACTTGCCGCCCTCGCTACCGGCTGGCCAAAACGCCTCGATGTCCATCTTCGCGGCGTTCTCTTCGAGAGCCTTCAGCGCATCCATTACAGCCGCTGCGTCGAATGGGTTCTTCGCTTGCGCGATCGGCACGAGCACCTGCATCTGTGCGCCGCGCTCTTTCATGTGCGCCTGCCGGTCTTCAATAGCGTCGGCCGAGGCCGCCGCCGTTCCAAGCAAGAAGACCGAGGCTGCGATTGCGAGATACTTCATCAATTCGACTCCGTGGCTGTGACGAGTGACTCGTTGGCTTGAGAAGAAGCCCCGATCATGTCGGAATGACAGTCGCGCGGAAGTCAAATTACGCAGGGTTACTATCACGCTTGCGTTATCTCGCTCCCTGTCTTCGGCACCCAAACGAAAAAAGCTCCGGCGAACCGGAGCTTTCTCGTTTCTTGCTTTTTGTGCCGATCAGGCGCCGGACGCCTCGTAAAGCTCCAGCACGTAATCCCAGTTGATGAGATTATCTACGAAGGCCTCGAGGTATTTCGGCCGCGCATTGCGGTAGTCGATGTAGTAGGAGTGCTCCCACACATCGACGCCGAGGATCGGCGTTGCCCCGTGTACCAGCGGGTTTTCGCCGTTCGGCGTCTTCATGATTTCAAGCTTGCCGTTCTTGACGGCAACCCAGGCCCAGCCAGAGCCGAACTGCGTCGCGCCAGCGGTCTGGAAGTCGGACTTGAACTTGTCGTAGCCGCCGAGATCGCTGTCGAACGCCTTCTGCAGCTTGCCGGGCAGGCTCTTGCCGCCACCGCCCTTTTTCATCCACTTCCAGAAATGGACGTGGTTGTAGTGCTGCGCTGCGTTGTTGAAGAGCCCGGCATTGCTGCCATGGGAAGCCTTGACGATTTCCTCGAGAGACTTGCCCGACATGCCAGCCTCTTCGGCAAGCTTGTTGCCGTTGTCGACATAGGCCTTGTGGTGCTTGTCGTGGTGATATTCGAGCGTTTCTTTCGACATGTAAGGCTGCAGCGCCTCGTAGTCATAGGGAAGCTCGGGAAGTTCAAATGCCATTGCGGGGTCTCCCTTCTGGAATGGTCAGAACGGTTGGCTGATCGCGCGTGGTCCCAATGTGTGGCACGCGCCACGTCAACTCGGATGCGGACATAAGACACCTTCGCGGCAATTTACAGGCCTGATGCCATAATCGCTGCTATGCGTGCGCCCAATCCCAATAAAGCTGGCGAGCCTTCTTCGCTACCGGACCGGCCTGAAGATGGCGGTCCTCGATACGCGTAATCGGCACGACCTTGGAGTGGTTGCCGGTCGAGAAAACTTCGTCCGCATCCAAGAAATCCTGCACCGACAGGGTTCGTTCGCGCACTTCGATGCCTGCCTCGCCCAACAACTTGATGATCCGCGAGCGCGTGATTCCCGAAAGGAACGTGCCATTGGGCGCCGGCGTCATCGCCACACCATCCTTGACCAGGAAGACGTTTGAAGAACCGGTCTCGGCGACATTGCCCAGCATGTCGAGCACCAGCGCATTGTCGAACCCACGCATGCGGGCATCCATGATCGAGCGTCCATTGTTGGGGTAGAGGCAGCCGGCCTTGGCGTTGGTCGGCATCGTCTCGAAGGTCGGGCGCCTGAACGGCGACACGGTTACAGAAAAGCCAGTCGGCTCGATCATCGGCGCTTCGTAGAGGCAAAGGCAAAAGCGGGTCGATTCCGGATCGGCCGGCACGCCCATGTAACCACCGGCCTCAGCCCAATACATCGGCCGGATGTAGACCGCCGTTTTGCCGTCAAACTTCTTCAGCCCCTCGGCGGTCAGCGCGGCGATCTCGTCTGCTGCAACGGTTGGCTTCAGGCCAAGCGCCGTCGCCGAGTGGTTCACGCGTTCGCAGTGCAGGTCGAGGTCTGGCGAGACGCCCTCAAACCACCGCGCGCCGTCGAACACGGTCGAGCCCAGCCACATCGCGTGGCTGCGTGGCCCGATGAGCGGCACATTTCCTTCGTGCCAGTCGCCATCGACAAATGACCAGGTGGTGGTTGGGGCTGCCGTCCCGTGGCTCATAAGTATCTTCCTGTATTTCAGATTTCGGGCATGGAAGAGGCTTTCCCCTGCCACGTCAATCATTGTTCGCCGGGAAGTGATAGGGCCAGCCCCTAGCGGCCTTGACCGTGGTCTTCCATTGCGCTTCAACGAGTTCCGTAATGGCAACTTCCACTCCCACCTATTCCGCATATGTTTTCGACGCTTACGGCACGTTGTTCGACGTGCACGCAGCCGTCCGGCGCTTCGCCGGCGAGATCGGCCCGGACGGCCAGCTGCTTTCGGAAATCTGGCGCGCCAAACAACTTGAATATTCATGGGTGCGCACGCTCATGGGCGCCTATCAGGATTTCTGGGACCTGACCGAGCAGGCGCTCGACTACGCCTTCGCCAAAGTGCCCAGCGCCGACAAGGCGCTAAGACAGCAGCTGCTCGATGCTTATTGGAAGCTCGATTGCTACCCGGAAGTTCCAGCAACGCTCCGCTCACTTAAGGCTGATGGCGCGAAGGTTGCGATCCTCTCCAATGGCTCTCCGGCAATGCTGGAAGCCGCAGTGCGATCCGCGGCACTCGAAACCGTCATCGATGAGGTTTTCTCCGTCGATGCTCTTCAGCGGTTCAAAACGGAGCCGTCAGTCTATGAGATCGTGACGACTGCCTGGCGGCTATACCCGTCCAAGATTTCCTTCCAGTCGTCCAACCGCTGGGACATTGCAGGTGCTGCCAAATTCGGTTTCCGAACCGTGTGGATCAACAGAGCCGGTCAGCCAGATGAATATTTCGATCTGAAACCAGAACTGATTCTGCCTTCGCTGGAGGGGCTGGCAAACACTGCCTGATGCTTAGCGGCGGTTTGCGGTTAGCAATTCGTTCACCAAGAATCCGCAAAATTACAGTCTATGAATACTGAGAGGGCGCGAATTCGCGCCCCGAAACCGCAATTTGCGGCCAGCCATACGACGGGGACACATGTCGCATTCCGATCAACTCGATACGCGTTTGACGAGGCGCGGTTTCCTTGGCGCCTCGGCCGCCGGGGCCATGTCCGTGTTTGCCGCCAGCTGTACGACCCGGCGCGAACCGCCGACGCCGCCAGCGCCTCCGCCGGCTCCGGAAAACTTCCGCATCATGTATGGCGAGAAGGTCGATAGCGGCTACGTCATTCCAGCGGTTCCGATCGACAAGGTAGACCCCAAATATTATCGCCAGGAGGTGCGCGACCCGACCGGCCAGGCTGCCGGAACCGTTGTCGTCGATACGTCGAGCCACTTCCTGTATCTCGTGCTGCCCGGCGGGCGGGCAATGCGCTATGGCGTCGGCCTCGGACGCGCCGGCTTCGAATGGTCGGGTGATGCCGTCATTCAGTGGAAGCGCAAATGGCCGACCTGGACGCCTCCGGCGGAGATGATCCTGCGCAAGCCGGAGCTCGAAAAATACAGCGCCGCAAATGGCGGCATGCCGCCAGGCCTCGACAACCCGCTCGGAGCACGCGCGCATTATATCTTCAAGGATGGCGTAGACACGCTATACCGCGTGCATGGCTCGCCGGAATGGTGGTCGATTGGCAAATCGGTCTCTTCAGGCTGCGTACGCATGATCAATCAGGACGTGATCGACCTCTACGACCGGGTCAAAAACGGCTCCAAGATTATTGTCGGCGGCGCAGGTGTCGCCTAGCACCTAGCGTTTCAGGCTGCCCAGAATTCCACGCACGATTGCGCGGCCGAGCGAGGAGCCGACCGAGCGCACCACGGATTTGATGGCCGCCTCGGCAACCGTCTGACGCCCGGACGAGCGGCGTGATCTACGCCGGCTGGAGCTACGGCGACGGCGGTCGTCATCATCATCGTCGTCGAAATCAGGCAGCGTCCAGCGCGAGCCCTTCTTGCGCTCCCGCTCGTCTTCCTCACGCTCTTCCTGCTCCTCGCGCAAGCGGGCTTCTTCCTCGGCCTTGGCGGCCTTCTCAGCCCGCTTCTGCAACAATTCGAAAGCCGACTCGCGGTCAATGCTCTCGTCGTACTGCGCGGCAACCGGGCTGACGGCGAGGATGTTACGGCGCTCCTCCTTGCTAATCGGCCCCATGCGCGAAGAAGGAGGGCGGATGAGCGTCCGCTGCACGACGGAGGGGATGCCCTTGGCCTGAAGTGTCGAGACAAGTGCTTCGCCAACGCCGAGCTGCGTGATCGTTTCGAAGGTCTCGAAGTCCGGGTTCGGGCGGAAAGTATCGGCCGCCGTGCGTACCGCTTTCTGTTCGCGTGGCGTATAGGCGCGCAACGCATGCTGGATGCGGTTGCCGAGCTGGGACAACACCGTGTCGGGCACGTCGAGCGGGTTCTGCGTCACGAAGAACACACTTACGCCCTTGGAGCGGATCAGCCGGACGACCTGCTCGACACGCTCGATCAGCGCCGGCGGCGCTTCATCGAACAATAGGTGCGCCTCGTCGAAGAAGAAGACCAGCCGCGGCTTGTCGGGATCGCCCACTTCGGGCAGCTCCTCGAACAGCTCCGACATCAGCCAAAGCAGGAAAGTAGCGTAGAGCCTTGGGTTCATCATCAGGCGGTCGGCCGCCAACACGCTGATCGCACCGCGGCCGTCGGGCGTCGTGCGCATGATGTCCGCTATGCGCAGAGCCGGTTCACCGAAGAAGTGCTCTCCGCCCTGTTCTTCCAATATCAGCAACGATCGCTGGATGGCGCCGATAGACTGTTTCGAAACATTGCCGAACCGGCCGCTGATTTCACTGGCACGCTCGGCCATATTCCTGAGCAACGCCTGCAGGTCCTTCATGTCGAGAAGCAGCAGGCCTTCCTCGTCGGCGATGCGGAACGCGATGTTCATCACACCTTCCTGAGCCTCGGTGAGATTCATCAGCCGCGACAGAAGAAGTGGGCCCATCTCAGATATCGTGGTGCGGATCGGGTGACCCTTTTCACCGAATAAATCCCAGAAGATGACCGGGAATTCCTGAATCTCGTAGGGGTCGAGCTTGATCGTGTTGGCGCGGGCGGTCAGAAAGTCCTTTTCCTCGCCCATAACCGAAATTCCGGACAGATCGCCCTTCACGTCAGCGCAGAACACCGGTACGCCCGCATTCGAAAATCCTTCCGAAAGAACCTGCAGCGTCACCGTCTTGCCGGTGCCCGTAGCGCCGGTCACGATGCCGTGCCGGTTGGCATATTTGAGCAACAGCTCCTCGGCCTGCTGGTAGCTGTCGTCGGGCTTGCGGCTCGCCCCGATGAAAATGCTCAGATCATCGCTCATACGCTGTTCAGTCCTTCAGGCCGTGTCTGTCGGGGTACCCTATAGTGAGGTGCGCGTGTTGCAACAATGTCGATGCTCGGCCGAAAATCGATTCCCCGCGGTATCTGCTGGCTTTCCGCACCCGATGCCGCCCTCTAACAGACCACTTCATGATTGCGACTGAGGCTTCCTACCCGTAATGTCGGACAGGCAGGCCACGCATGCGGGCGCGACACTGCTTTGCGGCTATTGGGACTGGAACACCCCTTGCCGTTTTGCATGGCAGCTCCCGGTTTGCGCGTATTGGCCATAGGGAGACCTGATGAACTCGACTTCGGCCGGCCGCAGCAGCGATTCGCGCTCCGCACCACTGCATGCGCAGGCTGGTGCAGCGAGCGCACGTGGCCGCTCGAATGGCGATAGCGCACGCGGGTCGGCGACAGGCGCAAACAATGCCGGGGCGGCAAAGAAGTCGGACCCGGCGCCGAAGGTTTCACACATCGTTCAAAGGATGGACGACACCGATCCGGTCCGTGCCAACAAGCAGGCGCTGGACGATATCCGGCAAGGTGCTTCCGGGGTCGCGATCGTCTTTCAGGATGCCCCCAACGCGTTCGGCTATGGCCTGCCGGCGAAAGCCGAAGCTCTGATGGCTGCCCTCGCCGACGTGCCTCTGGCGCGAACGCATCTCAGGCTCGATCTTCACCCGCAAAGCCGTGCCTCGGTCGACTGGCTGGTGCGCGTTCTGACCGAGCGCAAGATCGACCCAGCCAAGCTCGATGTCTCCTTCGGCATCGACCCGGCTGCCACGTTCGCCGGAACCGGCCGTCTGCGCATGTCGATCGAAGCGCTGCTTGCCTCCATGCCGCAATCGCTGGCGCAGTTCTTCGCGCTTGGCGTTCCGGGCATTTTGCTTGAGGCCGATGGCCGCGTGTTCCACAACTCGGGCGCGACCGCCGAGCAGGAGCTCGGCATCATGCTGGCCTCAGCCAAGACATATCTGCGCATGTTCGAGGAAGCGCGGCAGCCTGTGCTTTACGCAGCCGCTCATGTCGGCTTCGCGCTCAGCGTCGATCAGGCGCATGCGCGTTCGGTCGCCAAGTTCAGCGCGCTGCGCTCGCTCTGGTCGCGGCTGCTTGCAAGCTATTCGGTGCCGGATATGCCGGCCGTCATTCACGCCGAAACCTCCTATCGCATGCTGACTTTGCGCGATCCCGAATCCAACATTCTGCGCAACGCCGTGGCCTGCTTCTCCGCCATGCGCGCCGGAGCAGACACAATTTCCATTATCCCACATACCCAGCCGCACGGCCTGCCGGATGCTCAGGCGCGTCGCATTGCGCGCAACACGCCGCTGATCTTCCAGCAGGAGGGCAACACGTTTCTGCCCGGCGACGCGAGCGATTCCGACATCGCTGCACTCGCGGTTCCCATGGCCGACGCTGCCTGGGCCGAATATGAGCGCATCGAGGCCGAAGGCGGAGTGCTACGCAGCGTCCTAGAAGGCAAAGTGCAGCAGCGTATCGCCGAAGCCCGCGAGCAGGCCGCTACAACACTGCGCAAAGGCAAGCCGCCGATTATCGGCACGACCGTACATCCGACCGGCATCGACCCGGATGTGCCCAGCCTCCCTGCTCGACCGGAAGTCGCCGCTGCGGAAGGCACGATTTTTTGCGAACAGCTTCCGACGATCCGGCTCGACGAACTTCTCGAAGAAGCGGCCTGAATTCTGTACATTGGCATGATTTCTGCTGGATTCCCCTTAACAAGGGAGCTCGTGTGCCGATGTGGAACAGGCGGCAGTTTTTTGGCGTTTCCGCAGGTTTGGCCGCAGCCAGCCTGCCGATAGGTGCAAAAGCGGCTGGCGAAAACAGTCTGACTCTGCCTGCAGGGGCGGTCGATTCGACGCAGTTCGGCGTATTCGCCAACGCCCCGGTCGATCAGAGCCGGGCGTTTCAGAGCATGCTGGAGCAGGCAAGCGAAGAGAACTTTGAGATTTTTCTGGCGGCCGGAAGCTATGTGCTGAACGGCATCAGACTTCCCGCACGCACGCGGTTGGCCGGCATCTCCGGCGCTACCCAGCTGCTTTTCGGCGGCGGCGAATTCCTGCTTTCCGGCCGCGGCTGTGAGCGCGTCGAACTCACCGGCATCAGCTTTGACGGCGTGCGCCGCGACATGATCGATAGCGTGCGCGGGCTCGTCGATCTCGCCGCTGTGCGGCATTTCGCAATTGACGACTGCATCATCACCAACAGCGGCAAATACGGACTGGTGCTCGACGGCTGCGGCGGTCGGGTAGAACGCAGCACGGTGACAACGGCAACGGAAGCCGCCATTTTCGCCGTCAACTCGACCGGTCTCAGGATCGCCGACAACACGGTTGCCGATTGCGACAATGGCGGCATTCTGGTTCACCGCAGTGAGATTGGCTCCGACGGAACGATCGTGACCGGCAACCGCGTCGAGCGGATTGCTGCGCTCTATGGTGGGACCGGGCCCTTCGGCAATGGCATCAATGTCTACCGCGCCGGCAATGTTGTGGTGAGCAACAACGTAGTTTCCGACTGCGCCTTCTCCGCCATACGGGCCAACGGTGCCAGCAATCTGCAGATCATCGGCAACAATTGCTCCCGCTCCGGCGAGACGGCGGTTTATGCCGAGTTCTCTTTCGAAGGCGCAGTGGTCTCAAACAACATTGTCGATGGCGCCGCCAACGGCATCTCAATCGTCAACTTCAACGAGGGTGGCCGGCTCGCGGTCTGCTCCGGCAATATCGTGCGCAACCTGAGGACGTCGGGCCCCTATCAGGCCGACCCGCCTGGCTTCGGCGTCGGCATCACGGTGGAGGCTGAAACCAGCGTAACCGGCAATGTGGTGGAAAACGCGCCGCGTTACGGCATGCATCTCGGCTGGGGGCCGTTCCTGCGCAATGTCGTCGTGACGGGCAACGTGATCCGCAAGACCGGCGAAGGCATCGCTGTATCGGTTGTCGAAGGCACGGGCACCGCGGTGATCTCCGACAACGTGATCAACGACACGCCGAATGGCGCGATTGTCGGCCATCGATGGACCGAAGCCGTAACGGGCGATCTCACGCGTGACGGCGCAGCCGCCTTTCCCGGCCTGCTGATTGAGCGCAATCACTCCAGCTAGCGGAGTGCAGCAGCAGGTCTGATCTCGCCAACTTCCGCGCCGCGGCGGCTCAGCACCTTCGGTCGTGCAAGCTCACCGATAGCTGACGACAGCTCGGCATCGTCCTTCAACAGCCGTGCGATAAGCGAGGCCACCATCGTTTCCGCCGCGCGCGTCGCGCCATCATCGCATTTCAGCGCGATGCCAAGCCCAAACTCCGGCAATGCCGCGCAAAAAACGCCTTCCGCCCCGGTCTTGGTGAATACACGGCCCTTGCCCGCCTCCATGATCTTGGTGTCCATGCGGTCCGTGCCGGCAACGAAGAAGGGCTCCGCCATACAGGCGGCGAAAATGCGTTGTGCGGCCTTAGCGCGTTCCGGGCCAAAGGAGGTTCCGGTCGCCAAGCGGGCGAAACCGAGCGCAAGGCTTCGCAGCGGCACGGCATAGGTGGGGATCGAACAGCCGTCGATCGCACAGACGTCCTCGCCGTGAGCCACGCCCGTGACCGCCTCCATGGCTTCGCGCACCCACTGTTGGGATTGGTGATTGCGGCCGTCATAACCAGCCGGATCGACACCTTCCTGCACGCAGGTGCAGATGAAGCCGCTGTGCTTGCCGGAGCAGTTGTTGTGCAGCGCGCAAGGCTCGCCGCCCGTGCGCGCCAGCGCTCGTGTCGCCTCATCTCCCAGCGGCCAATGCGCGCCGCACTCCAAAGCCGCCTCGTCCAGACCGGCGGAGGCCAGCATTGCGGCGGCCAGTTCCGCATGCGCCGCCTCCCCTGAATGGGAAGCACAAGCTAGCGCGAGCTCGCGATTGCCGAAACCGAACTTGTCCGCCGCGCCGCTTTCCACCAGCGGCAGAGCCTGGATTGCCTTCACCGCCGAGCGCGGGAAAACAGGCTGATCGGCATCTCCGATCTCCAGAACCACCGCGCCGCTGGCATCGCAAACGATAGCCGCACCGCGATGTACGCTTTCCACGATGCCGCCGCGCAGCACCTCCACCAGAACCGGATTGGTCATTTAGGATCAGGCCTCATCACCAGAAAGTCATTTAGTGCGACGTTTTCAGGCAACTATGCCTTGGTGACTTATCTGCGCAAGGGTTGCGATGCGTCTCATCAAACGGCTGATGCTGTTCCTACTTACCGTCTTTATCGCTCCGGCGCTTCTTACGCTCGCCTGGTGGCAGTTCAAGGAGCGCCCGGGATCGTGGCGCGCAGCGGACTGGTCGGCAAGTGGCGTACTACCTGCCGCAAATTCCGATCCTGAGGCAGCAGTCTACCTCATGGCTGCGCGCACTGGCGGGCTGAAAGGCGCGTTCGCAGTACATAGCTGGATCGTGGTCAAGAAACCCGGTGCCAGCCGCTACGATCGCTACGACAAGGTCGGTTGGGGTTCGCCGGTGCGCCACAACGCGTATCCGGCCGACGGCAGATGGTACTCGAACGCGCCTTGGATCGTTCATGCCGTGCATGGCGAAGAAGCGGTGCGGCTTATCCCGCAATTTGAGGCAGCGATTGCGGAATACCCATTCGCGCATCGGGGCGACTACCGCATCTGGCCGGGGCCGAACTCCAACACCTTTGTTGCTCATGTGCTGCGGCATGTGCCCGAGTTCGGAGGCTTTCTGCCGCCCAATGCCGCCGGGCGCGATTTTGCCCCCGGACTCTTCGCCATTGACTGGTCTGAAGAGGCAAACGACCTGCATGTCACGCTGGGCGGCATGATCGGTTTCGCCGCCGGCGCGGTGTCGGGCCTTGAATTGCACTTTATGGGGCTGGTCGCCGGGCTCGACTTCAATCGGCCCGGCGTCAAAATTCCAGCAGCGGGTCTCGTCGCCTTGCGGCCGTCAATCAGCGCGACTGCAAGCGAGGCACCCCGCTAGCAGCGCTCTATTTGATCCGCTCGAGGATCGAGACGTAATTGGCCACTGCCGCACCGCCCATGTTGAAGATGCCGCCCAGCTTCGCGCCCTCGACCTGAATACCGCCAGCCTCGCCTGCGAGTTGCATCGCAGTCAGCACATGCATGGAAACGCCGGTCGCGCCGATTGGGTGGCCCTTGGCTTTCAGACCGCCAGAGGGGTTCACAGGCAGGCGGCCGCCCTTTTCAGTCTGGCCCTCAAGCGCGACCTTGGCGCCCTCGCCGCGCGGCGCTAGACCCATCGCCTCATATTCGATCAGCTCGGCAATGGTGAAGCAGTCGTGCGTCTCGACGAATGACAGATCGTCAAGCTTCACGCGAGCATTGGCCAGTGCACGCGACCAGGCCTCTGCACAGCCGTCGAACAGCAGAATGTCGCGCTTCGACATCGGCAGGAAGTCCTGCACATGCTCATTGGCGCGAAAAGCGACTGCGCGCTTCATGGTAAGCGCGGTTTCCAGATCGGCGAGCACGAGCGCTGCCGCGCCGTCGGACACCAGCGAACAGTCTGTCCGCTTCAGAGGCCCGGCGACAAACGGGTTCTTTTCGCTTTCCTGACGGCAGAAGTCGAAACCGAGGTCCTTACGCATCTGCGCATAAGGATTGTCGACACCGTTCTTGTGGTTCTTGGCGGCAATATGCGCCAGCGCGTCGGATTGGTCGCCGTGACGCTGGAAATATGCGTGTGCGATCTTTCCGAACACACCGGCGAAACCGGCTGGTGTATCGCCATCCTCAGGCAGGTAGGAAGCGCGCAAGAGGTTCTGGCCGATCTCGCGACCGGGTGTTGTCGTCATCTGCTCAGCACCGACCACAAGAACGATGCGCGAAGCGCCGGCATCGATCGCGCGCTTGCCCTGCCGTACCGCCGCGGAGCCGGTGGCACAGGCATTCTCAACGCGGGTCGCCGGTTTGAAGCGTAGCCGGTCATCGGCCTGTAGAACGAGGCTCGCCGTAAAATCCTGCGCTGAGAAGCCAGCGTTGAAATGGCCGAGTACGATCTCGTCCACCTGATCGGGTTCGATGCCGGCATGGTCGATCGCGTCAGCGGCGACCTTAACAATCATGTCTTCGAGGGTTTCGCCCTCGCGCTTGCCAAATGGCAAATGGGCCCAACCGACGATGCATGCGCTCATGGGTGTTCTCCCTTGTGATCAACCACAATTTGGGGCGCCATCCAGCGCCTCCCAAATTTGTTCAACAATGAACTATTTTCCAACCCGCGTAAAGCTGGACCGTTGGGCCAAATTCGGCAATTGATGGCTTCAGGAGAAGCGCAATGAATGTCCCCTCGCTTGACCATCTGAAACGCGCCTACGCCGAGACGTCGAAGGCGACACAGATTACGCCTTTACTGGAATCGCGGCCACTCGCAAGGCTGACCGGCGCAAAGCAGGTGTTCGTGAAGCCGGAATCCCTGCAATGGGCCGGTTCCTTCAAGATACGCGGGGCCTATTGGCGGCTGCTCAAGCTCACGGACGCGGAACGCCGGACAGGCGTGGTCGCCTATTCCTCGGGCAATTTTGCGCAAGGCCTTGCCGCCGCCGGTGAGGCGCTGGGCATTCCGGTGACGATCGTCATGCCGATTGACGCGCCGAAAGCCAAAAGCGACGCAACGCGCGGCTATGGCGCGACCGTGATCCAGACGGAGCATGGCGAGCGCGCGCGGGAGGAAGTGGCGCTGGAAAAGGCGCGCGAAATCTCAGCCGAACAAGGCCTGGTTCTGCTTCACCCTTTTGACGACCCAGAAATCGTTGCGGGACAGGCGGGCGCGGGGCTCGAAGCGCTCGACCAGCTTGCCGACTACGGCGCGGAAGCCGACATCGTGTTCTGCCCCGTCGGCGGCGGTGGGCTGATCGGCGGCGTCGCACTCGCCTTCCACTATTGCTCACCGCAAACAGCGATCTACGGTGTCGAGCCCGAAGGTTTCAACGGCATGGGTGTTTCGCTGGCGCGCGGAGAAATAGAGACGATGCCGCTCGGCGCGCCGTCAATCTGCGACGGACTGATGGCCCGGCGGCCCGGCGACGCTCCCTTCGCCGCTGTATCGGCCGCCGGCGTGCGTGGCCTTGCTGTGCGGGACGACGAGGTGCGGGCAGCGATGAAATTCGCCTTCGAACGGCTCAAGTTGGTGCTTGAACCTTCCGGAGCATCGGCGCTCGCCGCGGCGCTTTCTGGCAAGGTTGATGTCGCGGACAGAACGGTCGTCGTCGTCGCCACGGGCGGCAATGTCTCGCTCGCCGACTACATGAAGCACATCTCCGACACCTGACACGTCAGCAATGATTGAAGCAGATTTCGTTATCGTCGGCGCCGGCTCGGCCGGCTGCGCGCTTGCCTACCGGCTTTCCGAAGACGGTCGGAACAGCGTCATAGTGATCGAGCATGGCGGCTCCGATATCGGGCCGCTCATTCAGATGCCGGCGGCGTTCTCGATCCCAATGAACACCAGCGTCTATGACTGGGGTTTCGCAACCGAGCCGGAACCGCATCTCGGCGGCCGCGTTCTCGCCACGCCGCGCGGCAAGGTGCTTGGCGGCTCATCCTCCATCAACGGCATGGTGTATGTGCGCGGTCATGCGCGCGACTTCGACCACTGGGCGGAGGTCGGCGCCAGCGGCTGGAGCTTCGCCGACGTGCTCCCCTATTTCCGCCGCATGGAACATTCGCATGGCGGCGAAGCCGGCTGGCGCGGTACGGCGGGCCCGCTGCACGTTCAGCGCGGGGCACAGAAGAACCCGCTCTTTTCCGCCTTCATGGAAGCAGGCAAACAGGCCGGGTTCGAAACCACCGCTGACTACAATGGCTCGAAGCAGGAAGGCTTCGGGCCGATGGAACAGACGATCCATCAGGGGCGCCGCTGGTCCGCCGCAAACGCCTATCTGCGGCCCGCGTTGAAGCGAAAAAACGTGAGTCTCGTCAGAGGCTTGGCGCGCCGTGTGGCGATCGAGAATCAACGCGCGATCGGGGTCGAAATATTAGCTGACAAACAGATTCAACTTGTTAAGGCGCGGCGTGAAGTCGTGCTTGCGGCGTCGTCCATCAATTCGCCCAAGCTTCTCATGCTTTCAGGCATCGGGCCGGCGGCTCACCTTACAGAGCATGGCATAGAGGTCGTCGCCGACAGACCGGGTGTCGGTCAGAACCTGCAGGACCATCTGGAGCTTTATGTGCAGCAGCGGTCGGTGAAGCCGATCACTCTCAACTCAAAGCTCGACCTTTTTTCCAAGGCACTGATCGGCGCCGAATGGCTTTTCCTGCGCTCGGGCCCCGGCACGTCGAACCATTTCGAAGCCGCGGCATTTGTGCGCTCGGCAGCGGGTATCGACTATCCAGACATTCAGTATCATTTCCTGCCGGCGGCGGTTCGATATGATGGCAAGGCCGCCGCCGACGGGCATGGCTTTCAGGCGCATGTTGGGCCCATGCGATCGAAGTCGCGCGGATCGGTCACGCTGCGCTCCGCAGACCCGGCCGACAAACCGCGCATTCTGTTCAACTACATGTCGCATCCGGACGACTGGGCCGAGTTCCGGCATTGCATTCGCCTGACCCGCGAAATTTTCGCGCAAGACGCGTTCGCACCATTTCGCGGTGAGGAGCTTTCGCCGGGCGCAAACAGAACAACGGACGAGGAACTCGACGACTATATCCGCGAGCATGTGGAAAGCGCGTATCACCCCTGCGGCACATGCCGCATGGGCCGGGCGAACGACCGCATGAGCGTCATTGATCCTGAGTGCAAGGTAATCGGGGTCGAGGGACTGCGCGTTGCCGATTCGTCGATCTTCCCACGCATCACCAACGGCAATCTCAACGCGCCTTCAATCATGGTCGGCGAGAAGGCTTCCGATATGATCCTCGGCAAGACGCCGCTCGCGCCGGAAAATCTGGAGCCGTGGATCAACCCCCGCTGGCGTGAAAGCGACCGGTAGGCGCACAGCCAGCACTGCTATAATCGAATCTGGAACAGGGTCAGGAGCACCTCATGCAGGTACAGCCCAAAGCCTCGCACTACATCAACGGTCGCTTCGTCGAAGATGACCACGGCGAACTCATTCAGGTTGTCTACCCGGCCACCGGCGAGGTGATTGCGCATGTTCATGCGGCAACGCCCAACATAATCGAACTGGCAATCGAGTCGGCTGCCAACGCGCAGCGCGAGTGGGCGCGACTGAAGCCGGTCGAGCGCGGTCGGGTGCTGCGCCGCGCTGCCGATCTTCTGATCCAGCGCAACGACTATCTGGCGCGGCTGGAAACGCTCGACACCGGCAAGGCGATCCAGGAAACGCTCGTTGCCGACGCGCCATCGGCAGCCGAGGCGCTCGAGTTTTTCGGTGGCGCGGTCGCGGCCTTCAATGGCGATTATTTCGATCTCGGAGGCCCGTTCGGCTACACACGCCGCGAGCCGCTTGGCGTGTGCCTCGGCGTAGGCGCCTGGAACTATCCCATCCAAATCGCCGGATGGAAGTCCGCGCCAGCGCTCGCCATGGGCAACGCCATGGTGTTCAAACCGTCCGAAACCACGCCACTTTCGGCGCTTGCACTGGCAGAGATTTACACCGAAGCGGGACTGCCCGACGGGCTGTTCAACGTGGTTCAAGGACTGGGACCCGTGGGGGCGGCCCTCACCAGCCATCCGCGCATCGACAAGATTTCGCTGACCGGCTCCGTGCCGACCGGGCGCAAAGTCATGGCAACGGCCGGCGGCCAGCTCAAACACGCCACGATGGAGCTCGGCGGCAAGTCACCGATCATCGTCTTCAACGACGCGGATGTCGAAAACGCGATTGGCGGCGCCATGCTGGGCAATTTCTATTCAACCGGCCAGGTCTGTTCGAATGGCACTCGTGTTTTCGTGCAATCGGGTATCCGGCAGCGCTTTCTGGAGCGGCTTGTCGAGCGCACCAAGGCAATCCGCATCGGCGATCCGCTCGACACTGAGACGCAGATGGGTCCGCTCGTCAGCCGCGCCCAGCATGAGAAGGTGATGTCTTACATCGAGATCGGGCGGCAGGACGGCGCCGACCTGCTTGTCGGCGGCGGCGCGCCTTCGATGCATGGCATGGATGGCGGCTGCTTTGTGGAGCCGACCGTCTTCGCCAATGTGACCGACAGCATGCGCATTGCGCGCGAGGAGATTTTCGGGCCTGTCATGTGCGTGCTCGATTTCGAGACGGAAGACGAGGTGGTCTCACGTGCCAACAACACCGAGTTCGGGCTGGCAGCCGGCGTTTTCACCAACGACATGGCACGCGCGCACCGGGTCACCGCACAGCTTCAGGCCGGTACGTGCTGGATCAACGCCTATAATCTTACGCCCGTGGAAATGCCCTTCGGCGGGTTCAAGCAGTCGGGCATTGGCCGCGAGAACAGCCTTGCCGCGCTCGAACATTATTCGCAGCTCAAATCGGTCTATGTCGAAACCGGCGCGGTAGACAGCCCCTATTGAGCATGCGGCGCAATGCGCGGCATTTGGCGCCAGCATTGCGCTTGCGGAGCAGCAACGCTGACGCTATAAGCCCGCGCACTGGTTACGGAGTGTAGCGCAGCCTGGTAGCGCACGTCGTTCGGGACGACGGGGTCGCAGGTTCGAATCCTGCCACTCCGACCAGCAAATTCAATCACTTAGTGACTTTCCCGAAGACGCTCCCACCTGAATTCCCGCCCTGCACTTTCAGCGCCCGCGACCGCGACGCGCCGACACGGTCCTGTGGCTTTGCCCCGCTGGTCTCGGTGCTGCCGCAGCGTCGTTGTGTTCAACGGCACATGTACGTTGAAAGAGCAACGCCGCGGCCCTAGGAGTTGTGGCGCCTGACGAAGGAGTTCACCGATGCATATCGACGACGCGCTGACCATCGCCGACCTCAAGCAAATGGCCCGCGCACGGGTTCCCCGCATGTTTTTTGACTACGCGGATAGCGGCTCCTGGACGGAAAGCACCTATCGTTGGAACGCCGAGGACCTGCAGAAGATCAAGTTCGAGCAACGGGTCGCAGTTGACCTTTCGAACCGCACTCTGGAAAGCACGATGGCTGGCCGGCCGGTTGCGATGCCGGTCGCTATCGCACCGACCGGACTGACGGGAATGCAACACGCCGATGGCGAGATACTCGGCGCCAAAGCTGCTGAAGATTTCGGAATTCCCTTCGTGCTTTCGACCATGAGCATCTGCTCGATCGAGGCCGTCGCGGAAGCGACGAACAAGCCCTTCTGGTTTCAGCTCTACGTCATGCAGGATCAGGACTTCGTCGAAAACCTGATTGGGCGGGCCGAGAGCGCCGGCTGCGACGCACTTGTGCTGACGCTGGACCTGCAGATCCTCGGCCAACGCCACAAAGACCTGCGCAACGGGCTGGGCGCGCCACCCAAATTCGGGCTGGGCACACTTGCACAGCTTGCCTCGCGGCCGCGCTGGTGCATGAAGATGCTTGGGACAAAAAACCGAACATTCGGCAATATCGTCGGGCATGCGAAAGGCGTCAGCAACACTGCGTCCCTCTCCGCATGGGCAGCCGAGCAATTCGATCTCGAACTCGACTGGAAGAAGGCCGAGAAGCTTAGAAAGCGATGGGGCCGCAAGTTCATCGTCAAGGGAATCATGAATGTGGACGATGCTCGTATGGCAGCCGACATCGGCGCCGATGCCATCATCGCCTCAAACCATGGTGGCCGCCAGCTTGACGGCGCGCCCTCCTCCATTTCGGTGCTGGAAAGCATCGTTGAGGCGGTCGGCGACCGACTCGAAGTCCACATGGACGGCGGTATTTCGAGCGGACAGGACATCATGCGTGCGCTCGCGCTGGGCGCAAAGGGCACCTATGTCGGGCGAGCCTGGCTCTACGGGCTGGGCGCAGGCGGACAGGCCGGGGTTCGCCGCACATTGGACATTCTGCACAAAGAGCTCGACCTGACGATGGCGTTCTGCGGCGAACGCGACATCAACAAGGTCGGCCGCCACAACCTCCACGCCCCGCTGCCCTGGTAAGGGGCCAGCGGCAAGGCCAGACATTTATCCCCGACCAAGTGTCGCATCTTGAACCCGATCCTTGTCAAAGCACGCCGAATTGCGCTCCAATGACTGGGCGGTTCGGCTGTGGGGACGACGCGCCGCGATCGATTGCATCGCATGAGAGCCTCGGCAAAAACGAGGCCAGTTGGGGGCACTTTTGATTTCAGTATTCCGGGTCGTGTTCGCGCCGTTTTCGTTGCTTTTCATCTCTGCAACGCTGCTCATCGGTGGGGCAGCGCTGTGGGCAGGGATGGCCTATGTGATTTTCGCTGCGACGGCGCTCGACGCCGTTTGGCAGGTGCGCGACGAAGGCGATGCCGAAAGCGAGCCGGATATACTGATGCCGACCGCAATACTCTCCGTTGTGCTTGCGGCCGCATTCGCGGCGTTCATCCCCAGCGCAACCACGGTCGAACTAATCGCCGGCACCCTGATTGCAGGCGCGGTCTTCGGCACCATCGCAAACATCGTCGCGCATGAACTCATCCATCAGGAAGACAGGCCTGTCCGGTTCTTCCTCGGCATGGTGCTGGAGGCACTCTCGCTCGACCCCGCCGACACGGTCGGTCACGATCTGCACCACTCGCTTGTTGCGACGCCTGCCGACCCCTCCTCAGCACGCAAAGGCGAAGGCTTCTGGCACTTCCTCTTCCGTTCAGTGCCGGGGGCTGCGGTAGGTTCGTTCCGGCTGGAGGCGAAGCGACTCGGCGGCACCGGATGGTCACTGCAAAACCGTGTCCTGCAGGCCGTAATTGTTCAGCTTGCGGTGCTCGCCCTGTTCTATCTCACTGCGGGTTGGCGCGGCCTCTTGGCTTTCATTTGTGCGGGCGCGCTGGCGCGCATCATCGTTGAAGCAACGAAATACTCCTCTCACTACGGGCTGGTGCGCGTGCCGGGCAGCGACATCGAGATGCGCCATTCCTGGAATGCGAAGGGCGGTGTTTCCTCCCGCGCTCTGTTCAATGCCGGCTGGCATTCAGACCATCACGTCAATGATGACCGGCCCTACCGCCAGATCCAGCTTCCGGAGAACGCACCGATCAATCCGCATTCGGCCGGGCTGACCTTCGCCTGTGCACTGGTGCCGCCACTGTGGTTTTCCGTCATGGACCCGCTGGTCGAAAAGTGGATGCTGGAGTTCGCCTCCGCTGACGAACGCGCAATTGCTGCGGCGGCGGGCTAAACCAGCAACGCCAGAAATGCCGATCTGCCCGGCAGGCTGACAGACGTTCCGTTCCAACTTGCGCCCAGCGCCGGCTCATCGAGTGGCCGCGCCACCTCACCCGCAGCGACCGGCAGCGGCCATTCGACGGCCTCTTCCGCAAAATTGAAGACGCATAATATGGGTTCCCGCGCCTCTTCGCGTACGAAGGCCAGAACCTCGCCGACCGATGGCACCAGCCGGATCGCACCGGCGCGCAAAGCCGGGTGACTACGGCGCAGCGCTATCATGCGCCGGTAGGCGTTTAGCACTGAGCCGTCGGGCTCTTCCTGCGCAGCGACTGCGCGCGTGATGTGGGTGGCGCTCACCGGCAGCCATGGCTTGCCGGCCGAGAAACCGGCATTCGGTTCCGCCGCGTCCCACGCCATTGGCGTACGACAGCCGTCGCGACCCTTGAAACCCGGCCAGAAGCGAATGCCGTATGGGTCCTGGAGATCCTCGAATGCGACTTCGGCCTCGCCGAAACCCAGCTCCTCGCCCTGATAGATGCAGACGGAACCGCGCAGCGTCATCAACAGCGTCAGCGCAAACATTGCGGTGCGGTCCGGATCGGCACCCGGTGGCGTCCAGCGCGTTACATGACGCGGCACGTCATGGTTCGAAGCCGCCCAGCAGATCCAGCCGTCCTTTACGCCGCGCTCGAAGGTGTTGATTTCGTTCCTGATGAAGTCGGACGAGAAGTCCGGTCCAAGCAGATCGAACGTGTAACATTTGTGCAGCTTGTCGCCGCCACTAGTGTAGTCCGAGACGATCTTAAGCGAGCGCTCGCGATCATCGCCTACCTCGCCCACGGCTGCGCGCCCACCATATTCGTCGAGAAGCGCCCGGAAGCGGCGCAAGAATTCCAGGTTCTCCGGCCGCGTCTTGTCATGGAGATGGTTCTGAAATCCGTAGGGATTGGTGCCTTCACGCCCAGGGTCATCCTCGGCGACCGGTGGATTGTCGCGCAGCTCGGCGTCGTGGAAATAGAAATTGACCGTGTCCAGTCGGAACCCGTCAACGCCGCGTTCCAGCCAGAAGCGCACGGTATCCAGAATCGCGTCCTGTACCTGAGGGTTGTGGAAGTTGAGGTCCGGCTGCTCACGCAGGAAGTTGTGCAGATAATATTGGCGGCGCACGCTGTCCCATTCCCAGGACGAACCGCCGAAGACCGACAGCCAGTTGTTGGGTGGCGAACCGTCAGGCTTTGCATCGCACCAGACATACCAGTCCGCCTTCGGCTTCTTGCGCGAGGCGCGGCTTTCGACGAACCAGGGGTGTTTGTCGGAGGTGTGCGAAAGCACCTGATCGATCATCACCTTCAGGCCGAGACGGTGGGCCTCTTCAACCAGCGCATCGAAATCGGCCAGCGTGCCGAACATCGGGTCGACATCGCAGTAATCTTCCACGTCGTAGCCGAAATCGAGCATTGGCGACTTGAAGAACGGTGAAATCCAGATCGCATCGACACCAAGCGAGGCAACGTACGGCAATCGTGTGATGATGCCGCGCAAATCGCCGATGCCGTCGCCGTTGGAATCCTGAAACGAGCGCGGGTAGATCTGATAGATCACCGCGCCGCGCCACCAGTCTTCGCCCGATTGGCTTGGGTTACTCATGCCCGACCTGCCTCTACCTGTTCTCTGTGCGGCGGAGCGCCACGCTGCGTGCGGCAACGGTGATGTGCTCGCCCCGAACCTCTCCGCCCGCACCCGTTAGCGCAGCAGTCGTGCTACCCAGCGATGCCGGAAGACGGAATCCTACCTCGTCGCCAGACCCATTGATCATGACTGCCAGCGCGTCATTCTCCGCCCGCAAAATCATTGTGAGGCACCTGGCGTCTGGCCGCTCCCAATCGCCGATTTGCATCGGCCGTCCTTCCGAGTGCAACCATTCCACGTCCGGCGCATTCTCTGGTCGCCCGGTCAGGAAAGCACAGTCACGCAGCGGCGTGAATTCAGCGCGCAATGCCGAAAGTGATGCGACAAATTCCTCCGTCGACCGGTCCCGGTTTTCCCAGTCGAGCCAGGTGACTTCGTTGTCCTGCGCATAGGCATTGTTGTTGCCTCGCTGCGTTCTCCCGAACTCATCGCCTGCTGTCAGCATGATTGCACCGCGCGACATCAAAAGTGTTGCCAGCAATGCCCGGATATCGCGGAGGCGCGCGGCGATAACCGAGGCATCCCGGCTCTCCCCCTCAATGCCGTTGTTCCAGGACAGATTCTCGCCATGACCGTCGCGGTTGTCTTCGCCATTCGCCTGATTGTGCTTGTTTTCGTAGGCGGTGAGATCGGCCAGCGACATGCCGTCATGAGCGGCGATGAAATTGACCGTGCGGCTGTCTGATGAGCCCTCGAAGATATCGGCTGAGCCAGCGAGCCGGGTTGCCAACGCGCCTAGGCTGCCGGCATCGCCGCGCCAGAAGCGCCGCACGTCATCGCGGTAGCGGTCATTCCATTCGAGGAAGGGGTCGGGAAAATTGCCAAGCTGGTAACCGCCGTTTCCGATGTCCCACGGCTCCGCGATCAGCACCCTGTCGGTCAGCAACGGATCGGCGGCAATGCGCCGAAACATTTCCGCGTGCGGATCGAATCCGATGTCGGTTCGGCCGAGGATCGGCGCCAGATCGAAACGAAACCCGTCGACACCTGCGTGGCGCACGAAGTGGCGCAGGCTCTCCAGAACCAGTCGTTGCACTGCGGAATGATCGCAGGCGAGCGTGTTCCCCGTCCCCGTATCGTTGACCAGATGCAAGCCGCCCTCTGCGTCCCGGTGACGAAAATAGGCGCGGTTGTCGAGGCCGCGCAGCGAAAGTGTCGGGCCGTGCCGATCGCTCTCGCCGGTGTGGTTGAAGACGACATCGAGGATGACGCCGATGCCTGCCTCGTGCAGCCGCCCGACCGTGTGGGCCAGCTCGGCCATGCCGCCCGGCGCCAAACGCGGGTCAAGCGCCATGAAAGTCACCGGGTTGTAACCCCAGGCATTTTTGAGGCCGAGCGGCGGCAGGTGGCGCTCGTCGATCCAGGCGGAGATCGGCATGAGCTCGACCGCCGTTACACCGATCCTGGATAAGTGATCGATGATCGCTGGCTCGGCGAGCGCTGCAATCGTCCCGCGTTTGGCGGCCGGTATCGCAGGGTGTAGCATGGTGAAGGCGCGCGGTGACAGCTCATAGATGAGCCCGCCGCCATGCCACAGCGGCGGCTTTGCCTGCACTATTGGCTGGGGCGCGCTGACGACCCCTTTCGGCATCAGCGTCGCGGTATCAGCCCCCTCGCCGCGGCGCGCGGCCAGTGCTGCGTCGTACCGGAACGGACGGTCGAGCTCGACCGCATAGGGATCGACCAGCAGCTTGTCGGGATCGAAGCACAGGCCAGCGCTCGGATCATACGGCCCTTCGGTGCGCAGCCCGTAGCGCGTCCCGGTGCCAACTCCATTCACGAAGGCTGAGTGGAAGCCGTCCTCGCCGCGCCCCAGCGCAATGCGCGCGCACTCTTCCTCGCCGTCGAACAGGCACAGAATTACGGTCTCGGCCGCCTCTGACCAGACAGTGAAGCGCGTGCCGTCGTCCTCGACCACCGCGCCCTGAATGATTTCATCGCCATAGGGCGTTGGCCCCATCAGGTGATTACCGAAGGGGCGTCGCGGTCGATGCATGCCCTGAGGTCGGTAAGCATCTCGGCGGCGTCGATGAGATCGGCCAGGGCGTCCTGCGTTTCGATATCGTGCTGGCCTGGGTCAGGCTCGAACCGCTCTAGATAGATACGCAGCGTAGCGCCGCTGGTTCCGGTGCCCGAAAGCCGGAAGACGACGCGCGCCCCACCCTCGAAATTGATGCGAATGCCCTGATTGCGCGTGGTCGAGCCGTCCACGGGGTCGATATAGGAAAAATCGTCAGCACTCGTGATCATGAGGTCACCGCATTCGGTGCCTGGCAATTCGGCCAGCCGGTCGCGCAGGCTTTCGATGAGCGCCTCGGCCGCTTTGGCGTCCACTCCCTCATAATCGTGTCTCGAATAGTAATTGCGGCCATATTCGCGCCAGTGCTCGCGGACAATTTCGGCCACGCTCTGGCGACGCACCGCAAGGATATTCAGCCACATCAGGACGGCCCAAAGGCCGTCCTTCTCGCGCACGTGGCTAGAGCCGGTGCCAGCGCTTTCCTCGCCGCAGATCGTCGCCATTTCGGCATCGAGCAGATTGCCGAAGAACTTCCAGCCGGTCGGCGTTTCGTAGATGCCGATACCGAGCTTTTCGGCAACGCGGTCCGCGGCAGCACTCGTCGGCATCGAACGCGCGATGCCTTTGATCCCGTCCTTGTATCCAGGTGCCAGATGCGCATTGGCCGCGATGACTGCAAGCGAGTCAGACGGCGTGACAAACATGCCGCGCCCGATCACCAGATTGCGGTCGCCGTCGCCATCCGATGCCGCGCCGAAGTCAGTCGCCTCGTGTGACATCATGAATTCATACAGGTCGCGCGCATGCACCAGATTTGGGTCGGGGTGGTGGCCACCGAAATCCGGCAGCGGCACGCCGTTGCGAACAGTGACCGGGATGGCGCCGAGCCGTTCCTCGATGATCTCGTGCGCATAGGGGCCGGTGACGGCGTACATCGCGTCGAACACCATCTTGAACCCGGATTTGAAGAGCTCACGGATCGCATCGAAGTCGAAAAGCTCTTCCATCAGCGCGGCATAGTCGGCCACCGGGTCTATTACCTCCACAACCATATCGCCAAGCTTCGACTTGCCCTGCTTGTCGAGATCGACGTCCGGTGCATCGGCGATCAGATATCGGTCGATCACCTGACTGCGGGCGAAGACGGCGTTGGTGACCTTCTCAGGTGCGGGACCGCCATTGCCGATGTTGTATTTGATGCCGAAGTCTTCGTTCGGGCCACCCGGGTTATGGCTGGCTGAAAGCACCAGCCCGCCAAACGCCGCGTTCTTACGAATGAGGTGGGATGCCGCCGGCGTCGACAATATCCCGCACTCGCCCACCAGAACGCGTCCGAAACCGTTGGCCGCCGCCATCTTGATGGCGATCTGGATTACCTCGCGGTTGAGGAAGCGACCGTCGCCACCGATCACCAGCGTCTTGCCCTCGAAGCCCTCCAGGCAATCGAAGACCGACTGAATGAAGTTCTCCGCGTAGTTCTCCTGCCGGAACACCGGCACTTTTTTGCGCAAACCGGAGGTTCCGGGTTTCTGGTCGTCGAACGGCTTTGTCTTGACGGTCTTGATCATGTGCGGCCTTCCCCAGCCATAAGTGCACGATAAAGCGCGGCATATTGGCCTGCGCTGCGAAGCCAGGAGACGTCCGCTTTCATCCCCTGCTTCTGAATAGCCTTCCATGCTGCCTTGGCGCGGTAGAGCGCGACCATTCTGCGTACAGCATCCGTCATCGCATCGCCGCGATCGGGCGCGAATTGCAAGCCCGTCGCAACACCCGCCGAAAGGGCTGCGTCATTGGCGTCGATCACCGTATCGGCCAGACCGCCGGTGCGTGCAACGAGCGGCACGCAGCCATAACGCAACCCATAGAGCTGGGTCAGGCCGCAGGGCTCAAAGCGCGACGGTATGAGGATCGCATCCGAGCCGCCCTGCAGCAGATGCGACAATGCTTCGTCATAACCGATTACGACGCCTGCCCTGCCTTCGTGCCGCGCTGCGGCAGCCAGCAGCGCGCCTTCGAGCGCCTGATCGCCCGACCCGAGGATCGCCAGTTTTGCGCCGGCAGCGATGATTGCATCGAACTCGGCAGCGAGGATGTCCATGCCTTTCTGCCAGGTCAGACGGCTCACCACGCAGATGATCGGGTCATCGTCGGCATCGAGCCCGAAGCGCTTCTCGACCGCCAGCCGGTTGCCCTTGCGGTCTTTCAGCGAGCGTGCGCTGTAGCGCGAAGCGAGATGCCGATCGCCAGCGGGATCCCAGACATCGGTGTCAATGCCGTTCAGAATGCCGTGTAACCGATCAGCGCGAGCGTTGAGCAGGCCGTCGAGCCCCATGCCGAACTCCGGCGTTCGGATCTCGCGCGCATAGGTCGGGCTCACCGTCGTGATCGCACCGGCATATTGCAGCCCCGCCTTCAGGAAACCGATACCGCCATAATATTCGATGCCGTCAACCGCCAGCGCCGCCGGCGGCAGGCCAAGCTGCGAAAACACCTCGGCGCCGAAACGGCCCTGGAATGCAAGATTATGAACGGTCACCACGGTCGGTACGGCAGTTTCGCTGTGATGCAAATAGGCCGGCGCGAGGGCTGCCTGCCAGTCATGTGCATGCACTATGTCTGGGCGGAACTTCTCGTCTGCACCCGCTGCGAGGTCAGCGGCGGCGCGCCCAAGTGCTGCGAAACGCGCCCAATTGTCGGGCCAATCGGTACCGTCCGCCTGCCCGTAAATGCCGCCATCACGGTCATAGAGATGAGGCGCGTCGACAACATAAAGGTCCAGACCCGCGGCTTTCGCGCGCACGATCGCGGCCTTGCCGCCGAACAGATCGGCATAGGCCTTCACCCGCGTCTTCTTGCCAAGCGCCTTCATGACCGCCGGGTAGCCCGGCATCAGCGTGCGCATCTCGACGCCATGCCCGGCAAGCGCTGCCGGAAGCGCGCCCGCAACGTCGGCCAGCCCGCCGGTCTTCACCAGCGGCACCACTTCCGACGCTACTGACAGAACTTTCATGCGTGAACTCAAAAACCACACCTTAGAGCTTGTCGATCATTTCCTGAGTGATCAGGCATACACCACCATCGCTGCGCCGAAACCGCTTCGCATCGAGCACCGGGTCTTCGCCCACAACAAGGCCTTCGGGGATATCGACCCCGCGATCGATCACCACCTTGCTTAGCCGCGCATGCCGGCCAATGTGGCAATCTGGCAGCACGACGGCTTCGTCCAGCGCGGAGAATGAGTTCGCCCGCACACCGGTGAACAGCAGGCTGCGCCGCAGCGCCGATCCAGAGATGATGCAATCGCCCGCCACGAGTGAGGAGATTGCCGAGCCCCGCCTGCCCTCTTCGTCATGCACGAATTTTGCCGGCGGCTTGATCTCGGCATAGGTCCAGATCGGCCATTCGACATCGTAGATATCGAGTTCGGGCGTTACGTCTGTGAGGTCGATATTGGCTTCCCAATAGGCATCGATCGTGCCGACATCGCGCCAGTAGGGTTCGTCCTCGAATGTGGAACGCACACAGGACTTTGAGAAGCTATGCGCCTGCGCGTGACCGTTCTTCACAAGCCAGGGCACGATGTCCTTGCCGAAATCGCGGTTGGAACCTTTCTCTTCGGCATCGCGGCGCAATTGCTCCATCAACAGGTCGGTTCGGAATACATAGATGCCCATGGACGCAAGCGCGATGTCCGGCTTGCCCGGCATTCCAGGCGGATCGGCAGGCTTCTCCACGAAGTCGGTAATGCGGTTTGTCTTGTCGACATGCATCACGCCGAAGCCTGTCGCCTCCATGCGCGGGACTTCGAGACAGCCGATGGTGACATCCGCGCCGCTGTCGACATGCTCGCGCAGCATGATCTCGTAATCCATCTTGTAGATGTGGTCGCCGGCCAGAATGATCATGTATTTGGGGCCGTAGGATTCGATGATGTCGATGTTCTGATAGACCGCGTCGGCGGTGCCCTCATACCACTGCGTCTCCGACACACGCTGGCTCGCCGGCAAGATGTCGAAGCTTTCGTTTCGCTCCGGGCGGAAGAAGTTCCAGCCGCGCTGGAGATGGCGGATCAGCGAATGCGCTTTGTATTGGGTTGCGACCCCTATTCGGCGGATGCCGGAGTTGAGTGCATTGGAAAGCGCGAAATCAATGATCCGTGTCTTGCCGCCAAAAAACACCGCCGGCTTGGCCCGCCTGTCCGTAAGTTCATTGAGCCGGCTGCCGCGTCCCCCCGCAAGAACGTAAGCCATCGTATCTCGCGAAAGCGAATGCCTCGACGTTTCCATTCCACGTTCCTCCCATTGCCTATTCCGGCTTGTATTCGAGCATGATTGTCGCAAGCGGGGGCAATGTCACCCTCGCGCTCGCCCGGTCTCCCTCCGGTAATGCTTCAATCGCGCCCAAATTCCCCTTCCCCGAACCGCCATACATCTCGGCATCCGTGTTGATGATCTCGCGCCACATGCCGGCAATTGGCAGCGGAACACCGTAATTTTCGAGCAACTGGGGCGTGAAGTTTGAGATCACCGCAACCGGTGCCGCATCCGGCGCCATGCGCAGCCACGCGAAAACCGAGTTTTCCTTGTCGTCGGCGATCAGCCAGGCAAAACCGTCGCCTTCGCAGTCACGCGCATGCAGCGCCTCGCTGCCGCAGTAGGTGTGATTCAGGTCTTTGATCAGCTTGCGCACGCCATCATGTGCCGGCGCATCCAGCAGGTGCCAGTCTAGTGCACGCGCCTCGCTCCATTCGTTGCGCTGTGCAAACTCCTGCCCCATGAACAGCAGCTTCTTGCCGGGATAGCCCCACATGAAGGCGTAGTAGGCACGCAGCGTCGCAAACTTCTGCCAGTCATCGCCCGCCATCTTGGTGAGCAGCGTACCCTTGCCGTGCACCACCTCGTCATGGCTGAGCGGCAGCACGAAATTCTCGGAAAATGCGTAGAGCAGTCCAAAGGTGATTTCGTCATGGTGGTATTTGCGGTGCACCGGCTCACGCGCGAGATATTGCAGCGTGTCGTGCATGAACCCCATGTTCCACTTGAAGCCGAAGCCGAGACCGCCCTCATGAACCGGGTGGGAGACTTTCGGCCAAGACGTGGATTCTTCGGCGATCGTCATCACACCGGGTGACGCAGCATAAATCGCTGAGTTCATTTCTCGAAGAAAATCAACTGCTTCCAGGTTTTCCCGGCCGCCATGTTCGTTCGGGATCCACTGTCCTTCGGCACGCGAATAGTCGAGGTAGAGCATCGATGCGACGGCATCCACGCGCAGCCCGTCAACATGGTACTTCTCCGCCCAGAACAGCGCGTTGTTGACGAGAAACGACTTTACCTCGCGGCGCCCGAAATTGTAGATCGCCGTGTTCCAGTCCGGGTGGAAGCCCTTACGCGGGTCCTCATGCTCATAGAGCGCAGTGCCATCGAACCGCGCCAACCCATGCGCGTCGGTCGGGAAATGCGCCGGCACCCAATCGAGAATGACACCGATGCCCGCCCGATGCGCGCCATCGACGAAACGCGCGAAACCCGCCGGCTCGCCGAAGCGCGCAGTCGGCGCATAGAGCCCAGTCGTCTGGTAGCCCCAGGATGGATCGTAGGGGTGCTCCGACACGGGCAGAAACTCGATATGCGTGAAGCCGAGTTCGGCGACATACGGGATCAGCCGATCGGCCATCTCGTCCCATGAGAGAAACTCGCCATCCGGGTGGCGCTGCCACGAACCCGGATGCACTTCATAAATCGATATCGGCTGCCGACGCTCATCGGCATATCGCCAAAAGTCGCGATGCGCCTGATCGCCCCACTCATACGTAAGAGGCGCTTCGGTGACGGAAGCGGTGTCAGGCCGCCTCTCCGAACGGAAAGCATAGGGGTCGGCCTTGAGTGGACATGGTTTGCCACCCGGCCCGACGATTTCGAACTTGTAGGTGCGGCCAGCGGCGATGTCGGGAACGAAAATCTCCCAAATGCCGTTGTCGACGCGGCGGCGCATCGCATGGCGCCGACCGTCCCAATCATTGAAATCGCCAACAACAGAAACGCGCCGCGCATTTGGAGCCCAGACGGCGAAATGGACGCCGTCCACGCCTTCATGCGTAACCAAATGCGCGCCGAGCTTGTCGAACAGCCGGCGGTGCGACCCCTCGCCGATGTAATAATCGTCCATCGGCCCTAATACAGGGCCGAAGCTGTAAGCATCAGTCACAAGCCATTCGCCACCGGCATTACGCGCGCGATAGCGCAGCGGCTGGCGCTTGCGGATTTTCAGCTTGCCATCAAAGAAGCCGGCGTCGTGGCGGCGGGTCAGCCCGCCCGCCGACTTGCCTGCCAGGGTCTCGGCGTCCACCTCTTCCGCGCCGGGGATGAAACAGCGTGCGGCGAGGCCGCCATTCGAACGATGAACACCCAGTATGCCGAAGGGATCGCCATGCTGGCCCGATACGATCGCCTCCACGTCGCTCTGCGCTGTCAGTTCGGCAGGCGTCGCCCTGGTGGCTTTC
The DNA here is from genome assembly GCA_017640615.1 of Rhizobiaceae bacterium. Classification (GTDB taxonomy): domain Bacteria; phylum Pseudomonadota; class Alphaproteobacteria; order Rhizobiales; family Rhizobiaceae; genus RCIO01. The sequence continues at coordinate 192,293 of JAEPQK010000002.1, read as the reverse complement.
GGGCTCGGGTTCATGCAGTCGAATGTTCCCCCTTCTCTTTCACTCTGCCACCAAATTTCCCCTGAGGCGAGAGCACCTAGGCCGGAACCTTCCAGACATCGCTGGCATATTCGCGGATCGTTCGATCCGAGGAGAACCAGCTCATTCGCGCGGTGTTCAAAATTGTCATCCGGCTCCAGGCTGCTGGATCGTTCCAGATCGCATCGGTTCGCCGTTGCGCGGCCGCGTAGGAATCGAAATCCGCCGCAACCATGAACCAGTCATGGTTGTAGATATTCTCGACCAGATCCTTGTAGCGATTGCGGTCGTCCGGCGAGAACACACCTGAAGCGACTGCCGATAGTGCCTGGCTCAGCTCTGTCGAGGATTCGATCACCTCTCGCGGGTTGGCGCGTTCCGCACGCCGCTTGGCCACCTGCTCGGCATTCAGACCGAAGATCACCATGTTTTCGGCGCCGACATGCTCGCGCATTTCAACGTTGGCGCCATCCAGTGTGCCAATCGTCAGAGCGCCATTGAGTGCGAATTTCATGTTGCCGGTGCCCGAGGCTTCCATGCCGGCGGTCGAGATCTGTTCCGACAGATCGGCTGCCGGCACCATCACTTCGGCCAGGCTGACATTGTAGTTCGGAATGAACACGACCTTCAGCAAACCGCGCACGGCGGGATCGCTGTTGATTGTGCGCGCAATGTCATTGGCCAGTTTGATGATCAGCTTTGCGGTGTGGTAGCTCGGCGCCGCCTTGCCGCTGAACAGCTTTACTCGAGGCACCCAGTCGCGTTCCGGATGCGACCTGATCTGATCGTAAAGCGCGACGGCTTCGATCAGGTTCAATAGTTGTCGTTTGTATTCGTGGATGCGTTTGATCTGGATGTCGAACATCGCAGAAGGGTCGATGCCGATGCCCAGCCGCTCACGAACAAGTGCGGCCAAGCGTTCCTTGTTGGCGCGTTTTTCGGCGGCGAACGCGGCCTGAAAGCCGCTGTCATCCGCCAGTGGAACGAGCTTTTCGAGCTGGCCGATATCGTCGATGAACTGCTCACCGATCGCGTCGCGAATGGTGCCCGTCAGCCCCGGATTGCACTGCATCAGCCACCGGCGTGGCGTGATGCCGTTGGTCTTGTTGTTGATGCGGTCGGGATAAAGCCGGTGGAGGTCCGAAAAGACCGTCGACTTCATCAGATCGGTGTGCAGCGCCGACACGCCATTGACCGAGCGAGCGCCTACAAAAGCCAGATTGCCCATGCGCACGCGACGATCGGCGTTTTCGTCGATCAGCGAAATCGCGCGAATGGCGACATCGCCAAAATCGGCCGTCTTGCGGGCATTGCGCAGCACATCAGCATTAATCGCATAGATGATCTGCATGTGGCGCGGCAGCAGGCGCTCGAACAACGGCACCGGCCAGCTTTCCAGCGCCTCGGGCAACAGCGTGTGGTTGGTGTAGCAGAATGTACGGCGCGTGATGTCCCAGGCTTCCTCGAAGGGATGACCGTGCAGGTCCATCAGGATGCGCATCAACTCCGCAACTGAGACGGCCGGGTGCGTATCGTTAAGCTGGATCGCCACCTTGTCCGGCAACGAGGTCAGATCGGGAAACTCGTGCAGATGGCGGTGGACGATGTCCTGCAGCGAGGCGGCTGAGAAGAAGTATTCCTGTCGCAGGCGCAGTTCCTGGCCGGCCGGGGTTGAGTCGTTGGGATAAAGTACTCGGGCAAGCGCTTCGGCCTCGTTGCTCTCGCGCAGCGCGCCGATATGGTCGCCCTCATTGAACTTGTCGAGCAGGATCGGGTCGATCGGCATGGCCGACCACAGCCGCAACGTGTTCACCCGCTTGCCTCGCCAGCCGGCCACCGGCGTGTCGTAGGCGACTGCGAGCAGCCGCTCGCCGGGTTTCCATTCAAAACGCGGCTCCTCGTCGCCCTTGGTGGGCAGCATGTCGACAACACCGCCGAAGCCGATTTCGATCGTGCGCTCGCGGCGCTCGAACTCCCAGGGGTTGCCGTGATCGAGCCAGGTCTCGGGAAGCTCGACCTGCCAACCTTCTGAAATCTCCTGCCGGAAAAGGCCGTGTACATAGCGAATCCCATAGCCGTGCGCGGGTATGTCCAGCGTCGCCATGCTTTCCATGAAGCAGGCCGCGAGACGTCCGAGGCCGCCATTGCCCAGTGCAGCGTCGGGTTCGAGCCCCGCGATCGTATCGAGATCGACGCCCAGCGATGACAGAGACGAGCGGATATTGTCGGCAAGTCCGAGATTGCCGATTGCATCACGCAACAGCCGCCCGATCAGGAACTCCAGAGAAAGATAATAGACGCGCTTGTCGCCGCGCTCATAGCTCCGCTTGGTCGAGGCGATCCAGCGGTCGATCAGCCTGTCGCGAATAACCTTGGCCGTGGCATCAAGCCAGTCGTGACCAGTTGCCACAGACTCGTTCTTGCCGACACGATACCGAAGCGCGGCCAGAATTTCGTCAGCCGTAATCGGCTCGATCTGAGGCATTTCGGCCTCAAAGTCGGCGTGGGCGGCATTGTCATTCATCTGCACCTGCATTCCAATCTCCTGGCAGCCGCATTATCCTCCCACTCTGCGCTCCATAGCGCATCAAACCAGACTTTCAAACGATTAAATTTGATGCCATTACCTTTCCACAATGCCATTTTCGGAGGCCAGACGTGATTATCTGCTGTGGCGAAGCGCTTATCGACATGCTGCCCCGCAAAAGCGCCGAAGGAGAACCTGCATATCTGCCGAAAGTCGGCGGCGCAGTGTTCAACACGGCAATCGCATTGGGCCGTCTCGATGTGCCAGTCGGCTTCTTCAGCGGGCTGTCTACGGACTTTTTCGGCGCCGAGCTCAAGGCCACACTCCAGGCCAGCAATGTCGATCTCCGCTATATCCAATATTCCGACCTGCCGACCACGCTCGCCTTCGTGAAGCTGACCGACGGGCATGCAAGCTATCTGTTCTACGATGAGAACTCGGCGGGCCGCATGCTTTCGAACCTTCCCGACCTGCAGGACGATGTAACTGCGCTGCAATTTTCCGGCATCAGCCTCGTTCCCGAGCCATGCGGGTCAACCTATGAGAGCCTGATGCGGCGCGAGAAAGACAAACGTGTCATCCTGCTCGATCCGAACCTGCGCAAGCCTTTCATCAAGGATCCGGCAAGTCACCGAGCGCGTCTGAACCGCATGATAGCGATGGCTGACATCGTGAAACTGTCCGACGAGGACATGGAGTGGTTCGGAGAAGACGGCAGCGTTGAAGACATCGCGCAGCGCTGGCTGAAACTGGGCCCGGCACTCATTGTGGTGACCGCTGGCGACAAGGGTTCGGTCGCCTACGCTGCAACCGGCAAGGTGGAGATAGCCGCGCCAAAGGTGAAGGTGGTCGATACGGTCGGTGCCGGTGATACGGTGAATGCCGGTCTGCTGGCCGGCTTCCACGATGCCGGTGTGCTCAACAAGAATGCAATCCGCAACCTATCGGCCATCGATATCCGGGCGGCACTGGAGCTTGCTTCGAGGGCTGCCGCAATCACGGTGTCCCGCCAAGGTGCAAATCCGCCGAAGCGTTCGGAACTCAGCTGATCAGTTCGACTTCGCGGCTCCGCCGCGCGCGATGAACCCCGGGTTGGCCAGTCGGCTCGAGCCGCTGCCTTCGCGATAGCCATAGACCAGCGGTGCACCATCGAGCGTTGAGGTCGTGCCGCCTGCGGCGCGCAGGACCGCGTCACCCGCCGCAGTATCCCATTGCATCGTCGGCCCGCAGCGCGGGTAGATATCAGCCTCGCCGGCCGCCAGCAGACAGAATTTGAGAGACGAACCGACGGTATGCACCTTCCCGACCTTCATGGCGGAGATCAGATGCTCAGTCTCGGCATCCTTGTGCGAATGGCTCGCCAGGATATCGAGTGCATCACCGCTCTCGCGCACATGGACGCGATGCCGGGAAGCAACTTGAAACGCCTCGTCGAGCACCACTTTTTCAGCCAGCCCCGGCCGGCCGACAAAGAGCCACCCGCGCACCGGCGCATAGACGGCCCCGATGACAGGGACCGAGTTCCGCACCAGCGCGATGTTGACCGTGAAATCGCCTCGCCCGCCGACGAATTCGCGCGTTCCATCCAACGCGTCCACCAGAATGAATTCGTCGCCCAGATCGGAGGGCATCACGCCTTCGGCAACTGCCTCCTCTGCCACCACCTGAATATCTGGCAGATGGCCGGCGAGCCCACGCTGAATAATGTCTTCGGCGGCGCGATCGGCCTCTGTCACCGGAGATGCGTCGGCCTTGTGCTCGACCTTGCACCCCCTCTTGAAAAGAACATAAGCGGCGCGGCCCGCTTCGATTGCGATGCTTTCAAAAGCTGATGCGATCTCTTCGTCGCTGGCGGGTGGCATAATCGTGAACCAGTTGCGCTGCCAGTTGGGGATTAAGTCAGATTCCGGCGCCGTCGGCAAATCCTTCGGAGGACTGGCGCTGGTTGATCTTTTCGATCAGCCGGTCAACCGCCTCGTCGGGCGAAAGGCCGAGGGTCTCGACATGCAGTTCCGGGGCTACCGGCGCTTCATAGGGCGAGTCCAGACCGGTGAAGTTCTTGATGTCGCCCTTGAGAGCCTTCGCATAAAGACCCTTCGGGTCGCGGCGGATACACTCTTCCAAAGGCGTATCGATAAAGACTTCAACGAATTCCCTTCCCGTGAACATGTCGCGCACCAGCTTGCGGTCGGCCTTGAAGGGCGAGATGAACGACACGATTACGATCAGCCCGGCATCGACCATCAGCTTCGCCAGCTCACCGACTCGGCGGATATTCTCCACCCGGTCCTCATCGGAGAAGCCGAGGTCGCGGTTGAGGCCGTGGCGCACATTGTCGCCGTCGAGCAGATAGGTGTGGCGCCCGGCGGCATGCAGACGTTTTTCGAGCAGATTGGCGATGGTCGATTTGCCCGAGCCGGAAAGTCCGGTGAACCATAGCACCGTCGGGTCCTGGCTCTTCAACGCCGAGCGCGCCGCCTTGTCGACCTCGACCGCGTGCCAATGCACGTTCGATGCGCCGGTCTGCGCGGCGTCGATCATGCCTGCGGCAACGGTTCTGTTGGTCAGCCGGTCGATCAGTATGAAGGAGCCGGTAATGCGGTTCTCGGCGAAGGGATCGAACGCGACGGGCCATTGCGTCGTGATCTCGCACAGGCCGATCTCGTTCATGGCAAGTGCCGATGCCGGCGCTTCGTCGAATGTGTTGATGTCGATGGCATGAACGAGCTTTGCCACCGAGGCGTTGGTTTGGTCGGCTTCGGTTCTCAAGATATAGGAGCGCCCGGGCGCGAGCGGCTTTTCGTCGAACCAGACGAGCTTCGCCGTCAGCCTGTCAGAAACACGTGGACGTGCATCTGGCGCAACCAGCATGTTGCCGCGCGATACTTCAATCTCGCTGTCGAGCACCAGCGTGACCGCTTCGCCCTCGCGGGCCGATGGCGCATCGCCATTCGGCGTCACAATGCGTGCGACCTTGGCCGACCGGCCCGATTTCGCGACCACGACTTCGTCGCCGGTCGCGATCGTTCCCGAAGCAATCGTTCCGGCAAAACCGCGGAAATCGAGATTGGGCCGGTTCACATATTGCACGGGCAGCCGGAACGGCAGATCGATCAAATCCTCCTCGACCTCGATCTCTTCCAGATGCTCAAGCAGCGTCGGACCTTCGTACCAGATGAGATTGTCCGTGCGCGCCATGACGTTGTCGCCGTAGCGAGCCGACAGCGGGATCGGCCGAAGCGTCGAGAAACCGAGACCGGCGGCGAACGCCGAGAACTCTTCCGCAATCGCCTCGAAGGTTTCCCGGGAATAGCCGGCAAGGTCGATCTTGTTGACTGCCAGCACCACATGGCGAATGCCGAGCAGCGACGCGATGAAGGCGTGGCGGCGCGTCTGCGGCAGGATACCCTGGCGCGCGTCAACCAGAATGACCGCGAGATCGGCGGTAGAGGCGCCCGTCGCCATGTTGCGGGTATACTGCTCATGGCCCGGCGTGTCGGCCACGATGAACTTGCGCTTGGCCGTCGCGAAGAAGCGATAAGCGACGTCGATGGTGATGCCCTGCTCGCGCTCGGCCTCAAGTCCATCAACCAGAAGAGCGAGATCGACCTCCTTGCCAACGGTGCCGTGCCGCTGCGAATCGCGCTCGAGAGCGGCCATCTGGTCTTCGAAAATGAGCTTGGTGTCGAACAGAAGCCGGCCGATCAGCGTCGACTTGCCGTCATCCACCGAACCGCAGGTGAGGAACCGCAGCAGCGACTTCTGCGCGGTCTCGGGCACGAGCTCGGGAGCAAGAGGCTGCGCGTCCCGCTCCAGAACATGGCTACGCTGAAGCATCAGAAATAGCCCTCTCGCTTTTTCTTTTCCATCGACCCGGATTCGTCACTGTCGATTAGGCGCCCCTGCCGCTCCGATGTGCGGGCAATCAGCATTTCATCGACGATCTCTTGGATTGTGTCGGCGCTGGATTCGATCGCACCCGTCAGCGGGTAGCAGCCAAGCGTGCGGAAGCGCACCAGCTTCTCCTGCACCACTTCACCGGGCTGGAGCTTCATGCGGTCGTCGTCGGCCATGATCAGCATGCCGTCGCGTTCGACCACCGGCCGCTGTGCGGCGAAATAAAGCGGCACGATCGGGATTTCTTCCTGCTGGATGTATTGCCACACATCGAGCTCGGTCCAGTTGGAGAGCGGGAAGACGCGGATCGATTCACCCGGCGCGACACGTGTATTGTAAATCTTCCACATCTCGGGGCGCTGGTTCTTCGGGTCCCAGGCATGATTGGCGTCGCGGAAGGAGAAGATGCGCTCCTTGGCGCGCGACTTTTCCTCGTCGCGCCGCGCGCCGCCGAAAGCGGCATCGTATTTGCCTTTCTCCAGCGCCTGGCGCAAAGCAACTGTCTTCATGATGTGGGTATGCGTGCTGGAGCCATGCGTGAACGGACCGACACCATCGCGCACGCCGTCCTGGTTGATATGCACGATCAGGTCGATGCCTTTTTCCGCCGCCATGCGGTCGCGGAACTCGATCATCTCGCGGAACTTCCAGGTCGTATCGACATGAAGGAAAGGGAAAGGCGGCCGCGCCGGGTAAAACGCCTTCATCGCCAGATGCATGAGCACCGAGGAATCTTTGCCGACCGAATAAAGCATCACCGGGTTGGCGAAGTTCGCCACAACCTCACGCATGATGTGGATCGACTCGGCTTCAAGCCGGTTCAGATGAGATAGCCTTGGCTGCATCGATGGAAAATTCCGTTGGCCGCCCAGCGGTTTGCAACGCAGGACGCTTCAGCGATCGTTGCATTGTGGGTACCAACGGGTGTGGTGCGCCTCAAGAAGAGGCCCACCAAAAACGGCTCGCGGCAGGGTAGCGTTTTCCGCTCCTGCCGCGACGCGGGAATTTTGTTTCCCCGGCGGCTCCGAATGCGCATCCGGAGCCGAAATTTTGGCCTAAGGCCGGTCAGTCCGCCTTGCGCCAGAAAGACCATATTGCGGGCATCAATGCCGCGGCGATGCCGACCTTGATCAGGTCCGGCACGATGAACGGCAGGACGCCGAACTGCCACGACTTCTCCGCGCCGATGATCGTCGCAAGCCATGCGAAACCAAGAAGCATGATCGCAAACTCGGCGACCACAAGCGCGCCGAGGAACTTGAAGATGCTGCGGTCCCAGCCGCGGTCGGCCGCCCAGCCCACAATTGCGGCGGCAACCACGAAGCCGGCCAGATAGCCTCCCGTCGTCCCCATCATATAGGCAATGCCGACGCCTTTCTCGGGCGTACCCTGGAATACCGGCCAGCCCATCGCACCTTCGGCGAGGTAGAGCAGCAGGGTGGCCACGCCGAGACGCATGCCGAACGTCGCCGCAATGAGGAAGATCGCCAGCGTCTGCAGCGACATGTCCACGGGGCCAAGCACGACCTTGGTCTTGGCTGACAGCGTGAGCAGAAGCGTGCCGCCGAACGCCAGCACGATCTGGGTAATCAGCCGCGCCGTGCGGTCGTTGGGCAGCGCCACCGAAATGAGAGGACGTGCGGTAATTGCGGATGCCATCAAAGTCTCCTTGCGTGATATTCCGATGCCGGAATGAACGTGGTTTCCGTATATTGGCTTCCGTGTTAAGCGGCAACATGCATTCCCGCTAACCGCACAAGACATGAGATGCCGCTCACTTTCGACACGGCGTTCAAGCCGGCCTATGGCGAGGCGGTTCCGGTCGCGCAGGACGTCCTGCGCATCACCGTGAACAATCCCGGACCGTTCACCTTCTACGGTACCAACAGCTACCTCGTTGGCCGGGAAACACTAGCGGTCATCGATCCGGGTCCAGAGGACGAGGCGCATCTCAACGCGATCATCAAAGCTATCGGTGGGCGGAGGGTCAGCCATATCTTCGTCACCCACACGCATCGCGACCACTCGCCGCTGACACCGAAGCTCAAGGAGCTGACCGGGGCGATTGTCGTTGCGGAAGGTCCGCATCGCGCCGCGCGTCCACTGCGGATCGGCGAGATCAACCCGCTGGACGATTCGGCCGACACCGACTTTGCGCCCGACACTGTTATTGCAGATGACGAGGTGGTTGCGGGCGACGGCTGGTCGATGCGTGCCCTTCACACACCAGGGCACGCCGCCAATCATGCCGCCTTTGCGCTCGAAGGAACCGGAATCGTGTTCTCCGGAGACCATGTGATGGCATGGTCTACCTCGATCGTCGCGCCGCCCGATGGCTCCATGCGCGACTATATGAAATCTCTGGATCGTCTGCTGACGCGGGATGACACATTCTACCTGCCCGGTCACGGCGCAGTACTCGAAAACCCGGCGCCCTTTCTAGAAGGGCTGCGCGAACACCGTCTTGGGCGTGAAGCGGCGATCCTCGATCGCATCAAGGTCGGCGATCGGACGATCCCGGACATTGTGCGCTCAGTCTACAAGGATACCGACCCGCGCCTGCACGGTGCCGCTGCCCTTTCGGTGCTGGCGCATGTGGAAGACCTCGTCGCTCGCGGCCTTGTCGCAACCGAAAACGACGTTGCTATCGACAGCGACTATCGCGCAGCATGAGGTGCGCTATTCGGCCGGTGTCTGGAACAGCGCATTTCGATCCATGATTTCGGCTTCCATCGCCGCATAAAAGCGCGCGATCGCCGCAGCGTTGCCGCCGAGGTCGTGAACGCCGTATCGCGACGCGGAACGGAGATCGACAAAGATTGCGTCGCCCTCATCCATCAGCCTGATCGCGACATCCGACACCACCCCGACCCAAGGCGAAGGCGCGGCAACCTCAAGCGTGACCGTTCCGCCAAAACCGCCCAGGCGGGCCCTTCCGAGAGGCGACCAGCCAAGGTCGCTGAGCGCGGCGGTTGCTATTTCGAGGGCAAGGTCGAGGCTGAGTGGATAGCGCCGGCCTGTCGCCTGGGGATAAGCGTCCTGCTGCGCGGAGCCGTTCCCACGATCAAACGCACCCAGTGCGTTCATCCGCGCATCGCGCCGGTTGGCCGCGTGGTGGAATGTCGGCGGGTTTGAAAGGTCGGTCGATACGTCGGTGATGCGCGGCAAGGTGAGCAGGCGCGCAGTGCCCCAACCGAACGGCAGAAGCACGACGAGCGCGATCAGCAGACCTTTGGTCGAGTTGCGCCCGCCTCGGTCGCCGAATTCCCAGAGTTGGAAATAGCCAAGTGCCGCCAGCAAAATCGCGAGCAGCGCAAGAGCTGCCACGATGCCGGCCAGCCAGAACAGCGATATCGTCTCGACCAAGCCAAAGCGGTGGCCAAGGATCGACGTGATGAGGAGCACGGCGGAGAACATCGCCGTGCGCCGCGACCATTTGGCCACGGTCGAAACCCGCCTTTCCAGAAGTACTGCCATACGCGCCGCATTCACCCCAGAACAGCGCTCAATTAGCGGCTGGTTGCCCCTGGGTCAAAGCCCTGCGCGCGGCACCCTATGCGGTCGGCAGCGAATAATCCTTGAACTGGTCGCGCAAGGTCGTCTTCTGGATCTTGCCGGTGGCCGTATGCGGGATTTCGTCGACGAAGACCACATCGTCCGGCAGCCACCATTTGGCGACCTTGTCGGTCAGGTAGCCCAGCAGGTCGTCCTTCGTAGGAGACTTGCCGGCTTTTGCAACGATAACAAGCAGCGGACGCTCATCCCATTTCGGGTGTGCGATGCCGATCGCGGCCGCTTCGGCAACATCAGGGTGCCCGACGGCGAGATTCTCAAGCGTGATCGTCGAAATCCACTCGCCACCGGATTTGATGACGTCCTTGGCGCGGTCCGTGATCTCCATGTAGCCGTGAGGGTCGATATGGGCGACATCGCCCGTGTCGAACCAGTTTTCGGCGTCGAACTGTTCGGCGCCCGCACCACCATAATAGGCCGAGGCGATTGCCGGGCCACGCACCTTCAACCGACCGAATGTCTCGCCATCCCAGGGCAGATCGTTGTTTTCGTCGTCGGTGATCTTCATTTCGACGCCGAATGGCGCAAAGCCCTGCTTTTCCTGGATGTCCAGTCTGGAATCGCCTTCAAGGCCCGCATATTCGGGCTTCATTGAGCCCAGCGAGCCCAGCGGCGACATTTCCGTCATACCCCAGGCGTGGATGACCTCGACATCGTAGTTGCGCTGGAACTTTTCTGTCATCGCGCGCGGGCAGGCCGAGCCGCCAATGACGACCTTGTTCAGATGCGGCAACTTCTTGCCGGTCTCTTCCAGATATTGGAGCAGCATGAGCCAGACCGTCGGAACGGCGGCGGTGAAGCTGACTTTTTCGGTGTCGAGCAACTCGTAGATCGCCTCGCCGTCCATCCGCCCGCCCGGCATGACGAGTTTGGCTCCGATCATCGGTGCGCTGTGGGCAAGGCCCCAGGCATTTGCGTGGAACATCGGGACGACCGGCAAGATCGTATCGCGCGACGAGATACCCATTGCGTCGGGCTGCACGGCGATCAGCGCATGCAGCACGTTAGAGCGGTGCGAATAAAGCACGCCCTTGGGATCGCCTGTTGTACCGGAGGTGTAACACATGCCGCAGGCGGCATTCTCGTCCAGCTCCTTCCACCTGAAGTCGCCATCGGCATCGGCCAGCCAGTCCTCGAAAGCGACGACATTGTCGAGCTTGGTTTCCGGCATGTGCGCGCCATCAGTGAGCACGATGATTTTCTTCAGGGTCGAAACCTGACCGGCGATTTTTTCTACGATCGGCATAAACGTCAGATCGACGAACAGCGCCTTGTCTTCGGCGTGGTTCATGATCCAGGCAATCTGGTCCGGGAAAAGCCGCGGGTTCAGCGTGTGGTAGACAGCACCAATGCCCATCGTGCCGTACCAGGCTTCGATGTGGCGGGCGGTGTTCCAGGCAAGCGTCGCGATCCTGTCGCCTTCGGCAAAGCCGTCACGCGCTAGCTTCTGCGCAACTTTGAGAGAGCGGGCCCTGATCTCGCCATAGGTCGTCCGGGTGATAGGCCCCTCGATTGTGCGCGTAACGACCTCGCGACCGCGATGCTGGATTGCAGCGTAGTCGAGTATCTTGTGGCACAGAAGCGGCCATTGCAGCATCAGTCCGAGCATGCGTCTTCCTCCCAAAATGCGCAGGTCGGATTGTGCAGGCTTGGCGCGCTTTGTCCATTATCTGTATGGCGTATTTGACAATTCTGGCCGCGCCACATTTCCAACATCGATGGCCGCGAACATGTTGGTGGGGAGGCTTGTTGTGTAGGAGGTTCGCATGAACGCGGCTGACCCTGTAACCATATCCGGCCCGGCAACGTCCCCGGCGGCAAAGCTCCAATCCGCGCTGATGACGGCAGCGCCATTCAAGGATGGCTGCGAAGCAGCTCTGGAATCCGCCCTTGCAGAAATTGACGGGTTTCTCCTGTTTCAGCTTCAGCCCGAAGCAGATGACGATGACCGATGGGTCGGCGCGGTGATGCTCGGCTCAGGCGAAGAGCGGTCGATGAACATCGTCACGCTCACGGTCAGCGACGGGTCGGCCAGCGTGGAAACCGTAGAAAGCTCACAGGAGCCGCTGGCGCGGATCGTTCCGGCATACGCAGCGGTACTCACCCATCTCCGGCCGGCGGCCTGACAACCAACATCCCTGGCATGGACAGCGAAGCGCTGCTGCTCTAAGGCAGCGCCTTCCATCGTTTGACGGTCGCCTACCCCGAGAGCGCGGCTGCTTTCATTTGAATTGAGCCATGCCGAGAGCAAAAAAGACCAAGCGCATTCTGATCACTGGCGGTTCGGGTTGCGTGGGCCACTACCTCGTCGAAGAGTTGGCACGCGAGACGCAACACGAACTCGTTCTGGTGCTGCGCAACCCGGCCAAGCTCCAACTTGCGCCGAACCTCATGGAACGAGTCACGGTGATAGAGGCGGATGTCAAAGACACCGACGCCTATGTCGACAAGCTCGGGCACATCGACACCGCCATTCTCGCAGCGGCCTGCTGGGGCGGGCCGGACGCGCCGATCGTCAACGTAGACACCAAGGTCGCCCTTACACGGCATCTTGCCGAGAATGGCGCAAGCCGCGTTTTCTACTTCAGCTCGGCCAGCGTGCTCGATCACGACGGCAGCATGTTACAGGCAGCTCACGACCTCGGAACGGAGTATATCCGCTCCAAGTACGATCAGGTCGTTGCGATGGAAGCCCTCGACGTCGACATAGAGCGTGTCGGCATATTCCCGACGCTGGTCGTCGGCGGCGAAGAAGGCAAGCCAATGTCTCACTTCGCGAATCTTCTGAAAGAAGCCGCGCCCTGGGCCTGGGCCGCCAGCTTCTTCCGCGCCGACGGCAAATTTCACTACATCCACACACGCGACATCGCTCGCACCATGCGCATTCTGGTGGATGCGAAGGACATTCCGGGCGGAAAGCCATCGCGCATTGTGCTCGGCAATACGGCAACTACGGTCGATCAATTCGTTGGCGACTTCGTGAAATATCGCGGCATCTGGAACCCGCTGAGCCTCAAGCTTCGCGATTCCTACGCGCGCGTCTTCATCAAGCTGTTCCGTATTCAGATGGAAGCGTGGGACCGCTATTGCATGGAGCATCGCGACCTGTCGTTCCATCACCCGGTGAACCCTGCCGTACTGGGCGAAGAAGCCTATTGCAGCGACTTGCCGTCGGCACTGGCGAGCGTCGGGATCAGCGGCAAACGCTGAAACTGACTACGCCGGCCTTACGCGTGCGATCGTCTCGGATTCCATTGCTTTGCGCTTTTCGGGGCCAAGCTGTTCCCAGGTGCGGCGACCGACATCGATTTCGGTGTGGAGCACAAGCAACAAGCGCATGAATGCCCAGCGCGGCTCCTCGCCACTCTCGATGGCCTTTTCCAGCCGGTCGGACAGCCCGATTGCTCCATCCACCACCCTATCGAGCCAGCGAAAAAGACCTAGCTGCTTGGTTTCGAAGGCGACGCCGAATATCGGATGCTTGGCGTAGTAGATCGCGCCCATCGCGCCGCGCTTCTGCTCAAGCCTGATGCGGTCGAAAAAGCTGCGGCGCACCGTCTCCGGTTTGTAGTGGTAGATAGGGGCCCGCCAGTTGTAGTGCCGCTTCACCCCGGTTTTCACAAGCCGCCGGTACATCTCAGAATCTTCCCAACCGTAGGTGCCGAAATCTTCATCGAACATACCCGCGCGCAAAATCGTCTCGCGGGCGATCGATGCGTTGCCGGTTGCGAAAGGATTGGAATGCCGACCGAGCATCCAGCCTGCCGGCGGATTGCGCTCCGCAGGCGGCTTCGAGCATTCCACTATTGGCCCGCTGACGACTAAGCCCGTTGCCTGCTGATGACTAATCAGGTGCTGCTCAATGAAATCCGGGCGCACCAGCGCGTCGTCATCGACGAAAAGCAGCAGCTTGCCGCTGGCAGCCTCAATGGCACGGTTGCGGGCGTAGGCGGCTGCCTTCTGCGTTTCGTGGCGCCGATAAACGATGTTGGGCGCAGCGTTTTCCTCCACTGCGGCCGGCGTGTCGTCGTCAGAGGCATCGTCGACAATCACAATCTCATAGCGCTCGCGCGCCACCGTCTGATCCTGGAAGCGCGGCAGGCTGAGCCGCAGAATGTCGGCCCGGTTACGGGTGGGAACAATCAGGCTGGCTTCAACGCCCATTCTTCCACCTGTCCGAAGAACTGCTGCTCACTGAGCTTTCTATAGAGGCCGCCCTTGTCAAAGAGTTCGTCATGCGTGCCGTCTTCCACGATCTCGCCGTCGCGGATGACCACGATGCGGTGCGCGGACTTCACCGTCGCAAACCGGTGCGCCACGATGAGTGTCGTACGCCCTGCCGAAGCACGGTCGAGCGCATCGTGGACCAGCCGCTCCGATTCCGCGTCGAGCGCCGATGTCGGCTCGTCCAGAAGCAGGATTGGCGGGTTCTTGAGGAAGACACGCGCAATTGCGATGCGCTGGCGCTGGCCTACCGAAAGGTTGGAACCATGTGCGTCGACGCGCGCTTCGTACTGGCCGGGCATACGTTTCGCGAACTCATCGACATGAGCGGCGCGCGCGGCCGCCTTCACCTCATCGAGTGTTGCTTCGGGAGCGCCGAAACGCAGATTCTCAAGCAAAGTGCCTTCGAACAATACCGGCTGCTGAAAGACTATGCCGATCGCCTTGCGAAGATCGTTCAGGCGGTAAGACGCCATATCCACGCCGTCGATTTTGACCATGCCACTATCAGGCGTGAGGAAGCGCGGTACGAGATCGAGAATGGTCGACTTGCCGCCGCCGCTCGGCCCGACAAGCGCAATGCGCTGACCGGAAGGAATGTCGAGGCTGAAATCCGTAAGCTGGAAGCTGTCCGGCCCATAGGTGAAGCCCACCTTGTCGAAGCTGATCGCACCGCTGACGTCATCACTGGCGAGTTGCTTGTGGCCACCGGTTTCCAGAGGCAACGCCAGCAGCCGCTCGAAGCGGTCCATGAGCGCGGCAAACTGGATCAGACGGCCGACGGAATGCGCGGCCTCCTGCAGCGGCGAATAGGCGAGACCGACGCAGACGAGAAACGCCGTCAGCGTTTCGATTGAGATGAAACCGCGCTCCAGCAGCACCGCGCTCAGGAGCACCATCGCGGCGATGCCGGCAGCCGCAACCAACGCCACCGCGAACGGATGGAAAGAATCGATGCGCTCGCGCCGCAACTGGGCTTCCAGGGTCTGCTGGTTCAGCCCGTCAAACATCTGAAGAATGTGGTTCTCTCGTCCGAAGGATTTGATCTCCTTCGTGCCGTCGAGCATCTCCTCGAAACGACCGACGAGGCCAGCAAGCTGCTCCTGCGTGCTGTGGGATGCGCCATGCAGCCGCTGACCGAAATAGGACGTCACGAAAGCCAGCGGACTGATCAGCACGATGACACAGATGAACAGCACCCAGCTGTACCATGCCATCGCTGCGCCGAAGACGACGATCAGGATGACGGATGGTGCAAAGACCGCAACGACGCGGGTCAGCGCTTCCTGGAAGGTCTGCAGATCGTTGGAGAAGCTCGACACCAACTCGCCACCGCTCATCCGGGTCAGGCTGCGGGGCGATGCCCGCATGATGTGGTGGAAGAGCTTCTTGCGCATCTGCATGGTGATCAGATGCGACAGCCGGGTCATCAGATAGATGCGGCCGAAGGTCAGCAGCGAGCCGGCCATGAAGATGAGCAGGCCGAGCGCCAGATACAGGCCGAGGCCAAGGGCATCGGAGTTCTGGAAAACGTCCCCGACAAGACGCTGCGCCCACACCGGCATGAGCACAAATGCGCCAGCTGAGGCGCCGGTGCAAAACAGCGCTGCGCCGAAAAGCCCCTTGCGCGACCAGAGCTCGCGCCAGAGCCAGCTAATGTGCCGGCGCGATTTCATGCTGCCGGCCCGTTTCTGCCAGGAAGTTTTCGAGCTCCGAGACCAGCCGCGATGTCGCGCCCGGCGGACCCATGACCGCTTTCAATTCCTTCACAAGCGCGGTGGTGTCGCTGTTCAGCGCCTCTTCAATCGCGTCGGCAAGGTCCTGTGCGTCCAGTTCGCCAATCAGCTCAGGAATGACCATCCGGTCCGCGCGGCGGTTCGGGTGGCTCAGGAATTTCATACGCTTGAGCACCTGCTTGGCAAGGAAGCGCTTCATGCGCCAGCCGATAACAGGCAGGCGGCCGAGATGGCCCGCAATGCCCGGCAGCGGCGCAATCTCATGCTTGTAGGTGGGCAAAGTGAGGATCATCGGCACGCCAAGCGTGGCGAGTTCGGCCGTGTTCGACCCAGGAACCGTGAGCGCAAGATTGACGCGTGGCGCAACCTGCGCAGGCGAAAGCACCTCTAACGAGAGGCCGTCCGGCGTCACCATAAACTCGCGGTCGCCTTCGCGCCGCCATTCAAGATCGACGCCTTCGAGCGGACGCCCCTCTTCCACCTCCGGCAAGTTGCGCAGGAAATCGCGGTCGACGAAGTCCGACTTCGAGATGACCCATTCAACCTCGGGCATCTTGCGCGCGACCTTTTCGGCCGCGGCGGCGTAATATGGCAGCACGTATTTGGTGAGGTACATGCGGCTGCTCGGATAGAGCCCCACCACCGGCTTGCCGCGCGCTGCGGCACTGCGGTCAGGGCAGCGCAGAAGCGCAGCGTCTACCATCATCTCGCCGACGATCTTGTGCTTATCGCTCTCCTTCAGCCCGTCGATCTTTTCGAAGTCTGAATAGAACACGCGATCAAAAAGAAACTGGAACGCGAGTGGACGCTCGACATAGGCGAGCGCTGGAATTCCCAGTCGCTTGGCGAGCATGATCGTGAACATGCTGTCGCCGCCAAGATGCAGCATGAAGCCCGGCGCCTTCTTGCGGAAGCCTTCGGGCACCTTGTTCCACTTGATGAATTTCATTGTCTCTTCGATCGTGCAGTAGGCATCGACATAAGAGAGCGTCTTCAGCACATCCGCCTCGGCGCCGGAAGAAAAGACGCAGGGCACGACTGCAACACAAATGCGCACGCCAGGGATACGTCGCTTGAGCTCATGCGCAAGCGGGTAGAGCCAGCAGGCGACTTCGCCCGGGCCGTTCACCGTCACCACGACCTGCGTTTCGCCGCGCGTGTTTCCGTCGTTCAATTCCGTCTCCAATCGATCCCGCAGCACTTCGCGAGGCGAAACCTCGGCTCATAGCCGGTAAGTCTCACCTGTCCAGGTCATCCACTGGCGGAAGTCATCGACTTTGGCACCCCATGCCCGATTGACCATCGGTTTGTCCACCCCAAGCACAAATTGCTGAAAGGTCGAGGGCGTCTCGGCAAAAAGTTCGAGTTCGTCATGTCGGCCGCTGAAATCCAGGAAACCCTGCACCATCTTGCGCCAGGGACCGCCCTCGGCGAATTCCTCAATTTGCCCGTGCAGGCCGGGTACTCCCTCCCGGTCGAGTTGGTCAGCGAACTGCAGCACAAGCTTCGAATAATAGCCCTTGCGGAATCCCTTACGCAGAATGTTGCAGTGATAGTGCGCGGGAAAGCGCTCCAGCGGAATTTCCGGGACTTCACGCCAGCCACGAGCCACCAGCCAATATATCATGCGTTTCGTAGAAGATTTGCGATACTGAAACGTTCCGAGCCGCCAGAACGCGCGTGCAAGCGCTGCCGGCACGATCCTCCGCGACATAATCTTGATAAACCGGCGTGTATCTCGGCATCCGAGTAGGTAACCGACAACCTCGCCGTCTTCTTCAACAATCAGGCACGATTCCGGCTCATAGTCGGTGTAGTATTTCGTCCAATAGTCGGCAAAAACCTTGCCGTCCTCAAACACCGCGTCCGAACCGCGATTGCGATACGCAGTCGTGCGGCAGATCTGGCGAACCGCCTCGCGATCTTCAGCGCGATACGGTCGGATGATGCCTTCGTCGCGGCGCTCGCGCCTGGGTTTCTTGGCTTCAGCGGGCATATTTGCGGCCACCCCATTCAATTTCTGCATTTCTGGTCAGCCGCCACATTACGGCGACGCCTATCGCAATCGCCAAGGGCTCATATAGCAGCGCCAATGGCAAAAGGCGCGGCTTGCCTACCCGGATCAGGGCCCAGCTGACGAAAAGCGCGCCCATTACGTAGCGCAGCCAGAACAGCCATGTGAACACGCCACCGAAGATCAATGCGCCAGCTGCCAGAATGACAAGCAGCGCCATTCGGATACCAAGCCAGGTAGCAAGAGCCGATGCGCCACCGGCGCTTACGCGCTTTGCGCGCTCGACCAGCACTTCCCAGCTGTCACAGGCCGCGACCTCGACTGAACCGGTCGGCACATAAACAAGCCTCGCACCGGCCGCCTGCAGCGCGCGACCAAAGGCGAGGTCCTCCGTCAGCGTCAGGCCGATCTTCCCGAAGCCGCCGATTTTGTCGAACCACTCGCGTCGGAAGGCGAAATTTCCGAAAAGCACACCTCCTTGAAAACCAAGTGCCACCAGCATCTGGTTGGTCGCAAGATAGTCGGACACATCAACTGTCTGCCAGGCGCCGAGCATCCCGTGCTGAGCATGAAAAGCGACGGGGCCAGCGGCTGCATCAGCGCGACTGGCAAGGATCGGCCCGGTGAGTGCAGCCACCCAATCTTCGCTGACTATGCCATCAGCATCCGTGGTCAACACGATCTCGCCTCGAGCCGAAGCGAAGCCGGCTACAAGCGCGTCCTGACGCGTCGTCAAACCGCTTTCGGACGGGTTGTCGATGCGGATTGTCCGCAGCCCGGGGATGCCCGAGCCTTCGGCGACGTTAAGCGTACCATCCGTGCTACGGTCATCGACTAGGACGACCTCAAGCTCACCAGGAGTGACGCCCGACTGCCGTGCGATCGATTGCAGCGTCGCTTCAATGGTGCCTGCGGCGTTGTGCGCAGTGACAACCACCGAATAGGTCGGAGCAACCGTCATTGCTTGGCTGTCTCCGACTCGATGCGATCAAACTCAGCCAGAATTGCCTCTGCTATCGCTCGGCTGGCACCGGGTTCGCCCATGCGTTCGCGCCCGGCTTCGGCCATGCGTGCACATGCTTCGGGATCGGCCAGAAGGCCGGCAGCAGCCGCGGCAATCGTATCAGCCTCCCTCGGCACGTTCAGCGAGGCATCGCCGAAATAGACGGCTTTCATCCTCACATAATGATCGCCCTGTACACCGGCGGACGGCACGGTAATCAACGGAATGCCGAGCCCTATTGCCTGTTCGTTCGCGGTGCCCGCCATGCCGATGACCAGCGAGGATGCGCGTAGCACATCAGGAAATGCACCCTTGGCCACGAGCACCTCCACGCCATGTGGATCGGCCAGGCGCAGCACCACGCCAATCGCGTCAGAGCCTTCCGATATCGCCTTGACCTGCCAGCCGCCAAAGCGGGGATCGCCGGCGACCATGGCCGCGATTTCTTTTGCATCGAGGCCGGAGCGCGCCGCGAAAACAAAGCGCAGTTTTTCCGGGTGATCGAAATGGGCATGCGCCCTACCCGCCGCCTCCAGCAGATCGAGCATATTGCCATCAGCATCGGCGCGCGTGCCGGCCAGCATGCCGATCGCTACATCGCCCTTTGTCAGGTCAAGGTCGATGCCGGCGGGCTCCAGACCGTCCATCATAGGATTGCCAAGGTAGCGCGTCTTCACACCGTCGCCATCGAGTTCAGGCACGGTCTTCAGATCGCGCGGGAATGTCAGCGTGCAATGCTTGCGCAGTAGCCGGCGTTCAAGCGGCGTATATGCGCGGCCGGGGTGGTAATAATAGGACTTGGCACAACCGATAAACACGAATGGGGTGCGTGAGACGACCGAGGCCAGGATCGGAATGATGTCGCCAACCGCAATCGCCATGCGATAGCGTCCGCGCATGCCGCGGGCTGCCTGAAACTGTCTCCAATGTGTCTTGATCCAGCCGGCTCGCAAATCCTCTCGCATCAGTTTGGGACTGATCGTTGCGAAGCCCGCGCTCGGCAGCAGGTTGAGCGCACCGACGATTTCAGCGTCCCGAGCGGAATAGGCAGTGCCTTCACCCACCATCGGCCAAACCTCGATGCTGAGCGCCGGACGCATGTCACGCAGCTCATCCAGCACCTTGCAGGCGATGGTGTCTTCACCATGCCCGTTGGAAAAGAAGGCCAGATCGATCATTGCACCGTCACCGCTGTCACGGGATTGACAGCCCGGACTTCGCCGAAACGCCCCATCACCTCATCGAGAGCAATCGGCGTCCAGCCTTCGTCCGAAAGCCTCTGCATTACCCGCTTTACCTGGCTCCAGGCGGCCGCGTCGGTGACATCGCTCGGATGGAGTGTAATCCTGAACGGGTGCCCTGCAGCGAACAATCTGCGGATCGAAAGCTCACGCAAATGCCGCGCAATCGCAGACCGGAGTCGTCGGTCGCCCTCATCAAAGCAAAGAGCTGGCAGGTCCACAGATGCACCAGAGAATTGCCGCAGTGAGCTACGCAGCATGTAACCCTCGAATCCGGCCTCGCGCAGCGCTTTCGTTGCCGCTGCGCTTTGGTGCCAGCGCGGCGCGCAGAACCAGCGCGGCCTGATGCCAAGATTGTCTTCGAAACTCTTCAGGCCCGTCGCGATGCGCTCGCGGGCCTCTTTCTCATCGAGCTTACCGAATTCCGAGCGATTGTCGTGGCCGTAAAGCAGCCAGTTCCAGAATTCGGGGCCGAGCGAATGCGTGAAACCGTGCAGCACTTTTTCGCCGGCGAGCCTGGATATCCGCTTCACAAAATCGGGCGATGCCGCAAGCGGGAACCGGCCTTGCCAGTCGGGCACAACAAGTAACGCCAGCTTTTCGCGCGCGCCCGACGGCCAGACATCGAGCATGGCTTCGAGTTCCCGCTCCATGCCCGCAAAAATGTCATGCACCTCTGGCACATAAAAGCGCGTCGCGCTATCGCTACCGGCGTTTGCCATTCGATCCTGGCTTTGTCTTTCCCGGCCGGAAGATGTGACCTGAACGCCCTGCGTTCAACCTTCCCGGCGAAGATGCGGGTTCTGGCGGCGTTAGTGTGGGATGGTGCCTGCTTTGTCAAACCATTGCCAGGTTGGCGCAAAGGCTCCCATTGACGCTAAATCTCGTGGTAAGTATCGCCGATCCACAATCGCTGGACCAAATGAGCGGCTGGTCGCACAATGGCCGCGATATAGTGCAGTGAGGGCAGCCGCAATTTTCGCCGGGTCGAACGGGCAATGACCGACGCCACATTTGAAGCCGTTGCCGGTGCTGACCGGCGCATGACGGCAACGATCTATGCCAGGGAGCAGCGCCATTCGCGCCGCATTCGCGTGTTGCGGCGCGCGCTGCCGGTTCTGGCCGTGGTCATGCTTGCGGTGCTTGGGGTTCGCTCTGTCGTCAATCAGGTTGTTGACGCTTCCATCGATCTCGATGGCATCACCATCGAAAGCGCCAAGGTAGTCATCGCCAACCCGCGCATGAGCGGCTTTACCGCCGCGAACCGACCCTACGAGCTCGAAGCCAAGCGCGCTATCCAGAGCCTGGTCGACAACAACAAGACCGATTTGGAAGAGATCACGGCACGCCTGCCTGTTGGCAAAGCGGAATGGGCAGATGTGGAGACGGCGGGCGGGACGCTGCTCAAGGGTTCAAGCAAGCTCGTGCTTACCAATCCGGTCGACATTGTTACGACCGACGGTATGACCGCGCGGTTCGAAAAGGGCGAGCTCGATCTCGGCTCCGGTACGGTGCTCGGGCGCGAGGGCGTGCAGATTACGACCAAGGATGCACGCGTCGTAGCCGAGACCGTGGACGTGAA
The DNA here is from genome assembly GCA_017640615.1 of Rhizobiaceae bacterium. Classification (GTDB taxonomy): domain Bacteria; phylum Pseudomonadota; class Alphaproteobacteria; order Rhizobiales; family Rhizobiaceae; genus RCIO01. The sequence continues at coordinate 170,478 of JAEPQK010000002.1, read as the reverse complement.
GAGCGGCGGCACGGTGATGGTGTTTGAGCGTAACGTCAAAATGATCATCCAGCCTGTTAGCATCCAGCCGGCAGCCAGCACGGCCACCGACTGATTTGCGCACAAATGCTGTTACGGCATCGTAACAATCCGTGCGCGGCGCTCAGCTTGCCGCCCTCGAACAGGTCATGATAGCTGCCGATCAGGCAGTCGCGTTCAACGCACTACCTAGTGACTCACGGCAACATCCCTTCCGGAAGGCTTCACGCGCATGACAATGCCATTCATCGATCTCGCGGCACAGCAGGCGCGCATTCGCACCCAGCTCGACGGTGCCATTGGCCGCGTGCTGGAGCATGGCAGCTACATAATGGGGCCCGAGGTTGAAGCGTTCGAAGAGAAGCTCGCAGCGTTCTGCGGGGCAAAACACGCACTCGGCTGTGCCAACGGCACCGATGCGCTTTCATTGGCGCTGATGGCGCTCGGGGTGAAGGCGGGCGACGCTGTGTTTGTGCCGTCATTTACATTCGCCGCGACCGCGGAGGTGGTTCCCTTCCTCGGTGCGACGCCAGTGTTCGTCGATGTGCTGCCCGACACGTTCAATCTGGATGTCGAAAGCCTGAAACGCGCAATTCGCTTCGCAAAAGACGAAGGCCTGACGCCGCGCTTCGTCATTCCGGTCGATCTGTTCGGGCTTGCGGCCGACTATGATGCGATCATTCCGGTGGCGCGCGAAAACGGCCTCTCCATCATCGACGACGCGGCGCAGGGCTTCGGCGCCAGCTATCGTGGCCGCACCGTGGGCGCGATCGGCGACATCACCACGACCTCGTTCTTCCCTGCCAAGCCGCTCGGCTGCTATGGCGACGGCGGTGCATTGACGACCGACAATGACGACTACGCGGCGTTGATACGCTCGCTGCGCAACCACGGACAGGGCGCTGACCGCTACGATCAGCAGCGGATCGGCATGAACAGCCGTCTGGACACCCTGCAAGCCGCCATACTGATCGAAAAGCTGGCGATCTTCGCCGACGAGATCGAAGAGCGCCAGAACGTTGCGCAGCGCTACACCGAGGGCCTCAAAGGCCGCTACGACGTGCCCACCGTGCCGGAGGGTCTGCGCAGCACCTGGGCGCAATATACGATCAAGACCAAATCGGCCGCCGAGCGTGCCGAGGTCATGTCGAAAACCAAAGCCGCCGATATCCCGACCGCGGTCTACTATCCGATCCCGCTTCACGCGCAGGTGGCGTTCCGCGCGTTTCCGCGCGACCCAAATGGGCTGCCGGTCAGCGACGATCTGGCCGAGCGGGTGATCAGCCTGCCCATGCACCCCTATCTGGGCGCGCAGGTGCAGGACAAGATCATCGAAGCGATCGTCTAACCTGCGACTTGGTCAATCGATCTTTTTTCCGACCATCACTTCCCGAGACAAACCATCCGGTGAGGTCGGCTTCGTCCTCGGTCGACCCTGTCTTGCATCGTCTCGGCTGGTGTTTTCCCTGCTATCGGCTGATTAACAGGAATTGCGTACGAATATCAGGGAACCGGCAATGCCCTGGTTTTTGAAAGCAGTACATTTTCATGCGATCTGCGATGGATATCCCTAGACAGGCGAACAGGGAAATGTGCCTAGCGGAACAGTGAATAAATTGCGGTCAGTGTCATTGAAACAAGCAAATTTCGATGAATCTGGACGGTGCAAAAATACGGCATTGAGCCGCTCACCAACCATGACGAACCCAGAAACGGCTAAGCGGACATTGCGACGAGCAGAAACGTCTCCTTGTTCCTCCGGTTCGGGGGTGGCAGCTGAAGATATTCCGATAGCCGGTGGTCCGCAATTCGCTGACGTTTTCCTCCAATCCGTCATATCCCTGGTCGGTGGTTGTAGCTGCGGAATGGGCCATTGTTCGGGAAGGCTGTGTCCATGCTGCGATGGAGCTGTCCCGTCACGACAACCAAAGCGGCATGACTAAGGGTCAATGGCGGCCTCGCCAAAGCAACTCCAAGCCAAAGCAACACCAATCAGAGAGGTTTCCCTTTCTGCGTACTATTGCCGAGCGAATCGCATATCCGGTTACGCTGGAGAGGGCGCGTAACGCGAGTTACGTTCCATCTCCGTGAGGTCAAAGCGAACCAGGTGGTCCTGGCCTAAGTTGAGGCGCCGGCAGCAGATTGCGTTAAGGAGGCTGGAATTGGCGATCATGGATGAGAGTATCCGGGGCCACGCTTCAGGTTCGCGCCGCGATGACAAAGTTATGCCGGCTGACCTGCGTTGAAGTGACATGCTTAGCCACCAAGCCCAGGCGCGGAGGTGGACCTCCCTGCCAACAAGAACAACGCTGGACGAAAGCGCGTTCTAGCGATGGTCAATTACAAACACGCCAGCGTCAAACGCAGCGCGCCGATAACTACAGCAGAAGCACTCGACACGATCGCCGTGACAATTGCTGCTCCCAAGTCCTGGTTCGAACCGAATCAAAGACAGATTTCGAAGCAAAGCAATTAGCGCGCCACAGACGATGTTGGATCAGCGCCCATTGAGCGAATGAATTGCGATTCGCGTATCAAGTCCAAGAAAATTGGGCGATCAGAACAAAAACTGGGCTCATTCGGTTCATCGTCAATCGACAATCCACAGTAAAAACGCTGCCGCAGCTGCGCGCAAATCGCGCCTCGCGCCCACGATTCGATACAAAACAGGCGCGATCAAATACCCTTCTAATATTTCTTAAGCAAATGAAATATAAGGATATCGCATCTGAAGATCACGGTGCGCAATTCGACTTGACAAAAGTTCCGGCGTCATTTACCATATGATTGAGTTCCGGTTTTTCGTCAAAATCTGATTGACAACAACCGCCGATTCCATTCGTCTTTCTAGATATGATTATTTTTCCTGCACGATCGATGCTGTCGATTGGGCGATGGAGGAAGCATGTCTGGTAATGATATCGAGCGCAATCTACCCAATGACTTGATCGCCTATCTCAGTCCAACGCGTTTGCACATCCGCATGGAGGAATTGCGAAAGCATCCGACCGGCAAGCTGGATCGGCTGAAAAACTCAATCCGCAAATTCGGTATGCTAGGCGTTGTTGTTGTTGACAAGAACGATGTCGTTGTGGCCGGCGAGCTCATGACGAAAGCAGCGATTGAGCTGCGCATCGAGCAGATCCCCGTCTTGCGGGCCACCCATCTGTCTCCGGCGCAAATTCGTGCATTTCGCATCGCGCATAACCGTCTGGCCGAAGGATCGGAATGGAACCTTCCGGAGCTAACGATGGAGTTCGAGGCGATCCTCGTTGATGAACCCGAGTTTAATCTTGAGATAACGGGCTTTGAAACGCCGCAGATTGACCTAATTGCCGATGGCAATGCAGCCAGCGACCCGGCTGATATCGACGAAATGGAGCCAGAACCGGAAGCCGTCACAAGGCCGGGAGATCTGTGGCGGATAAAGGGCCACCTGCTCTTATGCGGCGACGCCAAGTCTGCACGCAGCCATCACCGGCTTATGGGCTCCGATCGTGCGGGGCTTGTTGTCACCGATCCCCCATTCGGCGTGCCGGTGAGCAGCATAAGTTCGCTGAGCCGGCGCGATTTCATCGAAGGCGGTGACATGTCCGTCGACGAGTTTTGCGCGTTCCTGTCGGCTTCCTTTCGAAGGATGCGCCAGTCCGTCTGTCCCGGGGCGCTGCTTTATTCGTTTATCGATTGGCGCGGCGTCGACCGCTTGGTTTCCTGCTGCCGCGATGAGGGTCTGCAACTGTTTCAAATGTGCGTTTGGGACAAAGGTTCAGGAGGCCAGGGAAGCTTCTACCGTTCACAGCATGAATTGGTCGTGGTGCTAAAGGAACCGGGTGCCAAACACGTCAACAACATCCAGCTCGGAAAACACGGAAGAAATCGCACCAATGTCTGGTCTATCCCCGGGTTGAACAGAAATTCGGCGGAACGCTCGGAGCTGCTGAGGTCGCATCCAACACCAAAACCGATCCAGCTGCTCGCCGATATCATCAAAGATGCGTCCAGGCTCGGCGACATTGTGCTCGACCCATTTGTTGGCTTCGGAAGCACCCTGATCGCGGCCGAGATAACGAAGCGTCAGGCGCGCGCCATAGAAAAAGACCCGCTTTATGTCGACCTTGCTATTCGCCGCTTCGAGCAGCGTTTTGCGGTCGAGGCCAGGCACGTGACAACCGGCCTCACCTTCGCTGAACTTAGCCGGCAACGTCTAACCAAACCCCGTCCAGCCAAATCTGAAGCAGCGTAGTCCAGGAAAGGAAGATGATATGTTGGACGAGCCGACGCCAAAACGCATTATCCGCAAAACGCGGGACAAGACGAGCTCTGCCGGGGCACAACAAAGGCGCTCGACGCAAGGCGGCAAAGCACGCGCGGACGATCGAGCACGGGCCAATTCTGCGGACCGTCCGGTCAGGAAGCCGCCGCCGCGACGGCCGCCGCCGCAGGCCGATGCGAGAGGCGCCCCGGAACGGAAACCGAAGACAGTCGGAGAAAGCTCTGTTCAAAGACCCGAGGCCCGACGAGCGGCGGAAAAAGCCGAGTTGGACTACGAAATCGGGTTCGGAAAACCTCCGAAAAAGCACCAGTTCAAGAAAGGCGTATCAGGCAACCCAAAAGGACGACCAAAGGGTTCCAAATCCGACTACACCTACACGCAAGAAGCTCTCAACAAGCCGATCACAATCTCCGAGAACGGTAAATCAAGAACGATAAAGGCTCGTGAGGCACTGCCGCACCAGCTGGTTGCAAGAGCACTGAAGGGCGACGTTAAAGCGCTAAGCTGGCTGCGCGAACATATGGATTTCAGCAGACCCGTTCCCGAGCCAGAAGCGAACGTAGTTCTTTCAGCAGAAGATCAGGCGACGCTTGACCATCTAATCGGCCGCCGTAGCGTATAAGGAAAGCTCAGGACATGACGCCGCAAATCGAAAATCCGGAAGTGGTCGTACGCGAGGCGCGTCGCCGTTCGCTGCTTTATTTCACGCAATACGCCTTCAATGGTCTCAACGGGACGAATGCGCTCCGGTTGAACTGGCATATCGAAACAATCGCCTGGCACCTGGAAGAAGTTGCCGCCGGCCGCATCAAACGGCTGATTATCAATTTACCGCCCCGCAAGCTCAAATCCTTCGTCGCAAGTGCTGCATTCCCAGCCTGGCTGCTCGGCAACGATCCAAGGAAAAAGATCATCGTGCTCAGCTATTCCCAAGACCTTGCGCACAAACATTCAAACGATTTCAGGCGCATCATCGAAGGATCGCGCATGAGGGAATTGTTCCCTGCTCTGCACATTAGTCCGAAAAACACGGAGACCGAGCAAACAACAAGCCAGGGTGGCTTTCGCCTTGCGGCTTCCGTGTCCGGCAGCCTCACCGGTCGCGGCGCCGATTTCATCATCATTGATGACCCGATCAAGGCCGGCTCCGCCACCCTGTCGGAGGCTGAGCGCAACAACGTCAATGAGCGCTTCTTCAATAGCATCATCAACCGGCTGGACAGTCAGCGCGATGGTGCAATTGTCATCGTCATGCAGCGGCTGCATGTTGACGATCTCTGCGGGCACATCATAGAGACGGAAAATCACGGCTTCACAGTGCTTTCGATACCCGCCATCGCTGACCAAGACGAGGTGTGGCGCACCGGCCCGCTTGACCACGACGTTCATCGCCGCAGCCAAGGAGAGGCCATCCAGCCGGAAATTGAGGGAGTGCCGGAGCTCAATCGCCTCAGGACGCAACTCGGCTCAGGTCTGTTTTCAGCGCAATATCAGCAGCAGCCCATCCCGCTGGAGGGCTCGATCATCAAACGCAAATGGCTTCGCTGGTATGATGATATACCCGACAGGGATAACTTCGACGCAGTTTATCAGAGCTGGGACACGGCCGCGGGTGGCGGACAAGGGAACGACTATGCGGTTTGCACGACATGGGCCGTAGCTGGCCACAACTACTACCTGCTAAATGTCTGGCGAAGGCGAACTGATTTCCCCACGCTGCGCCGCGAAGCTGTCAGGTTGGTTAAGGAATGGCGGCCAAACATCGTGCTTGTTGAAAAGGCGGATGTCGGCGGGCCGTTGGTGCAGGAGCTTAGGAGAGATCAGCTGCCGGCCCGGATCATTACCATTCCGCCCAAAGGCGACAAGATCGCGCGTACCGATGCCGTTTCGGCCCTATTTGAAGAGGGCCGAGTGCGCTTCCCAAAAGAGGCCGGGTGGATGAACGAGCTCCTCAAAGAGCTGTTGGCGTTTCCAGGCTCAAAACATGACGACCAGGTAGACAGCATCGTGCAGTTCCTAAGATTTATCCAAACCAGGCAGAGCGACATTTGCTTTGATCCTCATACAGGTAAGCGCGAACGGCCTCGGCGCGACAATCGCCACTCAACGCGCGCGCGCGAGGTGACAGCCGTAAACGACGGTGTCGAACCCTATCGGCTTCATATCCCTCCCAACTGGGGTTAGTCCTTCTTTTCGCCGGACATTTTCTCAAGCATGGCGACCGCAATTTCCAGATCGCGTTTGTCGAGCCTCTGGAGAAGATGTCTGGCGATCATGATCTGATCGCCATCATTGGTCTGCCGTTCTTCGGCGAGATCATCAAACAGCTCCGATACTGAAACGCCGAGCACACCGGCAATGGCTTCGATAGTGGTCGCCCCCGGCCAGATCTTGCCGCGTTCGATCATCGAGACCCCGTCGACGCTGCGATCAAGTTTTTCAGCCAGAACGGCTTGGGTCATACCCTGAAGCTCGCGCAGTGTCTTAATCCGCCGGCCAAATGTACGCTTAAGCTCCATGATCGTATTCTGGAGCCGGACAGAGACGGATAAAACCGTTCAATAATACGATAGGAGCTTGATGTTCGTATCGATACTACGGCATTGTCATGTCCATCCGATTTCAAACTTCGTGAAGATGATGGAGAACGGTCAATGCTGGGTTTGCTCGGCCTCTTTTGGGTAGCTTACGTCGCCTATGTTTTGGTCGGATTCATCAAGCCCTTAAGGCCGTTCCGAACGCGATGGCAGGTCCTGTTCGCGGGCGTTCCGTCGATCCTGTTGGCTACGTTTCTGGTCGGCGTAATTGCCGCGGGGATCGATCCTGATATCCGGGGGGAGATGGCTCCATCGCCGCGGGCCGCACCTGCCCAGGCTGAGATAAAATCAGCTGGCGCGGAAGCGACAGAGACGGAGCCACAACTGGAGCCGGTTGCCACGCAACCTCGGTTCGATCCGGTTGCGGTAACCCACTACCATGACGTGCTCAAGAAGCAGGTGACGTATCGAAGCTCCAAGCTCCAGCGGGTCGCACGTGGCGCTGCGAATGACGATGTCTGGTCGTTAGCCGATGACCATACCGATGTGATCTGTTTTGAAGACGGGAACAATGCGGTGTTTTTCACCGATGACGGAAACATCTACGCGGCAAACGGCAAAGCCAGGCAATTCCTCAACCCTGAAACCGGCGACGGCATGATTGGTGCCGACGACAGCTTGGTGCCGGTCCTGGAACCGGACAGGGGAACTCATCACAAAATTATCGGCGCTCTCATAGAGGCAGGCCTCAATCTGTGCCGTCAGAAGAACCTGGGTGAAATTGCGGACGCGGTCACCGAAGCGGTTGAGGGGTCCCCCGCAGCGCAAGCCGACGCCAAGGATGCCGCATTCTTAAAGGCGGCATTCGCGATCAAGGGCGCAGAGCGGTGCCGCGTCAAGCTGGATGCCGCCGCGATGGTCGAATATCTTCAAGCCGCCGGCATTGAAATCAGCGACTATGAGACGCGAATGGGCACTTACCTGATAATCATGGGTGGTGTGGTAGGCGAGCGCCCAAAAAGCGAATTTTGTCCGATGCTCTTGGAGTCGAGCGTTGGGCCAGCGGGCCTCGGGTTCGTTTCCAAATGAAGTTATCGTTCTGCCCGGCTGATTTCTGAGTCGGTGAATTTTCAGCGGGCCTCCATCCTGGCAGTTGCATCAAATAAGCCGAGAAGTTGCCGGCGCGGATCCCGTACCAGCGACATGAACGAACGGCCAATTGCGAAGAGCCGCTTCCTCTTTCTACGGCTGTTCACCAATTGACCTGGCGCATGACAATGCTGGACTTGCCGCCTCACCACGCCGTTACCATCACCGGGTTCGCGAACCGGGAGCGCGTATTTTGCGACAGTAAAATTACGATCTAGAACCCAAATGGCCGATCATTTCGAAGATGGCGCTCTGGACCGTGCGGTTCACTCCGGCGATCATCCTCATAGTGACGAGCTAACCTCCTTCGTCCCTCTTTCCAAGCCCGGCTCGACTGCCGAGCAACAGCGCAAAAATGACCGCCATCGGGCCGCTCACGGGATCCATGTTGAATGCGACCTCCGCAGACATGTAGATCAGCAAGATAACAGCGACGGTATAACCAAACCTTCGATAGGCGGGATGGGGCGCGAAAGCGGCCTGTCGAACCAGCAGGAGCCAATAAGCCGCAAGGAAAATTGCGCCAAAGATACCATAGGAAACCAAGTGAGTGATGTAATCGTTGTGCAGGTGGTTGTGGATCGACAGGTCCGGCCCTCCAGGCGTAGAATGTGCCAGCACCGCTTCCATCCGTTCGTGAAGTCCGTATCCGAAGATCGGCTGATCGAGAAAAGCACGCCAGCCGCTGACCGCCATTTCAGCGCGTCGACCAAATGTTCCACCCTGCGAGACCCCTCGATCGGTAAACTCGGCAATCTCGACCCAAAGCGGCTCGAACCTGCTCCTGGCAAAGAAGTGGTAACCGACTGCGATACCGGCCAAGCCTCCAATCAAGACCGATACTGCGGGCTTCCATCGACGTTGCGTAGCGATCCAATGGCCGTAGGTGCCCGCGTAAGCAACCAACGCACAAGCCCAAACTATCTTGCTCCCGGTGAGCAGAATGGGGATCGTGGCAGACACCGAGATTGCGACAGATTTCCCGTCAATCGGGCGTCCCTCTAATGCTCGCCAAAGCAGTAAACTTGCTGACAGAAGGACCGCAAGGCCGTAAGGAATCGGGTTCAGGTTTAGGCCGCCTGGCCTCTGTTCGCCATCGATGAAGCTAAAGACGCTAATCGCCAAAGCAATCAGAATCGTTGCTTGTAGCGCACGATCAATCGCTTCCATACTTATGCCGCTTGATCGAATTGCGAATGACAGCGGCGCCAATGCAAGTACGGGTAGATAGTTTACGCCGGTGCCAAGCAGGTTGTTCGTCCCACCACCGTTGATGAGATCAACGCTAAGCAGGAGCAGATAACAACCCGCCGCCATCGACCCGTCGACAGCGATATCACGCGGCAATTCCCCAGCGCGCCACCACATGACCAAGCCACAGATAGCGGCAAGCGCCATAACAACAGTTGTGCCGGGTGATGTCAGCGAGAGCGGAAATGCCGCTAGGACCGCCCAATGCGCAATTCGCGCCGGCCAGCTTCTTGCGGGCCGAGCTTTGGTATCGGCCTCAATTGTGGCCATTGGCTAAACATCCCTGCTACGCATTCCTTTAAGCGCGAATGAGGCAAGCGCGTCAATTCGGTATGGCACCTTGGCCATTTGATCATTTCGCGGGAATTGCGTTGGACTTGTCCTTCCGGTCGAGCGGTAGTGGCGTCGCAAGGCGAAGCGAGAAAAGGGTTGCAGTATTGAACCAAGAAAACGCAAACACCAAGCCGGGCTCAAGCCCATTGGCTGACAGGTTGGCGCTCCCCTCACGGAGGATCCTACTGGATATGAAAGAAGACAGTCGCCTGTTGGGGGCTGCACTCAGCGCTACGTATCATGGGAGCGCAAAAAAATATCCGATCGAGCCAAGCTGTATTAGCCGTTTCGCATGCAGGCGACGAGACATTTGAGCGGATGCGGGACAGATGGTACATCGCAGGCATCTCGTCTTGAGATTGATCGGGGCAACGGCCTGCCTTATCACTCCGACCAGGGGTCATAGTTGAGCAAGCCGCACCAGTAACCGGCTAGTCTTCGTCAATCCCGGTATTCGAGCGCACTGATCGCAATCAGTTATTCGCGTACCATATTTCGGATCAAATCCTCTCGGCTTAATTCTGAGCGCATCAACTCAGCAATCGACGCTCATTTTCCGACGTTTCTTCAGCGCGGCTAGTTCTCCCGATTTCATCAGATTCTCCCTAATGCGGTTCAATTTCCGAGGCCTGTTTCAACAGCCTGGTGTTGCCGACGCAGCTTCAGCCGCTGAACGAAACGTACGCCCTCCCCCTTGTAGTCGTCCGCGTCGATAAACTCTACGCCGTGAGCGACGAACAGCTTCTCTAGGGCGAGCAGAGAACCACTCCGACTTGGCGGAACATCATCGTACGTTTCCAGCCGATGTAGCGTCTGTCGCGTCAGGTTCGCCATTTCCGCGGTTTGCGCGGAGGTCCAGTTAAGGAGTGCGCGCGCGGCACGAATTTGGGAGCCTGTGATCACAGTTTTGCCGTATTTCCACTACATATGTAATTTATTCTATAGGCAACGGTAGGCGGAGATTCCATTGGCTCAACATAACATTATGTATCTCGAAACCAACAGGTTTACGGAGCTGCGGCGCAGGATTCTTGAGGCCGAGCCCGCAATTGACGAGCGAACGCTGAACGACACCCTCGAGGGTGCGAGCGATTTGAGCGAAGTCATTACCGCAGCGGTCCGATCTGCACTAGATGACCGAAGCATGATCGAGGCACTCAAACTAAGGATCAAAGACCTGAAGGCGAGGCTTGCTCGCTTCGAGCGCGCCGAGGAACACAAACGAGACGCCGCACGTTGGGCAATGGAGGAATCTGGTCTCGACAAAATAGTCGCCTCCGACCTGACCATTTCCCTAAAGAAGAGTCCTCCGGGCGTGACCGTCATCGACGAAAAGGAAATCCCGGAATGGTTCTGGGTACCGCAACCGGCAAAGCTCGACAAACGAGCTGTGCTGAACGCATTGAGGGGCGGAACGGCAGTTAGCGGCGCCGAGATCGCGAATACAAGCCTGTGCCTTTCAGTGAGAGTGAGGTGAGCTATGCCCTTCGATTTGAAGCAGGAACGCAAACTGCGCGCGAAGCTTCGCGAAAGTTTTGTTCGAAAAAGACAAGTTGGCGACAGGGAATTTTGCTATCTTGAGGGTTGGCATGTCATTACCGAGGCAAACCGAATATTTGGATTCGACGGCTGGGAGCGCGAAACCCAGGAAACGCGCTGCGTGTACACCAAACAAAATGGCGACAAGTACACGGCAGCTTACGTGGCGAAAGTGCGCGTGGTAGTGCACGCAGGTGATCGGCAAATTGTCAGAGATGGGTCGGCTGCCGGGGAGGCAACAACCGACAGCCCCGGCCGCGCGCACGAGATTGCCCTTAAGGCTGCAGAAACCGACGCAACAAAGCGTGCGCTTGTGACATTTGGCAACCCGTTTGGGTTGTCCCTACATTCAGCTCAAACGGACGCAATCCCTGCATGCCGTAAACCAATATCGAACCCCGATGGCGACTCAGTCGTCAGAATTGAGAAGTAATATTCAAACATCTATCTACTTTGCACCGAATCCAGTAAATACTGCAAAAATTGTCCTGAAGAAAATCAATATATCTAGCCATAGAGAGTAGTTCTTTATATAGTAAAAATCGTAATGCAACTTCGCCATAACCTGATCAACTTCAACAACATGCCCTTGATTTACTTGGGCCCAGCCGGAAATTCCTGGTCTTACGACATGCCTGTAGCGATAGAACGGGAGTTCCTCTTCATACCATTTGGATAATTCCTGTGCTTCGGGCCGCGGCCCGATCCAGCTCATTTCACCCCGCAGAACATTAAGCAGTTGCGGAAGTTCATCTAGTCGGGTGCGACGGAGGAACCGTCCGACGCGCGTAATGCGAGGGTCGTCGCTTCGCGTCATTGCTTTATCCCGCGACATTTCCCCAGCTGACCTGTTGGCCATGGTGCGAAACTTGAAACACGTAAACGGTCGGCCGCCATAGCCGACGCGTGATTGCAGAAAAAAAACGGGCCCAGGGCTGTCGATCTTAATTGCGATGGCAATGACGGCAAACATCGGTAGGAGCAAGATCCCAGCAACAAGCGCGAAGACCCAGTCGAAAAAATGCTTGATCTGGCCATAAGCCGATTGCGGATTAATCGAGCCGAGCGTGTTCTCGGAGAGATGCTCGATCTCAACTCGTCCGGTCAACCTCTCGCTGATTTGCTTCACATGGAACACGCGTACCCCTCGGATAGCGCAGTCCGTAATGAAGCGTTCCCAATCTCTATCGAGATCAGCGCGAAGATCGACAATTATTCCGTCGCTCTCAATTTGGGTAAGGTCAGGCTGTTCGAGCATAGTCCAGCGAACGTTGTCGATAGAAAATAAAGCTTGCACATTCCCGAAAGGGACCACGTGGAAATGAGGTGCACTTCTCGAGGCAGCGAGTACCTGGATTGCGAAAAACCAGAGTACCGACAAGGCAAAGCTAGTAGGAAGCAAGTAGCGATTGTAGCTCAGTCGGCCAAACAGAATAATAGCGAGTGCAAATGCAAAAGCGGCAGTCTGCGTGGGTATGATGTAGCGAACAGGCCTTACATCGGGTAGAGCCTCTATGGCACGAAGCATCAGCATGCCGAGCACTATTGCGCTCGTAGAGAACACCATCGTATTCCTCTGCTCCGCCAAGGACCAATACCTGGGGTCAAATTCCCATCTGACAAGGCTCGGGAGGAGAACTGCGACTACTATCGCACCCAGCAGCTGATACTGAAACCGCAAAGCGTGCTTGAATACAGAGCTTGCAATATGTGACAGTCGCACCTTCAGTTCACTCGGTCGAAATCTGAGCATTACTCTAGCAACTTTCGTCAACTACACCCAACGAAGTCTGGCCCCGCGTCGGGGTTGTTCAGTACATGCTTGTCAATCACGACATTTGATAGTGCCCTTCTTGCGAAGCAAGGAAATGGGTAAGGCGGCTCGTGACCAACGAACTTTTGCTCCAAGCTAACAATCGACTTCGGTTGCCACCCCACACTCCTCGACGCAACCGCTTTCCTCATTCGTTGATTTCGTTCGATAGCAGGGACCGCGTGAAAACCGCAATCATTTGCTCTGGCCATGTGGGCGAGCTGGCGGAGCTGAGATTCGACATAAATAGTCTGAGCAGAAGTTGATTCGGGAAAAATTGGAGCAACTCAATACAGTCACACTGGCATCCGAATGCCTCTCGCGGAATGGGAAGTAGGCGAATGGTCAAGTTGCTGATCCGCGATTTGACGGATATCGGCTACTCCACTCAATGAACCTCGCGACGCCCTCTGCCAGTTCCACCGTTGGTGTGAAGCCGGTCAAGGCATGCAGCAGGCTAGGGTCGCCCCAAGTGCTTACGGGATCGCCCTTTTGAAACGGCAACAGATTGAGCTTTGCCTTTTGGCCAAGGTATTTCTCGACCAGCACGATGAAGTCGCGTAGCCCGACCGGCCGGCCACCGCACAGATTGACCACCCTCCACGGTGCGACGGGAGACAGAGTGTCCAAACCCGCCTCTTGAACGTCCCTACGCGCTCCCGGGACGACGTCAACAAGGCGCAATATCGCCTCTACGATGTCATCAACATAGGTGAAATCGCGCTGCATTTGCCCTTCGCCATAGACGTCGATGGACTCACCAGCGCGGATCGCTTCGACGAACCTAAATAGCGCCATATCGGGCCGACCCCAAGGGCCATAGACAGTGAAGAACCGCATGTTGGTAATCGGCAGCCTCCACAGATGCGCGTAGCTGTGGGACATTACCTCTACCGCTCTTTTGGTCGCTGCGTAGTGGCTCAGCGGGTGATCGGCTGCATGCGTCTCGCGAAACGGCATCTCAAGATTGCCTCCATAGACTGAGCTAGAGGATGCGATCAACAGATGAGCCGGGAGAACGTCCTTGATGGTCTCTAGCAGGTTGAAGGTGCCTACGATATTGGAGCTCAGATAGGTGCGAGGCGCCTCAAGGCTATAGCGAACCCCCGCTTGTGCAGCCAGGTGGATTATGTTTTCGGCTTTCGACGCCCTTACGGCTGCCTCAAGGGCCGGGCGGTCCTCAAGCATCAATTCGGACCATTCGAAATTTGGAGATGACAGCAGCCGCGCCATCCGCGCGCGCTTGAGCGCGGGATCATAATATTCGGTCATGCCATCGATACCGAAGACATGATGGCCTTTTTCGAGAAGCCGATAAGTGACGTGATACCCAACAAAGCCTGCGCAGCCGGTTACCAAATACCGCATCAGTTCGCCCCGGGCTGGCTTGACGGCGGGGCGTCCAGACCATGCGCCGGTGTGTTCCCCCGGCCCACGGCGTGATAGGAAAAGCCCTGCGCTTCCATGGTCTCCCGTTCGAGCTGGTTGCGCAGATCCACGCAAACTAGCGCGTTCATTCCCAAGGCGATCTCGCTGAAATTCAGCGCCGCAAATTCGGGCCATTCGGTTACCAGAACCAGCGCGTCTGCGCCGATGCAGGCCTCATGTGCGCTTTTAGCGAAATGAACGTTGGTGACTTCCTTTCGCGCGGCGTCCATGCCCTCGGGGTCATAGGCGCGGATACGGGCACCCAGATCCTGCAAACCTCGAATAATCCAGAGCGAAGGCGCCTCGCGCATGTCATCGGTGTTGGGCTTGAAGGTCAGGCCGAGCAGCGCAATCGTCTTGCCGCGCACACGTCCGCCACACGCCGCCATGATCCGACGCGACATGGCTGCCTTGCGGCTGTCATTGGCCGAAACGGTAGTCTCGACTAGCCTCAGGGCAATCTGATTTTCCTGCGCCGTGCGCATCAGCGCCATTGTGTCCTTGGGAAAGCACGAGCCGCCATATCCAGGGCCGGGGCGCAGAAACTTTTCGCCGATACGCGCATCCTTGCCAATACCCAGCGTCACTTCGTTCACATCGGCGCCAACCGCCTCGCACAGATCCGCCAGCTCATTGGCGAATGTGATCTTCATCGCCAGAAACGCATTGGCCGCGTATTTAATCAGCTCGGCGGCGCGGCGATGGGTGAAGAGGATCTGCTCATCGCGCAGGCCGAGCGGCGCATAGAGCCGGTGCATCACCGCACGCGCCCGCTCGTCTTCCACGCCGATGACAATTCGGTCCGGCCGCATGAAATCGGCAATCGCGGCCCCTTCGCGAAGGAATTCCGGGTTGGAGATGGCGGCGAACTGTGCCTTCGGATTGGCCTCGGAAACGATGCGTTCCATCTCGTCACTTGTGCCCACCGGCACGGTGGACTTGGTGACGATCGCCGTGAAGCCCTCAAGGGCAGCAGCGACGTCTCTGGCGGCGGCGTAGACGAAGCTGAGATCGGCGTGGCCATCGCCGCGGCGACTCGGGGTGCCCACCGCGATCATCACCACATCGGCCTGCCGCACTGCCGGCGGCAGTTCCGTGCTGAATTCCAGCCGACCGGCCGCAGTGTTGCGCGAAACGAGCTGCTCCAGACCTTCCTCAAAGATCGGAATGACGCCGCGACACAGAGAATCGATCTGCTGCGGATTTTTGTCGACGCAGACTACCTGATGGCCGATTTCCGCCAGACACGCGCCGGACACAAGACCCACATAGCCGGAGCCTATCACTGCAACTCTCATGGTGCCTCGCTGTCCCCTGCGCCTGTCTGCGCGCAAATGCGTTTGCCTTGTCCTAGTTGTCCATCCGTAGAGGGTCAACGAGTCAGCGCGCCAATTGGTATGTAGCGTCGGCAAATGACATTTTGACCAAGTCCGGCATATCCGGTACCCGTCCACATCCTCGCAGCTGGGCGGTTCGGGCAAACATGACGGGCACATCCAAAGAGGCGAACGGCATGGCGCGGGTCTGGCGGATCGCAGGCCTTGTGCTTCGCCTGGTGGTTGTGCCAAGTCTGGCGGTCTGGCTGGTCTTTGCACTTGTTTCGCAAGAAAGCGCTCGCGATTGGGCGGTCGCAGACTCACCAAAGCTGCTGCTGGGTCTGGCGATCTACCATGTAGCGCTCTGGCTATTCGCGGAGCGCATGCGCACGACATTGTCGCTGTTTGAAATCGCGATCTCGCGCGCAGCCGCTTTTCGCATCTACCTGCAGTCGATCGTCTATTTCTTTCTCGTGCCCATGTCGGTGAGTATCGAGATTTCGCGGTATCTCAAGATCAAGGCATTGCAGCCCGACCTCGAGTTCAAGTGGCTGGCACCAGCCGTGTTCATGGACCGGTTGATCGGCTTTTGCTCCTCGGTGCTGTTTGCTGTGGTGCTCGGGGTGATGCTTGTTCCGATTTCGCTCGATCAGGTGACCGTCTTGTCGGCCGGTGCGGTCCTCGCCGCACTTGGCGCCGTCGCCGTGATCTATGCGATCCGCCGCTATTCGGAATGGCTGAGCGAGATCTTGCACGCGGTGTTCCGGCACCCGGCCAAAACGGCGCTTCCCATCGTGATCTCTCTCCTCATGCAGTGTGTGACAGGCCTCGGCGTCTGGCTTTGTGCCGAGGCGCTGGGCGTGAACGCGCCCTACCTGAATGTGCTGTTCGGCGTCGCAGCCGGCAATCTGGCCATGATTGTGCCCGTCTCGCTGTTCGGCGGTGGTCCCAGCGAGGTGGCGGGCGCCGCGGCGTTCCTGGTGACCGGCATTGATTCCAGCGACGCGATTCTGTTAGTCGCAATTCTGTATTCGCTGAAACTCATGGCTGCCCTGGAGGGCGCTGCGTTGGAAATCCTTAAAGGGGGGATTGAAGCCCTTCGGTTCAACCGCAAATGACAGACCAGCATACAGACGCTACTCCCCGAACGATCACGGATTTCGGGGACCAGTGGCAGCGCTTTCGTGACAACGACGGCTACTACGCCTCCAACGAGATGTTTGCGGACATCGTCGCGCCTTTTCTGACGCCCGCGGATTTCGAGAACAGCAAGGTTGCGGAGCTTGGAAGCGGTAGCGGACGCATCGTCGGCATGCTGCTGAAAGCAGGCGCCTCACATGTAACTGCGGTCGAGCCGTCGGACGCTTTCTACGTTCTCGAGGAGAACCTCGGAAAAGCCGAGGGCGAGCAGGTCACCTTGATCCACGACACCGCCGAGAGATTGCCCGAAGGTGAGTACGACTTCGTTTTGTCCATTGGCGTCATTCACCACATTCCCGAACCCGACCCGGCGATTGCTCGGGCGTTCGGTTGCCTGAAAAAGGGCGGGCGCGTGCTGATCTGGCTCTATGGCAAGGAAGGGAACAGCGCCTATCTTTCGGTGGTCTTGCCGTTGCGCAAAATCACCAGCCGCTTGCCGGACTGGACGCTAATGGCCCTCAGTCATATCCTGACGGCGTTCCTAAGCGTTTACGCGGCGCTTTGTCATGTATTTCCGCTGCCTATGCGGAAGTACATGCGGGATGTGATTTCCAGATATCCGTGGCGGCATCGCATGCTCACCGTGTTCGATCAACTCAATCCCGAATATGCGAAATACTACGCCCGCCAAGAGGCGGAAGCACTTTTGGAACGGGCGGGCTTCGCGGATGTGCAGTCCTTCAACCGGCACGGCTATAGTTGGCTTGTGACGGGCACAAAGGCCTGAAGGCAGAGGTTGTTGTATGGCTGACGTCCAATCCTACGCCCCCTACCGCACGACGCTCTTGACCAAGGAGCAGGTGCGCGAACTTTGCGAGCTGCGGCCCGGAATCGCCGTACGCGACACGATTATCGCCTGGATCGGCATTTTGGCCGGTTTTGCGGCGGTCGCACTAGTGCCGACCTGGTGGATGGTGCTGATCGCCATCGTGTTGATCGGGACGCGCTACTACGCGCTGACGATCATCGGCCATGATGGGCTGCACCGCAGGCTGTTCCGGTCACGCGATGCGAATGATCTGTGGAACGACCTGCTGATCCTCGGGCCGATCTGCGCGATCACGCATATCAACCGCACCAACCATATGGATCATCACCGCGAAACCTGTCTTCCCGGCGATCCGGACCGGCACAAATACATCCACGACGACAAGGAAGACAATTTCAGCTACGTCATGTTTCTGTCCGGGCTGCAGAGCCTGTGGCCAGCCTTCCGCAATATCTTTTTGAAGCGCAAGGCGCCAGTGCCCGGCGCGGAAAGCACCCGTTACACACTACGCGATATGGCGATCATTCTAGGCTGGCAAGCCGCGCTGATCGTAGGTCTGACATGGGCCATCGGATGGTGGGCCTATCCCGTACTCTGGATCCTGCCCATCTATGTGTTCGCCTATCGGGCCGATCTGGTACGGGTATTCTGCGAGCATTCCATGCTGATGCCCGACAAAAGGGCCGACGAGACCAAGCGGATGATTACCTATACCAGCCACCCGCTGGAAAAGCCGTTCTTTGCGCCGCACAATATGAACTACCACACCCCGCACCACCTCTGGCCGGCCATTCCCTATTACAATCTGCCACGCGCCGACGCGCTGATCCGCGAATACTTGGCAAAGAATGGGCCAGACGAGAACCTCGTCTGGCGCCGCTCCTATTTCGGTTACATCTTGTTCTATCTGTTCTGGACAGGACGCGGGGCCGCGCTGGCGGCATCGGCACGATGATCGGAATGCAGCCGCTCCCCTTGCCGCCGGGCTTCAATCCAGACGCGCCGCTGATTGAAACCGAGGCTATTCCCGCCTGCCCGACCTGCGGAGGGGACAGGCGCGGATTCTACGCGCGCGGGCAGGACTATGAGCTCGATACCTGCCGCAACGAATGGCACTTCTGGCGGTGTACGGATTGCGGCACGGTCTGGCCCGACCCGCGCCCTGCGGTTCATGAGCTGGGCACCATCTACCCGCCGCATTACTATTCCTATCAGCTGTCCGAGAGGATCTCGCCGATTGCGCTCGCCGGAAAGGATTTTCTGGACAGGCGAAAATTCGGAGGCATTCTCAAGCGCATCGGCTTTAAGCCGTCGAGCTTTCTCGATATCGGCTGCGGTGACGGCCGCTACCTCAAGCTGTTTGCCGACCGAGGCATGGACAAACAGAAGATCTACGGGCTCGAACTCTCCGAAGAGCCGGTGGCGCGGTTGCGCGAGCAGGGCTTTCAGGCCTTTCACCGCCGGGTCGAGGATTGCGAGGACGTCCCGTCAGAAAGCATCGATCTGGCGACCATGTTCCATGTGATAGAGCACGTGGCCGATCCACTCTCTGTCGTGCGGCAGATCAGCGACTGGCTGACGCCAGGCGGCGTGCTGGCGGTGGAAACACCCAATATTGATTCACTCGACCGACGGCTGTTCCACAAGCGGTGGTGGGGCGGCTATCATATTCCCCGGCACTGGACGCTGTTCGACCCCAAAAGCCTGACCCGCCTTTTTGAGGAAGCTGGGCTGGAAGTGACCTATGTCGGTTACCAGACTGGGCATTCGTTCTGGATGTACTCGATGCACCATCTCGCCCGGTACAATTCCAGCATACCCATGCCCTGGTTGGCCAATTGGTTCGACCCCCTCAAGGGCCTCCCGTTTTTGATCGCCTTTACCGGGTTCGACACCATCCGCCGGCTGCTCGGGTTCAAAACCTCGGCTATGCTGCTGATGGCGCGCAAGCCAAAGGCATGATGGCGCTCACGTGCGGCGATTTTCTATCCACAATCCCAGCGAAGTCAGCGCGAACAACGCCAGCCCATAGTCGCGTTTGCGCGCCAGATGATCGTCCCGCAGACGTTTTGCGACCCCGGTGCAGATCAGATTACCGGCGGGGCCGTTGATCACGGCGCGGTCGAAATGCTCGGCCAGCGCGGTCTCGAACCAGCGCGAAACCGGCGCATTGAAACCGGCCTTTTTGCGCGACAGCACTTCTGCCGGCATGCGATCGCGCTGGCTGGCTTTCAGAATGCGCTTCTGCCGCATGCCGCACATCTTGAAGTCCACGGGCAGACCGGCGGCAAATTCCACGACCCGATGATCGAGGAAGGGTGTGCGCACTTCCAGCGCATGCGCCATGGAGGCCCGGTCCACCTTCACCAGAATATCGTCGAGCATCCAGGTGCGCTGGTCCACATAGCCCGCCGCATCCAGTAGCGGCAGACCTTTGACTTCCGCAAAGCGGTCGGCGAACACCGAAAAGGGGTCTTCGGCGCGCCCGAAGCTGTCGCCCATCAGCGCCTTCACGTCGGCATCGGGGAGGATTTGCCGCCAAGCATAGTGCGCCTGTCCGGGAGGCAGGTCCACGTTTTCAAAAAACTGGCGCAATTTGTAGCGCAGCGACACCTTGCCGGTATCCGCTTTCATTGCACCCATGGCCATTCGCATGGGCGCCAGCAGCGCGCCGGGCAGCGCGGCGAAAATTTTACGGTACTGGTCGGCGCGGTAGGTTGAATAGCCGGCAAACAGCTCGTCTCCGCCGTCGCCGGACAAGGACACCGTAGTCCGCTCCCGGGCAAACGCCGAAAGCTCAAACGTGGGAAACAGCGAGCTATCGGCCAGGGGTTCGTCTGTCAGTTTGATAATCGTAGGCAGGCGTTGGGCGAGATTGGACGACACCGTGCGGTCCCGGTGCTCTGTGCCCAGCGACAGCGCGCTTTGCCGAGCCAGCGCGGATTCATCGAAACCCGGTTCGTCAAAGGCAATCGAATAAGTATGCACCGTTGTATCCGGCGCTGTGCTGCGCATGGCCGCGGCGATGGTGGCGCTGTCCACGCCGCCGGAAAGGAATGCGCCCACCGGCACATCGGCGATCATGCGCAGCCTCACGGAGTCGTCGAGCAGATCTCGCAGGTCATTAGCGGCAGCGTCGAAATCGGTCAGAGACCGCTTGTCCAGAAACTTCTCTGCCAGATTCCAATAGGCGATCTGGCGCGGCTCCTGCCCTTTCTCCCAGAGCATGAAATGGGCCGGCGGCAACCTGTTGACCCCGGCATCAAGCGCGTTGGAGCCACAGACATAGCCGATAGACAAGAACGACCGCAGCGCGGTAGCATCCACCTCACCGGAATGGCCGGGATAGTGGCGCAGGGCATTCAACTCAGAGGCGAAGGCCAGACCGTCGTCTTTCCGCCGCCAGAGCAGCGGCTTTTCGCCCATTCGGTCCCGCGACAGCACGAGCCGCTCGGCGACGAAGTCGAACAGCGCAAAAGCGAACATGCCGTTGAGGCGCCCCAGTGCATCGAGCCCGTAAGCCTTGTAGGCTTCGAGGATGACTTCGGTATCGCTCTGGGTGGCAAACCCTGCGCCCCGTTCTTCCAGCTCACGTCGCAGTTCGCGGTAGTTGTAGATTTCGCCGTTAAACGTGATGAGCAGCTTTCGATCCCGGTCCCACATGGGCTGCAGGGCCTCATCCGACAGGTCGATAACGGCCAGACGGCGATGGCCGAAGGCAACGGGTCCGGCCTCCAGTACGCCCTCTCCATCTGGCCCGCGATGGGCGATTGCCTGCGTCATACGCCGGACGGCCGGGAGATCGGGCGCTTCCGACCAGCTCAATGCACCTGCGATTCCGCACATGCTATCGCCCCATCACACAGGGTTCGAACCGGCTATTGATGCATGATCTCCTTGAGCTGCACCGCAAGCAGACCAATGGAGAACACCAGAAGAGAGACCAGCAGCGTGCCGACCCCGAGCAGGAACAAGGACAATAGCTGGGTAATCCAGGCCAGAAGGAACAACACGACCGAAAGACCGACGCAGCCGAGGCTGACCAGAAGAAAAATCTTGAGCGGATTGTAGTAGAGGATCGCCTGAATGATAAACTGCAGGGTGCGCAACGAATCCCGGAACAGGCGCACCTTAGTCACCCCAGCGCGCTCCCGGTAGTCGATATCGACATATGTCACGAACTTGCCGGTCATCTTGTAGGCGAGGGTCGATGAAGTCGAAAAACTGAAAGTCTCGGACAGGCGAGAGAAATAGGGCCGAATGGTCCCGCGCGAGAACATGCGCAGACCCGAATTCACGTCCGGTACCCTTTGGCCTGTGGTTGTCTCGACCAGAAACTGTAGGATCATCCGCAGCGGCGATTTCATCGCGGATTCGCGATACTGCGGCCCCGTGCGGCGGCCGACGATCATATCGAAGCCCTCACTATACAGTCTGTGAAAGTCAGCGAGCCGATCGAGCGGGTAGGTGCCGTCGGCGTCGAGAATCACGATGGTATCGTGTTTCGCGGCCTCGATGCCGGCTTTCAGCGCACGGCCGTAGCCGCCCGGAGCCGGATGGCGTACCACCGTGGCCCCGGCCATTCGAGCAATGTCGCCCGTGCCGTCGGTGGAACCATCGTCGACAACCACGACCTCTATGTCATTGAGTTCGAGTGCGGCGGCCGCCACGAAGCACTCCTTGATGGTGTCGGCAATGCCCTCATGTTCGTTTAGGGCAGGTAAGACAAAACTGATCATGTGCGGCGCGCTTCCACGATAAGAGACTGACCAAAGACATTGCGCGTCACCACGCCCAGGGCAGTTGAAACCGGCAGCAAGTAGCTCATGAAAAACCGGATCTGGCTGTTGATCTCGCCGCTGTCGAGATTGTCATGCTTCTTCAGCTTGTTGGCCCACCAGCCAACGCCGCCCACTGGGTTGACGTATTCGAGGCGCTCGATTTCAGCCGGCTGGCCCTCGAACACCTCCTGCATCGCCTGCCGCGTATAGCGACGGAAGTGGCCGGCCAAACGGTCCATATCGTTATACAGGCCGGGCATGGCGGGCACGAAAAGAAACAAATAGCCACCGGGGCGGAGCAGTTCGAGCAGATTGTTCACCGCGTCGCGGTGGCGCTCAACGTGTTCGAGCACATTGAAGCAGACGATGGAATCCACGCTTCCGGCGCTCAGAACCTCAAGGCTCTTGCGATCGGCGATGTCTGCGACTTCAAGCTGAACGCCGGGGAACCGGGCACGAGCTTCTTCCACGGCTAGCGGGTCAATATCGATGCCGACGTAGTCGCCGTTGGACAGGCGCTGGGTGTAGCTGCCATGGGCGACGCCGATTTCGAGCACTCGACCCTGCAGGCGCTTTTCGAACAAGGAGAGAATCCAGTCGGTATAGCGGTCAGCTTCAGCCACGGCGGAAGAATAGGTCGAGCGGGCGGACTGGGATGCGGCGGGTACCGTCTCCTTGATATTGTCCACGTTCAGGCAGTCTCCGTATTGGCGCGTCAAGTCCGTCGAACAGCATCATTGCTGTGGCAAGTCAATAGGGCGGCCGCTGGCCGTGCAGTGCCCTATTTCGCGCTAGAGCTTGTATATCTCGGCGGTGCCAATCATTTGCCACGGCTCCTCGGCAGCGAAAAAGCCTCGTACGGTGGGCTCCTCCTGCACGCTCAGATAGAGATAGGTCGGCTCGACCACCACATAGTCGAACCCCTGTGCGATCAAATGGGCCTTCCACTCCTGCCAACCAGCAAAGTCCGTAAGTGGTTTTGCGACTCCATCGAGCGAAGGTAAGGCGTTAGATCCGTTGCCGATATACACGTCGAAGCCCTCTGCGAAATAGGAATTACCGTTGACAAAGCTGAGGATCTTGGAGCCAGGCGGTAATTCGCGATTGAGCGCGGAGACCACTTCGCCAAAGGCGTAGACGCCGCCGTAAATATAGCTTTGCTCGAAGTAGTCGGCGGACGTCGGACCCTGTGTGAGCCAGGCGCGCACAGCCTGATATTTGGGAAAGTCGCGCTCAAACCAGCTAGACAAGGCGAAGAGGCTCCCGGCGGCCAGCAGAACGGATATGGCCAGCCTGAATCGGATATTGGCCAGCCCGACCAGATCGCACGTCAAAAAGGCCAGAGCCGCAAGACCCAGGGGCAGCGCGAAGCTGAGATAGCGCAGAATGTGCTGTGTATAGGCCCAACTCAGTACCGCTAGGAGCCAGCCGGCGCCCACAAGGAGGCGGACAATGTCGACGCGCTCCCGACGCGATACGGCAGGATAGAGCGCGCTGCCAAGCACCCACATCGCTGCGGGCAATGTGGCCAGAAATGTCCATCCGAACCAAGTCTCTTTGCCAGCCTGTAAGGCGGTCAGCCCATCCTCAGTCAGAATTCCGCTCAGCAACCCCGGCAATTCCGCAATCGAGGAGATGGCATATTGCTCGCGCAACAGCCCGATGTATTCGGCGAAGTAGGTGGCTTCCGGAATGGTTGAGCCGATGCCGGAGGGAAAGACTGAGCCGGCGAAGGGATAAACGGGGTTGCTATGAAGCAAGAGGTTTTGAAGGTACGTGGGCGTCGCCGCTAAAGCGCCTGCCGCGATACCCGCCAGCACCAGTGTGAACTTGCCCTTTTGCTGCACCACGAGCCCGATGGCCGCGATAAAGAAAAGGCCACCCACAATGATGTTGTTGTAAGATAGGCTCGTCGCGGCACCCGCAAAGGCTCCGAGCAAAACGGCATCTTCCATCAACACGCCGTTTCTGGCCGCTCGTGCAAGGGCCGCAAGAGCGGCAACGCCATAAGCCAACGTTATCCCGTCGAACTTGGCCGGCATCACATAGGCTTCGAGCGCGAAGCCGGATACAAACACAACCGTCAGCAAGAAGACCGCGGCCACGACACCCCCGATACGGGTGAGGACGAGAATCAGGAGCGTCATTCCGGCAGCGGTCAAGGCCACCAGCCACGCATGGGCCAGCAGGGGCGAAGCCAGAAGCAGACCATAGGCCAAATGCAGGAAGCCACTCTTTGCCATCGCGCCAATCGCGTGACCGTTATCATAGAGGGTGCCGTGAAGGGCAAATTGTTTGGCGGCCCATATGTAGGTTGTCGAGGTATCTGCGTCGAAAGACGGCTGCACAGTGAAAAGCAGCCAAAGCGCTGACACCCCGCCCATCAAGGCGATCGCGAAAACCAGAGCCGCTGCGCCGATGAAACCGGTGTCTTGCATGGCAAGTATGGTTGAGCGCAGGCACAGCCCTAGATTGCGGACGAACGCGCCCCGTACGAGCGCGATCGCCTGAAGGAGCAGAACGGCGTAGGCCCCAGTCCTCAGCAAGCCGATCAACGAGGCCAAATAAAGCAGCAGGCCGATCAGCACAGAACCGAAAAGAATGTCGAGTAGCACCCGCTCGAGTGGTTCCAATGGGCCACTAGTCCGGGCGCCGGGTTCGAGCCGGACGAGCCACCGCGAGACTTGCGCGCCAAGGGCGCCGCAAAAAACCACAAGAACAGGCGCGAACAGGAATCCCTCGCCCTTGAAGAATGCCTCGAACATTGCTCAGTGAACTACCTTGCCGGCTCTTTAAAACTGCGCAAAGGAATAGCCTAAGCTCGGAAATCTACTAGCATAAAGTAAGTGTCTGCAGAATGTGGGATCCTGAATCAAGACGTGCGCTGATGCACAGGGCACACGAGGCCAAACTTCCGGGGCCATGGAGATAGCCATCTGGGTGAGCACCTCGCGCCGCGATTTCTTACGCACAGCTTCCGCTGTCATCGAGAAATCTGAGGTTCCGGTCGAGCGGCCTTTCAAAGAAGCGCGGAACTGTGTGGCAACTGTTCAAAGCCAAATCCAAGGCATTTTGACGCCCGCCAACACCGCCCCTTTTTTCGCCACAATCATGCACTGCTAGGTCCCGGTGACAGCAACTCTGTTTGGTCGTCCGGCTTTTGACATGCTGAAAGGGCAATTCCAAGAGCTGCGTATATCTGCCCGTCCCCGAAAATACTGCCGGACATCATCTCCCAGAGGACGAACAGGCCGTAAACGAGCAATGCGCCCAGTGGGATGAACTGACGGACATCCTGCTTCAGCAGGCGAACCGGTGACACTAGCAAGGCAAGCAAAATCAGCCCCATGGGCAGTCCGCCTTCAACGAAGGCGTGTGCTAGCATGTTGTGGGGGGAGTCAAAGGCGGCGTATGCGCCTTCGCAGCCTACCGGAGTGTACTCACCAAGTCCTGTGCCGAGAACCGGCTGAACGGCAAACTGTTTCCATGCCGAACTCAGCAACAGAATTCGAATCGAAATAGACGTCGCCCCGCGAGGTAAGCATCCCTGCTGAACCTCAAACGGAAGCTCTTCCTCCTCAGGAAGGCCCTCAACGATATTGAAATCTGGATGCATGAGCTGGGAAAGGAAAATCAGTCTGGAGGAGGACGAAATGGTTCCGCCAAATACACCTCCTACAACGATCAGAGCCAGTGGCAGCGCCCTGATCTGCCATCCGGGCCGATTAACGAATATAGCTCCGAACAGCACTACAGCCACGGAGATTACCATCACCGCACGAGTGCCGGCCAAGACGAGCACCATCGCACCGACAAACAATCCAATCGAACCGAAAGCAAGCCAGCGCGACAGTTCTGTTCGTTTGCCTAAGACAACTGCCGTCGAAAGTGCGATAAGCCCACCCATGGCGGAAGCAATGTAGATCTGACTAGGAACGCCCCCCGAGCCTGCGATCTCACGGTTGAAGAACAAAAGTATTCGATCCTGAGCAAGCATGGCCGGTGGCAACATAGCAATTTCAACAACTGCGATCCCCGCCACCAAGGCGCAAACAATCAACCCGCAGATGATGAACCGGCCGATATCCCCATAGTCGAGAGTGCGAGCCGCGACATAGGGGAGAAGGATGAACCCGGCCAGTCTGTAGACAAACTCGAACGCCGGCGCTTGTCCGCGGAAGTACCCGACGATTAGGAGTGCAAAGAACGCGATGAACAGTGCGTCAGGCCAGGCGAATCGCGACAATGCCTTCCAAACGAATATGGCAGTCAAAAACGCAATGCCACCCCATACCGGCCATGCAGGGTGTTGCACGCCGTAGCGAAACTGAAGGAGCGAGAACGACAACTGTCCGAACATAGCGATGGATAAAAGTGCGGGGAGCAGCCAACGTCGCCCGAGACTGACCAGCGGAGAATCGACTAGTCCGACATATCCAAGCCAAAGCCGCCTGATTCCCTTTTCCGATGAGGGCGCGGCGCTCATTGCACTGTCCTGAGCTCAGTCAATATGCCAGTCAATCGTTGCCCGAATTGCGTGCGACCCCAGCTCCTGGCGTGCGCGAAGCCTTTTTCCTTTAAGTCCGCGCACAGGGCATCGTCGTTCCAAAGCGCTATGGCGACACGCTTGATGGATTGAACATCGGACGGATCGAACAAAAGCGCGGCATCGCCAAGTTGCTCACCCATTGCATAGATTCCGGAGGCCGCGACCGGACAACCGCAAACAAAGGCTTCCAGCGGCGGAATATTGGTGGGGCCGAAGGCCGTCGGATAGATCATGCCTCTCGCACGCTCAAAAAAGCCCTTCAAATAGACGTCGGGAACATATCCGACGAACGATACGTTTACTTGCAGCGACAATTCCGTCGCCAATGCCTTTACCCTATCGTATTCGTGCGCCGTGCCGCCACTGAAGATGATGTGGATGTCGGTCTTTTCTTCGCGGGAAGCTGCGAGCGCCTGTAGAAGATTGGCGTGGTTCTTGTGTGCCCAGAACTGGGCGGGATAGAATAGAAACTTGTCGGGCAGAGGATAGCGTTCTTCAAAGTCCTCCGGCACTGACGCATCGTAAATATAGGCCGGCGGAATATACGGCAGGACGCGGATCTTTGCGGGGTCGGCGCCATAGCTGTCCACGACGTGCTGCTTGCCGACTTCGGAATCGACCAGCACTCGCTCGGCGACCCTAGCGATGCTGGAAAACCGATGTTCGCGTATGGCGTAGCGGCCGGATTCTGAGACCTCTGGATAGTGCGGCTCATAGCGATGCATGAGGTCGTGAATAGTGATGATGGCCCGCTCGCCCGTCTGGAAGCTGAGGGGGTCCTGCCCGGGGAACATCCAAACATCACAGTCCAGCGCGCCAAGAATCTTTGCTGCAGGGTTAAGGCTGGAAATGGCCCGGCAGACCGACGGGGGTACGCGCGCCGCCATGAGGCCCGAGGCCATGCGCTGGGCGAACTCGGGATTAGGTACGGCGCTTGCGGCAATGCGGGGATACTGCGACAGAACCGGCTCCCAATCGCTGGCAAGGTAGGCGGCGCAAAGCTGCCAGTCCGCCGGAGCGTGGGTGACCAGCGCATCGAGAATGGCTTGCGCATACTGGAACATGCCGCCCGCAATGGGCGCGATGCCGAGGTAAACGCCGAGCCGCATTACGTCTTCACAAGAACCGAGCAGACGCTCCACGTGTCGGGTGAAGGCTTTGCGCCGGTCTGGAATTCGAAGGAGGCCTTGACCGAAAACCCGGTCAACCGGGCCAGAAGATCGATCTCGGTGGCAAAGAGATAGTGCATCTTGTGGCTTTCGCGGATCTGTTCCACAGCGCCGGAGGAACGATCGCGCACATAAATGTCGTAATTCACATCGACAGTCGCGGCCCCGGTATCGATGACCGGCTCGGCGACGCGCATGACCTCGATGGCGTCATCTGACAGCCGCTTGACGCGCGTTTCGGGCTGCTGGGTCATCACTGCGGGGCCATACCAGTAGTCGAACAAAAACACCCCGCCTGGATTGAGCTGGCTGGCGGCATTTTCGAACATGGCGATCAGATCGTCGTTATTGGGCTGATAGCTGACCACGTGGAACAGCGAAATCACCGCATCGTAGGTGCGGCCCGAGGCATATGTTCGCGCATCGCCGTGGGCATAGCTGAGACGAGCGGCAAGGTGCGCCCCAAGAGCGCCGCGCCGTTTTTCGGCGAGCGCCAGCATGTCCTCACTGAGGTCTACCCCATGAACGACGTAGCTCTCGCGGGCCATGAGCTCGGCATGCTTGCCCGTTCCGCAACCCAGCTCGAGAATTTCCGTTGCGTCCGGCGCAAAGGCCAAGAGCTGAGCGCGAACAAAGGCCGCCTCGCCTTCATAGTCCTTGTCGGCATAGAGCAAGTCATAGTAGCGCGAATACCTGCCGAAAACGGTCACGAAGTTTTCCTTCTTCCAGTCGTCTAGAGGCCTGCAAGCACGCGGCGCAGTGTTTCGGCACTAAGCTCGACGTCCTGATCACTCAGCCCGAGGCCGCTGGGCAGATAGAAACCGCGCCGGGAAATGCGCTCGGCGACCGGCAGATGCGCACCATGAAATAGGCCATGGTTGAGAAATACCGGCTGCTCGTGCAGCGGCCAGAAGAACGGCCGGGTACCGATGCCCTCGCCGGCAAGGAGCTTCATCATTTGCTCGGCATCGACGGGCACATCGTCATCGAGCACCATTGCGTAGACCCAGTAGATGTTCTCGGCATAATTCGTGGCCGGCACCGGCAGCTGAAGGCCGGGCACGTTGACCAGAAGTCGGTTGTAGAGGCGGCCCACTTCCCGCTTGCGGGTAATGTGGGTGTCCATTTCTTCAAGCTGCGCCATGCCGATGGCGGCCTGAACATTGGTCAGGCGGTAGTTCCACCCCAGCTCCTCATGCACGAAGCGCTTCTGCTGCAGAAAGCAGAGATTGCGGAACGAGCGGCAGCGATCGGCTAGCACAGGATCGTCAGTGACCACCATACCGCCCTCGCCCATGGTGAGGTTCTTGTTGGCATAAAAGCTGAAGGTGCTGATGTCGCCGAAACTGCCGCAGGGCTTGCCGTTCCAGGTCTGGCCGTGCATTTCGGCCGCGTCCTCGATGATCGCGATGCCCTTTTCGCGCGCCACTTCGAGGATCGGCCCCAGATCGACCGGCAGGCCGTAGATATGCACAAGCATGATGGCCTTGGTTCGCTCGGTGATGGCGGCGATCGCGTCTTCGGCACGCATGTTCCAGGTGCGCGGATCGCAATCCACCACGACCGGCGTCGCGCCGGCGCGCACGATCTGCATGGCGCAGGAAATGATGGTAAAGGTTGGCAGAATGACCTCGTCGCCCGGTCCGATGCCGAGCGCTGCGACCGCGACATCGATGGCCGCGGTTCCATTGGACACGGCGATGCCATAAGATCGGTCGACCTTTGCGGAGAACGCCTCTTCAAAGCGTCCAACAAAGGGGCCCTCCGAGGATATCCAGCCGGTGTCGATACACTCAAGCAGATATTCGCGCTCCCGACCAGACAGGCGTGGCGTGTTTACCGGAATGAAGTTGGCCAAAATCCGTCCCCGTGGCTGTCGATAACCCGACCCCGTGTCAGGTTCTGAACCAGGGCGTGGCATAGCTCTGGCCCTGCCAGTCCATCACGCGTCCCCTTGCCAGTTCAAGTACCCGAAGCGGGTAGCGAGCCGCAATGCGGAACTGTCCGCCGGGACGCCCGTTTCGCTTCAATACTTCGACAATCTCTCTCGACGTGCGTTGATGCGCCCGCACACCCGCCGAACTGACCCCCCCCAAACGCATGACAGCAACCAGGCCCGGCACATATTCAGCCCTGAGCCCCGGATCGGCGAACACGCGCATCATGAAGTCGAAATCGCTGGCGATCCGGAGATCTTTAGCAAAGCCGCCCAGCATCCGCATCTTTTCGGTGCGTGCGTAGAAGGCGGGGTGGGGCGGCATGACACCGATGGATAGCATCCAGGGCGCGAAGGCGTCGCCGCGAATGAGCCGGCGGGCGCGCCCGGCGGCATTGACCTGAAGCACATCGCCCCAGGCGCAATCCAGCGCTCGGTCGTCGAGGGCCGCAGCGACAGGGCCGAGCGCATCGGGACCGGCGAAATAGTCGTCGGAATTGAGAAAGCCAATGACCTCGCCGCCGGCCACGCGCAGGCCCTTGTTCATGGCGTCGTAGATGCCGTCGTCAGGTTCACTGACCAGCATGTCGCACGGCCCCAGATGCCGGCGGACAATATCAAGTGTGGCGTCGGTGGAACCGCCATCGATGACGACATGCTGCAGGTCGGGACGGCTCTGGGCCTTCACCGACAAAAGTGCATCCTCGATGGTTGCGGCGGAATTGTAGCAGACCGTCACGACGGTGATCGTGGGCATGTGTCCTCGTCCAATGCGCTCAAAAAGGGCGTCAGTCGGCTTGAAAATCCGCGGAGGTGAGCATGTGTCCGGCCAGAATGTCCCGCGCAGCCCTTCTGCCCAAATAGAGTTCATAATCCTGCGCCGGCAGTCCGGTACCCGGCTTCTTCGCGGCTAGATCGGTGATTTCGATCGTCTTGCCGGCCGGCAGGTCCACCGCGGCGAAGAGACTCTTTGTGAAGATGCTGCGCATCTGGCTGAATCCTTTGGCGGCGGCGTTCTTTTCCACCGGGTTGGCCCGCGCGGTTTCAATAAAACGGATACCCTCGACCAGTTGCTGGAGTTCGTCGGCAGTCACCGAGGCGATCACATCGGGACCGAACATCTCACGGCTAAGCGTGATATGGAGTTCCAGAAGGTCCGCGCCCAAAGCGGCGGCGGCCAGCCCCGCATACATGGTGCCCGAGTGATCGGACAGGCCAACCGGACAGTCATAGCGCTGGCGAAACACGTCGAGCATATTGAGGCCGAGTTCTTCGGGCGGCGTGGGGTATTTGGAGGTGCATTGGAACACCGCAATCTCCGCCCCAAAGCCCTGGAGCCTTCGCACCGCCGCATCAGTCTCTGCCAGCGCGCTCATACCGGAGGAAAGCAGCACCGGTTGTTTGAGCGCACCGATCTGGTCGAGCAGCAGAGGATTGTTGATCTCGCCGGAGGCGATCTTCCAGGCCGGCATGTCAAGCTTGTGTAAAAGCGCTACCGCCTCGCCTGAGAACGCGGAGCTGAGAAACACTAGGTCCTTTTCGTCAGCATGAGATTTGAGGCCGGCCCATTGTTCAGGCGTGAACTCCACGCGCTTCCAGTAGTCATAGCGCAGGTCGTCCTGATAGGAGAACCTGACCCGCCAGGGCTCCTCTGGGGTGGATTCTGACCCGGCAAAATGGGTCTGGAACTTGATCGCGTCCGCCCCGGCCCGTGCGGCCGCATCGATGAAGGCATGGGCAAAGCCAAGGCTCCCGTCATGGGCCTGCGCCACCTCAGCGATGACGAAACAACGTTTGCCATCACCAATCTTGTGCTTGCCGATCCACATTTCGCTTAACCTCTCAGCAGTCTGGATTCGAGTTTGGCCGCAATTTTGGAGAGAAAGCCCGGGCGAATGGTGGGCGAGCGCATACCGATGCCGTGCCGGGTGGCCCCGATCTCGATGCGCTCGGCTAGCGGCGCGCGGCAGACAGGCCGGCGCGGCAGCCCGTTAAGCTTGCCGCGAACACCCTCTGCCTCCCGCAACTGGGCGGTATAAGCCTCGGCGAGACCGGCGACAACTCCCCCGGGTACGATTGGCACACCGAAATGGGCGGAAAGCGTGTCCGGTCGGGCGGGATCGAAGCCGCTGAGATGGAAAAAGGTCAGCGGCTGGCCTGCAGCCAGAATCTGCTCGCCATCGCGTGTCAACGGACGCTCAGGCAGGTTCCAGTAGGCGACATTGAGCCCCGGATCGCGGCTGAGAACGATGTCGTCATGAAAGGCCACTGGCAGGGCGGAGACCCATGTCTGGTCGCAGCTGAGACCATATTCTGGCGCCAGAAAACCACGATGGGATATCCGGTCGATCAGCCAGTCCATGATCTTGAGCGAACGCTCGTCGGGATTGGCCATCATGAACCCGGCATTGACCCAGCCATGCAGGAGATACTCGTGCTCCATCGAGGCTTCGCCCGGCCCCAGGGCGTGCGGTGTGAGCAGAAGGGCCCTTTCACCCAGTTCAGATCGAGGACGGTCGAGAGGTCCCATCAACAATATGTCCGAATCAAAGAGCGCCACCGGGCTGCCACCGCCCGTTTCGAGAAGATTTCGCAGGCCCACATATTTGGCCAGACAGCTGATCTCGATGCCGTTGTAGTACTCAAACGCCGCCTCAATCAGAGACTGGTGAGCCGTCAGGTCTGCGGGGGCGAACCAGTTGACCCAGTCCCAGCCGTCTGACAGTGCCGCATCCAGTTGGGCGCGGGTCTCGGGGGTGGCATCAATGACAAAGAGGTGCGGTGTAGCGTCCTTCTGTGTCCGGCGAACCGACGCCAGAAGGCCAAGCGCCTGGGGCACATAGTCCAGCGTGGCAACGGTCAGAACCTGCACCGGCGCGCCCATTCAGTTGGCCGGTTTGGTCAGCACATAGGTCACCGTCTGGAACGGGAACAGAAAGGACAGGACCGAGTTCTCGAACACATAGGGCCAGCGCAGGGCCAGCCGGGTAAACAGCCAGCGGAACGGGTTGTTGCCGTAGTTGCTGTCCAGATAGACTTCAACGGTGCCGAAGGTCGTTTTGGTGAATTCGTGGTTGGCGTTCTCGAGGGTGCCTTCGACGAAATAGTGCAGCGAGTTGATGGTGAACTGGCGCACATGCGTGGGGTCGATGGCCGCCCAGCTAGAGCGGAAATAGGGCACGGAGGCCACCATGAAGCCACCGGGCTTCAGGATGCGGTGGACCTCGGTGATAAGCTTGATGAGGTCAGAAATGTGCTCATAGACCTGATTGGAATAGACCACATCAAACTCGCCTTCTTCAAAGGGAAGCGGCTTGTCGAGATCGGCCACCACATCGACGCCGGGATAGTCGAACCAGTCGAGACCAATCGCCCCTTCCAGCTTGAACTGGCCGCAGCCGATGTCGAGAATCTTGCCCTTGAGGCGGCCCGTATCGAATTTATCGTGACGAAACAACAGCGCCCTCGTCGGTGGGGTGACTGGATGGGACGGAGCCTAGCGGAACTTGATCGGGCCATCCACTCAGGAGGTCCACCTCGTCCCTCAACAGGCTCCAGCGGTAGACCCTCTCGATGTCTTGCGGAACCTCGCGCAAAGGCTCGGGGAAGTCACCGAGATAGACCAGATCATCGGAACTGAAGATGGAGCTACGTCCGTTGCGCACCGCCGGTTTGAGCGAGTACAACGTGTAAGGCTTCATGCAGAAGGTCGCATAGGCGAAGAGCTTGCCCAACCGGTGCTGCTCGGCAGTGGGGTCGGGCACGTCCTGCAACTTCGCAAGAGTATCGAGATATTCCTGCTTGGACTGCGGGTTCACGGTGAAGCCGATCCATTCGTAGCGGCCGGTGCCGGCGGTGACCACGGTGCGGCCCAGCGCGCCCATCTCGATGCCCGTGGTGCCGCGCACAGTGATGCCGTAATCGGCGACCTGCATCCAGGTGTAGGGGCTGAGCGGGGTATCAGGGAAAACCATGTGTACATGGGCGGGCAATTCGCCCACATGCTCTTTGATCAGGCGGACCTCTTCGAAGACGCCGCCGTGATAGTATTCCAGCTCGCCGCGCCAAAGGTTCGAGGGGTGGACCTTGATGAACCAGTCCACCTCCGGATTGGCGCAGGCCGCCTTGACCGTCTCCACTAGCCATTCGGCATAGTTGGCGAACAGGTCTTCGCCATTGAAGAACAGCGTGTCGTAGAGAATGTGGCTGTAGACGACAGCGATCTTGCGCCCCTCGGCAACGCCAAGGGTCTGCCGCGCTTCCTTGATCGCCACGATTTTGGTGTTGGGCTGGTTGCGCTTTGACAGGCCCCATTTATCGCCATAGCGGTCGGCGAAGTTGGCGGCGAGATCGTGTTCGATCCTGGCCACATCGACCTCGTCGAGAATGCGCTGCCAGCTTTTGGGCGTGATGGCCGAAAAATGCGTGCGGTCGCTGCCGGGCGTCAGGTGCTGGATGACCACGGCATTGTCGCGCACCGTGCCGGCGGTGCGGATGACGTTCCGCCCGGTGCGCAGGGCGCCGTAGTAGATGCCGCCATATTCTTCCATAAAGATTTCGGTCAGGTAGACGATGCCGATGCCGTGCCTGTCAAACAGGCGTTCGGCGCGCAGCCGGGTCTCGTGGATCTTGACGATCCAGTCGCGGGATTCGGCGCGGGCGCCGGGGGCCTCAACATCCATGATACCGCTGGCGCGCAACCGGCTGTAGGTGGAGAGCGCCATCTTGCCCAGCGGGGCGTCGGCGTATTCGTATTCCTTGAAGTCGAAAAAGCTCTGCAGGGCGTCGACCTCGGCATAAAGTGTCTCGTCGTGGCGCACCGGCTCCGCCTGCCAGTCCTGCAGGAAGATCGTTTGAATGCCGAACAGCTTGTAGAACAGGTTCTGCACCGGCTCGTTGCGCGAGGTGAGCACGAAGACCTTGTGCCCGTGATACTGATATGCGGCAGCAAGGGTGACCCAGAGTTCGTTCCACTGGGTGTTCATTTTCGCGCCGGCCACCAGCAGCACGCCGGGCTTTTTCGGGTCCGCAGGGGTTTTGGAGGTGAAGGCGCGCCAGCCGGCCACCGAGGCCTTGAAGTCGCGATAGTCCCCTAACTTGTAGACGAATTCGTCCATAAATATCTTGCGGCGCAGCACCAGAAGGGCGAGCGCGCGCAAAGGCCAATGGGCAAGGACGAATGCCTTGAGTGCGTGCATGATCGCGCGATCTCTCTTCTAGCCGCGCTTCTTGGGCACAAAGCGGGTCTTGTCGCGGTCGCCCGCATAGGGCCCCTGCTTGACCTCGATCATCTCGGTGGGCTCGATCATCTCAAAGCCATGGCCGCCCCGGGACAAGAGGATCACATCGCCGGTGACCAGTTCCTTGCTCTCGAGGTACTCCTGCTGCTCGGTGTAGAAATCCACCCGCACGCGGCCGCTTTTGATGAACAGAACTTCGTTGGTGTAATCCACTGCACGAGAGACCGGATTATGCACATGCGGGTCGATGATGTAACCGGCGGGCCGGTTCATGTAGCCGAGCTGCTGGGAATAGGTATCCGGCGTGAAGAACTCGATCCCTTTCTTTTGGAAGGACGTGCGCACGATGAGCGCTAGTTCCTGCTCACCACACATGACCCGTTCGATACTCACTACGCGGTCTCCCCTTTTCCCGTGACCGCTGGCGGGCGGAGGTCGTTCGACCCATCCTCCATCTGCACCAGCCCCTTGCTCAGAATGGTCTCCAAAAGAAGCAAATCCAGCTTGCCGTCAAGGTTGACCGAGGACAATTCGTCCATTTCGTAGGCGAGCGTGCGACGGGGCACGAAGGTGTCTTGGTCAAGCAGCACATCAACCCGCGCCAGATAGAAGGCGCCATTAGGGAAGAAGGCCGGACGCAGGGACTGGCGGGGCACGCTTGAATCCTGCGCATTGAGCGGGGCGAGATAGCCGTTGTTGATGATCTGCGCCTTAAGCGGATGGTTGCCGCCGGCGGTCACCACGCTGATGATCCCGTCCGGCGCCTCGCCCGCCTCGGCAAACCTTTCAGCCAGCTCCTTTGCATGCTGCACATTGCGCAGCGGCGTGGTGGGCTGGAGCAGCAGGAGCAGGTTGTCGCGGTCCAGTTGGCCGGTCTCGACCATGTAGTGCACCAGCTCGATGGTGCGCGCACCGTCCGAGGCGAGATGGGCCGGGCGCGGTTCGGGAGGCGCGGCGTCAAGCTTTTGCGCCAACGCGTGAACGGCAGCGTCGTCGCTGCTGACATAGACCTGATCGACAAACCCGCTGGCCCGCGCCAGATCGACGGCGCGCTCGACCAGCGACTTCTCGCCGATGCGGTAGAGATTCTTGCCGGGAATCCCCTTGGACCCGCCGCGTGCGGGCACCAGCGCCACAACCCGCTTGCCGCCGATCATGGGGCCTGCCTCCGGGCCGGTCTGCGGTCAGGCCGGCTGGTCGACATAGTCCAGACGTTTCTGGATATAGAGTTCAACCTCGGACAGCTTGTCGGCAATCTGCTCCGAGGCATCTCCCTTGCCGTAGAGCGTGCTCGCCGGGTAGTGGCCATGGGCGAGCTGGGCGCGGGCTGTCTTGAGGATTTCAGCCTCCACGCAAACCGTACGGGTAACGTTTTCAGCGGTTTCGCGGGCCTGCTGACGGTCACCGATCAGTACGACCGGGGTACCCAAGAAGGACGAGTCCCGCACAAAGCTGGAAGAATTGCCGAGCGCAACCGTCGCGTTGGAAAGAACGCGCAGATAGTCCTCTGGCGCGAAGTTCTTCATCAGGCGCAGCCAGCTTGGGTCATGCTGCTCGCGGTAGCGGCGGATGGCGCCGCTGACATGGTCTGAACCCGCATCGATGTTTGGCCAAAGCCAGACGGTCTGCATGCCGAGCTGCGCGGTGGCGCCCAGCAGTTCTTCTGTTGCTTCCGCCTTGGTGGCCAGCTTGGTCGTGACCGGGTGGAAAAGCACCAGCGCATAGGGCTTGGACGGATCGATGGGTGCGCCCACACCGTCGCGGAATAGCTCGGGGCCCACCGTCAGATCGAGCGATTTGACGATGTCGCCACTGGGGCAGCCGAAATTGAATACAGTGTCGGCGCGCTCGCCCATGCGGATGATGTATTCGGCAGCCCGCGCGGTGGAGGGGAAGTGATACTGCGCCAGCTTGGTGATGCAGTGGCGGGCGCTCTCATCGATGGAGCCGCTGACCTCGCCACCCTGAATATGGGCGATGACCATATTAAGATAGGAGGCTGCGATGGCCGCCGCGAAGCTCTCATAGCGGTCGCCGATGATGAGCACGACGTCCGGATCGAGCCGGGCGAGTTCGGAGGTGTATTCGACCACGCCGAAGCCCACGGATTTGGCCATGGTCAACGGTGTCGAACCCTCAAGCTCCAGATAAATCTCGGAATCGATGGAGAACCCGTCCTCGCGCACCACATCGAGCGGACGGTCGAACCGGTCGAGCACCATGGTGCCGCCGCACAGAGTGATGAGTTCGAGATCGGGATGGGCCTTGATGGCGGCCATGACCGGCTGCAGCCGGCCGTAATTGGCGCGGTCGTTGAGGACGACGGCGATTCTGCGTTTGTCGGTCATAGGCCGGTTTCATTCGTGTTGGTCTGTGCTGGCGGGGGTTTATGGCCCTCTGGCCAGATTTTGTCGATGATCGCCTGACCCTGCCGCGTCTGGGTCGCGATGGAATAGCGCTCGACGATCAGTGCATGCAGGTTCTGGCCCAGCGATTTCGCCAGTTCCGGGTCTTCGAGAACCCGCACCATGGCGTCGGCAAAATCCTGCGCCTCATCGGCGATGAGGATGGACTTGCCGTCTTCCACCTCCAGCCCTTCGGCGCCGAGCACCGTGGAGATGGACGGCACCGCAGCGGCACCGGATTCCACGATCTTGAAACGGGTGCCGGATTCGTAGCGCAACGGCACAAGGGTGGCCGCGCAATGCTGCAGATAGGGCAGCATGGAAGGCACCTTGCCGGTGACGCTGATGCGGTCGGACCGCTGGTCGGACTGAGTGAGGTCGGCATTGCGCCCGATGATGTGCAGATGGGCGTCGGGCCGCTTCTTCCAGACCAGCGGCATCACATCTTCACCCATCCAGCGGGCGGCCATGTCCATGGGGCTGCCCTGCCGGCCATAGGAGCCGAGCAGCAGGAAGGCGTTTTCCACCACGTCGGGCGTTGCCGGCACGGGGGCTAGATAATCGTCCACGTCCACAACGTTGGAGAACAGATGCACGCGGGAGGGATCGCCGGGCAGTGACTGGAAGTATTCCACATCGACCTCGGAGACGGCGGTGACCGCGTCGGCCTTTTGCACCAGCTTTCGTTCCTGCGCCTCGATCCTGGCGCCCTTTTCCTCTATGCGGCGGCGCTTGGCCCGATCGGTGACGTGGGGCGCCTCGCGTAGGGTGAAGCGGGAATGCACCGCCTCGGTATCACCGACGATCACCGCATCGGGACGCCGCTTACGCAACAGCGAAAAGACCGGAAAAGCGTGTTCGAGCACGCGGTCGATCCAGAAGATGTCGATGGCATGCTGGTCGGCATAGCGCTCGAGAAAACTCACATCGAACGGCGCGACGAGGGCGCCGCCCTCCCGCCTTGCCTTGCGCAGTGCCCGGTCGATGAGGTTGTGCCGGGAGGTCAGCAGCGCGCTTGGCGCATGCACCAGCGCCTTGCAACGCGCCTTGAGGAACTCGCCGGCTTCGCCCGAGAATTGCCATTTAGGCACTGTGGTGACGATGTGCAGCTCGGAAATAGCGTTGAGCACCTTGATGGCGTTGATGACGCTGATTTGCGGTCCGCCTGCCGGCGGGTATTCCAGAATCGGCGCGTAGAACAGGATATTGGGCCTGGGCGAAGGCGTGGTTTTTGATGACATAGGTTACTCGTTCAGCCCGCCGCCCGCATGGCCGCAGGGGCCGCTGTTTGCGCGCCCAAAAAGGCCTTTTCCCAAAGATATATGCCGAACTGCTTCCATACCCGTTCGGCGGCGTATAGCGTGGAGGGCCCCTGCCCGGACGTGACGGCGCGAATGCCTTCGGCCAGCTCCTGGGGACTAATGAGGGAGGCGGTCTTGAAGCTCGACGAGGCGATGGTGTCGAGCAGATAGGGTTTGAGCGGGCCGCGCATCCAATCGATGATCGGGGGCGCAAAGCCAAGCTTTTGGCGGCGATGCACGATGTCGTCGGGCAGGAAGGGCGCAACCGCATCGCGCAGAACGGATTTGGAATAGCCGTTGCGGATTTTCGACTGCCAGGGAATGGCGAAGGCGAATTCGACAATGCGGTGATCGAGCAGCGGAATGCGTACCTCCACCCCGTTGATCATCGAATAGTGGTCATAGTTGCGCAAAAGCGTGGGCAGCACCGTGCCGAAGGTGAGGCCGAACAGGTGCCGGTTGAGACTCTCAGTGGGCCGCGGGCGCGGCAGATCTGGCCCTTGCCCGATGACGTCGCGCAGCCGCGAGCGCGCCAGATGGGCCACGATATGCGGCAGGCTCATGCCGCGGAATTGTTCGTTTTCGGGATGGATGCGCCGATAGGTGTCGAGCACTTCGCGCGCTGCGCCGAGATCTGGCAAGGCGTCGGGCAGGGCCTGCAACAGCGAGGATTCATAGCCGCCGAACAGTTCATCGCCCGCATGCCCGTCCAGGCTCACCAGCACGCCCTTGTCGCGCATGGCCTTGTAGAGCGCGATATGGGGCAAAGGATTGACCTCATGCACCTCTTCAAACAGCCAGGCGTTGCGCTCGATCTGGTCGGCCGAAACGGAGGGATCGATCACCACCTCGGTAAGCGGGATGTGCAGGTGCTCGGCAACCTTGCGGGCGTGAGCCGCCTCGTCCATCACCGTGTCAGGAAAGCTCGACACAAAGGCATTCTGCCAGTTTTCGGAAATGCGCTCGCCGCCACCGCCGGTCTCCGCGATGCAGGCGGCCACCGCACTTGAATCCACCCCGCCCGAAAGCGCGGTGCCGATCGGCACATCGGCGCGCATGCGCATGCGGGTGGAATCGAGCAGCAGGGCACGGAGCGCCTCCACCTGCTCGTCATAGGCCTCGGGCGCTTTGGCGGCGTCTTCAAGGGGCGACCAGTAGCGTTTGGCCTCCAGCCGCCCGTTGCGATACCAGCCGCAATGGCCGGCGGGCAGACGCTTCAGCCCGGCAAACAGGCAATGCTCGGTGCCCTCATAGGCGTAGGGGTTGCGCACCAGATCGGCGAAATCCGCCGCCGGCTGCACCCTGTCCAAAAAGGGCAGCAGCGCCTTCTGCTCGGAGGCGAAAATGAAGCGGTTCTGGTCAGCAATGTGGAAGAAGGGTTTCTCGCCCATGCGGTCACGGGCGACAAAGACGGTGCGGTCTTCACTGTCCCAGATGGCAAAGGCGAACATGCCGTTGAGCCGGGTGAGG
Source organism: Rhizobiaceae bacterium (assembly GCA_017640615.1). Classification (GTDB taxonomy): domain Bacteria; phylum Pseudomonadota; class Alphaproteobacteria; order Rhizobiales; family Rhizobiaceae; genus RCIO01. The sequence goes on along the minus strand of JAEPQK010000002.1, from coordinate 130,001 downwards.
CAGCCCTCGCCCCATTGGGAGAAGGCGGCCAGCAAGACCTCAGTGTCAGACTTGGTTTTGAAGCTGTGCCCGAGCTCTTCAAGGGTGCGGCCAACCTCGAGGAAGTTGTAGATCTCGCCATTGAAGATGAGGTGATAGCGCCCGGCATAATGCATGGGCTGATCGGCGTCGTGGGACGGGTCGATAATGGCGAGGCGCTGGTGGCCGAGCACCGCCGCATCGCCATCGCGCCAGGAGCCGGGGCCATCCGGCCCGCGATGGGCCAGCGTGGCGAGCGCCCTGTCGAAAAGCTCAGCGGGGACGGCCGGAACCGCGCCTAGTATGCCGCACATGCGCCCTCTTTCTGCACCCGGAAACCGGACGAAAGCCTACCAGCAGATGCCGTCATATTGCGGACCGCTCGTGCTGTCCGAAATGCGCACTAGGTCCACAAGAGTCTGGCCGGAACGGAGCCTGTCGAGCACGCCCGAAAACTCCTCGGCCTTGTTGCCGACAATGATGGTTTGAGCATGCTCTAGCACATCGTCGACGCTGTTGACCATGAGCGCGGAAATGTGCGGCACATGCCTAAGGGCGAAATCGCGGTTGGCGCCTGTCAACCTGCTGAGGGTGACATTCCGGTCGTATAGTTTGATCTCGTAGCCCTTGCCCAGAAGGCGTTCGACCAGTTCGACCACCGGAGATTCCCGCAAATCATCGGTGCCCGCCTTGAAAGCAAAACCCAACACGCCGATTTTGCGGCTGCCGGCCCCTTCGACCATGTTCAGCGCCTTTTCCACCTGCCGCTGGTTGGACGGCAGGATGGAATTGAGCACGGGCAGGTCGAGATCGAGGCTTTTGGCCTTGTAGGTCAGGGCCCGCACATCCTTGGGCAGGCAGGAGCCGCCAAAGGCGAAGCCCGGCTTAAGGTAATAGGACGACAGGTTGAGCTTGGTGTCCTGGCAGAAGATGTCCATGACCGCGTGGCTATCAATGCCCAGCGACTTGGAGATATTCCCGACCTCGTTGGCAAAGCTGACCTTGAGCGCGTGCCAGGTGTTGTCGACATATTTGGCCAGTTCCGCGGTCTCGATACCGGTGCGGATCAGCGGCGCGTCGAGATCGACGTACAGCTCGGCCAGCACATCGCCGGCGCGCGTGTCGCTCTCACCGATCACCGTCTTAGGCGGGTTGCGGTAGTCAAAGACCGCCGTACCCTCGCGCAGGAATTCAGGATTGATGCAGACGCCGAAGTCCTGTCCGGCCTTCAGGCCCGAATGCTGTTCTAGCGTGGGTATGACCACATCGCCCATGGAGCCGGGCAGCATGGTGGAGCGCATGGCGACCACGTGCAAGCCGCCCTTGGCCTTGATGGCCGCACCGATCTGCGCGCAGACGGTTTTGACATGGGCCAGATCGATATTGCCATTGGGCAACGAGGGCGTGCCCACGCAGATGAGAGACAGGTCGGTATTGGCCACCGCTTCGGTGACATCACCGGTCACTTGCAGACCGCCATCGGCGACCGCGCTGGCGATCATGCCGTCCACGTCTTTTTCGACAATGGGCGAGGACCCGGCGGCGATCAGCTCCAGCTTGCCGGCATTGGCGTCGAGTCCGACGACATGATGCCCGGAATCCGCCAGACAAGCCGCCGAGACGGTGCCGACATATCCAAGTCCGAAAACGCTGATCTTCATGGTTACTTCGGCTTGACGGCAGTGGCGAGCAACATCTTTTCCTTGGAGAAGCGAATCCACTCGTTGAACTGGCGCTCCTCACGATCCTTCCACTTCCACGATTCCGGTGCGAATGAAGTGAGGTCGGCAAGGACCTCCATCGCCGGATACTTCCAAAGCACCGACAACTGGCGAAACAGCCTTGAATCCACCTGCTCAAAACCGTGAAGCTTGAGGGCGTTTTGCAAACCCTTGCGGGTCCAAGGCTTCACATGGGTGTAGTCGTCCCAGAACATGTGCGCCTGGGTGCGCCAATCCGGCGTCAGCAACACGGCAAGGCCGCCGGGCTTTAGCACCCGCAGGGTCTGCTCGAGAAAATTGTCAGCGTTCCAGACGTGCTCGATCACGGATTTTGAAAACACAATGTCGAGGCTGTTGTCGTCGAACGGGAACGGCTCGGCCTCCAGATCGGACTGCCGAATGTCGAAATCCTTGAGAACCTCGATGCTCTCGGGACGCTTGTCGAGCCCGTAGACATCAAGCCCGCGCCGGCCCAGCGCCACCAGATGGTTTCCCTTGCCGCTGCCCACATCCAACAGGGACTTGCCCTGATAATCGGGATAATGTGGTTTGATGCAAATCTCGATGAGATGGTCACAAAGCTTTTGAGGAAATGCAGTCTCAGCGTATTCGTCACGCGAGTAGTGCGTTTCAAGATAATTGGGCATTGGAAGTCCAAAGGTTGGGGCGGCGCTTGGTTACGCAGGTTCTGGGGCGGCTTTAGCAGTTTCAAGCAGCGCAGTGAACCGTTCGGCGAACTTGCCATCAAAAACTTCACTGCGGCTCAGCGCCGCCCAGTCCGCCTCGAATGAAAAATCGCTTTCGTTCAAAAGAGTGCCGATGAGCTGGGGCAACGCCGCACTGTCGTATTCGGGAACGATGGAACCGAGAAAACCGAACAGAAATTCGACCGGGCTCCAAACGGCGACAGAGCGGATGCCACACAGCGCCGGCCAGGAAAACGTCGTTGAGTTGGACGCGACGAAAAGATCGGCTGCGCCCACAATTTCGGCAAGGCGGGGTCGGAGGATGTGGGCACCAAACTCGGCCTCGGCAAAGGCATATTCGGCGGGATCGGAGCGCGGATGGATGGAGACCAGCGTTGCCCAATCCGGGCTTGTTGCACCTTTGAGGATCTCGCGAATGCGGGCCCAGTGTTCTGGCCACGCCAGATAGCCCTGCTCGGCGAATTGCGGCATGGAGAGAATGACCAGCGGCATGCCGCCGGGCAGGCCAAAACCCCGTCGAAGGCTTTCGCGCAATTCGTCCCGCTTCACATGAGAGCGGTAGACCGAGTCGAGCGTGACATGGCCTGTGACGCGGATCTTGTCCGCCGGCACGCCGCCCCGTCTATATTTTTCGGCTCCGTGCTGCGACTCCGCGCAGACGATGTCCGAGTTGCCTGAACCCAGCCACCAGGGATTGGACGAGAGAATCCCTTCCACCCTGCTGGCGAGCAGGACATATGGCGCCTGAAAGAAAGTGTTCTGGTAGACCTGATCCGCCAGACGGGATTTCGCCCATGTCTTGTAGAGCGACTTCGGCTGGTCGGGAGAAAGCTCAGGAAAGGTCAATCCGTTCGCATCCCGCCGGTACTTGAGCGCCGCTTCGGCATCGAACTGGGACACATAGGGAAGGACGACCGGGATCCCCAGCCTCCGCGCAGCCCACAGGATTGGTCCCTCGACGTAGTCGTGACTGCGATCGGACAGGGAAAGCACCGCGCCAGGGCGGTGCTTTTTGAGGCAGTCGAGCGCAACCGACTTGGCGACGCGCAGGCGGTATTCGATCAGTTTCTGCCGCAAAAACGCGCCCGGAGAGCTGTTCACGGCCCAGGACAGGACGCGCCGCATCAGGCTAGGACGTGACCGTGCGTTGCCCGGCGCTACGCCAGCGGTTTCGGCCATCTTGTTGACGCTGGCGGTGAAGTTGCCGCCCGGCGGGCCGAGCAGCAATGGCGTGAGGCCTTCGGCCTTCAGACGGGTCCGCATGCCAGCTTCCACGGCCGGGCTGCACGCCGCGAGGGTCTTCAGGCCGGGACGGACCGACCTGATCTGATTGCACAGATCGATCAACGCGGAGCTGTTGTGATTGTTGAGGACAACCAGCACGCTTTCGAGCTGGCTGCCGGTTCCGGCTTCCATCACGTTGTGGTGCCTGGCTTTGCACGAGAAGCGAGATAGTTGAATTTCAATTCAACCAGATCCCAGTCTTCGGGCTCGTTGATGTCGCCCTCGTAGAGCCGGTCGATCTCCAAAAGCTCGACCTTGCTGCCATAGAGGCTCGGCACTTCTGCGCTGAGATTGTCCGGCCGGACGACGAACACCAGATCGTTCTTGGCGAAACATTTCTGCGGGAAATCCTGGCGCCGGGTGTAGCCCTTGCGGATGTCGGTGCCGCCAAAATAGCTGACCTGCCCCTGCTCGTTCCGGACCAGTGTCCAGTAAGGGGTGTAGTGGGCCGGACTCTCGTTCACCGTGACAACCGAATCCACCTCGGATCGCCGAAACAGATCCACCGCGTCTTCAATGTGTTCGACCTGCCGCAGGGGGCTGGTGGGGAACAGGAGCACCAGCGCCTCCGCGTTCGCGCCCTCATTGAGGCGCAGCCATTCGGACAGATGGTGCATGACCGGCTCGATGGCCGTGGAAGAAACAGAGATTTCGTCTGGGCGCAAAAACGGGACTTCCGCGCCATGCGCGACCGCGATGTCGGCGATTTCCTCGCCGTCGGTAGAAACAATCACCCGGTCCACATTCTTTGCCGCCAGCGCCTGTTCGATGGTCCACACGATCAGCGGCTTGCCGGCGAAAGGCTTCACATTCTTGCGCGGAATGCCCTGAGACCCGCCCCGGGCGGGGATGATAGCAACGATACCGGCACTCACAGCATCTGCACCAGTTCGACCAGCGTTCCATCAGGCGCCTGGCAGTATGTCAGCATGGCCTTGCCATCCGGCGAGGTCTGGGGCGGACAATTGAAGACAATGCCTTTTGCTGACATCTGGTCGTAGAGCGTGGGCAGATCATCGACGGTCATGGCGAAATGGGTCGGCCCCACGATCAGCGCTCGGTTGCCTTCGGGCATGCGCGTGCCGGGTCGTGTAAAACGCAGCAGCTCGATGAGGGTCGGTCCAACCTCCGCCGACAGCTTGACGGTTTCGACCTCAACATCCGGCTCGGCAATGACGTTGTCGATATAGGCCCCGGCCTCGTTCATGCGCCGCGCGACGGTGAGGCCCAGCATGTCACGATAGAAACCCAACGCCTCTTCCATGTCATCGACGACGATGCCGATGTGACGGACTTCGGTGGCCTTTGCCATTGCGATACCCTTCGGGACTGCTACCAGACGCTCCGGCCACCGTCCATGACGACATTCTGGCCGTTCATGTAAGTGGATGCGTCCGAGCAAAGAAACTGGATCACGGCGCGGTATTCATCGGGCCTGGCCATGCGGCCAGCGGGAATAAGCGCCGACAGACGCGTCACGAATTCCTCGCCCTGACCGGTGAACACGCCGCCGGGCGAAAGCGCGTTGCAGCGTACATTCGGCCAGTATGTTGCCAGATAGCGGGACAGGCCGACCAGCCCGGTCTTGATGACCGAGTAGGTAACAGGCTTGACCGGCTGCAGGTCCTCCGGAAGCCCGTCCTTGCGATAAAGCCGTTGGTCCGGAGAAAACACGGACAGGTCCGACGCGATATTGAGGATCACCCCGCCATCGCCCCTGGCCATGGCGGTGCCAAAGGTCTGGGCGCACAGGAAAGCGCCGGTCAGCCCCACGGCGATCTGCAGATCCCATTGGGCCTTGTCAAAATTCTCGAGCCGGGAACTCTCGATAATCCCGGCACCCGAGGTCACCTTGGGATCAATGGCCGCGTTGTTGACCAAAATGTCAACCGCCCGGCCCTCACCGACCAGCGCATCCTGCACGCCTGCAATGGAGTCCGGGCTTGTGACATCCATCAGGTGGACAAGGATGCGCGCTTTTGGTGCGGTCGTGGCAAGCGTGGCGCGGGCTGCTTCCAGCCGGGCTGTGTCGATATCGGTCAGGACAACCGTGGCGCCGCTTTCGAGCAGCGCGGCAGCATGCTGCGTGCCCAATAGACCCGAAGCACCGGTAATCAGCGCGGTTCGCCCTTCAAGGTCGAACTTTTGAGAAGCGGTGCTCATCAGGTCCCCCTTGTCTGGCCGCCGTCCACAGTGAAGACGGCTCCGGAAGCAAAGCCGGTATCTGGTGCTGCGAGAATGACGGCAAAGCGCGCAACATCCTCTGGCGTACCGAGCGACTGCAGGGCCACCTCGCGCGTCAGCATGGATTCAACCGCGTTGCGGTCTTCTGCCAATTTGCGCTCCCACACGGACCCCTCGAACAGAATGTTGCCCGGTGCGATGGCGTTGATCCGGATACCGGAGGCCCCGAGCGGACGGGATATGCCGGAGACGAAGGCATTGAGCGCCGCCTTGGCTGCGGAATAGGTGACCGGCGCGCCCGGGATGGCTTCGTTTCCGCAGATCGAGGAAATGCAGACGATCGATCCGCCCTGCTTTGCCAGATGCGGCGTTGCAGCGCCCACAAGGGTGGTGGCGCTGAACAGATTGATCGCGAAGACCCGCTGCCACTCTTCCGGCGTCTCCTGACCGGGCGGGACCGAGCGTCCGCTGCCCACATTGGTGACCAGCACATCCAGCCCGCCCAACCGGCCGGCCGCCGCCTCGACGACGCCCGACGCTACCGCCGGGTCCGTTACATCGCCTGGCAGGGCAATTACATCCGGGCCGAGCGCGCTGGCTGTCTTCTGAAGAGCGTCTGCATCGCGCGCGTTGAGGGCCAACCGGCAGCCCTCCGCGGCAAAAGCACCCGCGATCGCACGGCCGATGCCGCGCGAACCGCCGCTGACCAGAACCCGTTTGCCCTCAAGCCCCGACTTCATGAATGCTCAGCCAATTCTCGGTCTGCTGCTTGTAACGCGCCAACTGTCCGGCATCGTCGCCATCCGGCGCCCGGGCACCCTGCAGAATGAAGTTGCCATCGTAGCGGGACGCGGCGATCAGGCGAAAGGCCTGTTCGAAATCGGCATTGCCCTGACCATAGGGAACCGTGGTGCCGCCGAGCACGCGATCCTTGATGTGAACATTGAGAATGCGGCCGGCATAGGCGGCGAATTCGGACTTTGCGTCATAGCCGAGGGCAGCGCTGTTGCCGATGTCGTAATTGATCCCGAACACATCGGAATCGAGCGGGGCGATGAAATCCCGCAAGGGCTCGGGCTCAAAATCGCTTTCAAAAACAACCCGGATACCCTGATTGCGGAAGCGCTCGACATGAGCGCCGAGGAAACTCACCAGCGCATCGTGCTGGGCGGCATTCTCCAACCGCCCGTTGTCCACCAAAGGCACGACGATCAGTCCAAGGCCGATGCGAGTGCAGGCATCGCAGATTCGGAGAAAGAGCGCTTCAAGTTCCGAGCGCCAGGCACCGTCGGCTTTCCAGAACGGGGCTTGCATGAAGCAGTCGCCGGTCAGAGAGGGGACGGCGATGCCGGCTTCGTTCATCAGTGCGGTGATGCGCGCGCGGCCCACCTCGGTCATCAGCGGGTTTTCCTCCATCCCGTCCTGATCGAGGGTCCATTCTATCAGCGTGAAGCCCAGTTCCGCGCCAATGCGGAACTCGTTCTCCCAATTGGCGCGTGGGAACTCCTGAATGACCCCCTTGCGCACGGGGGTAAGGCGCCCCTGCATAAAGCCGATCCGCTGCGTGAGCAGCGGATCGTGCTTCGGCGAATCGTCGGCCATTCAGCTACTCGACGTCCACACGCAGCTTCCTGCGAACAGCAAGCTCGGCGTCGGAGATCTTCTTCTCTCCGGTGCCCAGCGCCTCTTCGACAAGGCGGACGCTGGCGACGAACTTCTCCAGCGCATGGGTGGCAACAGAGGCCGCCTGATCGGAGCCGTACATGGCGCGGTCGAGGGTGATGTGACGCTCAATGGAAGTTGCGCCCAGCGCCACCGCTGCATCGCAGAGGCGGGTGAGCGAGGTCTCGTGACCCGAATAGCCCACATCGCAGCCATAGCGCTCGCGAAGCATGGGGATGGCGCGTAGGTTGGCATTGCGCTCGTCGAGCGGATAGGTACTCACACAGTGCATCAGTTCGAATGGGCAATTGGCGGCGCGGAACATCTTCACAACCTCGTCGATCTCGTCAAGGGTGGCCATGCCGGTGGAAATGAAGGTCTTGCGGCCTTCCGCGGCGATTTCGCGCAGCAGCGGCTTGTGACCAAGCATGGCGGAGGCGACCTTGTTGAAGCTCAGATCGAACTTCTGCAGAAATTTCTGCGCGTCGACATCCCAAGCCGAGGCCGACCAGACAAGGCCCTGGTCGCGGCAATAGGCATCGATCTCGCGATACTGGTCTTCGGAGAACTCTAAGCCTTCTTTCTGGGCGCGCTGGGTGGTGCCCCAAGGGCTCTCGCGCGGACTATCCAAGAACTCCTTGGTATAGACCTTGTCAACGGTGCGCTTCTGGAACTTGACGGCGTCGAAGCCGGCTTCGGCAGCATTGTCGATCAGTTGCTTGGCGATTTTCATGTCGCCATTGTGGTTGATGCCAATTTCAGCGATTAGAAACAAGGTCATGTATTTCTTCCCAATTTGCCTGGCCAATTCCCAGCCAGAGTTCGATGAATGAGCGGACGAAACCACTGCCGCCGGATTGGGGCAACACCAGATTGGCAACTTCTTTAATTAGCGGATGCGCGTCGTCCGGCGCTACGGAGAATTCAGCGTGGCGCATCACCGCCATATCGTTCAGATCGTTGCCGAGGTAGATCACACCCAATAGTTTGCCGTCAGAACCGCCATACCGCGCTTGCATGTATCGAAGCTTGTCGGCAATACCGTGATGACAGTCGATTCCGAGCTTTTGGGCGCGCTTGAGCACCACCGGATTTGGCTCCTTGGACAGAAGAAACATCTCTGCTGACAAGCCGTGTTTCTGCCTGTAGGCCCGCACCATGTCGAAAGCGAGGCCGTCTGCCCGGTCGCAACGCACCGTTTCCACACCGTTCTGGTCTACATAAACCTTATTGTCTGTGAATACGCCGTCGAAGTCGAACACAACAGCGCGAGCCGCATGAGGCTCAGGCAGTTTATCACGCAAAGCCAAGCCGTTCCTCCACGATCTCGCACAGGATGTGTCCGATCAGGATGTGCATCTCCTGGATGCGAGCGGTGGTGTTGGACGGCACGGTTATTGCGATGTCTACCAGCGCAGCGCAGTCCCCGCCGCCCTTGCCGAACAGGCCTACTACTTTCGCGCCCTTTTCGTGCGCGGCATCAATCGCCTTTTTTACGTTAGGCGAACAGCCCGACGTAGAAATCGCGAGAAGATAGTCGCCTGGCGCCGCGAAGGCCTCGACCTGGCGTACGAACACCTCGTCATAATTGAAGTCATTGGCGATGCAGGTCAGCGCAGAAGAATCTGTGGTCAGGGCGAGCGCCCTAAGCGGACGCCGGTTCCTCTTGAAACGGCCGACAAACTCGGCAGCAATGTGCTGGGCGTCTGCCGCGCTGCCGCCATTGCCGCAAAGAAAGAGCGTGCCTCCATGGCCTATGGCTTCGCCAATGGCGTCCCCAGCAGCTGCGACCGCATCGGCCACCTGTGCAAAGGTCGTCTCAAGCACTTCTTGGTGCTCGATGACGAACTGGCGCACGAAAGCGCTGTCAGTCATTTGTTGCGGTGTCCTTTTCTGCTTCATTCGTCATGTCCGGTCCGGTGGCTGCTACGCGGCCTGCGGTGACGCGGAACAAGTGGTCACAGTTCTCCACCGTAGACAATCGGTGCGCCACCATGATGATTGTTTTTTTTCCACGAACTGCGTCAACGGTATCCATGATGCGCTTTTCGGTCGCGTTGTCGAGCGAGCTCGTCGCCTCGTCCAGCACCAGGACATCTGGATCGTGATAGAGCGCGCGGGCGATGCCGATGCGCTGGCGCTGGCCTCCAGACAGGCGCACGCCGCGCTCGCCTACAACCGTATTCAAGCCCTCGGGCAGACTGGCGACGAATTCGTCCAGCCGGGCGCTGTACATGGCGCTTGCCACCGCTTCGTCGTCGATGTCGGCATCGGCGATGCCGAAAGCAATGTTGCGGCGGATTGTGTCGTCGGTCAGGAAAATGGCCTGGGGCACATAGCCGATGTGGCTCTGCCAGCCGCGCAGGTTATCTGAGATGTCGCAACCGTCGACTAATACCCTGCCGCCGCTGGGTGTCAGCAGACCGAGCAGCACATCAATCAGCGTGCTTTTGCCGCCACCGCTATCTCCGATGAAACCAACGCTGGCGCCTTTTGGAATGACAATGGAGACGTTCTCGACCGCGGCCCGGTCAGACCCTTCGTAGTACATGGTTACGTTGTCCAGCCGGATTTCGCTTTCGAACCTTATGGGCACCGCGTTGGGAAGCGGGAAGGCCGAATCGATGCCCGTAAGCTCCTTATGCAGAGTCTGAATGACAGGCAGCGCAAAGCGGGTAGCCTGCAGGGAGGTCATCGACCTGTTGACCGAAGGCAGTAGGCGGAAGGCGGCAGCGCCGAACACGCCGAGAATGGGCAATATTTGATCAAGCGACTTCCCCTGCATAGCCATGATGGCTACCAGGCCAGCCAGGCTGCAAACCGCAAGAACCTCAAGAAACAGGCGCGGCAGCAGTTGCATGAAATACTGACGCTGCAGCATGGCCGCATTGGCCTGATTGTGCATCCGGTACTGGTCCAGGAAGTCGGCTTCGCGACCAAGCAGCTTGACGTCTTTGGCGCCGCCCAGCCCTTGTTGGACATGCTGAATGCGCAGTCCCTCGTGATGCTGGCGTTTTTTGCCCCATGTGAGGATGCGCGAACGGAACACCCGATAAAAGGCCATTGCGGCAAGACCGAGTACGAAACCCACCGCCAACGCACCGAGCGGTTCGACAAAGAACAGCAACGCGACAATGCCGAGAATGACCAACAGTTCGGTCAGCAGCATCAGTGTGGCCTGCGCTGCGTTGGTGAACAGGTTCACCTCGGTTGTGACATTGCGGATCAGTTCGGCGGAATTGCGACGCAGATGGAAGGCATAGGGCTGGCGCAGGTAGCTGGTGAGCAGCCGCTGAGACAATGAGGCGTGCAGCTGGAACAAAAAACCCGCCTGCACCCAGGCGAGATAGATGAGGAACAGCGCCTTGAGCGCATAAACCGCTGCCATCGCCGCCATGCCCATGACAATGAGCATTTCGCGGGTAGGGTTGCCTAAGGCACTAAGCAGGGGCTGGATGGCGGGATAAGCGGTGGCCATATCTGAGGAGGTCATTAGCGCGATCGCGGGAAGCACCAGGCCCACACCAAGGGTTTCAAGCCCCATGCCGATCAGCATCAGTAAAAGAAGGCCAAGCGCCTTCGCCCGCTGGAGGGGCTCTAAGATCCGCGAAAGCATCTTGACGAGGCCCATCAGTTTAGGCGGTCCTTCGGCTTGAAATCAGCTGCCGGGAGCATTTAGAGACGAAGATCGGCTTCGCTCTTCGCCAGCACATATTTGAGGTCGTAGAGAATATGGTTGGGCTTACCAAACGCCCGAATTGATTCGGCGCCCATCTCCCGAAATTCGCGGTGAGCAACAGCTATGACAATTGCATCATAGCTTTGCTCGTCAGGGGCCTCCACGGGAGAGATACCAAGTTCAACCTCCGCCTCCTGCACCGACACCCATGGATCGTAAACATCGACGCGACAAGAGAATTCGTTTAGCTCTGCGACAATATCGACGACACGACTGTTGCGCAGATCGGGACAATTCTCCTTAAATGCAAGGCCGAGAACCAAGATCCGTGCGCCTTCAAGCGCGATGCCGCGTCTAGTCATCGCCTTGACGAGTTGAGCGACAACATAAGAGCCCATTGAGTCGTTGAGGCGTCGAACCGCAGATATGATCTCGGGATGATACCCAACTGATTGAGCCTTGTGTTTCAGGTAGTATGGATCAATGCCAATGCAGTGACCACCCACCAGTCCCGGACGGAACGGTTGAAAGTTCCATTTGGTACCCGCCGCTTCTAACACCGACTCCGTATCTATACCTAAGTGATTGAAAATAATTGCCAACTCATTGACCAGCGCAATATTGACGTCGCGCTGAACGTTCTCGATCACTTTCGCCGCTTCCGCAACTCTAATGCTCGGCGCGCGATACGTGCCCGCGATGATGATTTCGCGATAAAGGTCGTCGATTACGCTGGCCGCTAATGGCGTCGAACCTGACGTGATCTTCACAATGTCTGGCAATCGTCGCACTCTGTCGCCGGGATTGATTCGTTCGGGAGAATAGCCGCAATAGTACCCCTCTATACTCGAGTCCTCACCCTCAAGATACTTCAGCCCGGATACCTCGCTAAGCACTGATACACAATCTTCCTCGGTAGCCCCAGGATAAACCGTCGACTCATAAACGACGATGTCTCCGGATTTCAATACACTTCCTACCAGCCGAGAAGCCTCGAGCAGATATGTCATGTCTGGTCGATTGCTTTCGTCTATCGGTGTGGGCACTGCAACAATAAATATGTTGGCGTCTGACAGGTCAGCTATATTGTGTGTTATGGTAAGGTTGTCCATGACGGCAAGGAGGTATTGTTCTTCAACCTCGCCGGTCCGATCATAACCCTTACTGATTTCGACCACCCGCTGAACACTGAGGTCAAAGCCAATAACATTCCGGGTGCGGCCAAACTCAACCAACAGTGGCAATCCCACGTAGCCCAAACCTACTATGGCAACCCGTTGATCGGATCGCGCCATCATGCCCTCTTTCGTCTTCAACTGAACAGAAGTCTGCTGCTGGTAGCAGGAGCAGTTGCGATTGCCAACGGGTCTGTGGATCTAGACCGTCGGAGGCTTCGCTCCAAAAACCAGATTTGGTACAAGCCTGCTTACGGCCTAACGAGGATGCTAAGCAGACTGTTTGGAAACCTTCGCGACGCTCTTGCGAGGGTGCACATCGAATTGTGACACCTACCTTGGGGTGCGACCAGATGTGCAGCGTTTTTGCTCGGCCTAACGCGCCGCCTTCATTTCACCTGACTGCGGCCATATTCATCGTCAAATCGCTCAATGTCGTCCTCGCCCAGATAATTTCCGCACTGCACTTCAATCATCACTAACCTTTCCCCCGCTGGGTTTTCCAGCCGGTGCATGTTACCGCAGGGAATGTAGGTCGATTGGTTCGGGCCAAGCACAGTGATTTTGTCGCCGTTCGTCACACGCGCCTGTCCGCCCACAACCACCCAATGCTCCGAGCGGTGCCTGTGCGATTGCAAGCTGAGGCGGCCTCCCGGCTTCACCTCTATGCGCTTGATCTTGAAGCGTTCGCCCTCCTCCAGCACCGTATATGTGCCCCAAGGGCGATGGGCAGTGCGATGCAGGAGTGCTGCTTCGGAACCGTTCGCTTTCAGGTGGTTGTAGATTTCCTTGATGTCCTGCGCGGCATCTTTAGCGCAGACCAGAAGGGCGTCGAGAGTGTCGACGACAAGCAGACCCGACACACCGACGAGGCTTACCAGCCTGTCTGCCCCGTGCACGAAGCTGTCTTTTGTTCCTTTCAGCACTACATCGCCGATGACACGATTGCCCTCACCGTCCGCCTGGGTCAGTTCCGAAATCGCGTTCCATGAACCGATATCCGACCAGGCGAAATCGCAGGGGATGCAGGCAGCGTCGTGCAGCTTTTCCATCACGGCATAGTCGATGGAAACCGGCTCCACTTTTGCGAACTCGTCGCGGTCGATCTCCATGCTGACGCGATCTTCCGATTCCGACACGCGTGAGGCGTCATAGGCCGCTCGTGTCTGGCTGAGTACGTCAGGGCAGTGTTCGTCCATTAGCGCCAGCATGACGCCGACACGGAAGCAGAACATGCCGCCATTCCAGAAGAAGCGGCCGCTTTCCACGAATTTGCGCGCTGTCTCGAGGTCAGGTTTTTCGACGAAACGAATGAGGTCGGTCCCATCGGCCTCGATATAACCGAAGCCGGTTTCGGGCCGGTCGGGTTTCATGCCGAAGGTCGCAACGCGGCCTGCAGCAGCGGAAACGGCAGCGGCTGAAACGGCTGCGGAAAACGCCTGAGTGTCTGGGATCAGATGATCCGCCGGCAGCACCAGTGCGATGGCATCTTCGCCTTCGATCCCCGCGACGTGCAGGCAGGCAAGCGCAATCGCGGCCGTGGTGTCGCGGCCCATCGGCTCAAGGATGAAGCTGTGGGCGAGGCCGGATTGCCCGACAATTTCATATTCATCCGCCGTGAGAAACAACAATTCGCGGTTGGTCACTGTCACGATGCGCCGAACACCTGGCAGCGCGGTGGCGCGCGCATAGGTCTTGCGGATGAGCGTCTCGCCATCCGGCAGCGGAATGAACGGCTTCGGAAACGCTTCGCGAGAAAGCGGCCAAAGCCGCGAGCCAGCGCCACCGCTCATGATAACCGGAACTATATTCATATGGACTGAAACTCCCTCCCACGCGCAATTGCCGGAACTATAGCCGCCTAGAGGCGGTTAAGATGCTGGCGCGATCGCGCAAGCCCGCGTTCCAACAACAGAGCGGCCTGGTCCTCGGAACCCGCCTCTACATAACACCTCAGCTCGGGCGCGTTCCCGGAGGCGCGGAAGTGAAGCACGCTGCCTTCCTCGCCAGTCAGACGTACACCGTCGGTCGTGTCCAGAGCGCGGACATCCAGAATGCCTGTGACCAACGCGTCCCGAAAGGAACCGTCCGCTTCGATAGCAGCGAGGAATGCTCGGCTTTTCTCGGCGCTGACACCTTGCAGCCGGCCGGCCTTCGCCGCAGCGAAAGAATAGTCGGAGGCAAATTCGGAAAGCGGCTTGCCTTGAGATTTCGCCGTCCAGAGGACAGCCAGAATCGGAAGCATCGCATCACGTGTCGGAAGGGCTGCCAGCGGCCGGCCTGCAAGTTGTGCATCGCTGCCCAGAAGCACACCGCCATTCGCCTCGAAGCCGACGATCGTTGAAGCGCCATCTGCACGTGCAATGCCCATGCCCTCGATGACGTAAGGCGAGCCTATCCGGGTGCGCTTGATCATTGCGAATCGTCCGCAGCGTTCGATGCCGGAATTGGAGCTGATCGGGGTCACCACACAGTCGGCGCCGACGGCTGCCGCGGTCATCGCGCCTAGAAGATCACCCCGCAGGAACGCACCGTTTTCGTCGGCAATCAACGGGCGGTCTGCGTCGCCATCCGTCGAGACCACCGCATCGAGCTCATGTTGGCGCATTGCTGCATGGCAGATCTGTGCGTCTGCCGCGCTCAGTGCTTCCGTATCGATCGGCACGAATACGTCGCTGCGGCCGAAGGGCACGACTTCGGCACCCAGCGCCGAAAGCACCTCCACCAGCAGATCGCGCATCACCGACGAATGCTCGTAGACGCCAATCCGCATAACTTTGAGAGCACCCGGGCCGAGCATACTGGTTGCACGCCTGCGGTAATCATCAAGGGCAGCGCCGTGATCACCCTTAGCATCGGCAAGCGTGACATTTTCAGGGAGCTTGGCCGTCCGTTCGGCAACTGCGATCGCCGCCTCGTCATGCTTGTCAATTTCGCCATCAGGCCGATAGAACTTCAGACCGTTGCGATCCTCGGGGATATGACTTCCGGTCACCATAATTGCCGGAAGGCCGAGCTTCATCGCGCGCGCGGCAAGCGCCGGCGTCGACAACTCTCCGCAATCGAGAGGCTCGGCACCCTCTCCTGTCAGGCCTGCAAAACAGAAGCGCGCGACAACCGGGCTGCTTGCGCGCAGATCGCGCCCCACCAGCACCGTGCCGCCCGGAACCATGCGGCCCTGCGCCATCATCACGCTTGCAAAGGCGGCAGAATAAGCGGCAGCCGGCCGGCCGGCGAGACGTTCGGACAAGCCCCGCAACCCGCTGGTGCCGAATTTAAGCGTTTCTTCTGCCACCTGGATCAGCCGGTTGTTTGGTCAGCGCATGGTAACTCTTGTCCGGTAGGATGGCCTACACGACCAACACAAACGGATCAACGGTTTGGCTACTCTTATTTCAGGTGGCGCGGGTTACATCGGCAGCCACATGGTCTGGCGCCTGCTCGATACAGGCGAGG
Organism: Rhizobiaceae bacterium; assembly: GCA_017640615.1. Taxonomy (GTDB): domain Bacteria; phylum Pseudomonadota; class Alphaproteobacteria; order Rhizobiales; family Rhizobiaceae; genus RCIO01. The sequence goes on along the minus strand of JAEPQK010000002.1, from coordinate 114,115 downwards.
ATGTGGTCGTGGTTGACCGGCTGAGCACCGGTTTTGATTGGGCCGTGCCTGTGGAAGCCGAACTCGTGGTCGGCGACATCGCGGATCAGGAGCTTGTTGAGGCCACGATCAAACGACGCAATGTCGATGCGATCATTCATTTCGCGGGCTCCATCATCGTGCCGGAGTCGGTGTCGGATCCGCTCGGTTATTATCTCAACAACACCGTCAAATCGCGCGCGCTGATTGAAAGCGCGGTGCGCACCGGTGTCGAGCATTTCATATTTTCGTCCACCGCGGCCGTTTATGGCAGCCCAGAGCAGGTCCCGGTGACGGAAGATGAAACCCTGAAGCCGGAATCACCCTACGGCACCTCCAAGCTGATGACGGAGCTGATGTTGCGCGACACCGCGGCCGCGCATCCGCTGCGCTACACCGCGCTTCGCTATTTCAACGTCGCCGGCGCCGATCCGCGAGGGCGCACGGGCCAGTCAACGAAGGGCGCGACGCATCTCATCAAGGTCGCCTCGGAAACGGCAACCGGAAAACGCGACTACATGGAGGTGTTCGGCACCGACTATCCGACGCCGGACGGAACCTGCATCCGCGACTACATTCATGTGAGCGACCTGGCGGACGCGCATTATCTTGCGCTGAAGCGCCTGCGTGCCGGCGGCGAGAGCATCATTGCCAATTGCGGCTATGGCCGCGGCTATTCGGTGCTTGAGGTCATCGACGCGGTAAAAAAGGTCGTCGGCCGCGATCTCGACGTCCGCATCAGCGGCCGGCGGCCGGGCGACGCTGTTTCGATCGTCGCCAATTCAGACCGCGCACAGCGCGAATTCGGCTGGACACCAGCGCTCGATGACCTCGAGACCATCGTGAGCCACGCGCTCGCCTGGGAAGAGTCCCTGGCGAAGCGCAATAGCTTGTGAAGGTCCGCCGCTCTCAACGCGCGCGATACCTGGTCGCGATCAGGCTGATCGCGGGTCTGCTGATTATCGCTTTCATTTTTTACCGCGCAGGAGACCTACGGGAGGTTTTTGCGTCACTTGCCGCTGTGAAAGTACCGGAACTGTCGCTCGCGGTGCTGTGCCTGGCAATCGCGGTTGGCTTCAACGCACTTCGTTGGCGAATGATCCTCGGCGAAATGGGCGCCAGGATTTCGCTTGGCGTGACTGTTGTCGGCACATTCGAGGGCATGTTTTTCAACCTCTTTCTCCCGACCGGCGTGGGAGGCGATGCAGTTCGCGCCTATCGCGCATACGATGCAGGATTGGGCGTCGCGGACGTTGTTCAGAGCGCGCTGATTGATCGCGCGCTAGGGCTCTGGGGACTGTCTCTGTTCCTTCTGATAGCGACCAGCCTGTCTGTGTTCGCCAACTCAGACATTCTTGGCACTAGCCTCATTGGCGTTGCATCGGTGATTGTCGCCGGCGGTTTGGTCGCTGCGTTGGCCGGCCGGGCCGTGCGTTATGAATTCGAAAGCAAATGGATCGATCGCTTTCGCGATCTGGTCATCAACTACGGCAATGTGGTGCTCTCCGGCCGCTTCGCGACTGGTATTCTGCCTGTTCTCCTTGTCTCCAACGCGGCCACATGCCTCAGCGCCTGGTTCGCATTCCGGTCAGTCGGCGTAAACGTCCCCGTCGTGGATGCATCGGCAATCATAGAATTGGCTTCACTCTCCGCGCTCTTGCCCATTTCAGTCGGCGGCTGGGGCTTGCGCGAGGGTGTGATAGTTTTCATGCTTGAAGAGGTGGGTTTCTCAAGCGTCTTGGCGACTGCCGCTTCGGCAACGGTCAGTTTCACTGTACTCGCGGTTGGTGCGGCCGGCCTTGCGGTCTGGCTTGTTTACCCCTACCGGGGTGGCAATGCGGTTCAGCCAGAGCCAGAAAATTGAACTTCACACCTAAGAAGATCGCAACAAGTCCGCGAAAACAGGCCTTCTACGAAAACGCGCAGGCAAATGCGAACACACGCGACAGTTGGATTGCGAAGAACCACGCCTACTACGAAGACGATCTGCGCTATATGCGATTCATAGTGCCAGAGGGCGCCCGGGTGCTCGACCTCGGCTGCGGCACCGGGCACCTTCTTGCCGCCCTCAAACCATCACTCGGCGTCGGCGTCGACATGTCGGAACAGACGCTTGAGGTCGCCCGCAAGAAGCACCCTCACCTCGATTTCCGGCTCGGCGATGTCGAGGATGGTGAGTTTCTGGACGCAATCGAGGGTACTTTCGACTTCGTCATATTGTCCGATACAATCGGAATGCTCGACGACATCGAAAATGCGTTGAAGCGCCTTCACAAATTCTTCCATGCCGAGACGCGGCTGGTCATCAGCCACTACTCGGCGTTGTGGACGCCACTGCTCAAGCTTGGAACTGCGCTCGGCCGGCGCATGAAACAGCCCGAGCAGAACCTTCTTGGCGACAGCGACTTTCGCAGCATTCTCAACCTCGCTGACTTCGAGACGATTCGGGTCGAATGGCGGCAGCTTGTCCCATTTTCGCTCTTGGGAATCGGCCGGCTGATCAACCGCTACATCGCACCGCTGCCACTGGTCCGGCAGCTTTGCCTGAGAAGCTATGTGGTTGCCCGATCCGTGAACTCCGGACGGGAGGCCCCGACATCGGCGACGGTACTGATTCCCTGCCGAAATGAGCGCGGCAATATCGAACGTGCGATCAAGGAAATGCCGCGCTTCTGCGAGAATCAGGAGATCGTCTTCGTCGAAGGAAATTCTAGCGACGGCACCCATGAGGAATGCCTGCGCGTGCGCGACGCATATGCCGACAACTGGGACATCAAGGTATTTCAGCAGGAAGGCAGAGGCAAAGGCGACGCGGTGCGCAAAGGCTTCGCCAACTCGTCTGGCGAAGTGCTTATGATCCTCGACGCCGATCTAACTGTTCCGGCGGCCGAGATGGGTAAGTTCTTCGATGTCATCGCGAAGGGCAAAGGCGAGTTCGTCAACGGCACCAGGCTCGTTTACCCCCGTGAGGACGAGGCGATGCGGTTCTTGAATCACATCGCCAATCGATTTTTCGCAATCGTATTTTCATTCCTTTTGAACCAGCGCTTCACCGACACGCTGTGCGGCACAAAAGTGCTTCGCAAAACCGACTACGACCGGATCGTCGCCAATCGTGACTATTTCGGAGACTTCGATCCGTTCGGCGATTTCGACCTGATATTCGGTGCGGCAAAATCGAACCTTAGGATTGTAGAGGTGCCGGTTCACTACAAGGCACGCACTTTCGGCGAACCACAAATCTCGCGCTTTAGGGATGGCTGGCTGCTGATCCGCATGGTCGCATTCGCGTATCGCAAACTCAAAGCGGTTTAGCCGCGACTCTCAGGCTTCCCCTGCGCGCGCCAGAAAATCCTGGTAGGTTCTTGCTAGTCCCTCTTCAAGGCTGATCTGCGGTTGCCAACCCATTGCAGCCAGGCGGCCACCCGACATCAGCTTTCTGGGCGTGCCATCTGGCCTGCCAAGATCATGCTCAATCGTCCCCGCAAAGCCGACGATATCAGCAACCAACCGCGCGAGATCGCGTATTGGCAGGTCCTTGCCAGACCCGACATTGACGTGATTGGCGTCCGAATAGTTCTCCGTCAAGAACACCAGCGCGTCGGCGCAATCGTCAACATGCAGGAATTCGCGACGCGGTTCGCCGGTACCCCAGATTGTCATTGATCGGGCGTTGGAAAGCTTGGCTTCATGCGCCTTGCGGATCAGTGCCGGTACGACGTGACTCGAGTTCAGATCGTAATTGTCGCCCGGACCATAAAGGTTCGTCGGCATTGCCGATATGAAGTCGCACCCATGCTGCTTGCGGTATGCCTGACACAGTTTGATGCCAGCTATCTTAGCGACCGCATACCACTCGTTGGTAGGTTCCAACGGCCCGGTAAGGAGCGCTTCTTCGGCGATCGGCTGCGGCGCGTGTTTGGGATAGATGCATGACGAACCGAGGAACAGCAGCTTCGATGTCCCAGCCCGAAAGGCGGCGTGGATGATGTTCGCCTCAATCATGAGGTTTTCGTAGAGAAAATCGGCCGGACAGGTGTCGTTTGCTAGGATACCACCAACCCTGGCCGCTGCTAGAAACACGGCGTTCGGCTTTTCGGAGCCGAACCACTCTTCGACCTCGCTCTGTCGTCGAAGATCAACCGTATCCCGTGCAACCGTGATGAGTTCACAGTCGATATCAGCCAATCGCCTGACAATCGCAGACCCGACCATGCCGTTATGGCCGGCGACAAAGACCTTCTTTCCTGAGAGATCGAACACGACTTCAGGCATCTCCGCGCCCATGGGCTGCGAGATCAGCGCTCACCATTTCCTGCACCAGTTCGTCGAAGCTCGTACGGTTCGACCAGCCGAGCTTGGCGCGTGCCTTGCTTGCGTCGCCCAGTAGCTTGTCGACCTCCGCCGGTCGGAAATAGCGCGGATCGACCCTAACCAATACGGCTCCGCTTTCCTCGTCGATGCCCTCTTCTTCCAATCCAGCGCCACGCCACGCGATCATACGTCCAATGCAGGCGAACGCCCGTTCGACGAACTCACGAACGGAATGCGCCTCGCCCGTCGCCAGCACATAATCGTCCGGCTCGTCCTGTTGGAGCATCAGCCACATGCCTTCAACGTAATCTTGTGCGTGCCCCCAGTCGCGCGAGGCATCCAGATTGCCGAGATACAGCGTTTCCTGTTCGCCATGGTGGATCGCCGCCACCGCACGCGTAATCTTGCGTGTGACGAAGGTCTCGCCCCTCACCGGGCTTTCATGGTTGAACAGAATGCCATTCGATGCGTGAAGCCCATAAGCCTCGCGATAGTTGACCGTGATCCAGTGTGCGTAGAGCTTGGCTGCAGCATATGGCGAACGCGGGTAAAATGGGGTCGTTTCGCTCTGCGGCGTCTCCAACACTTTTCCGTACAATTCGGAGGTCGAGGCCTGATAGAACCTCGTCGTGTTTGCCAGCCCGAGAATCCTGATCGCCTCGAGCAGCCTTAATGTGCCCACCGCGTCAGCATTCGCCGTATATTCCGGCGTCTCGAAACTAACCTGAACGTGGCTCTGCGCACCAAGGTTGTAGATTTCCGAGGGGCGGCAATGCTGAATGAGCCGTATCAGGTTCGTTGCATCGGTCAGGTCGCCATAATGCAGCAAGAACGACGTTTCATCGTGCGGATCGACATAGAGGTCGTCGACGCGAGATGTGTTGATTGAGGATGATCGGCGCTTTACGCCATGAACTTCGTATCCCTTCCCCAAGAGAAATCGCGCGAGATAAGACCCGTCTTGCCCCGTTACGCCAGTGATCAAAGCCACTTTCTTTACCAAACCAATTCTCCATTGACTTTGCGCACTACAGTCGTCGTTGCGCCCCATGATCACCGGTGGCAATAAGCCGTGTTATCGGTCCTATCAAGCCGTTAGCGAATCCAGAAGAGGCGGAGCCCGTGGCATCAGTTGAGACTTGGCTTCGGCGCCAGGCATCAGCAAGCCCGTTTTTGCTGCTGGTGCTGTGGACCGCCGCATTACTGGCAATCAACTCCCAAGGACAGAGTTTTCTCGCGCACGACGAAGGCTATTACGCTCAGCAGGCGCGCGTCATGGTCGCGACAGGGGACTGGATCACCCAGCATTGGTTCGACGGACTGACCTATGACCGGGCGATAGGTATCGTGTGGCTTGTTGCCGTCAGCCAGAAGATTTTCGGATTCTCCGAGATCGCAAGCCGGTTGCCCGTCATGCTGTCATCGCTGGGAGCTGTACTGCTTACCTACGGTATCGGGCGGCGGCTGGTTCCGCAGTCGGTAGCGCTTGCGGGCGCCGCCATTCTAGCAGTCACACCAATCTGGATGCAGGCCTCGAAGCTTGCGCATCAGGACGTTCCGCTCGCATTCTGCTCTCTCCTTGCCATTTGGGCGCTTCTGCGCGCTGAGGAGAGCGACCGTAAGTTCGGGTGGGGACTGGCCGCTGGCGTAGCACTCTCGGCAGGCTTCGCGATCAAGAGCTTCATGATCGTTCCTATCGTCGGCGCGCTCGCGCCCTACATGTTGTGGGAGCACCGCCGCCACCGGCACCTTTTGAATCCGGGGCTTTATGTCGGGGCGGTCATCGGTATGGCCCCGGTCGTCGCTTGGCTCGCAGCGAGCTACGATCTCTACGGGACCTTTCCGATCGAAACCCAGATCGGAAAGGTCATTTTTCTGGCCGGCAAAGACTTTCACAATGCCGGGCCTTTCTACTATTTCTGGAACGTTCCGGCGACCGCATTTCCGTGGCCACTATTTGCGCTTGCCGGCGCTGTGATCGTGGCGCGGTCTGACATGAGCAGAAAGACGCTGTTACTGGGCTTTCCACTGCTTCTGCTGGTGGAACTGACGCTGTTCAAGACGCGCACCTGGTACTACGCACTGCAGCTTTATCCGATGCTTTCATTGCTGGCCGGCGTCGCACTGGTTGCGCTCGCACGAGAGTATTCGACCGGCGGATCGAGATGGCCTAAGCGCATTGCAACGCTTTCTGGCATGCTGGGCGCGCTGCTGATCGTAGCTGCAGGCCTCGTATATTTCGACGTGATCGCCGTCGGCCCTGACCGAACAAGACTCAGCCTGGTCGGCTTGCTTGGCGGGCTCGGCCTGTTGCTGCCGCTTGCAGTGGCACTCAGCAATCTCCAAAGCCGGTCAGCGGCCTTGTTCGGCGGAAGCTTCCTGGTAGCGCCCTTCCTCGCCATCGCCGCGCTTTTCGCAACCGGGCTTTGGGGCGATTACGACCCGAGGTTCAGACAGTATCTTCGCCAGCCGGTCCTCGCGACGTTGGCGCGAGCACATGCCGACGAAACCTATGTGATTGGAGACAGCGACTCCGGCAAAGACCGAGGCATGATCGCACTTGAAAGCCCCGGCATCGTCAAGTCGATCAACACTCCTGAGGAAGCGCCGAGCGGAAGCCTGATTTGGGCCCACGAGTCACGCTTTGGTGCATTAGGTGTCAATACCGAAACAGCAACCTGCTTCGGCGAGTGGTACGTTTTCGTTCGCGAATAACGACCTCGCCTAGCCCTTCGCTCGCGCAGCCGCCTGGGCGGCAGCCAGACGCGCGATGGGTACGCGGAAGGGCGAGCAAGACACATAGTCGAGTCCAACGCTTTCACAGAACTCCACCGAAGCCGGGTCGCCGCCATGCTCGCCGCAGATGCCAAGCTTGATGTCCGGTCGCGTTCCCCTGCCCTTCTCTGCCGCCATGCGCACAAGCTCGCCAACGCCGTCGACATCGATCGAAACGAACGGATCCTTTTCGATCAGGCCCTTCTGGCGATAGGTCTCAAGGAATGACGAGGCGTCGTCGCGTGAGATTCCGTAAGTGGTCTGCGTGAGGTCGTTTGTGCCGAACGAGAAGAACTCGGCGACCTCGGCAATCACGCCGGCGCGCAGCGCCGCACGCGGCAACTCGATCATCGTTCCCACGAGATAGTCGAAGCGGCTGCCTGCCTCCTTCATGACGGTCTCGGCCACATCGTCGATGCGCTTTTTCACGTAGTCCAGCTCCTCCTTGAGCCCGACCAGCGGCACCATGACTTCCGGCACCACCGGGCTACCGGTGCTTTTGCCGGCCTCCGCCGCAGCCTCGAAGATCGCGCGAGCCTGCATCTCCGCGATCTCCGGATATGAGACAGCGAGCCGGCAGCCTCGGTGCCCCAGCATTGGGTTGAATTCGTGTAGGGCTTCCGTGCGCTGGCGCAGCTTTTCGGCCGAGACATCCATAGCCGCAGCCACCTCGGCGATCTCCTCGTCAGACTGCGGCAAGAATTCGTGCAGCGGCGGGTCGAGCAGGCGGATCGTCACCGGCAGACCCGACATAATCTCGAAGAGCTCCAGAAAATCGGACCGTTGCATGGGCAGCAGCTTGGCAAGCGCAGCGCGGCGTCCCTCTTCCGTGTCCGCCAGGATCATCTCGCGCATGGCGACAATGCGCTCACCATCGAAGAACATGTGCTCGGTGCGGCAAAGGCCTATGCCTTCCGCGCCGAATGATCGCGCCATACGCGCATCAGCAGGCGTTTCGGCATTCGCCCGCACCTTCATGCGGCGCGCCTCGTCGGCCCAGCCCATGATGGAAGCGAAATCGCCCGAAAGTTCCGGCTGCAGCATGGCGACAGCGCCCTTCAACACCTGGCCTGTGCCGCCATCGACGGTGATCACATCGCCCTTCTTCAGCGTGACACCCATGGCGAGCAGCGTCCCCGTTCGATAATCGACGCGCAGGCTGCCAGCGCCCGACACACAGGGCTTGCCCATGCCGCGCGCCACCACAGCGGCGTGGCTGGTCATGCCGCCGCGCGTTGTCAAAATGCCCTCCGCGGCATGCATGCCATGAATATCCTCTGGGCTGGTCTCGACACGGACGAGTATGACGTCCTTACCCTGAGCCTTGGCTTCTTCGGCCTCGTCGGAGGTGAAGACGATTTCGCCGGTTGCAGCGCCCGGCGAGGCCGGCAGGCCGGAGCCGATCACATCGCGCCGCGCCCTCGGATCGATGGTGGGGTGCAGCAGCTGGTCGAGAGATGCCGGCTCAATGCGCAACACCGCTTCCTGGTTCGTGATCAGCCCCTCGCCCGCCATTTCGGCGGCGATGCGTAGAGCCGACTTGGCGGTGCGCTTGCCGGAGCGCGTCTGCAGCATCCAGAGCTTGCCGCGCTCGATGGTGAATTCGAGATCCTGCATGTCGCGGTAATGCGCTTCTAGGCGGCTGGCTATTTCAGTCAGCGTCTTGAAGGCATCCGGCATTAGCTTTTGCAGCGAGGGTTTGTCGGACCCGGCGGCAACACGGGCTGCCTCGGTGATGTTCTGTGGCGTGCGAATGCCGGCCACCACATCCTCACCCTGCGCATTGACCAGAAACTCGCCATAAAGCGCGTTTTCGCCGGTCGACGGATTGCGCGTGAAGGCAACGCCGGTGGCGGAGCTGTCGCCCATATTGCCGAACACCATGGCCTGCACATTGACGGCCGTGCCCCAGCTTTCAGGTATGTCGTGGAGGCGGCGATAGGTGATGGCGCGCGGGTTCATCCAGCTTGCAAAGACCGCGTTGATGGCACCCCAGAGCTGCTCCTTCGCATCCTGCGGGAACGGCGCACCTAGTTCCTCCTCTACCTTCGCCTTGTAGCGTCCAATGACATCCTGCCATTGCGCGGCCGAGAGCTCGGTGTCCTGCTCGAGGCCATACTCAGCCTTGGCGTCCTCCAGTATTTCCTCGAAGACCTCGTGATCGACGCCGAGCACGACGTCGGAATACATCTGGATGAAGCGGCGGTAGCTGTCATAGGCGAAGCGCTCATCGCCCGACGCCGCCGCAAGTGCAGCCACGGTCTCGTCGTTAAGGCCGAGATTGAGCACGGTATCCATCATGCCCGGCATGGAGGCGCGGGAGCCGGAGCGCACGGAAACCAGCATCAGCTTTTCGGGATCGCCGAAGCGGCCGCCGGCTATCTCGCCCATCCTCGAGAGTGCTGCATCCACCTCTTGGCGCAGGCCGTCGGGTAGCTTGTTGCCGTCTGCATAATACGAAGTGCAGACCTCGGTGGTGATCGTGAAACCCGGCGGAACGGGGAGCCCAAGATTGCACATCTCTGCCAGATTGGCGCCTTTGCCCCCCAGCAGCTCCCGGTCGGACGCGCTGCCATCGGCCGCCCCGCCACCGAATCCGAAGACCATTCTCGTCATGCGGGCTCCTTTATGGGCGCCACCAGCGCCGTGTGGTTGGTGGGATCGATAAGGTCGCACCTCAGCAAAGGCAAGGCGCGCGTCCGCTCTCCACGAATATCAATCGATTTGTACACGAAGCGGAAAATCCGGTTGCAATGTTCACGCCCCGGCACTAGAACATATCGGGAACAAATTGGAGTTGCGTAATGAGAAAAGACGGCAAGCTCGATTATCTGGAAATGGCGGCCGGCAACGGCTCTATCGACAGCGTGAAAGCGTTTTACAGCGCGGCCTTCGGCTGGACGTTCACCGACTACGGCCCCTCCTATTCCGCCTTCGCGGAAGGCCTGGATGGCGGTTTCGACGGCGCAACGCCGCCCGGCTCAAAGCCGCTGCCTGTGCTATTTTCCACCGATCTGGAGAAATCGCTGGAAACGGTAACCAATGCCGGCGGCAAGATCGTGAAGCCGATCTTTTCTTTCCCCGGCGGCCGCCGCTTCCACTTCACCGACCCGGCCGGCAACGAGCTGGCGATCTGGGCGGAGGTTTAACCCCTCCCCCTTGAGGGGTTAGCTCGCCTCGCGGAGCTGCTCGGCAGTTTGCAGGTCAACCGAAACGAGCTGGCTGACACCCTGCTCGGCCATGGTGACGCCGAAGAGGCGATTCATGCGCGCCATGGTGATGGGGTTGTGCGTGATGATGACGAAGCGCGTATCGGTGGATGACGCCATTTCGTCCATCAGATTGCAGAAGCGCTCGACATTGTGGTCGTCCAGCGGAGCATCCACCTCGTCGAGCACGCAGATCGGCGCCGGGTTGGTGAGGAAAACGGCGAAGATCAGCGCCATTGCCGTCAACGCCTGTTCGCCACCAGAGAGCAGTGTCATCGTCTGCGGGCGCTTGCCGGGCGGGCGGGCGAGGATTTCGAGGCCGGCTTCAAGCGGGTCTTCCGATTCGATCAGTTGCAGCTCCGCCGTGCCACCGCCAAAGAGGTGGGTGAAGAGACGCTGGAACTGCGCGTTTACCTCGGTGAAGGCGATAAGCAGGCGCTCGCGGCCCTCGCGGTTCAGGCTTTGAATTGCCTGCCGTAGCTTGCGGATCGCCTCGATCACATCCTCGCGTTCCGAAACGATCGTCTCGTAGCGCTCGGTGAGTTCCTGCTGCTCGGCCTCTGCGCGCAAATTCACAGCGCCCAGGCGTTCGCGTTCCACACGAAGGCGGTCAAGCCGGCGCTCCAGCTCAGAGAGATCGGGCAGCGCCTCACCCTCTGCCAGGCCCGCATGGCGCAACGCCTCATGCGGGCCGACATTCAGTGCCTCCCGAATACGATGCTCGGCCTCCTTGCGACGTTCCTCGGCGGCGGCCAGCTTTTCCTCGGCGCGCACGCGCTGTTCGCGCGAGCCCGACAAAGCTTCAACAGCGGCCACCGCTGCGCGATCAAACTCAGCCTGCCGGTTCTCGGCTCCCTGCAAACGCGAAGCCGCGCTGGTCCGCAGCTCCTCAGCCTGCGAAAGCTGAGAGAGCAGCGCCCGGCGGCGAGCGTCGATCTCGTCCGGTGTGTCGGCCAGCTTCTCGCGTTCCGACGCGGCCTCGGCGCGGCGCTCCGACAGCGACGCGATCTGCCGGTCAGCGTTTTCGGTACGCGAGGTCCAGCTGGCGCGCTCGGTAGCAATTGCGGCAAGCCGCTGCTGGCGCATTTCGGCATCGCGGGCGAGCCCCTGATGTGCGGCGCGGGTCTCGGCGAGCGCGGCGCGGTCCTGTGCGACCTCAGCCGATACGGCATCGAGCCGCCCCTGAAGGTCTGCCAGCTCCGGCGCAGCTGCAAGTGCGGCCTCGGCATCGCGGACGGCTGCAACGGACTCATCGCGCGATTCCACCAGCCGCTGGCGCGATTCCTCCAGCGCGGCGCGGCGGCTTGCGAGCTCTCCGGAGGCGCGTTCGGCACGCACCAGTTCCGCGCGGGCCTCCTCCAATGCGCGCTGAGTGGTGCGAAGCGTTTCGCGCGCCGCCTTCTCGGCCTCGACAGCTTCTTTCACCGCCTGCTCGGCTTCGGCCTGCGCCGCTTCGGCAGCACGTAGGTTCAGGGTCGCCTCGCGCACCTCGGCGTCCAGCTCAGCGAGCCGGTTCTTCTGTGCGAGACGCTGCGCAGCGGCCGTTGGCGCATCTGCGCTGGCGACAAAACCGTCCCACCGCCACAAAGCGCCGTCTTTCGAAACGAGCCTTTGGCCGGGTTTCAATTGCGCCTGAAGCCGCGCGCCTTCTTCTGCCTCAACCACGCCAATCTGCGCCAGGCGGCGTGCAAGTTCAGCCGGGGCGCGCACAAGATCGCCAAGGCTTTTCACACCCTGCGGCAGTTTGGGATCATCGCCAGTCTGTATCGCCGCGCCCCAATGCGCAGGGGCCGTGCGGTCGAGCGGCGCATCGAGGTCTTCGCCGAGTGCCGCACCCAATGCCGCCTCAAAACCTTTGTCGACCGAAATGCGCTCCAGCACAGCCGGGAAAAGGCCGCCGGAGACCGCGTTGATGATGCGCGACAGGGTCTGCGCCTCGGTTTCAGCGCTCTGCAGCGCGGCGCGCGCTTCCTGCAATGCCGGACGCAGCGCGGCCTCGGCTTCGCGGCGCTGCGCGACGAGGCTTTCGGCGTCAAGCGCTGTGGCCTCGGCGGCGGTCAGCGACGTTTCCGCCGCGTCCACAGCCTCTTTCTTTACTGCCGGGTCGGCGAGTTCGGCGATACGCTTGCCGATTTCCGCCGTCTCGTCTTCCAACTGCTTCAGCTGGCGCTCGTGGCGGTCGCGGCGCTCCGTGCCTTCCTGCAATGCGCGTTGCAGTTGAGTGCGGCGCGCAGACACCTCGGCCCGCTCGGCCGTCAGTTCGCCAAGAGCCGCCTCGCTGGCCGCGAGTTTGGACTGTGCATCCTCATAAGCGGCCTGCGCACGCCGCTCCTCCTCGGCTGCACCGTCATTGGCGGCGCGCAAGCCCTGCTCCTCGGCCTGCAGCCGTCCCAGAACCGAGGCATTGTCGGCCAAAAGCTGCTTTTCTCGCGCCATGTCGGCGTCGAGCTGGGTAACGCGCTTTTCGAGCTCCGCCTGACGGGCGCGCACACGCTCTGCCTCTTGGTCGATCTGTCCGAGGGCGATCTTGAGACGCTGCAATGCAGCGGCGGCTGCCGCTTCTGCCTCGCGCAGTTCAGGCAATTTGTTGGCGCCGATCGCCTGCTGTTTGGCGGCTTCCATCTGCGCCGATGCTTTTTCGCCGACGGCCGCGGTGGCTGCGGAGAGCGCGGACTGCGCCTCGGCCTCAGAATCGCGTGCCTGCGACCACTTCAGATGCAGCAAAGCTGCTTCGGCTTTGCGGATATCGGCGGAGAGGTTCTTGAAGCGTGCCGCCTGCCGAGCCTGGCGCTTCAGGCTCTCGATCTGCGACTGCAGCTCGCCCACCACATCGTCAAGGCGCTCGAGGTTCTGCTCGGCGGCGCGCAGCCGCAGCTCCGCTTCATGCCGGCGCGAATGCAGCCCGGAAATGCCCGCGGCTTCCTCAAGCAGCGCGCGCCGCGCCTGCGGCTTGGCCTGAATGAGCTCGCCGATGCGGCCCTGCCCGACCATGGAAGGCGAGCGTGCACCCGTAGACTGGTCGGCAAAAAGAAGCTGCACGTCCTTGGCGCGGGCTTCCTTGCCGTTGATGCGATAGACCGAACCCGCCTCACGCTCGATACGGCGCGAGACCTGCACTTCGTCAGCATCGTTGAAGGCAGAGGGCGCACGCCGGTCGGCATTGTCGAGGAACAGCGTGACTTCGGCTGTGTTGCGCGCTGGCCGTGTAGCGGAGCCCGAAAAGATCACGTCGTCCATGCCAGACGCGCGCATGTTTTTGTATGAGTTCTCGCCCATCACCCAGCGGAGCGCTTCGACGAGGTTCGACTTGCCGCAGCCATTGGGGCCGACAATACCGGTCAGCCCGCGTTCGATGACGAATTCGGACGGGTCGACGAAAGACTTGAAGCCGAGCAGGCGCAGACGGTTGAACTTCATCGCCGCGCCTCACTCGACACGGCAGCCGGCGCTCCAGCGGGCGATGCGCCCCTAGAGATGGCTTTCGATGATGGCCGACATCTGGTCAACCGAGAGCGCCCCCGAATATTTGCCGCCATTGATGAAGAAGGTCGGCGTCGATTCGACCTTGAAATCATTCGCGCCGCGCGCGCGCACAGCCCGGACATCATCCAGAAGCTTCTGGTCCGTCAAGCAAGCCTCGAAGGACTCCTGTGAAAAACCGGCCAGTTTCGAGATTTGGAGCAGTGCGGCGCGCGCATCCTGAACCGTGGCCCAGTCGCGCTGCTGGCTGAACAGCACATCGACCATCGGAAAATAATTGTCGTTGGAGCAGCGAGCCAGCATGAATGCGGCTTCGGCGCGCGGGTCGAACGGGAATTCGCGGAAGATGAGCCGTGCCTTGCCGGTGTCGATGTAACGCTCCTTGATCGCCGGCAGCGTGGCTTCGTGGAACGAGGCGCAATGCGGGCAGGTCATGGAGGCATATTCCACGATGGTGACCGGTGCGTCAGCCTCGCCGATCGCCTTTTCGGGCAGCGCGCCTTCCTCCAGCAGATCGGCCATATCGACGCTGCCCTGCGCGGGCGGCGCTTCGCTGGTGGTGGCCGGCGGGGTCTCCTCAGGCGCCTTGGCTTCATCATCACCACAGGCTGCAAGCAACATGCCGGAAGCCGACAAAGCGGCGAGCGAGAGGAGAACATTGCGACGAGGAAGCATAACTGACATGCGAATCACCTGACTAAGCGCGGATTTTGCGATTGGAAGGGGCAGAAAAGCGATAGATAGCGCCGAATTAAGGCAGGTTCGTCCCCAGGCCAATCACCCAAAAGCATTTTGGCCGTTCACGAACGCGCGAGGCCCTGCGGTCAGTTGCCGCTGCCGACGACGCTGCGGCCAAGCCGGGCAAGCGAAGCGCGCAGCTCTTCATCCTCGATCTTTGCGGTCAGACCGTCGATTTTTCCGGCTTCCGCGGGAGTTAACTCGCGCGGCGGCAGCGTGCGCGGAGTGGCGTCGCCAACCGGCTTTTGCACGATGCGCAGCTTGCCGATGGCCGGGAAGCCCAGATAGGCATTCACGCGGTCGATCACTTCGCCGGTTTGATGCTGAAGCTGCAGTGCATTCGCGCCAGAGCAGCACACGACCAGCGTTGCGGGTTTAAATGCATCCTCATCGCTGTCGCGCCGCGGCCAGATCACGCGCTCGGGCCGGGTGACGTCGCACAGCGACGGCCCGACGATCTCTTCCCAGCTCTGCACAAGCCCGACCGATATGCCGGCGCGCTTGCGCAGCACGGGATCGAGAATCTTGCCGGCCGCTTCACTGACCTGCACGGGATTGCTGAATTTGCGATTGGCTGCCATGTCGGGGTCCGCAATTTGATCCATCCTTAGCGCAATCCGGCCCAAACCGCACCATGCCCTCGCCTGCCGAAGCCACCTCCGCTACTGCGGCAAAGCTGCTCACCTGGTACGATCGGCATGCGCGCGAGCTGCCATGGCGGGTGTCTCCCGCAGATCGCGCGGCCGGCACCGTGCCCGACCCCTACCGCATCTGGCTGTCCGAAATCATGCTGCAGCAGACGACAGTGGAGGCCGTGAAGCCATATTTCGGCAGGTTTGTGGACAAATGGCCCAACGTCACAGCGCTTGCTGCCGCCGAAACCGACGACGTGATGAAAGCCTGGGCCGGGCTCGGATATTATTCAAGGGCGCGGAACCTGAAGAAGTGCGCCGACATGGTGGCCGGCGAACTGGGTGGACGCTTTCCGGGTCGTTACGACGCGCTGATCCAATTGCCGGGCATCGGCCCTTACACAGCGGCGGCCATTGCCGCCATCGCCTTCGATCAGCCGGAGCCGGTTGTGGATGGCAATGTCGAGCGCGTGATTACGCGGCTCTTTGCCATCGCAACCCCGCTGCCGGCCGCGAAGACAGAGATAAAGGCGCGGGTCGCCGAGATGCTGCCGGCAGAGCGCCCTGGCGATTTCGCCCAGGCGGTGATGGACCTTGGCGCGACGATTTGCACGCCGCGCCGGCCGGCCTGCCTCACCTGCCCTCTGACCGATGACTGCGTTGCACTTGAAGCGGGCGATCCCGAGCTCTTCCCGGTGAAGCCGGCGAAAGCGCAGCGCCCCGCCCGGCGCGGAGCGGCATTCGTGGCTGTGCGCGACGATGGCGCTGTGCTTCTTCAGAAGCGGCCGGAGGGAGGCCTGCTGGGCGGCATGGCGGAAGTACCCACCACCGGCTGGACCGCACGGAAGGATGGCGAAACTGGCGTGGCGGCCGCACCTTTCCCCGCCGACTGGATGCGTACTGGAACGGCCAGCCACGTTTTCACGCATTTTTCGCTGGAGCTCACGGTGTACCGCGCGAACAGTGTTGCGCATGAGGCTGGCGACGGCGGCTGGTGGTCCACTCCCGATCAGTTGGCTGGGGAAGCTCTGCCCACCGTCATGAAAAAGGTGATCGAAGCCGCTATACCCGGCGCGACTCAGAACAGGGGCCGGCCGCCGGGAAAACGGCGCTAGGACAAAGATGACCGACATTCGCCACATCGTCTTCGACATCGGCCGTGTGCTGATCCACTACGATCCCGAAATTCCGTTCCGCCGCTTATTGCCGGACGATGAGAAGCGGCGCTGGTTTCTCGAAACCGTCTGCACCAACGACTGGAACCTCGAACAGGATCGCGGCCGGAAAATCGAGGACGCCGAGGCGCTGCTGGTTGCCGACTTCCCGGATGAAGAAGAGAACATCCGTGCCTTCTACCGGCACTGGCACGAGATGGTCAGCCACGCCTATGACGACAGCGTCGCCATAATGACGTCGCTGATCGAGGACGGCCACGACGTGACGATGCTGACCAATTTTTCGGCGGAGACCTATCCGCGGGCGCAGGAGATTTTTCCGTTCCTTGCCCTGCCCCGTGGCGTCTCAGTTTCAGGCGAACTCGGACTGATCAAACCGGACCGCGAGATTTACGACCACCACGTGTCCGCTTTCGGGCTCGAACCCTCCGCGACACTGTTCATCGATGACAGCCAGAAGAATGTGGATGGCGCGATCGCGGCCGGCTGGAAGGCCTTGCAGTTCACCGGTGCCGACAAACTGAAAGCCGATCTGGCCGCTCACGGCGTGTCGCTGAGAAACTGATTCAAGCAGCTCGAAAAATGATTCAACCCGCTGCGAAACCGATTCCGCGGCGGGTTGTTAATTATTGAAATCGTTAGCCGTTTAAGCGCCGGCCGCGGCCATGTTCTGGCGCGCTATACGCCGAAGTTCGTCGATCGGCATCAGCTTGCCGTCCTGCTCGTAATGCCAGAACGTCCAGCCGTTGCAGGCGTCCAGCCCCTGAACTTTTGCGCCCATGCGGTGGATTGAGGCCGCTTCGCCATTGACGAAAAGCGTGCCGTCGGCCCGCACTTGCGCCGACCAGCGGCGGCGCGTGTCGTGCAGGATCGTGCCCGGATCGATGAGCCCCGATTCCACCAGGCTGACGAACGCGACACGCGGCTCGGCGCGCTTGCCGGGGATGACCCGAAGGTCGGCCTCGGCCAGCGGCTCGACCGCATCGATGCGTGCGCGAGCCGCATCGATATAGTCCTGTTCGCGCTCGCAGCCGACGAAATGACGGCCAAGTTTGCGCGCTACCGCGCCGGTGGTGCCGGAGCCGAAAAACGGATCAAGCACGACATCACCGGGCTTGGTCGACGACATCAAGACGCGCCCCAGCAGTGCTTCGGGTTTCTGCGTCGGGTGCACCTTGTCGCCGTTCTCGTCCTTCAGGCGCTCGCCGCCGGTGCAGATCGGAAACAGCCAGTCGGAGCGCATCTGCACATCGTCATTGGCCGCCTTCATCGCTTCGTAGTTGAAGGTATAGCTTTTGGCGTTGGCATCACGCGAAGCCCAGATCATCGTTTCATGAGCGTTCTGGAAACGGCGGCCGCGGAAGTTGGGCATGGGGTTGGTCTTGCGCCACACCACATCGTTCAGGATCCAGAAGCCGAGATCCTGCATGGCTGCGCCGACGCGAAAGATGTTGTGGTAGGAGCCGATCACCCAGATCGTGCCATTCGGTTTCAACACTCGCCGGCAGGCCAGCAGCCAAGCGCGGGTGAATGCGTCATAGGCGGCAAAGTTGTCGAACTGGTCCCAATCATTGTCGACCGCGTCGACCTTGGACTGGTCGGGGCGATGCAAGTCGCCATTCAGCTGCAGATTGTATGGCGGGTCCGCGAAGATCGCATCGATGGAATGTTCGGGCAGCTTTTCCAGAGCGGCAACGCAGTCGCCTTTCAGGATCGTGTCGACCCATTCGGCTTTGTCGGAAGATGCGGGAAGATCGGCAAGAAGGCGCATTGCGGCCATGGGTACACCGGAACTCATACACATTTACTGAGACTGTTTACTGGCCGTTATGGTTACCGTTTTGCGTAAAGAATTGGTGAAGCGCGCCGCCTGGTTTGCGCCGCGCAAGGCAATCGTGTAACCGGACGCCCGCAATGCCCTGCCCGGGCACGACACACAAATCCCGCGAGAAATTCCTTTGGTTGAGTTGGTAATCTTCGACTGCGACGGCGTTCTGGTCGATTCCGAAATCATTGCCGCGCGCGTCGAAACCGCGATGCTGGCCAAAGTCGCCATCGAGATCGATCCTGTTGAGTTTGCCGGGCGATATGCCGGTCTCACCTTCCGCGACATCCTGATGCGACTTGAGGCAGAGACCGGACAGGTGTTTCAGGCGTCGATGCTCGACAAGCAGAAGGCGGAACTCGATCGCCGGCTGGCGCGCGAAGTTCGCGCGATTTCAGGAGTTGCGCAGGCTGTCGCCGCGGTGAAATACCCGCGCTGCATTTGCTCCAACTCGCGAACCGAGCGTCTGGAGATGATGCTAAACAAGACCGGCCTGATGCCGCTTTTCGAAGGTCGTGTGTTTTCGGCGATGGATCTGCCCGACAAACGGCCGAAGCCGGCACCAGATGTCTATCTGCACGCGGCATCTGTCATGAACACAGACCCGGCCAAATGCATGGTGCTGGAAGATTCCGTCCACGGCGTTGCCGCCGCCAAGGCCGCCGGCATGCGCGTGATCGGCTTCACCGGCGGCTCGCACAGCTATCCCGGCCACTCCGACATGCTGACTGAGGCCGGCGCTGAAACGGCAATCAACCGCTGGGCCGATCTTGGCCCGGTGCTCGATGCACTTTCGGTATGGTCTGACAACGAGACGCTGATCTAAGGCGTGTCGTAGGGGCCTTCGTCATAGCCCGCAAAGATCAATACGTTCTGCGTGGCCGGCACAGGGATCTGGAACACGGCTTCGGAGAAGATGAACTGCGTGGCGCCGATTGTGTCGGGAATGTTCACCGGGTGCTTGTAGAGCTGCGAATACATTACCTCTGCGCCCTGTATGGCGGCAACGCGGATCGGCATCGTGATCGTTCCCGCCTTGCCTTTGGGGCCTGGCACGATACGGCCGGCGACCGCGACCTTGATGTTCAGCATATTGCCCGAACGGCTGCACTGGCGCGTCACATCGGCGATCGAAGCCTGATAGATAACGCGCGTGGCGTCGTCCTTGCCGCCGCGCTCATAGGTGTTGAAATAGGCCGTTCCCTCGCGCAGCTGCACCGCAGGGCAATACATGCGAAGCTCGCTCAGCTTGACCGGCTCGTTGTTGCCCTGACCGTTCAGATCGAGCGCATCCACGCCGCTGCCCGACTGGCAACCTGCCAGGCCGAGCGCAGCCAATGCCAGCACTGATACGGCGGCAAAAGAAAACTGACGCAATGAAAACCCCTGAAACTGTACTTCCCACACGCTAAGCGGCTGTTCTATATCAATCGCGCGCGCGGAATGCGACCGAAGGAATGCGGTTTTTCAAAGGCCGGTAAACGGCGCCAAAACAATCCGGACCCAGCTCAATGCATTACATCAGCACCCGAGGCGCCGCTCCGCGGCTTGGTTTTTCAGACGTGCTTCTGGCCGGGTTGGCGCGCGATGGCGGGCTTTACGTCCCAGAGGAATGGCCGACATTCAGCGCTTCCGAAATCAGCGCGATGCGCGAGCTTTCCTATGCCGACATCGCCAAGCGCCTTTTGACGCCCTTCGTTGGCGACGAGATCGAAGCCTCGACTTTTGGCCGGATCGTTGACGACGCCTATGCCTCCTTCCGGCACGCCGCGGTGTGCCCGCTGGTGCAAACCGACGCGAATGAGTTCGTGCTGGAGCTGTTTCACGGCCCGACGCTGGCTTTCAAGGACGTTGCGATGCAGCTTCTGGGCCGGCTCATGGATCATGTGCTCACTGAGCGGGACGAACGCGCGACAATTGTTGGCGCGACGTCCGGCGATACCGGCGGTGCCGCGATCGAGGCGTTCGCGGGGCGCGAGCGCACTGACATCTTCATTCTGTTTCCCAATGGGCTTGTCTCGCCGGTGCAGCAGCGTCAGATGACCAGCTCCGGCGCGGCGAACGTTCACGCACTCGCCATCGAAGGCAATTTCGACGATTGCCAGGGGCTGGTGAAAGGCATGTTCAACGACCATGCCTTCCGCGACCGGCTGGGCGTTTCCGGCGTCAATTCGATCAACTGGGCGCGGATCATGGCCCAGATCGTCTATTATTTCTCGTCGGCACTTTCGCTGGGCGCGCCGGAGCGGTCGGTGTCTTTCACGGTGCCCACCGGCAATTTCGGAGACATTTTCGCGGGCTACGCGGCAAAACGTATGGGGCTGCCCATTGACCGGCTGGTCATTGCGACCAACGACAACGATATTCTGGCGCGATCGCTGGCGAGCGGACGCTACGAGACGCGGCCGGTCGTCGCCACCACGTCGCCCTCCATGGACATTCAGGTGTCGTCGAATTTCGAGCGGCTTCTGTTCGAGGCCGGCGGTCGAGATGCGGCATCGATCGTACGCGCAATGGATGGGCTCAAGCAGTCGGGCGCGTTCGGCATCGAAGCTGAAACGCTGAAAGCCATTCGTGCCGACTTCGCCGCGGGTGCTGCAACTATGGGCGAGGCCGCAGTAACAATCGACGGCGTTCTCAAACAGTCTGGCTATCTGCTCGACCCGCATACGGCAACCGCCGTGCATGTGGCCCGACACCACAAGGATGCTGCGAGCCCCATGATCGTGCTTGCCACGGCGCATCCCGCCAAATTCCCTGACGCGGTCGAGGCAGCAAGCGGCATGAAGCCCGACCTGCCGGCCTGGCTTTCGGGCCTTATGGAACGGTCTGAAAAGTTCGAGGTTCTTCCCTCCGATCTGAAAATGTTGGAGGATCACATTGAAGAGCGGGCTCGCGCGGCTTACTAGCGCGGCCAAAGGAGTAATGATTTGATGGGTTTGGAGGTAAGCCGTCTTTCGAACGGCATGACCGTCGCCACCGAGAAGCTTCCTCATATTGAAAGTGTCGCCTTGGGCGTGTGGGTGCGCTCAGGTTCGCGCGACGAGCGCGACGACGAGCACGGTATCGCACATCTGCTCGAACATATGGCGTTCAAGGGCACGAGCGCGCGCTCGGCCTGGGATATCGCCTCGCAGATCGAAAATGTCGGCGGCGAGATCAACGCTGCGACGAGCGTCGAGACCACGGCGTTTTATGCGCGGGTGCTGCGCAACGACGTGCCGCTGGCGGTCGACATCATCTCCGACATTCTGACGGATTCGAAGTTCGACGCGGAAGAGCTGGTACGCGAACAGCATGTGATCCTGCAGGAAATCGGCGCGGCCCACGACACGCCGGACGATATCGTTTTCGACCGCTTCACCGAAACCGCCTTCGGCCCGCAGGCGCTCGGCCGCTCGATTCTCGGTACGCCCGAAACCGTGCGCTCGTTTTCGCCCGATAATCTTCGGACGTTCCTCGACCAGCACTATGGCGCCGACCGCATGGTGGTTGTGGCGGCCGGCGCGGTCGACCACGACTCTTTCGTGCGACAGATTGAACGTGGCCTCGGCGGTTTCCGCGCCAAGGCGCCCGCGGGCGAGCCATCGAACGCAAGTTATGTTGGCGGGGATTTTCGCGAACAGCGCGACCTGATGGACGCGCAGATTGTGCTCGGCTTCGAAGGCCGCGCTTATCATGTGCGCGACTTCTACGCCTCGCAGCTCCTATCCATGATCCTCGGCGGGGGCATGTCCTCGCGGCTCTTCCAGGAAGTGCGCGAGCGCAAGGGCCTGTGCTACTCCGTCTATGCCTTCCACTGGGGCTTTTCAGACACCGGCGTCTTCGGCATCCACGCTGCAACCGGCAAGGAAGACATTGAAGAACTGGTGCCGCTGCTGCTCAACGAGCTGCAGAAGGCCGGCGACGAAATTACGCTTGAAGAACTCAACCGGGCACGTGCGCAATACCGTGCTGGGCTGGTTATGGCGGCCGAAAGCCCGGCCAGCCGGGCCTCCCAGATAGCGCGGCAGCTGCTGCTTTACGGCCGGCCGATCCCGATGGAAGAGCTGATGGACCGGCTTTCCAAAATCACGGTGGACCGGCTTTCCGACCTGGCGCAGCGCCTGTTCTCCACAACGCCGACAATCGCGGCGATCGGGCCGGTGGGTACCATGCCCGCCTTCGAAACCCTGCGCGACAGGCTTGTGCGGGCGGGAACGCCTGCGCAGAGGATCGCGGTCTAAACACCAGAGGCCTGACGATGTTCGGTCTGCCAGCCTACCGCCGCCCGGAGCCGGTTCTGGCAGGGTCGAGGGTAAAGCTGCGTCTGCCAAGGCGCAGCGATTATCGCGAGTGGGCAGCGCTGCGGCGCGCGAGCCGCGACTTTCTTGTGCCCTGGGAGCCGCGCTGGGGCGCTGACGAGTTGGAGCGGCGCGCGTGGCGAGAGCGGATGCGGCGCTATCGCGCCGAGTTCAATACAGGCGCCGCCGTGCCCTTCCTTATTTTCGATGTGGAAAACGGCGCGCTGGTGGGTGGCATCACGCTCAGCAACATACGCTACGGCGTCGCTCAATGCGCCAGCGTGGGCTACTGGATCGGCGAACCGCATGCTGGCAAGGGGCTGATGCTGGAAGCGCTCGAGCTTGTGAGCGTTTACGCATTCAACAGGTTGCGATTGCACCGCCTCGAAGCTGCCTGTATTCCCGATAACAATCGATCGGTTCGCGTGCTTGAAAAAGCCGGATTTGCACGCGAAGGGCTGCTCAATTCCTACCTGAAGATCAACGGAATCTGGCAGGACCATTTTCTATATGCCCGGCTGGCGGACAGCCAGGAACGGGCGCCGCAGTGAGGCCTCGCGCGTTGGCGACAAAAACAACAACAAACATTGCTACGCTGCTCGCCGGACTGCTGGCGCTGCTCTTTTCCGCAATCGCGGCCTCGGCCGTGGAACCCATCAAGATTTCGCGCGGCGACGTGGCACTCGACCTTTCGCGCGCGGTCGAAATCTACCGCAATCAGGGCCAGAACTTTCAGGTCTCCACCGCGCCCGGTCTCGACGGCATCGTACGGCGCATCGAAGTGGAGGCGAGCAGCGAGCGCTCGACCGGCGACTGGGCCGTTTTTGCACTCGCCAACAATACCGATCAGCAGCTCGACAAGCTGATCGAGGCACCGCATTTCAGGCTAGCCGGTTCCGGGCTCATCTGGCCCGACCTCGGGTCGCGGCGAATCGCGGCCATTACGCCCAGCGAAGGCTTTGCGCTCGACCGTCAGGCGAGCAGCGATGCCGACGTGTTTCTTGTCACGCTGAACCCGGGCTCAGTGGTGACATTCGTGGCCGAGCTTTCGTCCTCAAGGCTGCCGCAGGTCTATTTGTGGGACCCGGAGGCCTACAAGGATACGGTCAACTCCTACACGCTCTTCCGCGGCATCGTGATCGGTATCGCGGGCCTTTTGGCGTTGTTCCTGACCATCCTGTTCGTGGTCAAGGGAACTTCCATGTTCCCGGCGACGGCGGCGCTCGCATGGGCTGTCCTCGCCTATATCTCGATCGATTTCGGTTTCATGACGCGGGTGATCGATATTTCGCCTGGCAATGAACAACTATGGCGCGCCTGCACCGAAATCGCGCTGGCGGGAACGCTGATCGTGTTCCTGTTCACCTATCTCAATCTCAACCGATGGCACGGGCATTTCAGCTACGGCGCGCTCGCATGGATCCTCGCGCTGCTGGCGATCGGCGGTGTCGCGCTGTTCGACCCCGCGGTCGCGGCAGGCATCGCCCGCATATCCTTCGCGCTGACGGCAGTCGTGGGCATCGCGGTGATCGCCTATCTGTGCTTCCAGGGTTACGACCGCGCCATCATGATCGTGCCGAGCTGGCTGATGATCCTCGCCTGGCTCACCGGCGCGTGGATGACCGTGACCGGTCTGCTCGACAACGACATCATTCAGCCAGCACTTGGCGGTGGGCTGGTGCTGATCATTCTGCTCGTCGGCTTCACGGTCATGCAGCATGCGTTTGCGGGCGGCGTCCTGCATCAGGGCCTGTTCAGCGACATGGAGCGTCAGGCGCTCGCCCTGATCGGCTCTGGCGACAGCGTGTGGGATTGGGATGTGCCGCGCGACCGCGTGGTGACGCGGCCAGACATCAGCCGCCAGCTCGGGCTGCCGGCGAACAGCCTGCACGGCCCTGCCCGCAATTGGCTGCCCGCGCTTCACGCCGACGACCGGGATACATTCCGCACCACGCTCGATGTCGTTTTGGAACACCGGCGCGGACGCATCTCGCAGGCATTTCGCCTGCGTGGGTCTGATGGGCATTATCACTGGTTTCTTCTGCGCGCGCGGCCGGTCATCGGCTCCGACGGCGAGATCATTCGCTGCGTCGGAACGTTGATCGATGTGACGGAACAGAAGAAGGCGGAAGAGCGCCTGCTGCACGACGCCGTGCATGACAACCTTACCGGCCTGCCCAACCGCGAACTCTTCATGAATCGGCTGGAAACGGTGATCACGCTGGCGCGCGACGACGACAAGGTGCGTCCGACCGTCTTCGTTGTCGATATCGACCGCTTCAAGCATGTGAATGACAGTCTCGGCATTTCTGCCGGTGATACCATCCTGCTCACCATCTCGCGCCGCCTGCACCGGCTCTTGAAGCCGCAGGATTCGCTTTCGCGGTTCTCGGGTGACCAGTTCGCGATCATGCTTCTATCGGAGCAAGACCCGACGCGTATCGCTGCCGTCGCCGACGCGATCCGCCAGGCGGTGCGGGCGCCAATCACCTTCTCCAAACGAGAGATCGTGCTGACGCCATCTATCGGATTGATATCCTGGACTTCGCCGCAGGCTACTGCCGACGACATCGTCAAGGACGCCGAACTTGCAATGTTCCAGGCAAAGCGCTTTGGCGGCGACCGCGCCGAGCCCTTCCGTCCGGCGTTCCGCTCAATCGGCACCGACCGGCTGCAGCTTGAATCCGATCTGCGCCGCGCGCTGGAGCGCAAGGAGCTGACACTCGCCTATCAGCCGATTGTGCGGCTGGAAGACCAGTCCATCGCAGGCTTCGAAGCGCTGATCCGCTGGGAGCACCCGCGCCGCGGGACCATTCCGCCGAGCGATTTCGTGCCGATTGCAGAAAGCTGCGGGCTGATCGTGCCTATTGGCCTGTTTGCCATGCAGCGCGCCGCGGAAGACCTCGCCGGCTGGCAAAAGCAGATCGACGACGTGCCGCTGTCGGTCTCGGTCAATCTGTCGAGCCGGCAGTTGCTGCGCCGCGATCTCGTGAACGATGTCTCGTCCGTCATCGCACGCTCAGGCATCAAGCCGCGCTGCTTCAGGCTGGAACTCACAGAGTCGCTCGTGATGGACAATCCGGAGCAGTCGAGCCATGTGCTCGGCCGCCTTGCCAGCCTGGGCATCGGCCTGTCGCTCGACGATTTCGGGACCGGCTATTCGTCGCTCGCCTACCTGACGCGCTTCCCGTTCGACACGATCAAGATCGACAAGAGTTTTGTAGATGACACCAGCCCGAAACGGGTCGTGCTCATAAACTCCATGGTCAACATGGCGCATGAGCTTGGGCTTTCGGTGGTCGCCGAAGGCGTGACTGACCAGAGCGATGCGCTGCAGCTGCGCCAGATGGGCTGCGAATATGTGCAGAGTTTTGCCTTCGGCCAGCCGCAGCCGGCGGACGTCACGTTCCGGCTTTTGAAAGAGCAGTATCCGCTCGCTCAGGCGTGACCGGCGGTCTCGCTGAAATGGACGAGATTGACGCCGATGCGCGCCAATATGCGCTCATATTTGGCGTCAATGTCGGCGTCGAACAGCATATCGGAATCGGCCGGGCAGGTTAGCCAGCCGTTTTCGGCAATTTCGCCTTCCAGCTGCCCAGCGCCCCAGCCGGCATAACCAAGCGCCATCAGCGCCCTGTTGGGGCCAGCTCCGGTGGAAATTGCGCGCAGTATGTCGACAGTCGCGGTCAGGCAGACCTCATTGTCGACCTGCATGGAGGATTCGACCAGATAATCGTCGGTGTGGAGCACGAAACCACGGCTGCGGTCCACCGGGCCGCCATGACGCACGACGATGTCGCGCGCGGAAGCGGGCATGCGCGAGGTCTCGCGCTCTTCCAGAATGCCGAGCTGCACCAGAAGGTCAGGGAATGCGAGTTCCTGAACCTGATTGATGATCAGACCCATCGCGCCCTCATCATTATGAGCGCAAACATAGATGACCGACCGCTCGAAGCGATCGTCCTTCATGCCCGGCATGGCGACCAGAAACTGGCCGTCCAGATAGGCCTCAGCCTCGCGGGTTCTTGCGTCGTCACTGACCGTCGTCATACCCGAAGCCTAGCGCCTTTCGCGGTTTCTTGGAAGCTGCGGCGGCGTCCCTGAAGCGTCTGAATCACCGCGCATCACGAGGAAATGAGAGAGCGCGACCGAGATGTCGCTTGCGCTTGGCGGGCCGATGCACAATTTGGAGGCATGAACCTGAAGTTGCTTCGTCTCGTACCATTCAGCCTCGCGCTAGCGCTGCCTTCCGCTCAAGCTCAAGCTGTCACCAGCGAGTGGGCAGGGGCAGAGGGCGGTGCTGTTCGGATCGTAACCGACGGTGCGCCGGACGAAACCGGAACGCTCAGAGCGACGCTGGAAATCCGCCTCGATCCCGGCTGGAAGACCTATTGGCGCGATCCCGGCGAGAGCGGCATCCCACCCATGGTCGAGATCGATACGCCGCATGGCGCGGCGGATACCGATATCGGCTTTCCAGTCCCCCAACGCCATCATGACGGCTATTCGACATGGGTGGGCTACGACTATTCCGTCAGTCTTGCGTTGACGATTACCTTGCCGCCTGACCATGGCGACAAGCTTTCGGCATCCGTCCTGGTCGGGGTTTGCGATCAAATCTGCATACCGCTGGCGGCAGAACTCGGCCTTGATCTCGCGGATGAAAGCAACGCGAAGGTCGAGCGGCTAATGGTGGAAAGCGCGTTCGCCGCCCTGCCACGCGCAGCCGAAACCGGTTTTGCAGCCAGCCTGCGCAAAGCGAGTGCCGACCATATCGTCATCGATGCAGACGTACCGACTGCAGACGCTGCCGATCTCTTTGTAGCTTCGACCGAGAACTGGGTGTTCGGTGTGCCGGAGCAGGTTGCCTCCGGCCCCTCGCCGGTCTTCAAAGTTCCTGTCGTCCTTGGACCGAAATCACCAGCTTCGGTCGAGCCGATCAGCTATGTGCTCGTCTCTGGCGAAGATGCCGTTGCTGGCACATTCGAAATCTCCAGATAACGCTGCGGTGCGATTGATCCGTTGCACTCACGTCCTATAAGCAGGATCGACCTTTCCAGACTTTGGGTGTGATGATGACGATTTCCGTTGGCGAGAAACTGCCGGACTGCAAGCAGAAGAAAGTGGGCGCCGACGGCGCGGAAGATATTACTACCGCAGACTATTTCAGCGGCCGCAAGGTCGTTCTGTTCGGCGTCCCAGGCGCGTTCACGCCTACCTGTTCAAACAGCCATCTGCCCGGCTTTGTTGAAAACCGCGATGCCATTCTGGCCAAGGGCGTGGACACAATCGCCGTGGTTTCGGTCAACGACCATCATGTGATGACGGCATGGGCCCGCTTTTCGGGTGCTGAAGACAAGATCGACTTTCTGGCCGACGGCAATGGCGAATTCGTCACCGCGATGGGCCTTTCGCTCGATGCCTCCATTGCCGGCATGGGGCATCGCTCAGAACGCTTTTCGATGATCGTCGACGACGGCGTCGTGAAAGCGCTGAACAGAGGCGACAAGCCCGGCCAGGCGGAAGTTGCCGGCGCCGCCCGCATCATGGAACAGCTTTAGCCGCTAGGCTTGAACTCGGCCATACCCTCGCGGGCAAGCTCGTCGGCGCGCTCGTTTTCGGTGTGGCCGGCATGCCCCTTCACCCAGTGCCACTGAACGTCATGGCGCTGGGTTAGCGCGTCGAGTTCCTGCCAAAGCTCGACATTCTTGACCGGCTTTTTGGCAGCCGTTTTCCAACCATTGCGCTTCCAGCCATGTATCCAGCCGGAAATGCCGTCTTTCACGTAGTTGGAGTCGGTGTAAAGATCGATGTGGTGTGGACCGCCCTTTAGCGCGGAAAGCGCCTGTATCGCCGCCATCAGCTCCATGCGGTTGTTGGTTGTCTGCGCCTCACCGCCGCAGAGTTCTTTTTCGTTGCCGTTGTAGCGCAGGATAGCGCCCCAGCCGCCGGGCCCCGGATTGCCGGAGCACGCGCCGTCGGTAAAGATCTCGACCTTTTTCACGCGTCGAGCCCATATTCGGACGCCGAATCGATTGCCCGGTGAAAGCGCACGCGGCGGAGAAATTCCTTGGGGTCGCGCTTCTGGATCATCGCGCCGTCGGGCACGTGCAGCCAATCATAGAGGCGCGTCATCAGAAAGCGCAGCGCCGATCCATGCGCCAGCACAGGAAGCGCCTGCGCCTCCGTTGGCTCAAGTTTGCGTACCGACTGGTAGCCCGCCAGAAGCGCGCTGCCCTTGGTGAGATTAAAGGAAAAATCCTTCTCGAAACACCAGGCGTTGAGGCAAGTGGCGAGATCGTACGCATAGAAATCGTTGCAGGCGAAATAGAAGTCGATCAGGCCCGACAGCCGGTCGCCCAGAAAGAAAACATTGTCGGGAAAGAGGTCGGCATGGATGACGCCCTCCGGCAAGCCAGACGGCCAGCCTGCCTCGAGCGCCGCGAAATCGGATTCCACTTCGCCGGCAAGGCCGGGCTCCACCTCATCAGCACGTTCCCGTGCGCCGTTCCAGAGCTTCTTCCAGCCGGGGATCGCCATGGCGTTCTCCCGGCTGAGCCCAAAGTCTTCGCCTGCGCGGTGAAGCTCGGCCAACGCCTTGCCCACCTCGCGGCAATGCGCGGCACTTGGCCGGCGCACCCAAAAGCCTTCGATGAAGGTGATGATCGCGGCCGGCCGGCCCGCTATTTCGCTCATCAGGCCGCCATCGCGCCGCTGCACAGGCAGTGGACACGAGATGCCCTTGTTCGCCAGATGCTGCATAAGACCCAGGAAGAAGGGCAGGTCTTCCCGTTCGACACGTTTTTCGTAAAGCGTGAGGATGAACTCGCCGCTGCTCGTGTGCAGCATATAGTTCGAGTTTTCCGAGCCCTCAGCGATGCCACGGTAGGACCGCAACTCTCCAATGCCGTATTCGGCCAGAAGCGCCGACAGTTCGGTTTCCGTGATGTCGGTATAGACGGCCATGCGGCTCAGGCGGCCCCGTTCACAAACGCCATGTCGGCCGCGGTGATCTCGGTGTCACGCAACACGCGGTTGACCGGGAAGTTTTCGTCCTCGCGCACGGTGAGTGCGATATCGACCGTGACATCGAAGCGGTCGCGAAAGGCCTCGATGATCTCATCGACGATAATCTCGGGCGCGGATGCGCCAGCCGACAATCCAATGTTCGCAGCGTCTTCCAGCGTGTCCCACGGTATTTCGGCTGCGCGCTGGACGAGCAGGCCGCGCTTGGCGCCAGCGCGCTCCGCAACCTCGACAAGCCGGCGGGAGTTCGAAGAATTGGGCGCGCCGACGACAAGAAACAGATCCGTGTCGGGCGCGGCCAGCTTCACCGCCTCCTGGCGATTGGTCGTGGCGTAGCAGATCGATTCCGAAGCAGGCGGCTGGAGTGCAGGAAACCTGGCTTCAAGCGCGCGGATGACGCCGGCGGTGTCTTCCACCGACAGCGTAGTCTGGGTGACATAGCCCAGCGCTTCCGGGTCAGGCGGCGAGATGCGCTCCACATCCGCCTCGGTCTCGACCAGCGTGACGGTTCCGGGTTCCAGCTGGCCCATAGTGCCTATCACCTCCGGGTGTCCGGCATGTCCGACCAAAAGCACGTGGCGGCCAAGGCGGCGGTGGCGCATGGCCTGTTTGTGGACCTTGGAGACCAGCGGACAGGTCGCGTCGAGATAGAACAGGTTGCGCGCCTCGGCATCGGCCGGGACGGATTTCGGTACGCCGTGTGCGGAAAAGACAACCGGCCGGTCGCGATGCACAGGCGGTATCTCACTCAGCTCTTCGATGAAAATCGCACCTCGCTCGCGCAGCCCATCCACCACATAGCGGTTGTGCACGATCTCGTGGCGCACATAGACCGGCTTGCCATATTTCTTCAGTGCCAGCACGACGATCTGGATCGCACGATCGACACCTGCGCAGAAGCCACGCGGTTCGCAAAGCCGTATCGTGAGCGGCTTTTTGGGCCTGGCGGCGGCTGATTTTTCGGGAGCGGTCATGCTGCGCAGATGGAGGCTCGTGGCAGGGCCTGTCAAGGGCCGGGATCAGCCTGCCCGCCGGCGACGGAAGCGAAACACGGCTACACCCACGAGCGCCAGCGCCAGCCCGTACCAGGTGACGGCGTATTGCAGGTGGTTGTTTGGCAGATCGATAAGTGTGACGCCACCGACCGGCAGCACGCCCGGGTTCGGCGCGTCATTGGCATCGACGAAGAAGGGGACGATCTCCACACTCTCCGGAAGGCCGGCAGTCGCCGCCATTGCGGCGATATCCTTCCAGTAAAAGACGTTCTTATCCGGCTCATTCTCCGGCACGATGAATGACGGCTTCTCGCTTAGGGGATCGCGGGCGAGCCCAGTGACAGTGACTGTGCCTTCCACCTGACCTTGCGCGCGCGTCTCCTCATCCTTGCGGTCATAGGGCACGAACCCACGGTTGACGAAGACCGCCCGCCCGTCGCGCAGGCTGAGCGGCGTGTAAACGTAAAAGCCCGACTGGCCCTTCCAGGTAGCGAAGAAATGCCGCTCCGCATCGTGCAGGAACTCTCCCTCGGCGGTGACCGGCCAATATTCGACGGAGCCCTCAGCGGCCCAGCGCTGCTCCATCTCCGACAGGCTGACCGCAGGCGCCTGGGTGCGGGCATCTATGTCGGCCAGCAGCCCCTCTTTCCACTGTAGGCGGTAGACCTGCCAGGTTCCGAGCGCGATGAGCACCGCGAAAGCGCAGGCCAGCACGAGGACCACCACGGCAGATGGCAATCCGCCGGCACGCATCTCAGATGCCTCAGTCATGCGCCTTCATCCTTGGCCCAATTTGCGTCGTACATTGCCATCTCAAAACGAGGAATGGCGGCAGAAGAGTTCACTTCATGCCGCCATCCGATCACTACAAGCGTCCAGAGATGGACGAGTGCCTGAAACTAATGCGCTGCGATCGTCGCGCCTGCCGACGCCCAGACGTAGACGCAGGCGAAGAGGAACAGCCACACTACGTCAACGAAGTGCCAGTACCACGCTGCGGCCTCGAAGCCGAAATGCTGCTGCGGGGTGAAGTGCCCGGCCATCGCGCGGAACAGGCATACCAGCAGGAAGATGGTGCCGATCAGGACGTGGAAGCCGTGGAAGCCGGTCGCCATGAAGAAGGTCGCGCCGTAGATCGACTGCGAGAACTGGAACGGCGCCTCGGCATACTCATAGGCCTGCACAAACGAGAACAGAACGCCGAGCGCAACGGTGAGCGTTAGGCCCCAGATCAGGCCCTTGCGATCATTGTGCAGAAGCGCGTGGTGTGCCCAGGTGACCGTGGTACCCGACAGCAGCAGGATGATGGTGTTGTAGAGCGGCAAGTGCCAGGGATCGAGTACCTCGATGCCCTCCGGCGGCCAATGCCCACCGGTGTATTCGGTCCGGGCGACCTGAGCGGCCTCGTTCGCGAAAAGGCTGGCATCGAAAAACGCCCAGAACCACGCGACGAAGAACATCACCTCGGAGGCGATGAACATGATCATGCCGTAGCGCAGATGCAGCGAAACCACGCGTGTGTGGTGGCCCTCATGCGCTTCCTTGATCGTGTCCGACCACCAGGCGAACATCACATAAAGCACGATCGCCAGACCGATGAAGAACAACCAGGGATTGGCCAGGTTGATGCCGAATAGCGGGAACTCGCCGCCATTGAGGTAGCGCATCCAGCCGATGCCGCCGATGGCCATGACAAGCGCGCCGATGGCGCCGAGGACCGGCCACGGGCTCGGATCGACCAGATGGTAATCGTGATGTTTGGCGTGCGAGTCAGCCATTTCAACCCCCGAGATTGTTGCCGGTCTTGGGCAAGGAGACGGATTGGTTTTCATCCGGCGACGGCGCGTCGACCGGATAGAAGGTGTAGGAAAGCGTGATGGTGCGAATGTTCTTCATCTCGGGAAGATCGACGATGTCCGGGTCGATGTAGAACATCACCGGCATTTCGATCTCTTCACCCGGCGCCAACTCAGTGTCGGTGAAGCAGAAACATTCGACTTTCATGAAGTAGCCGCCAGCGATCTGCGGCGTCACGTTGAACGACGAGCGCCCCCAGCTGGGTCCCGCGGCCAAGTTCTTTGCGCGGTAAGCGACCTGAACCGTTTCGCCGATCTTCATCGTCACTTCGCGTTCGACCGGCTGGAAATCCCAAGGCAGGCCAGATGCTGTATTTGCGTCGAAACGGACGGTGATCTTCTCGTCCAGTACACGATCGGAATATTGTGTTTCCGCACGCTGTGTGGTGCCGCCGTAGCCGGTGACCTGGCAGAACAGCTGGTAGAGCGGAACCGCGGCATAGGCCATGCCAATCATGCCGGCAAAGAAGACGGCGCACAGCATGGCGATAGTACCGTTGCTGAAGCCGTTCTGCTTGCCTGTCTCGTTGATCCGTTCGCTCATGACTGCCTCAGAACGACCGGTCGAGAATTGCGGGTCCGAATTTGACCAGCGTGGTGACGTAGAAAATCACCACCAACGCTGCCAGTGCCAGACCGAGTGCAACCGAGCGGCTGCGGCGCGCCTTCTTCTGCGCATCGGTGAGGTCGACATAATCCTGCTCGGCCGGCTTCATCAGGCAAAGCTCCGCAACACGATGCTGTCGGCCAGAACCAGCGCGAAAATCGCGAAGAGATAAAGCAGCGAATAGCCGAACAGCGCCTTGGCGGGCCGGGAGTCGGTTGAGGCCAGCACACCATAGGCATACCAGACGAAACCGAGGCCGAGCGCCAGCGCGGCTGCGCCGTAAACGATCGATGCAAAGCCGAATGCCCATGGCAAGACGCCCGCAATAGCTACCAGCAGCGCATAGCCAAAAATCTGGCGGCGCGTTGTCGCTTCACCTGCCACATTGGGCAGCATCGGAATGCCGGCCTTGCCGTAGTCGGTCTGCGAGAACAGGGCGAGCGCCCAGAAATGAGGCGGCGTCCAGAGGAAAATGATCAGGAAGAGGATCACGCTTTCCAGACCGATCGTGCCTGTCGCCGCGGTCCAGCCGATCATGGGCGGGAAGGCGCCGGCTGCGCCGCCGATCACGATGTTCTGCGGCGTCGAGCGCTTCAGCCACATCGTATAGACGACTACGTAGAAGAAGATCGTGAAAGCCAGCATCGCCGCGGCAAGCCAGTTTGCCACCAGGCCCAGCGTGATCACGGAAAATACGGACAGCACCATGCCGAAGGTCAGCGCGTCGGCGGCGCGAACGCGCCCCGCCGGAATTGGCCGGCCGGCCGTACGCGCCATCACCCGATCGATGTCGGCGTCGTACCACATATTGAGTGCGCCTGAGGCACCGGCGCCAACCGCGATCGCCAGAATAGAGATCACCGCGATAAAAGGGTTCGGCCATACCGGTGCGATGGCGAGGCCGACAAAGGCCGTGAACACGACGAGTGACATGACGCGCGGCTTCAAGAGCGCGACGAAATCGCCGGCGGTCGCCTCGATCACCGAGACGTCCGAAGCGTCGATATGCCGTGTGTCGACCAGAGCCATGAACAATTACCGGTACGTTGGACTGGCGAGGCCGCCGGTGGTTCCGGCGGCCGCCAATTCGCTTTCCTAGCTGATCTTGGGCAGCTTTTCCCACTGGTGGAACGGCGGCGGAGACGGCAGGTGCCATTCCAGCGTCGTTGCGCCCTCGCCCCACGGGTTGGCGCCTGCTTCGCGTTTCTTGGCAAAAGCTTCGAACACGCCGACCAGGAAGATCACGACGCCCAGTGCCGACAGGTAGGAGCCGTAGGAAGACACCAGGTTCCAGCCCGCGAATGCGTCGGGATAGTCGATATAGCGGCGCGGCATTCCTGCCAGACCCAGGAAGTGCTGCGGGAAGAAGATCAGGTTCACACCAATGAAGGTGACCCAGAAATGCGCCCGCGCGATCAGCGGCGAATACATGTAGCCGGTCATCTTCGGGAACCAGTAGTACCAGGCCGCGAAGATGGCGAAGACTGCGCCCATCGAAAGCACGTAGTGGAAGTGTGCCACCACGTAATAGGTGTCGTGCATTGCACGGTCGAGACCGGCATTGGCGAGCTGCACACCCGTCACACCACCCACCGTGAACAGGAAGATGAAGGCGATCGCCCACAGCATCGGCGTGCGGAACTGGATCGATCCGCCCCACATGGTGGCGATCCAGGAGAATATCTTCACGCCGGTGGGCACCGCGATCACCATGGTGGCGAAAACGAAATAGCGCTGCGTGTTGAGCGCGATGCCGGTGGTGTACATGTGGTGCGCCCACACGACGAAGCCGATGCCGCCGATCGCGACCATGGCGTAGGCCATGCCGAGATAACCGAAAACGGGCTTGCGCGAGAAGGTCGACACGATGTGCGAGACAATGCCGAAGCCCGGCAGGATGAGAATGTAAACTTCGGGGTGTCCGAAGAACCAGAACAGGTGCTGGAACAGGATCGGGTCGCCACCGCCATCAGGTGTGAAGAAGGTGGTTCCGAAGTTGCGGTCGGTCAACAGCATCGTGATGCCGCCGGCCAGAACGGGGAGCGACAACAAGAGCAGGAAGGCCGTGATAAGCACCGACCACACGAACAGCGGCATCTTGTGTAGGGTCATGCCCGGAGCGCGCATATTGAAGATGGTGGTGATGAAGTTGATCGCACCAAGGATCGACGACGCACCGGCGATGTGCAGCGACAGGATGGCGAGATCCATCGCCGGGCCGGGCTGACCGGTCGTTGAAAGCGGCGGATAGATCGTCCAGCCACCACCAACGCCATATGCGCCAGCGGGACCGGGCACGAACATCGACAGAAGCAGGAGGATGAACGCCGGCGGCAACAGCCAGAACGAAATGTTGTTCATGCGCGGGAAAGCCATGTCCGGCGCACCGATCATGATCGGAACAATCCAGTTGCCGAAGCCGCCGATCAGCGCCGGCATGACCATGAAGAAGATCATGATGAGGCCATGACCGGTGGTGAACACATTGTACATGTGCTTGCCGGCGTCGATCGACGCGGCGCCTTCATAGCCATAGACCATCGAAGCAAGGCCATGGAAAATCTGGATGCCCGGCTCGGCGAGTTCCCAGCGCATCATGACCGACATGAAACCGCCAATGATGCCGGCAATGATCGCAAAGATCAGGTAGAGCGTGCCGATATCCTTGTGGTTGGTCGAATAGACCCAGCGCGTCCAACCATAAGGCTGGTGATGTTCTTCGTGGGCGTCAGCCGCAGCGCCTGCCATGTTCCGCTCCGTTCCTATGTTTCTCGCGTGCCGGTTTAGTCGCGCACGGCAGCGAGTTTGGTGTCGTTCCGGCTCTCGATGGAGGCCGTCAGATTCCTGTATGCGTTGCCCAGATCGGCCTGAGCGTCAGCGCGCCAGGCATCATACTGATCCTGCGCAACCACGCGAATGGCGATGGGCATAAAGGCGTGGTCCTTGCCGCAAAGCTCGGAGCACTGGCCGTAATAGATGCCTTCGCGCTCAGCCTTGAACCAGGTTTCGTTGATGCGGCCGGGAACTGCGTCAACCTTGACGCCAAATGCCGGCATCGCAAATGCGTGCAGCACATCCGACGCGGTGACCAGCACACGCACTGTCGTGCCGACGGGAACAACCATTTCGTTGTCGACCGCCAGAAGCCGCGGATACTCCGCCTTGTCTTCCTTGCCGGCCGAGGCGCGATCGTCTTCCAACAGCATGAATGACGAGAACGAGAGATTGTCGTCGTTCTGGTACTCGTACTCCCAGTTCCACTGAACGCCGGTCGCCTTCACGGTGATCGCGGGCTCCTCCGGCGGCGTATACTGCGCCGTCAGCAGCTGGAACGACGGGATTGCCAGAAACAGCAGGATCACAACCGGCCCTACAGTCCAGATCACCTCGATCAGCGTGTTGTGGCTGGTGCGCGAGGGGGTAGGATTGGCCGATGCCCGGAAGCGGATCATCACCCAGGCCAGCAGCCCCATCACCAGAATGGTGATCGGGATGATGAACCACAGCGTGTAGACCTCGAACCAGGCAATATCTTCCATGATCCCGGTAGCGGCGGGCTGGAACCTGGTCTGCCAGTCAGTCGGCTGTGCCGCCAACGCGGCCTGAGCCCACGTGAGAAACGGCAGAACAGCTAAGGCGGAAAGGATTTTCTTCATTATCCTCAGTCTCTTCGGATCGACCTCGCCGGAGCGATGGCGCCAACGTACTGTTACGGCCGGAACCGGGTTCGGAACGCAAACAGAAACGGGCGCGGAATCCCGGCCTTTTCCGGCGACGTTCAAACCATACTCTCATTACGACCGCAAGGAACCCGTCCATGCCTGGATGCGGCATTTTTGCGCGCGCTTTCAAGAGCCTCGTGCCCGCAGAAGGCACCGCAGCCCGCGCTTCAACGGCTTGCGCTTGCCTGTTCCGAAGCAAGCGGTGTCGCATTTCGGTCGGATTTGCACAGCAAGAGCGCAGGATAGGCGTGCGCCGGTCAGCCCCGCGCATTCTTCCGCTTGTATCTGCGCCACGTTACATTGCCGTGATTCGCTTGGGAGCTGAAATGAAACACCACCCGTTCCGGGCCATATCTGCAGCGCTAACAGCGGCGCTGCTCGTCTGTGCGCCTCTGCCTTCTTCCGCGCAGCAGAACGGCACCGTTCGCTCCACGCATGGCGCATGGTCGATCATTTGCGACACGCCGCCCGGAAGCAGCTCCGAACAATGTGCGATGATGCAGAACGTAATCGCGGAAGACCGGCCGGAGGTCGGGCTTTCCGTTGTGGTGCTGCGCACGGCGGACAACAAGGCCGAGATATTGCGCGTGCTGGCGCCGCTCGGCGTGCTTTTGCCCAACGGGCTTGGGCTCAATGTTGACGGTCAGGATATCGGCCGCGCCTATTTCGTGCGCTGCTTCCAGGACGGCTGCTACGCCGAGGTAATCCTGGAACCGCAGCTTCTCGACACGCTGAAAGCTGGCGCGGCGGCCACTTTCATTGTTTTCCAGACACCGGAAGAAGGCATCGGCATCCCGGTCGATCTCACTGGTTTCGGGGAAGGCTTCGCCGCCCTGCCCTGACGCGCTGGCGCAGCACAGTCGCGATACCCAGGCCGCCTGCCGCGCCCATGCCCGCGCCGGCGATAACATAAGGCATTCCAAACAGTGCGCCGGCGAGCGCGCCTGTTGCAATTCCGGCTGCGATCCAGCGACCATATACGCCCAAATTGCTCTCCCCCGATCCAAGGTCCGCCGTTAACGCGGGTGCAAATCCCGAACAATCGCCTATATAGCCGAGACGGCACCAATTCACACGCGGAGCGCAGCATGGCCGACCGGCTTCTCGACCAGTTCGACATTTCCGAAGACGCGGTTCGCGCGATTGTGGACGACACGATCCACGGCGCGGATGACGGCGAGCTCTTCGTCGAATATCGCGAGGGCGAATCTTTGGTGTTCGACAATGGCCGGCTGAAAACCGGCAGCTTCAACACCGAGAAGGGATTTGGCCTGCGCGCGGTTGCCGGCGAAGCCGTCGGCTATGCGCATGCATCGGAGCTTTCTGAAGCGGCGTTGAAACGTGCTGCCGACGCAGTGTCGGCGGTGAAGACCGGCCATACAGGTACACTCGCAGAACGGCCGGCCGGCACCAACCGGCATCTCTATGGCGAGGACAACCCGATCGCGGCACCCGGCTTTGAAGAAAAGGTGAAGCTGCTGACCGAGATTGACGCCTATCTGCGCAGTGCCGACCCGCGCGTGCGGCAAGTGACGGCCTCGCTCGCTGCCTCCTGGCAGCATGTCGAGATCATGCGCGCCGAGGGCATGACCTTGCAGGATATTCGTCCGCTGGTGCGGGTGAACGTTGCGGTTGTGGTCGGCGATGGCGACCGTCAGGAAAGCGGCTCCTACGGCATGGGAGGCCGCAAGAGCTTTGGCGAGTTTGTTGCGCAGGACAGCTGGAAATTTGCAGCCGATGAGGCTTTGCGGCAGGCGCTGGTCAATCTCGAGGCGGACCCGGCACCCGCCGGCACATTCGACATCGTGCTAGCCTCTGGTTGGCCGGGCGTGATGCTGCATGAGGCAGTGGGTCACGGGCTGGAAGGCGACTTCAATCGAAAGAAAACCTCCGCATTCGCCGGGCTTCTTGGCCAGCAGGTCGCGGCCAAGGGCGTGACTGTCGTTGACGACGGTACGATCGCGGAACGCCGCGGCTCGCTTACGATCGACGATGAAGGCACGCCGACCAACCGCAATGTGCTGATCGAGGACGGCAAGCTGGTCGGTTACATGCAGGACCGGCAGAACGCCCGCCTGATGGGCATGAAGGCAACCGGCAACGGACGCCGCGAAAGCTACGCCCACCAGCCCATGCCGCGCATGACCAACACCTTCATGACCGGCGGCGACAAGACGCCTGAGGAAATCATCGCCTCGGTCGACAAGGGCATCTACGCTGTCTCATTCGGCGGGGGGCAGGTTGACATCACGTCAGGCAAGTTCGTGTTCGGCTGCACCGAGGCCTACATGATCGAGAATGGCAAGGTGACCCGTCCGATCAAGGGCGCAATGCTAATCGGCAACGGCCCTGATGCCATGCACCGCGTTTCCATGATCGGCAACGACATGAAGCTCGACACGGGCATCGGCATGTGCGGCAAGGCCGGCCAGGGTGTGCCCGTCGGCGTTGGCCAACCGCATCTGAGAATGGACGCCATGACAGTGGGCGGAACGCAGGCCTAGTTTCAACGATTGCTGCCGCCATAATATGTCGATATAAATGATTTTTGTCGACACGTTTCAAGGACGTGTCGACGTCATCGACATATTCGGTAGCGAGGTCAATCTTCCGTGCCGTTCCAGCCTGACCGTCCCTACAACGATCTACCTGACTTACCACCGCCCAAAGAGCTGGAGACCAAGGCAGTTCTCAAAGCGTGCATCGAAGCACGGACAGCTTTGGCCGAGTTGAAGATTTCCGGCGAGCTAATTCCTAACCAGTCAGTGCTGATCAACTCAATCCCACTGCTGGAGGCGCAAGCCAGTTCCGAAATCGAAAACATTGTGACCACAACCGACCGATTGTTTCGTTTCGCCTCCGATGCGGCCTCCGCACCCGATGCAGCTACCAAGGAAGCACTTCGCTATCGAACGGCGCTATACCGCGGCTTTCAGATGCTGAAAGAACGCCCCGTTTCTACACTGATAGCAGTCGAAATTTGCCGCACGATAAAGGGCATCGAACTCGACGTACGTTCAACTCCCGGGACGGCACTCGTGAACGATGCCACCGGCCGCGTCGTCTATACGCCACCCGCAGGTCAGCCATTGCTGCTGAACAAGTTGTCGAACTGGGAGCATTACATTCACGAGGCCGAAAACATCGATCCGCTGATACGACTGGCCGTGATGCACTATCAATTTGAGGCGATCCATCCCTTCACTGACGGCAATGGCCGAACGGGTCGCGTTCTCAACCTGCTCTATCTGGTGGACAAGGGACTTCTAGACACGCCGGTGCTCTATCTCAGCCGCTCTATCATTCGGGACAAACAGCTCTATTACGAAGGGCTTTTGCGGGTCACGACCTCGAACGAATGGGAGCCGTGGATCCTCTACATGCTAAATGCAATAGCCGAAACAGCGGTCTGGACGACCTTAAAAATCCGCTCCATCCGCAACCTACTCGACGAGACAACTTCACACATTCGAAAGCAGCTCCCCAAGATCTACTCACGCGAACTCGTGGAGACTATCTTCTCGAATCCGTATTGCCGAATAAGCGATGTGGTTGATGCCGGGATTGCTAAGCGACAGTCCGCTTCCGTTTACCTGAAGTCGCTCGTCGACTCAGGAGTTTTGACTGAAATGAAGGCCGGCCGGGAAAAACTGTACATCAACCCGTCCCTCTTGAGCCTCCTGACTGAACGCCCTGCGCAACCACAATCATGAGCCTTGTAGGATCGCCCTCCTCGATCGTCGTACTCACTGGCGCCGGCATTTCTGCCGAGTCCGGCGTCGATACCTTTCGGGACAAGGACGGCATCTGGTCGAAAGTCGATTTCCGCGAAGTTGCGACGCCGGAAGGCTTTGCCGCCGATCCGCACAAGGTCCACGCGTTCTACAATCAGCGGCGCGCGGGGCTGACAGGTATCGAGCCGAACGCGGCACACTTTGCTCTGGCGCGGCTCGAGCGCAAATTCGGCGGCGCGTTTCTGCTCGTTACACAGAATATCGATCACCTGCATGAGCGGGCCGGCTCAGAACGAGTGATTCACATGCATGGCGAACTCGCCAATGCGCTTTGCGGCAATTGCGGTGACCGGCGGCTGTGCGAGGGCGATCTGTCCACCGAAACCACCTGCCCGGCGTGCCGCTCGAAAGGCTACATGCGGCCGGACGTAGTCTGGTTCGGCGAGATGCCCTACCAGATGGAACGCATCTACACCGCACTCGCCGAATGCGATCTCTTCGTTGCGATCGGGACGAGCGGCACCGTTTATCCCGCCGCCGGTTTCATCGAGGAGGCCCGTGCTGCCGGCGCTGAAACGCTCGAACTCAATCTGGAACCGACCGAAGGAACGTCCCGCTTCTCAGACGCCATGCACGGCAAGGCGACGGAGATCGTGCCGGCCTGGGTCGACCGAGTGTTGGCAGCGTCCGGCTAGACGGGTGCGTCCTTCGAGGTTCGCTCCGCCTAACGTCTCGGCCTGCCCGGCAACTCCAGCAGCGCCACTGCCTCGACATGCGCCGACCACAGAAACTGGTCGATCGGCGTAACCGAAAGCAGCTTGTACCCGGCCTCCGTCAGGATTGAGAGATCGCGGGCCAGTGTGACTGGATTGCAAGAAACCGCTGCGACGCGCTTCACACCGGATTTGGCGATCTGTTTTACCTGCGATTCCGCGCCCACGCGCGGCGGGTCGAAGACTATGCCGTCGAAGCGCGAAAGCTCCTTTGCCGTCACCGGGCGGCGGTCGAGGTCGCGGCGCTCCGTCGATACCGGCCTCAACCCCGGTGTGTGGCGCGAAGCGCGGTCCAGCGCGGAAATCGCGCCGGCATGGGCTTCTGCCGCGTGGACTTCGGCACCTGCGGCCAGACGCAGAGCAAAGGTGCCCGAGCCGGAGAAGAGATCGGCCACGCGTTTGCACTTCGCCAGATGGGTCGTCACAAGATCGGCCATTGCGGCCTCGGCCTGTGACGTTGCCTGCAGGAAGCCGCCGGGCGGCACTTCCACTGCGGCCGAACCGAAAGTCACAATGGGCTTGCGTGGTTCAATGATGATTTCGCCGCCCAGTGAAACGCGCGCGAAACCAGCGCCCCCGGCAAAGCGGGAGATCGCCATGCGCGGCTTTTCGCCGAGTTTCTTCAGGCCGCCAATGTCGATGTCGAGGCCGGATTCGGTTGCTGTCACCGAAAGGCGCAACACATCCTTGCCGGGTTCGGCGAGACTGACCACCCTGCGAAGATCGTTCAGGCGCTCGAAGATCGCCGGCAGCAGGATGGGGCATTCCTCGATCGGCACAATGGTTTGCGAGGCCGCCTGCCGGTAGCCCAGCAGCACGCCGCTCTGCGTGAGGCGCGCGGAGAAGACGGCGCGGCGGCGCGTGTGCGGTTCGCAGCGCACGATATCGGCAACCGGCGCATCCAGCCCCCGGCTGCGCAGCGCGTGCACCACTAGCTCGCGCTTCCAGTTGTTGTAGGCTTCGGCCTCCATGTGCTGCAGCGCGCAGCCGCCACAGGTGCCGAAATGGCGACAGGCAGGGTCTGCGCGTGCATGCGACGGCTCAATGACCGCGATCAGCTCAGCTCTATTTTTCTGTCGAGCAGCGGTGACAACCTCGCCGGGCAGCGTGAACGGGATGAAAACCGGCCCATTGTCGGTCTTTGCAACACCGTCGGCCTGTGCGCCCAGATGATCGATCGTGAATCGCGTGCTCATCGGTCCCGCAAGCCACCCAGCAGGAATTCGCGGTTGCCGTCGCCGCCTTTGATCGGCGATGACGTTACGCCCAAGGTGCGCCAGCCGGGCTGTTTATCGAGCCATTCTGACATGTCATCGGCAATGCGCTTGCCGAGCACGGGATCGACAATACCGCCCTTTCCAATCTGGTCGCGGCCTGCCTCGAATTGCGGCTTCACGAGGAAGACACCGCATGCTCCCGCAGCGGCGAGTGCAAGTGCGGGCGGCAATGCCAGGCGGATCGAAACGAAGCTCACATCGCTGACGATGATCTCAGGCAGCTGACCGCCGAGGTGAGCAAGAGTCAGTTCGCGGGCATTGACGCCTTCAATATTGGTAACGCGCGGATCGGCCGCGAGCTCGGACCGCATCTGTCCGTGACCCACATCCAACGCGATTACGTGGCACGCGCCACGTTCCAGAAGCACCTGCGTGAAGCCGCCCGTGGAGGCACCGACGTCCAGAGCCAGCTTTCCCGCCGGGTCGAAGCGAAAAAAGTCGAGACCTTTGACAAGTTTGAGCGCGGCCCGGGAAACATAGCGGCGGGCGGGATCGTCGACCGAAATCTCTGCGTCGTCGGACACAGTCTTCCCCGGCTTGGCGGCTACCGCGCCATCGACCGAAACGGTACCGCGCAATATCGCATCGCGAGCGCGCGAGCGGCTCTCGAAGAGGCCGCGCCGAACCAATAGGTCGTCGAGCCTGAATTTCGCCGATTGAGCCGATGCCGATTGCATGGCTCTCAATGGCGAATGGTGCCAATCATGGCAAGCGATGTATGCGCTCAGGGTTTGCCGGTCGTCATGCGCGGCACGTCGGTCGCGGGCGCCAGCCCGTCCTTCCAGCCGTTCTCGTCCGCTGGCTCATTTTCGGGCGCGGCCTTGTCGGGACGATGGAATCGGGGCCGGTTGTCATCGGAGAAACCGCCGCGCAGCTGGCCGAGCTTGCTCACCGCAAGCTTGATCGCCGCGTCTTCCAAAGCCGAATCATAGTCCGGTGCTGCGCCAGCCAGCGACGGCAGCGTCGCAAGCAGACATCCGGCGGCCAGACAATTGGCGCGCTTCATTATTGTTCTCCCTGTCCAGCAAATTTACTAGCAGAGAGCTGCTAAGAATCCGCCAAATGACAGGGTTAGCAATTTAACAACGGATTAGGCGCGCGCGGCCTTGTCGGCCTGTCCCAACGCACCGAAAACGGCGCGTACGATGCCGGCGCTGTCGAGGCCTGCGTCGGCATACATCTTTTCGGGCTTGGCGTGGTCGACAAAGGCGTCGGGCAGCACAAGCGGCCGGACCTTCAGCCCGTTTTCCAACAGGCCGGCATGAGCGAGATGCTGCAGAACATGGCTCGCGAAACCGCCGACGGATCCCTCCTCGACGGTAATCAGCACCTCGTGATTGCGTGCCAGCCGTTCGACGAGATCGGTATCCAGCGGCTTGGCAAAGCGCGCGTCGGCAACCGTAGTTGAAAGGCCTGCCGCGTCGAGTTCCTCGGCCGCGACAAGGCAAT
This sequence comes from Rhizobiaceae bacterium, assembly GCA_017640615.1. Classification (GTDB taxonomy): domain Bacteria; phylum Pseudomonadota; class Alphaproteobacteria; order Rhizobiales; family Rhizobiaceae; genus RCIO01. The sequence continues at coordinate 70,227 of JAEPQK010000002.1, read as the reverse complement.
CCGCTAGCCGCGTGCCGAACGACATAAGCGCTACCTTGGTGCCTTCGCGCAGGACCCGGCCCTTGCCGATCTCCAGCACCAAGCCGCGCTCCGGCATCTCGACACCGACGCCGTTGCCGCGGGGATACCTGAATGCGATCGGGCTTTCGTCATAGGCAGCGGCCGTGCGCACCATATGTTTCAGCTCGGCCTCATCGCTGGCAGCCATGACCACAAAGCCCGGCAGCGAAGCCAGATAGGTGACATCGAAGGCACCGCAATGGGTCGGCCCATCCGCGCCCACGAAGCCGGCGCGGTCGATGGGGAAGCGCACGGGCAATTTCTGGATCGCCACATCATGCACGACCTGATCGTAGGCACGCTGCAGGAAGGTCGAATAGATCGCCGCGAAGGGTTTGTAGCCTTCGGTTGCGAGGCCCGCGCAAAAAGTCACCGCATGCTGTTCTGCGATACCGACATCGAACATGCGCTCCGGAAATGTCTGCTCGAAGAGATCAAGGCCGGTGCCGGACGGCATTGCGGCCGTCACCGCGACAATCTTGTCGTCCGCCTCGGCCTCCTGGATGAGGCTTTGCGCGAAAACTTTGGTGTAGCTTGGCGCATTCGCGGGCGCCTTTGCCTGCGCGCCAGTGATGACGTCGAATTTCGACACGCCATGATATTTGTCGGCGGCGGCCTCGGCTGGCGCATAGCCCTTGCCCTTCTGCGTCACCACATGGATCAGCACAGGCCCGTCGCCATGGTCGCGCACGTTGCGCAGCACTGGAATCAGGTGTTCCAGATTGTGGCCATCGATCGGGCCTATATGGAAAAAGCCGAGTTCCTCGAACAGCGTGCCGCCGGTCACATAACCACTTGCGTGCTCGACCGCGCGCTTCACGGCGCGCTCGACGCGCTTGCCGAGGTAACTTGTGACCTTTTTGCCAATATCGCGCACGCCGGCATAAGTGCCGCCCGAGGCAAGGCGCGCCAGATAGCCGCTCATCGCGCCGGAAGGCGGCGCAATCGACATGTCGTTGTCGTTGAGAATGACGATCAGCCGCGCATCGAGTGCGCCGGCATTGTTCATAGCCTCATAAGCCATGCCGGCCGACATCGCGCCGTCGCCGATAACCGAAATCACGTGGCTCTTGCGCCCATCCAAATCGCGCGCCACAGCCATGCCGAGGCCAGCCGAAATCGACGTGGACGAATGCGCCGCGCCAAAGGGATCGTATTCGCTCTCCGCGCGCTTGGTGAATCCCGAAAGCCCGTCTTCTTGCCTCAACGTGCGGATACGCTCACGCCGGCCAGTCAGAATCTTATGCGGATAGGCCTGATGGCCGACATCCCAGATAACCCGGTCATCCGGCGTGTTGAAAACGTAGTGGAGCGCAACAGTCAGCTCGACAACGCCCAGTCCGGCGCCGAGATGCCCGCCCGTTTGGGACACTGCGTCGATGAGTTCGGCGCGCAGTTCCTCGGCGAGCTGAGGCAGTTCAGCCTCGTCAAACTTGCGAAGGTCATCCGGGATCCGGACGCGGTCCAGCAGCGGCGTGGCGGGGTGGCTACTCAATTCTGGCTCGGCCCTGAATTACATAATGGTCTTTGGACATAAGCACTGCCCGGGAGAATGTAAACGCGAGCCATGGCCGCATGTGGGCGCGGAAGACCTTGGCTTTGCAGCTTAGCTGGCTGTTGCAAACCGCGCGGCAGAGCGGGCGCGGGCCTTGGCAGCCTCTTCCTCGCGGTTTTTGGGCGGCTGGGCGGTTTCCATGGCGTCGAGCAATTCATGCACGCTTGCGGTGATTGCCATTACAGCACGCTCGAACGCAGCTTCGTTGCGTTTGGAGGGCCGAGTCGAGCCGCTCACCTTGCGGACGAACTGCAGCGCGGCGTCATGAATCTCGCCATGCGTCGCCGGCGGCTCGAAATTGAACAGCGGTTTGATATTGCGGCACATGCTCTCGCTCCCTGCTCGTTCAGACGCAGAATTGTGGCGGCAAAGGCGGCAATTACATGTCGCCGTCGAGCGGCACTGTACCTTCAGGTTTGCCTTCGCGCGACAACCTGATCTTTTCGACCTTGTCTTCCGCAGCCTTGAGCAGCTTTTCGCAATGCGCCTTCAGCGCCTCGCCCCGCTCGTAGGTGCGGATGGATTCATCCAGCGGCACGTCGCCCCGCTCAAGGTCTTCCACTATCTTCTCGAGCGCCTCGAGCGCCTTCTCGAAGGTCATGGTCTTGATGTCGTCATTGCCGTTTTCGGCCATTTCTTATCCCTTCATCAGGCGGCTGACATGGGCGGCGGTCGACGTTGCAAGCCCCTGCAAGTCGTAGCCGCCCTCGAGAAGGCTGACGAGCCGGTTGGAGCAGAACCGCCCGGCCCGTTCCATCAGCTCGCCGGTTGCCCAGTCGAAATCATCCTCGACCAGATTGACCTCAGCCAGCGGATCACGATGATGCGCGTCGAAACCCGCTGAGATGATGATCAGATCCGGCTTGAAAGCGTCGATCGCAGAGAGAACACGCGTCCGCATTGCTTCCCTGAAAGCATCGCCCTCGTCGCCTGCCGCCAAAGGGGCATTGACGATGTTGCCGGCACCGGTTTCGTGCTTGGCGCCAGTTCCCGGATAGAGCGGCATCTGGTGCGTAGAGCAATAAAGCACGCTCGGATCGTGCCAGAAGATGTCCTGCGTGCCATTGCCGTGATGGACGTCCCAGTCGACAATGGCGACGCGTTCGATGCCGTGCTTCCGCTGGGCATGGCGGGCGGCAATCGCGGCATTGTTGAAGAGGCAAAAGCCCATCGCTGTTTCGCGCTCAGCGTGATGGCCGGGTGGGCGCGAGGCAACGAACACATTATCGGCCACGCCGGCAAACACATCATCTACGGCAGCGGTCGCCGCGCCCACGCCGGCCAGCGCTGCCTGCCAGCTTTTCGGGCTGGCGGAGGTGTCGGCATCAATGCGAACGATGCCTTCGGTCGGAATTGCCGCCTCCACCTTGTCGCGGTGCGACAGCGGATGCGCGAGCAGGATCGCATCCGGATCGCCCGGCGGCGACTCCTTCCGGTCAAGCGCATCGAAGCGCTCGTCTCGCAAGGCCTGCTCAATTGCGCGCAGCCGGTCGGGCCGTTCTGGATGGCCGGCTGGCGTTATATGTTCGAGGTAAATCGAATGCGTGTAGAGGCGCGTCGTCATGCCTCGATATAGGCGTTCGGGGCGGGCTTGGCCATCGCAGACGCTGGCCAGTTCCCCGTGTTCAACAGGTCACGTGCCTTCGGTGGCAGATGGGCGCCCGCCAAAGGACCTCACCGCCTTTTCCTTCAATTCGCGGAAATGGCTGGATGCCCCCGTCAGCCGCTGATCCCACTCGGGATCCGGCACCTGCCCCTCGATCACACGGAAATAGACCTGCATGAGTGCTGCGATCGCAAATGGCTCGATCAGCGCAGCCTTGATCGCCCAGGCGAAGATGATGGCGAGAACAAAGGACCAGCCGGCGAGCTGACCCGGCATCAGATAGAGGATAGCGCCTGCCGGCGCGAGCATCAGCAGGAAGACGACAATTGCCAGCACCCACATGAAGAAGGCGAGCCAGACCGCATTCTTGACCATAACCATGCCGTTTTGCGCGTAGAGCACCACACCCTGACGCGCAGTTTCGAACGGATCCCGCGAATTGAGGCGGATGTTGTAGCCGAGCAGCACCTCATCGACATATGTCAGCGAAAGCCGGATGACGGTGTTGATGAAGCCAACCAGACCGTTGAGGCCCGGGATCGGCAGAAAGCGTGCAATACCGCCCAACAGGCCGGTGATGACCCTGATTGCGCCTTTCACCAGTTGGTCGACCGCGAACAGAACATTGGCCTCGCCGAAGCGGTCCGTCACCACGGCCTGGGCATGCTCGATCTGGCTCTTGCCGGCGGGCAGCTCCCTGCCTTCGATGAGCTCGACCAGGACTGCGATATGGCCGGCCTTGACCATGTAAAGGATATATTCGCGCAGCCAGTAGAGCACGACCGACACGAGGACGATGCCGCCGAGACCGCCGAACATGGCAAAGCCCGCCGGCCCGTCGGCATCACCGAACACATGGCCCAATCCGAAACCGACTCCGGCACCCACGCCTGTCGCCAGCACATAGGCCACGGTAATCGAAAAATAGACAACGAGCCGCAACAGGATAAACGGCCAGGTACGGACCATCATGCCAAGCGTCCGGCTGATGTCGAAATCCCACATTTAAACGTACCCCTCGTCTAACTTGGCCCGCCAGCCGCTTCAGATCATGGAATCACCACAAGCAGATCACCGTTTTCGTCCGCGGTCACGATCACGCCGCCAACATTGGCAAGTGCGGCGGCAACGCGGCCAGGCAAGCGGGTCTTGTCGGTCCCGCGCTCCGAGACAATGACCAACGATTTGCGGTCAGCGCTTGGAAGCGCAAGGTCAAGCCGTCCGTCGCTCGTGAAATCGCCGGTCGCCGAAAGCTCCTGTTCGCGGGAACCTATGAAATGGTTGGAAAAGCCGGAGCGGTTTTTGCCGAAGCGCCTGAGCTTGCCGTTTTCGAAGGTCGCCATTTTGAGCACGCCGCCGATATGGGGCGTTTCTACCCAGGCAACGACTGACCGGCTGCTGCCAAGGTAATTCGCGATGCCCGCGACGTTGAGCCAGCGGCGGCTGCGACCTATCTCCGCTGACGCGTCGAGCAGCCTCAATTCGCCGTCGCGCAGGCCATAGACCGCCACCGCGCCACCGCTCCGCAGCGAAGAGCGAATTGCCACGATCTCGTTGCGGCCGTCGCCGTCGAGATCGGCGATGCGCGGCGTGATGTCTTCAAACACATGGGTTTCGGGCAGCACGAACTCATGTGTTCGCCCGCCGGCGTCGCGTGCAAGGAGCGAGCCCGCCTCGATTCCATCGCCCAGCACAGCGTGGCCGTAGCGCGTTGTCGGGCGTCCATACCAGGTCTGCCTGATGTCGCCGCTTGAAGCTCGAGCGATGCGGCCATCTGGAAGGCCATTGGCAGGGGCCTTCGGCGCCAACCCCGAGAGCTGTGAGGCCTTCAGACAAACGGTCGCCTTCTCGCAGCGCGATAGCTTGTAAGTTGCTCCACCGCGCAGCACGACAAAAGCTCCGGAGGAAGTTTCCGCCACTGCGGCAACCCGCCTGTCGGTTCTGATTTTCGAGACCTGGCCGGCAGAAGCGGACCCCACGTCGAGGAGGGCAGCTAGTACCGCCAGTGCCGCGAGCCGTCTCACTCGCGGTCCATCAACTCGGTCGAAGCGATTTCGATCCCGAAGCCCTCGAGACCAACATAGTGGCGCTCACGCGAAGCGACGAGTTTGATGGACGAGATGCCCAGATCGCGCAGGATTTGCGCCCCGAGGCCAATTTCGCGCCACTCGTTTTCGCGCGTTACCGCCTCGTCGTGATCTTCACTGTCTTCCACGGTCGGGCGGCTGCGCGGCTGATGGGCGACGCCGACCGAGCCCTTGCGCAGATAGACAATGACGCCCCGCCCGCCTTTGCCCATCTCGGCGATCAGTTCGTCTAGCCGGCTGTCGGCGCCAAACACGTCGGCAACAATGTCTTCGCTGTGGAGACGCACCGGCACCTCAACGCCGTCGCGAATATCGCCAAAAACTACCGCCAGATGGTGCATAGCATCCCACGGAACGGAATAGGTGAAGGCAGTCGCCGACCCGCCGGCAGTCTCGAGGTCGAAAGTATCGACCCGCTGGACCAGCGATTCCTGGCGCTGGCGATAGGCGATCAGGTCGGCGACCGACACCTGCTTCAGGCCATTGGCCTCTGCGAAGGAGCTGACCTGCGGGCCGCGCATCACCGAGCCGTCGTCATTGACCAATTCGCAAATCACGCCGACTTCCGGCAGACCGGCAAGGCGGCACAGATCGACAGCCGCTTCCGTGTGCCCGGAACGCATCAGAACACCACCCTCGCGCGCGACAAGCGGGAAGATGTGACCCGGCCGTACGAAGTCGCCCGCGCCGACATTCGGATTGGCGAGATTGCGCACCGTCAGTGTTCTGTCGTCAGCGGAGATTCCGGTTGTGGTTCCGTGTTTGAAATCCACGGAAATCGTAAAGGCGGTCGAATGCGGCGCATCATTTTCGGCCACCATGGGGGCCAGGTTGAGGCGGCGCGCGGCATCGCGCGTCATCGGCGCGCAGACGATACCTGAGGTATGGCGCACGATGAACGCCATTTTCTCCGGTGTGCAGTGGGTCGCGGCGACAATCAGATCGCCTTCGTTCTCGCGGCCATCATCGTCCATAACGACAACGATCTCACCGCGTTCAAAGGCGCGGAGCGCATCGACTACTTTTTTCTGATCGTAGGCCAACATCGCCGATCCCTTAGAGGCGACCTGTCTGGCCGCGATGCCGCAAATAGTGGTCCGCGATCGCGCAGGCAACCATCGCCTCGCCGATCGGCACTGCGCGGATGCCGACACAAGGATCGTGACGGCCCTTCGTTACCACCTCAACCTCCTTGCCGTCAGCGTCGATCGACTTGCGCGGTGTCAGGATGGAGGATGTCGGCTTGACCGCGAAGCGCGCGACCACAGGCTGCCCAGTGGAAATGCCGCCGAGAATGCCGCCCGCATGGTTTGCCTCGAAAACCGGCTGGCCGTCGTTACCCATACGCATTTCGTCGGCGTTTTGTTCGCCGGTCATGCGCGCTGTCTGAAAGCCGTCGCCGATCTCAACGCCCTTCACCGCGTTGATCGACATCAAGTTCGCGGCGATGTCCTGATCCAGCTTGGCGTACACCGGGGCACCGAGGCCTGCCGGCACTCCTTCTGCGACGATCTCGATCAAGGCACCAACAGAGGAGCCGTTCTTGCGTATGCCGTCAAGGTAATCTGAAAATACCGCAACCGAGGTCGGGTCCGGCGTGAAGAACGGGTTCTCCGCATCGCCAACGAAATCCCAGTTCCAGTTGGCGCGGTCGATCTCTTTTTCGCCCATGGCTACAAGCGCGCCGCGTACCACAAGGCCGGGCACCACTCTGCGGGCGAGCGCCCCGGCAGCCACACGCGCGGCCGTCTCGCGCGCAGAGGAGCGGCCACCGCCGCGAAAATCGCGCACGCCGTATTTCAGATCATAAGTGTAGTCGGCGTGGCCCGGCCGATACTGACGCGCAATCTCGCCATAGTCCTTCGAGCGTTGATCGGTGTTTTCGATCATCATCGAAATCGGAGTACCGGTGGTTACCAGCTCATCGCCGTCCTCGATGAAGCCCGAGAGCACTTGCACCTGATCCGGCTCACGGCGCTGCGTGACGAAGCGCGACTGGCCCGGCCGACGCCGGTCGAGCTCGGCCTGAATGTCGGCGACGGTGAAGCGTATGCCCGGCGGGCAGCCATCGACCACGCAGCCGAGCGCTGCGCCGTGGCTCTCGCCCCAGGTCGTGACCCGGAATAGATGGCCGAAACTGTTGTGCGACATGCAAAAATGGTCCGCGCGCGTGGTGCCGATTGCCCACGCTTCTATTGGCGAACGGCGTTGTGGTCAAACCGCGCGGCACGAAGTAATTTTGACACAATCACTGTGTTTGTGCCTCTCTACGGAGTGGTGCCGGGGCAACCTGCCGAGGGCAGGCAAAACAGGATAAAAAAGGACACTGGAATGCGCAGGATGATTGCTGCCGCCGGAGCGCTGATGCTCATGATCTCAGGCGCGCTGGCAGCCCAGGTGGAAGGCGAAATCAAACAGCTCAACACAGACGAAATGACGATCACACTGGACGACGGCAAGACCTACAAGCTGCCGGCGGAGATGGATGTGAGCGCGCTGTCTGAGGGCGTGGTGGTCGCCATCGCCTATGACACGAATGATGGCGTGAACCAGATCACGGACATGTTCATTCCTTGAGGCTCTAAAGCCAGCGCAGCCGCCCTTCCCTGAGCTCAAGTATCCGGTCCTGAGGCACCGGGTCTTTGCACGCGGCTTCGGGCGGCCAGCCTTCGATCAGCCGAAACAGAACCCGAATGATGCCGCCATGCGTGACGCAGAGCGTTGGCTGTTCGAGTTCGGCAAGCCAGGGCGAAATACGCTCGGCCAATAGCTGATAGCTTTCTGCCTTTTCACCTGGCGGGCGATAGTTCCACTTGTCGCGATCGCGCGCGGCCGAGCTACCCGGAATACGCTGGTCGATCTCGGCAAGCGTGTAGCGCTCCCAGTCGCCATAGTGCATTTCGACAAGGCGGTCGTCGGTGCGGTAGCCATCGCGCGGCAGACCCATCCCGACCCGGACGCGCTCCATCGTTTCACGTGTGCGGCGCTTGGGGCTCGCCACAAAGTCAAATCCCTCGCCCTTGCCGATCAGTTCGGCCAGCCGCACACCATTGCCGTCCGCCTGCCGACGGCCGGTTTCATTGATGTCGGTGTCGACCTGCCCCTGGATACGGCCTTCGGCGTTCCAGTCGGTCAGGCCGTGCCGGACGAAATATGCGTTGGGAAGCATGGATCAGGTCAATAAGGCAGCATGGCAATAGGGCAATAGGGAGCAAGCGCAAGCTTTCATGGGCTGCCCGGTTCTTCCCATACTGCCCTACTCCCCTACCCGCCTTCTTTCACCACCGAAATGTCCGGCGCGTCGACGGCCTTCATGCCAACGACGTGATAGCCGGAATCGACATGCAGCACTTCGCCCGTGACGCCGCGCGAAAGGTTCGACAACAGGTAGAGAGCCGAATCGCCCACTTCCTCGATCGTGACCACGCGCTTCAGCGGCGAGTTGTATTCGTTCCAGCGCAGGATGTAGCGGAAGTCGCCAATGCCCGACGCTGCCAGCGTCTTGATGGGGCCGGCCGAGAGCGCATTGACGCGGATGCCGCCGCCACCGAGATCGACCGCGAGATAACGCACACTCGCCTCGAGCGCTGCCTTGGCAACGCCCATCACGTTGTAGTGCGGCATCACCTTTTCGGCGCCGTAATAGGTCAGCGTCAGCATCGACCCGCCATCGGCCATAAGCGCCTCGGCGCGCTTGGCGACCGCGGTGAAGGAATAAACCGACACGTCCATCGTGCGCTGGAAGTTTTCGCGGCTGGTTTCGACATAGCGACCGTCAAGCTCGTCCTTGTCGGAAAATGCGATTGCATGGACGAGGAAATCGAGCTTGCCCCATTTCGACTTGAGCCCGTCGAACACGCCATCGACGGAGGCCGTGTCGGTGACATCGCAATCGCCGGCGACGATTGCGCCCAATTCATCGGCGAGCGGCTCAACTCGCTTGCGGAAAGCTTCCCCCTGATAGGTGAGCGCCAGTTCGGCCCCTTCGCGCTGCAATGCCTTGGCCACGCCCCAGGCGATCGACCGGTTGTTCGCGACGCCCATGATGAGACCCCGCTTGCCCGCCATCAGGCCGCTGCCACCGCTCATGCCATGAAACTCCCTCGTGTTTTTTCACGAACAAGCCTATCGCACAGGGCTTTGACGCCATCAAGCGCGAGCGGGCGTTCAGCCGCGCCGTTTCTTCATCAGCGCTTCAAGTTCGGCATCGCCTTGCGGCAGCATGATACGGACATTCGCGTAGACGTCGCCACGGCCGCCGGTCTTCACTGGCAGGCCCCGGCCTTTCAGCCGCAACGCGCGATCCGAGCTCGACCCGGCCGGAACCGTGACCGCCACTTTTCCGTCCGGCGTCTCGACCGGCACCTTGGCGCCAAGCACCGCATCCGCAAGATCGACCGGCACGTCGACATGAAGATCGCGACCATCGATCCTGTAGCGCGGGTGCCTGCGATAACGGATCTTTGCCAGCGCGTCGCCGCGCCCGCCAAACGGCGAAGGCTCGCCCTGCCCTTTGAGGCGGATAGTCTGACCGTCTTCAACAAAGGCGGGCAGCTTGACGGCGAGCTTGCGCCCGTCGGGGAAAACCGCTGTCACCTTGGAGGCCTTGATCACGTCCTCCAGCGTCACGTCGAGATTGACGTTGAGATCGGCAGGCTTCGGCCCGCCGCGGCTCTGTGCGCCGGCACCTGGACCGGCGCCGGGACCGGCACCGCGGCCGAATGCGTCGCCGAAAATCTCGGAGAAGATGTCGCCGCCATCGAAACCGGAAGTCCGAAACTCGAAGTGGCGCGAACCGCCTGCATCGCTGCCCTGCCGGCGAAACCCGGCGAAGGGATCGCCGCCAGCTGCATGAAAGTCCTGGAAACGCTGCTTGCCAGAAGCATCGATCTCGCCGCGATCGAACTGCTTGCGCTTCCTTTCGTCGCCAACCACTTCATAGGCCTGGTTGGCCTCGGCAAAACGCTCCTTGGCCTTGGCATCGTCCGGGTTCTGATCCGGATGATACTTCTTGGCCAGCTTGCGATAGGCCGATTTGATATCTTTGTGGGAGGCGTCACGCGAGACGCCCAGAACGTCATAAGGATCACGCATGGGTAGCCAATACCGGTTTGCCGGGGGTCAAGTCACCCCGATATGTGTGTATTGCTAGGAAGAAATTCCAGTATTTCAGACGCCTAGACGCCGTTTTGGCGCATTTTTTCAGCCCTGAACGAGCTCTGTCACCGTCCAGGAGCCGCCTTCGCCGATGCAGGCCTTGCCGCGATAGCGCGTATTGCCAGTGAAACTGTCGCGCGTGGCGCTGAACATGCGACACCGACGCGGTCCCTCGCGCGCATCCGACAGCCGGGCGATCGCACCGCTGGAACCGGTATTGGCGTTGACCCATGGCACAGTCTTTGGCGGCGCTTCGTCGGGCGACCATGCCGCGATCGCCGCGCGGATCGCCGCCTCGTCTGACACACGTGTATCGAGCTGCTGGCCCGTTTGTTGATTTACCGAACTGGTTATGATCGAGCGGTCGGTGCCCAGCCGATCCAGGTCCACGCCGCCGGCGCAACCGCTGACGACGGTGATCGAAAGAAACGCGATGGCCGGGCGCGGCAAGGCGAACGCATGGCACAGCACCCGCAACACTTGCGCACGACGCGACAATCAGCCATCTCCCCGGAGACAAGAACCCAAGGCTGCGACTATGACTGAAACAGGGTTAACAACCGATGACTTTGCGGCCGCTCCGGAGCCGATAGCGCTGTTTTCGGACTGGCTGGCTGACGCCGTCAAAAGCGAGCCTAACGACCCGAACGCCGTGGCGCTGGCGACGGTCGATGCGGATGGGTTGCCCGACGTGCGCATGGTGCTGCTCAAAGGGCATGACGAGCGCGGCTTCGTTTTCTACACAAACTTCGAGAGCGCCAAGGGCACGGAAATTCTGGGCTCCATGAAGGCCGCCATGTGCTTCCACTGGAAGAGCCTGCGCCGCCAGGTGCGGGTGCGCGGCCCGGTGGAAACGGTGACCGACGAGGAGGCCGACGCCTACTTCGCCTCGCGCCCGCGCGGCAGCCGGATCGGCGCCTGGGCCTCCAGACAGTCAAGGCCGCTCGAAAGCAAGCTGGCGCTCGAAAAGGCAGTCGCCGAATACACGCTGAAATACGGCATTGGCGAAGTGCCGCGCCCGCCGCACTGGTCGGGGTTTCGGATCATGCCCAGCCAGATCGAGTTCTGGCACGACCGTCCCTTCCGCCTGCACGAGCGCATCGTATTTACGCGCGAGGGGGATGGATGGAAGAAGACCCGGTTGTATCCGTAGGTTATTTGGCCACAGACGACGGCGACCTCGACGCGACCCTCCGCAGCGGAACCTACTTCTTGCGGCTCATAAAGCTCATGAAAGCCTGCTTTGCCTCATCAGAGGTCAGAAGTTGGCGGAAATGCTCGCCCTCTTCCGTGATGCGGGCGACCAGCTTGTCGGTGTCGCCCGCCATCAGCCGGCGGGCGGTGGCAAGTGCCGTCGGCGGCTTTTCGGCGATGCGCGCGGCGGCGGATAGCACCTCGGCTTCCAGCGCGTCTTCCGAAACGACCTTGTAAATGAGGCCCGCCTGAAGCGCCCGCTCGGCCGGGAAAGGCTCACCCAGCGCAAGCATCGCAAACGCGGTCTGCCGGCCGAGAAGCGCCGGGCCAATCAGCGTTGAGCCCGCTTCCGGGATGATGCCCAGATCGGTGAAGGGCGTGTGGAAAACCGTGCGTGGCGTAGCGAAGCTCAGATCGCAGTGGAACTGGATCGTGGTGCCGACGCCAACCGCGACACCATCTACGCCCGAGATGAGCGGTTTCTTCAGCGTCGCCATGGAGCGGAGGAAATCGAACACTTCCGTTCCTCCGTCGCCTCCGGTCGCGACGACCATGAAATCGGCAATGTCGTTGCCGGCCGAGAACGCACCGGGCACGCCCATGATTACATTGACGCGGATTTCGGGATCGTCGTTGGAGGCGTCGAGCGCGGCTGCCATCGCGGCATACATCGCTCGCGTCAGCGCGTTCTTTTTGTCCCCGCGGTTCATGCGGATGATCTGCGCCGCGCCCTGGCGCTCGACGAGGATGTGTTCGCTCAAGGTCGTCTCCCGTTCCGGTTCAGGCCGCGTCGGCGGCAGCGAGGCTTGCCGCGCCTTCCACGATTGCAGATTTGAGGGCCGCAGTTTCCGAGATCATGTTTTCGGCAAAAAAGCGACATGTGCCGGCGCGTTCGCCGCCACCGGCAGCAATCGCTGCGCGTGCGAGGTATGCACCGCCGGCGGCGAGGGCAAAGAGGCGCAGATAGGGCGTCGCGCCGGCGAGCGCAGTCTGCGTTTCACCCGCCTTCTGCTGCTCCTGGATGAAGCGCGTCGCTTCCTCGAAATCGTCGAGTGACGTCGAGATGCGGTCGGCCGAACGCCCGAGTTCCGGTAGGTTCGACTTACGCAGCGCTTCGACATCCTCGCGCAGCTCGGCGATGTAGCCATGGATGTGCTCGCCGCCTGAGAGCGGCAGCTTGCGCATCACCAGATCGATTGCCTGAATGCCATTGGTGCCTTCGTAGATCGGCGCGATACGCGCGTCCCGCATCAAGGAGGCCGCGCCTGTTTCCTCGATATAACCCATGCCGCCATGGACCTGGACGCCCATTGAGGCCACATCGACGCCAACATCGGTGGAGAAAGCCTTGGCGATGGGCGTGAGCAGATTGGCGCGCTCGTTCCAGTGGCGGGCGTCATCGCCCTCGCCGGCGTGCGCCATGTCGATCGCATGTGCACAGGAGTAAGAGATCGCGCGCGCAATACGCGTCAGCGCTTTCATCGTGATCAGCGTGCGCTTGACGTCAGGATGCAGCACGATCGGGCTCATGCCCTCGGATGTGTCGCCCTCCGCGCGGCCCTGCCGGCGGTCCTGCGCATAGGCAAGCGCGCGCTGATAGGCGGCTTCGGCCACTGCCACGCCCTGCATGCCGACCGCGAGGCGGGCATTGTTCATCATCGTGAACATGCATGCGAGGCCTCGGTTTTCCTCGCCGATCAGCCAGCCGATCGCGCCCGGCTTGTCGCCATGTGCTCCGTCGCCATAAATCATGGTGCAGGTGGGCGAAGCGTGAATGCCGAGCTTATGCTCAATCGATGAGCAGACCACGTCGTTGCGTTCGCCCAGCGAGCCGTCTTCGTTGACGAAGAATTTCGGCACCAGAAACAGCGAAATGCCGCGCGTTCCGGCCGGTGCGTCGGGCAGGCGCGCCAACACCAGATGCACGATGTTGTCGGTGAAATCGTGCTCGCCATACGTGATGAAAATCTTCTGGCCGAAGATACGGTAGCTGCCGTCGCCGACCGGCTCTGCGCGGGCACGCAAAGCGTTGAGATCGGATCCCGCCTGCGGCTCGGTCAGGTTCATGGTGCCCATCCACTCGCCGGTGACGAGCTTTTCCAGATAGGTCGCCTTGAGGTCATCGGAAGCGTGTTTGTCGAGCGCCTCGATGGCGCCCATGGTCAGGGTCGGACCGATTGCGAAGGCCATCGCACCGGAGTTCCACATTTCGAGTGCTGCGACATGCAGCATGTTCGGGAGGCCTTGGCCGCCGAAATCGACGGGTGCTGCGATGGAGTTCCAGCCGCCCTCGCACCAGTTCTTGTAGAGCTCTTTCCAGCCGGGCGGCGTGGTGACCTCGCCATCCTTCAGCACTGCACCGTGCTCGTCGCCGATTTTATAGAGCGGCGCCACTTCCTCGGTCGCAAATCGGCCAGCTTCGTTGAGAATCGCTTCGACCAGATCTTCCGACAGGTCGCCCAGCTGCCCCTTATCCAGCGCGGCCTTCATGCCCGCGACATGGTTCAGCGTGAACGCAATTTCCTCAACCGGGGCACGATACATACGGTGCTGCCTCCTCTGGCATTCTTATTGTCAATAGATGTGCAGGAACCTGCGGCCTTCTGCTAGTGGCTTTTGACGTGCACGTCAATTCGAGTGCTTGGCGCGCAGCTGCGTGTGGGCTATGGCGGCGCCATGCTCGCACGACCCGAAATTACCCGCTGTATTGAATGTGGGCTTGCCTTTGGTTCCCCCGGCTTTGCGCTCGACGGTGAAGGCCCGGCCTACTGGTGCGACCGGGGTGTGCTTTGCTCGCCGCGATGTTCGCTTGCGCACCACAACAAACGCGCGGCGGAAGGAACTCTGCCGGAGAAGCCGGCGCCTGATCCATTCGGATAGGTTCGCTTAACCTTTCGCTTCGCGCGCCACCGCGCGCCAGCCAATGTCGCGGCGGCAGAAGCCGCCCGGCCAGTCGATCTTATCGACCGCTGAGTAGGCGGCGTCGCGCGCGGTCGTGACGCTTGCGCCCAGTGCGGTCACATTGAGTACGCGCCCGCCCGCCGCGAGGAGCCGGTCGCCTTCCAGCGCGGTACCGGCATGAAAAATCTGGACGCCCGCTACAGACCCTGCCTCGTCGATGCCGCCAATCGCAGAGCCCTTCTCCGGCGTGCCTGGATATCCCTTCGCGGCCATGACCACTGTGAGCGCCGCCTCATCGCGCCAGTCGGCGGAGACATCCATCAACCTGCCTTCGGCCGCCGCGGCCAGCAGGGAGAGAAGGTCGGCGTCAAGCCGCATCATCAGCACCTGGCATTCAGGGTCGCCGAAACGGACATTGTATTCGATCAGCTTCGGCCCCTGCTCTGTGATCATCAGGCCTGCGAACAGCACACCGGTGAAGGGCGCGCCCATCTCGGCCATGCCGCGCAGAGAGGGCTCAACAATTTCGCGCAGCACGCGCGCCGACATGTCCGGCGTCATCACCGGCGCCGGCGAATATGCGCCCATGCCGCCGGTGTTGGGGCCGGTGTCACCCTCGCCGACTGCCTTGTGGTCCTGCGCAGTGCCAAACGGAAGCGCGGTCGTGCCATCGCAGATGAAGAAGCAACTCGCCTCCTCGCCGATCAGCTTTTCCTCGATGACGACTTCAGCCCCGGCATCACCGAACGCGCCTTCGAAACAATCCTCGACGGCGGCGAACGCTTCTTCCAGCGTTTCGGCAACCGTCACGCCCTTGCCGGCGGCCAGGCCGTCGGCCTTGATGACAATGGGTGCACCGACCTGGCGCAAATAGGCCTTTGCCTTGGGCGCGTTGTTGAAGCGCTGCCAGGCAGCGGTGGGAATGCTGTTGCGGTCGCACAGCTCCTTGGTGAACCCCTTGGAGCCTTCCAGCTGTGCAGCTTCGGCGGAAGGCCCGAACACATTTATGCCGGCGGCAGCGAGTGCATCAGCAATACCTGCTACGAGCGGCGCTTCGGGGCCAACGATCACCAGCCCGATCTCGTATTTCCGGCAGAAATCAACCACCGCGCCATGATCTGCGACATCGAGCGCAATGCACTTTGCGTGCTTTGCGATGCCCGGATTGCCCGGAGCAGCGTAGAGCTTTCCAAGCTGCGGCGACTGAGCCAGCTTCCAGGCGAGCGCATGTTCGCGCCCGCCAGACCCGATCAGAAGAACGTTCATGGGACCTCGCAGCGGCGGTTGACTTAGGCGTTGCGCTATTGCCGTAGCGCAGCGGGGTCAAGGGTTGGGCCATAGGCTTTGGACAGCTTTTGTCGGAAACCTCGCGGCAAAGCGCTCCGGTGCGAGAGCGGCGCAGTTGGTCAGGTAGGACACAGTCCTATAGAAACCGGCAAGCATGAGAACTTCCAAGCAGGCTGCATCCGAGAATCTGCCTGAGAACGCATCCCACAGAGCATCACTCACTGTCGCCGTTTCGTGCAGCTCGTCACAGATGCAGATTAATAGGCGATCAGTTTCCACCTTCCAGCAGCCATCGTCTGACGAGCCGTGGACGAGCGAAGATAGCTGGTCTTCGGTGAGCTCCGCCTTCTGTGCAAACAAGGCGACATGTACGCCCCATTCGTATTCGGATCCGCAGCGGGCCGTGACCCGGTCGATGACGATTTCACGGTGGCGCAAGGTGAGATTGCCCTTGTCGAGCAAACCGCCGCCCATAAAGCGCTCGAAAAGCCTCTCGTCCCGCGCCAGCATCGTGAACAGTGCGAACGGAGGGATACCGGGCGGCATGAGGCCGTCAAATCGCGATTGAATCGCCGCCGAAAAAGGCGGTTCGGCGCTTCTTATACGAGCAGACATACGGATTCTCCGTGCTATGATATTCGTAGCATAGATGCATCTGCTACGGAATCAATAGCATGACAACACCTCTGCCGAACAAACCTGTCCGCGGTTCCGAGACCGGGCGCCCGATAATGGCGCTGCTCGACCTGCTGGGACGGCGAACAGCGCTGCGGATTCTGTGGGAGCTATCGAAAGGCAATCTGCGGTTCCGCCCGCTGCAATTGGCAGCCGAAACCAGTCCGAGCGTGCTTAATGTGCGGCTCACCGAGTTACGCGAGGCTGGCCTTATCGAGAAGGGCGGCGAAGGTTATGCTCTCAGCGCGCAGGGGCGCGCGCTTGCCGGCCATCTGTTGCCACTGGTCGCCTGGTCGGAGAGTTGGGCAGCGGACCTACGAGACCAGGACCGTGACACCGCGCCAGCTTGACGCCTCCCGCGCCGCCTGCCACTTGCTCAGGCATGGACACCATCCAATCCAAGGGCGTGCGGGGACGGGTTTCCGATGCTCCATCGGGGCATTGGGTCTATCGTGTGCTGCCGCGAGCGCTGTGGCCGCATGCGCAACTTGCGCGCTGGGACCGGCCAATAGGCTGGCAGCTTTTGCTTTGGCCCTGCTGGTGGGCCACCGCCCTCGCCGCGCTTGCCTATGCGAAGCCGGGAGCGGCGATCGTCGACGTACTGCCCTCGCCCTATCATCTCGTGCTCTTCCTGATCGGCGCCATGGCGATGCGCGGGGCGGGCTGCACCTATAACGACCTGGTCGACGAGGACATCGATTTACAGGTTGAGCGGACTCGCTCGCGGCCACTGCCGTCCGGCCAGATCAGCCGCAAGCAGGCCTGGATTTTTCTCGTTGTCCAATCGCTGGTCGGGCTGGCGGTGCTGGTACAGTTCAACTGGTTCACCATTCTGCTCGGCGTTGCTTCGCTGGGCGTGGTGGCGCTTTATCCGTTTGCAAAACGCTTCACAGACTGGCCACAGTTCTTCCTCGGGCTTGCCTTCTCATGGGGTGCGCTGATGGGCTGGGCGGCGCATTTCGGCAGCCTCTCGCTCGCGCCCTTCCTGCTCTATTCCGGCTCAATCCTGTGGGTGATCGGCTACGACACGATCTACGCGCATCAGGACAAGGAGGACGACGCTCTAGTGGGCGTACGCTCCACCGCCCGGTTGTTCGGCGCACGAACCAAACAGGCGCTGATCTTTCTTTACGGCGGAGCGCTGCTGTTTTTCGCGGTTGCGTTTGCGCTAGCGTCAGTGCCGATGCCGGCGCTCGCGGGCCTGGTGGCCGCGGGAGCACATATGGCGCGACAGATCCGGGTTCTCGACATCGACAACCCGGATCAGTGCCTGCAACTTTTCAGATCGAATAATGTGGTCGGCTGGCTGATTTTTCTCGGCCTGTTGGGCGGAGCAGCCTGGGCCGTGATCAGCCCAAGCTTCTAGCAAAATCAGCTACGGGCGATGATTTCCTCGCCCTTCACCACCAGACGCAGACCAAGCTGACCGCATTTGCGGCGCGCGAGGAAGCGCGGGCGGCGGCGCATCGAGGCCTTGCCCTGACGGCGTTCATGCACCGGAGCAACCTGACGCTCGCCGATCGTGTCTTCCAGCACACGGGCGACGCCGTCGGCCTCGACCAGCATCATCGGCAGGCCATATGCCTCCGACCATGCGCGCCAGTCGGCAGCAACATCGTCCAGATCGCTCGCGACCAGCAAAGGCACTGACAGCGAATCGTCTGCATGGAGCAGCTCGAGCGTTACGGTCACCTCGCCGTCTTCATCTTCAATCGCGCGAGCAGCGACGCCGCGGAAGGCAGACGCCGGAATGGCGATGCTCACCGGCAGGCGGGAATTTTTCAGATGACGTTTGATAGTCGCGCCGCGGCGATCGATGGTGAAATAGACGTCGCCATGCTCGTCGCTCAGCGCGTAAGTCACCACCTGCGGCATTCGGTACGGGTCGAGCCGCATATTGCTGCCCGCCCAGACTGGCATCAGTCCGGTGTTCATGTTGTGCCTTCCTGTCTCTCCTGAGAACCGTCGCCGGAACTCTGAACGGGTTTGTCCCGTTTCTTGATTGGGAGAGTAGCGCGCGCACCTTACCGGCAGGCGAAGAACTTCGGTTAACAATCGCTGATCTGGAGGATGGTTAGCGAAAGCTCACCGCGGCACGGCCATCTTGGCCTATCGTCAAATAACCTTGTTGGGGTTCATGATGCCTACGGGATCGATTGCCTGCTTCACCGCGCGCATCAATTCAGTGGCGACCGGCGGCGCAGACGCGATCAGCTCGTCCCGCTTCAACCTTCCAATGCCATGCTCGGCAGAGAACGAGCCGCCAAGCGAATGAACCAGACCGTGAATGGCCTCGTTCATCTTGCCATAGAGCGCCTGGAAGGCCGCAGCATCTCCGCCCACCGGTTCGGAGACATTGTAGTGCAGATTACCGTCACCCATATG
The DNA here is from genome assembly GCA_017640615.1 of Rhizobiaceae bacterium. Taxonomy (GTDB): domain Bacteria; phylum Pseudomonadota; class Alphaproteobacteria; order Rhizobiales; family Rhizobiaceae; genus RCIO01. Next base: position 51,320 of record JAEPQK010000002.1, on the reverse strand, counting down.
GCCGAAACAGACAACGCGGGAGCCCGGCGCCACCTGCTCAACGAGCTTTGCGCCTTCTTTCACGAAAAGCGGGATCGCCGCCACCGGCACTGAAATGTCGTGCTTGATCGAGAAGCCTTCCGGCTTCTGCGCTTCAGACATGTTTTCGCGCATTGCCCAGAAGTCGTTGAACTGCTGGCCGTTGGCGGCAATCGCAGCGTCGAGCACCATGCCATCTTCGAGCGCAGCAGACAGAATGTCCTCGATCAGCGACCGCGCATCCTCGGTCGAGCGGACGGAGGAGATTTCCAGCATGACGTAGCAGGGATAGCGCTCTGCGAGCGGCGGCTGCGTTGCCGGGAAATGCCGGAACAGAAACTCCAGCGGCCGGTCGAGCGACATTTCGAATGTGGTGACCGCGGAGCCTGCACGATCCTGCGCCAGCCGGAAAAGCCTGAGTGCGTCATCCGGCGAGTTGAGCCCGGCCCACGCGACCTCCCGGCCCTTCGGCTTGGGAAACAGCTTCAACACCGCGGCGGTGATGATGCCCAGCGTGCCTTCCGCGCCCACGAACAAATCCTTCAGGTCGTAGCCGGTATTGTCCTTCTTCAACTTGCGCAGATCGTCGAAGATGCGGCCGTCGGGCAGCACAACTTCAAGCCCAAGGCAGAGCTCGCGCGCATTGCCGTAGGCCAGAACGCCTGTCCCGCCGGCATTTGAGGACAGGTTGCCGCCGATCTGGCAGCTGCCCTGCGACCCCAGCGACAGCGGAAACAGCCTATCATTCTCGCCCGCGGCCTCCTGCAAGGCCTGAAGCACAACACCCGCCTCGGCGGTGATCGTGTCGGAGGTCGTATCGATCTCGCGGATGCGGTTCATGCGCGACACAGAAACGACCACCTCGCGGCCCGTCGCGTCCGGCATCTGCCCGCCGACAAGCCCTGTGTTGCCGCCCTGCGGCACGACTGGCGTGCGGGTTTCATAGGCGAGCGTCATGATGCGGCTCACCTCTTCGGTGCTGCCGGGCCTCAGCACCAGCGGTGTGCGCCCGCCAAACAGGCCCCGTCGCTCGACCACATAGGGCGCGATGTCATCGTTGCCGGTGAGCGCGTATTTTTCGCCGACGATTTCGGAAAACTGGCGGATAAGCGTTTCGTCGAGCGTTGAGGAAGGTGCGTCCATCGCCAAACGCTACTCACCCAATCCGTGCATGTCACGCGGGGCCGCTGCGCGGCGCAGACGATCATTGATCGCTTCGCCAAGGCCCTGCTCGGGAATCGGCTCGACGGTGATTGCGGTTGCTTCCGAACGGTCGAGCTCACGCATGGCCGAAAACAGATTGGCTGCCGCCTCCCTCAAGTCGCCTTTCTCGGAAAGGTTGATGACCGCAGCCGCATGCTCCGCTCCTGCGGCGCGTTGCGGGCCAAAGGCAAGCAGCGCCTCACCGGGCTCCACTTCTTGAACGCCGAGCCGCATACCAAGCTGCGGCGCGTAGTGAGACAGGAGCATGCCGGGCGCCTGAACCTTGCCCTCGGACGCTGCCTCAAGCCGCGTTTTGACGACATCCTCGATCGCCTCGCGGGCAATTCCGCCCGGCCGAAGCAAGGTGATCCGGTCGCCATCGATGCGCACGATGGTGGACTCCACGCCGACCGTCGCCGAGCCGCCATCCACAATGAGTTCGATGCGATCTCCGAGCTCAGCATCAACCGCCGCAGCGGTAGTAGCGCTGATGCGGCCAGACCTGTTGGCGCTAGGCGCCGCCAACGGCCTGCCGAACTCCGCGATCAGTGCACGCGTGAAGTCGCTTTTGGGAACCCGGATCGCCAAAGTATCGAGCCCGGCCGTCACCAGCGGGTGAACCGGCGATCCATCCGCCATCGGCAGCACCATTGTCAGCGGGCCGGGCCAGAATTTTTCGGCGAGCGCCAGCGCCTTGTCGTTGAGCGCGACCAGAACGGCTGCCATGCCGATATTCGCGACATGCGCGATCAACGGGTTGAAACGCGGCCGGCCCTTGGTTTCGAAGATTTTTGCGACAGCTTCGCCATTGAGCGCGTCGGCGGCCAGCCCGTAGACCGTCTCGGTCGGAATCGCGACCACACCGCCGGCACCCAGCAGTGCCGCCGCCTCGTTCAGCGCCTCTTCATATGGGATAATTCTGGCCAAGCTCTTTCACGCGGGTTTTTGCATGTCGGTACAGCCACTTGTGCCCAGCAGCAAGTCCCTGTCCGGCGTCACCTCTTTGTTAATCATTAACCACTACTTTCGGCGCAATGTGGCCCGTGAAAGCGGACCGCAGGCGGTGCAATTGGGTTCTGAACCGGGCAAGCCGGGAGTTTCGATGCGTCTAGTCTTCGCGACCATATTGTTGGCTTTTTGCGCCACAAATGCCGCGAATGCGTCGTCTTTCGTTGTGCTGGACCCGTTGGAAAGCACTGAAAGTCCGTCGATAATCGTTCTTGGAAGACCGGAGTCCGGTTCCTTCACCGCGGCCGGCGAGCGGGACACGCAACATGCCGCCATTCCGATGCCGAGCTTCGAGCGCTTCGGCGGTGCGCCAGCCGAGGAACCCAAATTCGTCAATGTCAGCCCCTCGGTCATCGCCATGGTCGATGCGCAGCAGCCGATCGCGATGGAAAACGTGGCCTCCATTGGCGATGACAAGCCGAAGAAGCGTGCTCCCCAAAGCCTGCCCATGGTCATTCGCGGCGGCATTATCGGCGATGCGTTTGCCACGCGCTCGGCCAGTTCGCCCTCCGGTCCGGCAGCCACCGAACCAGCCACACCGCCGCAGCAGGAAGTTAGCTCCGCGCCGCCTAGCCCATCGAACCCACCGGCTGCGCCGGACATGCCGCCCTCGCCTTCGGAGCGGCTTCCCAAATCCGCCCTGCCGCCTCCGGCGCCGCCAACCGGGCGCATGGAATAGGCCGCCTGCATTTCACCTGAATTGCGTGTAGTGCTGGTGCGATCGTCTTCGCACGGGGGTATTTCGATGTCGCTTCAGTCCGCAGTTTCAAAAGTTCTGGCCGCTGCGTTGCTGGCGCTCGCCGCAGCCGCGCCAGCGCTCGCCGACACCTATCTCGGCAGCTACATGGCGCGCCTGTCGGAGCAGGATCACTTCGCCAGCGACGGCTACCGGCTGGATACGGCGGCGCAGGTGGTGCGGCAGGACCGCGCCAACGTGCACCGTTTCAACAGGATCGACCCTGAAGACGGCGACGACCCATGGTTCGGCAAGGCGAATGCACGCAACACGCTGGAGCAACTACTCAACCGCAAAGACGCGATGGACCAGGCCACGCGCAGCGCGATTTTCAACGGCGCGCCGCTGGTGCAGGTGGATGTCTACCAGAACGCCGTGCGCGTCACGATCATCGATGGCAGCGGTGGCGGTGGCAGTATTACCCGGGGGTCGCAGGGGACGCTGCCCTCAGACTGAGCCAGTTTAGCCTGCAATCTTCGAGAAATCCGCCACCTGGCCGGTCGCTTGCCGAATGCGGGCAAGCAGGGCCAGGCGGTTGGCGCGCACATTCTCGTCCGGGTCGTTGACCAGCACCTTGTCGAAAAACGCGTCAATCGGCGCGCGTAGCGTGGCAAGCGCACGCATCGCTGCCTCGTAGTCCACCGCTTCGGTGGCCGTCGCAGCTTCCGTCTCGGCCTTGGCGATTGCGTCGGCCAATGCGGTTTCTTCGGGCTCCTTCAGGAGCCCAACATCAACGGCGTCAGCGGTTGCGGTGCCCTTCTTCTCCTCGGCCGCGAGAATGTTCGCAGCGCGCTTCGTGCCGGCGAGCAGGTTCTTGCCGTCCTCGGTTTCCAGCAGCGCACCGAGCGCAGCGACGCGCCGCACGATGAGCAGAAGGTCGTCGGAATCCGGTGTGATAACGGCATCAATGAGGTCATGCCGTGCGCCTTGATCGCGGAGGTAAACTTTGAGGCGGTCGTGGAAGAACGAGAGGAGGTCGATGAGCAAGACGTCGACGGGCTCGCCGCCAACGGGCTTCTGATGTCGAAGATGCGTTTCGCCCGTATCTTCGTAAACCCGGTCCAGGGCTGGCATCAAGCGACTTAGGAGCCCCAGCCGCACCCCGTTCTCCACCACGATACGTATGACGCCTAACGCCGCACGGCGCAGCGCATAGGGGTCTTTCGAGCCCGTCGGCTTCTCGTCGATCGCCCAGAAGCCGACCAACGTGTCGAGCTTGTCGGCAAGCGCGACGGCAACCGACACCGGCTCGGTCGGCACGACATCGGTCGGTCCGAGCGGCTTGTAGTGTTCCTCTACCGCAGCGGCGACGGTTGGGTCTTCGCCTTGAAGAACCGCATATTTGCGGCCCATCGCGCCCTGCAGTTCCGGGAACTCGCCGACGACCTCGGTCTGAAGATCGGCCTTGGCGAGAAGCGCGGCACGGCGGGCTAGATTCGGGTCCGCCCCAACCACAGGCGCCAGTTCCTCCGCCAGACGCGCGATGCGCTCCACGCGCTCGCCCTGCGTGCCCAGCTTGGCGTGGAAAGTGACGTTCAGATGGTCGAGCCGCGCCATGCGCTGGTCGAGCGGCTTTTTCAGGTCGAGGCCGAGCTTGTCGGCTGACGCTTTCAGTCCGCCGAGGTCCGGCAGGTCGGCCTGGTCGGTCTTCCAGAAATACAGCGCGTCGGAGAGCCGGGCGCGCACCACCTTGCCATTTCCTTCGGCGATGACCTTGCCGCCATCACTCGCTTCAATATTTGCGGTGGGGATAAAGTGGTTCGATAGCGTCTCTTCGCTCGCGCCCGCCGGCCGCGTAACGAAGCACTTCTGGTTGGCTCGGATGGTAAGGCGGATCACCTCCGCCGGAATGTCGAGGTAGTCCTCCTCGAAGGTGCCCATGAGCACGACGGGCCATTCGACAAGGCCTGAAACCTCGTCCAACAAGCCCTCGTCCTCGACCAGTTCAAGCCCGTTGGCAAATGCCAGATTGGCGGCGTCGCTGCGGATGATCTCATTTCGGCGCTCCGCGTCGAGCACGACCTTTGCGGCTTCCAGTTTCGACACATAATCGTCGAAGCGCCGCACCTCGAAAGCGTCCGGCGCATGGAAACGGTGGCCGTAAGTGACATTGCCGGCGCGGATGCCGTCGACCTCGAAGTCGACCACAACCGGCTCTTCGGTTTCGGGGCCGAAAGTGCAGACGATGGATTGCAGCGGGCGCACCCAGCGCAGGCTTTCGCTGCCCTTGGCCTCGTCGCCATAGAAACGCGTGCTGCGCGGCGCCGAGGCTTCGCCCCAGCGCATGGATTTCGGCCATGGAAAGCCGCGTATCAGTGCGGGCAGCGCTTCGGCGATGATCTCTTCCGCCGTGCGGCCCTTTTTCTGCATCCGGGCGAAAAACACCGCCTGACCCTTCACCTCCTCCACAGAGATGACCGGGTAACCCTCGACTGCCGCGCTTTGGCCGGGCTGCAGGCTTTCATACTGATTGAAACCTTGCGGCGGGATGCCGACCGATTTCAGGAAGCCCTGCACGGCCGGCTTTGGCGCATCGAAGCGCGGGCCCTTGCGCTCCTCGCTGACGTCTTTCGAGCGCGCAGTCACCCCACGAATGTCGAGCGCCAGCCGGCGCGGCGTCCAGTATTCGCGTGCCGCCTCATAAGTCAGCCCGCCATCCACCAGTGCATCGGTGACCAGCCTTTTCAGGTCACCCGCCGCCTTGCGCTGCATGCGGGCGGGGATTTCCTCGGAACGGAGTTCTAACAGGAGGTCGGGCATGGATTGCTCGCGGCGGTGAATTGTCCGCCGCGCGCATAGCAACTCCGCTGCGCGCTGTCACGCTCGGTAGCCGAAATCTGCTTGAACGCCACATGAACCCCTGGCCCAGCACCGGTTCAGCAGACACGAGCCAAAGTGCGTCCATCAGCCTCCAGAAGCGAAGGAGCCAACGGGAGGCGAAAGGGACCAGGACAATGAGGGCCGTTTCCAGATTTATCCAGATCGCCGCATTTGCAGCTTTGTTCGCCGGATACGCCTACGCGCAAAGCACCAGCGAACTCTCCGGCGTGCGCCGGGCACTGCAGACAATCGGAACGACGGTGGAATTGGACACAAGATCGGCTGACTACGGCGAGACGGCCTGAGGGCTCAAATTTCAGAAAATGAGACCGGTCAGGCGGTCGCGCCACCAGCCTCGGTCAGCAGGAAAGCTTCGCCGCAGGCCTTTGCCAGATCGCGCACCCGCAGAATGTAGCTCTGCCTCTCCGTCACCGAAATCACGCCGCGCGCATCGAGCAGGTTGAAGACGTGGCTTGCCTTGATGCACTGGTCGTAAGCCGGCAGCACCATGCGATGGAGTTTTGAATTCGCGTCATCAGTCGGCGCGCCGGCTTCCAGCAGCGCGCGGCATTCCTTTTCCGCATCGATGAAATGTTGATGCAGGATTGCAGTATCGGCATGTTCGAAATTGTGGCGTGAATATTCCTGCTCAGCCTGCAGGAAGACGTCACCATAGGTGACCTTGCCCGGCCCCTCTACGCCGTTGAAGTTGAGGTCGTAGACATTGTCCACGCCCTGCACATACATCGCCAGCCGCTCAAGCCCGTAGGTCAGCTCACCGGAAACCGGCGCGCATTCGATGCCGCAGACCTGCTGGAAATAGGTGAACTGCGAGACCTCCATGCCATCACACCAGCACTCCCAGCCTAGCCCCCAGGCGCCAAGCGTCGGGCTCTCCCAGTCGTCTTCCACGAAGCGGATGTCGTGCAGCGCGGTGTCGATGCCGATCGCCTCCAGCGAGCCGACATAAAGCTCCTGCAGGTTTGGCGGGTTTGGCTTCAGGATCACCTGATACTGATAATAGTGCTGAAGACGGTTCGGATTTTCGCCGTAGCGGCCGTCCTTCGGCCGGCGGGACGGCTGCACATAGGCGGCGTTCCAGGGGCGCGGGCCAAGCGAGCGCAGCGTGGTGGCCGGGTGAAAGGTGCCGGCGCCGACTTCCATGTCGTAGGGCTGCAGGATCACGCAGCCGCGCGCCGCCCAATAGGAATGGAGCGCGAGGATGAGACCCTGAAACGACTTCGTCGGGTCCAGGTCTGCGAGCGGCTGTGCCGTCATGAAATGCCTCGGAGCGGTATGCGAAAATCGGCTCCCTCGTAGTCGGGCGCCGTGGAGGCGTCAAGAAAGGTGAAAGCGTTTCGCCGCTCAGTTGGTGGGCGGCATGCGCAGTTTCTGGCCCGGGAATATCGCGTCAGGCGAACCGCCAAGCTCGGGGTTGAGCTCGATGATCTCTTCGTAGCGGCTGCCGCGGCCCAGCCGGTCGGCGGCAATCGACCACAGGCTCTGGCCGGGCTGAACGACGTAATCGCCATCGGCCAGAGGCGAAGCATCGGTCTGCGTGTCGGTAATGCCCTCCGCCATCGCGACTTCGACCTGCTCCTCCGAGGTAGCGGATGCCTCATCCGTGACCGGCGGCAGACCCTTGGTCAGTTTCTTGAGCACCTCGGCCAGCAGATCGGGCTCGGGGTCGAGGTCGCGCGCGTGGCTCCACTGGAACCGAGCTTCGAGCCGGCGGCCGACGCGCCAGTAGGCGTCACCCAGGTGGTCGTTCAGGATCGGGTCGTCCGGCATCAAGCTCACCGCCCGCTCCAACTCCTTCGCTGCCTCGTCATAGCGGCCGAGGCGGTAATAGGCCCAGCCAAGCGAATCCACGATGTAGCCGTCGCTCGGCCGCAGCTCTACGGCCTTGCGGATCAGCTCCAGCCCCTCTTCGAGGTTGCGGTTCATATCGACCCAGGAATAGCCGAGATAGTTCAGCACCTGCGGCTGATCGGGAAAGAGCTCCAGAGCCTTGAAGAAATTGGGCTCCGCCTTCTCCCATTCCTTGAGACGCTCATAGGCGATGCCGCGCTGGTAGAAGATGTTCCAGTCGGCGCGATCAGGTTCGCCTATAGCCTCGACGGCGCGGTCATAGACGTTGGCGGCTGCGCGATAGTCCATGCGGGACGAATGAACGCTGCCAAGCGCCAGATAGGAGCGGCGGTCGTCGGGCGAGCTTTCGGCCACGGCTTCGAGATGAGCGATCGCCTCGTCGTAGCGCTTCAGGTCGGCAAGGTTCAGTCCAAGCTGAAGTTCTGCAAGTTCCTTCTGCGGAGCGGTGTCGGGCACCTGCTCGTAGAAGGCCACCGCTTCTTCCGCCTTGTCGGTCTGTTCCGCCAGTGCGGCGAGTTGCATGAGGGCCGGCACGTTTTCCGGCCGCAGCGCCAGCGCCATACGCAGATAGAGGCGCACGAAGTCCTCGCCGCCGCCGCGGTTCAGAGCGGTTCCGACATTGAGCAACACTTCAGAAGCGCCATGAACGGCATTTCCGACCAGCGGCGACAGCGTTTCACTGGCTTCGAGCCGTTTGCGCAGCTCCGTCATGTCGAGGCGCCCGAGATGAACGCGCTCCACCTCTTCGATCATCTCGAGCGCGGCAGCTGTTTCGCCGCCGCTAGCGAGAAAACCGGCGTAGGATTCGATCGCACGCAGGAAGGTTTCGGGTGCTGCCGTCGCGGTGGCCGGATTGGTGACAATGCGCTCATATGCCTTTTTGGCCGCGTCATAGTCGCCGCTGCTCTCGGCGATCAGGGCCGTGTGATAGGCGGAAAACACTTCGAACCAAGCGGGACCTTCCAGCGTGGCTGCCTTTTCCACGGCTGCCGCTGCCTCGCCCGCACCATAGTCGGCCCAAGCGGACATCAGGCTCGTGATCAGACGGTCGAGATCGGATTCCAGCGTGAGCTTCAGCAGGAATTTCGCGTCTTCGAACTCGGTCTTGCGGATAGCGTCCACTGCAAGAGCGACACGCGAAAAGCGCTCGACCTCCGCCACTTCCTTCAGGTCGCCGGCATAAATCAGCGCACGATCGAACTCGCCGCTCGAAATCAGCGCGACCATCAGGTTCTGTTTCAGGCTTTCGTTGCGCGGGTCAAAGGCGAGTGCGCGGGTGTAAAAGCTGATTGCATTGGAGAAATCGGACTGGTTTTCAGCGACACGCGCGGCCAGAAATGCGCCGGCGAGCGAATTGACCCTGACCTGGCCAGCATCCGATTGCGCAATGGCTGTCGCCGGCCATGCCAGCGCGAATGCCATTGCCGTCGTCACTAGATAATTTGCCGATCGCCGCATCCGATTCCTTCCGCACGCAGTTTGAGCCCGCGGCCATTTCTTGCCGCCAAGCATGGCCTTTTTGCGGAGTCGCTTCAACCGGCCTGAAACAGCCGGTTCAATGCACACCGCCACGCATGCTACCGACTCAGGTAACGCGGTTGACGCAGAAGTCTATCACTTCCAGCAGCGCTGATTTGTGCGCCGAGGCTTCCATTGGCGCAAGGCCGTCGCGTGCGATGCCGCCAAAATGGCGAGCGCGGGCCACCGTGTCAGCGATCGCATCGTATTTGGCGATCAGTTCGCAGGCCTGTTCGAGCTCGTCATCGCCATTCTGGTTCTGCTCGATGGCGCGGCGCCAGAACTCGCGTTCCTTTTCGCTGCCGCGCCGGTAGCTCAGAATCACGGGCAAGGTGACTTTGCCTTCGCGGAAATCGTCGCCGACATTCTTGCCCAGATCCTTGGCGCTGCCGCCATAGTCGAGCGCGTCGTCGATCAGTTGGAAAGCCAGGCCGAGATTCGTACCATAGGAACGCAGAGCCGCGCGGTCGTTTTTGCTCGCCGACGCGATCACCGGGCCAACTTCGGCCGCTGCGGAAAACAGCGCCGCTGTCTTGGCCTTGATGACGGAAAGATAGTCGTCCTCGGTCGTTTCCAGATTACCCGCCACGCCAAGCTGCATGACCTCGCCCTCAGCGATGACAGTTGCGGCAGCCGAGAGGATATCGAGACAATCCAGCGAGCCGACCTCAACCATCATGCGGAAGGCCTGCCCAAGCAAAAAATCGCCGACCAGCACGCTCGCCTGATTGCCCCAGATGGTGCGGGCCGTCTTCTTGCCGCGGCGCAGGCCGCTTTCGTCCACCACGTCGTCATGCAGTAGCGTTGCCGTGTGCATGAACTCCACGCTTGCCGCGAGTTTGACGTGGTTCTCGCCGGAATAACCGAACATCTGCGCGGCAGCGAGCGTAAGCATTGGGCGTAGGCGCTTGCCGCCCGACGAAATCAGATGATTGGCGACTTCGGGGATCATCTCCACGTCGGAGCCGGCCTTCGACAGGATCAGTTCGTTGACACGGCCCATATCTGCGCGGGTCAGCCCCATCAGCGCGGCGATCGACGCCTGATCCCGCTTGCCTTCGTCCATAGATAATACAACGCCCACGCGCTCTACCCCTAGTTTCCCGTGTTAGCCGGACCATATGGCGGCGATCGTTTCAACCGCAAGGGGCGAATTGGCGCGAATTGGCGCGGATTGCGCGGTGCCCAGCGTTTACAAGCGTCCGCCAAGCTGCAAGGTAGCCCTATGATCGAACTCGTGCGCACCAACGACCCCGTCATCATCTCCTATATCGAGGCGCTGATGCGGGATGCCGATATTGTGTGCCTGATCGCCGACCAGAATATGAGCATCGTGGAAGGCTCGCTGGGCATACTTCCACGCCGTGTGCTGGTGGATGAGAGCGACCTCGCGCAGGCCAAGCGCATCCTGCACGATGCCGGCATCGCCGACGAATTGAGCAAGTGAGCGCCGACAGGCAAGAATCGACCAAGGACGCCTTTCACCGCGGCAATTTCTGGCTTGTGCAGCCGGCGCGCGGCGCGCATCGTGCCGGCCTTGATGCGATGTTGCTCGCGGCTGCCGTACCAACCGATTTCGCGGGCACGGTCGCGGATTTCGGGGCCGGTGCGGGTGCGGCGGGGCTCGCGGTCGTTGCCCGCTGCCCGCAGGCGCACGCACTGCTCATCGAGCGTTCGCCCGAGATGGCAGGTTTCGCGCGTGCAGGGCTGTCGCTGGAGGAGAACGGTGGGCTCGCAAGGCGCGCAACTGTGATCGAAGCGGATCTCGCCGCGCCGGCAGCCGAGCGCTCAGCTGCCGGGCTCACGGACAATTGTGCCGACTTCATCATTATGAACCCGCCCTTCAACGACGAAAGAGATCACGCGACGACGGGTGCGCTGAAGCGACAGGCGCATGTGATGGAGGGCGAGCTTTGGGAGCGGTGGCTGCGCACGGCCGCTTCACTGGCGAAGCCGAAAGCCGGGCTCGCGCTGATCGCGCGGCCGGCTTCGCTGCCCGAGATAATGCCGGCGCTGAAAGGGCGCTTCGGCGCGGCGCAGTTGATTTCGCTGCACCCCCGCGAGGACCGCGCGGCGATCCGCGTCATCATACGCGCCTGGTATGGCGCGCGCGGCAAGCTGTCCGTCGTCCCTCCGCTTGTTATACATGGCCCTTCGGGCAACCGCTTCACTGCGCGCGCCGACGACCTCTGCAACGGCGCGGCCTCACTCTTCGGCGACTGAATAGTCGCCCGCCATTGCGGTTTCGCGGCGCATTCCTAAATGAAAGGAACCCGCACAGGAGACCGCCTTGAGACGTTTGCTTTCGCCCATTCTGCCCAAATCGATGCGCCCGCAGGGCGTCACCATCCCCGTGGTGCGCCTGCACGGGACGATTATGGCAAGCGGCGGCCAGTTCCGGCCAACGCTTTCGCTGGCGTCGACTGCCGGCGTGCTGCAGAAGGCGTTTTCGATGCGCGATGCGCCCGCGGTTGCGATTTCCGTCAACTCGCCCGGCGGCTCGCCCGTCCAGTCGCGGCTGATCTACAAGCGAATTCGCGATCTCGCGGAAGAGAAAAACAAGCTCGTCATCATGTTCGTAGAGGATGTGGCGGCGTCAGGCGGCTACATGATCGCGGTCGCTGGCGACGAGATCGTTGCAGACCCCTCTTCTATAGTGGGCTCGATAGGCGTGATCTCGGCCGGCTTCGGCTTCACCGAGCTCATCAAGAAGATCGGCGTCGACCGGCGCGTTTACACCGCCGGCAACAACAAATCCGTGCTTGACCCATTCCAGCCCGAAAAGAAGGAAGATGTCGAGCGGCTAAAAGCACTACAACTCGACGTGCATGAGACTTTCATCGAACTGGTGAAGGAGCGTCGCGGCGGCAAACTTGCCGACAATCCCGACCTCTTCACCGGACAGTTCTGGACGGGCAAAGCAGGGTGCGACCTTGGCCTTGTCGACGAGCTCGGCGATATGCGCTCATTCCTTCAGCAGCGCTACGGAGAGAAGACCCAGCTTCGGCTGATCAGCCCGCCGCGCGGTCTCTTCGGACGCAAGCTCAGCCTCTTCGGCTCAGGCGGCGACGAAATGCCGGCGCAGGCAGCCGCCGGGCTTGTGAAAGGATTTGCCGAGGAACTGGAAGAGCGAGCGCTCTGGGCACGCTTCGGTCTTTGACCGAAGGCCCAACGGCGTTAAACTAGGGGCGCGCTGTTACAAGCGCGTGGAATACGGGCGACGCGCCCGGCATTCCGGGAGAACGAATGATGCCGCAGCTAATCTTCTTTGCCGCAGTCGGTGTCGCAGCCGTTGTCGGCTACCGCGCATTCATGCGCGAGGCGCGGCGCGTGACCGCGCGTGCGCGCCGTGCGGAGCAGGAGCGCGCAACCGGCACGACCGGCACTCTGATCAAAGATCCCGAGACCGGCGAGTATTATCTCGCCAAAGACTGATAACTTGCCGACAGAACCCATATCACGGCTGGCGCGTGCCAAGCTGAACCTGGCGCTGCATGTGACCGGACAACGCGCTGATGGCTATCACCTCATCGAAAGCCTCGTTGCCTTTGCCGATTTCGGCGATGAAATCACTGTGGCTCACTCTGACGAAGACAGCTTCGTCGTATCAGGCCATTTCGCATCATGGGTGCCGATAGACGGAAGTAACTTGGTTCTCGCCGCTCGCGATCTCGTTCGCAAACTTCTGCCTGGCACGAATACGCCGCCGGTGCGTATTGCGCTCAACAAGCGCCTGCCGGTCGCGTCCGGCGTTGGCGGCGGTTCTAGCGACGCCGCAGCGACGATTAAGGCTCTGCTTGCGCTCTGGGGCGCGCAGATTGACGCGGAAGAGCTAGCGCGGGCGGCAGTGTCGCTCGGGGCTGATCTGCCGATGTGCCTGGTCGGGCGCCCGCTTGTTGCACGGGGCATTGGCGACGAGGTCGAGCCGCTCCGCAGCTTCCCGGCCGTGCACGCTGTTCTCGTCAATCCGGGCGCGCAAATCTCGACACCGGAGATCTTCAAGGCGCTGGAAAAGCGCGACAATGCCGCTTTGCCAAAGTGGACTGAGGCGAACGACACATTTGCCGTGGCGCAGGCGCTGGCAGACATGCGCAACGACCTTCAACAAGCTGCGATGGCCTTGTGCCCTGCGATCGGCGATGTACTCGATGCGTTGCGTTCAAACGGGGCTGAGCTTGCGCGCATGTCCGGTTCCGGCGCGACCTGTTTCGGGCTGTTCGACAATTTCGGACCGGCCGTCGCGGCCGCAGACGTGATAAGCAAGATGCAGCCGGGCTGGTTTGTTGAGCCCTGCCTGATCCGAGGAACCGACTGATGGCCGGAATTGACGAGACAAGACCCTTCGTGGCTGTCGGCATCGCCGTGCTGACGGTTTCGGACACTCGTTCGCGGGCCGACGACCGCTCAGGCGACACGCTGGCCGAACGCATCACGCAGGCGGGCCACCGGCTGGCGGCACGGGAGATGGCGACCGATGACGCCGAGGCCATCCTTGCGGTCGTCGGCAAATGGGTGGCAGACAAAAACATCGACGTGGTGATCACCACCGGCGGCACAGGCTTTACCGGCCGCGACATCACGCCAGAGGCGCTGGAACCGCTGTTCGACAAGCGCATGGACGGATTTTCGGAAGTTTTTCACCGCATCTCGTTCGACAAGATCGGCACGTCGACGATCCAGTCCCGCGCCACCGCCGGCCTGATCGGCACGACATTCGTGTTCGTGCTGCCGGGTTCACCCGGCGCCTGCCGCGATGCCTGGGACGGCATTTTGAAGGCGCAGCTCGACTACCGCCACATGCCCTGCAATTTCGTGGAAATCATGCCGCGGCTCGACGAGCATCTGAAGCGCGGGGCTGGCTCTAGCGTCTAGCGCTGTGGCGCGACTGCGATGCGTGCGGCGAGGCGCTTCGTCGCCAGACCGCGCGCCAGATCGTCAGCCGTCTCGGCTTTGCGCGCCAGTCCGGTTGCCTGCTTGCGGGTGATCAGCAATCCCTCGGCGAGTGCGCGTTTGGACAAGAAGATGCGTGCCAGAAAGGGCAGCCGATCCTCTGCCGAACGGGAAAATCGCGCCGCAGTGGCCTGGTTCGCCAAATGCCCGGCCACATGTTCAGCCCAGCCTTCCAGCGGGCGTGCTCCGGGTTCGATGAAAAGCAGCCAATCGCTTTTGGCGCGCTCGATGGCCTGCCCTATTTTCCCCTTGGCTATAAAGGTGCAGCCGGCATGATCGGCAACGCGCGCCGTGCCGTCACTCGAACCCCGGTCGCATACGATCACCTCGCGCACCGCGCCTTCGACAGCCGCCCCCACCAGCGAAGCCAGCGTTCGCGCGAGCGGGTCTTCGTCGTTCTGTGTTTCGATGATCACCGACAGCATGCCGCCCGCATATCGCAACGGCCGGGCAAAGGCCAGTTGGCGATGCCAAGCGAAAAAGTTCTTGCTTTGTTCCAATTGTCGAAATAGGAATAGTTTCATGTCCGGCGGATGATTCCAGCCGGCCAGAAAACCGGAGACAAACGATGGAACCCATCGTCAGGGCTGACAGCGCTGCCTTCGCAGGCGGCGTGGAACTCGCCAATTCTGTAATCGACACCAGCGGCTTTCGGCTGCCGGGCGAAAAGCGCCGCGGGCGCGGCTCCGGCGTCAATCCGAGCGGCCGCTACGAAGCGCTTTCGCGCCATGTGTTTGACGATGGCTGGAACAGCCTTGAGGAGCTCCCCCCCTTCAAGACCGACGTGCAGGTGGAGCGGCCGCGTACCATCATTACGCGCAACGCCTCGCCCGACATTTCCTTCGACCGCTCGATCAACCCCTATCGCGGCTGCGAGCATGGCTGCGTTTACTGCTTCGCGCGCCCCACACACGCCTATATGGGGCTGTCGGCCGGGCTTGATTTCGAATCCAAACTCTTCGCCAAACCGGACGCAGCGAAGCTGCTGGAGCGTGAGCTCAGCCGGGAGGGCTACGAGCCGCGCACAATCGCAATCGGCACGAATACCGACCCCTACCAGCCGATCGAAAAGCAGTTCCGCATCATGCGCGAGGTCCTTGAGGTGCTTGAAGCGCATGACCACCCTGTCGGCGTCGTGACCAAGTCGGCATTGGTGATGCGCGATATCGATATCCTTTCGCGCATGGCGGAAAAGGGCCTGGCCAAGGTGGCGCTGTCGGTGACGACGCTCGACCGCAAGCTGGCGCGCACCATGGAGCCACGGGCAGCAACGCCGCCGCGGCGGCTTGAGGCGCTGCGCACGCTCTCGGACGCTGGCGTTCCGGTTTCGGTGATGATCGGACCGGTGATACCAGGCCTCAACGATCAGGAGATCGAGCGCATTCTGGAATCGGCGCATGCCGCCGGTGCGCGCGAGGCGGGCTATATTCTGCTTCGGCTGCCGCTCGAAGTGAGCCCGGTCTTCAAGGAATGGCTGCTCAGGCATTATCCCGACCGCTACCGGCATGTGATTTCGCTCATTCGATCTATGCGCGGCGGCAAGGACTACGACGCGGAGTGGGGCAAGCGCATGCGCGGCACCGGGCCTTACGCCTGGCAGATCGGCCGACGCTTCGAGCTTGCCGCCAAGCGGCTCGGCCTCAACACCGAGCGGCGGACCTTGCGTACGGACCTGTTCCGCGCGCCGGAGCCGGCCGGAAAGCAGCTCGCGCTGTTCTGACGATCAAGCGGCTGCAAGGCCGACACGATACCCGTTCGGCGTTCCCCCGACCCCATGCCGACGGTGCCCTTCCCCGCCCTGCCCCCTCTCGGCCGGGAAGGGCTTGCGGAGAATCGGAGCCGGTGCGAGCATCGCCGCTCAATGGCTCACCCGGCATCCGATTCTCCCTCCCTCTTCGTGCTTCCCGACAAGCCCGATTTTGCGATCGAGGCGCGCGCAATCGCGCGCGGCGAGGTTCCGGTTGCGGGTATGGACGAGGCCGGACGCGGGCCACTCGCGGGGCCAGTCGTTGCGGCCGCAGTGATCCTCGACCCGAACCGCATTCCCGACGGGCTGGACGATTCCAAACGATTGACGGCCGCCGCGCGAGCCGAGCTTTTCGATGCGATCTCCGAAAGCGCTCTGGCGGTTTCGGTCGCCTCGCTCTGCGCTTCCGCAATCGATGCCACCGATATCCGCAAGGCGAGCCTTGAGGCGATGCGACGCGCCTGCTCAGGCCTGACCGAGAGGCCGGCGCTCGGTCTCGCCGATGGCCGCGACGTGCCGCCCGACCTCGGCTTCGAATGCCGCGCCGTGGTAAAAGGCGACCGGATTTCAGTGTCGATCGCAGCCGCTTCCATCGTGGCAAAAGTGACGCGCGATCGCATGATGGCGAGGCGTGGTCTGCTCGACGATCGCTATGGCTTCGAGCGTCACATGGGTTATGCGACCGAGGCGCATCGCGATGCGATCAACTCGTTTGGAGCGGTGCCCAGACTGCACCGCATGACATTCGCGCCATTGCGGCAAGAGCCTGCGGCGGCCGATCAGGCTGCGGAATGAAAAACGCCGCGCGGGCGGTGCCGGCGCGGCGTCGAATTGGGATACGGTGCCCGATCAGTTGAGACGGGAGCGCACGTCCTTCAAAGCCGATTTGAAAAGTTCGCCACGCGCCTTCGCATCGACCTTGCTTGCCAGCAGGTCGCCGGCCGCGGCAACGGCGATATCGACGGCGCGGGAGCGCACTTCGTTGACTGCGTCACGCTCGGCCTGCGCGATCTTCTGCTCGGCCATCGCGGTACGGCGCGTCACATATTCCTGCGTCTTCTCCTGAGCTTCCTCAAGAAGGAGACCCGCTTCGCGCTTGGCCGCGGCAACGATGTCACTCGCTTCCTGCTCGGCTTCCTTGCGCTTGCGCTGATACTCGGCGAGCAGCTGCTGTGCCTCGTCGCGAAGACGGCGCGCTTCGTCGAGCTCGTTGCTGATGCGCTCCGCACGGCCGTCAAGCGACTTGCCGATCATGCCGGGCGCGCCGGCATAGAAGACGATCGCGAGGAAAAGGACGAGACCTACAAGGGCCCAGAATGAAGCATCCATGACTATCCCCTTGCCGCCTTGACCGCAACCGTAAGCGCCGTCTTGTCGGCATCCGAGCCGACGAGTTGGCGCACGATCGCGCTGGCCGTGTCCTCGGCGATTTTGCCCACGTCGCTCATAGCCGCGTCCTTGATCGAAGCGATGCGCGCCTCGGCCTCGGAGAGCTTTTCGCCGAGTGCTTCCTCGGCTTGCCTGCGCTCCTCATCGGCCTTGGCCTTGGCGCTGTCGCGCGCTTCCTGACCGATGGTGTTGGCACGCGACTTGGCGTCGGCCAGTTCCTGCTCGTAGGCGGCGACCGCAGCGTCGGCCTCCTCCTTCATACGGGCGGCCTGGTCGAGATCCTGAGCAATGCGATCGCTGCGAACCTCGAGAATGCCGCTGATGCGCGGCAGAACCACCTTCTTCAGGAAAAGGTAGAAAAGGCCAAAGGTAATCGCCAGCCACAGGAGCTGCGACGCATAGGTCGAGGAATCGAATGGCGGGAATGCACCACCGCCGGCATCATGCGCGACACCGGTCTCGGTGTGCGTGCCGGATGCGTTGGTTTCCGATTCTTCCGCCGCGAATGCAGGCGCCACAAACATGGACTACCCCTGTCTAGAGACCAGCCGGCCACAGGTGCGGCCGGCCTGTACTTCCTGATGCGGCTTAAACTGCGAAGAGCAGCAGCAGAGCGACGAGCAGCGAGAAGATGCCCAGCGCTTCGGTAACGGCGAAGCCGAAGATCAGGCGGCCGAACTGGCCATCAGCAGCCGACGGGTTGCGCAGTGCGCCGGCGAGGTAGTTGCCGAAGATGTGGCCGAGACCAATGCCCGCGCCGCCCATGCCGAGGGTGGCGATACCGGCTCCGATGTACTTCGCTGCTTCAGCTTCCATTGTAGAACTCCTTCGATGGATATTTGATGTTCAGGTTTTCTCGGATGGCGGGGCGAACCCGCCGGTGTTCTTTGGCTCTGCCCCGTCAGTGCGACGGGTGCAGTGCGTCGTTGAGATACATGCAGGTCAGCACCGCGAAGACGTAGGCCTGCAGGAATGCAACCAGAAATTCGAGCCCGGTCAGCGCCACGGTCATTATCAGCGGCAGCACAGCGCCGGCCACACCGACCGCGCCGAACGAGGCAAGCGACACAACGAAGCCGGCGAAGACTTTCAGCGTGATGTGGCCGGCCAGCATGTTGGCGAACAGGCGGACGGAGAGGCTGATCGGCCGCGACAGGAACGAGATCACCTCGATCGCCACAACAAGCGGCACAAGCACGCCGGGCACGCCATGCGGCACAAAAAGGCCGAGGAATTTGAGCCCGTGTTTCCAGAAACCGTACGCAACCACCGTGCCCATAACGAGCATCGCCAGCGCGAAGGTGACGATGATGTGGCTGGTGACGGTGAAGAAATAAGGGAACATGCCGAGCAGGTTGGCGACCAGCACGAACATGAACAGAGAGAAGACGAGCGGGAAGAAGCGCATGCCCTGCGTGCCGGCGGCATCGCGCAGCATGTTGGCCACAAACTCGTACGACATTTCGGAGATCGACTGCATGCGGCTCGGCACCAGGCCGCGGCTCGCGGTCGTCAGATATAGGAAGGCGCCGGCGGTCGCGACGGTGGCTACCATGAACAGCGACGAATTGGTGAACGAAAGATCGAGCCCGCCGATTTCGATCGGAATCAATTTCGTGATGTGAAACTGGTGGATCGGATCGTTGGCCAACCTGGACCCCCTAATGCGTCATGCGCCACAAGGCGCCGTTCAGTTTTCGTCCCGCCGGTCCGGGGCTTTGCGCCCGTCTTCCGGTTCGGCAATCATTCCCGCGGAGCGGAGCACGTTGAGCACACCGGCCGCAAAACCCAGAAGCAGAAAAACGATCAATCCCCAGGGCGATGTGCCCAAAAACCGATCGAAAAGCCAGCCAATCCCGGTTCCGACGAGAATGCCCGCAATGAACTCGCTGGAGAGACGCAACGCCATGGCATAGCCTGACGCCGATCCTTTCCCGCCTTGTTCGCTCTCCGGGTCACGCGGTCTTTTGGACGCGAGTGCCTCATCGAGCTTGCGGCGCCGTTCCTCGAACTCCTCGTCGTTCACTGGTCGAAGGTCCACCAAACCGGATTGTTCTTTGGGTATCGACGGTTCGTGTTACGCCCCGCGAATTCCTGCTCCGGCCAAGCGAAACCGCCCGCTTCCCTGCGAAATCGCGCGCAACATAGTTTGTAGGCCCTACCCAGTCAAGCTAAGGTGGGGGTAAGCGCATCTGGCAAAATGCATAATGATTTCAAATATTTATTGCGGTGCGACAATGCGCGCGCACGCGGATGAGGGCGAACCGTGCACCGAGCGCAGAAATCAGGCCTGTGAGTCCCGGTCCCGTCGCGCTCTTACCAGCCGCCGCCATAGGTGCGATAGAAGATGTGAAGCCCGATTTTCTGCATCTTTTTCATCGCACGCGACCAGCGCGGGTTTACGTAAGTCGCATGGTAGTGGGTAGAGGAACCCACTTCGGGGAGAAACACCTTGCCTGAGGAGACCGCGAGCGCGACCTCGTTTGCGACTTCATAGTGATGGCGGCTCGCGATTCGGTCGCGAATGCCATCGCAGGCGAATGAAAACTGGCAGCGATTGCGCCAGGTGCGGTTCTGATAGACGACGCCGCAGATCGAATTCGGATAGGTTGGGTTGCGCACCCGGTTGAGAATGACCTGCGCAACCGCGGCCTGGCCCTTCACGCTCTCACCGCGCGCTTCGAAATAGATGCCTTCCGCAAGGCATTTCTGTTCCTTGTCGGAAAAGACATAAGCCGGCAGGGGCCGGCTCATCCATTCATGATCGTTTTCGCCAAGGGGCGGTATGAAGCGCCCGCCAGTGGGATCTTCCTCCTTGAGGATGCTCGCAAATGGTGAGGCTTCCGCGAAGTCGGGAGCCGGCGGCGCATAAGCGGTCGCCAGAATGTCCGGCTTGTCGTTGTTGACGAGCGATGCAAGGTAGGTCGGCACGTCGGGCGAGACCTTCTTGTCGGTCTTCACATAAAAGGTGCCCGCGATCTGCAGTTCCTTGCCCTTGATGTCGGGCTGCACGAAGGCCATCGCCCGTGTGGGTTCGGCATTGTCGCCGAGCATTGAAGTACGTTGAAGAACCGAACCTGCATTGAAAGCCTTGGGCGGCGCGACAGGCGTGATGTTGACCAGACGACCGCGCTTTTCATTCCGGTTGATGCGCACCTCGTCCGGCGTTTCAGCCGGCGCGCTTGCCTTGGTTCGAAATGCGACTTCACCGATGCCGGGGGCCTTGAAGCCCGCACCGGAAATCGACCCTGTGGTCAGATTATCGTCTACAAAGGGAATCTCGGCCGTGTGCACTGATCCCGCGACGGAACGCTCCACAACCGCGCTCCAGCGATGGCCTGGCGCATCGGCGCCCGCGACCATGCTCGACACGTCCTGCATCGCCAGCCCGGTCGGAAAACCAACCCAGATGCCAAGGCCTAAGATGAGGGGGGCAAGAAAAGAACGCTCAACCCGCGGCACAGAACACTGCCGCATCACTCTACGTCGACGCACGAACCACTCTCCAACGCAACGTCACCCAACAGCAAAGAGAATGATCGATTAACCTTGACCAGAAGTTAAGGCGGCTGCATTCGCCGTGACGGTGCAGATCAACGGCGTTTTGCACGGCCGGCATAAGGGTTGTCGGACGTGCGAAGCGCGACGCGGATTGGCACGCCCGGCATGTCGAACGCATCGCGCAAACCGTTGACGAGATAGCGCACATAGGCGGCTGGCATCGCCTCGGGCCGTGAGCAGGAAACGACAAAGCCCGGCGGCCGCGTTTTCACCTGCGTCATATATTTGACCTTGAGCCTGCGGCCAGCGACCGCGGGTGGCGGATGGGCCGTCACCGCGCGTTCAAGCCAGCGGTTGAGCCGACCCGTCGAGATGCGGGTGTTCCAGGTCTCGTGCGTGGAGACGACTGCCTGCATCAGCTTGTCGAGCCCGCGGCCGGTTTCAGCCGATACGGTCACCGCGCGGATGCCGCGCACCTGCGGCAGAAGCCGCGTGGTCTTTTCGCGCAGCTCCGCCAGGAGCTCCTGCGGCTCGTCGATCAGATCCCATTTGTTGAAGGCGATGACAGGCGCCCTGCCCTCGCGCACGATCAGATCCGCGATCTGAAGGTCCTGCTTCTCGAACGGAATGGTGGCGTCGAGGAGAATGATGACCACTTCGGCGAAGCGCACAGCGCGCAACCCGTCGGCCACGGAGAGCTTTTCGAGCTTTTCCTGAACCTTGGCCTTACGGCGCATTCCGGCCGTGTCGAACAGCTTCACCGGGCGGCCGCGCCAGTCCCACTCCACCGAAATAGAATCGCGGGTGATGCCGGCCTCAGGGCCGGTCAGCAGGCGTTCCTCGCCAATCAGCGCGTTGATGAGCGTGGATTTGCCGGCGTTGGGGCGTCCGACGATCGCAATGCGCATCGGGCGCGTCGGATCATAGGCGGGCTGCTCTTCGGCATCGGGGTCTTCGATGTCCTCACCGATCAGTTCCGTTTCCGGTGCAGCCGCTGCGGGCTCGCGGTCGAGCGCGCCGGGGTAAGCTTCGACAAGAGCGTCACGCAGCTCGTTCATGCCGATGCCATGCTCGGCCGAAATGATGATCGGCTCGCCGAGCCCCAGCTCCCAGGCTTCCGCCGCGCCGGAAACCGCGTCGCGCGCCTCGGCCTTGTTGGCGGCAAGCACCACCGGCTTGCCGGCGCTGCGCACCTGATCCGCGAATGTGCGGTCGTCGGGTAGCAGGCCGGTGCGCGCATCGACCATAAAGAGGACAACATCGGCCTCGGCGATGGCCATTTCGGTCTGCTGGCGCATGCGGGCGGCGAGCGTTTCGGGCGCCGCGGTTTCTAGACCAGCGGTGTCGATGACCTCGAAACGCAAGTCGAGCAGGCGGGCGGCATGGTTTCGTCTGTCGCGCGTGACGCCCGGCATGTCGTCGACCAAGGCCAGTCGGCTGCCTGCCAGCCGGTTGAACAGCGTCGATTTGCCGACATTGGGGCGGCCGATGATTGCGAGCCTGAAGCTCATCGGTTTCTTCCAAGCGTGGAGGCGGAGTTACCGGCCCGCCTCAGGAGGCGGCGCCGGTTCCCCGCAGAAGCTCGACCATGATGGTGGCGCGCTGACGCGCATTTCGCGGCGCGCTGTCATCGTCGGTAATCTGCTCGAAGAGCTCGAGCGCGTCCGCCGCACGACCTTCGCGCCAGGCGGAGAGCGCCAGCGCCTCGCGAGCGGCATGTCGCAGGCTGGACGTGCCGGTGGTCAGCACTTCGACGCGCGCGGCCACATCGTCATACGAGCCACTGTCGACCAACACATAGCCGGCGCGCAGCTTTGCCAGATCCTGGATCGATTGCGGCACCGCGCCATCGGCGCTTACCGCGTCGAACTCGGCGACAGCCGCTTCGGCCTCGCCACGCTCAGCCATCACGGTGGCAGCCCGCAGCTTCGCCAACACCGGGTAGGCGCCATAACCGTCTTCCTGTAGCGCCTGGAATGCCCTCAGTGCCTCATCGAGGTTGCCCTCGCCGGCCAATTCAAGTGCGGCCGAAAACCGGTCGCCGGATGCGTTGGCGCGCGACTGCGTCCAATAATCGTAGCCGACCCAGCCGGCCGTCGCGGCAACGATCAGCGCTGCCGCGCCTATGACCATCGGGCCGAAGCGCGTCCACAGCGCCTTCGCCTGATCCTGGCGAAGCTCTTCGTTGACTTCGCGAATGAAACTGTCGTCAGACATCAAATCCACCTTTGCGGGAGCGAACGGATGCCGTTAGCTCCTCATTGCGGCAGCCTTTTAGCGGTTTTTCGCCGACATGGAAGAGCCGCGTGCAAATGGTCGCTGGCGGGCCCGACCAAACAGCGCGGGCGCTACCGCAAGTCCGCCACATTTGGTGGGCCATAACACTGAAATGCGTAGAGGTCGGTTCGAGCGTTTGTTGTCAGTTGTGTTGGGGGCCATGGTAGCCGCCGCTCCTGCTGCTACGCTGGCGGCAGACCGTCCGCCGCAGTTCATTGTTATCTCGTTCGACGGTGCGCGAGAAATCGAACAGTGGAACCGCAGCCGCAAGCTTGCCCGCGAAGTCGGCGCAAATTTCACCTATTTCCTGTCGTGCACCAATTTGATCGCTGCCGAAAACAAGCACGACTACGATCCTCCGGGAAACAAGCGCGGCGCGTCCAATATCGGCTTTGCCGAATCGCGCGAGGACATCGCAGCCAGGCTGCGGCAGATCTGGACAGCGCGGCTCGAAGGTCACGAGATCGCCAGCCATGCCTGCGGGCACTTCGATGGCGGCGGCTGGAACGAGAGCCAGTGGAAGGCAGAGTTCCACGCATTTACGACGTTCCTGCGCGATGCATGGAATGCGAACAATATCCCTTTCGAGCCGGACGGCTGGACGGACTTCGCTGAAAACGAAATCACCGGGTTCCGCGCGCCCTATCTCGCGGTTGGGCCCGGCCTGCTCCCGGCACTGGCTGCGGCCGGGTTCGCGTATGATGCAAGCGGCGTTTCGCGCGATCCGGAGCGGCCGAGCGGCGGCGCTGTCGCTACTTTTTCACTGCCGCTCATCCCCGAAGGTCCGAAGGCGCGGCGCGTGCTGGCCATGGACTACAATCTCTATGTTCGCCACTCAGCTGCGTTCGAACAGCCGAGCAAATCCGCGGAGTTCGAGGAGCGTGCCTATCAGGCGTTTCGGGCCGCATTCGAGCGACAATACGAAGGCGGGCGCGTGCCGCTGCAACTCGGCTTCCACTTCCGGCTGATGAATGACGGCGCCTACTGGCGCGCGCTGGAGCATTTCGCGCGCGAGGCCTGCCGCATGGCCGAGGTGCGCTGCGTTTCCTATCGCGACCTCATGCGCTCCTCGCAAGCAGACGAAACCTCAGAGGCACGTCTACAGAGCGTGACGGACTGAGCCCTATTCAGCGGGGGCCGGCTTCATCCAGTGGGTACTTCAGCTTTGAGTGAAGAACCCTCTCGACATCGATGTGGTACTGGTCTGGAAGCGTGTAGATAATGCGATATGGCGTTCGGGGAACTGTCATTTCGCGTGTTGTCTCGACCTCCCCTTCCCGGCCCAGCAGCGGGAAGGCCTCGAGTTGATCGAAGATCGCAAATATAGCGGCTAAGACGCGGAAATAGCCCTGAGGACTGCGGGGCTGAACGTAGTCCCGGATGCCAAGCAAATCAGCCAGAGCATCGTCCGAAATTCTAAGATGCATCTAGGCCGAGTTCGCGACGCACCTGATCGAGTGGTGTGTAAGACAGCTCGCCCTTGGCTTTCTTCTCAAGCGTCTGCCTTATCTGGCCGTTCATCCATTCACGATGCTCACGCGCAATAGGTTGAGCATCGTCCGTCGAAAGGAGCTGATCCAGTTTTTTGTCGGTGATCGTATTCATAGGGTTATTGTACCAGAACTATGCGATTTTTGGCCAACGAAATCCCAGTAGACATCACCAGCTATTCAGCGGGAGCTTCCTTGGTTTGCTCCATGAACTCGCGGTCGATCTCCGGCAACGGCTTGCCGTCGATCGCGGCCTCGAATGCCTTGAGGCGCTTGTAGATCGACATCAGCTCCACGATCGTCGTCCAGGAATTGATGAGATACTGGAATGAGCCTTCCACGCGCGAGAATGCTCGAATGATCTGCTGCATGACGCCGAGCGTAATCGTGCCCGCGATGATTGTCGGCCCAAGCGCGATGTACGGTACCAGGTTGCCGATCTGCAGATAGAAAATACGCACGAGGTTGAAGTACATGTAGTTAAAATAGAGGCGGAAATAATTGCGCCGCACATTGTCGAAGAGCTCGCGCACGGTGGGTGGTTGTGCACGGTCTTCATGGTCCTCGCCATAGACGAGTTCCTTGCGGTAGGCCGCTTCGACACGCTGGTTGCGGAACTCAAGGCCCGGCAGGCGAATGCCCGCGGCCGCAACGACCGCCGTGCCGAAGACCGACCACAGGATCGCGGTAAACACCAATCCCTGGCTGACTTCGCCGATCAACGGCAGCTCGGTCACATTTGCCGACAGCACCCAAAGAAGCGGCAGAAACGCGATCAGCGTCATCAGCGAATCGACGAGACTGATACCCAGGCTCTCGGTGATCGAGGCAAAGCGCATCGTGTCTTCCTGGACGCGCTGTGCCGCGCCTTCAATGTGCCGAAGCTTCTGCCAGCGCTGCATGTAGTAGTGGTTCATCGCCGTGCGCCAACGGAAGATGAAGTGGCTGACAAAGAAGCGGAACATCGTCGCCACGAACACATAAACTAGCGCGATCTGCAGGAAGGTGGCGATCTGCCAATAGTAGTCCGAGGCCTCGACAGAACCCGGCTCGCCCAGCGCCTTCTGCACCATGTCATAGAAGGTTCCGAACCACTCATTGATCATCACATCGAGCTGAACCAGGAACCAGTTCACGAAGAAAATGAGGGCCGAACCCCAGACCGACCAGCGCTGCCAGGGATGCGGGTCGATGCGCGACCATGCTGCGGAAAACAGGACGATCACGATGATGAAGTACTGATAGAACCAGAAGCCCTCGGCATCGGCCTGCTGATCCTGGAGCAGAAGTGTGGCCGCTTCGTCTGCGCCCGTCAGAACATCCGGAAACCCATACCCGAACAGACCGCCGAGGCTGAGCGCCGAGCCCCAATCGCGCACAGCCAGATACCAGAGCAGCACACAGAAAATTGCCCAGGCGGCCGCGCTTGAGAAAAGGAGCTTCGGGCGCGGGAAGAAGGATTCGAACATGGCAGCGCTTTCGGGTTTGCGGAATGAAACCGGCTGATGGCCTGCACGGTAATTAGGCCGTTTGCGAGCCCTTCATTCATAAAACCCGGTCAAAGAAAATAAAATAGTCGTGCGCGGCGTCCTCAGGCCCTGCGCGGCACGGCAATGTTGACCACCAAAGCGCCGGAGATGCCGAGTGCGGCTGCTGCAACCATTGACGGCAAAACGAAGCTCCCCGTCCAGTCGGCGAGGTAGCCGGCCATGACGGGGCCGATGATCTGTCCAAGGCCGAATGAAGCCGTCATCAGCGCGATGATGCGGCGCGGCGCGTGTGCCGCCAAACGCCGGCTCGCCTGAAGGCCGAGCGCGGTGACGCCAATAAAGGTGGCACCAAGCAGCACACCGCCAATAAGCGGGCCGACATAGCCGCCGAGCGAGACGGAACCGACCACGCCGACGAGTTCGACGCCGCAGCCGACAGCATAGGCTTTGAAGAGACCGATTCGGCCAGCGACAGTGTTCCAAAGCCAGACCGACGGGATGCCGGCGAGGCCAGTTGCAAGCCAAACCCAAGCCTCGAATAAACGGTCGCCCTCGCCCAGGCGCACGATCGCGACCAGAAAGGTTGCCGTGACCACATAACCGAAGCCGAACAGACCGTAGGACAGCACAATCCGCACGAGTTGAGGATCGAGACGCAGTTTCGGCTCGACGATTCTTTGCTGGCCAGTCGATCTCGTTTTCTCAACCAAAATAACCAGCGCCAATGCGGCGACCAGCGATGCGGCACCAGACCATATCCAGCCCTGCCGCCAGTCAGCACCAGCATTCAGCAATGCCGCGACGAGCAATGATGAAACGGCGATGCCCAGACCTACGCCGCCGAAATGCAGCGCGGTCAGCCCGTCGCGTCCGGAGCGCGCTAGCCGGTCAAACACGATCGACGACAGGAAAATCATCACGAGCGCGCTTGCGACGCCCGCGGCAAAGCGGATCGCCAGAAAGGCGGCCATCTCGGTCGTGTAAGCCATGGCTGCCACAAGCGCTGTGCTGGCGAACATGCCAATCAGAACCACAGCTCGTTCGCGCCCGGCGCCCCAGCCGCCCGACGCCAGCAATGCACCCGCCAGATAGCCCAGATAGTTGGCGCCGGCGATCAGCCCGCCATCGGCGGCCGAGAGCGACAAGCCATTCATCATGCCCGGCAGGATGGGCGTAAAGACGAAACGGCCTATGCCCATGACCGCAGCCATGCCGATCATGCCGGCAATGGCGATTTTCAGTGGCGATCCGGAATCAGCGTTCATCAAGAGGATGATCGAGCAGAGCGGGCCGGCACCTGCAAGCTGCCAATTGGTCTATGAGTATCTGCCAGAAAACAAAAAATGCCCCGCCGAAGCGGGGCATTTGTAGTGCTTTCCGTTCGGGCGGCTAGCGCTCTTGAGACCGCAACGCCTTGAACGTTGCGTACATCATCAAGAGCATCAGGAGCGCGAAGGGGAATCCTGTCGCGATCGCGCCCGCCTGCAATGCGGCGAGGCCGCCACCCAACAGAAGCACGATGGCAACCAGCCCCTCGAAGATCGCCCAGAAGACACGCTGTGCGACCGGTGCATCGACCTTGCCGCCGGCCGTGATCGTGTCGATCACGAGCGAGCCGGAGTCCGACGAGGTGACGAAGAACACGATCACCAGAATGATGCCAACCAGCGAGGTGATG
This sequence comes from Rhizobiaceae bacterium, assembly GCA_017640615.1. Classification (GTDB taxonomy): domain Bacteria; phylum Pseudomonadota; class Alphaproteobacteria; order Rhizobiales; family Rhizobiaceae; genus RCIO01. The sequence goes on along the minus strand of JAEPQK010000002.1, from coordinate 23,623 downwards.
CTGGCGAGCGGAAGCTCCGCCAGCATACGGAAGAGCGACAGCTCCGGCACATAGTCCACCACCGTCTGCTGTACGCCGGTGTAGCCGTCGGCCAGGAACTGGTCGAGCGCCGTGCCGCCAAAGGTGGTCATCCACAGAATGGAGACCAGCGTCGGGATGATCAGCACGCAAGTGATGAATTCGCGCACTGTGCGCCCGTAAGACACGCGGGCAATGAACATGCCGACAAAGGGCGACCAGGAAATCCACCAGGCCCAGTAGAACGTCGTCCACCCATGCAGGAAGCCGGTGTCTTCGCGCCCGATCCAGTTCGAAAGCTGCGGCAGACGCGTGATGTAATCCCAGCTGTTGGAGAAGAAGCCGGTGACGATGGCAACAGTCGGCCCAAGCGCGATCACGAACACCAGCAGCACGAGCGCCAGCACCATGTTGATTTCGGAAAGCCGCTTCACGCCTGCTTCCAGACCTGCGACCACCGACACCAGCGCGACTGCGGTGATGCCCAGAATGAGCAGCACCTTCATCGTGTCGGTGTTCGGCACGCCGTAAAGCTCATTCAGGCCGGCCAATGCCTGCGAGGCGCCGAAGCCGAGCGAAGTCGCCAGACCGAAGAGCGTCGCAAAGACCGCCATCGTATCGATGACATGGCCTACCCAGCCGCGAATGCTCTCGCCGAAGATCGGATAGAATGCCGACCGGATCGAAAGCGGCAGCTTGTTATTGTAAGCGGCAAGCGAGAGCGACAACGCCACCACGGCGTAGATCGCCCATGGGTGCAGGCCCCAGTGGAAGATCGTCGCCGACATTCCGACTTCGCGCGCGGCAGCCACGGCCTCGGCGTTAACCGCGCCATCGACCACAGGCGGCGCAACACCGAGCGGCGGATTGTTGAAGTGGTACATCGGTTCCAGCACACCAAAGAACATGAGGCCGATGCCCATGCCGGCGGCAAACAGCATTGCGAACCAGCCGGAATAGGAAAATTCGGGTTTTGCGTCGGCCCCGCCCAGCCGAACCTTGCCCAGCGGCGACAGCACGATGACGACACAAAAGAGAACGAAGAGATTGCCGGCCAGCATGAAGAGCCAGTCGAATGTCGAGGTCAGCCAGCTCCTCAGCCCGCCCAGAACCTCGCCAGCGCTCTCGCGGAAGATCAGCGTGACGATGACAAAGGCGACAATGACAACAGCGGAGAAAAAGAAGACCGGGTTGTGAACATCAAGTCCGAGGACTTTGACATTGTCCTGCCCCGGTTCAAGTCCGTGATCAGGGGCCTCGGTGTCGAGGTCGGTTTGAGCCATATTGTACCCTCCTTTGGTCGATCCCACGCAGTTGCGCGCCTCCTGGCGGGCATGCTGGGATCGGGGATTTTGGTGCGGGGCGAACGACAACTCCCCTTCGTGATCGTTCACGCACCCGGCTACCCGGCCTGCTAGCCGGCTTTGCCGCATCGCGCGTGACGGTGACGCAAGTGCAACAGGCGACGTGGCCTGATCGCGACGATTTCGCGTTCCTTTTCCGACCTTCTATGTGAAATCGCCGGAAATTTCACGGTTCCGGCCGAAAAAATCCTGATTGGCTGGGGAAAACCCCCAAGAATACTGCCTTTTGGGGCGCGTCGCTCATCGCACACCCATGTCGCAAACAGGCCATTCCCTGTGAAGCTAGTGGACGCGTTGTCCTGCCGTGTCGAAGCGGAAAATGCGGGCATCGTCGATGACAAGGTCGTGCCTAGAGCCGATGTCGAACGCATGCTCGCCGAACATACGCACGCCAACCAGCCCGGCCTCACCGCATTGCAGATAGATATTGGTTTCCCCGCCGAGATGCTCGATGTGCGAAATCTCGCCACTGAGCCTGCCGCCTGACGAGGCGAGCGTGATGTGCTCTGGGCGCATGCCTGCAGACGCGGCATCCTCGATACCCACCAGACCGGCATCGACGAAATTCATTTGCGGCGAACCGATGAAGCCGGCGACGAATTTGTTGGCCGGGTTGTTGTAAAGCTCCATCGGCGAGCCGACCTGCTCGATCACGCCGGCGTTCAGCACGACGATGCGGTCGGCAAGCGTCATGGCTTCGACCTGATCATGCGTGACGTAGACCATGGTTGAGCCCAGCTGGCGATGCAGCGCCGCAATTTCCAGCCGCGTGTTGACCCGCAGCGCAGCATCCAGATTGGAGAGCGGTTCGTCGAACAGGAAGAGCTTTGGCTGACGCACAACCGCGCGGCCGATCGCAACGCGCTGGCGCTGACCGCCTGAAAGCTCGGCCGGGCGGCGCTCAAGATATTCCTCAAGCGAAAGCATCCGCGCCGCGACTGCGACGCGCTCATCGATGACAGATTTCGGACGCCCGGCCTGCTTGAGGCCGAGGCTCATATTTCCACGCACCGTGAGATGCGGATAGAGCGCGTAGGTCTGGAACACCATTGCGATGCCGCGCTCGTTCGGCGGCTTGGCATTTACCACGGCCCCATCGATCTCAACCGTGCCGGAGGACGTGTCTTCAAGCCCCGCGATCATGCGCAGCAAGGTCGATTTTCCGCAGCCTGATGGGCCTACGAAGATAATGAATTCGCCATCCTCGACATCAAGATCAACGCCCTTGATGACGTCGACATTGCCGAACGACTTGCGCACGTTTTTGAGGCTTAAGGTTCCCACTTATCTCAACCTTGAAGCTAGAGTTCGACGATCTTGCCAGAGCGGATGCTCTCGTCCGCGGCGAGACAGACCTGTAGCGAATACACTGCGTCATCCATGTGCTTGGTCAGGTCCACATCGTTGCGGATTGCGTCGATGAGATAGGACTGCTCGGCGTCGCACAGTTCCTGGTGACCGGGTTCGCCAGGGAAGTCGACATCCTCGTCTTCGCCGCTTGTGCGGTGAATGCGCAGCGTGCCAACCTTGGTGTGGCCGTCAATGTCGTCGGAGTCCGGGTGCATGCCGGAGAGGATCGAAACCGCGCCGTTGGGCGAGACGACATCCTTCACGAAATAAGCGACTTCCGACATCATGGGGCCCCAGCCCGCCTCGTACCAGCCGGCCGACCCGTCTTCGAAGATCACCTGGAACTGGCCGTAATTGTACATGTTCTCGTCGATCTCGTCCGAGAGCCGCAGGCCCATACCCTGCACACGCACCGGCTTGGCGTCGGTGATCTGACACATGACATCGACATAGTGGACACCACAATCGACGATCGGCGGCGTGGTCTTCATCAGCGCCTTGTGGCTCTTCCAGCCGTCACCGGAGGATTGCTGGTTGAGGTTCATGCGGAAGACATATGGCCCGCCGAGGCCCCGCGCTTCCGCCACCAGTCGCTGCCATGAAGGGTGGTGGCGCAGGATGTAGCCGATCACCAGCTTACGGCCATTGGACTTGGCACAATCGACCACGCGCTGCGCATCGGCGACTGTGGTCGCAAGCGGCTTTTCCACGAAGACATGCGCGCCGGCTTCGAACGCCATACAGGCATAGTCGGCATGCGTTTCGGAATAGGTCGCCACCAAGACGATGTCGGGCTTGGTTTCGCGCAGCGCTTCCTCAAAATCGGTGTAGAAGGGATAGCCTTTCAATTCGTCCGGCAGTTCCACTTTGGAGCGATTGACCAGGCCGACGATTTCGGCGCCGTCATGCTTGTGATGTCCAAGCGCGTGGCTGCGGCCCATATTGCCGAGGCCGGCAACGATGACTTTCAGCTTGGCTGACGAACTCATTTGACTGCTCCTGCCGTAATGCCGCGAATGAGCTGGCGCGAGAATATGAGGTAGAGAACCAGCACCGGCAGGATCGCCAGCGACAATGCGGCCAGCACCGCGTTCCAGTTGGTGACGAACTGGCCAATGAAGACCTGCGAACCCAGCGTGATGGTCTTGGTGTGTTCGGCAGGCGCCAGAATGAGCGGGAACCACAAATCGTTCCAGATCGGGATCATGGTGAAAACGGCGACCGTCGCCATTGCGGGCCGAACCAGCGGCAACACAAGCCGCGCGAAGATGCGGTATTCACTTAGCCCGTCGATGCGGCCTGCGTTTTTCAGATCGTCGGAAATACCGCGCATGAATTCGGACAGAATGAAGATGGCGAGCGGCAGACCCTGTGCGGTGTAAACCAGAATGAGCGCCGTCAGCGTGTTGACCAGCCCGGTCGCCACCATCAATTGCAGGATTGCGACTGTGCCCAGCCGGATCGGGATCATGATGCCGAGCGCCAGGTAGAGCCCCATCAGCAAGTTGCCACGGAAGCGGTATTCGGCCAGCGCAAACGCGGCCATCGCACCGAAAAGAAGCACCAGCGCCAGTGAGACGACAGTGACGATCAGGCTGTTCTGAAAATAGAGCAGAAAGTCGCCCTGTTTGAGCGCGGTCTCATAGCCGATGAGGCTGAAGGTTTCGGCGTTCGGCAGTTCCAGCGGCGAGCGGAAGATCGCCTTGCGCGCCTTGAACGAGTTGATGACGATCACAAAGACCGGGAAGAGCGCGATCAAGGTGTAGGTGATCAGTATCGCATGCGCGGCTACCGAACGGGTGATGGAGTGGCGTGCCTGGCTCATCGCATTCAACCTAGAACTGGTAGCGGCGGAGCCGCGTCTGAATGCCGAACAGGTAGATGCAAACACCGCACAGGATGATCACGAACATCGCGGTCGCGATCGCAGAACCCATGTTGGGGTCGCCCAGCTGGAGCTGGAAGCCGAAGAACGTGCGGTAGAGGAATGTGCCCAGCACATCGGTCGAAAAATTCGGCCCCGCAAGCGCACCTTGCGCTGTGTAGATCAGGTCAAAGGCGTTGAAATTGCCGACGAAGGTGAGCACTGAAATGATACCGATCGACGGCAGGATGAGCGGCAGCTTGATGCGCCAGAACTGCGCCATGCCGGTAATGCCGTCGCACTCGGCGGCCTCAAGTATCTCGTCGGGGATCGATAGCAGCGCGGCATAGATCAGCATCATTGGTATGCCGACGAACTGCCACACCGAGATCAGGCTCAGCGTGGTGAGAGCGTATTCCTCTTTGCCTAGATAGGGCGCGAACAGGCTCTTCAGGCCCACCGCGTCGAGCAGCGTTGGCGCCACGCCCCAAAGCGGGCTGAGGATCAGCTTCCATGCAAAGCCGACGATGACAAAGGACAGGATCGTCGGGATGAAAATCGCGGTGCGGTAGTAGGCCGCCATGCGCAGCTTGGGACTGCTCAGCAATGCGGCCAGCAGAATGCCAATCGGATTCTGCACCAGCATGTGGACGACGAAAAACCAGGTGTTGTTGCGCAGCGCATTCCAGAAGCTTTCCGACCAGCGTGGATCGCCAAACAGCGTCTTGAAATTGTCGATGCCGACAAAAACGAGTTCTTTGTCGATTTCCTTGAACAGCGCGAGTTGGAGCGTGCCGAACAGCGGCAGGATCATGATCGCCGTGTAGACGAGCACAGCCGGCGCCAGAAAAACGGCGATATGCCAGCGTGTCGGACGCTTATGCGTTTCACCGTTCATGATCGGGCGCCCCACTCCCATTTTGGTCGAGAGGCGGGCCGCGGAGCAGCCCGCCCCTCATGTTCAAAAACTTACTGCTGCGGCTCGTACCAGGAAGCCAGACCTTCCTGCAGACGCTTGCCGGCATCTTCCGGCGTTTCCGCGCCACGGATGACGTTGGCGGACGCGTTCCAGGTCTCGTTCTCCAGGTTCGGCGTACCACGCGACAGGATCTGGTAGGTCGAGCGAATGGTGGATTCGCACTTGTCACGCCAGGAGACGAATTCCTGCGCCAGCGGGTCTTCCATGGCAACCGGCGACGAATTCAGCGAGAAGAAGCCCGGCAGCGCGTTGGCATAGAGCGAAGCGAATTCAGGCGAACCGACCCACTCAAGGAAGGTGCGCGCGGCATCCGCGTTCGGGCTTGCAGCATTCAGGCCGATCGCGATGTCGGTGTGATCGGAGATGTAGCAGGTGTCGCCTGCGTTCTGCACCGGCGGTGCGAACGCGCCCATCTCGAAATCTGCCTGGGTGTTGAAGCCCGAGATTTCCCACGAACCGGCCGGGTAGATCGCGGCGCGGCCAAGCGTGAACATGTTCTGGCTGTCGGGGTAGGACTGCGCCTCGAAGCCATCACCCAGATATTCGCCCCATTTGGCGAGCTGACGATAGGGGGCGACCCACTGTTCGTCGGTCAGCTTTTCCTCGCCATTGATGAGCGCCAGACGGCCTTTCTCACCGGCCCAGTAGTTCGGGCCGATATTGTTGTAGCCCATGGTGGCGGCTTCCCACTGGTCGTTGGTGCCCATCGCCATGGGGATGTAGGTGCCGTCTTCCTTGATCTTGTCGAGCGCGGCGAAAAACTCGTCGACCGTGCCCGGAACCTCGAGGCCGAGTTCGGCGAACGCATCCTTGTTGTAGATGAAGCCGTGGATCACCGAGGCCATCGGCACGCAGAACGTGGCCGAGCCGTCGTCGGTCTGCCAGGCAGACTTCGCCACATCGGAGAAATTAGCCATCGCACCGAGGTCGGTGAGGTCCGCCAGATGACCGTCGTCGTAAAGCGCCAGAGAAGCATCGAATGGACGGCAGGTGATGAGATCGCCGGCCGAGCCTGCATCGAGCTTGGAGTTCAGCACTGCATTGTATTCGGCCGGAGCGGACGGCGTAAACTGAACCTTGATGCCCGGATTTGCTGCTTCGAACGCCGGAATGATCGTTTCCTGCCAGATCGCAAGGTCGTCATTGCGCCAGCTTTCGATTGTGAGCGTGACGTCCTGCGCGAGGGCCTGATTACCGGCCAGTACCGTTGTGCCCAGCAGAGCAAGTGCGAAAGTTCTGGTTTTCATTTCTTTCTCCCTTTGAATGCCCATGCGGGCGCGAATTTCCCTGTTATGCTCGTTTCACAGCCGACAAGGTGTTGCGAAGATTGCCCCGATGCCGGCTGAGCATTTCGTCCGCGGACCGAAGGTCGGGGATTCCGGCCGCCAAGAGGATCGCATGCTTCACCGAACCTTCCGACCGGGACAATAGTTCCCGCGATACCGCTTCTTCGCAACCGGCAATGTCGGTGACGATGCGGCATGCCCTCTGGTTCAGCTTTTCGTTGTCCGCCCGCAGATTGACCATATGCCCGTCATGGACGTGGCCGAGATGCACGGCCATCAACGTGGACATAAGGTTGAGGGCGGCTTTCTGCGCCGTGCCAGCGCCGAGACGCGTGGAGCCGCTGATGATCTCAGGCGGCGTGGGCAGCAGAATTGCGACGTCGGCAGCCTCAAGAAGGGGCGCGCCGTCATTGTTTGCAAGTGCGATCGTGGTCGCGCCAGCGGCAGCGCCCGCCTTGAGCGCGGCCAGCGTGTAGCGCGTAGATCCGCTCGCGGAAATGCAGATGAGACAGTCCCCCGCCCCGACATCAGCGTCGGCGACATCGCGCGCGCCCTGCGTCTCGTCGTCCTCTGTCGAGCCAATCAGATCCGACAGGCTGGCCATGCCGCCAGCGATGAGACACTTCACGCGCTCAAGCGGAACTCCGAACGTGCCGGGCAGTTCCAGACTGTCGGCCATAGCCATAAGCGCCGAGCTGCCGGCGGCTGCATATGCGAGCTTGCCGCCTTCGCTGACACATTGCGCCATGATGCGCGCGGCCTCGGCGATTTGCGGGGTAGCGGAGGATACAGCGTCGATCGCGCGGGACTGGCCGTCGAGCAGCAGCGCGAGAATGCTCTCGGGCTCCTGCCGGTCCAGGCCCAACGACCTGCTCTCGACGCCTTCCGTATTTTTCATGCGCGCCACGCCTCCTGTCTGATTAATACCATTTTGGTACCAATTGTCCAGTCGGGTTTAACCATGTTTTTGCATCGACTCAGATTGCAGCCATTTCATCAATATTTACAGCCGGTTACGCCAACTCGAATCTGCCACGTAAAAAGTGCTTGGTTAATGGTCCTAAATTGGTATTATACAATTATGACGAATATTAGCTTCCCGATTTTCGGAATCGATGGCGGCGGCACCAAATGCCGGGCGATTGCATTGTCCGACAAGGGCGCTCTCCTCGGCGAGGCCGAAACCGGCGCGGCGAACGTCATGACCAACTTTGCCGGCGCGGTGGAAAACATCACCAAAGCATGCGCCATGGCGCTGGCACAGGCGGGGCTGCAAGAATCCCTTCTAAATGAGGGGCGCGCCTTCATTGGCGTTGCCGGCGCGAATGTCGGCACGCGCGGCAGCGAGCTCCAGGACGCCCTGCCCTTTAGACAAAGCATCGTGGAATCGGACGCCCGCATAGCGCTTCAGGGCGCGGTGGGCGATACAGACGGCGTGGTGGCGATCATCGGCACCGGCTCTGTCTTCATCGCCAAATCCGGCGACACGATCCGCACCGCCGGTGGCTGGGGGTTTGTGGTCGGCGATCTGGGCAGCGGCGCGCGGCTTGGCCGACAGCTTCTGGAAGAGGCGCTGCTGGCTCATGATCATGTGCGCGCGACGACGCCAATCACCGCCCATGTGCTGAACGATTTCCGCAACAATCCACAGACGATCGTTGAATATGCCCATTCGGCGAGCCCGGGGGATTTCGGCCGGTTTGCGCCGCTGGTGCTCGACTTCGCCGAGCGCGATGACCCAACCGCGAAGCGCATCATGGCGGACGCGGTGCGCGACGTGGAAGAGGCGCTTGCTGCAATCGTCGACGAGAACACCACGCGGCTTTGCCTTCTCGGCGGGCTCGGGAGGCGCTATCGCGACCTGCTCTCGCAGCGCTTCGTGCGGCTGCTGGCGGAACCGCAGGGCAGCGCAGTGGACGGCGCCGTCGCACTTGCGCGCACGCACTTCCTCAGGGGAGGCCAGTCCGATGGCGCATGAGCTGGCGCAAATGCTCGACCAGGAAGCCTGGAACAGGCAGGGCGGCGGGCCGCTCTATATGCAGTTTCGCGAGCATATCGAACGGGCGATCCAGGCGGGCACGTTGAAGCCCGGCCAGGCGCTGCCTTCTGAACGCGAACTGGCCGAGCTCAGCGGTATTTCGCGCATTACGGTTCGAAAAGCGGTGCAGGATCTGGCACGCAACGGGCTCGTGATCCAGCGGCAGGGTTCGGGTACTTCGGTCGCCCCTTCCTCCAGCCGCGTGGAACAGTCGCTGTCGCGCCTGACTTCGTTCAGCGAGGACATGGCACTGCGTGGCAAGACCGTACGTTCGCAATGGCTGGAGCGCGGCCTGTTCGCGCCATCGATCACCGAGACGATGACGCTCGGCCTCAAGCCGCACGGACAAGTGGCGCGCATATCGCGCCTGCGGCTTGCCGACAACGTTCCGCTGGCGATCGAACGCGCCGCGCTTTCGCCCGACTACCTGCCCGACCCCGAAAATGTGCAGAGCTCGCTCTATGCGCATCTTGAGAGCCGCGGCTGCCGGCCGGTTCGCGCCATCCAGCGCATACGGGCGGTCAGCCTTGAGCCTGAAGACGCTGCTCTTCTGGATGTGGAAAAGGATGCTGCCGGGCTCAGTATCGAACGGGTCTCCTATCTGCCGAGCGGGCAGGTCGTGGAATTCACGCAGTCTAAATATCGCGGCGACGCCTATGAGTTCGTGGCCGAACTTCAGATTCCGGGAGGCGGTCAATGACGGCATCGCACACCACCGACGCAACATTGATGCGGCAGGAGGTGACCGAAATTCCGGACGCGATCCAGCGCCTGCTGGACGCAGCGCCAAAGATGATCGAGCCGGCGGCGAAGGCGATCAGGGCCGGCGGCCCAAAGATGATCGCAACAATCGCCCGTGGCTCGTCGGATCACTGTGCGACCTATCTGAAATATGCATTCGAAATCGACGCCGGCATCCCGGTCGCATCGCTCGGGCCTTCGGTCGCTTCCATATATGGTGCGCGACTTGAACTCGCTGGCTGCGTGACCATCTCAATATCACAGTCGGGCATGAGCCCCGACATCGTGGAGGCAACGCGCGCTGCCGGGGGCGGTGGCGCCGTTGTCGTCTCCATCACCAACAATGCCCAATCGCCGCTGGCCGGCGTGTCGGACCACACATTCGACATCGCCGCGGGGCCGGAACGCAGCGTCGCGGCGACGAAGACTTTCGTCAATTCGCTGATCGCCGGTCTCCTGCTGCTGGGTCACTGGCGCGGCAATACCGATCTGCTCCAGGCGCTTCACAAGTTGCCGCAGCAATGCCGCGATGCGCTCGATTGCGGCTGGGACCCGCTGATCAGGGAGCTGCGGGATGCGCGCTCTTTGTATGTGCTCGGGCGCGGGCCTTCATTTGCGATTGCCAACGAGGTCGCGCTCAAATTCAAGGAAACCTGTCAAATGCAGGCCGAAGCCTACAGCGCGGCGGAGGTGATGCACGGGCCGGTCTCGATTGTCGGCGAGGGATTTCCCGTGCTGGCTCTTGCCGGCCGCGACGCCTCGCTTGAACCGACCTTGAAGGCCGTGAGCGGCCTTGCCACCAACAAGGCAAAGACCTTCACCACGGCAGGCAAGGCAGAGGGGGCGGTGACGCTCGACACGGTTGCTTCCGGCCATCCGCTCACGGATCCGATACCGACGCTGGTCAGCTTCTATTCCTTCGTCGAAACGTTGGCGCGGGCACGCGGACGCAACCCGGACGCCCCCCCGAACCTGCGCAAGGTGACGCAAACGGCATGAGTGAAACAACCACCCTCACTGCGCGGCACCTGTTCGATGGCGAAGAGTTCATCGACAACGCGCGGCTTGTAATGCGCGACGGCGTGGTGGCGGAAGTTGGTTCCAGCGGCGGGAACGGTGACCTGCGCTTCGACACGGGGATGATCGTACCCGGCTTCGTCGATCTGCAAGTCAATGGCGGTGGCGGGTACCTGCTCAACGACGCGCCGACGCTGGAAACGATCCGCGAAATCTGCGCGGCCCACATCAGGCTTGGCTCGACATCAATTCTGCCGACGCTGATCACTGACAGCGCGGAGAAGGTCCGCGCTGCACTCGAGGCTGCAGTCGCCGCGCAGCGCGCAAATGTGCCGGGCTTCTTCGGCCTGCATCTTGAGGGCCCGCATCTGGCGAAGACGCGCAAGGGTGCCCACTATCCCGGCCTGATGCGCGAGATGACGGCGGACGACCTCGATCTCCTCGTCAGTGCGGCGTCCGAACTGCCGCGGCTGATGGTGACTTTGGCGCCCGAAATGGTGTCGAACGACCAGATCGCGACGCTTGCCGAGGCCGGTATCGTGGTCAGTCTTGGCCACAGTGACTGCGCCGCGAGCGCTGCACTGGCGGCGGCTGACGCCGGCGCGAGCTGCGTGACGCATCTCTTCAACGCCATGAGCCCGCTCAACCACCGCGAACCCGGCCTGGTAGGGGCGGCGCTGGAGAGCGGCAAGCTCGATGCAGGGCTGATCGCCGACGGCTTCCATGTCGATCCAATTGCAATCCGCATCGCGCTCGCTTCAAAACGCGGGCCCGGCCGGATATTCCTGGTCAGCGACGCCATGTCGGTGGCCGGCTCCGAACTCACCTCCTTCACGCTGGGCTCGCGGAAGATCCTGCGGCACGAAGGCCGCCTGACGCTTGAAGATGGCACGCTGGCCGGCGCCGACCTGGATATCCGCACGGCCGTCGCCTTCATGGTCGAGACCGTTGGGCTCGAACTTGCGGAAGCGTTGCGCATGGCGACGAGCTATCCCGCATCAACCATGCGCGCGGCCGGCAGGGCCGGCAGCCTCAAGCTCGGCGCTCCCGCGAACTTCCTGCACCTGAGCGAAGATTTCGATCTTGAAGGCGTGTGGTTGAACGGCAGCGCTTACGCGGCGTAGAGCTTCAGGAAAAGCTCTTGGGCGCGCCTCGCGCGAACGTCGATTTCCTGCGCGCTCAGCGGGCCGACGACACCAATCGCTCGCCTGATCTGCAAATCGCCGATAAGCAGTTGGAAATAGGTTTCGGCGGCAGCGGCAATGTCATCGCATTTTATCGAACCCTCGTCGCGGGCACGCTCTAGCAGCGAGCGCAGCAAAGGCGCGATCGTCTCGCGCCCGGCCTCGGCGATCGCCCTTCCGAGCGTTGCAGTGTCGCTGACATCGCCCGCAGCGGCGCGGTTCAGCATCACCGCGCGCTCGCCCGTCACAATGCCGAGCAGCACCGGACCCAGCTTTGCGAGCACCTCGACCGGATCGCTTTTATCGGCGGCCGCGCGTTCTAGAAGCTCCGCCGCCTCGCGGGCATCCGAAGCGACCAGCGAACGGAACAGCCCCTGCTTGTTGCCGTACCAGTTGTAGAGCGTCTCATTGGACGCCTTGGCGTGCTTGGCGATGGCTAGCAAGGAGGCGCTGTTGTAGCCAAGCTCGCCCAGCACCTCGTAGGCAGCCTGTTCGATGCGCGCCCGGCGGGCCGCCTGTTTGGGTGTCATAGAGCCACTCCGGCGAATTCTCCGGTGGCCGTTATCCAATCATGACACCCAGCGTGGCAAGCTCGCGAATAGGTTTGTCAGCGAACGAGATAGACCGGGCTTGTCCACGCGCAGTGACCATCCTCGGTCCGCACCCGTATCCAGACCGCATTGTCGCCGGGCCGGTCGAGCTGGATGGTGCGTTTGAACGCGAATGACGTATGCGGGTTTTCATCTGGCAGGCGCTGAACCGACAAACGACGCTCGAGCCCCCCCGCCTCCATCGCAGCCGGCTCCAGCCCCAAATTGCCCAGTTCGACCGACATCGAACCGCGATTGGTGTCGATGTCGAGCACGCCGCCCTCGCCTTCCAGCCGCGCATCGAAGCCGGTCATGTTGCCCGTGGTGATGGCATGCCAAACCACCGTATCGTCGCCCTGTTGTTCGAACCGGCGTTCGCGGTTCCAGTGGTTGAAGCGGCGAAAGTCAGCGATACGATTGCCGGAAAACCGGGCCCGTCCACGCCAGGTCGTGTTGCGCCCGCGACCGCGATATTCCGCCCCTGAACAGGTGACGCGAATACGATTGCCGAGATCGGCTTCCGCATAGGGCCGCAGAACCGCGACCGGCACCGTACCGTTGAAGATCGTGACGTCGAGAATTGGCGATGGCGCGTGGACCGCCACCGCCAATTCGGCATCTGCGAGCGCAGTCTTTACGATATCGCCCATCGCGGCTGTGTCGGAAGGGCGCGACCTGGCGCCGTTGAAAACATTTGGGTCGCGTTCGTAGAGCGCGCCGGTCTCACCCAGTTTTATTTCCAGGTCGATATGCATGCGGCTGCCGGTGGTGCCGTAATGATGGCGTCGCCGCATCGCCTCGAAAATCGCGTCGCGGTCGAGCTTTGGGGCAAGAAAGCAGGTCAGTCCGCCATAGGCTCCGAAGGTGGATGCGCCGGGGAAACTTGCGCCCGGACGACCCTTGTGACCGTCGGAATTGCACACCACGCCAACCCGGTATCCTGCTTCGAGCGCGTCCGTCAGCATCCACTCGAACGACCCCCATGCCGAATGCAACTCGACCGCGGTTTCCAGCCTGGGGTCGTGCGCATAATTGATGTTGGCATAGCGGCCGCCGACATGGGCATAGACGACGGCGTCTTCGCCCTTCAGCGCTTCGAACAGCGCGACGAGATCGGTGGCATCGGTTTCGATGTCTCCCCGATCTGGCAGCAAGGCATGCGAGGAGCGCCGGATTGCACGGCCCTCATGGCGGAAGAACACGTTGTGATCACCGCCAACCGCCGTATTGCCGGACCATTCATAGCCGGGGAAAACGACGAAACGGCCGGGCGTATCATACGCTGCTGTCAGTTCGTTCAGATGTTTCCAGAATGTGTCGTTGACCTGAAAATCATTTGCCTGATGGCTGGTGACATCCAGGAACGAACAATCGCGGGCGAAGGCAAAATAGCTTTCGGCAGTGCCGACGCCGACGGTTTCGCCCGACTGGCCATGAAGGTCGCCCCAATAGCCGGCCACCGCGCCGTCGCGAATGACCATGGGACCGGCGTTGGCGATTGCGGTGTCGCCGTCGAAAATGCCGATGGTCAGCAGCCCGGGCTTTGTAACGCGTAAGCCTTCGATTGCGCGGGCGCGATGAGTGCCATCGAAGGCAATCGTCCCCGGCAGCCCCTCGACCGGCAGACTGGGAACCAGCTTCAGCTTCGCCCGTGCGTTGCGCGTCGGGTTGCCCCAGATGTCCTCCGGCTTGATGCCGAGATGGAACGCTTCGCCCGGCCGGCGCAAGCTGGGCAGCACGGCTTTCCAGATTGCTGCCGGGCCGGCCACGACCGGGACCGACAGACGCTCACGGAGCGGCACGAAATGGCCCGTGGCAACAACATCCGCCATGACGCGGAACTCGAACGCGGCCTCGGCGAAGGTCTGCATCATCATGCCCGGTGAGCCACCGGAGGTATCACCGAATACAATCGTGATCTCGTCGCCTTCTTTCAGGTAACCACCCTGCAAGCGCGCCAGAAGCCGCTTGTTCCATGGGCGCTGCCCACCTTCCGCATTAAACGAAAGCGCGATGCGGCCGGAACCCGAACACTGCGCCGAGACGTAATTCGGCGCCGCCGGGTCGCCGACCTGTAGCGGGCTGACATCGCTCATCACCCTGAAGCAGACGCAGATCGATCCCGTATCGTCGAGGCCGAGCCGGCCAACCCGATAGGTCAGTGTGAACGTTCTCGCGCTGCGTACCTCCGCCGGGCCGAGAGGGGCGAGACTGGCTGAGCCATAAATCGCGGGGTCGACGCCCGGCGCGACGGAAGAGCCCGCATGGCCCATGTGCTCGATTGGAACAAGCCCTCGCCCGTTGGCGAGAGGGTCCGCCACCTGTTTCGTGTTCGTCTTCGCAGTGGCCAAGCTCGCTCTCCCGACAATGGCTATCGACAATTCCGACAAAACTATGTAGTTTTTGATTGGCGGTCAATTACCGGACACCGATCCGGCTGGAGGAAAGGCCGCAGGGAGGAAGAAATGACAAAAGCCACGACCTATGGCGCTGGCGTTGCCACTCTTATTGCGCTGAGCATGGGGCTTGCGCTCACGACAGCAGCGCGCGCCGATTATCCCGAAAAGCCGGTCACCATGGTGGTGCCCTATTCGGCCGGCGGTAGCACCGAAACGCTGGCGCGCGTGTTCTCTAAGGCGCTGGGCGACGAACTCGGCCAACCAGTGATCGTGAAAACACGTCCGGGTGGCGGCGGCGCAGTTGGCTCGACAGAACTCGCTGCTGCCGAAGCCGACGGCTACACGATCATGCTGTCCGGCTCCGACCCGCTGACCTGGACGCCGCTGACACTCAGCGTCGAATATGCCTTCGACAGCTTCACCTTCGTTTCGCAGATTTCGGAATATCAGCAGGCGATCATTGTGCGCGCGGATTCGCCGGATCAGACCTTTGACGATCTGCTGGCGCGCTCAAAGGCAAACCCCGGCCTCACCTATGCCGACCAGAATGCGATGTCACGCGCCTTCATCGAATATATCGGAAATGAGGAAGGCATCGACTGGACTGGCGTTCCAACCGCGGGCGGCGGCGAGATGGTGCCGCTGCTGCTTGCGGGCAAGATCGATTTCGCCTGGAGCGGTGGCATACACAGCCGCTATGGTGATCAGATGCGTGTGCTCGCCTCCATGAATGCGGACCGGCTCGCTGCTTCGCCGGACGCGCCGTCCGTGAGCGAAAAATACGGCATAGCCATGCCCGGTCACATGCTGATCACTGGCCCGAAGGGCTTGCCGGATGACATCGTGGCCAAGCTCAGCGCAGCCGTGCAAGCCGCTACCAAAAACGAGGAATATCTCGGGCTTCTGGAAGGAAAATTGCTCTTTCCCTCAAAATACCGAGGTTCGGCCGAGCTGACCGTGGATATGGAAACGACCTACGCCAATCTGAAGAAGATCGTCGAGGCCACGCAGTAATGGGCGAAACGCCCGAGCAAGACGACGGGAGCGACACTGCTCCCGTCATCGACCTGGCCAGCGGCCTGCTGCTTGCCGGGCTCGCCGGCCTTGCGCTTGTCTGGATCATTCCAGCGAATATCGACGCAGATGCCGGCGATTATGACGTCTCGCCGATCTTCATGCCAAATCTGATCGCGTGGGTCGTGCTGGCGCTCGGGCTCGCGCTGGCAGGTTCGGCCGCGAAGCGCGCAAGAACCGGCTGGCAGCCGGCATCCCGGACAATCCTGTTCGACACTGCCGGGTGGGCAGTTGCCAGCACGCTGGCTTATCTCGCGCTCGTGCATATCGGCTTTCAGGTGACGGCGCCGATTATCATCGCAGCCGGCCTGTGGTTTGCCGGCCAGCGCTCGCTGATCCTGATCGCAGTTCTGGCGATTGGGCTGCCGCTGGCGATCCGCACCGGAGCCTGGCAGATCTTTCAGGTCGCCCTGCCGTGAAGCCGCGTATGACCGCCGCGGGGACAGCGGGCTAATGGATATTCTGAGCCAGCTGCTGGTGGGATTTCACGCGGCGCTGACGCCGGTCAACATCCTGTTCATCGCCTTCGGGATTTCGCTCGGCATCGTCATCGGCGTTATTCCCGGGCTGGGCAGCGTTACCGCGATCGCGGTTCTCATTCCCCTCACCTTCTATATGTCGCCGGTGGTCGCCATCGCCTTTCTCGTCGGGGTCAACAAGGGCGGAACGTCAGGCGGCGCGGTACCATCCATCCTGCTCAACACACCCGGGACTCCCGAGGCCGCTGCCTCCGCTTTCGACGGCTATCCGATGAGCCGCAAAGGCCAATCGGGCAAAGCAATGAAGTATGCGCTCTATTCGTCGGTCGCGGGCGACACGCTGTCCGACATGCTTCTGATCCTGCTCGCCGCTCCTTTCGCAGCGCTCGCGCTACAGTTCGGGCCGCTGGAACTGACGGCCGTGTTTTTCTTCGCTTTTGCGCTGCTTGCCGGGCTCACCAGCGACTCCGTGATCAAAGGACTGCTGGCGATTTTCGTTGGCGTATTCCTGTCGACGATCGGGCTCGACCCGATCGATTCCTCGCCCCGCATGGTGTTTGGCCGCGTGGAACTGTTCGACGGGTTGCCGCTCATCGCAGTCGCGATCGGCGGGCTCGCCCTCTCGTCGGTCATGTTTCAGATGACAGAGCTGTGGCGGCATGGCGATACGCATAGGCGGCATGACACGCTCGCCGCCGACCGCGCGCAGAACCGGCTCCGACCGGCCGAGTTTTTCGACCATTGGCGCACGATCGTACGTTCCGCGGCGATTGGGTCCGGTGTCGGCATGCTGCCCGGGCTCGGCGTGACGCTCGCGGCTTTCCTGAGCTATGGCGCGGCCCGGCGCGCTTCAAAAAATCCGGAGAGTTTTGGCAAGGGCAATCCTGAAGGCATCATCGCCACCGAAGCCGCCAACAGCGCGGTGGTGGGCTCAAACCTGATCCCCACAATTGCAATCGGCATTCCGGGCAACATCGCCGCTGCACTTCTGATCGGCGCCTTCATGATCCACGGCATCGTGCCCGGGCCCTTCATGCTGACCATGCATGGCGACGTGATTTACGCGCTCGTCGCCTCTATGCTGATCGCCAATGTCGTGCATCTTGTGATTGGGCGCGCCGGCATCGGCATATGGAGCTGGGTTGCGCGCGCACCACGAAGCGCGGTTCTGCCGCCGGTAATCGTGATGGGCATTGCCGGGGTCTACCTGCCCAACCAGTCGCTTTTCGAGATCGGCATCATGCTCGCCTTCGCCGTGCTTGGCGTGCTGATGCGATATACCGGTTTTTCAATCGTGTGCCTGGTCATCGGTTTTCTGCTCGGCAGCATGCTGGAAGGATCGCTGCGCAAAGCGCTCCTGCTTCATCGCGGTGACTTCTCGGCGATCCTGTCCAGCCCGATCTCGATGATATTTTTCGCAATCGGGCTGTTTGTGCTAATCCGGGCCTTTCGGAAGTCCTAGAGACGTTCGGCAGGCAGGATTGGAGTGCTGTTTGGCGGCACGGGAGCAAATGGCGGGGGCGAGCGAACATCCCCTGTCCGCTTACATGGTCGAGGCGAGCAAGCCCGGCCGCACCAAGAGAACAGCGGCACGTCTGGCGCTCTCCGCAGCCATGCGGGATGGCACATTAAAGCCCGGCGACATGCTTCCCGCGGAGACCGAACTCACGTCGATCCTCGGCGTAAGCCTCGGAACAGTGCAGGCAGCGCTCCGGCAGTTGCAGGAAATCGGTGCAATCGTGCGCCGTCGCGGCGACGGCAGCCGGGTTGCTTCCACCGAACCGCTGACCGCGTCAGTCTGGCACTTCCGCTTCATCAGCCGGCGCGACCGGCGGCCAATCCACCCCGCTTCGGAGATGATCGAGTTCAGCGATATCGATGCGCCGGGTCTGTGGTCGGATTTTCTGGGCGAAAAGCCGCGCTTCCTGCGCATCTCGCGCCGCTACTCCGCGCCCGGCTGCTCGGCCTTTGGCGCAGACATGTATCTCGATCCCGGTCTGGTGCCGGGACTGGCGGATGGCGACCCGGATGAATGGAAGATGGTCAACATCCGCACCCAGCTGGAATCGCGTTACAATCTTGTCGTTGCCGGTACCATTCAGTCCGTCGATCTGATTGCGTCAGGCGGCGCCGACACCGAACGCCTCGGTGTCAGAACCGACGGGCCGATCTACCAGATCAACGCTGAGACGTTCGGGCCGATGCGGCAGCCGATCTATTTCCAGCGGCTGTTCGTTCCAGCGAACGACTATGTGCTGTCGTTCTCCAGCGGTGCGGTGTCCCAGGGCCGCTGAACGCGGCCCCGATCCGGCTCAAATTCAGACGTCGAACTTAACGCCCTGCGCCAGCGGCAGCTGATCGGAATAGTTGATCGTGTTCGTCTGCCGGCGCATATAGCCGCGCCATGCATCCGAGCCGCTTTCGCGGCCGCCCCCGGTCTCCTTCTCGCCGCCAAACGCACCGCCGATCTCGGCGCCTGACGGACCGATATTGACGTTGGCGATGCCGCAGTCGGAACCCGAATGCGACAGGAAGAACTCAGCCTCGCGCATATTGAGCGTGAAGATGCAGGATGACAGTCCCTGGGGCACGTCATTCTGGATATCGATCGCTTCTTCGATGGTCTCATATCCGAGCACATAGAGGATCGGAGCAAAGGTCTCGGTGCGCACGATCTCGGTCTGCGACGGCATCTCGACGATAGCCGGCTCCACATAGGCGCCACCTTCCGGCACGCCGGCGTCCACCGCCTTGCCTCCGTGCACGGTCGCGCCTTCGGCCTTCGCTTTCTCTAGAGCCGCCAGCATGCGTTGGCGTGCAGCGTTGTCAATCAGCGGGCCAACAAGCGTCTTCTCTTCGCGCGGATCGCCGATTGGCAGCGTTGCATAGGCCTTGGCGAGCATGCCCACCAGCTTTTCCCTGATCGAGCTGTGCACAATGATGCGGCGCAGCGATGTGCAGCGCTGACCTGCCGTGCCGACGGCGGAAAACACGATGGCGCGCACAGCCATGTCGAGATCGGCGGAAGGCGCAACGATCATGGCGTTGTTGCCACCGAGTTCGAGGATCGGACGGCCCCAGCGCGCCATTACCTTCGGACCAACAGTGGAACCCATACGGGTAGAGCCCGTGGCGGAGATTATCGGCACGTCGGGCGACGAAACCAGCGCGTCGCCGACCTCGGCACCGCCAATGACGACCTGCACCAGACCTTCTGGCGCATCGTCGCCGAAACGCTCGAGCGCACGCTGCATGATCTTCATGGTGGCAAGGGCGGTGAGCGGCGACTTCTCTGACGGCTTCCAGATCACCGGATCGCCGCATACCAGCGCAAGTGCGGCGTTCCATGACCAGACCGCGACCGGGAAATTGAACGCCGAGATCACGCCGCATGGTCCCAGCGGATGCCAGGTCTCCATCATGCGGTGGCCGGGGCGCTCCGAAGCAATTGTGAGGCCGTAGAGCTGACGCGAAAGACCCGTAGCGAAGTCGCAAATGTCGATCATCTCCTGCACTTCGCCGAGGCCTTCCGACACGATCTTGCCGGCTTCAAGCGTGACAACCGCACCGAGTTCATCCTTCGACTTGCGCAGCTCCTCGCCCAGCAGGCGCACGAGCTCGCCCCGGCGGGGCGCGGGCACCTGTCGCCATTTGCGGAACGCAGCCTGCGACTTTGCGATGATCGCCGGCATGTCAGCCGGCTTTGTTTCTGCGACGCGCGCCACTTCGGAGCCGTCGATCGGCGAATGCACGGCAAGCGAGCCACCGCTGAGCTCGGCGTCGGAAAAGCCGGCTGCTTTCAGAATGTCTTTGTGGGTCATGAGTTGTCTCCCGTTGTTACGGTTGAACGCTGGTCCGGCATTCCCATGGAAGCCAGCAGGCCAGCCTTGTCCTGTTGAAGTTTGAAGTCGTCCTTGCCGCCCATGCCACGCCAGTTGGCCAGAATGAGCGATTGGGCAACAGCGCCGCCAAGCGTGGTGCCCGGGCCGGTGATGATGAAAAGGTCGGGCGCGAATTCACGCGCCGCAATGGCGATGGCGCGGGTGAAGTCGTAGCTCTGCGTGACTTGCGCACCCAGCGTGTAACCCCAGAGCTTTTCGGTGTCGGTCGCACCCGGCCACCAGATTGCGCCGCGGCCGTCAATCAGCGGCAGCTCCGGCTGACCGAAGAGCGAAGCAGGCAACGCTTCGCGGCCCTCACGGGCGACCGGCTCCTGCAGCGCGGTATGGAAAGCGGCGTGGTTTCCAAGCCGCATCGGAAAGCGCTCCTGCACCGGTTCGACCGATTTCTCGAAGGCGGCCAGTCCCGCATCGTTGCCGGCCAGCACCAGCATGCCGCCAAGGTCGATCGAGAGCGCAAGCGCATGCTCCGGTCGCGCCGCGATCTCGTCGACCACTTCTAGAAGTTCCGTGCGACGCGCAGGGTTCGGCTGCCAGTCGTCGCCAACAAATGGGTAAATCAGCTGCCCGCCGATCAGCGACCGCTGCATCAGTGTGCCCATTGTATTGGCAACACGAAAACCGTTTTCGGGAGAAAGCGCGCCGCCGCAGGCGAGCGCGGAATACCAGCCCATGGAGTTGCCAGTGACGGCGACAATGTCGATCTCTTCGCGGTCGATCGACAGGAAGTCGCCGAGCGTTGCCGCGAAAATCAGCGCGGAAGCGTTGTCGCCGCGCGTGTGCGTGGAGAGCGAAAAACGCTCTGCGCCATCGAGTTCGCCAAGCGTGGGCTGGCCCTCGGCGCGGCGCTGGGCATCGAAGGCGGCAAGCAAGGACGCATCCGGGAAGTGCCGACCCAGATATCCGAGCTCGGCTTTGTTATAGGTTCCGCGCCCGGGACAGATGACGACCGCCGTCTTCATGACACCGCTCCTGCGAGCTCTTTTGCGGCGGTCACAATCGCGTCCGCAGAGGGCATCGTTGCGGCGTAGGCCGGCCCCGTGGCGATGAAGCTGTCGTCGGCGCTGAGGCGCGCATGCGGCAATTCTGTGCGCTCCGTCAGCAGCGTCATCAACGCCTCGGCGACGCCGCCGGTGCGCCGCGTTTCATCGACCACCAGCACGCTACGGCAGCTCTTCACCGCATCGAGAATGGCGTCATCGGGTAGCGGCGAAAGCCAGCGGATATCGATCACGCGCGTGTTGACGCCCTCGGCTTCAAGCCGCTTCTGCGCCTGCCGCGAAAGGTAAGCTCCATTGGCGAAGCTCACGATCGCCACATCCTTGCCTTCGCCATGAACGCCGACTTCGCCAAAGCCGATGCGCTCGGAAGGATCGGGGTAGCCCGTCAGCCAGCCGCCGTCGCCGGCTTCGTGCAAATCGCGCATCGGGTAAAGCGCGATCGGCTCCAGGAACACGACAAGGCGCTGTTCCTCGCGCGCCAGCCGCACGCATTCACGCAGCATCATCGCCGCGTCAGCGCCGTTGGACGGACAGGCCAGGATCAGGCCCGGAATGTCGCGCATTACGGCGACTGAATTGTCGTTGTGGAAGTGGCCGCCAAAACCCTTCTGATAGCCGAGCCCGGCAATGCGCACGACCATCGGGTTGGTGTATTGGCCGTTCGAGAAGAAGGGCAGCGTCGCCGCCTCGCCGCGCAGCTGATCTTCGGCGTTGTGCAGGTAAGCGAGGAACTGGATTTCCGGAATCGGCAGGAAGCCGTTATGCGCAAGCCCTATGCCGAGGCCGAGGATCGACTGTTCGTCAAGCAGCGTGTCGATGACCCGCGACGGCCCGAAGCGCGAAACCAGTTTCTGGGTGACGCCATAGACGCCGCCCTTGCGGCCCACGTCCTCGCCCATCAGCGCGATCTCGCCATGTGTCAGCATGAGATCGGTCAGCGCCCAGTTGATCAGCCGCGACATGATCTGCGGTTCGCCCATCGCCTTCAGATCGTTGCCGAAGGCCTCGGCGCGGGCCTGCGGCGTCGGGCCGTTGGTGGGCTTGCAGGCGCGCGGCGGCGGAATGAGGCTCGCCATCACTTCGTCGGCGGTTTTCAGCCGCGGGCGGGTTACGGCTTCCGCGGCGATGCGTTCCACACGCGCATACGTATCGTTGTAGACATCCAGCGCTTTGGCGGGCTCAAGCGCCCCGGCCTCGGACATAAGCCGCACAGCGTGAAGCAGCGGATCGTTCGCTTCTTCGGCCTCAACCTCCTCGCGCTTCATATAGGTGGTCGGAACGTCCGCACCCGCATGGCCATAAAGCCGCACGGTCCGCATATGCAGGAAGGCGGGCCGGCGGCGCGTGCGCACATAGTGCGCTGCTTCGGCCGCGACGCGGAATGTGTCGTAGATATCTAGGCCGTCGCAGGAGAAATACTTCAGGCCCGGCCGGTTGGAGAAGCTGGCGGCGATCCAGCCCTGAGGTGTTTTGGTCGAGATGCCAATGCCATTGTCTTCGCAGACGAAAAGAAGCGGCATGGGCACCGACTGATAGGCGGTCCAGCCGGCCGTGTTGAACGCGCCCTGCGCGGTCGAATGATTGGCCGACGCATCGCCGAAGGAGCACATGACGATTGCATCCGCTGCCAGCGTGCGATGCTCGGGCGGCGAACGGCGCGCGAGACCGAGCGAATAAGCCGCACCTACCGCCTTCGGCAGGTGGCTGGCGATGGTCGAAGTCTGTGGCGGGATGTTCAGCGCCTTCGAACCCAGCACCTTGTGGCGGCCGCCTGAAATCGGGTCCTCGGAAGAACAGGCGAAGGACAGGAGCATGTCCCAGGCGATCGACTGACCCGGCACCTGCTCGGCGCGCTGAATCTGAAAGGCGGCATCGCGATAGTGAAGGAATGCCATATCGGTCGGGCGCAAGGCCGCGGCAACGGCCGCCATGCCTTCATGACCGGACGAACCGATCGTGTAAAAGCCCTGCCCCGCCGCCTGCATGGCACGGCTCTTGCGATCGAGCGCGCGGCACAGGCAACCGGACCGGAAGATCGAAACCGCGTCGGCATGCGAGAGCGGCCCGTCCGGCGCACGGCCGGACGGCAAGTCGCCATCAGCCACCCGCCGCAGGAAATTCTCGTGAACGATTGCCGAGCGATCCATCTACGCAGTCACCTCAGAAAAACGCCTGTATTCCGGTCTGTGCTCTTCCGAGGATGAGGGCGTGGACGTCATGCGTGCCCTCATAGGTGTTCACCGTCTCAAGGTTCTGCGCATGGCGCATCACATGGTAGCCGATCTGGATGCCGTTGCCGCCATGCATGTCGCGAGCGGCACGCGCAATGTCGAGCGCCTT
>JAEPQK010000001.1 GCA_017640615.1 Rhizobiaceae bacterium | reverse complement strand
GAACTCGTCGCCTCCAAGCCGGGCAGCCTCAGCACCACTTCGCTTGCTGATCTCCCGCAGGCTTTCGGCGATCTTCTGCAGCAGGTTGTCTCCAACGTGATGACCAAATGTATCGTTTACTTCCTTGAAGCCGTCGAGGTCCGTGAACAAGACAGCTACCTCCTTAGTCTCACCACTCGTCGCATGGTCGAGGAGGTCACGAAGTGCACGTCTGTTGAACAGATCAGTAAGTTCGTCCCGCTCAGCTAGTCTGCGGTTTTTGGCGTTTGCTGTCTCGAGGCGCCTTTGGGCCTTGGATCGCCCGGCATCGATCATTGCGACGAACAGGAACGTCGAAAATATCATGCCGCCAACGCTAACTGTGAACAGAAGTTCGTAGCTTGGGGAGGTAATCAATGTGGAAACATCAGAATCACCGGTGAGCAGGAATGTGCCAAAGATCCCCGCCATTCCGATCACCAGCCACCAGGATGCAGCGCGAATGCTTCCCAGCAATATTCCGACGACTGCCATAACGCCAAACCATACCGTTCCCGGCGAATAGATCGTGTCGAAAAAGGTGGCCTCCCACACCAAAAAGACAAACAACCCTCCGAGGAACAGGTCTCGCGCACCTGCGCGATTGGCTGTCAGTTTGTAGACTAAGGCAGCGGCTAGCATGACGAGCGCAGCGACGGAGAGAGCGATCGCGGCCGGCTCGTTTCCTGTGGCGATGAACTCGTAGAGAAAAAACGGAATAAAGAGACCAGCGAGTGCTAGCAGTGTCGTGAACCGTGAGGCAAATTCGCGCCCGTCGGATGTCGCCGTTTCCTGATCCGGGCGGATGTAATCCGTAACAATGCCGTGCAGCACGGATACTAATGAAAACGGACTATTATTAGCTGCAAGCCGCGACAATGTTGCCTCCCGCGCAAGGCCTACATTTGTCACTGATTTGGTTAAAAAAGCCCCTCTTCTACTTGAATTCGAGATCAATCATGCCGGTTTCAGTGCTGTCGGTCGAAGCAGACGGTGAATCTGTGCACTATGTCTTCAGGAGCGAGCAAAGTGCGGTTTTTTCGTTTGAAGCGCCTTTAGCTTCGCATTCGGCACGAGGCTCAAAAAAGAAATTCCCGCAATTCTTGCAACCACCGGTGGAGAAAGTTGCTAGCAGAAGCAGATCTAATCCGTGTTACGATAGCGGAACAAACACGTCAGGAAGCCCAAAAGCCGAGGGACCAAACTGCTGTAACGCGTCAGGCGTCCTCATTACCTCGGGAACGCCAACAGCCATGACGATCACTCTTTGGCCATAGCGCAGGGTCTCGTTCGTTATTGGCAGCGCAGTCTCGGCATCCAGCACTGCGATAATATCCGGCACAATAGCCAGAACCGCCTCCCCTGAGCGAGCAACAAGGTTTTCGTTCTGAAACGATATGATGCAATCGCTGCGCCGATCATGTTGTCGTATGGTAACGTTCCCTAGCGTAAAGCCGCCTTCCGTCTTTCGATCTACATCAACAACCTTCCCTTCGAAAATTCGCCGGGCGACCGAGTAGCTTGTCGTCGGTAGGAAGGTTTCAAGTTCCTCGAAGGGATCCATTTTTCGCTGACGCGACATCAGAATAATTTCGCCGATGGACCGCGCTAGAGAAAGCGTATGCTTGACCGCCGTGCGTTTTACGTCTGCACCGGACATAGGATAGTTCGCGAAATAGGCCGTCCCGCCGAAACGGATCGTAATTCCGCGAGCTATTTTCTCCATCCTGTGATTGTCTCCGGTCAGAACCGTCGCAACGTCGCCTTTTTCATCTGAAATGCCGAGCGGCGTTCCCTTGATCCCGTTGATCGCGAAGGTCTCCATCTGGAGTTCAGGAAAGGCCCGCCCCTGCCCGTCAGCGTCGACTACAGGGATGCCGAGTTTCGCGGCCACGAATAGAGGTATTGTCGAATTGATACCCCCAACCTCCGTCGGCATTGTTGCATCTGCAGTTCGACCCAGTTGGGTTTCGACGGCACGCAGCGCGCGAATTGCCTCCTCGCCCGAAGGGATCTTTTCCAGCAGCACTGTGGGCGCACCCATCATGGCAGTCGGGATGATCAAACTGTCATCGTCAATAATATCGGGATCGACGATGTCGATTCGAGCGCCGTCTGCAAGCGCCTGCTTCACCATTAGCCCTCCGATATAGGGATCGCCGCCACCGCCAGCGCCTAGAAATGATGCGCCGGTGCAAAGATTGTCTACATCTTCGATTTTAAGTTTCATCCCAAGACCTGACTTCACGCGCTATACCGGCAGATCGCCGACAGCCTTCACTCGGAGACGTGTCGGGTTTCCTGGCAGATAGCTGATTGGAATCTGTTCTACCTCAATGATTTCGATGCTCTCCGGTAAGGCCCCTGCATCGATGGCGTTCTGACGGGCTTCATCCCGCGCGTCGTCAAGAATTGAGTTGCGGTTGGTTTCGGTGATTGAAAGGACACGCTCGCATTCACCCGAGACCTGCGCTATCGCTGCGCCAACAGCGTTAGCGACTGAGGAATAATCTGGACGCACGACATTCGAGACTGATCGGACCGGCCAATCGACAAGAATTGAGCCTCCGCCGACTACAAGCAACGGTAGGTCGCCGGCTTCCGTCTTCATCCTCTCGACGTTGACGTCGAGAATTTCGCGCATGCGTTCACGTGCACGCGCAATAATGTCCCGCGATATCGATTTCACCAATGATGCATCGCCGACATCAGCCCAGCCGCCAGCAACAGCAATATCGGTCGCAGTGATCGTATCGCCGCCAAAGCAAACCGCCCTTTTCGTTAGCTGATATCCTACGGAGTCAGGCCCGACGCGGTCGCCGCCGTCGCGAACCAAGGAGCCACCGCCCAAACCGACTGCCAGGATATCGGGCATCCGAAAGTTTGTCTTAACGCCACCGACGTCGACAAAATGAGTTGATTGGCGGGGGAATCCATTGCGCAGCATCCCAATATCAGACGTGGTGCCACCAATATCCACGACCATCGCGTCGGTAATGCCGGCGAGATGAACCGCGCCGCGCATGGAATTCGTCGGACCGGACGCGAACGTCAGGACCGGATATCGCTCAACTGCGTCGGCGCGCATCAGCGTGCCGTCGTTCTGGCTTATGAACAACGGCACATCGAGGCCAAGGTTGCGCAATGCCCGCTTGAAAGCGTCTACGACCCGACTTGCGAGTGCAGATAGCGACGCATTGATGATCGTTGAGTTCTCACGCGGAAGAAGGCCGAACTGACCGAGATCGCTGGACAGCGATATTCTGATGTCCGGAACTTCATTACGCAGGATTTCTGCTGCGCGATCTTCCATCGCCCGATTGATGGGTGCGAATACCGACGTAACCGCTGCGGTTTCTATTCCTGACCGGCGCATTGACCGGCCTGCTTCCGCAACCGCCAGTTCGTCAAGCGGCGCGATTTCCTGTCCGTCGAACTCATACCCGCCGCCAACCTGGTGAACGTTGGAACCAATCACTTCGACCAGATCGACCGGCCAGTCCGTCAAGGGCGGAATAGCCGACGCTGCTGGAAGTGCCAGTCTGACGATACCGACAGGCAAAAGCGCACGTCGTTCGATGACAGCATTCGTGAACTGTGTCGTGCCAATCATGACGCAGTCGATCTTGCCGATATCGACATCACCGGCTTCGATTGCGTCACTGATCGCAGTGACGATGCCAGAGTAGACGTCCTCGGTCGTTGGCGTCTTCTTCCAGCTGATCACACCACTCTCGCCAATGATGACAGCGTCGGTGTTTGTGCCACCAACATCGACTCCGACTTTCATGCTGTTACTCCCGTGGCGAACCGTGCCTCGATCATCCTGCTCATGGAACAACCACACCGCTTTCCGTGCTCCAGAAAACGTCCACCTGATCACCGGACGAAAGTTGGGCAAGCTCAGGCCTGTTCGGCACCTCGACAACGAAATCATGCTCGCCAGCAATCACTCGATATCGGCGCAGCGCACCTTGGTAGACGCTGTCAGCTATGCGCCCTTTCAAGCGTGGGGCTTCCTGGGCGTCCATCGGTGCAAGACGCAGCATCTCCGGGCGGAGGAGAAGACTTACCCTTTCGTCGGGACTCAACTTCACCTGCTTGGAGCAGCGTGCTGGCACAGTCAGGCTTCCTCCAAGGTCCACCTCGCAGGATACGCCATTGACGGATGTGACTCGCACATCCAGCAGGTTGGATTCGCCGATGAACTCGGCGATAAAACGGGAAGATGGCTGCTCATAAATCTCGCGAGGTGATCCGACCTGCAAGAGGCGCCCATTGCTCATCACGGCGATCCGGTCCGACATCGTGAGCGCCTCGGACTGGTCATGTGTCACATAGATCGTAGTGATGCCGATCGAATTCTGAATATCCTTGATCCAGAATTTCATCTCCTCGCGCATCTTCTTGTCGAGCGCAGAAAGGGGTTCGTCGAGCAGGAGGATTTCCGGCTCGATAACGAGCACGCGAGCCAAGGCGACGCGCTGTTTTTGGCCGCCAGAGAGTTCTCGCTCGAAGCGCCCGCCGTATCCAGATAGGCCGACCTGTTCCAACGCAGCATCGACTTTGCGTGCAATTTCCGTTTTTTGCTCTCCTCGTTCGACAAGGCCGAACGCGATGTTGTCAAACACATTCATGTGCGGAAATATCGCGTAGTTCTGGAAGACAATGCCGATGCCGCGGGCTTCCGGGGGAAGGCGTGTGATATCGCGGCCGTGAACACTTATGCGGCCGGTGCTAGGCGGCAAGAACCCAGCCAACATGCGCAATGTGGTTGATTTCCCACACCCTGACGGCCCAAGCAGCGAAAAGAACTCGCCCTTTTCGATAGCGATATTCAGTTTCTCGACCGCGATCGTGTCGCCGAAGGACTTCGATACGCCTTGGAATTCCACAAATGACATTTTGATGTCCGAAATTGTAGCGAAGTTGAACGGGCCGGCAGAAGCCGGCCCGTTTCGCCGCTAGAGCCCAAAGATGCTGTTGAGACGCTCGGTAATGTCCTGCTTGTTTTGGACGAAGAAATCCCAGTCAGGCACCCAAAAGGCCTTGGTGGCATCTGCCGTATTCATGACCCCGGCTTCTTTCAGGGGTGCGGTGATGTCAGCGTTCGAATTCGTAGGCCGCCACATGAACTCGTCACCAAATGCGTTGAGGAACTCTGGCGAAAGCGTGCGGTTGAGCAACGCAAAGGCGAGCCTCTTCTGCATCGGGTCCGAATAACGACTGATCGTCTTGGTCTGAGTCAGGATCGGGTGGCTGTCCCATTGCCAAACATCCATCGGCACGCCCTTGCGCTTCAGCGACAGCGCTTCACCCTCGATGTGCACGGCAATGTCAACTTCGCCGCGCTCGATAAGCGAAAGCATGTTGAAGGTGAATTCGCTGATCTTCATCGGCATGGCACCTTCAAGCGCTTGAAATGCGGCGTCCATGTCATATTGATCCTTGCCGAATTCCTTGGCCGTCGCCATGAAGAATGCGTGCATCAGACCGTTTTCGGTGCCGTAGGTGCCGCGCTTGTTCGCGAAGCGCTCGGCCCAGAAGTCGCGGAAGCTGTTCACCGGATCGCCTGCATCGGTGCGATAAGCGTAGACATAAGGCATGTAGGCCCAGGTCACGCCGGCACCGCTGGCAAATGCAAAATCCCAACAATCTGCGGCGTTCGGCACGTTCGCCTTCACCTCGTCAGTCGTGAGGAAATAGTCGCCCGCCTGCTTGGTTTGCGTTAGGTTCGGGAGGTTCCAGTTGCAGATATCGAAAACCGGTTCTTTGGGGCCCTGGGTCACGAATTTCGGGAACCACGGAAACGAAGAGTCCCAGTTGACCTTGCAGTTGAAGTCTTTTTCGAACTGGTCGGTCAGGGCCTTGCGAACGAATTCCTCCCAACCGCCGCCCCATTCGCCGATGTTCAGCGTCGCACCTTCCGCGTCGAACGTGCCGCCATCATAGGTGACGTCCTGCGCCCAGGCGTGATTGATGTAGAAGGAGGACGGAAGCGCCGCCGCGGCGCCAAGCCCCAGTCCCTTCTTCAGCAGCGCACGCCGCGTTGTCTGATATTTGTCGGTCATGGTCATGCTCCCTTTGTTGACGACGGAGATGCCTACTGACGATCCAGCAGACGTCGGATATTGACGAGACGATTGGTGAGAAGGACCGAAGCCGTCACCAAAGTGATGGCGAAGATGCCAGCGGCGGCTGCGGACGGGTCGAACTTGTAGCGAAGCGAGTTATACATCGCGATCGGCAACGGTTCGGAATTCGGCGCAGAGAGGAACAACGACACCTCGAACTGACCGAAGCTGACGATGAACGCAAATATCGAACCCGCCTGTATGCCCTGGGCGATGTTGGGAAGTGTCACCTTGCGGAATGCCCGCCACGGCGACGCACCAAGGCTCCTTGCCGCCTCTTCAAGGGAGACATCGTAGGTGGCCAGGGCGGCTCCAACGGTTCCGATGACATAGGGCGTGGAATAGAGGATATGGCCGATCCAGAGTCCCCAGATCGTTCGCGAGATTCCCATTCCGGCCGAAATGTAGAACGCGTAAAGCGCGAAGCCGACAACAACTCCGGGGAGAACGACGGGCGAGAGGAAGAAGGCGCGCATCGCACCGCGACCGACAAAGCGCGATCGCGACAGGAAAAGCGCAGCCGCCGTGCCAAGGATTGTGGACACGACCATCGTCATCAATGCCAGGCGAAACGAGAAGAAGAATGCGGAGAGGTATTTTTCAGACTGCAGGAACGCAATGACCCAGCGAAGCGACAGCCCCTCCGGCGGAAACGTGAGGAACTCTCCTGACGTAAGCCCTGCCAGCACCACGATGAGGATCGGTAGCAGCATATAGGCGAAGCCGAGAACCGCGAGAACCAGAAGCGGTAGAGGTATTTTGCGCTCCATTAGGCGAGACCTCCCGAACGGCGGGCGCCGATATGGAGGTAGATCGCGACCGCTCCGGCGCTGATAAGGAACAAGATGACTGCAATCGTCGCGCCGAACTGGAAGCGAGCTCCCTCGGCAACCTGCTGGAAGATGTGAATGGGCAACACTCCGACACGGAATCCGCCCATAAGCGCGGGCACGATGTATGACGAGATGGACAGTGCGAAAACGAGAAGAGAACCGGAAAGAATGCCTGGCATGGAGGCGGGAAGAATTACCCGCCTGAACGCGCGGCTGCGCGATGCTCCGAGTGATCTGGCGGCCTCCTCAAGACTGGGATCGATACCCGCAATCACCCCGATCAGCGTCAGGATCATGAAGGGTAGCGAGAACTGGACAAGGCCGAGAACCACGCCGAGGAAGTTATACATGAACTGGACGGGGTCATCCGGTCCAGTCAATCCGAGTGCGATCAGCATTTGGTTGACGAGACCGTTGTCGCCTAGGATCACCATCATTCCGTAGAGGCGGATCACCATATCGAGCTGCATCGCCGCCAGAACGAGGATCATCAGAAATGTGTTGCGCCCCGGGTGTTCAGTCTTGGCAATGACAAATGCCATTGGATAAGCGACGAAGAGTGTCACCGCCGATACGATTGCCGCGAGCATGACTGATCGGCCGGCAGCCTGCAGATAGCTCGAACGCGTGAAAAACCGGACGTAGTTGTCTAGCGTAAGGTCGGTCGTCACCGACACTTGTCCTATCGTCTGGGGATTGAACGACGTGGCGAATATCAACCCAACCGGGATCACGAAGAAGATCACGAAAAAGATGATCAGCGGGACTACGAGGAGCCAATTCAGCCGCAATGGTGATGCCCGACCCATGCGTCCTGCTGGTTTCGACGAAGCTCCGGTCATGATTTGACCGCGAACATTGAGGAGAGAGCGTGCCATTGGCCGAAGCCTCGGATTTCCTTGCTTTCGGGAGCAGGAAAGGCCGACTTGTCGTAGTGATTGGCTGCAGCTGCGTGTGCTGCCGACACCGCGTTGGGCAACGGATCAATTACGCGTTCAGGCTCCCAGCCAAGGGCGCGTGCGACTGGTGCGGCAAACCCAAGCATCCCTGTGCAACCAAAGATGATTGACTCGGCGCCATCTTTGTTGGCGGCCTCAATCGCTTCGCTAGTAGAAGCCGCAATCGACGCTTGCCGGTCTTGCTCAAGTTCGAGAACTGATATGCCGACCCCTCGCACAGAGGCAAGGGAGTCGGAAAGCCCATGACGCGCCGCTAGTTCTCGGAACGCGCGTTCCTGGCGTTGCAAGACTGTGATGACAGAAAAACGCCCAAGTTTCGCTGCTGCTCTGAATCCGGCCTCGCCACACCCGATAACTGGTATCGACACGGACTCTCGGGCGGCCTCGAGAGCAGGGTCGAGCATGCAATCGATTACGAGCGCCTCATAACCTTCGGCTTCGGCCGCAAGCGCGGCGTCTATCACGCCTGGACCGGCCAGAACTTCGTCGACCGCTGACTCAACCGACGCCGGCCCATATTTGAGGAACTTCTGCTCGACCGCGTCAGTTGCCGACACCGCCGCCATAAGTGGACCGTTGTCGCGAAACCCTTCCGATACAATCGGCGTGATGATGCAAATACGAGCCATGTGGCGCTGTTCTCCCTGAAACAAAGCCTATTTTCGGAGCAAGTCGGTTAGCGACTACCCACTCGGGTAGTCGGCGTTTTTTGGTCAGCTCTAAGCCGACCGCGCATCAACATTCAGGTAAATTTACCGCCAGTCCGCCGCGCGACGTCTCCTTGTAGCGGTCATTCATGTCGATACCGGTCTGGCGCATCGCTTCAATGCAATTGTCGAGAGGCATGAAATGTTGGCCATCAGTGTGTAGAGCCAGTGAGCATGCGGAGACCGCCTTGATGGCTCCCATGCCATTGCGCTCGATACAGGGCACCTGGACTAAACCTGCAACCGGGTCGCAAGTCATGCCGAGATGGTGTTCCAACGCAATCTCGGCCGCATGTTCAATCTGGTTGTTGCTGCCGCCGAGCGCCGCACACAGACCCGCAGCTGCCATTGACGATGCTGATCCGACTTCGCCTTGACAGCCCATTTCCGCGCCCGCAATCGATGCGTTGTGCTTTATCACCCCCCCGATCGCTGCCGCTGTGAGCAGGAAATCGCGCATCCCACCAAGAGATGTCCCGCAGCAGTGGTCGCGGTAGTATCGAAGGACCGCCGGGATCACACCGGCCGCTCCATTGGTTGGAGCCGTGACAACTCGACCACCGGCTGCGTTTTCCTCGTTGACCGCCATCGCATAGGCATGAAGCCAGTCGACCGCGTTGTGCGGCTGGGCTTGTAAACCTGCGTCTCCCATCTGGAGACGCCGATACAGATGCGGCGCCCGTCTTGCGATCCGTAGCCCGCCTGGCAGCAGGCCCTCATGGCGCAGACCGCGATCCAAGCATTCGTTCATCGCCTTTATTATCTGGTCAATCTTGCGGTCGAGCACGCGGCGGGAACAGGAAACCTCTTCGTTCGCGCGCATCAGTTCAGCGATGGTCGAACCACTTGTTGCGGCCATTGCGATCATCTCTTGTGCCGATCGGAACGGATATGGAACAGCAGGCATTTGATCGGCTTCAAGACCACGCAGATCATCGGCAACATCGTCATCGGTGGCGATAAAGCCGCCGCCAATCGAGTAGAAAACGCGGTCGAGAACAACATCGCCATCGTAACCGAATGCGCGAAAGCGCATGCCGTTTGGGTGCCCTGGCAGCGAGGGCCCATGGTCAAAGATGATATGCTGGGTCGGGTCGAAGGTAACGTCGAACGCTCCCACCCGCAGCACCCCTTTTTGGCGCTGACCGGCCAGCAACGACTCGGCTCGGTCGGGGTCAAGCGTGGCCGGCAACTTCCCAAGTAGACCTAGAACGACAGCCCTGTCGGTCGCATGACCCTTTCCGGTGGATGCAAGCGATCCGTGCAGTCTGGCCTCAATCTTTGCTGGAGCTCGTCCTGACCTAACGACTTCGTCCAACTCTTTGACAAAGCGGTTTGCGGCAAGCATCGGGCCCATTGTGTGCGAAGATGAAGGACCGACCCCGATCTTGAAAATTTCGAATACAGACAGGAACATGGTGCCTCCGCTCATATTGCAAGATGAGGCAAACTGGGCTGGCGACTCCTGGGAAACGACTACTCTTTGGTGTGGTCGTCGTGAATGATGCGAAGGCGCCGGGCTTCAGCTATGGCGCGCGTGCGGCTGTCAACGCGAAGCTCGCGAAAAATGGCCTTCAGGTGATATTTGACCGTATTTACGGTCACTCCCATCGTGCGGCCGATCTCCTTGTTTGAAAGACCGAGTGCAAGAAGCTCAATATATTTCTGTCTAAATTCATCCGACGCCTGTCCTCCATTTGCGCCGGTGGGCATGGGCACCTGGACACGACCGGTTTCCATCGTCCAGGCGTGCGAGAGCTCAGACAGTCGGCGTCGAAGTTCTGGCGTGGGCGGAACGCCGACGTGATCTCCATCAAGCGCGGCTCGGACGATCGACAGCATCTCCGCTCCTTCATCGAGAATGAACCGGCTGAAAGGCTGTCGTCCTAAGAGCCGCAAGGCCGAGAGCAAAGATCGCGTTGCATCGCCTCTCTGATTCAAGCGCCAGTGAGCCGCAGCCTTGATCACACGCATTTTGGCAAGCGGCAGTAGTTGGCCGCCGCGAATTGCGAAGTCTTCAACTGGTTCCGCAAATGTTAGTGCGTCCAGGCAACGGCGGCTTCGCACTAACCAGCGGGCAATGGCGACGGCGATGCTTCCGTGGCGCAATGCCCAATCACCGCCCCTGCTCCAATCAGCATTTTCAGGGCTGAGGCCGATGGACCGCATCGTGGTCAGAGCCATGTCGATCTCGTCGCTGAGCGTCAATACGCGGATACGCTCAACCTGCATCAGACGAAAGAGCCGTGGCATGTCCCGGTGCATTGCCGCGCGCTCACAGTGAGCGAGTTCGGTTAAGGCACCCGGTAGACCATTTCTAAGGTAGGCCAGCCTGATCCTGACACGGTAGGCAGCCGCCCTGACGTCCAGCCAAGCGTCATCGTCCTCGATACTGCTCATGGAATTCAGCAGATATTCGTCAGCTCGCGATAGCGCGTTTGCTTCATATGCGACTTCCGAGCGCAAGGCATAACAGACCGCCATTAGTCCGTTTGTGTCTTCCTTCAAAAGCGCCAATCGTCTCTCGAGATCTTTATACTGCGCCTCCGCGCCCTCGAGATCTCCTCGCATGAGCTTGATTTGGCCCAAGTGTGTGAGCAGGTGAAGCGAGCCGAATTCCCCCCCCTGCTGACGATACAGCCGGATCGCCCCTTCGGCCTGCTCCTGTGCCTTATCGAAATTTCCCGTATGCAGGGATGTGATACACATAAGGTTTAGCGCCAACGCCTGACCAATCAGGTCCCTGGGTGGGAGTTGGTCAAGGACGCCGCTCAGTTTCTCGCCGGTTTCGCTAGTCAGCGGTCGATCTTCATAGATGCGCACATGGGTATCGACGAGCACGAGATCCCTTGTGATCCCATCGTCGCGAATGTCCCCCGCCGAGCACTGTCGGTCGATGTGATCAACGATGGCGCGAGCGTCGCCAACCCTACCATGTTTCGCTAGGACAAAAGCCCTCGCGAGCGCCAATTTGCTGCTTAAGCTCTCTATCTGAGCCTCTAGCCCCATGAGCGCATTGGCGGCATCCAATTCAGAGTGCTGCATAAAAAACCGCCAACCGCCTTGGCGATCGATGCGGGCCAGTTCCGGAATTTGATGGTCCATATCTTCAGCAAACAGCAAGACCTCGGAAAGTGCGAGCCAAAACTGGCACCGCCGACTGGGACGCGCACGAGTAGGTCGAGGTAGCGCTAACTAGGTCGAAGCAAGCTTGCTTGGTTTACAATCGGGCGAAAAATACTGGAAAAACAATGATGCACTTCGAGGCTGTTTACAGCATAAGCCGTTGATTCAATTGTCATGTGCTACGACCGTTGGGCGTGCCAGTTTCTTTGAACACCAATCAATTGACGCGCAGATGGCGCCATGAGCTATGACCGGCCGAAGCACGGTCCGGGCATGCCTGCCTTAACGTTGGTGCCCCAGTGTGAATCTGAAAAACCTCGCCTACACAACGCTTCGCCAGTCGCCTTAGCAGCGCATGGGATCAGTGCTCACACTCGCGGCATACCCTTGGGTCTGAGCTGACGTTTCTGCGCCGCGATCCGAAACTGGGCATTCGCTGCGCCGTAGCCGCAATAGCCGTTCCTGCGCTCCACGATCTCGAAGAAAAATCCCTCGCCATAGTTGCGACTATAGAGCTGGAAGAATTCGCCGTTGTCGTCGCGGTCGTAGAGGATATTTTCGACGCGCAGGCGCGACAGAAGATCGTCTTCAAGACCGAAGCGAGCAGCAAGATCGTCGTAGTAGTTCGGTGAAATCTCCAATGGTCGAAAACCGTTCGCTTTCAGATTTGCGGCGGTCGCGAAAATATCGTCGCACGCGAACGCGATATGTTGCACCGCAGAGCCAAAGCTCTCGGCCAGGAAGTGCCCTGCCAGCGTGCGCCGGTTCTCCGCCCCGTTGAGCGTGATGCGCAGCGACCCGTCCTCATTCTCGATCGCCTGGCTACGCACCAATCCGCCAGGATCGACAACATCGACCATAGGTGTTTTGCCGGTCTCGAAAATCGAGGTGTAGAAGAGGAGCCAGGTCAGCATCTCCTCGTAGTTCATCGTCTGAGCGATGTGGTCGATGCGCGTCAGACCGGCTTCACGGATCGCAGCCCCCTCTCCCGCAGGCTTGAACTCGACTTCCCAGACACGGCCTAGATCGCTGCCGGCATCGATGAAATGCATCACGCCGCCACCAACGCCCCGAATGGCGGGTATCTTCAGTTCGCCCGGCCCCGCCGGCTGCTCGAACAGTTCGGCACCGAGCGTCCTTGCGCGTGCAACGGTCGCGTTAGCATCGGCAACCTTGAGGCCGATGTCACACACCGACGTGCCATGCACCAGATAGGAGGAATGCGCGAAGCCCTCGCGGTCGGTGTTGACCACTATGTTGATGCCGCCCTGACGCCATAGAACGACGTCCTTTGAAATATGCTCGCCTGCGCGATCGAAGCCGAGGGTCGAAAGCAAGCTGCCCAGTTCCGCGGCCTCGGTCTCGTTTGCCGCGAATTCGACGAATTCGAACCCTTGCGCCTCGATACGCGGTGGCATTGCAGGCGCAGCGATCCTGATGTCGGGTTCCGCACGACCAACCCTGTCCATCAGGTACACGAGGGAGCGATAACCGTCGGCTGCGATCGCGCGCGGTGAGCCGCCACGGAACTGATCGTTGAATATTTCGAGAGAAAGCGGGCCGTCATAGCCGGTCGCCGCCACGGCGCGCATGAACGCGGTAACGTCCAGATCGCCCTCGCCCGGCATATTGCGAAAGTGCCGGCTGAGATAAAGCAAATCCATATCTATGCGCGGCGCATCGGCGAGCTGGATGAAAAAGATGCGGTCGCCTGGGATGGAGCGGATCGTCTCTGGATCGATGCCCCGCGCGAGCGTGTGAAAGCTGTCTAGGATCAGCCCGACATTTGGATGATCGGCGCGCCGCACTACTTCCCATGCATCGCGGTGATCGCTGATATGGGTGCCCCAGGCCAGTGCCTCATATCCCACTCGGATGCCACGGCTGCCGGCACGTTCTCCCAGTTCACGAAAATCCGCAGCCGCCCGATCGATGCCGCCCAGTGCAAGCGGCGAGACGCTGGAGCAGACCAGAACGGTGTCGGCACCGAGCTCGGTCATCAGATCGAATTTGCGCTCTGCACGGTCGAAGGTGCGACCACGCTGAGGGTCCGGCATGCCTTCGAAATCCCGAAACGGCTGGAAGAGCATGATCTCGAGCCCATGGTCGCGCACCATGCGGCCGACCTCCGCGGGGCCGCCGTCAAATGCCAGAAAGTCATTCTCGAAGATCTCGACCCCGTCCAAGCCCGCCGCCGCAATCGCTGCAAGCTTCTCCCTAAGGTCGCCGCTGATCGATACCGTCGCGATCGAGGTTTTCATGCTCGCCCGCCCATCAGGTCACTCGATAGACCGCGACCAGTATTTCGTCGCCGGCGCGCGCCAGGCTGGCGACGAACACTGCTTCATTGAGCCATTGGTGCGGCCCAGCTGGTGCCTCAAACATCGGCGTCGTGCGAAAATAGTACTCGGAGGCGTCGACTGGTTCGCCGGCCCGCAGCCGAGCGGTTACTTCAGCTGAGGAAACGCGCAATCCATCGTTCTCGACCATGATCGGCGTGCCGTCATCAGCGATGATGGTGTAGCGCGCGCTGATGCGCGAGTTTCCATCGCGTCGCAGCAGCGGCCAATCCGACCCGCCCGGCATGACAATGCCGGCAAGAGCGGGACCTTCAACGGTCCCACCAGTAATCGGGATGTGAAGTCTGTCACCCAGCGGACTGTCAGCGCCAGTTAGTGGTGCGCCGATCGTCGCAGTGATCGTAAATGCATATTCGAGACCGGGTACTGCGGGCTGCTCATTCATGCCTTGCCCTGCGCTTCAGCATATTGCGCGGCAAGCCAGCTGGACATCCGCGCAAGCCGGTCCCGCGACGCGGTGCAATATTCCATCGCGCGCAGATAACCGTGAATGAGGCCCTCGCCCGTGTCGAACGCGACTGCCACGCCGGCGGCGCGTAGCTTTTCCGCATAGGCGTATCCGTCATCGCGCAGCGGATCGTTCTCAGCGACTGCAATGAAGGCCGGCGGCAGGCCGGCATGATGTTGCGCATGAAGCGGCGCTGCAAGCGGATTGCGCTTGTTTTCCTCTGTTCCGCAATACATCAGGTTCACGCCGGGCATGCCCTTCGTCTGCAGCAGCGGAGCGTCGGCGTTTTCCTCGTAAGACGGAAACGACATCTCGAAGTGCACGCACGGATATACGAGCATCTGCGCAATCGGTGCCTCGTCGGAACCTTTCAGCGCCAGACATGTCGCGGCCGCCAGATTGGCGCCCGCGCTATCGCCGCCAATCGCAATTCTGCCTGGATCAACGCCGAGTTCGGTGGCGTTTTGTCGGACCCACTTCACCGTATCGATGCACTCGTTCACCGCCGTCGGGAACGGATGCTCCGGGGCGAGCGCATAGTCTACGCTGATGACGGCCTGGCGGTTTGCTGCCGCTATGCGACTTGTAATGTCGGCGTGCGTGCGCGGACTGCCCTGCATCCAGGCCCCACCATGCATATAGATCAGGCATGGCTGACGCTCACCTGAACCATAGCGCTCGATCCGCAACGGCACATTTCTTTCGCCGCGCGGAACGAAGCGAGTGCTCGTACTTACGCCCTCCGGTGTCGGTAGGCGCATTGCCTCTGCAATGGCTTCGAACAGCAGCCGGCGATCCTGAACGGTGGCGTTTGCCGGCAGAACCGACCAGCCCTCATTCCATACTTTCAGAAATGGTTCGAGTTCGGGATCAAGCATTCGGTTCTTTCTGCATGGCTAGCCCTGGTAACCGAGAAGCCGTGGGATAAAGAGCACGAAGTCCGGTACGAAGGTGATGAAAATGAGCGCCCCCAGAAGCGCCAGAATGAACGGCCAGATTTCTCTGATCACCGATCCGATTGGCTGCTTGGTGATGTTTGCGACAATGAAGAGAAGCAGGCCGTAAGGCGGCGTGATGAGCCCAAGCATCGCATTCACCACGACCACAACACCGAAATGTACCAGGTCGATCCCCACTGCCTGAACGGCCGGGATGAGTATCGGCACGATGATCAGCAGGATCGCTCCGCCTTCGAGCACGCAGCCGAGCAGCAGGATGATGATGTTGATGACAATGAGGAATGCGGCAGCCGACAGGTCCATGCCGCCTATCCAGTCGCCGATGCTTCGCGCCAGTTGCTCCCGCGCAATCGCATATTCGAAGGTAAGCGCCCCGGCAATCAGGACGCCGACCGACGCCGTGGATCGCGCGCTTCCCAACAATGCCTGATACATCTGGCGAAAGCTGACCGAGCGGTAGAAGAAAACGGAGACCAGCAGCGCATAGAACGCGGCGACCGCGGCGGCCTCGGTCGGGCTCATAACGCCGCCATAGATGCCACCGAGCAAAATGACCGGAAGCATGAGCGCCGGAAAGGCACGCCAGGTCAGCCCAGGAAGCTCCGAAAGTGGAACTGCGTCATCGACCGGAAAACCACGGCGGCGGGCAATGGTGAAATTCATGAAGCCCATGGTCGCCGCCATGAGCAAACCGGGTAGCAAGCCAGCCGCGAAAAGATAGCCAACGGATTGGTCCGATACGAGCGCGTAAAGCACCATCGGAATAGACGGCGGAATGATCGGACCGACGGTCGCGGTCGCCGCGGTAATCGCGGCGGCGTAGGACGGCGTATATCGCCCGTCGCGCGTCATCATGTTGATTATGATTTTGCCCATGCCGACAGCATCTGCGACCGCCGACCCGGACATACCCGAAAAGATAACCGAGGAGACGACATTCACATGCCCGAGCCCGCCCCGAAACCGGCCCACCAGCGCCTGGCAGAAACGCAACAAACGGTCTGAGATGGAACCAACATTCATGATGTCGGCAGCGAGAATGAAGAGCGGGATGGCCAATAGCGTATAGCCGTTGAACAGACCCTGGAGCATCGATTCCGTCGCGAGAGACGGATCTAGCCCCCGCAAAATCAAATACATGAACGACCCTGCCATGACCGCTAGCCCGATCGACAGACCGGACAACGACAGTGCGACAATCACGATGACCGCGAGTGTGAATGGGTCAATCATCGTCGTTGCCCTCGGCCGCATTGTGCGCAGTGCTTCCGCTAAAGCCTTGCCAGGCAAGCAGCAGACTTCTGACGATGACGGAAAGCGCAAACGGAACGTAGATTGCGAACACGTAGTCGAACGGCCAGCGCATGTAGGCCGTCTTCTCGCGATGCATGAAGGTTATGTAGTCCCACGAGGCGGGAAGCGTGTAGATGAAGATGGCCGCGCATGTGAGCCCGGCAAACACGTCGAGCACCCGTTGCGGGGTTCGCGAAAGCGCAGAGTAGACGATATCGAGCCTGATGACGTCTACATCGCGAACGACAAACGCGTAGCCGAACAGGATGCCCCATAGCCATGCAATGGTGACCCACTCGATGGTCCAGCCCACCGACCAGCCGAGAATGTAGCGAAAAACTATCTGCAGAATAAACGTCACGAACATCGTGCCCAGCAGAAGGGCGAGGATGTTCTCGGCGCGTGCGCGCAACATCTTTCCGATAGTATTCATGCCGGCTCTCATAAGGCTTGGCCGACGGGCAATTGCCCATCGGCCTTATCATACAGGCTTATTGGCCAACCTTCTGGATTGCCTCTACGAGACCCTCTGGCCAGTCGGCCGAGTATTTGGAGTCGCGATAGACTGCCAGAACGTGATCCTGGAACGCCTGGATATCGGGCATGTAGACGTCGAGGCCGTTCGACTTCATGTCCTCCGCCAGCGTGGTCTCCTGGTCCAGCGTGATCTTGTCCAGCGCAGCTTCAAATCTGTCTGCGCACTCCTGAACCTTCGCCTGCTGTTCGGCATTCATCGAATTCCATTTCGACAGCGAAATGGTGAAATCATTGGCTGCAAGCAGGTGACCGGTGGTGCCAATATGTGTGAGCACCTCATCGAACTTCATCGACCGGGTGGCCGGAAAGCCATTGTCCTGACCGTCGATCTGGCCCGTCTGAAGCGCTGTGTAAACTTCGGTAAACGGAACCGGCACCGGGGTGGCTCCCATCGCCTCGCCAACGAACTGCCAGCCCTCGCCGGGCGGCATGCGAAGCTGAACGCCGTCCAGATCTGCCGGGGTCATGATGCGTTTCTCACCCACATAGCCGAGATGGCGCGCGCCGATATACGGAAATGCGAGGATCTTCACGCCTGCCTTTTCTTCGACCTCGGCAAGCAGCTCGTCGAGTACATCGCTGTCATAGACTGCGCGCATATGCTCATAGCTGCGGAACAGAAACGGCGTTCCCAGGACCGACGTTGACGGCACCTGATTGTAAAAATCGAAGATCGCGAGGTTACCCATATCCAGGTTGCCGCGCTGCATTGCCGTCAGCTCTGTGCCCTGCTCGAAAAGCGTCGCACCGTGATGCGATTCGAACTTGAAACCGTCGCCGAGGCATTCGCCGAATTCGGTGCGTAAGGTTGCTGTGCGGATATCGCCTTCCGGCACAGTGTCGGAATAGATGAGTTCGACAACGTCCTGAGCGAACACGTTTGATGTTGCGGTGAGGCTGATTGCGATCGCCGCCGTGCCGGTTGCGAGCGCCTTGACAAGATTGCGCATGGATACCTCCCTTTCGCGCATTGAGCGGCAGCGAACTGCAACTCCCATCGTCCGGCCACATGATTTCCTCGCGCCCGGACAGCTTATGGATCCGACTAGCCTGGATCCGGTTCCTCGAATGCGTTGAACGCCGCTTCCATTCGTGCCGCATCTGGCGTCAACCCGGTGAAATGCTGAAATGCCCGCACGGCCTGAAAGACCGCCATTCCTGAACCCGATAGCGTTCTGCAGCCCATCGATGCGGCGTGCCGCAGAAGCTCGGTCTCAAGGGGGAAATAGACGATGTCGGCGACCCATAGATCGGGGCCGACGAGTTCCCCCGGCAAAGGCAGGCCAGGGCGCGAGGCCATCCCGACTGGGGTGGTGTTGACGAGCCCGGAAACACCACCTTCGAAACCGTTGCCCAACTCATCGATGACGACAGCCCTGCCCTGCCCGTAGGCCGCGTTAATTCGGGTTGCGAGCACGTCGGCACGGGTCCGATCCTGATCGTAAATACGCAACTCACCCACGCCGCAATCGGCGAGCCCGTGCGCCACAGCGGCGCCGGCGCCGCCCGCGCCCAGCTGGACAACGTAGTCGAGCGCAGCGCCCTCCATGCTGCGTCGGAAGCTCTCGGCAAACCCCCAGAAATCGGTGTTGTGCCCGATCCGCTTTCCGTCCCGGAAGACAACCGTATTCACCGCGCCGATCGCATGTGCAGCCGCCGAAACTTCGTGAAGATGCGGAATGACCTGCACCTTGAAGGGATGCGTAATGTTGAGCCCCGCGAAACCGCAAAGCTCGGCCGCCCGCAGCACTTCGTCGACCGTCGTTGTGGACGCCAGATCGGCCGTGTCGAAGAGCCGATACATGTAATTAAGGTCCAGCGCGGTGCCTTCCGCCTCATGCATCGCGGGCGTCCGAGACAATCGGATGCCGTGCCCCAGGAGCCCAACAAGCACGGAGCGGCGGCCTGCAACCGGCGCTGCGTCGCGCATTGCTTTGGCAAGAGCTTTCGCCCTCAAAGGCCCCTCCCTCACACGGCTACCCGCACTGGATGGCGCAGTTATGTACCATTTGGTTAATTTGTCAATCGCTTTGTACGAATTAGTTAAATATGGTCGTTGGCAGTCGGGTACGAATAAGGCTATGGAGAGGCATGGAAGCGCTGAAGCCCCCGGACACTACGCGTGCTCAAAGCCGTGCACGCTGGAAGCAGGATCCCGAGGGGGTGCGCTCGAACATTCTCGCCGTTGCCCTGACAGAGTTTGCCGAAAACGGTCTCTCAGGCGCGCGTATCGATGAGATCGCGGCGAAGACGCGTACGTCCAAGCGGATGATCTACTATTATTTCGGCGACAAAGATGGGCTCTACCGCAAGGTGCTGGAGGAGGCTTACCGCGAAGTCCGCGCCGGCGAAGAGGAGCTTCAACTCGACCACTTGGAACCGGCAGAAGCGCTACGCAGGCTCGCCGAATTCACCTTCGATCACCACCGCCGCAACCCAAACTTCATCCGCCTGGTGATGATCGAGAACATTCACCATGGCGCCTATCTGGCGCATTCGGACCTGATACGGCAGCTTAACGAGACAGCGATTTCAAGGGTCGAGGCAATCTACCGCAAGGGCGTGACGTCCGGCATTTTTCGCGACGACCTTACGCCGCTCGCTATCCACTGGCAGATTTCGGCGCTTTCTTTCTTTAACGTCTCGAACCGCATGAGCTTTTCGCTGTTATTTGGCGAGGAGCTCTATTCCGAAGACGGGCAAGAGCGGCTCCGAGCTCAAGCCGCAGAGATGGTCGTGCGCTATGTAACGGCCCTAAAGCAAGCTCTGCGCTAAAGGTCGACGAGCCGAAGTGGAACTTAAGCATCCGGGCCGGTCAAGCTACCAGCCAGTGTGGTCCTTGCGCCCGTGAGGCCCCTCTGACATCACGATTTCGCGGGCGCTGTCCTCTCCCCGCCTTTCGTGACTGCTCGCCTGTGCTTCTGTACGCTTGAGCCGCCCGTAGATGTCATCGAAGCGCACAATGTCGTCTTCCCCAAGGTACTCGCCACTTTGCACCTCAATCATGATTAGCGGCAATTTTCCCGGATTCTCCAGGCGATGCCGATTTCCGCAGGGAATGTAGGTGGACTGGTTGGTGGTAAGCAGCGATACGTCGCAGCCATTGGTAACCCGGGCTGTACCTCTGACAACCACCC
The DNA here is from genome assembly GCA_017640615.1 of Rhizobiaceae bacterium. Lineage (GTDB taxonomy): Bacteria > Pseudomonadota > Alphaproteobacteria > Rhizobiales > Rhizobiaceae > RCIO01. The sequence continues at coordinate 965,535 of JAEPQK010000001.1, read as the reverse complement.
AGTGTTCCGAACGATGGTGATGTGCCTGGAGGCTCAGGCTTGCACCCGGCTTAACTTCTATCCGTTTGATCTTGAACCGATCCCCCTCCTCAAGGACTGTATACGTCCCCCAGGGTCGGTGTGCCGTCCGGTGCAGCATCGCGCTCTCGGATTGAGCATCCCGGAGCTTGTTGTAAATCCGCTCGATGTCGTGAGCCGCATCTTTGGCGCATATCAGTAGGGCGTCGGCGGTATCGACCACCAGAAGATCGGATACGCCGAGAATGCTGATCAAGCGGTCGTCGCCACGCACGAAGGTCCCTTCCGTACCCTCAAGCATGACATTGCCGGACACTCGGTTGCCGTCTTTGTCCGCTGGCGTGAGGCTGGCCATCGTGTCCCACGAGCCGATACGCGAGCAGCCAAAATCACCCTGAACACATGCCGCGTCCTGAAGCCTTTCCGCAATCACCCGGTCTATCGACATCGGCGCCGCCGCCTCGGTAAGTACCTTGTCGTTGACCTCTACTACCAACCGGCCTGCGGAACTCGAAACCTGAGCTGATTCAAGCGCAGCCTGCATCTGCGAGCAAAGTTCTGGAGACAGCCGCCCTATGCAATCCAACATCGCCCCAGCCGTGAAACAGAAGATGCCGCAATTGCGGATGATCGTTCCGAACCCCGCGCGGCCCGCCGTTTCACCGGGCTCCGGCGTTTCGACAAACCGGACAACGCGTTCACCGTCGACTTCGATGTAGCTGTCACCGGCACCCGGCCGGCCCGAAGATGAGGCGATAGCGACGAAACGTCCCTCATGCGCAATCTTCGCCGCCCGCTCAACAGCAGCGCTGAACGCTTCCTGGTCCTGGATTATATGGTCGGCGGGGAGAACGAGGATTACGGCATCGTCGCCCTCAACTTGAGCGACATGCCGGCAGGCAATTCCCACGGCTGCCGCGGTGCCTCCAGCGGCGGGTGTGAGTACGTGACTCTCGTAAATTCCAGGCGACGCCACGAGCTCGTATTCATCTGCTGTGAGAAAGCCGAACTCCCGATCGGTCACGGTCACAACGCGCTTCACGCCATGCAGGCTAGCGGCACATCGAAACGTCTTGCGAATAAGCGTATCGCCGTCGGGCAAACGCACAAATGGATGCGGAAACGCCTCTCTCGACAGGGGCCACACCTGAGCGCCGGATCCCTCTGAAATTATGACTGGGACGATATTCATGGAACGTACCCCTCATACCGCGTTGCGATGAATCATGCTCATGAACGGTGTTGCAGCGATTATTCTGAGATCGAGCCAGATCGACCAATTGTCGACGTAATACAGATCGCAGGAGAGGCGTTTACGCATCGCCTCGGCATCCATCGTCGGGCCGCGATGGTCATTGATCTGTGCCCAGCCGGTGATGCCGGGCTTCACGCTGTGACGCTTGTTGTAGAGCCTGAGCAGCGGCGCGTACTCTTCATTGAGCTCGAGCGGATGAGGACGCGGGCCCACGACAGACATCTGGCCTTTGATCACGTTGAATAGCTGGGGCAGCTCATCCAGAGACGTGCGGCGCAACAAGCGACCGATTTTTGTCACGCGCGCATCGCCGGGTTGGGCTTGAATGAACCCGGTCGCATCGGCTTCAGCTGCCATCGTTCGGAATTTGTAGACAACAAACTCCTTGTTGTTCAGGCCGGTCCTGCGCTGTTTATAGATTACCGGCCCTTTGCTCTCGAGTTTGATCGCCAGCGCAATAGCCAGCATCAACCAGCTCAGTCCCAGAAGCGCGACGCTCGCAATAGCGTAGTCTTCCAGCAACTTTAGAATCTTGCCCCAACCGGAAACCTTCGCGTGCTGCACCTCAATGAACTGGTGGTGACCGAAGCGGTGAACGCCCAGCATCGGCACGTGCGAGAAACCGGCAGGCGGCGCCACTACGATATCGACGGCAAGCATGCTTAGAGCATTCAGTGCGCGGGCGATCAGCTCGGGATGGTCGTTGGGTAGCGCAATAATCACCAGATCAATGGACTGTTGGCGAGCAAGCATTGTGAGCTTCCTCAGCTCTCTCTCGGCTTCGAAAGCGGCTACGCTGTCTCCCCCGCCGAAAACAGCGGAGATTTCGAGATGTCGGTTCTCTGTGTCGAATTTCTCCAGGAATTCCCGAAACTGCGGGCCGGCACCAAATATGGCAGCGCGCTTGCGCAATTCGCCCTGGACCAGCATCCGCGAAAACGTGCGGGCCGCGAGCGCTCTGAGAAGCCAAAGCAGGGTAAGCGAAATGCCGAACCAGGACACAAACCAGACGCGGGAAAAATTATCGGTTTCGCCCAGCAGGCTGCCGAGAATGGCGACAGATACGAACGCAGCGGTTACCGCTCCAGCGACGGAACCAAGCTTTCCGGCAAAGTCAGTGATGGCATCCAGATCATAAAGTCCGGAGCGGCTGAAGATCAGCCCCATCAGAAGCGGCAGCGTGACAATGGGCCAGTGGTAGCGACCGATTGTGTCGGCGGCGTCGAGTACGTTGCCAACGTAAAGCCAAGCCGCTGCAAAGCCTGATGCGGCAACGGTCAGTATTTCCCAAGCGCCGTATAGGTCCAGTTTGAGGCGCGCATTGCGCAACCTCTGCCACTCTGACCCGGTCTTCGGCCGGGAGTATTGAACTAACCCAGCCTGATGCTCCCAGGCTGAGACAGGTGTATCGTTCTGAAGCACTATTTCACCTGCAATCCTGACGTTGGGGGCGGTTTTGCCGCCGGATCAGTCATGCGATGCAAGTAAGTTGCCAGGCACCGGAGTTACTTTAGCGCTAGGCAGTTTTTCTCGCGAAATGAGCTACCGTCCACCGCGTTTACCGGGTGATTTGAATAAAATTCGACCGGTTAGTGTTAACGCAATCAGCGTCGACAACTGCAGTGCCGCAACGAGCAAATCCAGAACGAAGACCCTGACCGCTTCAAGCGTTGCGAAAAGGAAGCGACGGGCGAATTCGCGGATGACAACCATTGGAATGGCGACAAAAAGCGCCCACATTATCGAGGCGCCACGCTCGATCGAAAGCGTATCGGCAAGCACATGACCGGCCGCCAACACGATCGCCATCGCCGCGCCTGCCAACCCTAATGCTTGAACAAGCACCACGCTGCCATACGCCCTGCGATCGGCCTGCTTGTCATGTTCTCCAACGAACACGGTAAACGGCGTAACAACCAGTGCCTCTACGACAACGTTTGTGACCAGCAATACGCTCCAGGCGAGCGCGAACATGCCAAGTTCACTCACACCTGCCGCGCGGCCAACAATGACCATCGTCAAAAAGCTCGCGCCGCTTACCACCAGCCGGTCGGCCACGGCGACATAGCTTTTTCCCGCCGTTGCACCGCGCCCAACGTTCAGCAAAGCACGCGCGCTTCGTCCAAACAGGCGTTGGTTGTTGGGAGAAGGCGATGAGCTCATAGGTTCTTCAAATCTGATAGCCTGCGCCTGGTTTCGCTCGGCTGCAAGTTTGCATCGATTGTATCTCGGTGCGCTTAAAGCCTTGTGAACACAAGAGAAGCGTCGGCCTGGCTGGCCGGAGTTATCAAAAATAAACGTCTCTTCTGTAGCCTGAAGACCTTGGAACGTCAGCTCATGGAAGAAGCATGCTCACCAGCGAGATAATTCACGGTCGTGTCCACGCTTGGATCCTGGAACAGTTTCCGCTCGCGGCCGAGCGTACGATCGGCGCGAACGACAAACTGCTCGACAGCGGCATTGTCGATTCACTTGGAACCTTGGAAATCGTCAATTTCATCGAGCAGGAATTCGGCGTCCCCGTAGCAGACGAGGACATGCTGGCCGATCACTTCGAGACGGTTGACGCGATTTCGCGTTTCGTTTGTTCGAAAGCCCTTAGCTGACCGAATGCGATACCTCGTCCATCACCTGTTGACCGAAAGTGCGGAGCGCGATCCCAGCGGTGAAGCAATCGTCGATGGCGATACGCGGCTTGACTTCGCAGGCGCAGCTCAAAGAGCGGCGGCTGGGGCCGAGCAGTTGCAGGCTCTAGGCATCGTCAGAGGCGATCGCGTCTGCGTCTACATGAAGCCCGGTTGCGATCTGCCGATCGCGCTGCTCTCGATTTCCATGGCCGGTGGTGTCTTCGTTCCAATTCATCACAGCCTGTTGGCAGGCCAGGTTGAGCACATTCTGAGAGACAGCGGAGCGTGCGCGCTGCTTTCCGACGTCAACCGTCTCGGAAACCTGCCTGATGACATATCCAACCTGCCCGACCTCAAATTCATCGCCGCTCACGGTGCGCATGAAAACCGGTTGGCAGGTCTGCCGCTATACCCCATCGCGCAGAACACCTCCGCGGTTACGCGCCCCAAAATCCCATCGATCGGCAAAGACCTTGCCGCCCTTTTATACACGTCAGGGTCCACCGGACTGCCCAAAGGCGTGATGCTAAGTCATGCAAACGTGCTGGCAGGAGCGGAAATCGTCGCCGACTATCTCCGCTTGTCTTCGGCAGACAGATTGCTGGCCGCGTTGCCTCTGTCATTCGATGCCGGGCTCAACCAACTGACGACGTCCATGCTCGTTGGCGCGACGGCGGTCATGATCGATTTCCGTTTCGGGCGCGACATCTCGAAACGACTGGCCGAAGAGAACATCACCGGGCTTGCCGGCGTGCCCCCGCTTTGGAGCCTGCTTGCGCAGCCAAGCTCGGGCCTTGGGGCACGCGCGCTACCGCACCTGCGCTACATCACCAACACCGGTGGAGCGATGCCCCAGAACATTCTCCGTCAGCTCCAGGGTTTGCTGCCCTCCACCAATATCTATCTGATGTACGGTCTGACAGAGGCATTCCGCTCGACCTACCTTCCACCTGAAGAGCTGGAGCGTCGTCCCACGTCCATGGGCCGATCCATTCCCAACACCGAAATTCTAGTCGTATCCGAGGATGGGAAACTTTGCGCGCCTGGTGAAGTGGGCGAACTCGTGCATCATGGTCCGACCGTATCGATGGGCTATTGGGGTCGGCCGGACGCAACCGCAAAGGTATTGCGTCCCCATCCATCCGCGCAGTCGGGGAAAGGGTCGACTGACCTTGTTTGCTATTCAGGCGACCTCGTCAGCCAAGACGAGGATGGCTATTTCTATTTCGTCGGACGCCGCGACAATCAGATCAAATCCGCTGGCTTCAGGATCAGCCCAACCGAAGTCGAGAATGCAATCTGCCAGGCTGCGCCAATACGTCAGGCAGCTGTCATCGGTGTTCCCGACGCAATGCTTGGGCAGCATCTTGTAGCTTTTGTGGTGCCGCAAGAAGGCCGCGCGGATCTGCGTCCCGCGACAGTTCTCGAGGCGCTCGCTCCGGTACTGCCGCGCCACATGCTTCCGAAGCAGATCAGGATCGTGGAGGCTCTGCCCACCACATCAAGTGGGAAGGTCGCCTACCCTGCGCTCAAACAGCTCTTGAACGAAGAGGACGCCGCGGCAGAGACGTCTTTGGGTGTTGCATGACACAGTCAGCCACCTCAGAAGCGCGCTCGGACAGGTCCACCGTCGACACTGCGCAGCGAACAATCCGGCAGTATTTCGACATCGAAGGTGAGCGACTTTTGATTGGCGGCGTTTGCGCGAAGGATTTGGCGGCGCGCTTCGGAACGCCACTCTTCGCCTACGACGCAGCCGTGGTTCGCAGGAAGGTAGCCGAAGTCCGCTCGACACTCAGCGGACGCTTCAGCATCTTCTATTCCATCAAGGCAAACCCGGCGGCTGCGCTGCTAAAGCTCCTCATCTCGGAGGGATGCGGGCTGGAGGTCGCATCTGGCGGCGAGCTAAAGCAGGCGCTCGCTGCTGGTTGCCCGCCACAGATGATCCTGTTCGCAGGTCCCGGCAAATCCGAAACCGAGCTGGCAGCCGCGATTGACGCTCGAATTTTGGAAATTCACGTAGAATCGCTGGACGAGCTGGAGCAGATCAACCGACTGGCATCCAATCGCGGACAGGAAGTCAGCGTGGCACTGCGCGTAAACCCGGTCGACGCGGCTGGCGGCGCGATGCGCATGAGCGGGAAACCATCGCAGTTCGGTATCGATGAAGAGTGCCTAGACCAGGCGATCGACCTCACGGAACGACTTCCAAACGTCCGCGTATCGGGCGTTCACATATTTATGGGCACTCAAATTCTGGATGCCGCGATACTCGACGAGCAGTACCGGCGTGCTGTGGTCATCGCTCGCCGCGTGGCTGAACGCACCGGCCCGCTGCGTAGAATCGATTTTGGCGGCGGCTGGGGCACGCCCTACTTCGCACACGAAAATCCTCTCGACCTTGCCGCCGTCGCCGACGTCATCGTGTCGATCGATCGGCTTCTGGCCGCTGAACCTCTCCTGTCCAAGGCAGCGGCGATCATCGAGCCTGGGCGATTTCTGGTGAATGAGGCTGGAGTTTATCTGACCGAAGTCATCCGCATCAAAGAATCCCGCGGTAAGCGCTTTGCCATCATCGATGGAGGCATGCACCACCATCTGGCCGCATCGGGAAACCTGGGACAGACCATCAAGCGCAACTACCCAATAGCGGTAGTCAACCGCGTTGGCGCAGCGCTCGCCGGATCTACCGAAATTGTCGGTCCGCTGTGCACTCCGCTGGATACGGTCGGCAGAAACGTTGCGCTGCCAGCCCTAAGGAACGGAGACATCCTTGGCATTTTGCTGTCCGGCGCCTATGCGCGCAGCGCTAGCCCGCATGGTTTTCTAAGCCATCCATCACCACCGGAAGTGCTTGTGGAGAATGGCATCGCGTCGGAAATCCGCGCGCGGGGCGCAGTCGAGGATTTCCTTCGCGATCAGGCGCTGGAGTACGAGAATGGTTGAACTCGTTCAGTTCCGACCAGACCTGTTCCCGAAGCTGTACGATGCGTTTCTGCACGATGATGACCCGCTTTCGGACGAGCAGGACTGGCGCAACGTTTTCAACTACAGCTGGCCCAAGCAAGAAGATTATGCCGGGTACGCACTGCTTGATGACGGGAAAGCCGTTGGCATGATGGCGATGGCCTTCAGCACCCGGTGGATTGGAGGTCGCGAGCAAAAGTTCTGCAATCTACACACGTGGTGGGTTCATGAAGCACACCGTGGACGCAGCATCGTGATGATGCGGCCATTGCTAGGGCTGAAGGACTACACAATTACGCACTTTACGCCATGCGACCGCGTGCGTGCGCTAACCAAGCGGCTGGGCTTTGAAAGCCTCGATCTTCAGATGAAGGTACTGCCGCCCGTTCTGGGAAGCCGGCAAGGAAAGACCGGGAACACACAGATACAGTTCGACGGCGATATCGAAGCATCATCGCTCGGTTCGGTTGATCGCAAAATAATGGACGATCACCTCCCCTATCGCGTGGGCAATCTGCTGCTACAGGCGGGAAGTGAAAGCTGCTATGTTCTTTACACCCACGTCCAGCGATACCGGGTGCCCTACTGTCACATTCACTATTTCGGAAATCGTGAGGTCTTCGCGCGGCACGAGGCCCTCATTCGCAGCGCGATCCTGAAACGCCATCGAGTTTCGTTCGCGGTTGTGGATTCGCGGCTCGTGCGGGATATCGATCTGCGGTTCGGTTTCGACTTCTGGACACCCGCAAACGCCGTCTACCGCCCGGCCAACGGCGTTACTCCCGACCAGGTGGACAATCTCTATTCAGATGTCGTTATGCTTCGTCTCGCGGTCATGCCGCATATCACCCATGAAATCGGCGCAGCAGCCGGTCGCTGGTTTGGGCGCGCCGAAGCGGCAACCAACTGATCGCACTTCGGCCAATCCGACCCGTTTGTACTCCGCAAGAACCGAGAGCATCTAGCTTACGAGCGTCTCACGCAGTTCGCGACGAAGCACTTTTCCATAAGCATTCTTCGGCAATTCGCTCATGAAAAACACGCGCTTCGGCTTCTTGAAATTGGCGAGGTTCTCCCGGCAGTAGCCAAGCAAGCCCGCTTCGTCGAGTGCCGGATCGTCGGCAACGATCGCCACGGCCACGCTCTCCCCCCACTCGGGATCGGGCAATCCGAACGCAATGACTTCGCGCACGCCGGGGTGAGCGGCGATTACGTCCTCAATTTCCTTCGGATAGATGTTGGTGCCGCCCGAGATGATGGTGTCGTGGCGCCGGTCCAGCACACGCAGCCTGCCGCCGTCGTCGAAGCAGCCGACGTCGCCAGTGTGTAACCAGCCGCCACGCAAGGCCTTGCCGGTCGCCTCTTCATTGCGCCAATAGCCCTTCATGACCACATCGCCGCGCACGCAGATTTCGCCGCTTTCTCCTGTCGCGACCGGCTGATCGTCGTCATCGAGGATTTGAACGTCTACGCCCGCGCGGACGAAGCCCGCCGATACCAGCGTGGCGTCATCTGCACCAACATGGGCCCAACCCGGCAGGTAGGAAATCGTCATCGGCGCTTCACCCTGTCCGTAGAGCTGGTGGAATATCGGCCCGAACCGCGCAGCGGCTGCGCGGATATGTTCGAGATGAATGGGCGCACCACCATAGATAATTCCACGCAGGCAGCCGATGTCGGAGCGAGGCGACGATTCCAACAGCCGCACAATCATGGTCGGAGCAACGAAAGCGATTGCGGTGACCTCGCGTTCGGCAACGGTGTCGAAAACATCGTCAGGCCGAAATCCCGAACGGTCGTAAATGATGTTCTGCGCCCCGCGTGCAAGCGAAGGGATAAGGTAAATCCCGCTGCCGTGAGACAGCGGCGCGACATGCAGAACGCGGTCATGCTCACGAAAGTCGAAAACGTCGGCCAGGCAATTCACTGCCGACGCGACGATGTTGCGATGCGTAAGCGTTGCTCCCTTCGGTTTGCCTGTCGTGCCCGAGGTATAAAATATCCACCCCGGGTCATCGGGACTGACGTCCACCGCAGAGCGCGGATTTTCGGCTGGCGTTGGCAACGAAAAATCCTCGATAGCAATCACCCGCGCGCCGTGATTGCCCGGTAGTGCTTGCTGCAACTCGTCCAATTGTTCCGCATGAGCGAAAATAAGCGTCGGCTCGGCATCGCCGGCGATCCAGGCGACTTCGCGTGGATGCAGCTTCGCATTGACCGGTACCGCGACAAGCCCGGTGCGCATGATCGCAAGCAGCAGAGCTGGATATTCGAAACCGTTGCGGAGATAGAGGAGTATCCGGTCGCCGCGCGAACACCTTTCAGCGGCAAACCATGTGCCGAGTGCAGCACAGGTTTGATCGAACTCGCGATAGGTCAGCCGCCTTGAGCCCCAAGAAACGGCCGTTTCGTTCGCGCGGCGCCGGATGGCGTCGGCCAGCATGGAATAAACGTTCATGCCGGCGACGCGCTCAGGGTTTTCCGGTCAATACGCGGTTTCGAAGAACGCCGATGCCTTCGACCTCCAACTCGACCACATCACCGTGCTTGAGAAACTTCATGTGCTCCAGTCCACAGCCGTTTCCGACAGTCCCCGAACCGAAGAACTCACCGGGAAAGATCGTCTCGGATTGAGAGATGTGAGCGAGGAGATCTTCAAATTTCCAGTGCATGGATGAGGTGTTGCCCCTACCCCATTCCTCTCCGTTCACGCGGCAAATCATGGTCAGGTTGTAGGGGTCTTTCAGTTCGTCGGCTGTGACAAGGCACGGCCCCATCGCATTGCCGTAGTCGAAGTCCTTGCCCTTCGCCGGACCGAGCTGACCACCCATCTCTTGTGTTTGGGCATCGCGCGCGGAGAAGTCGTTGAAAATCGTGTAGCCATAGATGTAGTCGCGCGCCTTGTCCTTGGCGATATCGACGCCTTTCTTGCGCACGTAGAATCCGAACTCGAGCTCGAAATCCATCAGCTTGGAGTAGCTCGGCCAATAGACGTCAACATCGGTTCCGATGACCGAAAATCGGTTGGCTTTGTAGTAAATCGGCTGCTCGTAGAACGTCTTCGGGATCGCCAGTTGCCCCGTACGCTCGAACTCCGCCATCGCTGCTTCGGGATCAGGCGTTGCGTTTGCGCGCACCCGGCGGGCAGCATCGAACGCCTGCTTGAGATGTGTCTCAAAGCACAGGCAGTCCCGCATCTGGATCGGCACCGGAACTGGCGCGAGCAATTTCACGTCTTTTGTTCCTACGGTCTTCTTCGCGCCTTTCTGCACAGTCTCGTATGCGCGATCGAGCGCCTCATCGCCGCCCTCAATCATCGCCTGTATTGAATCGAAGGCCGCGTAGCTTTTGCCAAACGCGTCCTCGTGCGCCTGCGCAAGGTCGACGATCTTCATGTCGTCATCGACCAGCGCTCCCGCGCGTTGATTGCCGTTCGTTTCGAAAGTGACGAGCTTCATCGCTCTTCTCCCGTTGAGTGCTAAGGCCTCTGTTCGCTGTCGTCGGCTGGCAGACCAGCGGGTCGTCCGTGGAGCAGCGCGGCTTTCATCAAAGCCACCAGATGTGTCGCGGTCGCCATTTCGTCCTCGGGATCGCACCGCCCGTCCGAAAGACGGCTGATGCGCCCGGTGTCGGCCATCGTGTAGACCATGACACCAAGCATGGCCTGATAGGCCCAGTTGATCTCTTCGGTCGTGCGATCTGGAAGCGCCGTTTGCAGCGCATCCATGACCTTGTAGGCGATGGGGTCGAAGAATTCCTGGATGACACCGCGCTGATGCGACTTCGGGTCTGAAACCTCCCGCGCAAGGATGCGGGCATAGCTCGAGTTCTTTTCGGTGCTGCGCATATGCAGGTTGGGCACAAGCACCGCCTTGACGATCATCTCGACCTTGCGCTCCTGATCGGGCTCCATTTGCGCAAATCGCAGCCCGGCAACCCGCTGATCGATGATCATCGGTGCACGCATCTCGAAGATGGCCCGGTAGAGCCCTTCCTTGCCGCCGAAATGATAGTTGATCAGCGCAACAGGAACATCGGCGCGTTGCGCAATCTGCCGCACGGAAACGCCGTCAAAGCCATGATCGGCAAACTCGGCCTCGGCAGCATGCAGAATACGCAGGCGCGTCTGAGCTGAATTGCGCTGCGACGCCTCCACAGCGATAACCTTCTGGCTTTGCTCGATTTTCTTTGTTCTGGCCATTGCCTGCCCCGAAGCTGCGAACGGCGGTCGGATGTCATTCGCGGTTGGCAATTTGAACGCTATATCAAATTTCTTGTCAACTTGTTCAATTGCCGTTAGCTTTTTGAAACAGACGCGTGGCGAGCTGCAGGCTTCGTGTCTCACAAGGGAGGAAGGACATGTTTCGCAAGGCATTTCTGGGCGGCATTGCCGCCATTGCGCTAGTCAGCAGTCAAGGTCCCGCGATTTCGCAGGAGACGCTCAACCTGACGATCGCCGCAGGACACCCCGAGATTTTCCTCTGGGTGAAGCACATCAAAGAGACGTTCATCCCAACGCTCGCGGCCGAGTTGGAGAAGACGGGCGAAGTGACGATCAACTGGACCGAGGGATATGGCGGCACCATCGTCAAGCTCGGCTCCGAGGTTGAAGCGTTCCAGACAGGCATCATTGACGTCGGACAAATGAGCGGTGTCTTCAACCCGGCGTCCATGGGTCTGCTAAATCTGACTTACGCAATGCCATTCGGCCCGGCCGATGCACGCGGCGTTACCGCCGCCGTCGAAAAAGCACTCAATGACACCGAAGGCGCGCTCTCACAGCTGGAGGAAGCAACCGGCGTCGTCTATATCGGCGGCGGCATCGCCATCGACGACTACAATATCGCCGCGACAAAGGAGCTGACCAAAGTTTCCGATCTCGAAGGCATCAAGATCGGCGGCGCGGGCCCCAACCTTTCCTGGCTTGCAAGCACCGGCGCAGTTGGCGTGCAAGGCAGCTACGTCTCGTTCTACAACGACATCAAAACCGGCGTGTACGACGGTAATATCGGCTGGATGACAGCCAATGTTCCGGCCAAGCTTCATGAGGTCGCCCCGAATTTCAACCTGGTCAACTTCGGCGCCATGTATATTGGCGGATGGGGTGTGGCCAAACCGGTCTGGGATACCTTCTCTGACGATACCAAGGCTGCGTTCCGTACAGCTGCGGCTGCCTACACCAAAGCCTATTTCGATGAGCAGGAAGCACGCTACGATTCAGCCAAGCAAACCTTGCTGGACGGTGGCGGTAAGATGGTCGAATTCGATCGCACAGAGCGCGAAACCTGGATCAACAACCTGCCCAACCCGACGACGGCATGGATTGCCGCTGCCGAGGCGCGGAGCGAGCCCGCTCGTGAAGTGCTCAACGCCTATCAGGACAATCTGAAGGCGGACGGCTTCACTTTCATCCGGGATTATCTCGCCGAGTAACAAGCTCCGATCCGGCGCTCAACGCGGGCGCCGGATCACTCCGCGAGAAGGCTGCGAGGAGGTCACGTCGATGGCCAACGAGCCCCTGTTGCCGGAAGAATCCGGGCAATCCGAACGCACGAGCATCTTCGACAAGATCATCGGAGGCATGAACGCTCTCGGCACGATCTGGATCATCGGCCTGATGCTCCTGATCAACGCCGACATTTTTGGGCGGACAGTGCTCAATGCACCAATAGCCGGCGTAGCCGAATTGGTAGCGTTTTCAATTGTAGGCATCGTTTTCCTGCAGCTAGCCCATACACTGAAGTCGGGCTCGATGACTCGGTCAGATGTTCTCCTCAATGTGCTGGAACACCGCGCCCCCGCGCTGCGGGAGCTGATCCTGGCCCTGTTCCATCTGGTCGGAGCGGTGCTTCTCGGCCTCATCGCCTGGCGTTTCTGGCCGAGCGTCGCGCAGGCCTGGGAGTTTCCGGCCCGCCACTTTATGGGAAATCCGGGCTTTTTCACCGTTCCGCAATGGCCGCTCTTCGCAATCATGCAGATCGGCATCGTTGCGATTTCGCTCCAGTTCTTCTTTGAAGCGGCGGGTCACGCGCGCGCTGCACTGGCGAGGCGGACATGAGCGGCATCGAAATTGCGGCCGCCTCCATCGGCGCCATGCTCGTCCTGATCTATTCCGGCATGCACGTGTCAATTGCCCTCATGCTGCTGTCGTTTCTAGGCGTCTGGCTGCTGCGGGACAATTTCCAGATCGCCTCCAACATGATGGTCCTGGCATTCAAGGATTCGATCTCCGACTATTTGTTCGGGGTCGTGCCACTTTTTGTCTTCATGGGGCTGCTGGTCGCCGTCGCGGGTATCGGCCGCGATACGTTCGAAGTGGCCGCGCAGCTGTTCAGGAAGATACTGGGCGGGCTCGGCATCGCAACGGTCGCTGCCAATGCCGTGTTTGCGGCCATCACCGGCATATCGATTGCCTCAGCGGCCGTGTTTACCAAGGTCGCGGTTCCGGAGATGATGCGACATGGCTATTCCGGCCGCTTTTCGGTCGGCGTCGTTGCCGGATCGTCCGTGCTCGGCATGCTGATCCCGCCCAGCCTTCTGTTCATTCTTTACGGCGTGCTGACAGAACAGTCGGTGGGCTCATTGTTCATCGCGGGTGTTATCCCGGGGATCCTTCTGTCCGTGGTCTACTGCGTCGGCATCATGCTGCTTGCCCGCTTTGCCAGCAGTTTTGTCGGGAGCTCGGTTTCACAGCAAACGGACGAACCGGAAGATATGAGCATGCTCGAAATGCTCATCAAAATATTCCCGATCGTCTTGCTGATCGCATTGGTGCTCGGCGGCATCTATGGAGGCGTGTTCACGCCGACGGAGGCAGGAGCGGCCGGCGCCCTCGGAGCGCTCGTCATTTCACTGGCAAAGAGGCGGCTGACCTGGGCGAGCTTCTGGCAGGTACTGGTCCAGACCGGGCATACCACCGCCTCGATCTGCTTCCTGATCATCGGCGCCAGCCTCTATTCGCGCATGCTCTCGATGTCAGGGATGCCGGGTGTGCTCGGCACGTGGGTGGTGGATTCCGGCCTCGGGCCGACCGGCATCATCCTACTGCTCATCATGGTGATCATGCTGTTGGGTACGATCCTCGATTCCGCATCGATCATGCTGCTGACGCTGCCAATCGCACTGCCGATCCTCATGGCGGCCCAGGTCGACCTGATCTGGTTGGGCGTGCTGGTGGTGATTGCCGTTGAAATCGGACTGCTGACCCCACCCTTCGGCATAGCCGTCTACGTGATCAAGGCGACGCTCGGCCCCGACAGCGACGTCACGCTCGGTGAGATTTTCATCGGAGCAGCACCTTTCGCACTGATGATGCTGTGCGTGCTCATCCTCGTTTTCCTGTTCCCGTGGCTTGCCACGGCGCTCGTCTAGCTCTGGGAGAAGATCAATGGCGAAATGGCAATTCACCAAAGGAATCCACGATCTCGGTAACGGCTGCTACGCCTATCTGGTGCCTGACGGAAGCTGGGGGTGGTCCAACTCGGGAATAGTCGTCGATGGCGACGCCTCGCTGCTGGTCGACACGCTGTTCGACCTCAAGATGACGGCTGAAATGCTCAAGGCCTATCGCGACTCTATCCCGGCGGCCAAGAAAATCGGAACGCTGGTCAATACGCATGCCGATGGTGATCACACATTCGGCAACCAGCTCGTTGAAGGCGCACGCATCATCGCGACCGAAGGCACGGTGGCAGACTTTGCCCGCTTCGACCCCAAGGTCATTCACAACATCTGCACCAACGCGGAACAGTTCGGCAGCGCCGGCGTGTTCATGCGCGAATGTTTCAGGCCTTTCGACTTTTCGGGGATCGAACTGACCCCGCCGACGGAAACCTTCTCCGGCACACTCGACATCATGGTTGGCTCGAAGAAAGTACAGCTGATCGAGGTAGGGCCATCACATTCGCTCGGCGATGCGCTGATCTACGTTCCCGACGACAAGGTCATCTACACCGGCGACATCCTTTTCACCGAAGGTACGCCGATCGCTTGGTATGGCCCCGTCAAACGCTGGATCGACGTTTGCGACATGGTGCTGGGAATGGACGTCGAAACCGTGGTGGCGGGTCACGGTCCTCTCTCCACCAAGGACGATGTGCGCACCATGCGCGACTATCTGCAGTATGTCACCGATCAGGCGAAGCCGCTTTGGGAACAGGGGATGGACTACCTGCAGGCGGCCTACAAGATCGACCTGGGCAAATACCGAGACTGGAACGACGCCGAACGCGTAGTCGTTACGTTGCAGACGCTCTTCGATGACTTTGACAATGCGTCTGACCGTCCGGTGCGCGCTCCGATCCCATACTTCGCCGAGATGAAGAGCTTCCGCCACCATCTAGGCCGGGGGCCGGTGCATGAGGCATATTGCAAGGTACACGACCACTAGTCGGAGAAGCAGTCGCTTTCCATAGCCGCGGTTGCTAAACTCGCCTTGAGGGTCTGAAACGCACTTGGCCGCGGTCAGACGCATGCAGGTCTCATCGCCGCTCTCGGGCGTTTCAGCCGTTGCTGGGAGGTGAGCTCGATGCGACTGCTGTTGACGCTGGCATTTTCGTTTCTTGCAATAGTGGCTTTTGCCGACACTGAATCGGATGAGCGCGATTGCGCCAACCGCAAGCTGGACCCGGAGCCGCGCATCGCCGCCTGCGACAGACTGCTTGCCGATCCGGATATCAGCGATCCGGCCCAGGTACGACTGCTGCGCAATCGCGCCGACGCGAAAGAGCAGCAAGAGGACTGGGAAGGCGCGGTGGCCGACTATGAGACCGCGCTTGAGATCGACCCGCAAAATCCCAGGCTATACCGCGACCTCGGCTGGGTCAGGCTCCAGTTGCGCGACTACCCGGCGGTTGTGGCTGCGCTCGACACCGCCATCGAGCTCGACCCACGAAGCGCCTGGTCGTTCCAGCATCGCGGCGTCGCCCGGGCACGGCTTGGCGATCTCGACGCGGCCCTTGCCGACTACAACCACTCACTCGACCTCGACCCGCTCCGCCCTTCCGCATTGAGGGCAAGGGGTTATCTCTACGTGAAGCTCGGAAACCACGAAGCCGCCCTGCCCGACTTCGATCAGGTACTGGCGCTCGAGCCCTACAATGCCGCACTCTATTCAGCCCGCGCATCGGCGTATGAGGAGCTGGGGAACACGCAGCGGGCGCTCCACGACGCGGAAATAGCTTTCTGGCTCAACCCCAATCTGGGACTGCCGGAAAGGATCATCGAGCGGCTTTCAGCGCCAAGCGGCACGGCCGACCCAGGCGCTACCGATTTCGATGCGCCGGACAATGGACGCACACTCGTCTTTCTCGAACTCGTACTCAGCCCCGAGGCCAAATTATCGCCCATGGAAGCGGCGATCGAGGATCTCATCAATTTCTTCCGCCCGGTCGTGAAGCCCTTGCCGGAACGGCGCAGTTTCGTTTCCCGTACCATCGAGCAGACGGAAGCCGGCATTACCCATGTCAGCACCGTTGCCACCTTCTCGACCAAAGCCGAGCCGCGCACGGTCACCTATTTTCGCAGCTTGCTGCCGACGCTCGTGCCCGGCGGCGACGGTCCCGATTTGCACATCGGCCGCCAACAGGATGCACTTGCAGGCCTGTGGCCCCTGAAGGCGGGTTCGGCCGCGGAGGGTTCCGGCGAGATTTTCATTCTGTGCCCGGAATCGGGGCCCATGGTGATGATGCTGCAATGCTCGCCCGGTGAACAGGTCCCCATGGGAACGGTCGACTGGTCGATAACGGTCGAAGGCTGGGAGGATGTAGCCGTGCCCGCTGGCATATTCGGCACTTATCGCATCCGCCATGTCGAGAAGATCACGCTCAACATGTTCGGCCGCCCGGTTCAGCGGCAAGACGATTTCACGCTGTGGTATTCACCTGAGCACAAATGGTGGCTGAAGCGCGAAGCAGTCACGCAGGACAAGATCAGTCTTTCGCTTGCGACAGCCGTAGAGTGATCGCGCCGCGTCGCCATCTGGCTTTTACCTGATGCGCGTGTAGTCTCACGCCCATATGGCGTCTCTCAAAGACTACAAATCGAAACGCGATTTTGCCCGCACGCCCGAGCCGGCAGGCTCCGGTACCGAGGCCGCGGGCAACCGCTTCGTCATCCACAAGCACTCCGCCACGGCCGATCACTACGATCTGCGGCTGGAGCTCGATGGCGTACTGAAAAGCTGGGCGGTGCCGAAGGGCCCCTCGCTCGATCCCGAACAGAAGCGCCTCGCGGTCGAAACAGAAGACCATCCGCTCGAATATATCGATTTCGAGGGCGTAATCCCAGAAGGCGAATATGGCGGCGGTCCAATGATCGTGTGGGACACTGGCGTCTGGGCACCAATGGAAGACCCGGAAAAGGCGCTCGAAGGCGGTGCGTTCAAATTTCGCCTCGCCGGCGAGAAACTGAATGGCGGCTGGATGCTGGCCCGTCTCAAGCCCAAACAAGGCGAGACCAAGCGCAACTGGCTGCTTTTCAAAGAGCGCGATCAGGCTGCGGCGCCCGACGTCGACATTTTGGCGGAGCGCCCAGAAAGCGTGAAAACTGGCCGCCGTATCGAAGAGCTTGTCGCCGCGTCGGCTAAGACCAGTGGTCCGCCTGCGAAGCCGCCAAAGGTCGGGCGCCTGCGCAGCGCGGTCAAAGGCGCCTTCCCGGCCGGACTGAAACCTCAACTCGCCACAGCTGCCGAAAACCCACCTCTGCAGGGCACATGGCTGCATGAAATCAAGTTCGACGGTTACCGCACGCTGGTTGAAATCGACGGCGCGGAGACGCGAATGATCACGCGAAGCGGCCTCGACTGGACGAAGCGCTATTCGGCATTGGCTAAAGCGTTCTCCGCCCTGCCCTGCAAGCAGGCGATTTTGGATGGCGAGGTGGTCGTGCCGGACGATGACGGGATCACCCGCTTTGCCGCGCTTCAGGACGCATTATCGGCCAAGGCCTCAGAGCGGCTCGTCTTCTACGCCTTCGACATCCTCCATCTCGACGGCTACGATTTACGGCAATTGCCGCTGCAAAAACGCAAGGACCTGCTGCGCCAGCTTCTGGAGGCAACCGACCCGAAGCCGGCAACGATCCTCTTCAGCGATCACATTGAAGGCGACGGCAGACCGTTTTTCGAACGTGCCTCCGAAATGAACCTGGAAGGAATTATTTCCAAGCGCGCCGACGCAAAATATGAGCACGGTCGGTCCAAGACCTGGCTCAAGGTGAAGGCGCAAAAAACAGGTGATTTTGTCATTGGCGGCTACACGCCTTCCGAAACCAATAGCGGCCTGGCCGCCCTCGCACTCGGCGAATGGCAAAACGGCGAGCTTGTGTTCGTCGGCAAGGTTGGCACGGGTTTCGACAACGCAACGCTCAAAATGCTGGTCGAGCGGCTCGAGCCGCTACGAGCAGGCGCACCGGCCTTCGATGGCGCGCCCAAGGACGTGCTGCCGGTCAGGCCGGTGCTTTCCGCCCATATCCATTATTCCAACCGTACAACGAGCGGCATGCTGCGCCACGCCGTCTACAAGGGTCTGCGCGAGGCGGAGCTTTCCGCGGGGCCTGCGCGTCCCCGCAAGCGGCTCATTTCCGATGCCGACCTTGCCGGCATCTGGGTTACCAACCCGCAGCGGCGCGTTTTCGGGAAAACAGGTGCAACCAAGCTCGATATTGCGATTTTCTACGCGGCGGTGGGCGACTTCATGCTGCCGCATATTCTGGGCCGTCCCGTCTCGCTAATGCGCTGCCCGACTGGGCGCCCGAAGGATTGCTTCTACCAGCGCCATGCTTTTTCCGGCATGCCGCCATCGCTTGCAACGTTCGAAATGGAGAACTCAGACGGCGAAACCAAGCACTATATCGCCATCGAAGACGCCAAGGCCTATCTCGCGCTGGCGCAGTTCGGCGTGGTCGAGTTCCACGCCTGGGGTTCAATGCGCAAAAAGCCTGAAAAGGCCGACCGCGTCGTGTTCGACCTCGACCCGGGCGAAGGCATTGCCTGGCGCGAAATCGTGGAAGCCGCCATCCACCTGCGCAGGCAGATCGAAGCGATGGACCTTGTGCCCTTTGTGAAGACTTCCGGCGGCAGCGGCTTGCACCTCGTTGTGCCGATCAAACCCGGCCCAACTTGGAAGCGCGTACACACTGCAACGGGTAAGATCGCTGAGAAGTTGGCGGCCACAGCACCCGACCTTTTCACAACCATAATGGGCAAAGCGAACCGAAGGGGTCGCATCTTCATCGATTTTCACCGCAATGCGCGCGGAGCCACGGCAGTTGCGCCCTATTCGCTGCGCGCCCGACCGAATTTGCCCGCTTCAACTCCACTTTCCTGGGGCGATTTGGAGTCAATCGACGCGCCGGAGGATTTGAATTATTCTACGTTACCTGGGCTGTTAACCTCTTCAGGCGATCCTTGGGCCCAGATCGGCGACAATGCCCGTGCTCTGCCGGGCGCTTAGCCTTGAGTATTTGCGTAGGAGACGGTGATGGCACCACGCGCCACCTGGAAAGGCCATTTGCGGTTGAGTTTGGTGAGCTGCCCCGTGCGGCTCTACAACGCGACCAGTTCGAAAGACCGCATTACCTTCAATCAGTTGCATAAGGACACGCACAACCGGATCAACATGAAACCGGTTGATCCCGAGCTCGGCCTCGTCGAGCGGTCCGACCTGGTGAAGGGTTACGAATACGAGGACAAGAAATACATCATCATCGATAGCGATGACCTCGACAGTGTGAAGATCGAGTCCAACCACACGATCAGCATCGAGGCCTTCGTGGACGAGGGTGCGATCGATGCGATCTATCTCGACGCGCCCTATTATCTCGCGCCGGACGGGGCGATGGCAGAGGAAACCTTCGTTGTCCTGCGCGAAGCGCTGAAAAAGGCCGGCAAGGTTGCGATCGCCCGCCTGGTGCTTGCAAGCCGCGAACGCGTCATCACCATCGCACCACGCGAAACCGGCATGTTCGTCTGCACGCTGCGCAACCCGCATGAGGTGCGCGGCACAGCCGAGTATTTCGACAACATTCCTGTCGGCGAACCCGACAAGGAAATGCTCGACCTTGCCGAAAAGCTCATCGAGCAGAAGACGACCGAGTTCGATCCAAAGAATTACGAAGATCGCTACGAGGCCGCACTCATGGCGATGATCAAGGAGAAGCTCAAAGGCCATAAGCCGGTCATCGCGGCAGCCCCTGAGCGCGGTGGCAACGTCATCAACCTGATGGATGCGCTGAAAGCGAGCCTTTCCGACAGCAAACCGCCGGCAAAAAGCAAGAGCAAGCCGGCAGCAACTGCCGCCAAGCCCAAGAAGGCGACCAGGAAAAAGGCGTGACGACCGAGGCGGGCCAAAGCTTCGGCATTATCGGCCCGCTTGCCGCCTTTCCGCTGCGCCTGGCCGTGCGCCACGCAAACCGGGTCGGCTCCAAGGCCGGCCGCGGCGTGCGCAGGCAGACCACGCATGCCGTCGTCGGCCGCAAGCTGCTGGAAAAGGAAACCGATGCCCGCATTGCAGCGCGGCTTGAAGCCGCGCGCCGGCCCGGCCTCGAAATCCTGAGCGAAAACGGCTTTTTGCGCGCGCTAGGCCTCAAAGCAGCACCCGACGGCGCAACGATCGAGCAAAGCGCCCTTTTGCAGCAATCGGGCCTCACCGAGCCCGACTTTGAGCTCCTCAGACTATTCGATGCGTTCGAGAGTGATGCCGCGCCATTCACCTTCCGCGATGCTATCCTCGCCCGCAAATTCGCCGGACTAATCGCCGGCGGCGCGGACTGGCACGACATTGCGCGCTCGATCCACCGCTCGGGCCCTGTCGCATCGCTCACGGCCAAATCGCTGCATCCCGGCGGCCAGGGCACGATTTATGCTCGCCATGATGACGGCCTGGCGGAACTCAGCGGCCAGATGCTATTCGATCTGGGCGGCGACGATGCGGGTCTGGACGATGTGTTTGCTGACGCTGAGGAAGCCGAGGCAGACGGCGAGTTCGACGATGCAATCGCGCTCTATGCCCGCTGCCTGGCAATCGACCCCGCCGACGCGGTCGCCGCCTTCAACCGCGCCAATTGCATGCGCGCTGTCGGCCGCGATCAGGAAGCCGCGAACGACTATGTACGCGCGCTAAAGCACGATCCGGGCTTTGTGGAAGCGTGGTTCAACCTCGCCGACCTCACGGTGGAAACGGGCAGCGCAGAAACCGCGCGCAGCCATCTGCGCCGCGCGCTCGCAATCGACCCCGGATATGCAGACGCGATCTTTAATCTTGCCCGTTTGGAGTTCGAGGCAGACGAACTGGACGAGGCGAAGCGTCTCTGGAGCCGCTATCTCGAACTCGACAGTGCATCCGATTGGGCGCGCACAGCGCAGCGCGGCATTCAGTTTGTTGATCTGCATTTGAGCCGGAAGTCTACGGCGTGACCGACTTCCTGTTCGACGGGCCAGAAACCGCACCCGCGACGATCCTTCTGGCCCATGGCGCCGGCGCGCCAATGGATTCCAAGTCGATGACTGCCGCTGCTGAGGCCTTGGCCAGTTGCGGCCTGCGCGTCGCCCGCTTCGAATTCGGCTATATGGCCGCCCGCCGATCGGGCGCGCGCAAGCCGCCGCCCCGCGCCGACAAGCTCAATCCAGAATATCTGGAAGCGGTCGACAAGCTCGGTGCGGCCGGCCCGCTGATCATCGGCGGCAAATCGATGGGCGGACGCGTGGCCTCGATGGTGGCTGACGATCTCTACGCGAAAAACCGTATCGCTGGCCTGCTGTGCCTGGGTTATCCCTTCCACCCGCCGGCCAAGCCAACACAGCTGCGCACCGCGCATCTGGAAAACCTCCGCACACCAACGCTGATTTGCCAGGGCACGCGCGACGAGTTCGGAACGCGGGAAGAAGTTCCGGGCTACGGTCTCGCACCCACGATCGAACTGCTCTGGCTCGAGGATGGCGATCATGATCTCAAGCCACGCAAGACGATCTCCGGTTTTTCCGCCGCGGACCATTTGAACACCATGGCGCGAGCTGTGAAGGACTGGATCGGCCGCATTGTCGTGTCATGAAGATCGCCACCTTCAACATCAACAACGTCAACAAACGCCTCGCCAATCTGCTGCACTGGCTCGAGCTTTCCCAGCCCGACGTCGTCTGCCTGCAGGAACTGAAGGCCGAACAGGACGCGTTCCCGCTCGATGCCATCGAGAAAGCCGGCTATTCGGCTGTTTGGCAGGGGCAGCGAAGCTGGAACGGCGTAGCCATCCTGTCGCGCATCGGCGATCCGGTGCTGACGCGAACCGCCCTGCCCGGCGACGATGGCGACCGGCAGGCGCGCTACATTGAGGCTGCGGTGCGCGGCGTGCTGATCGCTTCGATCTATGCGCCCAACGGCAACCCGCAGCCCGGTCCCAAATTCGACTACAAGCTCGCCTGGCTGGATCGGCTTTCCCGACACGCGGCCGCGTTGCGCAAGACCGGCGCGCCTGTAGTGCTTGCCGGCGACTACAATGTCGCGCCGACCGAGCTCGATATCTACGAGACCAAATCCTGGAACGACGACGCACTGATCCAACCGCAGAGCCGCGCCGCGTACCGCAAGATGGTCGGCAGGAGCTGGACCGATGCGCTGCGGCATCTGAACCCCGACGAACGCATCTATACGTTCTGGCACTACCGGCGAAACCGCTGGCAACGCGATGCCGGCCTGCGGCTCGATCACCTGCTCCTGAGTGCAAATCTGCGCGACCGTCTCATCGATGCCGGCGTCGACCGCGACATACGCGGGCTGGAAGGCGCGAGCGATCACGCGCCCGTCTGGGTCGAGCTGGACTAAGCTGCCTGGCCGGTCGCGCCGTGCCGGGACTTGCGGCGGCAGCCATCTGATGCCAAATCAGGGGCGCGCCGCGGGCGAACGGCGCGCAACCGGAAGGTCCCCGATGGTCACTTATGTCGAAGCCGACGTCGCGCCCTCGCGCAATACGGGCCAGATAAGGCTCTATGGCGAGGATGCCTTTGAGGGCATGCGCAAGGCATGCAACCTGACCGCGCGCGCGCTGGATGAGTTGGCCGGCATGGTACGCCCCGGGCTGCCAACCGCTGACATCGACCGCTTCATCTTCGAGTTCGGCATGGATCACGGCGCGATACCTGCGACGCTGAATTATCGCGGCTACACGAAATCCTCCTGCACCTCGATCAATCATGTGGTTTGTCACGGCATTCCCGACGAAAAGCCGCTGCGCGACGGCGATATCGTAAACATCGACGTCACATATATCCTCGATGGCTGGCACGGCGATTCAAGCCGCATGTATCCGGTCGGCAACATCAAGCGCGCCGCCGAGCGCCTGCTCGAAGTCACACATGAATGCCTGATGCGCGGCGTCGCAGCCGTGAAACCGGGTGCTCGCACCGGCGCAATCGGGGCAGCGATCCAGACCTTTGCCGAAGCGCAGCGCTGCTCGGTGGTGCGCGATTTCTGCGGCCACGGCGTCGGCGCCCTGTTCCACGATGCGCCGAACATCCTGCATTATGGCTCCCCCCAGGAAGGCGTGGAGATGCGTGAGGGCATGATCTTCACCATCGAGCCGATGATCAATCTCGGTCGCCCGCAGGTGAAGGTGCTTTCCGATGGCTGGACGGCCGTGACGCGCGACCGCTCTCTGTCGGCGCAATATGAGCACACTGTTGGCGTGACGAAGGACGGCTGTGAAGTTTTCACACTTTCGCCCGGCGGCTTGGACCGGCCGGGGCTTACGTGAGAAATTTGACTTAACGCGTTACGAATTAATCGTTTTCAGCTTTGACAGCAGGCACGGGCGAGCATGACGGACGACGAGAAGCAGTTTTTCGCCGAAATGCCCTCCCGCCCGGCACAAGCGCCCAAACCGCATTATCATGGCCACCGCCAGCGCCTGCGCGACCGTTTCGCCAAGGATGGCGCCTCCGGCCTTCAGGACTACGAGCTACTTGAGCTGATGCTGTTTCGCATCATCCCGCGCGCCGACACCAAAGCGACCGCGAAGGCACTGCTTGCCCGCTTCGGCTCCTTCCCTGAGGTGCTTGGCGCGCCGCTAAATTTGCTTCAGGAAGTGGAGGGCATCGGCAAGACGGCCGCGCTTGAAATCAAAGTCTTTGCCGCGGCAGCCGAGCGTATGGCGCGCGGTGCAATTGCCAGCCGCCAGGTGTTGTCGTCATGGGCGGAGGTGATCAACTATTGCCGCGCGGCGATGGCGTTCGAGCCGCGAGAGCAGTTCCGTATTCTGTTTCTGGACCGCAAGAACCTGCTTATCGCAGACGAGGTTCAGCAGACCGGCACGGTTGACCACACGCCCGTCTATCCCCGCGAAATCGTGCGCCGCGCGCTGGAACTGTCAGCCACCGCGATCATCCTCGTGCACAATCATCCGTCTGGCGACCCAACGCCGTCTCGCGCCGATATCGATATGACGCACACCATCATCAACACGGCGACGCCGCTGGGTATCACCGTGCACGATCACATCATCATCGGCCGCGACGGGCACACGAGCATGAAGGGCAGCCAGTACATCTGAGCTGCCCAGCCGATTTCACATAAATGAAGGCTTGGCGCCTAGAGAACCACGACCTGCGTGCCCATGCGCACGCGCTTGTAGAGGTCGATGACATGATCGTTGATCATGCGGAAGCAGCCATTTGACGAGGCGGTGCCGATCGTCTGCGGCTGGTTCGTGCCGTGGATGCGGATATGGGTGTCGCGCTTGCCCTGGTAGAGGTAAATCGCGCGCGCACCGAGCGGGTTGTTCACACCGCCGTCCATGCCGTCCTTGTAGCGCCCATATTTGCGTGGCTCGCGCTTCTGCATGTCCTTGGTCGGCGTCCAGCGCGGCCATTCTTGCTTGTCGCCCACTGTCGCTGTGCCGGAAAAACCCAGCCCCTCGCGACCAACCGCAATCGCATAACGGCGAGCGCTGTTGTAGCCTTCGATCAGGTAGAGGTATTTATTCTTCGGATCGATGACGATCGTGCCGCGGCGATATTTGCTCTGAAACTTGACGCTCTGCGGCTCGAAGGATTCCTTGACTTTGAAGCGTCGCTTCTTGTTCTTGGCATCCAGCGCCTTGTCGAGTTCCTTGGTTTCCGGCAGCAGCTCCTTCTTGCCGCCAAACAGGCTACTGAACAGCCCCTTGGACTCGTAAACCTCGCTGCGTAATTCGCCCTTGTTCACGACGGCAACTTCATAGGCCGCATCGTCATTGGCGCTCGCCGGACCAGCCAGCAGCGCGGAAATCGCCAGAAAAACGCCAAACAGTGTGAACTTGCGAATAAGCATGGCCTCGCCCCAAAACCGGAATCGCGCGGATACGGCAGCTGATCGGCAAGCGACCGCCGCGCCGACACATGCAGTTTCATAGCGCCGAGCCGCTATACTGCTCAAGGCTGGAGTGGCTCACCGGCGAGAAATTTTGCGTGAAGTCGCCGCCTGTTGCCGTTGGGTAACGGCAGGCGACGAGGGCAAAACGCCTTAGTTATTGGGGATCGCGGGCTCTTCCGCAGGTGCGGATTCGGCCGGAACGTCATTGCCGCCGAGCTGGTCGAGAATGCCGCCGCTCTGCTCGGTGCCGCCGGTTTGGGGCAGACGCTCCAGAATGTCGGCCGGCTGCGCACCATAACGCGCGATGATCGACAGCGTCAGCGAAGTCGCGAAAAACGCAACGGCCAGGAAACCGGTGGTGCGCGTCAGCGCGTTAGCCGCGCCACGCGCCGTCATGAAGCCGGAACCGCCACCGATACCGAGCCCGCCGCCCTCGGAACGCTGGAGCAGCACGACGCCGACAAGTGCGACGACGACAAGCAGGTGAATGACGATAACGATGGTTTCCATATCGAATTTCCGGAAGCTTTTTGCGGGCGGCGATGCGCCGCTAATGGTTCGGGCGGCGGAATATACGCATTTCGTGGCTTTTCCAAGTCCCGATGGCTTGGTCGGATATGGTTTGTGGGCGACATTTTTGCAATGTCGCCCCGAACGGGAGCGCTACATCTGCCTGTAAGCTTCTGCGATCCCCAGAAAGTCGGCCGCTTTCAGGCTGGCTCCGCCAATCAACGCGCCATCGACATTCGCCACCGAGAGGAGCTCCAAAGCGTTGGCCGGTTTGACCGAGCCGCCATAGAGCAGCCGCATTTTGTCGGACCCGTCTCCAAGCTTTTCGGCAAGCCGCGCGCGGATATGCGCATGCGCCTTCGCAACATCGTCAGCCGTCGGCGTCAGACCGGTGCCGATCGCCCAGACCGGCTCATAGGCAACCACCGTATTCTCCGGCGTAGCGGCGGCAGGCACCGATCCTTCGATCTGGGTGGAAAGCACGTCGAGCGTGCGACCGGCGTCGCGCTCCTCAATTGTTTCGCCAATGCAAATAATCGACACGAGCCCTGCGCGCCACCCGGCCTCGGCCTTTTGCGCCACGAGCGAGTCCGTTTCGCCATGGTCGGCGCGGCGCTCGGAATGGCCAACGATCACATGGCTGGCGCCGGCATCCTTGAGCATTTCTGCCGAGACATCGCCTGTATGCGCGCCGCTGGCGTTGAAATGGCAATCCTCGCCACCGGCAGCCACGGGCGTGCTAGCCAACACCTCGGCCGCGCGCGCCAGAAGCGTTGCCGGCACGCAGATCAGTGCATCGGCTTCCGTATCGAGCCCTTTCATGAAGCCCTGCCCGATCAGCGTCAGTTCGCCGAGCGACGACGACAAGCCGTTCATTTTCCAGTTACCGGCAACCAGCGGGCGAATTCCGGGCGTCATCGACAAACTCCTCCAATTCGCGAACCTTCCCGGTCCGCGTGCCGCGCCTGACTACCAAAAACGTGCCACAAAGCAATCGACACTGGCCGGCAAGGGCGCTATTGCCCTCTTTTCCATCATTTTCGACGGTAAACCGGTAATTCATGCTCGACACTCTTCGCCAAGCCGCAACCACCTGGGTTGCAAAGCTGCTCCTGGGTCTTCTCATTCTCAGCTTCGCCGTGTGGGGCATTTCCGGTTCGATTTTCGGCGGTCCGGGAAACAACGTGCTGACCGCAGGCGATACCGCCGTGTCGATCACCGACTACCGCCTCGCCTATGACCGCCAGCTCAACGTCATGTCGCGCCAGTTCGGTACCCGACTGACGCGCGAACAGGCGACCGCACTCGGCATCGATCAACAGGTGCTGTCGCAGCTCATCGCCGGAGCGGTGCTCGATGAGCAGGCGTCGCAGATGCAACTCGGCCTTTCCGAGGACCGGCTTGCGCAACTGACCGCCGAGGACCCTGCATTTCATGGCCCCGACGGCCGCTTCGACCGACAGCAGTTCGAGTATGTGCTGCGCCAGGTCGGCATGCGGCCGGAGGACTATCTGCGCAACCGCGAAAAGGTCGCGATCCGCCAGCAGATCGTGGAAGCAGCGACGGAAGGGCTCCGTACCCCGGACGCATATCTGCGGGCCGTTGCGCTCTATCAGGGCGAGGACCGCACCGTGGAACTGATGGTCATCCCCCGCTCAATCGTGGAGCCAATTCCGGAACCGACCGACGCGCAGGTGAGCGCGTATTTCGAAGCCAACAAGCAGCGTTATGCAGCGCCCGAATATCGCGGCATCGCCTATATCAAGCTCGAACCGGAAGACATTGCCGACGAGGCGGCGGTGCTGCCCGAGGCAGTGGAAGCGCGCTACAACGATGACATCGAGCGCTACACGACCGCCGAAACGCGGCGCATCGAACAGCTCGTTTTCGGCTCCGAGGATGACGCCAAGGCCGCGCTAGACAAGGTTCGCGCCGGCAGCAGCTTCGAAGACATCGTCGCCGAGCAGGGTCGCACCATGGCCGATGTTCTGCTCGGCACATTCGCCGAAGACCGCGTGGCGGACGCCGCAATTGCAGATGTGGCATTCAACCTCTCGGCGGGAGAAGTGAGCGACGTCGTGAAGGGCAATTTCGGCCACCTGCTCATCCGCGTCACCGAGGTCAATCCCGCTAACGTGCAGCCGCTCTCGGAAGTGTCCGACAAGATCCGCAGCGAGATCGCGCTGGAAGAAGCCGCCAACGTGCTGCTCGATGTCTACGATTCTTACGAAGACGCCCGCGCTGCCGGCGAAACCATGCAGGAAGCCGCCGGCCGCTTGCGGCTCACCGTCGAGACCGTCGAAGCCGTCGACAGCCGCGGCGGCACGCCCGACGGCGGTGAGGTCGACCTGCCTGAGCAGAGCAAGCTTCTTTCGGAGGTTTTCGAAACCGATGTCAGCATCGAAAACTCGCCGATCAATATCGGCGCCACCGGCTTCCTGTTCTACGAAGTGACAGACGTCATTCCGGCCCGCGACCGCGCGCTGGATGAGGTACGTGATCAGGTGACGGCGGACTGGCGCGACGATGAGGCTGCGACGCAGCTTGCCACCCGCGCCGAGGCGCTGCGCAAGGAACTCGCCGATGGCCGGCCATTCGCCGAGATCGCAGAGGAACTTGAGCTCGAACTCAAGACCCGCCGTGGCCTGAAGCGCGACAGCGAAGACCTCGACCTTGACCGCTCGGGCGTTGCTGCGGTGTTCGGTGTGGCACGCGGCGAAACCGGGCTGACACGCGGCGCAAACGACGGCACGCAAATCCTCTTCAAGGTGACAGAGGTTTTCGAACCCGCGAGCGCCGGGCCGGATACAGTCGCGGCAGAAACACGCCAGCAGCTGTCGCAGGGTCTGGCAGACGATCTGCTCGACCAGCTCGTTGCAGAGTTGCAGGCGAAGTACGAAGTCCGCGTCAACCAGTCGGCGATCAACCAGGCGCTGAGCTTCTAGGTGGCTCGTCATGGCTGACCTCAAAAGCTTTATCGCCAAGGCCGCGAGCGGCGAACCGTTAAGCCATGAAGACGCGCGCGGCGCTTTCGACATCATGATGTCGGGCGAAGCGACACCGAGCCAGATCGGCGGCTTTCTGATGGCTCTTCGGGTGCGCGGCGAAACCGTGGCGGAGATTGCAGGCGCGGTGGGCGCGATGCGTGCGCGCATGCTACCTGTGGAAGCGCCTGCCGACGCGATCGATATCGTCGGCACCGGCGGCGACGCCTCCGGCTCCTACAATGTTTCCACCTGCTCGGCCTTCATTGCCGCGGGCGCCGGCGTCACAGTCGCGAAACACGGCAACCGCGCTTTGTCGTCGAAGTCGGGAGCGGCCGATACATTGGCTGCCCTTGGCGTGAATATCGATATTGGCCCCGACACGATTGCCGCCTGCATTCGCGAGGCGGGTCTTGGCTTCATGTTCGCGCCCGCCCACCACTCCGCGATGCGCCATGTCGGCCCCTCGCGGGTCGAGCTCGGTACGCGCACCATCTTCAACCTGCTCGGCCCGCTGTCGAACCCCGCCCGCGTCAAACGTCAGCTCGTCGGCGTGTTCGCGCCGCAATGGGTAGAGCCACTGGCACACGTTCTGAATGACCTCGGTTCCGAAGCCGTCTGGGTAGTCCATGGTGACGGCCTGGACGAGATGACGACGACAGGCGCAACCAACGTCGCTGAATTGTTCAATGGCAAGATACGGACTTTCGAGGTAACCCCAGAGAATGTCGGCCTCAAGCGCGCTTCGTTCGAGGCGCTCAAGGGTGGCGACGCGAAACACAATGCAGCTGCGCTAAGGGCAGTGCTCGAGGGCGAGAAAAACGCCTATCGCGATATCGCCGCGCTGAACACGGCGGGCGCGCTTGTGGTTGCGGGCAAGGCGCCGGACCTCAAGGCCGGTGTCGCGCTCGCCGAAAAATCAATCGACAGCGGCGCGGCTCTTGCCGCGCTCGACAAGCTTGTCGCCGTCTCCAACGCAGCGGGAGACAAATGATGGCCGACATTCTGCAGCGCATCGAGGCTTACAAGCGCGAAGAGATCGCCGCCGCTCAGGCCGCCGTGCCGCTGGCCGAACTCAAGGCGCTGGCGGCCGACGCCGGCGCGCCTCGCGGTTTTCTGGCCGCATTGGAACGCAAGCAGAAGGCAGGCGACTTCGGTCTCATCGCGGAGGTGAAGAAGGCGAGTCCCTCCAAGGGACTGATCCGGGCCGATTTCGATCCTCCGGCGCTCGCGAAAGCCTATGAGGCGGGCGGCGCGGCCTGCTTGTCGGTTCTGACCGATACGCCTTCCTTCCAGGGCGCACCGGAATTTCTGACCGCCGCGCGCGCGGCGACCGCCCTGCCCGCGCTGCGCAAGGATTTCATGTTCGAGACCTACCAGGTGCATGAGGCGCGCGCCTGGGGTGCGGACGCCATCCTCCTGATCATGGCGAGCCTGTCGGACGACGAGGCCCGGCGATTGGAAGACGAGGCTTTCGCGCTCGGCATGGATGTCCTGATCGAAGTGCATGACGAGCCGGAGCTTGAACGCGCCTTGCGTCTCAATTCGCGCATGCTCGGCATCAACAACCGCAATTTACGCACGTTCGAGACGACGCTAGAAACCTCCGAACGGCTGGCAGCACTTGTTCCCGACGATCGGCTGCTTGTCGGCGAAAGCGGCATCTTCACCAACGCCGACTGCCAGCGGCTTGCCAAGTGCGGCATCACCACATTCCTTGTCGGCGAAAGCCTGATGCGGCAGGACGATGTGGCAGCAGCGACCCGTGCGCTTCTGACGGGCGAGGCCGCACACAGCCCGGCGGCGGAGTAGCGGGTCGTGGCCGGTGGCGCCAAGCTCACCCATATCGGCGGCTCCGGCGAGGCGCATATGGTGGATGTCGGCGCAAAAGACGTAACCGTGCGCCACGCCCGCGCTGAGGGCTGCGTGACGATGCACGCCGAAACGCTGACGACCATTCTCGAAGGCAATGCCAAGAAGGGCGACGTGCTCGGCACCGCGCGCATCGCCGGCATCATGGCCGCGAAGAAAACGCATGAGCTGATCCCGCTCTGCCACCCGCTCCTCATCGACAAGGTCACGCTCGACATCGAACCCGACGACGCCCTGCCCGGACTGCGTGTATCGGCCGAAGTCCGCGTTTCAGGCAAAACCGGCGTCGAGATGGAAGCGCTGACGGCGGTCAGCGTCGCATGTCTGACAATCTATGACATGGCCAAGGCTGTCGACCGCACCATGACTATCGGCGACATCCGGCTCGTCGCAAAAAGCGGCGGGCGCTCCGGCGATTTTCTGCGCGAAGCGGACTAGGTTTTGCCATGGCGCTGTTGCCCGTCACCGAAGCGCTGAACCGCCTGCTCGCGGGCGCGTCGGTGTTGCCGGGCGAAACTGCTCCACTGCACGAAGCCGCCGGCCGCGTTCTGGCAGAGCCAATTTCGGCGCAACGCACCCAGCCTCCCTTCGATGCCTCGGCGATGGATGGTTATGCGCTGCGTGCAGCCGATATCGCCAGCCTCCCCGCGACACTCTCCGTGATCGGCGAATCGGCCGCCGGCCGCCGCTTTGAAGGCAGCGTCGGTGCGGG
The DNA here is from genome assembly GCA_017640615.1 of Rhizobiaceae bacterium. Classification (GTDB taxonomy): domain Bacteria; phylum Pseudomonadota; class Alphaproteobacteria; order Rhizobiales; family Rhizobiaceae; genus RCIO01. The sequence goes on along the minus strand of JAEPQK010000001.1, from coordinate 934,252 downwards.
CCAGGCCGTGCGCATTTTCACCGGCGCGCCGGTGCCGCCAGGCGCCGACACGATCCTCTTGCAGGAAGATGCGCGTGTCGCTGAAGAGGGCAAGGTCGAGGCGCAGGAAAGCACCGCCGCCGGCCGCCATATCCGCAAGGCAGGTCTTGATTTTCGCGAAGGCGATGCGCTTCTTCCGGCAGGCCGCATGCTCGACCCCGCCGCTCTGTCACTTGCCGCGGCGGCCAATCACGCGAAGCTGCCGGTTGTCGCCCGCCCGCGCGTCGCGATACTGGCTACGGGTGATGAATTGCTGCTGCCCGGTTCGAAGCCCGGCCCAGACCAGATCATTGCGTCGAATGGCTACGGTTTAGCCGCGCTTGTTTCAGTAGATGGCGGTGTGGCAATCGATCTTGGCATCGTGCCCGACGATAAGGCGCAGATCGCCGCCGCCGTGAATCGAGCCCGCGAAGCCGGCGCAGACGTGATTGTCACGCTGGGCGGCGCGTCGGTCGGCGATCATGACCTTGTCCACGGCGTCCTGACCGGCCTCGGCATGACGCTCGATTTCTGGAAAATCGCCATGCGCCCCGGCAAACCGCTAATGGTCGGCACCCTCGGCGACACGCATGTGCTCGGCCTGCCCGGCAATCCTGTCTCGAGCCTTGTCTGCGCCCATCTTTTCCTGCGACCGCTTCTGGCGAAGCTTGGCGGCCGTGCCTTCGAGCCGGATATCCGCCTCGCCTCGCTCGGTCAGGCAATGAAGGCCAACGACCACCGCCGCGACTATGTGCGCGCAAAGCTGATCGCGGGCGGCGACGGACAGCCTGTCGCAACCGCCTTCGGCACGCAGGATTCCTCCATGTTGCGCACGCTGGCCGATGCAAACTGCCTAATCATCCGGGAAGCCAATGCGCCAGCCGCCGAGGCGGGTGAGCCTTGCCGGGTTCTGATGCTGCGCTAAACCGGGGCACCAGGGCGCAATTCTCCGCAATTCAAGCGTAAAAATTTTAAGCTTGAAATATCTCGGTTGGCTGGTAGCCTCTCCGTATCGTTTTTGGGTCGATGCAGGAGGAGAAAGCCATGCGGGTCCTGTGCATGGGCGGCGGGCCGGCCGGGTTGTATTTCGCCATTTCGATGAAGCTGCGTGACCCCTCGCACGAGGTCACCGTGTTGGAGCGCAACCGCGCCGACGACACCTTCGGCTGGGGCGTGGTGCTCTCCGACGACGCGATGGAAAACCTGCGCACGAACGACCCGCAAAGCGCGTCCGAAATCGAAAACGCATTCGCCTACTGGGACGATATCGCCGTAATCCATCGCGGCGTCCGGACTGTTTCCGGCGGCCACGGCTTTGCCGGTATCGGCCGCATGAAACTGCTTCTCATCCTGCAGGCACGCGCCCGCGAACTTGGCGTGGACCTGCGGTTCGAAAGCCAGTTCAAATCGGCCGAAGAGTACCGCAAGGAATACGATCTCGTGGTCGCCTGCGACGGCATCAACTCCGTCGTTCGCAAGGAATACGAAAACGTCTTCAAGCCGAATGTGGATGTGCGCGAGTGCAAATTCATCTGGCTCGGCACGCACCAGAAATTCGACGACGCCTTTACCTTCATCTTTGAGGAAACCGAACATGGCTGGATGTGGGTCCACGCCTATCAGTTCGATGAGAACACCGCGACGGTGATCGTGGAGTGCACGCAGCAGACCTGGGACAATTGGGGCTTCGAGCACATGTCCAAGGAAGAAGGCATCGCTGTGTGCGAGAAGGTGTTTGCCAAGCACCTTGGCGGCCACAAGCTGATGTCGAACGCGAACCACCTGCGCGGCTCCGCCGTGTGGATGAACTTTCCCCGAGTAATCTGCGAGCGCTGGTACAACGGCAATGTCGTGCTCATGGGCGACGCAGCCGCTACCGCGCATTTTTCGATCGGCTCCGGCTCCCGTCTCGCATTCGACAGCGCAATCGCACTCGCCGAATATCTGCACAGTGAACCGACGTTGGAGCAGGCTTTCGAGCGCTACCAGGAAGAGCGAAGGCTTGAAGTGCTGCGCCTGCAGTCGGCCGCCCGCAACTCGCTGGAGTGGTTCGAGGAGGTGGAGCGGTATCTCGACCTCGATCCTGTCCAGTTCAACTATTCGCTGCTCACGCGATCCCAGCGCATCAGCCATGAAAACCTGCGGCTGCGCGACCGCGAATGGCTGGAAAGCGCGGAAGGCTGGTTCCAGAAGATGGCGGGCGCCTCGGCCAATGCGGCCGTTCGGCATCCTATGTTCGCGCCTTTCAAGCTGCGCGATATGGAGTTGAAAAACCGCATCGTTGTCTCGCCAATGGCGCAATACAAGGCCATCGACGGCTGCCCGACCGACTGGCACCTCATTCACTATGGCGAGCGTGCCAAAGGCGGCGCCGGTCTCGTCTACACCGAGATGACCTGCGTCTCGCCCGAGGGCCGCATTACGCCCGGCTGCCCCGGCACCTACACGTCCGAACACGAGGCAGCCTGGAAGCGCATCGTCGATTTCGTGCATGCCGAAACTGACGCCAAGATCTGCATGCAGATCGGCCACGCCGGCGCAAAAGGCTCGACGCAGCTTGGCTGGGAAGATGCCGACGCGCCGCTGAAAAAAGACAATTGGGACCTGCTGGCGCCGTCGGACGTTGCCTGGTCGAAAGACAATGCAACCCCGAAAACGATGACGCGGGCCGACATGGACCGCGTACGCGACGAATTCGTGCAGGCCGCCGAAATGGCCGACCGCGCCGGCTTCGACATGATCGAGCTGCATATGGCACATGGCTATCTGCTGTCGTCCTTCATCACACCGCTCACCAACCGCCGCGACGACGAATATGGCGGAAGCCTGGAAAACCGTATGCGCTGGCCGCTCGAGGTCTACCACGCCGTGCGTGACGCCTGGCCGAGGCACAAGCCGGTCTCCGTACGCATCTCCGCAAACGACTGGGTCGGCGATGATGGCATCACGCCCGAGGATGCCGTCGACATCGCACGCATGCTGAAGGAGGCCGGGGTCGATATTTGCGACGTATCTGCCGGCCAGACATCGACGCGCGCCAAGCCCGTATACGGCCGTATGTTCCAGACGCCGTTTTCGGACCGCATCCGCAACGAAGCGCATATGGCCACCATGGCGGTCGGCAATATCTACGAACCCGACCACGTGAATTCGATCCTGATGGCAGGCCGGGCCGATCTCGTCTGCCTCGCGCGCCCTCACCTCACCGATCCTTACTGGACGCTGCACGCGGCAAGTGATCTGGGCGACCGCTCGGAGAAATGGCCCGATCCCTATCTGCCCGGGCGAGACCAGCTCTGGCGGCTTGCCGACCGCGCCGCCGAGATGGAGATCAGGGCATGAGGCGCGTACTGGTCACCGGCGGCGGGTCCGGCATCGGCCGCGCTGTTGCGCACGCATTTGCGGATCAGGGCGATCACGTCACAATTGCCGGCCGCAGGCTCGGTGCATTGAAGGAAACCGACGGCGGACGCGGTATGGAGTGCCGCACGGCCGATGTCGCGGACGAAGCTTCGGTTAAGGCGTTGTTCGAAACGCCCTTCGATATTGTGGTTGCCAATGCCGGGATGGGCCGCGCGGCACCTGTGGCCAAAACCACGCTGGAAATGTGGAACACCACACTCAACGTCACGCTGACCGGAGTGTTTCTCACCTTTCGCGAAGCCCTTGCGGGCATGAAGGAAGGCGGCCGGCTGGTCGCAATCGCTTCGGTTGCCGGGCTCAACGGCGCGCCCAACACCGCGGCCTACGCAGCGGCAAAACACGGCGTTATGGGCCTAGTGAAATCACTGGCGCTCGAAGTTGCTAAGCGTGGGATCACCTGCAACGCCGTCTGCCCCGGCTGGGTAGATACGCCGATGGCCGACACTGCCGTTACCAATGTCATGAAGCGCTTCAACGTCAGCCGAGATGAAGCTGAGGTCCGCGTCTTCGGCGACAATCCATCGGGTCGCATCGTGAAGCCGGAAGAAGTGGCTGCCTCGGTTCTTTATCTCGCATCGGAGCAAGCAGCCATGGTCAACGGCCATGGGCTCGTCATCTCGGGAGGCGAAGCATGACGCTCATTGCCGAACAGGCGGCGCAAAACGGAGTATCGACCGCAGCGGCGGACGCCTCGAAGGAACGCCTGCGCCTGTGGCTGAAACTGCTCAAGGCGACGCGGCTGGTCGAGGCCGATTTGCGCGAACGTATGCGCTCGCAATTCATAACCACCCTGCCCCGCTTCGACGTGATGGCCGCGCTGCGTCGCGCGCCCGAGGGACTGCGCATGAGCGAATTGTCCTCGGCTCTCAAAGTTTCCAACGGCAATGTGACTGGCATAGTCGATCGCCTGGTCTCGGAAGAACTGATTGTGCGCACTCCGGTCCACAATGATCGACGGGCGATGATCGTACGCCTGACCGCAAAGGGTTGCGAAGAGTTCGATGCATTGGCTGCCGCCCATGAGAGCTGGGTCGACGGGCTCTTCGGTGGTGTCGGGCGCGACGAAGCGCGCGAACTCGGCCGCGCACTCGATCGCATTGCGGCAGAAGCGGCGGCACATATGGAAGCGACCCGCGAAGGAAGGGTGAACCAAGATGACTGACAGCCCGAAGCACTTTCTGCTGACGATCGAGGGAGCGATTGCCCGTGTGTCGCTCAACCGTCCAGAGCGCAAGAACCCGCTGACCTTCGATTCCTACGCCGAGCTACGCGACTGGTTCCGCGCACTCGTCTATCGCGACGATATTAGCGCCGTGGTGTTCGCGCCGAATGGCGGCAATTTCTGCTCGGGCGGCGACGTATTCGAGATCATCGGCCCGTTGCTCGACAAGGATATGAAGGGCCTGATGGAATTCACGCGCATGACCGGCGATCTGGTCAAGGCGATGATCGCCTGCGGCAAGCCTATCGTCGCCGCAGTTGATGGCGTGGCGGCAGGTGCTGGCGCGATCATTGCCATGGCGTCAGACATCCGTCTGGCGACGCCGGCCGCCAAGACTGCGTTCCTTTTCAACCGGGTCGGCCTCGCCGGCTGCGACATGGGCGCCTGCGCAATCCTACCCCGCATCATCGGCCAGAGCCGCGCCGCCGAACTTCTTTACACCGGCCGCTCCATGAGCGCGGACGAAGGCGAGCGCTGGGGCTTCTATAGCCGGCTGGTCGATGCCGATGCGCTGGAAGGCGAAGCCATGGGCCTGGCCAAGCGTATTGCGGACGGCCCGACCTTCGGCAACATGATGACCAAGACCATGCTCACGCAGGAATGGAATATGGGCATCGAACAGGCGATCGAAGCCGAGGCCCAGGCTCAAGCGATTTGCATGCAGACGCAGGATTTTCGCCGTGCTTACGAGGCCTTTGCCAACAAGCAGAAGCCGGTATTCGAGGGCAATTGATGTCCGACCGCAGCTTTCTCGACTGGCCGTTTTTCGAAGACCGTCACCGCGATCTGGCAGAGCGCATCGATGCCTGGGCGTCTGGGCATCTGGGTTCGATAGATCACGCTGACACGGATGCCGCCTGCCGCAAACTCGTCGCCGCGCTGGGCGATGGCGGCTGGCTGGAACTGACCGGCGTCGATCCCGACGACCCGCAATCGACGCTGGATGTGCGCAGCCTCTGCCTGGTGCGCGAAACGCTGGCACGTCATGACGGCCTGGCCGATTTCGCATTTGCCATGCAGGGGTTGGGCACCGGCGCAATCTCGCTTTTCGGCACCGACGTCCAGAAACGCGAGTGGCTGTCCAGGACGCGTGCCGGCAAGGCGCTTTCCGCCTTCGCGCTCAGCGAGCCGGCATCGGGTTCGGACGTGGCCAATCTTGCGATGACCGCGAAGCGCATGGACGGCGAATACGTGCTCGACGGCGAGAAGACCTGGATTTCGAATGGCGGCATTGCCGACGTTTACACCGTGTTTGCGCGCACCGGCGAAGGCGCAGGAGCCAAGGGCATTTCGGCATTCATCGTTCCCTCGGACACACCGGGACTGACAATTGCCGAGCGCATTGAGACGGTCGCACCGCACCCCCTCGCCCGTCTCTCCTTCGACGATTGTCGTGTGCCGCTCTCAGCGATGATCGGCAAACCCGGCGAAGGTTTCCGCATCGCAATGTCGGTGCTCGATGTTTTCCGTTCTACCGTTGCCGCGGCGGCACTTGGCTTCGCGCGTCGAGCGCTGGACGAAAGCGTTTCGCGCGCTGCAAGTCGCGAGTTGTTCAACGCGCCGCTTTTCGAGCTGCAGATGGTGCAGGGCCATATCGCGGATATGGCGCTCGATATCGATGCCGCCGCTTTGCTCGTCTACCGCGCCGCATGGCTGAAGGACAGCGGCGCCCCACGCGTCTCGCGCGAAGCTGCGATGGCGAAGCTCTTCGCCACGGACCGGGCTCAAGACGTCATCGACAAGGCAGTGCAACTCCACGGAGGCGACGGCGTGCGCAAGGGCTGCATAGTGGAGAGCCTTTACCGAGAAATCCGCGCCCTGCGCATCTATGAGGGCGCATCCGACGTGCAGAAGGTCATCATCGCGCGCCAGACCATGGCGGCCGCAGCCGCAGGAGCGAAATCATGACGACCACGCTTGGCCCGACCGGGCATGTCGACACTTTCACGCGTGACAACCTGCCGCCGCCTGAACTTATGCCCGACTTCCTGCTCGATGGCTTCGACTACCCGGAATGGTTCAACGCCGGCTACGAGCTGACGGACGCGATGGTCGACAAGGGCTTCGGCGACAACACCGCGCTCATCGGCAACGGCCGCATGCGAACCTACAAAGAGCTCGCCGACTGGACCAACCGCATTGCCCATGCGCTGGTTGAAGATCTCGGGGTGAAACCCGGCAACCGCATCCTGATCCGCTCCGCCAACAACCCGGCCATGGTTGCGGTGTGGCTTGCCGCCACCAAGGCGGGCGCCGTGGTCGTAAACACGATGCCAATGCTGCGCGCCACGGAACTGAAGAAGATCGTCGACAAGGCCGAGATAGCGCTGGCGCTCTGCGACACGCGGCTGATGGACGAGATGGTTTCCTGCGCCAAGGACAGCAAGTTTCTGACCAAGGTGATCGGCTTCGATGGCACCGCCAATCACGATGCTGAACTCGACCGGCTGGCGCTCAACAAGCCGGTCAAATTCGAATGTGTGAAGACAGGTCGCGACGATGTCGCCCTGCTCGGCTTCACCTCCGGCACCACCGGCGAACCAAAGGCCACGATGCATTTCCATCGCGACCTGATGATCATCGCCGATGGTTATGCGAAAGAGGTGCTGGCGGTCACGCCGGACGACATTTTCGTGGGCTCGCCGCCGCTCGCTTTCACCTTTGGCCTCGGCGGGCTGGCCATCTTCCCGCTGCGCTTCGGCGCCGCCGCCACGCTGCTCGAACAGGCCACACCGCCCAACCTCATCGAGATCATCCAGACCTACAAGGCCACCGTCTGCTTCACCGCGCCCACAGCGTATCGCGCGATGCTTGCCGCAATGGAGGAAGGCGCTGACCTTTCTTCGCTGCGTGCCGCTGTCTCTGCCGGCGAAACGCTCCCCGCCCCTGTCTACGACGACTGGCTGAAGAAAACCGGCAAGCCGATGCTCGACGGCATTGGCGCGACCGAAATGCTGCACATTTTCATCTCCAACCGTTTCGGCGATTCCCGCTCCGCCTGCACCGGCAAGGAAGTCAGTGGCTATGAAGCGCGGGTCGTGGACGACGAAATGAATGACGTTGAACCCGGCACCCCTGGCCGGCTTGCGGTGCGCGGCCCGACCGGCTGCCGTTATCTCGCCGACAAGCGCCAGAAGGACTATGTGCGCGACGGCTGGAACCTGACGGGCGACACATTCGTTCGCGACGAGGAAGGTTATTTCCATTTCGCCGCCCGCTCCGACGACATGATCGTCTCAGCCGGGTACAACATTGCCGGCCCCGAGGTCGAAGCAGCCCTACTCGCCCATCCCGATGTCAGCGAATGCGCCGTGATCGGCCGCCCTGACGAGGCGCGCGGCCAGATCGTGGAAGCGCATGTTGTGCTGGTGGACGGCACAGCAAGAGACGACGGCACGATCAAGCGCCTGCAGGACCACGTCAAATCAGTGATCGCACCTTACAAATATCCCCGCTCGGTGGTTTTCACCGACGCGCTACCAAAAACCCAGACAGGCAAGATCCAGCGCTTCAGGCTGCGCGGCAGCGACTGAACCGCCAACAGGAACCGACGACATGATGAACATGATCCACCCGGCTGGCTGGCCGACACCGAAGGGCTACGCAAACGGCGTGATGGTCGAAGGCAAACGCCTCTACACCGGCGGCCAGATTGGGTGGACGCCGGATCAGGTGTTCGAACACAAGGACTTCGTTGGCCAGTTCGAGCAGACGCTGCGCAACATCGCAGACATTGTGACCGCTGCCGGCGGCAAGGTCACCGATATTGTACGCCTCACCTGGTTCATCACCGACAAGCGCGAATATCTGGCGAAGCAGAAAGAGGTCGGTCAGGCTTACCGCGCGGTCATGGGCTCGCACTATCCAGCCATGTCCGTCATCGTCGTTGCCGGACTGATCGAAGACGAAGCGCTGGTCGAGATCGAAGCAACGGCCGAGATCGGTGCCTCAGGGGAAGACGCCTGAGGCACCGCCATGACGAAGGACTATGATCCTGGCAGCGAAGGCGCGTCGATGGATTTCGACGGCCGCATGTCATATGGCGACTATCTGCGGCTCGACGCGATCCTTGGCACGCAAAAACCGCTGAGCGACGCGCATGACGAGATGCTGTTCATCGTGCAGCATCAGACATCCGAGCTGTGGATGCGCCTTGCGATACACGAACTCACCGCCGCCCGCCGGGCCATCCGCGACGACGCCACGCAGCCCGCCATGAAAATGCTGGCGCGCGTCTCGCGCATCCTCGAGCAGCTCAATTCGGCATGGGACGTTCTGCGCACCATGACGCCGTCGGAATATACGCGGTTTCGCGATGCGCTCGGCCAGTCGTCCGGTTTTCAGTCATGGCAATACCGGCTGATCGAATTCCTGCTCGGTAATCGCAACCCGGCGATGCTGCGCCCGCATGAACACCGGCCCGATATTGTCGCCAGGCTTCAGGCCGAACTGGCCGAACCCAGCCTCTACGACGAAGCGCTGCGGCTATTGGCGCGGCGCGGCATCCCAGTGCCGAATGAGGTGCTGTCTCGTGACGTCTCAACAACACATGACGCGAACGCGGCAGTCATGGCTGCATGGCGCACGATCTACGATGCGCCGGAGCGCTATTGGGAGCTCTACGAAATCGGCGAGAAACTGGTCGACCTGGAAGATTACTTCCGCCGCTGGCGTTTCAACCATGTCACGACCGTGGAACGCATCATCGGCTTCAAGCGCGGCACTGGCGGCACCGCCGGCATCTCTTATCTGAAGCGCATGCTGGAAGTGGAACTCTTCCCCGAGCTCTGGCACGTGCGCACTGAACTTTAAGCGCCTGGGTCTTGGCGCCCCGTACCCTTCACCAAAATTAAACACTTGCGGAACAAGACTGGAACATATAGTGATTGTTCTGGTTTTGTTTGCCGGTGATTCCCGGCTGAAACGGGTTCAGGGGACGAACTATGCTGACGCGAAAACAGCACGAACTTCTGCTGTTCATCCACGAGCGGCTCAAGGAAACCGGGATTCCGCCCTCCTTCGATGAAATGAAGGAAGCACTGGACCTGGCGTCCAAATCCGGCATCCATCGGCTGATCACCGCGCTTGAGGAGCGAGGCTTCATTCGCCGCCTGCCGAACAGGGCGCGGGCGCTGGAAGTGTTGCGCCTGCCCGATTCGATTGCACCTGGCCTCAACTCGGCGAAGCGCTTTTCGCCCAGTGTGATCGAGGGCAGTCTCGGCAAAGCGCCGCCGAAAGTACCCGCCGCCAGCAATGACGACGACGAGAATGCCGCGATCTCGGTTCCGGTTATGGGCCGCATCGCAGCCGGCGTGCCGATCGAGGCAATCCAGCACCAGACACATTCGATTTCGGTGCCGCCGGACATGATTTCTGGCGGCGATCATTATGCGCTTGAGGTCAAGGGCGATTCCATGATCGAGGCCGGCATTTTCGACGGCGACACCGTTGTTATCCGCAACGCGCAAACGGCCAATCCCGGCGAGATCGTTGTGGCGCTGGTGGACGACGAGGAAGCGACCTTGAAGCGTTTTCGCCGCAAAGGCGCGTCGATCGCGCTCGAGGCCGCCAATCCGGCCTATGAAACACGCATCTTTGGACCCGACAGGGTCAAGGTGCAGGGGCGCCTGGTCGGTCTCATCCGCCGCTACTGATCGGCTTCGGCTTTTTGCCGCCGATAAGGCGGCAGACCCCTCGCCTCGCGCGAATAGCGCCGATGGTCGTGCCATGGTCGCAGGGTCGGCCCGATCGCATAATCCAGCTGCGCTACCCCATCTTTGAACTTCACCGCAGCACTCCCCCGCCAAGCCAGCTCGCGTTTGGTGACGACCGTCGCCGGCGTCCCAGCGCAGACATTCTTCGCAGTCGCATCGTCAACCACGATCAGCGACGCCAAACCGCATCCTGCTCCAGCCGCTTGCGCCGTATTGGCGAAAGCCACCACGGCGCCGCTTGCATGCCGGGCGAGGCACAAATCGTCAGCGCAGCTGAAGGCGGCTTCTGCGCTTGAGCTTCCCTGGAACGTGGACATACCGTCCAGGTCCTCGGGCTTCACGATCTCATCGGCGTTGAGCGCCGCCGTCCAGATGCCCAGCGTGAATGTGGGCGGGCGCGTTTTATTGACCGCAAGCCGCCCCTCGCTCATTTGCATGGCCACAAGGCGCGCATCTTCCGAGACAAGGAGATGAGGCGGTTCGCGCATTGCGATGAGCGCGACACCGGCAGCCGCGAATGGCAGGGCAATTGCCCGTAGCCAGGTGGTCAGGACGACGGCGGTGACCAACGCTACCGCCAGCATGATGACGGCAAGCGGAGGAATTGCCCCAACCACATCGAGCGGCGAACGCACCGCCAGCCATTCCGCGATCGAAATCACGGTGGCCAGCGCTTTGCCCATCCCCGCGAAGAATGGGGCGTCGAGGCCCAGGGGCATGGCGATCATGCCGGCAACTGCGAGCGGCATCACCGCGATCGTTACGATGGGCATCGCGGCGAGGTTCGCCACAAGGCCAAGCGGCGCGACGCGCTGGAAGTGCCACGCTGCAAAGATGCCGGTCGCCAGGCCGGCAATGATCGACGTTGCCGCGAGCCCTACGAAAAACAAGCCGACGAGCCGCACCGCATTGACAGCCGGTGAGCGCCGCGCCCAGCCGGCGGGCGGCTTGCGCGAACGGCGTTCAGAATACCAGCCATAGGCGCCAATCAGCGCGGCAGTGGCGGCAAACGACATCTGGAAGCTGGGCCCCATCACCTCATGCGGCGCAATCAGGAGTATGATCAGCGCGGCAATTGCGAGATTACGCATGGTGAGAGCCGCGCGGTCGAAAAGCACGGCGACCAGCATCACTGCGAACATTACATATGCACGCTGCGCGGCAACTGCGGCACCCGAAATGACGAGATATAGTGTGAGGGCCACGAGGCCGGCGAGCGCGGCGTATTTCTTCACCGCATGTCGCGACGAAAAGCCCGGCATGAGTGCAAAGCCGAGCCGCATCGCGCCAACCACCGTGCCAGCGACCAGCGCCATATGCAGACCCGAGATCGCCAGAATATGCGCCAGGCCGGTCTTGCGCAGCGCCTCTGTCACCGCCTCCGGTATGCCGCCGCGCACACCGGCCACCAGCGCGACGGCCACTTCGCCTTCCGGTCCGGCGATATGGGTTTTGATGCGCTCTGCCAGCGCCAGCCTTTGCCGCTCCACCCAGGAGGCAATTGATCCAAATGCGGACGGCGCGTTCCCAATCTCGGCCTTGAACGGGCCCGACAGGAAAAATCCGTTTGCGCCGATGCCGTCGAAAAAATTCTCGAAAGCAAAGTCATAGCCGTGCGGCCGGGCCGGCCCCGATGGCGACAGTAGGCGCACGACGCCGGTCACGCCATCGCCGGGCTCCAAGTCCTCCGGGAGCTTGCCAGTCGTCGCGCGGAACCGGTCGGGCGCGTAGCGCAGTTCCGGCCGCTCAGTTGAAATGAGGTCGATCGTCAGACGGATGCGGCCGTTTGCTCGGCTCTCTATCGCAACAACGCGGCCGGTGACGCGGGTCGAAATGCTCGATCCCATCATTTGCGTGGAATGACGCCAGGTCTCGAGCGATCCGGCCAGCATTCCCGCCAGAAGCGCCAGAACGGCAATGCCGAGCGCATGGACATGTTGCGCACGTCCGGCCAGCATAATCGCCACAAGAACAAGCAGCGTTGAGCCCAGCAGCATCGGCAAAGGCGGTTCGGCGGGCAGGCAGAAATAGATGACGGCCCCGGCGGCCAGCAGCACGGGCACGATCACGAAACCTGTACCGCGCGCCGCCTCCGTTTCGATCGCCGTTGCAGCCTTGTCCCGGAAGGCGGCCAGCGGCGGCGACCGATCTCGCCTGTCCGCCACAGTGGTCGGTGCGGGCTCCGTCGGAAGTGGCGCGCGCGCAGCCGCCACCGGCAATGCCGAGGCGTCGGTCGCAGCGTGACTGAGGATCAGGCGTTCGTCATGGGCGCCCGCCGTCCGTTCGCCTTCCATTCAGGCAGACCGTCCGTCCAAACCTTGCGCCCCAATGGGCCTATGCTACATGAACGCGCTTCAAACGCCACTTCGCGCCGCCCGCGCCAACCAGGAATCGTCATGTCCGAAACCGTCGTCACCCGCTTTGCCCCCTCGCCCACGGGCTTCCTGCATATCGGCGGCGCGCGCACGGCGCTCTTCAACTGGCTTTATGCCCGCCACAGCGGCGGCAAGATGCTGCTGCGCATCGAAGACACCGACCGCGAGCGCTCTACCGACGAAGCGACCGCGGCTATCCTCGACGGGCTAAAATGGCTCGGGCTAGAGGCGGACGACGAACCGATATCGCAATATGCACGCGCCGAGCGCCACCGCGAGGTGGCGCGTGAGCTGGTCGCGCAGGGCAAGGCCTATCACTGCTATGCCAGCCAGGAAGAGCTCGCCGAAATGCGCGAGAAAGCGCGCGCCGAGGGCCGGCCGCCGCGTTATGATGGCCGCTGGCGCGACCGCGACCCGGCTGAGGCGCCCCAGGGTGTTGCCCCGGTGGTGCGCATCAAGGCACCGCAGGATGGCGAAACCATCGTCCGCGACAAGGTGCAGGGCGATGTGCGCTTCCCCAACAAGGATTTGGACGATTTCATCGTCCTGCGCTCCGACGGCAATCCGACCTATATGCTCGCAGTCGTGGTCGACGATCACGATATGGGCGTCACGCACATCATCCGCGGTGACGACCACCTGACCAACGCCGCTCGTCAACAGATCATCTATCACGCCATGGGCTGGGATATCCCGGTCATGGCGCATGTGCCGCTCATTCACGGGCCGGACGGCGCGAAACTCTCCAAGCGCCATGGCGCACTGGGCGTCGAGGCTTATCGGGCTATGGGCTACCTGCCGCATGCGCTGTGCAACTATCTCGCCCGCCTCGGCTGGAGCCACGGCGACGACGAGGTGATGTCGATCGACGATATGGTGCGCTGGTTTGCGGTCGAAGACATCAACAAGGGCGCGGCGCGCTTCGACTTCAAGAAGCTCGAGGCGCTGAACGGCATCCATATGCGCCAGATGGACAGCGAGCCGCTACTCGAGGCGCTGCTCACCACGCTGCCACATCTGGAAAACGCCGGCGCGCTGGCCTCGGGCATGACGGACGAGCGCAAAGGGCAGCTTCTGCAGGCAATGCCCGGACTGAAAGACCGCGCCAAGACGCTCGTCGAACTGGCCGACAGTGCTGGCTTTCTGTTTGCCAGCCGTCCGCTGGAGTTGGACGAAAAAGCCGCCTCCATCCTGGACAGTGATGCTCGGGCTTTGCTGGCGGATCTCCAGCCGAAACTCGCTGCCGCAACCGCCTGGGAAACAGAGGCGCTGGAGCAGATCGTGCGTGACTATGCGGAGCAGACCGGGCTGAAGCTGGGAAAAGTTGCACAGCCGCTGAGGGCGGCTCTGACGGGCCGCGCCACCTCTCCCGGCGTGTTCGATGTGCTGGTTGTGCTGGGGCGAGAAGAGAGCCTTGCCCGCATCGGTGATCAGGCCGCCCAGCCTGACTGACATTTGTTGCATTGCGGCTATCGCGATGCAACATAGCCTTAAGGTCAGCTTGGCAGTGCCGCCCAAATGCGGTAGCTAGAGCGTGCTCGCGACCCCTTATCTGGGGCACCCGCGCTTTCCGGGAAATCACGAGAATTGAGAGGTAGCACCATGACGGGATCGACCGCATCACTGGTTTTTGACAATAAGAAAACCGAATTCCAGGTACGCGAAGGCACTGTCGGACCCGACGTGGTGGATATCGGTTCGCTGTACAAAGACACCGGTATGTTCACCTATGATCCGGGTTTCACCTCAACGGCGAGCTGCGAATCCGGCATCACCTATATCGATGGCGACGAAGGCGTTCTGCTGCACCGCGGCTACCCGATCGACCAGCTCGCCGAGCACGGCGACTTTCTCGAAGTTTGCTATCTGCTGCTTTACGGCGACCTGCCGACAAAGGCGCAGAAGGAGGATTTCGATTACCGCGTAACGCGCCACACCATGGTGCATGAGCAGATGTCGCGCTTTTTCACCGGTTTCCGCCGTGACGCGCACCCCATGGCGGTGATGTGCGGCGTGGTCGGCGCGCTGTCGGCCTTCTATCACGACTCGACCGACATTTCGGACCCGCACCAGCGCATGGTCGCTTCCATCCGCATGATCGCCAAGATGCCGACGATCGCGGCGATGGCCTACAAATACCACATCGGCCAGCCCTTCGTTTACCCGCGTAACGAACTGAACTACGCCGCGAACTTCCTGCATATGTGCTTTGCGGTGCCGTGCGAGGAGTACAAGGTCAATCCGGTCCTGGCGCGCGCTATGGAGCGTATTTTCATCCTGCACGCCGACCACGAGCAGAACGCATCGACTTCGACGGTCCGCCTCGCCGGTTCGTCCGGCGCAAACCCGTTTGCCTGCATTGCGGCCGGCATCGCCTGCCTGTGGGGCCCGGCCCATGGCGGCGCAAACGAGGCCGCGCTCAACATGCTGGCCGAAATCGGCTCAGTCGACCGCATTCCCGAGTTCATCGATCGCGCGAAAGACCGCGACGATCCCTTCCGCCTGATGGGCTTCGGCCACCGCGTTTACAAGAACTACGACCCGCGCGCCAAGATCATGCAGAAGACCACGCATGAAGTGCTGGGCGAGCTCGGCATCAAGGATGATCCGCTGCTCGACGTCGCGATGGAGCTCGAAAAGATCGCGCTCACCGACGAATATTTCATCGAAAAGAAGCTCTACCCGAACATCGACTTCTACTCCGGCATCACACTCAAGGCGCTGGGCTTCCCGACCACCATGTTCACCGTGCTGTTCGCCGTGGCGCGTACTGTCGGCTGGGTCGCGCAGTGGAAGGAAATGATCGAGGATCCGCACCAGAAGATCGGCCGCCCACGCCAGCTCTATACGGGCGAGACGATGCGCGACTATGTGCCGATCGCGCGTCGCTGAGGCACCCGCCAAAACAAGAAAAAGCCGCGCATTGCGCGGCTTTTTTTCGTTTCAGGGCGAACGGTGATCAGCCGTCCGTCATCAGCGAAGCTTCCTCACCTCTGTCTTCGAGTGGCGGGCCGATAAACCCGCGCCGCCCGGGTGATGACAGAAACGCAACCACTTCCTGCACACGCGCATTGCCGGCAAAGGCCCCGGCTGTTGCTGTGAGATTGTCTGCAACCGGCTGCGCGGGATCGAATATCGCCTTGTATGCACGGCGCAGGTCGCGGATTTCCGACCCGTGAAGCCCGGAGCGCCGCAGCCCGATGACATTGAGCCCGCGCAGGGTTCCCGGCGTGCCAAGCACGAAACCAAACGGCATCACATCGCCGCCAACGGCGGAATTGCCGCCAATGAAGGCGTGATGTCCGATCCGTACGAACTGATGGATCGCCGTGTGGCCGGAGAGGATGGCGCCATCGCCAACTTCGCAATGGCCGCCCAGCGTTGCACAGTTGGTCAGGATGACCTTGTCGCCGACCAAGCAATCATGGCCGACATGCGAATAAGCCATGAGAAAACACTCATCACCAATCCTGGTCGCGCCATGACCGCTGCTGGAACCAAGATGCGCTGTCGCGTATTCGCGAATGATGCAATTGCGACCGATATCAAGCGTCGTAGCGCTGCCGTCATGTCGCAAATCCTGCGGGCCGCCGCCGAGCACGACATGGGGCGATATGTGCGTACCGGCACCAATTGTGGTCGCCCCATGGATCGCTACATGCGACGCGAGCTCAACCCCCTCTCCGAGAACTACGTGCCGACCGATGTGACAGAACGGGCCGACACGAACGCCGGCGGCAAGTTGCGCACCGTCTTCGACAACCGACAGGCGATGAATTAAGGGTTCCGCGGAATTCCCGCCGGAGCCGCTAGCGCCCATTTTCGAAAGACACCATCGCCGAAACCTCGGCCTCCGCGACTTTCACGCCGCCGACGCGTCCTTCGCAGCCGAACCGGAAGACACCGCCACGCTGCTTGAGCTTGCGTACATGGATCTCAAGCTGGTCACCAGGGACGACGGGCTTGCGGAACTTGGCGCCATCGATGGTCATGAAAAAGACCATCGGCGGGCCGGAAACGCCCTCCATGGCGTTCACGCAGATCGCCCCTGCAGTCTGTGCCATCGCCTCGATGATCAACACGCCGGGCATCACCGGCATATCGGGAAAATGCCCGGTGAAATGCGGCTCGTTCATCGTGACATTCTTGATGCCGATCGCCGAATTGTCGCCATCGACCTCTATGATGCGATCAACCAGCAGGAACGGATAGCGATGCGGCAGAAGCTTGAGCAGCTTCTGTATGTCCAGCGTGGAAAGCTCTTGCGTGTCACTGCTCATTCGGTTCGCCGCCTTTGCGCTTCTTGCTGCTCATCGCCCTCAACGCATTAACTTCCCGGAAGAAGTCGCGATAGGGCCTGGCCGGACGCCCGGCCCATTTTTCCCCCGCCGGCACATCATACATGAGCCCGGACCCGGCGGCGATCTGCGCACCGGTTCCAATATTCAGGTGGTCCTTGATACCAACACCGCCACCCAGCGCAACGAAATCGCCAAGCGTCACCGAGCCGGAGATGCCGCATTGTCCTGCGATGAGGCAAAACCGGCCGATCTGCACATTGTGGGCGATCTGAACGAGATTGTCGATTTTGGTGCCCTGCCCGATCACCGTGTCGCCGATCGCACCGCGGTCTACGGTTGCGTTGGCGCCAATCTCGACATCGTCCTGAATGATGACGCGGCCAAGTTGCGGCACTTTCTCAGCGCCGCGCGGTCCTGGCACATAGCCGAAGCCGTCCTGCCCGATGCGCGATCCGCCATGCACAATGACCCGGTCACCCAGAAACGCACATAAGACCGATGCGCCGGGACCAATATAGCCTTCCCGCCCGATCCTGCATTGCGGACCAACCACTGCGCCAGGCGCAACAACGGTGCCGGCGCCGACGGCGGCCCCAGCGCCAATGACCGCGCCCGCTTCCACAATCGCACCGGCTTCTATCGTTGCAGTTTCGCTTATGTGCGCGGCCTCCGAAATGCCGGTTTCGCCCGTCACCGGTTCCGGTCGGGCTGAACTCGGGAAAAGCAGCTTCGCGGCTTGGGTAAATGCTAGATGAGGGCGGTCGGTGATCAGTGCAGCCACACTATCCGGCACGAGGTTCGCAAGCTCCGACCGACACAGAACCGCCGCGGCCGAAGTGCCTGCAAGCTGCCCGGCTAGCTTCTTGTCTTCGATGAAAATGAGAGTCGCGGGGCGCGCCTGCCCAACTGTGGCAACGCCTTCAATGGCGATATCGCCATGAGCAGGGTCGGCTAGTGCCGCGCCCGTTGCAGTCGCTATTTCGTCAACTGTGAATCTGCGCTGAGGCGCAAAGAAAACCGGTTCTGTCATTGGAACTCGTTCCAACGCATTTCCGGGCCCGAAGGCCCGGAAATCCTCTTCCGGCGGTTAGAACCGCGTGGAAATGCCGAAGTTGAAATTCTGCACACGGTCAGTTGCCGCGCGCGCCACCGGAATTGCGTAGTCAACCCGCAGCGGACCGAACGGCGAAGCCCAGATCAGGCTGGCGCCAACCGATGCGCGCCAGACCATGCCCGTGCCAACGGCTGTGGGCAGCGCATTGCCGAACACCGTCGCCGCGTCTGCGAACACGGCGCCGCGCAGGCCGAAGCTCTTCGGCACCACCGGGATCGGGAACTGCATTTCCGCTGTCGCGTGGAAATAGGTCGCGCCGCCCAGTTGCTCGCCGGTCGCGGTATCGACAGGGCCGATACCGTTATGCGCAAAGCCACGGATGATGCGGTCGCTCGACTGGTTGTAGTCGAACACGCGCAGCGGCACACCGAGAGCCTGGGTATGACCACCGCCGGCGACCAGAAGGCCAACGAGATCAAGCTCTTCCGACAGCGTCTTGTAGTAATTTGCGCGGCCCGAAACCTTGATGAAGCGGGCGTTGCCGAAGAGGCCGGCGAATTCGGTCGAGAACGTTGCGTAGAAGCCGTCACGTGGATCCTGCAAATTCTCGATCGTGTTGTAGAGCAGCGTCGCGCTGACCGAAGACTTCGTCCACGGGCTGGCGGCAACGCCCGCCTGAACGGCCGTGGAAACCGGGCAAGGCGCTGGTGCTGCCCCCGGGCACACCGCGCCGGCAGCGGTCGTGTAAGCGTAGCTTTCGATCGCCAGATTGTAAGCGAAGGTCGTGGACAGGTGTTCCGTGATCGGCAGTCCCAGCCGAACCGTGCCGCCCGTCACCGTGCTGGTGTAGTTCGTGTAGGAACGCGTCTGCCGGAAGATGTCGAAACCGGCTGCGATCCGACGCCCGAGGAAATAGGGCTCGGTGAACGAGATCATGTAGTCGCGTGCCGAACGGCCACCGGAGATCGACAGCCGGATCGCCTGACCGCGGCCGAGGAAGTTGCGCTCCGAAACACCCGCCTCCAGCAGGAAGCCGCTCGTCGGCGTGCTACCGGTCGCATAGCCCGCGCCGATCGAGAACTCGCCCGTCGACTTGTCTTCGACCTCGACAATGAGAATGACCTGGTCCGGTGCGGAACCCTGCGCGGTCGAAATATCGACCGATGCAAAGAAGTCGAGGTCTTCCAGCCGCTTGCGTGCGCGCTGAATCAGAACCTGATTGAAGGCGTCGCCCTCGCTGACATCGAACTCGCGGCGAATGACAAAGTCGCGCGTCTTGGTGTTGCCGCGAATTTCGATGCGCTCGATATAGGCACGCTGGCCCTGATCGATCGTGTAAAGCACCGAAATCGTGCGGTTTACGAAGTCGCGGTCGCCGCGCGGTGTAACCTGCGCGAAGGGGTAACCCTGACCGGCAAGCCGCTCGGTAATTGCCACCAGCGTATCTTCGACATCCTTGGCATTGTAGGTGTCGCCGCTGCGCGTTTCCACGAGGCGAGACAATTCCTGACCATCGACGCCCGGGATCGTGCTGTCGATCTCGATATTGCCGAAGGTGTAGCGCTCGCCCTCATCCACAGTGAAGGTGATGGTGTATTTGTTTTCCGCCTCATCAAGGTCCGCAGTGGACGAGATGATCTGGAAGTCGGCATAGCCGCGGTTGTAATAAAAGCGGCGCAGAAGCTCCTCGTCGACGCGCAGCTGCGCCTCGTCGAAAACGTCTTTACGCGTCAGGAAAGACAGGAAGTTGGACTTTTTGGTCTGAATGACATCCTGCAGCCGGCCGTCGCGGAACGCGTTGTTGCCGACAAACTGGATCGACGCGATCTTGGTGCGCCCGCCTTCCGTGATCTCGAAGACGACGTTGACGCGGTTGCCGCCGAGGTCCTGCGTAAATGCCGTCACACGCGCATCGTCGCGCCCGATACGGCTGTAGGAAGCCTTCACGACTTCGATATCGGCCTGCAGTGCGGCATCAGAGAAGGAACCGCGCGGCTGCAGCTGAACGGCAGCCGCCAGCTGGGCGTCCTTGATCTTGCGATTGCCCTGGAAAATGACCTGGTTGACGATCTGGTATTCGGCCACAACCACGAGCAGAACGCTGCCGCGCTGATTGATCTGAACGTCGGAGAACAGATTCGTCGAGAAAAGCCGCTTAACGGCCTCGTCGATCGCCGAACTGTTGAACGAAACGCCCGGGCGGATGCCGATATAGTCGCGGATCGTATCGGATTCGATGCGCTCGTTGCCGCGCACATCAATGCGGCTCACAACCGCGGCTTCGGCCGACGATACCGAGGCAAGCTGGACAGCAATGCTCCCAGAGAACACGATACACATCGAAAGAAACACCGCAGAAGCGGCGCTGAACAGACTGGAAGCTGCCTTCATAGGGCTGTCTTACCTTTTTCTCGTAGTCCCCACAGCGAGAAGCGGGATGTCTCGGCAGAACTCACACACCGTAATAACCGGATTTCGTCCACACGCAAGGTTTCTGGTTAATTTGCGTTTACGATTTCCCGAAGCGTTGCATTGAGACCACGGATTTTGCCGTCCATGGTAAACGACACCTCAATTTTTTCTTCCTGAACCAACAGCTTGGCCAAATCAACAGCCGAAAATATCGTTCCAGAAGACGAACACCATAAAGGCCAGCACCATCAACAAACCAACCCTGTAGACCCCCTCCATGACCCGCTCTGGGACGGGGCGGCGAATCGCGGCTTCGATGCCATAAAATACCAGGTGCCCGCCATCGAGCGGAGGTATCGGCAACAGGTTCAGAAAGCCGATGCCGACCGACAGCAGCGCCACAAGCTGCACAAGCCATTCGAAGCCGAGTGCCGCCGCCTTGCCCGACATCTCGGCAATGCGTACCGGCCCGCCAAGCTGGCAGCGATCCTCACGCCCAGCTACGAAGCGTTTCAGAAACTGCCCTGTGCGTGCGATTATGTGCCCGGTCTCCGATATCCCCTCCAAAAGGGCCGCGCCGGGCGAATATTCGATCAGACGCGGCTGCCCCACCTCGGCGTTGTTGACGACACCGATGATGCCGATGCGCACGACATTTCCGAGAGCGTCGGTCTGCTCCATCAGCTCGGGCGTTGCGACCAGCGTGATTTCCTCGCCCTCGCGCAACATGACGAAAGTTATTTCGTCGCCCGCCCTGCCCGAAACGATGCGTTGGACGTCCGCGAAAGTCTCGATCTGCGCGCCGTCGACAGAAACGAAGCGGTCACCGGGCTGGAAACCGGCGATCGCCGCCGGGCTTTCAGCACGCACCTCGGCCACCATTGGCTCCGAGACATAGCGGCCGTAAGTGCCGAACATCACTGCGAAAACGGCGATGGTAAGCAGGAAATTGAAGGCCGGCCCGGCAAACACGGTCAGTGCGCGCTTCCACACGGGCTGAGTATGGAAGGCAATGCGCTGCTCTTCCGGCGTCAGCGTTTCCATTTCTTCCTGGTCGGGCGGCGTGCTCGTTGCGTTCATATCGCCGACGAATTTCACATAACCGCCAAGTGGGATAGCGGAGAGCTTCCAGCGCGTGCCGTGACGGTCGTTGAAGCCCAGAAGCTCGGGCCCGAAGCCAATTGAAAATGCTTTCACACCAATGCCGCACCAACGGCCGACGAGGTAATGCCCCATCTCATGCACGAAAACGACAATGGTTAGCACCAGCAGAAATGGCGCGATCGTTCCGATGAGAATGCCTTCGGTGCTGAAGATGCTGGTCAGGACGTCAGTCAAGTGATCACCTTGTTCTGGCAGGCCTGACTGTGTGGCCGGGCGCCATTGTCAGCCCAAAATCGTCAATTCGGTGGCCGGATATGCCACGAAAGAAGCGCTGCTAGCCGCCGAAAAGCCCAAAAGCCGGGCGGTCCGGCCCGGCAAGCAGCGCGCACACCACGTAGAGTGCCAGCGCCGCCGCGACAAGCCCGTCGACACGGTCCATCACCCCGCCATGGCCGGGAATGATACGGCCCGAATCCTTGGCACCGTGCCGCCGCTTGTAGGCCGATTCGAACAGATCGCCGAATTGCGAAATCACCGAAACACCAAGCGCGACAAGCATCGCGACGACGATGCTCACCGACGACGGTCCAAGCGCTGCGATTGCGCCGCCGCCGAGTGCTGCGGCGACCGCGCCGCCAATGGCGCCGCTCCAGGTCTTCGACGGCGATATCGAAGGCGCGAGTTTAGGGCCGCCGAAGCGCCGCCCGGCGAAATAGGCGGCAATGTCAGTGCCCCACACGCAGGCGAACAGGAAAAGCAGCACCCAGAGCCCAGCCGCGTCGTCACCACGCAGAAAGGCAAGCGCTACGGCCGGGGCGACCGCATAGAATATGCCGAACGCCTGCCCCCCGCCCTGCCCGAGTGCGACTGCAGCCACCCACGCGCCCGCCGCCGCAATCGCCACCGCAACGAACAGCGTCAACGCATCCGCGCCTACAGCGAGCGCGATAAGCGCCGCTGCCGCCAGCAGCCACGCGGAAACTCTGTAGGTCGGCGAATACCGGCCTTTCGCCAGCGTTGACCATTCGTGGAAAACCGCCGCGCCCATCAGGGCAGCGAAGATGCGGAAAGCCGTCCCGCCCCACCAGGCAAGCACAAGCACCACGGCTGCAAGTACCAGCGCCGAAATGACCCGCAATTGAAGATTACTGCGCGGCTTCTTGCCGCCGCTTTCAGCGTTCCCGGCCGGGTCGCTGTTCATGAGGCGTCGCGCGCAACGACACCGCCGAAGCGCCGCTCGCGGGTGCTGAACTCTTCCACCGCATTCACGAGTTCGGCGCGGCCGAAATCCGGCCAGTAACAAGGCGCGAAAACCAGCTCGGAATAGGCCGACTGCCAGGGCAAAAAGTTCGAAAGCCGCTTTTCGCCGCTGGTGCGGATCACAAGATCCGGATCGGGAATCCCTGCAGTGTCGAGATAATCCGCAAATGTCTCTTCGCAGATCGCTTCAGCCGTCAGCTTGCCTTCGGCAACCGCCTCGGCGATGCGGCGTCCAGCCCGCGCGATCTCGTCGCGCCCGCCATAATTAAAGGCGATCACCAGATTGTTTTTGGTGTTGAGCGCCGTCAGCGCTTCCGCCTCGCGCAACAGCCCGCCGATCTCCGGATCGAGCCCCTCGCGTCGGCCAATGACGCGCACGCGCACGCCATTGGCGTGCAGATCGGCCAGGTCGCGGCGAATGAAGAGCTTCAGCAAGCCCATCAGGTCGGAAACTTCCGACTTCGGGCGCGACCAGTTTTCCGAAGAAAACGCGTAGACCGTAAGCCAGCGGACGCCGAGCTCACCGGCCGCGCGCACCGTTTCGCGCAGAGCCTCAACTCCGGCGCGATGGCCGGCGGCGCGCGGCAATCCCCGCTCCTTCGCCCAGCGGCCATTGCCGTCCATGATGATGGCTATGTGTTCCGGTGTCATACCCGATCCGCCGCCTCGCCAGGGTCGCATGCCCTAGACGTGCATGATCTCCGCTTCCTTTTCGGTAAGCAGGCTGTCAATCGACGCAATCGTATCGTCCGTCAGCTTCTGGACCTGATCGTGCAGCCGCCGTGCATCGTCCTCGCTCGTGTCGCCGTCCTTTTCGGACTTCTTCAGATGGTCCATGCCGTCGCGGCGCACATGCCGGGCCGCCACACGGGCATTTTCGGCATAAGTGTGCGCGATCTTTACCAGCTCCTTGCGCCGCTCCTCATTGAGCTCCGGCAGTGGAATGCGCAGATTGGTGCCGTCGACAATCGGATTGAAGCCGAGATTGGATTCCCGGATGGCGCGATCGACCGCCTGCACCATCGATTTGTCCCACACCTGCACGCTCAGCATGCGCGGCTCAGGCACCGAGATGGTCGCGACCTGGTTGAGGGGCATCTGCGACCCGTAGGCCTCAACCTGAATGGGATCGAGCAGGTTGCCGGACGCGCGGCCGGTTCTGAGCGAGGCAAGATCGGATTTGAAGACCGAAACCGCGCCCTCCATCCTGCGCTGAAGATCCTTGAAATCGACAGCGTCTGCCATGGTCTTTCCTCCTGCTTGCCGGGTATCGGAATGACTGCGGAAGGCGCAGCCTATTCGTCCGAAACCACAGTATATCGTCCGTTTCCGCGAAGAATCGCGCTGAAACCATGCTCTTCATGGATCGAGAACACGATTATCGGAATGTGGTTCTCGCGCGCAAGCGCAATCGCCGCCGTATCCATGATCGTTAGGCCCTGATTGATCACTTCGGCATGGCCAAGCCGCTCGTAGCGCTCCGCCTTCGGGTCCTTTTTCGGGTCCGCCGAATAGACGCCATCGACCTGTGTGCCCTTGAACAGGGCATCTGCGCCAATCTCAGCCGCGCGCAGGGCAGCCGCCGAATCGGTTGTGAAAAACGGGTTGCCGGTGCCGCCGGCAAAGATCACCACCTTGCCTGCATTCATGTAGGCTGTGGCCTGGCGTTGCGAAAAGCTTTCGCAAAGTTCCGGCATCGCAATCGCTGAAAGCACGACCGCATCGACGCCCATCTTCACAAGCGAGGTGCGCAGCGCCAGCGAATTGATGACCGTGGCGAGCATGCCCATATGGTCGCCGGTGACGCGGTCCCCGCCCTTGGATGCAACGGCCACGCCGCGGAAGATATTGCCGCCGCCGATCACGACCGCGACTTCGACGCCAAGCTTGCGCGCTTCAACGATGTCAGCCGCGATGCGGTCGACAACCGAAACGTCGATACCGAAACCCTGCTCCCCCATCAGCGCCTCGCCAGAGGCTTTCAGCAATACGCGGCGATAGGGTGGTTGGTCTGGCATGCGTTGGCCTTTTCGTGAAAATCGAACCCGCGATACACGAAGGGCGCCGCGTTGTCACGCAGCGCCCCTCGCCATGATTTGTGGAAAATGAACGGCCTTAGCTGCCGGCAGCAGCCGCCACTTCGGCCGCGAAATCTTCCTCTTCGCGCTCGATGCCCTCACCCAGGGCAAAGCGCACGAAGCCGGTGATTTTGGCCGGCGCACCGATGTCTTTTTCGGCGGCTTCCAGAGCCTTTTCGACCGTGAGGTCCGGGTTGATCACGAAGGCCTGCTTCACGAGCACGACTTCCTCGTAGAACTTGCGCAGCCGGCCTTCGACCATCTTCTCGATGATGTTGTCCGGCTTGCCCGAGGCACGCGCCTGATCGGCGAAAATCGTGCGCTCACGCTCAACCACGGCGGGGTCGATCTCGTCCGGCGTCAGCGACAGCGGGTTGGTCGCTGCGACATGCATCGCCACCTGACGCGCGAAGGCGCGCGCGGCGTCTGCATTACCCGCGGTCTCGATGCCGACGAGTACGCCCATCTTGCCGAGATTGTCCTCAACCGCGTTGTGGACATAGGTCGCGACAGCGCCCTGACCGACGGAGAGTTTTGCCGAACGGCGGAAGCTCATGTTCTCGCCAATGGTGCCAACCGCGTCCTTGATCGTGTCGGCGACCGACTTGCCCGAGCCCGGGTAAGCCGCGTTTGAGACCGCTTCGGAAGAACCGTCAGTGCTGAGTGCCGCCTGCGCGACATTGCGTACGATTTCCTGGAAGGAATCGTTGCGCGCCACGAAATCGGTCTCCGAATTGACTTCGACCACAACCGCGCTCGTGCCGTCGGCGGCAACGCCGATCAGGCCTTCGGCCGCGGTGCGGCCGGCCTTCTTGTCGGCCTTGGCAATGCCCTTCTTGCGCAGAAGGTCGATCGCCGCCTCCACGTCGCCATTGGTTTCGGCCAGAGCCGCTTTACAATCCATCATGCCCGCGCCGGTGATGTCGCGCAGTTCCTTCACCTGTGCTGCCGAGATGCTCATCTTTGCCTCTTCATATCGCAGTCTGAAAACGTGCTGCGCACCGCTTGTCGCGGTGCGCTATTGCGCCTGAAAATTACGGCCGGCTGACCCGGCCGCCGGTCAGGCGTCTTTCTTGCCTTCGTCCTTGGCTTCCGCCTCGGCCGGCGCGGCTTCTTCAGCCGCCGGCTTCTCGGCTTCGGCTTCCGTGGCTGCCGGCTCTTCGGCGACAGCGGTTTCTGCCGGCGCCTCTTCTGCGGCGCCGACATCGATGCCGGCCGAGCCCTGTTGGCGGGCGATGCCGTCGATCGCGGCCTTCGAGATCAGGTCGCAATAGAGCGAGATGGCGCGCGCGGCGTCGTCATTGCCCGGGATCGGGAAGTCGACAACGTCCGGGTCGCAATTCGAGTCGACGATCGCGACAACCGGAATACCGAGGCGCTTGGCCTCCTGAATGGCAATCGCTTCCTTGTTGGTGTCGATCACGAACATCAGGTCGGGTGTGGAACCCATATCCTTGATGCCGCCCAGCGCGCGGTCGAGCTTCTCGCGCTCGCGCTCCAGGTTCAGCCGCTCTTTCTTGGTGAAGGCCGATGCCTGGGCACCGTCCGAAAGCAGCTCTTCGAGCTTGCGCAGACGCTGGATCGAATTCGAGATCGTCTTCCAGTTGGTCAGCATGCCGCCGAGCCAGCGCGCATTGACGTAATACTGTGCCGAGCGCTTGGCGGAATCGGAGATGATCTCCGAAGCCTGACGCTTGGTGCCGACGAACAGAACGCGGCCGCCGGTCGCAACCGTATCCGACACCTTCTTCAGCGCATGATGCAGCAGCGGAACCGACTGCGACAGATCGATGATGTGGATGTTGTTGCGGCTGCCGAAAATGTACTGTGACATTTTCGGGTTCCAGCGGTGAGTCTGGTGGCCGAAGTGAACGCCTGCTTCCAAAAGCTGACGCATGCTGAAGTCTGGCAGAGCCATAGTCATTGTCCTTTCCGGTTGGCCTCCACGGACAAAGGCGCTTCTTGCGCCACCGGCGGTCGTCGGGGGATGTCTCCCGCCCGAAAACCAAAGTCCGTGTGTGGAATGCGCGCGCATATAGAATGCGCGGCCAGGATTTGCAAGCTTACAGCGGAATTGCGGGGTGCGGCGCGTTGACCTTAGTCGCCCGCCGCCCTCAGCGGCTGCATTCGGGCTCGGGCAACATGTCGAGCTGAACAAGCTGCCCGGCCAGCGAGAAGTCGCCATAGTCCATCACGATGTCGCGCGTGATACCGGTCTCGTGCAGCTTGAACGAGATGCGGTAGCTCGGCACTTCCTCGCCGTTTTCGCCGGAAAGGTCGAAATAGGCGATATCGACCGGCCAGAAGCGGTCCTCGGAAAGCGCTCCCACAACCTTGAGATCGGGATCGCCGGCCGGGATCGCTGCCTTACGCCCGATAATCACGGTCGTGGTCATGATGCGGTCGGCATCCTCCGACCCGTCGAAAATCGTGGTTTCGTAGAAAGTCTCGGAACTCTCGGCGCGCCCAATCAACTCCAGCAGATGTTCGGTCGGAAACTGCGAGCGCTCCAGGTCGAGTGAGCGCTTGTCCGGCTTGTCGAGCTCCACCGCCACACCGCCGGCATCGCGCGTCGCATTGCCCTTGATCTCGCGATCGAGCTTCTGATCAACATAGGATTTGGTGACGAAGCTGAAATTGTCGCCGGCGCCATCCTCATAGGTCGAGGTCTGCAGGTCGCTGATGCGCGAAAGCTCGCCGGTGTTGATTTCAGTCACGAAGCGAAAATTGACTGTGTAGCCATCGCAGGCCGAGCCATCGAACTCATAAACCATGCGACCGTCGATACCCTTTATGCCCGACCGGTCGGACGCCTCGTCGAGAGTCAAATCATAGACCGCGCGATGCGGCGCGAGCGCCTGAGCCGCGAATGCGGTGTGCGGCGCAACGACGGCAAAAATCGTGGTCGTGAAAACAAAACTGGCGCAAGCAGCGCGCATCTGGAAAACCCCTTCTCAACTCACTTGGGCGACGGCTGCGTCGCGTGTATCACAATATACACATCGGTGGCCGAAGCGAGGCAGGATCAAAGCCGCCAAAGGAACTCTACCAAGAATTTTCGAAGGAGCATTTCATGTCAGCGGTTGAAAAACGCATCACCGATTTGGGCGAATCCGTGCCCACGGTTGCCGCGCCGGCGGCCAACTACATTCCATGGAACACGACTGGAAAGCTGGTTTACACCTCGGGTCAGTTGCCTTTCACCGACGGCAAACTGCTCGAGACCGGCTTGCTCGGCCGCGACCTCGACACGGACACGGGCAAGCAGGCAGCGCGGCATTGCGCGCTCAATGTCATCGGCGTGCTGAAAGCCGCCTGCGACGGCGATCTCGACCGCATCGCACGTATCGTCAAACTCACCGTTTTCGTGGCAAGCACCGCTGACTTCCACGAGGCACACCTCGTTGCCAACGGCGCTTCCGACCTGATCGCGGAGGCATTCGGCGAAAACGGAAGACATGCGCGCTCGGCCGTTTGCATGGCCGCGCTGCCGCTCAATGCGCCGGTCGAAGTCGAAGCAATCGCGGAACTCGTCTGACCGCAATGAGCGACCTGTCCTGGCTTACCGCGCGACCGATCTCCCATCGCGGCTATCACGATCTCAACATCAGACGCTGGGAGAACACGCTTTCCGCATTCGACGCCGCCATTGCCGGGAATTTCGCCATCGAGTGCGACGTTCATCTGTCGGCTGACGGCGTGCCGGTGGTCTTTCACGACCACAAGCTGAAACGCCTCACCGGCCAGGACGGCAATCTCTGCGATCTGACGGCCGCAGAACTTGGCGAGCTATATGTGGGCGGCACGCAGGATCGGGTGCCCACGCTGCACCAGATGCTGGAGCGGGTCGATGGACGCGTGCCGCTCATCATCGAGCTCAAGGGAAACGCCGGCCAGGACATTGGCCTGGTCGCCGAGGTCGGCAAACTGCTTTCCACCTATCGCGGGCGAGCTGCGATCATGTCCTTTGACCATTGGCTGGTGCGGCGCTTCACCACCGATGCGCCGGGTGTGCCCGCCGGCCTCACCGCCCTGGGCACAGGGCCCGAGCAACTTGAGCAGCATTTTTCGATGCTGGCCCACAATCTCTCTTTTGCTTCCTTTTTCGCGGTGGAGTTGCCCAATCCCTTCACCACGATGCTGCGGCGCGACCTCGCAATGCCGGTGATCACCTGGACAGTACGCGACCGCAGGGCTTATGACCTCACCGCCGCGCATGCAGATCAGATGACCTTCGAGGGGTTCAACCCGGACGCGCCGGAAGAGGTGGCGGCTCTTCAATAGATGCCTTGCAAAGCGCCGCTTCGGGAATAGGTATGGGTGACATCTCAATGGAACCCTGGATTGCCTGAAAGCATGAGCCGGCAGAGCGACAACGCAGCGGGTGGCGATGAATACGCAATCCGCGTTCTCCCCTCGCTCGCCGCGATCTCGACTGCCGAATGGCAGCAACTGCTGGGCGCGGGCAGAGAAGGTGAAACGCCCTACAATCCGTTTCTGAACCACACCTTCCTCTCTTCGCTGGAAGAGAGCGGCTGCGTGACGCCCGAGACCGGCTGGATGCCGCAGCATCTGAGGCTGGAAGCACCGGACGGCCGCATGATCGGCGCCGTTCCCTGCTATCTGAAATCACACAGCCAGGGCGAGTATGTGTTCGATTATGGTTGGGCGGACGCGCTGGAGCGTGCCGGCGGGCGCTATTACCCGAAACTTCAGGTCTCGATCCCGTTCACCCCGGCACAAGGCCCCCGGCTGCTTGTGATGGAGGGCGAGGACGAAGCCTCGGTCCGTGCCGCACTTGCCGAAGGCCTGAAGGCGCTTTGCGCGCGCATCGGCGCATCGTCGGTGCATGTCACGTTTGCGCCGGTAGAGGAAGCGCAGCTTCTTGGCAGCCGAGACTTTCTTCGGCGCACCGACCAGCAGTTTCACTTCTTCAATGAAGGCTATGGAAGCTATGACGACTTTCTGGCCACCCTCGCCTCGCGCAAGCGCAAGGCGCTGCGCCGCGAGCGTCGCTCTGCGTTGGAAAACGGCATCATCGTGGAGTGGCTCACAGGCTCTGACATCACCGAAGCCGTGCTCGACGATTTCTTCGCCTTCTACATGGATACAGGCTCGCGCAAATGGGGCCGGCCATATCTCAACCGCGAATTCTATTCGCTGGTCGCCGAGCGCATGGCCGACGACATCCTGCTCGTGATGGCCCGGCGTGACGGTCGCTATGTCGCCGGCGCGATCAACTTCATAGGTTCGGACACCCTTTATGGCCGTCACTGGGGCTGCGTTGAAGAGCATCCGTTCCTGCACTTCGAGGTCTGCTATCATCAGGCGATCGACTTCGCGATTGCGCGTGGGCTGAAGGTCGTTGAGGCCGGTGCGCAGGGCGAACACAAGCTCGCCCGCGGTTACATGCCGGTGACTACGCACTCAGCGCATCACATCGAGCATGCCGGGCTGCGTCACGCAGTGGAGGACTATCTCGTGCGCGAACGGCAGGATGTGGAAGCCATCGGCGACTATTTGTCGGCGCGGGGACCGTTCAGGAAGGGCTGAGCGTTCAGTGTACCAGCGTCTTTGAAAACAGGTTCAGCACGACAACCCCCGAAATGATGAGCGCGATGCCAACGATTGCCGCCAGATCGAGGCTCTGGTGAAACAGCACCCAGCCAATGCCGGCGATGAAGACCATCCCAATGCCTGACCACAGCGCATAAATGATGCCCACGGGCAGCGTCCGCATCGGCAGCGACAGAAAATAGAATGCGAACGCGTATCCCGTGACCGCGAGCAGCGAAGGCACAAGTCGCGTAAAGCCGTCGGTCTGCTTCAGCGCAGTGGTGGCGACCACTTCGAAAAGAATGGCGATACCGAGATACAGGTAGTTCATCGTTGGCTCCGTCGATTCCTGGGCTGGCCGGTTGACTGGTCTCAGGCTAACGCTGAAACATGATCCCCGCACGCGGTCACCAGACGAGGACACGATGAGCCAGCCCGCCTATGACAACGATAATGTTTTCGCCAAAATCCTGCGCGGCGAGCTGCCGGCGCACAAGCTCTATGAAGACGACGACACCTTCGCCTTCATGGACATAATGCCACGCGGCGACGGCCACTGCCTCGTGATCCCGAAAGAGCCGTCGCGCAACATCCTGGATGTCGATGCCGACAGCCTCGCCGCCGTCATGCGCACCGTTCAGAAGCTTGCAATCGCGGCCAAGAAGGGCATGGGCGCGGACGGCGTGACCATCCAGCAGTTTTCAGAACCCGCCGGCGGACAGATCGTATTCCACCTGCATGTCCACATCATTCCGCGCTTCGATGGCGTAGCCTTGAAGCGCCACACCGGCGACATGGAAGACAATGCGGTTCTTGCCGCGAATGCGGAGAAAATTCGCGCCGCGCTAGTCTGATCGGCCCTTTGCCGGAAGCTATGACTTTGAAGTGACTTCGAAGCACCGCCAGATGTGCTCGATTGAGCGGATGATCCAATCCGCCTGATCTCCCTGTTCAGCGCCTACGGGAACGGTACCGAGCAATTTCGGCACGCAGATTTGGCGAGCCGGCGCTTTCAAATGGTCAGGAAGTCCGCCCTCAAATTTCACCGAAAAGTCAGCAACGGGGAACGCGCTTGCAGCTTGGCGCGCCAAGTGCTGCCCGTTGTCACCGCTGTCGATTGTCAATTCCAGACTGGGCGGTGCCATGAACAAGATGTTGTTATCGACCATAGCCGGCCGCATCCACACTTCATTGTCCGAGAAACCCGGGGATTCGAATGGCCCATACAGGTGATGTAGATCGAACTCGCTCACGAAATTCCCGAGATCTACCATCCGCGGCAGCGGAAGCGGAAGCGACAGAGTAACGTCTACGCTGACAGTCAATGGAGTAGAATAATCGTCCTCAGGTGGGATCAGCGGTTCGGGTTCGAAGGCCGGCCGCTCCAGGACCACGCCGCCGGATTTTAGATTTGCTTCCGCTACGAAGGACGCTGGCCCCGCGGCTGCCCCACTATGCTCTTGAGGCCGCCCCTCACGCAAGATCTCCAGCAGCACCTTCACTAAGCCGGCTTGAACCAACTCAAGCTGCCAGTTGATGATCGCGACATCGAGGCGTTCGCGCAGGTCCTCCGAAACCTCCCGCCGTAACCCGATCGCGGTCTCAAGCCAGCCCAACCGTTCTTCATTGTGCTGGGACCAGTCGACCGTCTCGGCAGTGGCAGTCTCCCCGGGCGCCGGCCCCGAAGCCCGCTGCATTTCGACATCCAGACGCCTCAGCGCTTCATTGAGTTGCTGCAACCGCGCAATCTGTTCGTCGAATTGCTCGGCTTGTTCGTCCTGCTTGTCTGCGCGCGCTTTGTCGGCCGCCTGCTTGAGTTCTTTGATGCGGGAATCGAGTGGCTCTTCTATGACCGTATCTGCAACCGGGGCCGCCGATTCCCGGGTTAGCCTCGTACCATGAATGACCGTCATGCTTTCCGGGACTGGTCCACCAACCATCGGATACCCGGGGCAGTGCAGCCATTTGCCTGTGACGGTCTCCCCGGCTTCATCGAATTCGAGCCGTACCGGCCCCCAAAAGGGCGATCCGTTTTTGGTGGTGGGGCAGAATGGCGGCTGTTCTTTTGTCGGCCACAGCCAATGACCGGTAAATGTCCGGCCGGAAAAGGTACCGACGAAGAGCGCGCGCATATTGGG
This sequence comes from Rhizobiaceae bacterium, assembly GCA_017640615.1. Lineage (GTDB taxonomy): Bacteria > Pseudomonadota > Alphaproteobacteria > Rhizobiales > Rhizobiaceae > RCIO01. The sequence goes on along the minus strand of JAEPQK010000001.1, from coordinate 901,597 downwards.
AAGGTCGTATGGGATGGTGACTTCGACACCGTCACGAACAGCCGGCACCTCGAAGCTGTAGTTATCGGTTTGCCACTTGCCGGCCAAATCCGGGCTGGCGCTCGCAAATGACGAGCCCAACAGCATTAGGCACACCGACAACGCTATTGTCGGCAGTCGGGCAGTCCGAGTGTTCCCAGACATCCTTCTGCGCCAATCCGCGAGTTGCGGTCGTTCGCAAAGACGACCGAAATCCTAGCGCCAGATGGTAACATAAGCCCGAGTGGGCCCAAAATGGCCGTGCGGGCCGCTCAACCCCAAAGCACTCCGCCTACCAGCAGAGCCTCGGCGACGACGATGCCGACGATCATCCGCTTGCCGGCGGCCAGGTAAGCTGCAAAGCCGGCAATTGCTGCGCCGGCTCTCAGGAGGATCGGCGTATCGGCCAGAGCGCCATTCGGCGTTAGGATCAGCCCGGCCACCACGGCCGCCACGAGCGCGGTAGCCACGCAGCGCACGAACACAAGGGCTTCGGAGTCTTCGGAGATCCTGCCTCCCAGAAAAACGCCCAGAAACCGCCAGCTGTCGGTCGCCAGCCATCCCGCGATCAGGATGAAGAAAAACGGCCACCACCAGGCATCGATCGCGTCGAACGTCACGGCGCGGCCCTCCCCGTTCTGAAACGGTGCCAGACGTAAGCCGCCGCACCGCCGGCGAGCCCCGCAACCAGCAGACTGAGTTCAGGAATGAGCGCTGCGAAAACCGGCCCGAGTATCAGCCCCAGAACCATCGCCACCTTGCTCGCCGCCTCGCGCGCCGAACTCCACAGCGAAGTCAGAAAATACATCGGCATCAGCAGCAGAAGCGCGGCCGACAAGACCGGCGGCAGGTCGCGCGCGGCGAGATAAAACACCGAGACGACAATCATGTTGAGGATGACCAGCGACGACCCCACGCCGCCATACCAGCTTGTGCGATAGTCGCGCGGGATAGTCCGCACTTTGTGCATGGCGACGACCCACGACGTCACCGCCACAAAATGCGAAAGCAGATAGAGTACCCAGGGCCGTGTCTGCCGCGCCCTGATTTCCGGCACCAGCGATACGACCATTGGTGTCAATCGTGCCGAGGACAGCGCCACCGCCAGAGCGACAACGAAGAGACTGTTGCCGGCGATCACTGCGCCCGCCAGGACGACCATGCCAGGCAATGCCCAGATCGTGGCCGTCATGAACACGACTTCGAAGAGCGTGAAGCCGGCGCCCTGCGCGAGCGCGGCGAAACCGACAAAGCTGCTCGCCAGGATCAGTGCTGGCAGCGACACGACCTCGCGGAAACCACGCAGATACCAGGTGAGATGGCTGTCGGATTGACCGGACGGGGGAGCCGCCTCGCCATTCACTGCCAGTCGGCCTTTTGTGCGATACGACGCGCCCGTGCAGCCAGCGCTTTGCGCGGCGAAGCAAGTGCTGTCCCGATTGCAGAACGCGCAACGTCTTCGCCGATGCGCCCGGTCTGCGCGAGTTCGGCAAGCCCGGACAGGGCTGAGGCTGCGGCGATATTGGATTTCGCGTCTATCTGCGCGACCAGCATATCGGCAAGCTGTTGCGTCTGATCGTCGTCGAGCGGGATGACTACAAGCACTTTGGGCAATTGCTCGCCGATCTCCCACTGGCTGCAAGTGCGCAGGAGGGAAAGCAGCCGGTCGGCATGCGGCTCGAAAAGCTGCGGCGCGTCCTTGCCGACCTGCATGACGACATGCGCAGCATGGGCCACCACGGCCTCGTCAACATCTTCGAGCAGATCGACCAGCGGCCGCGTGAGCGCCGGGTCGTCAAGCACCTCGCGCGCAACAGCCCCCGCCTCGCCGACCTCCTTGCGGTCGCCGAGCGCGAGGCGCTGTCTGAGCTTTGGTTGGCTGCCGTCGGGCATGCCCGCGCCGGATCAGCCCCGGCGCGGAAGCTGCGGAACAGTCGTCCGCTTGCCGCTTTCGTCGCCCTTGCCTGCCTTCGGTGCGGACTTGGCGGTCGCCGCCTTGCGGGGCGAAGCCTTGCGTGCCGTCTTTTTCTTCGGCTTCGGCCCGTCCGGGTTCTCCTTCTTGGGCTTCACCGGCTGGTCGTCGGCAATCGGCTCAAGCTTGAGGCCGGTTTCGCCGGTCTCTTTCGTCTCGACCGATACTTGCACCGTGCCGCCCTTCTTCAGGCGGCCAAAGAGCACCTCTTCCGCCAGCGGCTTTTTGATGTGCTCCTGAATGACCCGCGACAGCGGTCTGGCGCCCATGCGCTCGTCATAGCCCTTGTCGGCCAGCCAGGCGACGGCCTCGTCCGACAGCTCGAAGGTGACGCGGCGTTCGGCCAGCTGCGCCTCAAGCTGCATGACGAATTTCTGCACCACCTGGTGGATCACCGGCACCGGCAGCGAGCCGAACGGGATGATCGCGTCGAGACGGTTGCGGAACTCCGGCGAGAACAGCCGGTTGATCGCTTCCATGTCGTCGCCTTCGCGCTTGGAAGAACCGAAGCCGATCGCCGCTTTCGCAAGGTCGGCCGCACCCGCATTGGTGGTCATGATCAGGATCACATTGCGGAAGCTGATCTGCTTGCCGTTGTGGTCGGTCAGCTTGCCGTGGTCCATCACCTGCAACAGGATGTTGAACAGGTCTGGGTGCGCCTTCTCGATCTCGTCAAGCAGCAGCACGCAATGCGGATGCTGGTCGACGCCGTCAGTCAGGAGGCCGCCCTGATCGAAGCCGACATAGCCGGGAGGCGCGCCGATGAGGCGGCTCACGGTATGACGCTCCATATATTCCGACATGTCGAAGCGCAGCAGCTCCACGCCGAGCGAGGCGGCGAGTTGTTTGGCAACTTCGGTCTTGCCGACGCCGGTCGGGCCCGAGAACAGATAGGAGCCGATCGGCTTTTCAGGTTCGCGCAGGCCGGCGCGCGCCAGCTTGATTGCCGAGGCAAGCGCGGAGATGGCCGTGTCCTGACCGTAGACGACACGCTTCAGTTCGTTGTCCAGCCCGGCGAGCACCTTCTCGTCGTCGGCAGAGACCGACTTGGGCGGAATACGCGCCATCGTCGCGATGGTGGCCTCGATCTCCTTCACGTTGATCGTCTTGCGGCGTTTGTTTTCCGGCACCAGCATCTGCGACGCGCCGGTTTCGTCGATCACGTCGATCGCCTTGTCCGGCAGCTTGCGGTCGTTGATGTAGCGCGACGACAACTCCACCGCCGCCTTGATCGCGTCATTGGTGTATTTGACGTTGTGGAAGTCCTCGAAATAAGGCTTCAGCCCTTTCATGATCGCAATCGCGTCATCCACCGTCGGCTCGTTCACGTCGATCTTCTGGAAGCGGCGCACCAGCGCGCGGTCCTTCTCGAAGAACTGCCGGAATTCTTTGTAAGTGGTAGAGCCGATGCAGCGGATCGTGCCCGAGGAAAGAGCCGGCTTGAGCAGGTTCGAAGCGTCCATCGCGCCGCCGGACGTCGCGCCTGCACCGATCACGGTATGGATTTCGTCGATGAACAGGATCGCGCCCGGAAACTCCTCGAGCTCCTTCACGACCTGCTTCAGCCGTTCCTCGAAATCGCCGCGATAGCGCGTGCCGGCCAAAAGCGTGCCCATGTCGAGCGCAAAGATGGTGGCGTCGTTCAGCACCGTCGGCACATCGCCTTCAACGATGCGCTTGGCCAGGCCTTCCGCGATCGCCGTCTTGCCGACGCCGGGATCGCCCACATAGAGCGGGTTGTTCTTCGAACGGCGGCACAGCACCTGGATGGTGCGATTGATTTCGGTCTCGCGCCCGATGAGCGGGTCGATGCGGCCCGCCCGCGCCTTCTGGTTGAGGTTGATGCAATAGGCCGACAGCGCATCCTGCTGCTTCTTCTTGCCGCCCTCTTCCGCGCCGGTCTCGCCCGGGCTCTGTTCGGCATCCTCGGCCCCGCGCGCAGCACGTGCCTCGCCGCTGCCGGGCCGCTTCGCAATACCATGGCTGATGTAGTTGACCGCGTCGTAGCGCGTCATCTGCTGTTCCTGCAGGAAATAGGCTGCGTGGCTTTCCCGCTCCGCAAAAATGGCGACGAGCACATTTGCGCCCGAAACTTCCTCACGGCCTGACGACTGCACGTGAATGACAGCGCGTTGAATGACACGCTGGAAGCCGGCGGTCGGCTTGGAATCTTCGTCGTAGCCGGTCACCAGATTGTCGAGCTCGGTGTCGACATAGGTGACAAGCGTCTGCTTCAGATCGTCGAGATCGACATTGCATGCGCGCATAACCGCAGCCGCATCCTGATCGTCGACCAGCGCCAAAAGCAGATGTTCGAGCGTCGCATATTCATGGTGGCGCTCATTGGCATAGGTGAGCGCCTGGTGAAGCGCACGTTCCAGGCCCTGGGAGAAAGCCGGCATCGTTATGCTGTCCTCATTTCTTCTCCATCACGCACTGCAGCGGATGCTGGTGCTGACGGGCAAAATCCATGACCTGAGACACTTTGGTCTCGGCCACCTCGAATGTATAGACCCCGCACTCCCCCACGCCGTGATTGTGAACGTGGAGCATGATGCGTGTCGCGGCTTCGCGGTCCTTCTGGAAAAAACGCTCCAGAACGTGAACGACAAACTCCATGGGTGTGTAGTCGTCATTCAACAAAAGCACGCGGTAGAGGCTGGGCTTCTTCGTCTTGGCCCTTGTCCGCGTAATGACCGCCGTCCCCCGGTCGCTCCCTCCCGACCCGGAATCGTCTTCGTCCCGATCATCCATGCGTACCGCATATCGTTTCGCGGCTCCGTGGTTGATCGTCATACTGCCCCTGGTTCGCCTCACACCCGATTCCAAAGGTGCATCATTTAGGCACTGCATGGCTAAATTTAAGCCTTTCTATCAGGGTCACAATATGGCCGCATGGGCAGGTGCGGCAAGTACCGCCTACCCCGATCGAACACCGATTCTTGCCACAGGGTGAACGCAAAAAGCCCGGCAGCAATCATGCTACCGGGCTCTTGCGCGGACCTTGCGGCCCGCCAAATGCAAATGCGTGCTTACTTCGCCTTGGCGACGGCGTTTTCGAACGGCTTGTAAGCGTCCTTGGCCATCTCGGCGTAGATGTCGCCCATCTTGGTGGCCTGGGCAACGAAGCCCTCATATGCCTTCTTGGCATAGTCGGTCTGGATCTCGACAGCCTTGTCGAGCGACTTGGCGGCGAACATCTTCTCGAGCGTCGCGGAACCGTCTTCCCACGACTTCTTGGAGTACTCGCCGGCTTCGGTGGCGATCGTCTGCATGTTTTTCGACAGCGACGCGAAGTTCTTCAGGCCGGTGTCCATGAACTCTTTGGAGAATTTGGTGGTGTCTTCGAAGGACTGAAACATTGGGGGCGTTCCTTGTGGTCGGGTTGGGGGTTGGGCATTCGGCGCGGAATTGGCTCGTCGCGCTCGCTGCCTCGTCGCTCTCTTGTGCGATGCACGCGGACTTAGTGTGCACTGCACAATAAGTCAATATGCCCCTCGAAAAATTTCCGCAGCGTAAAGCGAAAAATCCAACCGGGCCCGTAAACCGATTGCACACCATAAACGGATTGGTAACGCCGTTTCCGTAGTCTGACTGAAGATGTGGCGGGGACGCTGCCACACTTGAAATCGTAATCGGACGGGTGTTTCCAGTGCGTCAGGCGTTCACTTGGGCCGCGGTCGGACCGGCCTTCATTTCCAGGCTTCTCACTTCAATTGCCATCGCGACGGTGCTTTCGCTGTCAGCAGCCACCGGAGTGTCGGCAAATTCGAAATACGCAGCGATCGTCGTCGATGCCAAAACCGGCAAGACGCTCTTCGCGCGCTATGCGGATTCGCACCGCTTCCCCGCTTCGCTCACCAAGATGATGACGCTCTACATGGTGTTCGAAGCGCTGGAGCACGGACATATCTCCAAATCGTCGAGAATTCCGATCTCAAAGAACGCTGCTGCCGAACAGCCGTCCAAGCTCGGCCTGAAGCCCGGCTCCACAATTACCGTGGGTGATGCGATCCTGACGCTGGCGACCAAATCCGCGAACGACATTTCCACCGCTGTTGCCGAGTATCTCGGCGGCTCGGAAGCGAAATTCGCGCAGATGATGACGCAGAAGGCCCGCGCACTGGGCATGAAGTCTACCCAGTTCCGCAATGCGCACGGGCTGCCAAACAAGCATCAGAAGACGACAGCGCGCGACATGGCCCGCCTTGGCATCGCCCTGCGCGAGCACTTTCCGCAATATTACGACTATTTCTCCACCCGCGTGGCCACCGTGGCGGGCAAGCGCCTCGGCAACCACAACCGGCTGCTGGGCCGCGTGCGCGGCATGGACGGTATCAAGACGGGCTACACCCGCGCCTCCGGCTTCAACCTTGTTTCATCGGTCGAGGCCGACGGACGGTCGATCGTGGCTGTGGTCATGGGCGGCCGCACTGCCAACAGCCGCAACGCGCATATGGTCGAGCTGATTTCCAAATATATGCCGCGCGCTTCGCGCCGCGGTCGTGGCGACCTGATTGCCGAACCGCGCACCGTCTCACCGACGCGCCCGGTCGTGGCCAGCGCCGGCCGCATCGAACTGCCGACCCGCGGCGCACCGACGCCGGATGCCCGCCCGGTCAACAGCATCGATCGCGTTGATGCCCCAGAGGTCGTCGTTGCCTCGGTCGCACCGCAGCCCTACCCGGCAGCCCGCGTCGAGGAAGCCGTCGAGGTTGCCGTCGCACAAGGCGATGTCGACATGGTCGAAACCTCCTCCACCGTTCCCTCGGGCTGGGTCATCCAGGTTGCGTCGCTTCTGAGCGATGGCGAAGCCCGCTCCTTCCTCGACCGCACGTCGCGCGAGGCTGGCAGCATACTAGCAAACGCCAGGCCCTTTACCGAGAAGTTCGACAAGGACGGCACGCTCTACTGGCGCGCCCGCTATGCCGGCTTCGGTTCAAAAAACGAAGCGCGCGGCGCCTGCAAGGCGCTCAAGGCGCGCGATATCGCCTGCTACGCAGTGCATCAGTAATCCCCGCCCGTCGGGTCTCCGGTCTGTACCGTGTCGAAGGAGAACTAAGCGTGTTTGGAGAGCAGAACGTCTTTAGCAGCGTTGATGCGGGCAGCCAGAAAGGGCGACCCGCCGACGTCGGGGTGCACGCGCTGCATCAGGCGGCGGTGCGCCTTGCGGATATCCGCCGCGGAGGCGCCCGGCTCAAGACCAAGGACCTTGTAGGCTTCCTCCTCAGTCATGGTGCCCGAAACCGGCGCAGCGGTCTGCCCCTCGCCGCCATCCGACTTCAGGTCGTCGCGCCAGACGGGAAATCTGCCGTCAAGATAGGTTTCCAGAAGCTGTAGGCTTTCAGCGTCGCTTACCAGTTCGCCATGCAGCACCAGAAGCTGCTCAAGCGACAGGTCTTTCAGTTCCGCGCCCTCCAGACTTCCCGCCAGAACCACCCCTTCCAGCGAGCCGGTCTCGTGGTCGAGTTCCATCTCGAGCGCGGCCGTACGCACATGCGATTTGCCGCCTCGGCTGCGCCGGCCGCGCCGCGCGGCCCTGCCCCGCAGATACCAGGCCGCGGAAATCGTCAGGAAAAGTCCGGCGATCCCGCCGCGTCCGATCAACAGAAGACCGACGCCGATGGTCGCCAGCACCACCGGTCCGGCCAGCCGTATCGTGTCGGCGATCCGCGCGGGATTGGCGCGCACGAATGCGAGCACGAGCAGGAAAGCCGCCAGCACCGCAACCGACAGATAGAGCATAAAACTCATCGATTGCCCTTCAGATGCTCGATCATCTGCCTGTCCTCGGCCCGTCCGCGCGCTTCGAGTGCCTTGAGTCCGCCGGTCGCGTAGACCGCCACTGCCGACAACAGCTTCGCCAGCGTCGAGGCCGAGTCGCGGTCGAACCGGAACCACGAGCCTTTGGACAACCGTGCAATCTCCTTGAACGCCACTTGCGCTGCAGCGTCATTGCCTTCCTGAAAGGCAAACACGGGCACGCCGTGAAGGCCGAGCTCACCCGCCCGGTCGGCCAGACGGTCGATCTCTTCTTCCATCGCATCGCCAATATAGACGAGCGCATTGACCTTTTCGCGCTTGGTTTCCTTGAGCGCGTGCGAGAGCACCTTGCCGATCTGCGTGCGCCCGCCGCGGCAGTCGATGCGTACCATCAATTCCTTGAGCGCATTCGTGTCGGTCACGAAACGCGAGGCTCGGCATTCGCCGAAGCCACGAAAATAGACGAGTTGCACTGCCAGTGCGCCGGCCTTGCCGACTGCGTCGAACATTTCTGCCTGCAGCCGACAGGCCAGATCCCAGGTCGGCTGACGGCTCATCGTGGCGTCAAGCGCCAGAATCAGCCGACCATTGCCAGTCGAAGCCGTCGCGAGCGTGCGTGCCTGGCGAATGAAGGCATCGATTTCGGACCCGCTCGATTGCGCGGCGGGTTCCGTCACGGCGTCCGGGCGGACGGGCGTCTTGCGATCGTTCATGCCATGAAGATGTGCCGCGCGGGTGGCGCTGGCAAGGCCCTGCGATATGCAGTGCCTATTCGGGCAGGTTCAGTTCACGAAGATGTCTGGTAGCGCAATCGGCCGGCTGATCGCTTCGGCATAGCGCCTCCTGAGCGCGGCCCGCTTACGGCCGACCTCGTCCGTCGGCAGCCGCAGCGCGCCGATGAGCTGCCGGATCTCCTGGCGCGCGGCCAGATGCGACAGCGTCGGTTTGGTGCCCAGAATGTGCTCTTCAAAATCGTCGAGCGCCGTCAGACCGATCGGGAAGAACTCACGGAACACCACGCGCTCCGAAATACCGTCGGCAATGCGGAAGCCGAGCTGGATAGCAAGATTGCGCAGGCAGGAATCGATCTTCTGTTCGTTGCGCGAGGAGATTGAGGCCATGCGGTTGCGCACCACGATCCAGTCGAGGATCGAGCTGTCGGTCTGCCGGCGCTGGCGCCGCGCGTCGCGCACCGCCGAGGCATATTGCGACAGGTCGAGAATTTCATGGCTGATCGGGTCGATCTTCGCCAGCACGTCGAAATCGACGAAGCTGTCGTTCATCGGCGTCACCAGCGTATCGGCAATGCGGTGCGCCATCCGGTTCAGGAAGGTGTCGGAGCCTGGCGTGTCGATGACGACGAAATCGTGATTGTGCTGAATTTCCGTCAGCCCCTCGGTGAGCTGGCGGAACTCTTCGCTCTCCATATCGGCAACCGTATCGCGATTTGCCGGCGGCACGTGGAAATGGCTGGGCGCTGGAAGTTCGATGCGGGCCTGCCGGGCCCAGCGTTTGCGGTTCTCGATATAATGCGTGAGCGAAAGCTGGCGCCCGTCGAGATCGACGGTGGCGACACTGTATCCGGAACGAAGCAACGCGACGGCGATGTGCATCGCGGTGGTCGATTTGCCCGACCCGCCCTTTTCGTTGCCGCAGACGATCACATGCGCGCTGCGCTGTGCTGGCTCGTCCGCATGTTCATTTACACCCGACAAGAACATGAACCCGTACTCCCAACGCCAAAATAATGGCGCGTTTCCGCAGCGTGATCAATAACAAAGGCGGGAGACGGGTGAGCGGTCCCTCGCATGGTAAAGCAAGATGGTTAGTGCGACGGGCGTTTTGCGGCTTGTCTAAAGCAGTCCGAGCTCTGCGAGTTCGCTGCGCAGCGCGACCGGCATCGCCGCGATATCGGCGTCGTCGGGCAGGTCGGCCGGAGCTTCGTTCGCCTTGAGATAGCGCCAGCCCTGAAAGGCCCGGCGCGGCTGCCAAGCAGTGCGTACGATCTTGGGATCGAGCACAAGAAAGCAGCGGCCAATGCCCTCGCCGTCGGTGAAAGGCCGCACCTCTACGATGCGCTGCCGGCATTGCACTTGCCCCTTGATCACCCAATAGAGCGACCCGTTTTCCATCAGCTCATCGACGCGTTTCGGCACCATGCGCGTTATGTGGAAGGGCTCGCGTGGCACGCCGGGCCCGGCGCGTGGATTGTCGGCAATGCGCCCGGCAATCCACTCCTCCAGATCCTCGACGCTTTCGGCGCCAACGCAGAGCTTGATGAGATGAAGGGTCATGCCACAAGGGTTTAGTCCGGCGGCGGCCAAGGTCAATGTCACCGCGGCTTGTCCACAGGGCCGGTAATGGCCAGGGTGCCTGTCAGCACTCCACGACGTTGACCGCCAGTCCGCCCTGGCTCGTTTCCTTGTAGCGCTCGTTCATGTCGATGCCGGTCTGGCGCATGGTTTCGATCGCGGCGTCGAGCGGTACGAAATGCTTGCCGTCGCCCTTGATCGCCAGTGAAGCGGCAGTGACCGCCTTCACCGCGCCAAGCGCGTTGCGCTCTATGCAGGGCACCTGAACCAGCCCGCCAACGGGATCGCAGGTCATCCCAAGATGGTGTTCGAGCGCGATTTCGGCGGCGTTCTCGACCTGCTCGGGCGTTCCGCCCATTACTGCGCACAGCCCAGCGGCCGCCATCGCCGACGCCGACCCGACTTCGCCCTGGCAGCCGACCTCGGCGCCAGAAATCGATGCGTTGTGCTTGATGATGCCGCCGACAGCCGCGGCCGTCAGCAGGAAGTCGCGCACATCGCGCTCGGTCGCGTCGACATGGAAATGCTGCCAATAGCGGATAACCGCCGGCACCACGCCGGCGGCGCCATTGGTCGGCGCGGTCACGATGCGCCCGCCCGCCGCGTTCTCCTCGTTCACCGCCATCGCGTAGACGGAGAGCCAGTCATTGGCGAGCAGCGGGTTGGGCCGGTTGCGGCTCCATTCCTCTTCCAGCTTGTCATGCAGGTAGCGTGCGCGGCGCTTCACATTGAGCCCGCCGGGCATGATACCGTCTTTGGAAAGCCCGCGCTCGATGCAGCCATGCATGGCGTGCCAGATAGCGTCGAGCCCGGCGTCGAGCTCGGCCTGCGCCATATGGGTTTCCTCATTGGCGCGTTTCATTTCGGCGATCGACAGCCCGCTCTCGGCAGCGAGCGCCAGCATCTGCTTGGCGTTGGCGAAGGGATATGGAACGCCCTTCTCCACTGGCGGCTTGCTGCGATCCTTGAGCTTCTGAAGCTCCTCCTCCGACACAACAAAGCCGCCACCGACGGAATAATAGACGCGTTTCAAAAGCAGCCGCTCGTCGGCGTCGAAGGCGGAGAAGGTCATGCCATTGGCATGGCCGGGTAGCGGATTCTTCCGATCGAGCACCAGGTCGGTGTCGGGATCGAAGCGATAGGCGGGGTGGCCGGCGGGCCTGACCATTTTCTCGCGACCGATACGCGCAACATCTTCATCCGACTTGTCGGGATCGACGCTGTCAGGCGTATTGCCGTCAAGCCCGAGGATCACCGCGCGGTCACTGGCATGCCCGACCCCGGTGAAGGCAAGTGACCCGTGCAAGCTGACCTTGAGCGCAGCCACCTGCGCGCCGGCCGGGCGCGGCCAGTCGCTGCCAGCAATCTCGTCCAGAAACCTGGCCGCGGCCACCATCGGCCCCATCGTATGCGAGCTTGAAGGCCCGATGCCGATCTTGAACAGGTCGAATACCGAAAGGAACATTGCTGGCGGCTCTTGGGGGCTGGACTGGGTCATGCTGCTCCATAACACCCCAGAGCCACGTCCTGGTAGCGCCGCCGCTCTGGTCCGATTGCGCCAAGCCAAACTGCGCAAAAGAAAAAGGCGCGGCCGAAGCCACGCCTTTTCAACTCGATCGTCCGTTTGGTCAGCTTGCGGCGATAACCGTAACGGTTTCCGAACCGCCGATCAGCCAGGCGAGAAGAATGATGCCGGCAAATCCGACCGCTGCCTTGGCAGTTACGCCCCAGCAGGACTTCTGGATGCTGTCTTCCATGTCACTTCCGTGAATCAGAGAACCCCAAAACACCGCAGCTTTCGCTGCTCGACGGCCCCACTCCGTCGTTGGCCGCTCTTAGCCATTCGCCGCGCCTTCCGCAATGCGAAAAAGGCCGAATCAAGGCTTCCGTACCGTCACATTCTGATACGCTGTCGGCGATTTTCGATGCTTTTCAATAATTTATCGTAAAGGCCGGAATTCAGATATTGTTAACATTCAAGGCTGCATTGCGGCCTGTGCATAGCTGGGATTTCGGCTCAGTCTGGCGCCGGCAGGATGGAATCAATTCGCCCCGTCAACCTGTAGGCGACAAGCCCCACCCATTCGCGGATTGCGAGTGTAGTGTTGTGCAGCGAATCGATCGCATTGTCCTGAAAGATCGCGAGGCTTTCCTCGCCGGTCGTCCGGTAGTCGACCGGCCATGGCACGACTTCGAAGCCTGCCTTGCGGAACAGCGCCATAGAGCGCGGCATGTGAAACGCGGAGGTGACGAGCAGCCAGCTCTGGCTTGAATCAGGCTGCAAGAGTTCGCGCGTAAACTGCGCATTTTCATATGTATTTCGCGATCGGTTCTCCAGCACGAGACGCTGCCGATCAACACCCAGCGCCGTCAGCATGCGCTCAGACGTGTCGGCGTCCGGCTCGCCATGAAGCAGTAGATCACCGCTGCCACCGGTAATGACGATCGGGATGTCGGGATAATCGCGGGCAAGCACGGCGGCTGCCACGAAGCGGTCGCCCGCGCTGCCGATCTCGTAACCGCCGCGCGCCGCATTCACGGCACCCTCGAAACCGCCGCCGAGAACAATGACGCCGCTGATCGCCTCCGGTGCGGCCTCCGGGCGCTGGAACCGCTCTTCCAAGGGCCTCAGCATAAGCGAACCGAGCGTCGTCCAGCTCGACAGGAACAGAATGGCAAAGCCAAGTGCGATGCCCGTGCCGGCCAGCTTGCGCCAACCGAAGGCGAGCGCAATCAGTCCCGCGCCCACCAGAAGCGCGACCATGCACAGCGGCTGAATGAGAAAACCGACGACCTTGGAGAGAATAAAGAACATGGAGCGATCAGCTCACGTTCACGCCGGCATCTTCTTCGCCACTTTCATCATTGACCACCGGCTCTGCCGCCGGCAGGTGACGCCGGATTGCCGCGAGCGAAGCCGTCGCCTCCTCCCGGCTCATGCTCACTCCGAAACTTTGTTCCTCGCCATCGACCTTGAAGCTGATCGCGCGATTGGTCGAGTTCGGCGCGGCCGGCGCCGACGACAGTTTGAAATCCGACACTTGCGCGAGATCGAACACTTGCCGCCGCCTGATCCGCCAAAGGCCGATTTCGCGAACCAGCGCACCGCTGGTGATGAAAAGGCGCTCCACACCGAAGAGCTGCCACAGCACAAAAACCCAGACCGCGGCGCCGCCAATCGTCCAGAAAGTCACCCAGAAAATCAGGAAAAGGTCGGCAGACAGCGGTCCACCGCCGCTGAAAATTTCCCTCAGGGCGAAGATTTCGCCAACGCCCCAGCCGCCGAGCCACAGCAGCAGAAAAAGGATGATCGGCATGCGCCGGTGGCCCGGATTGTCGATGCCGAGGCCATCGGCCGTTTCGCGGATTGTTATGCGGCTGTCGGAGCTGATGCCCGGGTGACGGGCGATCTGCGAAAGCACCTTGCGGCGTTGTGAATCGAGCTCGGCCATGGCTGACGCTAGCAGATTCGCATGAGCGTCGGCAGCGCCATCGCTACCACCACTTCGTCGGCTCGAACCGGCCCGCAGCCTGCTCGATCACGTGCGCGGTGCGGAACAGCATTTCCTCGTCGAACGGGCGGCCGATGAGCTGCAGCCCAAGCGGCAGGCCTTTCGCGTCAAGCCCGCCCGGCACCGCAATGCCCGGCAGGCCGGCCATGTTCACCGTCACAGTGAAGATGTCGTTCAAGTACATCTTCACCGGGTCGGACGCCATGTTCTCATCGGCGATGCCGAAGGCGGCGGATGGCGTCGCCGGCGTCAGGATGGCATCCACCCCGGCCGCGAACACATCCTCAAAATCCTTCTTGATCAGCGTGCGCACCTTCTGCGCCTGCACGTAGTAGGCATCGTAATAGCCGGCCGACAGAACATAGGTGCCGATCATCACACGCCGCTTGACCTCGCGGCCGAAACCGGCGGCGCGGGTCTTTTCATACATGTCGATGATGTCCTTGCCCGGCACCCGCAAGCCGTAGCGCACACCATCATAGCGCGCGAGGTTGGACGAGGCCTCCGCCGGTGCCACGATATAGTAGGCCGGCAGCGCGTATTTGGTGTGCGGCAATGAGATATCGACGATCTCTGCGCCCGCATCCTTCATCCAGGCAATGCCCTGCTGCCACAGCTTTTCGATCTCGTCGGGCATCCCGTCCATGCGGTATTCCTTGGGAATGCCGATCTTGAGGCCCTTTACCGACTGCCCGAGCGCGGCTTCATAATCCGGCACGTCCTGCGTAACCGAAGTCGTGTCCTTCGGGTCGGACGAGGCCATCGACCGGAGCAGGATTGCCGCGTCGCGCACATCGCGCGCGATCGGACCGGCCTGATCGAGCGAGGAGGCAAAAGCCACAGTGCCCCAGCGCGAGCAGCGGCCATAGGTGGGCTTGATGCCGACCGTACCGGTGAACGCCGCCGGCTGGCGGATCGAGCCGCCCGTGTCGGTCGCCGTAGCACCCGCGCACAGCCATGAAGCGACTGCCGCCGCCGAACCACCCGATGAACCACCCGGCACCAGCGCCTTGTTGTCGTCCTTCGCACGCCAAGGATTGGTGACCGGCCCGTAATAGGACGTCTCGTTCGACGAACCCATCGCGAACTCATCCATGTTGAGCTTGCCCAGCATCACCGCGCCATCGGCCCACAGATTGGCCGTAACGGTGGATTCGTAACGCGGCTCGAAGCCGTCCAGAATGTGGCTGCCGGCCTGCGTATGGACGCCTTCGGTGGCGAACAGGTCTTTTACGCCCAGCGGAATGCCCTCCAGCGCACCGGCCCCACCGGCGGCGAGCCGCTTGTCGGCCGCCTCGGCCATAGCGTGGGCCTTGTCATGCGTCACCGCCACATAGGCGTTGAGTGCCGGGTTCGCAGCGTCGATCGCATCGAGATAGGCGTTAGTTAGTTCGAGCGCTGAAAACTCCTTCTCCTTGAGCTTGGAGCGCGCCTCGGCAATCGTCAGTCTGGTTAGGTCTGTCATCAGGAAAGCTTCTTTTCGTAAAATCGCGACCAGCCGGAATCGGGATAGTCCAGCACCGCACCGCATTGGGTGAAACCGCCGCGCTCATAGACCCGCCAGGCCGGCTCGAAACCGGGCGCCTCGCCGGTTTCAAGTACCAGCCGGCTGATGTTCTTCTGGCGCGCCAGCTGCTCGATCTGCGCAAGCAGCAGCGAACCGACCCGCTGGCCGCGCACCTGCGGCAGCGTGAACATGCGCTTCACTTCGCCGAGGCCGCCGCCGTGATCTTTGAGCGATGCCATGCCAACCGCTTGCCCGCTGCTGTCGCGCACAACGAACACGGTGACCGTTGGCTCCGCCATCTGCTCAGCTGTCAGCTGAAACTGAAATTCCGGCGGTGACAGCGGCTTCAGATAATCGTTCAGCCCCGCCACCATAGCGCGCACGGCATCCTGCAGCGGTGTCTCGACCGTGATGGCGACCTGGCTCATCGGCACCCCACCCGGCCCGCTGGGCCACCCTCCCCTGGGAGGGGAGGGAAATGGCGCGCGGCCGCCCGCTTGAAGATATCCTCGACAACCGAATTCAGTTCCTTCCGAACCTCCGTGGTCGTATAGCGAAGCGTCAGAATTCCCTGTTCAGCGAAAAACCTGTCGCGTGCGGCATCCTTCGCCGGCTGCTGTCCATGGAAATGCTGTTCGCCATCAACTTCTACGGCAATGCCGGCCTTGAGACAGGCAAAGTCAAGCACATAGGGGCCGCGCGGCACTTGTCTGCGAAAGTGCAGTCCCTGCGCGCGCAGCCGGCGCAGTTCCGACCACAGGATGACTTCCTCTTCGCTCATATTGGCTCGCAGGCTACGAGCTTTCTTGATGCTCGGCCTGGCCGCGGGTTTCCCTCCCCGCTCCGGGGAGGGTGCCGGCGAAGCCGGCGGGTGGGGCAGTTCCGGCGCGACCATCGAACCTATTCCACCACCTTGGGAACCTGGAAGAAATTGTCCTCGGTCGCGGGCGCGTTGGCCACGATGTCGGCGGCCTTGCCGCCGTCGGTCACCGCGTCCTGACGCTTCTTCATCTCCATCGGGATGACCGAGGTCATTGGCTCCACGCCGGTGACGTCAACCTTGTTTAGTTGCTCAACGAAGCCGAGAATCGCATTCAGCTCGCCGGTCATGCGCTCGGCATCCGCGTCGTCGACTGCGATCCGGGCGAGGCGCGCGACGTGTTTGACTGTGGCTATGTCGACCGACATGGCGAACTCCGCAGAATGGAGGAAAAACTCCCCGCGCCTATAGAACCCGGCCGCTTTCTGCGCAACCGCTCCGCTGCCTCAGGGCGCGAATTGTCGCCTACAGCGACACCGACCCGCCGGGCTCCAATGTCAGAACATCGGTGCCCGACCCTTCCATTCCGGCGACAAACTTGTCCGCACTCTGGTCGATGATCGGAAACGAGCCGTAATGGCACGGGATCACCGTTTCGAACTTGAAGAAGCGCCGACAGGCAAGTGCCGCAACGGCACCACCCATGGTGAAGCGGTCGCCGATCGGCACCAGTCCGATCTGCGGCTGATGCAGCTCGTTGATCAGCCCCATGTCGGAAAAGATATCGGTGTCGCCCATATGGTAGACGCTCTTGCCGTCCGGGAAATGCAGCACCAGCCCGAGCGGATTGCCGAGATAGACATTCGCGCCCTCGCCCGTCTGGAATGACGATGAATGGTCGGCCCGCACAAAGCTCACGGTGAAGCCGCCGCAGTCCACAGTGCCGCCTGTATTGCCGGGATTGATCTTGTCGCCGTCGGCGCCTTGACCGACCAGCCACATGCAAATCTCGAAATTGGCGACCAGCATCGCGCCGGTTTTCTTCAGAATATCGGCTGCATCACCGACATGGTCGTTATGACCGTGAGTGAGGAGCACATGCGTTGCGCCCTCCGCCGCTGCTTCCCAGCCCTTGTCCCAGGACGGATTGCCGGTCAGAAACGGATCGATCAGGATCTTGGCGGCGCCATTTTCGATTCTGAAGGCCGAATGGCCGTACCAGGTTATTTGCATGGGGCATCCTCCGCTATTGTCTGCGACAGAGGATAGAACGCCCGAACCGAAGTCAAAAGATATTGCGGGCCGAATGCCAGTCACACCCATCGAAGAAATCGCCGAAATCGTGAAGCCGGGCCAAAGGCTGGCGGGGCTCGACCTGGGCACCAAGACGATCGGGCTGGCTGTTTCGGACGGTGCGCTTTCCATGGCGCATCCGCGCACCGTGATCCGACGCAAGAAATTCACCGCCGACGCGACTCAGCTGCTGGAAGCCTTCCAGCGCGAGAACGTCGCCGCCATCATTCTGGGTCTGCCGGTCAATATGGACGGGTCGGAAGGTCCGCGCGCGCAGGCGAGCCGCGCATTCGCCCGCAATCTGGGCACACTCACGCCATTGCCTATCGTCCTGTGGGACGAAAGGCTCTCGACGGTGGCCGCCGAGCGCTCACTGATCGGGATGGACGTGTCGCGGGCAAAGCGCTCCGAGGTCATCGACGCCGAAGCGGCAGCCTTCATTCTTCAGGGCGCGCTCGACCGGTTGAGAATGCTCTCATCCAGCGGTCCGAAATAGCTCTGCCGCTTATCTGCAACCCAGCTCATGATCTGGCGGCGGCGGCGGAACGCGTAGATCGCCAGAATGATGGCTGTGTCGAGCACACAGGCCTTGGCCACCAGAAGCGGGATGGTCGATGGCTCGATGCCCAGAATGTTGCCATAAATCTGGAACGCGAAATCGTGGAACTCGCGGCTGAGAAACAGGAAGCCAAAATTCCAGTCGTAATAGGACAGGAAGAACCAGCCCCAAAGCAGCAGAAGCGGCGTCGCCCAGAAAAGCAGGATATAGCGCATCACTGCCCCCCGCGGGCGAATTCGCCGCGCATCGGGAAGGTAACGATCTCTGCGCTCGGCTGCTTGAACTCGACCGAATAGACATGGGCAGCTTCGATGGCCCGGTCGCGCACTTCGCGCGGCGCCAGCGTCTGCTTCGGCTCCGGGCCGATGCGCGACAGCAGGAGCGAAATCACCAACGCCGCCATCAGCAAGCCGCAACTGATCATGATCGGGATCGACGCATCGAGCATCGTCGCCATGAAGATCACGCCGCCAATGCCGAACGCGCCGCCATGCGCCAGCTCGACCGGGTTGTCGATCCCGCGCGACCAGTCGTCGTCTGTAATCAGCGCGGTGAGCAGCATCCACAGAAACAGCGATGTGACGATCGCTGAGCCGAGCGACAGCCCACCCATCATCGGCTCGCTTGCCAGCGGCGTGATGCCAAGCAGCGGAATTGCAAGCGGAATTGCCGTCCGGGCTGCCTCGATGCCATCGGTCGCCGCGACCATGGCAACAAGCGCCAGCGTGCCGAACACGGCGACCCAGCAGGTGGAAAGTGCGATTTTGGCTGCTCTGTGCATCATCTAGCTGCCCCCTCGCCCAGCAAACTGGCGATATGGCGCAGCGCCCGCAATCGAAACCAATTGTTAAGGTTAACTGCCTGGGGAAATCTGCTCGGCCGCAGCGGCTTTACACGGCTTACGCGCAAGCCTAAGCCGGAAGCACATCTGTCCAGGCGCCGACCCGCAATGCTCCCCATCTTCGAAAGCATCCTGCCGATCTTCCTGCTGATCGTGATCGGCAACCTGCTTGGGCGCGTGCCGAAGCTCCAACGTCCCGTGTGGGAAAGCCTTGAGCTGTTTTCCTATTGGGTGCTCTACCCGACGCTGCTTTTCACGACGATTCTCCACGCCGATATGAGCCAGTTGTCGCTGGGCGGCGTTCTGGCGGCATTGTTTGCCGGTGTGGCGATCATGGGTGCGATTGCGCTGGCCTTGTGGCCGCTTCTGCGCGCAACCGGCATTTCCAATGGACCGGAATACACCTCGATCTTTCAAACGACCATGCGCTGGAACGGCTTTGTCGCCTTAGCTGTCGCGCAGAAGCTCTACCCGCCTGCGGCCAGCGCGGTCGTGGCGCTGGCAATGGCCGCCATCATCATCCCGCTCAACCTGTCTTCGGTGGCTGTGCTGGTGCGGCTTGGCACGGGCGAACCCAACTGGCAGCGCACCTTTCGGGCGATGGCGACAAATCCGCTGATCATTTCGGTGCTGATCGCGATTCTGTTCCGCTTCATTCCGGGCGGTCTCTACGGCCCGGTCGACGAAGCAATCCGCCTTGTCGGCAGTGCGGCAATCGGCATGGGCCTACTCGCCATCGGCGCAGGCCTGCGTCCCGCCGATGCGCTGAAGCCCCGCGCCATCCTGTGGCTGCCGCTTGTATTGAAGCTGCTCTTCTTCCCTGCGCTGCTCGTCAGTCTTGGCTGGGCGTTTGGTGTACGGGGCGACGAGATTGTCTATCTGGCGCTATGCGGTTCGGTACCGACCGCGATGAACGGTTACATTCTTGCCCGGCAGCTCGGCGGCGATGCTGAATTCTACGCCGCAGAAGCCACGCTGCAGACCGCCTTCGCCTTCCTCACAATGCCGATCGTGCTGTCCCTCGCCGCTCAATTGGCTTCGGGATAAAGCGTGTCGATGATGGCGCGTGCATCGTGCCGCCCATCGAGCATGCCGTAAGTCGCGCGCCATTGGCCGGCGAGCCGCGTTTCGACAAAGGCGTCCGCGATGCGCCCTGCCCCCATGCGCTTCAATTCCGCTGCCGCCGCCGAAAGCGCAAGCTGCTCGGTCAGAATTCGCGCCGAACCCTCATCGGAAGACGCAACGCCAATGGCTGCCTTGAGCACCTCTATCGCCCCGCGCCCGGCATTGCCGAGATCGCGGCCGATGCTCTCCATCACCTCTTCGAAGAGTTGAGGTCCACGGCCGAGCACACGCAGAACGTCAAGCGCCATCACATTGCCGGATCCTTCCCAGATGGCGTTCACCGGGACCTCGCGATAGTAGCGGGCGAGCGGTGCCTCCTCGACATAGCCATTGCCGCCGAGACACTCCATCGCCTCGTAGAGCATCGCTGGCGCCGTCTTGCAGACCCAGTATTTCACCACCGGCGTCATCACCCGTACAAAGGCTGCCTGCTCGCGGTCGTTCGCCGCCTCGTCGAATGCGCGCGCCAGCCGGAACGAGAGTGCCGTCGCGCCCGCCACATCCAGAGCAAGATCGGCCAGCACGCGCTGCATCAGCGGCTGGTCGGCAAGCGGTGACCCGAACACCTCGCGATGCCGCGTGTGGTGCACCGCTTCTGAAAGACCGGCGCGCATGATGGCCGACGAGCCCAGCGCACAGTCGAGGCGCGTCAGCGTGACCATGTCCATGATCGTGCGCACGCCCTTGCCGGCCTCGCCCACCAGTTCCGCATGAACGCCGTCGAACTCGACCTCTGAGGACGCGTTCGAGCGATTGCCGAGCTTGTCCTTCAGGCGCTGGAACCTGAGACCGTTGCGGCTGCCGTCGTCGCGTATGCGCGGCACGAGAAAGCAGGAAAGCCCCTCCTCCTGCTGCGCCAGCATCAGAAACGCGTCAGACATCGGCGCGGACATGAACCATTTGTGGCCCTTGAGCCGGTAGCTCCCATCTTTGGCCCTGGCCGCGCCGCTCGTATTGGCGCGAACATCTGTGCCGCCCTGCTTTTCCGTCATGCCCATGCCGAGCGTCAGCCCGGTCTTCTTGAAAGGCGCTGCATGCGAAGGGTCGTATTTGCGGGTCGTCACCGCCGGCGCCCATTTGTTGAAGAGATCCGGCGTGCCGATCAGCGCTGCAAGCGACGCATTCGTCATGGTGATCGGGCACAGGTGCCCGGTCTCCAGCTGCGACATCAGATAGTAGCGCGCCGCGCGCACCTGGTGGCGAGCGCCCTGCTCGGCCTTGGTGTTTTCCCAAACGCTCGAATGCAGCCCGAGCGAAACTGAGCGCCGCATCAGCGCATGGTACGCCGGGTGAAACTCCACGTGATCGAGCCGGTTGCCGCGCTGATCGAACGCTTTCAGCTGCGGTGTCTGCGTATTTGCGATACGCGCCAGGTCTTGTGCCTCGGCAGAACGCACAAAGCGCCCGAGCTGCTCAAGCTCCTTGCGGATCGGCTCGGCAAAATCCTGCGAAAGCTGCGTCAGAAGCGGGTCGCTGCGCAGCGCATTGGTGCCGGCAAGCGGCGGTGACTGGTTGAACACATCGTGCGTCAAGCGGAACTGCCCTCGTTGGTTCCTTCGGTCAGCGGACTGTGCCGCATTCCGCGCGACTAATACAACAGCACCCAACGACAGCTTAACCGAATTCGGGGGAAAGCCATTTCATGCGCAGCCCTTCGCCTTGCGGCAATGCCGGTTGAGCCCTATAGCACCGGCTTGAGATGAGCCCGGCCACCACTTTTCCTCTTTTTCCGCACCGCCATTTGCTGGGGATTCAGGGCCTTTCCGCAGCTGATATCGAACTTCTGCTCGACCGCGCCGATGCCGCGGTCGCAATCTCGCGCCAGCCGGAAAAGAAAACCGCCAATCTGCGCGGCCGCACCCAGATCAATCTCTTTTACGAAGCCTCGACCCGCACGCAATCGTCGTTCGAGCTCGCCGGAAAACGCCTCGGCGCCGACGTCATGAACATGTCGGTCGGCTCTTCCTCGGTGAAGAAGGGCGAAACGCTCATCGACACCGCGATGACGCTGAACGCCATGCGGCCCGACATTCTCGTCATTCGCCACGCTTCGGCCGGTGCCGCGGCGCTCCTTGCTCAAAAGGTTGGCTGCTCGGTGGTGAATGCCGGCGACGGCGCGCATGAACACCCCACTCAGGCGCTTCTCGATGCGCTTACGATCCGCCGCGCGCGCGGTGCACTCGGCAAGCTCACCGTCGCGATCTGCGGCGACGTTCTCCATTCGCGCGTCGCTCGCTCCAACATCGTGCTCTTGAATGCACTCGGAGCGCGCGTCCGCGTCGTTGGTCCGTCGACCCTGATGCCCGCCGGCATCGAGCGGATGGGCGTCCAGCCCTTCACCTCCATGACCGAGGGTCTGAAGGACGCCGATGTCGTGATGATGTTGCGCCTGCAGCGTGAGCGCATGGCAGGCGCGTTCGTCCCGTCGATCCGCGAATATTTCCGCTATTACGGGCTGGATGCCGAGAAGCTGAAGGCAGCGAAAGAAGACGCGCTGGTGATGCATCCCGGCCCGATGAACCGCGGCGTGGAGATCGCATCGGAAATCGCCGACGGTCCGCAAAGTGTCATCGAAGAGCAGGTCGAGATGGGCGTCGCCGTGCGGATGGCGGTGATGGAAGCCCTGCTTGACCCGCGCCGCAATGCCGGAGGCGAGGCATGACGGCGACCGTTTTCACCAATGCGCGCATCGTAGACCCCTCGCGCGGGCTGGACGAGACTGGCGCGGTCATAGTCGCAAAAGGCAAGATCGAGGCAGCGGGCGCTGCCGCCCACAACCAGGGCGCTCCGGAAGGCGCGGAGGTCATTGACTGCGCCGGCAAGCTGATCGTCCCCGGTCTCATCGACAGCCGCGTCTTCGTCGGCGAGCCGGGCGCCGAGCACCGCGAGACCATCGCCTCGGCCAGCCACGCCGCCGCCGCAGGTGGCGTGACCTCGGTCATTATGATGCCGGATACGCATCCGGTGATCGATGACCCGGCGCTGGTCGAGTTCGTGCTGCGTACCGCCCGCGAAACCGCAATCGTCAACATTCACCCCGCTGCTGCTGTGACGAAGGGCCTCGCAGGCCAGGAAATGACCGAGTTCGGGCTGCTCCGACAGTCGGGTGCGGTTGCCTTCACCGACGGCAGAAACACCATCGCAAACCCGCTAGTCGTGCGCCGCGCCCTCACCTATGCGCGAGATTTCGGCGCTGTCGTCGCGCTCGAAACGCAGGATGCCGACCTCACCTGCGGCGGCGTCATGAACGAGGGGCTCTATGCGAGCTGGCTCGGCCTGCCGGGAATTGCCGCCGAAGCCGAGATCATACCGCTGGAGCGCGATTTGCGGCTCGCGCGTCTCACCGGGGGTGCGTATCACGCTGCGAAGCTTTCCACCGCCGTTTCCGCGGAGGCTGTGGCCCGCGCCAAAGCCGACAGCGCAAAGGTGACCGCCGGCGTTTCGATCAACCATCTCGCCCTCAACGAGATCGATGTCGGCGAATACCGCACATTCTTCCGTCTCTCGCCGCCCTTGCGCGCGGAGGAGGATCGTCTGGCCATGGTCGAAGCGCTGCGCAGCGGCGCAATCGATATCGTGTCCTCCTCACACGACCCGCAGGATGTCGACACCAAGCGTCTGCCGTTTGCCGATGCCGCCACCGGCGCGATCGGGCTCGAGACCCTGCTCGCGGTCGCGCTGCGCCTTCACCACAATGGCGACGTGCCGCTGATGCGCCTGATCGATGCGCTCTCCACCGCTCCGGCGCGGCTGTTCGGGCTTCCGGGTGGAACTCTTGCGCCCGGTGCACCCGCCGATCTCTCACTCGTCGATCTCGACTACCCCTGGGTCGTACGAGAGGCGGATATCCGCTCTCGCTCCAAGAACACCTGCTTTGAAGGCGCCCGCCTTCAAGGCAAGGTGTTGCAAACGATGGTCGCGGGCCGCACAGTCTTCCGCGCCTGACCGGAACGGCTTTTCAAGTCTGCGCCGCACCTTTACTTGGAGGATATCGTGACCGACCTTGCCCTGACATTGCTGGGAGCTCTCCTTTTCGGATACCTGCTCGGGTCGATTCCCTTCGGGCTGGTGCTCACGCGCGCAGCCGGGCTGGGTGACGTGCGCAATATCGGCTCCGGCAATATCGGCGCAACCAATGTGCTCAGAACCGGCAATAAGGGCCTCGCCGCCGCTACTCTGCTGCTCGACGCGCTCAAAGGCACCGCAGCCGTACTGATCGCCAGCCTCTATGGCATCGAACTCGGCCTGATCGCCGGCCTCGGCGCTTTTCTGGGCCATCTTTTCCCCGTCTGGTTGCTCTTCAAGGGCGGCAAAGGCGTCGCCACCTATATCGGCGTGCTGCTGGGCATCGCCTTTCTGCCGCTATTGTGGGCATGGGTTCCGGTACTGGTTTTCGCAGGCGTCTGGCTCGCCGCCGCGATTATCCTGCGCTACTCGTCGCTTTCCGCTCTGCTCGCGGCCATCATAACGCCGGCTGTCACCTGGACTGTCGGTCTTGGCGATATCGCAGCCGGCCTCGCCTTCATGTCGCTGCTCCTCATCCTCAAGCACCACGCCAACATCCGCCGACTTCTTTCAGGCAACGAATCGAAGATCGGGGCCAAGGGTTGAGCGCAGGCCAGCTCCTGGCGGAGCGCCAGCGTCTTGCGTGGCTGCGGCTGATCCGCACTGAAAATGTCGGCCCGCAGACCTTCCGCGACCTGATCAATCGCTTCGGCTCGGCCGAGGCCGCATTGGATGCGCTGCCCGAACTTGCCAGCCGCGGGCGCTCCGGCGCCGTGCTGAAGCCGTGCCCTGTTGAAGATGCCGAAGCCGAGTTGCGTCAGGCCGAAAAGCTGGGCGCGCGCTTTGTCGCGCTTGGTGAGCCGTCCTACCCGTCGCTTCTACGGCGCGTAACCGGGGCGCCACCGCTGCTCGCCGTGAAGGGCCAGGGCGCGGTTCTGGAATTGCCGTCGATTTCCATGGTCGGCGCGCGCAACGCGTCGCTGTCCGGCATCAAGATGGCGCGCAAGCTTGCCGCCGACTTCGGCAAGCGCGGCTACGCGGTCACCTCCGGTTTGGCTCGCGGCATCGACGCCGCGGCGCATGAGGCGAGCCTCGATACCGGCACGGTCGCAATGTTGGCCGGCGGGCTCGATCAGCCCTATCCGCCCGAAAACCTGAAGCTGTTCGACATGATCTGCGAGCGTGGCGCGGTCGTCTCCGAGATGCCGTTCGGCTGGGAGCCGCGTGCGCGCGACTTTCCACGCCGCAACCGTCTGATCGCCGGCGCATCGATGGCGCTGGTGGTGGTGGAAGCGGCGCTGCGCTCCGGTTCGCTGATCAGCGCCCGCTATGCCGGCGATTTCGGTCGGCTGGTCTTTGCCGTACCCGGCTCGCCGCTTGACCCGCGCGCCGCCGGCGCCAACGGCCTCATCAAGGATGGCGCAAGCCTCGCCACCGGCGCAGCCGACGTGCTCGATGCTCTGGAGCCGATGTCCGGCATCCCCGGCCCGCGTGACGACAGCTTCTCAGAGCCGCCCGATTTCGACGCCGCACCACCGCCGAGCGACGACGACCGAACGCGCGTAATCGAGGCGCTCGGTCCCTCACCGGTTGGGGTCGACGAGTTGATCCGTCACACGGGCGCACACCCGGCCCAGATTTTCATGATTCTGCTGGAACTCGACCTCGCCGGGCGGCTGGAGCGTCACCCCGGCGGTGCCGTCTCACTTATCCTGGACGTGTAGCCCGTTGCCGCTTCCATTGCCGTTGCTCACGCGCAACGGGCGCTCGCCGCGAATAATGTCGCTGGCCTCGACATAGGCCATCTCCACCAGATAAGCGAGCATATCGCAGCGCTCCGCTTCTGCCATCTGGCGCAACTGGCCGAGCATGGATTGGATGTAGTCCAGTTTATGTGTGCGTCTCGAATTTTCCGCGAGCTGACGCATTGCGGGCAAGTGCTCCGGGTCCGGTCACGCGGGCGATTCTTGTTGTTTTTCGCAGCGCCGCGCGGTTCAGGTTTCAATTACTTGCCCCAATGAAACCAGAGGTAATCACATTGACCAGAAATTGCAATCACTCAACTTAACTAAACCACCGGTTGTATGTAGCCGTGACTGTAAATTTGCTGCCTGCCCTTGACCGGACGAAAAACCGCGGCCATGTGACGACACTGTTTTCAACTGAACTGCTACGCCAAGGCGACAGCCGAGCGTGAAGGGTTACGGTCCACGCATGGACATCGTCGTCGTCGAATCGCCAGCCAAGGCCAAGACGATCAACAAATATCTCGGCCGGGATTACAAGGTTCTGGCTTCCTTCGGCCATGTGCGGGACTTGCCGCCCAAGAACGGCTCCGTGCGCCCAGACGAGGACTTCGCGATGTCCTGGTCGGTCGATGGCGCATCGTCCAAACGGCTCTCCGAAATCACCAAAGCAGTGAAGGATGCCGACGGTCTGATCCTCGCCACCGACCCCGACCGCGAAGGCGAAGCGATCTCCTGGCACGTGCTTGAAGTGCTGCGCCAGAAGAAGGCGCTTAAGGACAAACCCGTTCGCCGCGTGGTCTTCAACGCCATCACCAAATCGGCCGTGCTTGACGCGATGGCCAATCCGCGTGACATCGACGTGCCGCTGGTCGACGCGTATCTGGCGCGCCGCGCGCTTGACTATCTCGTCGGCTTCACACTCTCGCCGGTGCTGTGGCGCAAGCTGCCCGGTGCGCGCTCTGCCGGCCGCGTCCAGTCAGTCGCGCTGCGCCTCGTCTGCGACCGCGAGGGCGAGATCGAACGCTTCGTGAAGCAGGAATACTGGCTGCTATCCACCACCCTGCTTACCCCGCGCGGCGACAGTTTCGAGGCGCGCCTCACCGAATTTGACGGTAAAAAGCTGCAGAAGCTTGACATCGGCAGCAAGGACGAGGCCGACCGCATCAAGGCGATGCTGGAAGGCGCATCCTTTAACGTTCTGTCCGTCGAAGCCAAACCGACGAGGCGCAACCCCGCCCCGCCTTTCACAACGTCGACCCTGCAACAGGCCGCGTCATCGCGCCTGGGCTTTGCCGCGAGCCGCACGATGCAGGTCGCGCAGCGCCTTTATGAAGGTATCGACATTGGCGGCGAGACCGCCGGCCTCATCACCTATATGCGTACCGACGGCGTCCAGATGGCACCGGAGGCGATCGAGGCTGCCCGCTCTGCGATCGGCAATGAATTCGGCGAGCGCTATCTGCCGGAGAAACCGCGCCACTACTCGTCGAAGGCAAAAAACGCCCAGGAAGCGCACGAGGCGATCCGACCGACCGACTTTACACGCACGCCCGACCGGATGCGCTCGTCGCTGGATGCGGACCAGGCTCGCCTCTACGAGATGATCTGGAAGCGCGCCATCGCCAGCCAGATGAACCCGGCTGAGATTGAACGCACGACCGCCGAGATCGATGCAACGGGCCCCGGCGGCAAGGCACGGCTGCGCGCGGTTGGCTCCGTCGTTCGCTTCGACGGCTTTATAGCTGCCTACACTGACCAGAAGGACGACGACGCGGAGGAAGAGGATTCGCGCCGCCTGCCCGAAATTCGCAACGGCGAAGCACTCAAGCGCGAAAAGGTCAATGCCAGCCAGCACGAGACCGAGCCGCCACCGCGCTACACCGAGGCCTCACTGATCAAGAAGATGGAAGAGCTCGGCATCGGCCGCCCCTCCACTTATGCCGCAACGCTCAAGACGCTCGAAGACCGCGACTATGTGACGATCGACAAGCGCCGCTTGTTTCCGCAGGCCAAGGGCCGGCTTGTCACCTCGTTCCTCGAAAGCTTCTTCGAGAAATATGTCGAATACGACTTCACCGCTTCGCTTGAGCAGAAACTCGACGAGATTTCCGACGGCCGTCTAGCCTGGAAAGACGTGCTGCGCGACTTCTGGACCGATTTTTCAGGCCATATCGATGAAATCAAAGACCTGCGGGTGTCCGAGGTACTCGACGCGCTGAACGAGGAGCTGGCGCCGCTGGTGTTCCCGGAGCGCGAAGACGGTTCCAACCCGCGCATCTGTCCGCGCTGCGGCACCGGCAACCTCTCGCTTAAACTCGGCAAGTTCGGCGCTTTCGTCGGTTGCTCCAACTACCCCGAATGCGGCTATACCCGCCAGCTCGGCGCCGACGCCAATGGCGGCAATGGCGCGGACGATGATGGCGGCGACCGGGTACTGGGCACCGACCCCTACACCAGCGAAGAAATCGTTCTGAAGAGCGGCCGCTTCGGCCCTTATGTTCAGCGCGGCGAAGGCAAGGAGGCCAAGCGCGCCGGCCTGCCGAAAGGCTGGGCCGTCGCTGAAATGGATCATGAGAAGGCCTTGGCGCTTCTGGCGTTGCCGCGCGATGTCGGCAAGCATCCCGAATCCGGCAAGATGAT
Source organism: Rhizobiaceae bacterium (assembly GCA_017640615.1). GTDB lineage: Bacteria > Pseudomonadota > Alphaproteobacteria > Rhizobiales > Rhizobiaceae > RCIO01. Next base: position 873,542 of record JAEPQK010000001.1, on the reverse strand, counting down.
CTCCGCCGGCATCGGCCGCTATGGACCCTTCGTGCTCCATGACGGCACTTACGCCAATCTCGAAACGGTCGAGGACGTGTTTTCGATCGGCCTCAACCGCGCCGTTACGGTGATCGCGGAAAAGCAGGCCAAGGGCGGTGGTCGCGGCCGCGCGTCAACGGCACTGGCCGAACTTGGCGACCATCCCGATGGCGGCAAGATCACGGTGCGCGACGGCCGTTACGGCCCCTATGTGAACTGGGGCAAGGTCAACGCCACGCTGCCGAAGGGCAAGGATCCCGCCTCGGTGACGATGCCGGAGGCGCTGGAGCTGATCGCCGCCAAAGCCGCGAAGGGCGGCAAGAAGCCGGCGAAACGCAAGGCCAAATCAAGCGCCAAAACAAAGAGCAAGGACTGACGTTTGGCCCGGCGCACTACCAAGGGAAGCAAAGCCGGGCGCAGCTCGGACGCGTCCGGCAGCCATCGCCCAACACCGCAAGACATTCTGGATTTCCTCGCCGCAAATCCCGATCAGTCCGGCAAGCGCGAGATTGCCCGTGCGTTTGGCCTGAAAGGCGCGGATCGCGTCTGGCTGAAGGATTTGCTGAGCGAAATGGCCGACAGCGGCCAGATCGAAAAGCGTGGCAAACGTGTCGTCCAGCCGGGTGGCCTGCCGCATGTGGTCGAACTCGACATCTTCTCGCGTGACAAGGACGGACTGCTGCTCGCCCGCCCTTCGGAATGGCCTGACGATGGCGGCGCGCCTCCGCTGGTTCAGGTGCGCACCAAACGCGGCAAGCCGGCGCCAGGTATCGGCAACCGCGTGCTGGCCCGTGTCTTCCCGGCCAAGGGCGGCGGCAAGGGTCCGGCCTACACCGCCCAAATTCTGAAGAAGATCGACCGCACGCGCGACACCGTGCTCGGTGTCATCCGCAAGGCGGGTGACGATTACCGTCTGGAACCGGTCACGCGCGGCGAACCCGAACTCATCATTGCCGCCGACGCACTCAAGGACGCCAAGCCCGGCGATCTGGTCGAAGCCGAGCCTGACAAATCGAGCCGCCGCCACGGTCCGCCGCGCGGCCGCGTCAGCGCGGTGATCGGTTCAATGGCGAGCGAGAAGGCGATCTCCATGATCGCCATTCATGCCCACGGCATCCCGAACGTCTTTCCAGACGCCGTGATCAGCCAGGCGGAGGCCGCGAAACCGGCCAGCCTTTCGGGCCGTGAGGACTGGCGCAAAGTGCCGCTCATCACAATCGACCCCGCCGACGCCAAAGACCATGACGACGCGGTGCACGCCACGCCCGACACGGACGAGAAAAACGCCGGCGGCTTCATCGTCGATGTCGCCATCGCCGATGTCGCCACCTATGTGACCAGCGGCTCGGCGATGGACCGGGAGGCGTTGAAACGCGGCAATTCGGTCTATTTCCCCGATCGCGTGGTGCCGATGTTGCCGGAGCGCATCTCGAACGACCTTTGTTCGTTGCGCGAAAAGGAAGACCGCCCTGCCCTTGCCGTCCGCATGGTGTTCGACGCCAAGGGCAAGAAACTGCGCCACAGCTTCCACCGCATCATGATGCGGTCTGCCGCGCGTCTTGCCTACACCGAAGGGCAGGCCGCAATCGACGGCACGCCGAACGACAAGGCCGGCCCGCTTCTCGAACCTGTGCTGAAACCGCTCTGGGACGCTTATGCTGCGCTGAAAAAAGGCCGCACCAAGCGCCAGCCGCTCGAACTGGACCTACCGGAGCGCAAAATCCTGCTGAAAGACGACGGCACGGTCGACAAGGTCATCGTTCCCGAACGGCTCGACGCGCACAAGCTGATCGAGGAGTTTATGATCCAGGCCAATGTGGCCGCGGCCGAAACGCTGGAAGCGAAACACAGGCCGCTGATCTATCGCGTGCACGATGCGCCCTCGCTCGCCAAGCAGGAAGCGCTGCGTGATTTCCTGCGCACGGTCGGCATCTCGCTGGCGCGCGGCGCACAGATGAAACCGGCGCAGTTCAACAATATTCTCGCTCAGGTGCGTGGCTCCGACCACGAAGAGCTGGTCAATGAAGTCGTGCTGCGCTCGCAAAGCCAGGCCGTCTACACGCCTGAAAATCTTGGCCATTTCGGCCTCAACCTGCGCCGCTATGCGCATTTCACCTCGCCCATTCGGCGTTACGCCGACCTTCTGGTTCACCGCGCTCTGATCGGCGCGCTGGGGCTCGGTCCAGAAGCGCTGACGAAGGACGAGGAAGCCCGGCTAGAAGAAACCGCGGCACTGATATCGACAGCCGAGCGCCGGGCAATGGCGGCCGAGCGCGAAACGGTGGATCGTCTTGTCGCCCGCCATCTGGCAGACCGAATCGGCGCCGATTTCGCTGCCCGCATCTCCGGCGTCACCAAATCCGGCCTTTTCGTCCAGCTGCCGCATTTTGGCGCAGATGGCTTTATTCCCGTGTCCACATTGGGCGACGACTACTATGTCTATGACGAAGCGGCGCATGCGCTGGTTGGTCAACGCTCTGGCAAGGGCTACCGCCTGGCGGATCGCGTCGAAGTGAGGCTGATGGAAGTCGCACCGCTGGCCGGTTCAATGCGCTTCGAAATGCTGACCGAGCCGGGCCCGATGCCACAGGGAACGCGCTCGTTTCACAAATCGAAGCGACGCGTCGGCGGCAGAAGCGGCCGCGCAGGCGGCGGGCGCGGCAGGAGAAGATGATGGCTGAAGAAATTTCCACCGAATTCCGGCAGACCCCGGCGCGCGCGGTATGGCCCGCGGTCTGGAACGGCACGCGCTGCCGATGCCCCAAATGCGGCGAAGGCCGTATGTTTGGCTCGTTCCTGAAGACGCGCGACGACTGCCCTGTCTGCAATGAGGAACTGCATCACCACCGCGCAGACGACTTCCCGGCCTACCTGGTCGTGTTCATTGTCGGCCACATCATTGTGGGCGCCTATATGGGCTTCGAAGTGATGTTCGAGCTCACCACCTGGCAGCACCTGGCGATCTGGGTGCCGATCACGATCCTGTCGGCAATCGCGCTCATACAGCCCATCAAGGGCGCCGTGGTGGGGCTGCAATGGGCCTTGCGCATGCACGGCTTCGGCGGCACTGAAGACCGGCCGGAAAAGCCCTGATCGATGGCGCGCGGCAAGCCTAAAAACTCTGTCGATGGCATGACGCGCGAAGCGCTCGACAAGGCCGAGAGCAAGGATTTTGCGCTGGGCGAAGGCCCCAAGCGACCACGTGACGCCGCCACGCTGATCCTGCTCGACCGCCAGGGCGGCAAGGTGCAGGTGCTTCTGGGCCGCCGCAGCCGCCACCATGCGTTCATGCCGGGCCGCTTCGTCTTCCCCGGCGGGCGCACCGACCCTGCGGATGCGCGCATCTCGGTGGCTGCCGACCTTCACCCCGACGAGCGGCTCAAATTGCGCGGCACCGGTGCGCGTGCCAGCGATGCCCGTGCGCGGGCAATCGCCCTCTCCGCCATCCGCGAGACCTATGAGGAAGCTGGCCTTCTGATCGGCACGCCTGGCGAATTCGCCACGCGCAATCCCGGCTGGACCGGCTTTGCCGAGCACAAGGTGATGCCGGCGCTCGACCGCGTCCGTTATGTTGCCCGGGCCATCACCCCACCCGGTCGCGTGCGCCGCTTCGACACTCGTTTTCTGACCGCATGGAAAGCCGATGTCGCGGTGGAACTCGCCGAAGGCGGACCGACTGAGGAGCTGGAAGAGCTCGCCTGGTTCGACATCGCCGATGCCAAGGAACTCGAAGTACCGCTCATCACCAAGACGGTGCTGTCCGACCTTGAAGCGCGCCTCACCAGCGACCCCGAGTTGACCCCGGGCGGCCCTGTTCCCTTCTACCGCATGCTGCACCGGCGCTTCCTGCGCGACGTACTTTAGACCGCACTGCAAAGCTCGCGCTGAGACCAACTGACGCCATCGGGCCACTGCGCTTGACTTTCGCGGCCCAACCATTATGTCTCGCGCCAGTTTTCCGCAGCCGGGCCGATTTCCCGAAGTCGCGGCGCACACACCAGACATCTACGGAACCACGACAATGGCCAAGGCAACGACCATCAAAATCAAGCTGCTTTCGACGGCAGACACGGGCTACTTCTACACCGCGAAGAAGAACACCCGCACGATGACCGAGAAGCTCTCCAAGCGTAAATACGACCCGGTCGCGAAGAAGCACGTCGAGTTCAAGGAAGCCAAGATCAAGTAAGGCTTCTCTTCCGGCATTCATGCGAACGCCGCCTCCGGGCGGCGTTTTTCGTTGCGCGCTCAAGCAGGTGCGCAGAGCGCGAAACATGTCTTCGGAGATGTTTGAAGAGAATGGGGGCCGGCCGGCATCTGACAGCGGTACGAGGAGGCCACTATATGCCAGCGCCGACCGGCCGACCCCACGGACCCAGGAGATGCGGCGGACCTGAGCATCATGGGGTATTTGACGAACGGCGCCTTCTGGCCCCAGTGGCACCCGTCCTGTCCCGAAATGACAGTCGCGCAAGCAGGTGCGAAAATCAACAGTTTCTTAACTAACGCGCCTAGCTCACTGAGATTAAGGTAAATATGGCCGCGCACCGAACTTGCGCGGCAAATATGAGACTGGCGGGGAGTTACGTCAGGCGGCTTTTGCAACCACCTTGTTGCGGCCGCTGTTCTTGGCTTCGTAGAGCGCAACATCGGCGCGTTTCAGCAATGCACGGGCCGTGTCGTGCGGCGGCTGCAACGATGAAACGCCCACGCTCACCGTCACATCGATCGCCTTGCCGTCCTTGCCGATCGGGAACGGCGTTGACGCAATCTGCTCCCTCACGCGCTCCGCAACTTTTTGTGCAATCGCGAATTCCGTGTCCGGCATGACAATGATGAACTCCTCGCCGCCGAACCGGCAGGCGAGGTCGATGCCGCGCACATTCTGCCTGAGCCGCGCTGCGAATTCGCGCAGCACATCGTCGCCGCCATCATGGCCGTGCTTGTCGTTGATCGACTTGAAGCGGTCGATATCGGTGATCATCAGCGACAGCGGCCTGCGCCGCGCTTCGGCGCGTTCGAACAGCGTCTCCAGATGGCTGTCGAAATAGCGTCGGTTGTGCAATCCGGTCAGCCCGTCCGTCACCGCCATCTCGATAGTCTGCGCCACACTGGCGCGCAGCTGGTCGTTGTAACGCTTGCGCTTCACCTGGGTCGCGAGCCGCGCCACCAGTTCCTGCTCGTCCAGCGGTCGGATGAGGTAATCGTTGATGCCGAGCTCCAGCCCGCGCATCACCTTTTTCTCTTCCTCCTCATTGGCGATCAGCATGATCGGCACGAAGCGGGTACGGTCTATCGAGCGCAGCTGCGAACACAGCCGCAGCGGGTCGAAGCTCTCGAGCGAGGTCGAAATGATGATGCAGTCATAGCTGTTTTCGGCCGCGTCGAACAAACCAATCTGCGGGTCGGCAACGATCCTGACTTCGGCCTTGCCGCGCAGATGGCGCGCCACACGGTCGGCGTGGTTCTGCCGCTCTTCGACGAGCAGCACCTTTGACTGGTCAGTGGTCGCGGTGGAGCCGCGGCTCAGCAGTTCCTCAATGCCGATATTGCGCGTGGTCGAGGCGCGCAGGCGCAGTTCGTCCGTCAGCGTTTTCAGCCGAACCAGGCTTTTCACCCGCGTGATCAGCTGAAGATCGTTGACTGGCTTCGTCAGGAAATCGTCAGCACCGGCTTCGAGACCGCGAATACGGTCGGAGGTCTGGTCGAGCGCGGTCACCATCACGACCGGAATATGCGCGGTTGCCGGATCGTTCTTGAGCCGCCGGCAAACCTCGAAACCGTCCATCTCCGGCATCATCACATCGAGCAGGACGACATCGACCTTGCCGTTTTCGCAGGTCTCCAGCGCCTCGGCGCCGCTATAGGCTTTCAGCACCTCGAAATATTCGGCCAACAGCCGCGTTTCGAGCAATTTCACATTGGCCTTGACGTCGTCGACAACGAGAATGCGCGCGGTCATCAGGCATCACCCAGATAGGATTTGATGGTTTCGATGAAACGCGGCACCGAGATCGGCTTCGAGATATAGGCTTCGCAGCCACCCTGCCGGATACGCTCCTCGTCACCCTTCATGGCGAAGGCGGTGACCGCGATCACGGGTATCGTGTGCAGATCGTCGTCTTCCTTCAGCCATTTGGTGACTTCGAGCCCGGAAACCTCGGGCAGCTGAATATCCATCAGAATGAGGTCGGGCGTGTGCAGGCGCGCGAGATCGAGCGCTTCCAGCCCGTTGCGCGTGTGCACCGTTTCGTAGCCGCTTGCCTCGATGAGGTCGCGGAAGAGCTTCATGTTGAGCTCATTGTCCTCCACGATCATCACTTTCTTGGCCATGCCCGCTCCGCTCATTGCTTCGGATCCGCCTGATGAGAGCATATGCGAATCCCGATCGTCTATTACCCCGTATTGATTGACGAAAGGCAAACCCGACAACAGAAAACGGGAGAGCCGCGCATACATCTCAGCGCCCTGCCTTGCCGTTGTGGCCCACGCACGCTATCGCCGGTGCCGAGACGGGAGACGCCAAACCGTGAAAACCGGACGAGATGACAACGCGCCTCAGCGCGCCGCCGCGGAGGCAATCGCGGTGGAGGCGCTTGCATTCATCGCGTCGGACGAGAAGCTTCTGCCGCGCTTTCTGGCCATCACCGGCATAGAGGCCGCCGACATCCGTCGCGCCGCTGCCACGCCCGGCTTTCTTGCCGGTGTTCTGCAGTTCATCGCTGCGCATGAGCCGACGCTGCTGCAGTTTGCAGAGGCGAGTGGCCACAAACCGGGCGTCGTCACCAGGGCACTTGCCGCCCTGCCCTTCGGCAATGACGATTTCGACCGTTCTGTATGAGGTCGGCGGAATGAGCATCGACCCTGAAACCGCGCGCCAGATCGAAGAGCTGTCGCATGACGACCGCCCGCTTCTGGTGCTCGATGTCGACGATGTGCTGGTCGAGTTCATTCGCCCCTTCCCCAACTACCTGAAATCAAAGGGCCACGAGCTGCGGCTGGAGACTTTCCGCCTGCATGGCAATGTTTATGACCTTGCCTCCGGCGAGCCCGCCGAGCGCGAAGTGGTGTCGGCTCTTCTCGACAGCTTTTTCGCCGATCAGGAAGCCTGGCAAACGCTTACGCATGGCGCCGCCGACGCACTCGCCTCCTTCAATGACGCGGTCGAAATCGTCCTTCTGACGGCGATGCCGCACCGCCATCGCGAAACCCGCCGGCGGCTGCTCGATACACTCGGCGTCGCTTATCCGCTGCTGACAACGGAAGCGGCGAAAGGTCCGGCAATCCGGGCCCTGCGCGGCGAAACCGGCCGCCCGGTCGCTTTTGTCGACGATCTGCCGCCGAACCTGTTCTCGGTGCGCGAACATATCGCCGATGCGCATCTGTTCCACCTCATGTCCGACAATGAGCTGCGGAAACTGATGCCGCCGCTCGGCGATGGCATTCACGTTGTCGAGGATTGGCCCGACGCAGCACCGCGCATTGCCCGCGCGCTTGGCGTTTAGACCGTCTCACAAATCAAGCCGCATGAGCGGGCGGCCGGCTTTTCGTTCCGCGACTACCGAAAATCCCGCCTTTTCGAAAACCCGCTGCGACCCGACGAAGAGCCCGATCGAACGAGAGGTCTTGGCCTCTCGCATCGGGCAGACTTCCAGAAGCCGCGCTCCGCTCTTGCGCGCATGTTCGATGCCGGCTGCAACCAGTTGATGCGAAAGTCCTTTTCCACGTGCGGCCGAGCGTATGAAAAAGCAGGAAATCGCCCATACATAGGGGTCGTGCGCCTCGCCGTCAGCCATCGGCGCGGAAGCGCGGCCTTTATTGTTCCATTCGGGAATGTCGGCGCGCGGTCCGATCTGCATCCAGCCGATGGCGCGCCCACCCTCGAATGCGAGCAGACCTGGCGGCGGGCCGGCCTCGATGCGCGCTTTCATGTGCGCCTTGTTACCTTGATGGTCGGCTGCGCGCCTGGCCGCCGGCGGCAGCCGGAAATGCGTGCACCAGCAGCCATAACAGGCGCCCTGCTTGCCGAAGAGCTCCTCGAACGCAGGCCACAGATCGCTCGTGAGCGGCTTGAATGTCGTTGCCACGACCCCCCTCCAACAGCCGGAACTGTCGCGCACCGGCTCGCTTGCCGCCGCCCGCACCACACAGTAAACTGCTTGCTTGTTCCTGTTATGTTCTCAAAGCTGGCGATGCTTGTCAACGACCCGATGCATGGCTTTTGCCGAGACTGCTTCACCTTGCAGTCCGGCTCGGCGCGCCGCTGCACCGCCTGCGGCAGCCCGCGCATTGCCCGTCATGCCGAGCTTTACGGGCTGCACATAGCGCATGTTGATTGCGACGCCTTCTATGCGGCGGTCGAAAAGCGCGACAAACCGGAGCTGCGCGACAAGGCGGTGATCATTGGCGGCGGCAAGCGCGGCGTTGTATCCACCGCTTGCTATATCGCCCGCATTCACGGCGTGCGCTCCGCCATGCCGATGTTCAAGGCGCTCGACGCCTGCCCCGACGCGGTGGTTGTCCGCCCTGACATGGAAAAATACGGCCGGGTCGGACGCGAGGTGCGCGACATCATGCGTTCGTTGACGCCGCAGATCGAGCCGCTATCGATTGATGAAGCCTTCATGGACCTCGCTGGCACGGAGCGCCTGCATGGGATGCCGCCGGCAATCGTTCTCGGCCATTTCGCCGCGCGCGTCGAAAAGGAAATCGGCATCACGATTTCCATCGGCCTCTCCTATTGCAAATTCCTGGCAAAGGTCGCCTCGGATTTCGAAAAGCCACGGGGCTTCTCCGTCATCGGGCGCGGAGAGGCTCTAGCGTTTCTGGCAAAGCAGCCGGTCACCACCATATGGGGCGTCGGCAAGGCCTTTGCGGCAACGCTCGAACGCGACGGCATTCGCCTCATCGGGCAGTTGCAGCAGATGGACCGCGGCGATCTCATGCGCCGCTACGGCTCCATGGGCGATCGGCTCTACCACCTGGCGCGCGGGCTCGACGAGCGCAAGGTGAGTTCCCGGCAGGACGCAAAGAGCGTGTCGGCCGAAACCACCTTCAACGCCGACCTCGCAGCATCTGAAGACCTTGTGCCGGTGCTGCGGCGGCTTTCCGAGCGCGTCTCGGAGCGGCTGAAGAAAGCCGGACTTGCTGGCCGAACTGTCACGCTGAAGTTGAAATCGAGCGACTTTCGCATCCGCACGCGCAACCGCCAGCTCGCCGACCCCACACGCCTCGCCGACCGCATCTTTCAGACCGGGCTGGAGCTCCTGCGGCGTGAAACTGACGGCACAACCTACCGGCTGATCGGCATCGGCATCAGCGATTTCATGGACCTCGACCGCGCCGACCCGCCGGATCTGGTCGATGTAGTCGCCCGCAAGCGCGCTCTGGCCGAGGGTGCAATCGACAGCTTGCGCGACAAGTTCGGACGACAGGCAATCGAGACCGGTTACACATTCGGCAAGGATCGCAAGTAGCAAACCGCCAGCCGCGTTTCTTCAATCATCCCGGACACATCGCCGGCGCGATTGAATCAAAATCGAAGCTTTTGCGTTACCGGACCCAAATCTTTGCCTGCTTATCATGCAAGCGTTGACCAGCCCATTTGCTATCCGGGGGGAAGCGCTATGAGCACGGTGAAGGACATCTTTTCGACTGCATCCATGATTGCCCTGATCATGTGCGCGATAGTCGGCACCTTCTACACCACCATGGACCGGCCGCAGTCAGGCGGCGTACTCGTCTCCTTGTCCGATCCACAATAGACTAATTGGACCGCGCCTCGCCCGACAGCTCATCGAGTATCGGGCATTCCGGCCGCGCGTCGCCATGGCAATGCGCGACCAGATGGGCGAGTACGTCGCGCAAGCTTCGCAGCTCCGCGATTTTGCGCTCGATCTCGTTCAGCTTGGTCTGCGCGATCTGTTTCACCTCGGCGCTTTCCCGACCCTCATCGCCATAGAGCGAGAGGAGCTGCCGGCATTCATCGACAGAGAAACCGAGGCTGCGCGAGCGCTGCAGAAAGCGTAGCCGGTGCACGTCTTCTCCAGAGTAGTCGCGATAGCCATTGTCGAGCCGCTCGGGCCTGATCAGCCCGATGTCCTCGTAGTAGCGGATGGTCTTGGGCGGCAGCCCAGCGCGTTCCGCGGCAACTCCGATATTCATTGTCTTTCCTCCTGAAGCTGGACCGTGCGCAATCTCAGCGCATTGGAAATGACCGAAACGGATGACAGGCTCATTGCCGCTGCCGCGATCATCGGTGAAAGCAGAAGTCCGAACACCGGGTAGAGAACGCCCGCTGCAATCGGTACGCCGACCGCGTTGTAGAAGAAGGCGAAAAACAGGTTCTGCTTGATGTTGCGGATGGTCGCGCGTGCCAGCTTGCGAGCCCGTACGATGCCGTTGAGATCGCCTTTGACGAGCGTGATACCCGCACTCTCCATGGCGACATCCGCACCCGTTCCCATGGCGATCCCGACATCGGCTGCCGCAAGGGCTGGCGCATCGTTTACTCCGTCACCCGCCATCGCCACTTTGGCGCCTTTCGCCTGCAACTCCTCAATCAGCTTCTGCTTGTCCTGCGGCAGCATGTCGGCGCGCACCTCGTCGATGCCGAGCTTGTCTGCGACCGCCTGCGCAGTGCGCGCATTGTCGCCGGTCGCCATGATGATCGTCAGCCCGCTCTCATGCAGTGCACGGATAGCATCGGCCGTGGTCTCCTTGATCGGGTCGGAGACGGCCACAACGCCCGCGAGCTTGCCGTCTATTGCAACGAACATCGCGGTCTTGCCTTCGCTGCGCAGCGCATCTGCTTGGTCACGAAGCGGTGCAACGTCGATCTTGAGATCGTCCATCATCGCGCGGTTGCCGAGCGCAACCTGGTTGCCCGAAACCGTGCCAGACACGCCCTTGCCCGTCGTTGCCTCGAAGTCCTTGGCGGAAACGAGTTTTGCCCCCCGCTCCTCGGCGCCTTCGACGATTGCCTCCGCGAGCGGATGCTCCGATCCACGCTCGAGCGAGGCCGCAAGCGAAAGCACTTCCTCTTCACCGAACCCGTCACCTGCAACCACATCGGTCAGCCTCGGACGGCCTTCGGTGAGCGTGCCCGTCTTGTCGACGATCAGCGTATCGACCGCCGCGAAACGCTCCAGCGCCTCGGCATCACGGATCAGTACGCCGGCCTGCGCCCCGCGCCCGGTCGCTGTCATGATCGACATCGGCGTGGCGAGCCCGAGCGCACAGGGGCATGCTATGATCAGCACCGACACGGCCGAAACGATAGCGTAAATCATCGACGGCGAGGGGCCGAACAGCGCCCAGACAACCAAAGCAGTGATAGCGATAAGCACAACGGTGGGCACGAAATAGAACGACACACGGTCAGCCATCCCCTGGATTGGCGCACGCGAACGTTGTGCCCTTGCGACCATCTCCACGATCTGCGAGAGCTTGGTTTCCGCACCAACCTTTTCGGCGCGCATCACAAGCGAGCCATTGCCGTTGAGCGTGCCGCCGGTGAGCTGGTCGCCCTCGACCTTCTCGACCGGCACCGGCTCTCCGGTGATCATGCTCTCGTCGACTGAGGAACGGCCTTCGGCGACCACGCCATCGACGGGGATGCTGTCGCCCGGCCGCACGCGCAGTCGGTCGCCGGCCACCACCTCGTCAAGCGGCACTTTCGCTTCCGATCCGTCGTCGGCAATGCGACGCGCGGTCTTTGGCGCGAGATCGAGCAGAGCACGGATTGCCGAACCTGTGCGCTCGCGCGCCCTCAGCTCAAGCACCTGCCCGAGGAACACCAGCGCAACAATAACGGCAGCCGCCTCGAAATAGACGGGCACCGCGCCGCCATGGCCACGGAACTGCTCGGGAAACACGCCTGGAAAGAGTGTCGCCGCGACGCTGTAGAGATATGCCGCACCAACGCCGATAGCGATCAGCGTCCACATATTCGGGCTGCGATAAACGATCGACTGCCAGCCGCGCTGAAAGAAAGGACGGGCAGCCCACACCACAACCGGCGTCGCCAATATCAGCTCTATCCAGATCGCCAGTTGCTCGCCGATCCAGTCGCGTATCGGCAATCCCACCATCGGCGCCATCGCAATCACGAAGAGCGGCAGCGCCAGCGCAGCGCTGACCTTGAAACGGAAGGTGAAATCGACCAGTTCGGGATTCGGCCCCTCATCGCCGGTTGGCACACCCATCGGCTCCAGTGCCATGCCGCATTTCGGGCAGGTACCGGGCCCCTCCTGGACGATCTCAGGGTCCATGGGGCATGTGTAGAGCGTACCTGCGGGCATAGGCTCCGGTTCTGGCCGGTCGCCAAGATATTTGTCCGGATCGGCTTCGAACTTCGTCTGACAGCGTTCGGAGCAGAAATATTCCGCGTGGCCTTCGTGGCGCGTGAAGAAGCGCGCGGTACCGCGGTCCACGTCCATCCCGCAGACGGGATCGGTTGCCGTCACATAATCCGCCGGCGCTTTGAGGAACTTGGTCCGGCAGCCCTCGCTACAGAAATGGTACTCGTGCCCCTCATGCTCGGCCGTCGGCTTGCCGGCATCAGGGTCGACCGTCATGCCGCAGACGGGATCGCGGACAACCGCCTCCGCCTTGCCTTTGCGGTCGAGTACAGGCGCGTGTGAGTGGGAATGGTGGTGGGCCATCATCGTTGTCCAAATTGTCGATGAAAGACCAGATAGACCTTCCAGTCACTAGAAGGTCAATAGGCTCTTCTCGGATGTTTTTGACCTAGCCCGGACTGAGAATAACGAGCCCGATGCTCACCACCCCAAGCCCAATTCCGGAACTCATTCGAAGCGTGATCTTCTCACTGAAAAAGAGCCATGCGAGTGGCGTGACAAACACCGGCGTCATTGATGACATGAGTGCGGCAATCGCCGCTCCCGAGTGGTAGACGCTCTCGATCAGCATGTAGGAGGTGACCACCGCAGCGCAGCCAAGCGCCACGATGAACACTGCAAAGTTCCGGCTGCGCAGTTCGCGTACGCCTTCGCCAAAGGCGCGAAAGCTGACTAATGAGAGCAGCAACGCGGCAAACGACATTCGAACCAGATTTGCAAAGTCGAGCGGCACGAGGTCGAGCACCGTGCGAAGGATAAGCACGCTGAGCGACCAGCAGATCGAGGCAGCCGCGGCCTGCGCAACTCCGATCCAATAGCCATCTTTGTTGGCACCCCGGCGCCCAGACTGCGACTGCGAAACGATCAGCCAGATCGCGCTCACGCCAAGTACGATCCCGGCGAGCTTCATCGCCGGCATCGCCTCGCCGAACACCAGTCCCTCCAGCACCGCGGTGGGAACAGGATAGGACATCGCAATAGGTGTCGCGCGGCCTGAACCTAGTCGCGATATCGACCCGAAATAGAGCGAGTCGCCAACAACCAGCCCGGCGAGCGACACGCAGGCAAGCAACGGCAGCGCCGGTCCCCAGTCGCCCAGCGATGCTGATCCAAGCAACCACAGCAGGAAAAAGCCAAGCGCGGCAACGCAGCATCGCAGCGCGTTGATCGCCATCGGGCTGCGGCCCGGCCCCAGCCCGCGAACCATAAGCGAGCTGCATGCGGCGCTGACTGCCGACAACAGGCCGGCAATTTCGCCCCACGCTCCGCCCACAAAACCCACGACCGTTCCTCGTATCGATGCCCGGCCCGCCCGCGCCGCCAACCCGGAACGGCCACATCTGCCTTAGCCGTGCCCCTCCGCTCTCTACTCAGCCTTCACTCTGGCCAGGCGGATTGGGTCGCTATGCAGCGCTTTCGATTGTCTGTTCGACCTTGCGCACATAATCGGCCGGCAGCGTCGTCGTGCCGAGGCCGTCCTTGATCTTGCCGACATAGTCGGTAGCGGGCTTGAAGGGCGGAGGCGTGCCGGGGATCGTGTAGGTGTTGGATTCAACCCTGTTGCCACCCTCGTCGACCAGCGTCACTGGCAGATGTACCCAAAGCCGCTCGGGAATGCCGCTCGCCTTGTCCATCCGCTCCATGTCTTCGTCGCTGACCTCGTACTGCACGCCATAGACAACGCCGTCCGCGGTTGGTCTGAGCCAGCAGCCGCCCTTCCCCGAAACATGCGTTTCGGCAAACGCCAACTCGTAGCCTTCAAGACGCATGACCCCTACCGCGCGCGCAGACGGCGCGAAGTCCTGCATCGCCTTTTCCCCAAGCAGCGTTCCATAGGCGAAGTAGTGTTTCATTCGGTTTCCTCCATCACGGCCACTTTGGCCCATGTCTCGATTCTTGCTGCCTCGGCGCGCAGGCCCGGAATTTCGTCCTGACGGATACAGGCGGCGCGATGCTCGGCACCAACGGACACCAGCTCCGGCTTCGTCTCTCGGCACTTGTCCTGGGCGAACGGGCAGCGTGGTGCGAAGCGGCAGCCTTTGGGCATCTCGATCGGATCAGGCGGGCCGCCCGGTATGGCGATTGGCTCCGAGACTGCATCGATGCGCGGAAGCGAGTTCTTGAGACCAAGCGTGTAAGGGTGGAACGGCGTGTTCACCACCTGCTCGACAGGCCCCTCCTCCACCACCTGGCCGGCATACATGACGGCGATGCGGTCGCAATTTTCGATCACGACGCCAAGGTCGTGCGTGACGAGCAGCAATGAGAACCCGAGCTCTTCCTGCAGCGACCTGATCTTGCGGAAAATCTGATCCTGAACGATCACGTCCAGCGATGTCGTGGGCTCGTCGGCAAGCACAAGGTCGGGTTCGAGCACCAGCGACATCGCAATAATCGCGCGCTGGCGCATGCCGCCGGAAAACTGGTGCGGATATTCGCGCGCCCGCTTCGGGTCGACGCCGACCAGTTGCAGCATCTCCTCGGCCCGTGCCCACGCGTCCTTGCGCGACAAATTGCGGTGCGCCCGAATCGCCTCGACGATCTGATCGCCGACTTTCTTCACCGGGTTGAGCGCGTTGAGTGCACTCTGGGTGATCATCGAGATGCCAGCCCAGCGCCTCTGGCGCACGGTCTCGGCCGACGCATCGAGAAGATCGAGATCGTGGTAGTAGACGCTGCCGGCAGTCACCTCGGCATTCTCCGCCAAAACGTCGATCGCCGCCTTCATCAGCGTACTCTTGCCGCAGCCGGACTCGCCCACGAGCCCGACGCTGGAGCTTTTCGGGATCGACAGCGAGACATGATCGAGCGCGTCGGCTATCCCGCGCTTGGTACGAAACCGCACGCACAGATCGCGGATATCGAGAACCAGCTGTGTCTCGGTTTTGCGGTCGGGCAGCGCGCTCATTGTCCGACCAGCCTTGGGTTGACCACGTGCTCATATGCGCGACCGAGGAAATAGACGGCCGAGACCAGGATCATGATGGCGATGCCCGGCGGGATAACCCACCACGGCGCCTGGTACATCATCTGCGAGGCATAGGCGTCGTGGATGATCGTGCCCCAGCTTGTCGCCTTGGGATCGCCATAACCGAGGAAGCCAATACTGGCCTCCGTGATGATTGCCCAGGCGAGCGAGAACGCAACGTTCACCAGTGCGATCGGCATGATATTCGGCGCAATCTCGCGATAGATGATGCTGAAATCGCCGCCGCCCGTAGTCCGCGCCGCGGCCACGAACGGTGCCTGCTTGATCGAAAGCACCTGCGCCCTGATCACGCGCGCCGCCGAGCGCCACATGATCAGCGTCATGGCGATGATGATCGTGGTTGTACTGCGGCCGGTAATCGCCAGCATCACAATGATGAAAGGCAGGAACGGCAGCCCCAGAAAAATGTCGGTGATGCGCATCATCAGGGAATCGATGCGCCCGCCATAAAAGCCGGAGATCAGCCCGACATTGACGCCAATCGCGACGACGCCGAAGGCGGTCGCGAAACCGACGATCAGCGCCGGGCGCGCGCCCCACAGCATCTGGCTGAACACGTCTCGCCCGTAGAGCGTAGTGCCCAGCCAATGGTCCGCCGTGGGCGGGCTCAGCCGCACCAGCCGGCCGTCGACATCGTATATGCGTTCGAACGGACCATAGGGCGCAATCCACGGCCCCACGACGGCCAGCAGAATACAGGCGAGCACCACATAGAAGCTGATGCGCCCTGCGCGCGTCTGGTGCACGGCCTCTACAAAATGGCGCAGCCAGTTCATCGGGCCGTCTCCCGGCGATCTTCAGCTGGGATGTCAGTCATAGACGATCCTCGGGTCGAGCAGTCCATAGAGAAGGTCGGCGGTGAACGTGCCGATGATGGTAAGCACCGCGATCAGGAAGAATGCCGCCTGCACAACTGGAAAATCGGAACGCTGCACACCTTCGATCATCAGCTTGCCGAGGCCCGGCCATGAAAAGACGGTCTCGATCACAACCGAGCCAGCAAGCGCCCAGCTGAGGATCATCGGAATGGTCGTCGCGACCGGCAGCAGCGAGTTGCGGGCGGCGTGTCCGAATAGGATCTTGCGCTCGCGCAGTCCCTTGATGCGAGCAAACTCGACAAAATCCTCGCCGATTGTCGCCAGCATGCTGGAGCGCATCAGAAGCAGCGGAAAGCAGATCTGGTATGCGGTGTGAACGAGAAACGGCAGCGCCAGATGGTGCAGGAAATCGGCCGAAACATACATGCGGAGGTTCTGATCGGGGAACATGCCCGGCGTGACCAGATGCCCCGGCGGGAACCAGCCCAGATTGATCGAGAACAGCAGTATCGCCAGCATGCCGAGCCAGAAAACCGGCGCAGCCTGCAGCGCGGTCGCCACGAACACAATCGACGTTTCAAAGCGCCCGCCGCGGTACCAGCCGAGCAGCGCACCAAGCAGCGCGCCGAGACCGTATGCCACGATCATCGAAGGCAGGATGAGCACCAGGGTATTGACGATCCGGCCGCTCAGCAGTTCCGAGACCTGCCGCGAGCTGTGGAAGGAATAGCCGAAATTCAGCGTCGCGTAGTTCTTGAGATAGATCAGGTACTGCTCGATCAGCGGCTTATCGAGGCCGAACTGCGCCCGCATCGCCTCCTGTGCTTTCGGGTACATGGCCGAGCTGATCATCGTCATCGTCGGATCGCCCGGCAGCAGGCGAAACATGAAGAACATGATCGTCATCATCGCAAACAGCGTGATGACCATATGGATGAGCCGTCGAAGGATATATTGCCTCATGCCGGCACGCCTTCCGCGGATGCAGAAGCCGCTGCCTCAAACGGCTTGTGGCAGGCTACCATCCGGCCTTCGACCGGCCGAAGCTTGGGGTCAACGTCGATGCAGACCTGCTCGGCAATCGGGCAGCGGTCGGCAAACCGGCAGCCTTTCGGCAGGTTGATGGCGCTATGCACGCTGCCCTTGATGTTGACGGCTTCGCGCTTCTTGCCGGGCACAGGCGATGGCACCGCGGAGACAAGCGCCCGCGAATATGGGTGAGCGGGCTTGCGCAGAATGTCGAGTGTCGGCCCGGTCTCCACAATGCGGCCGATATACATGATCGCCAGCCGCTGGCAGATCGTCGGCACGCTCGCCAGATCGTGGGTGATATAGATCATCGAGAGCTTTTCGCCGTCGACCAGATCGCGCAGCAACCTGATGATTTCCCATTTGATCGAAACGTCGAGCATGGAAATCGGCTCGTCGGCGACAAGGAAATTGGGTTTCAGAATGATGGCGCGCGCAATGCAAAGCCGCTGGCGCTGGCCGCCACTCAGAAGGTGCGGGTGTTTGCCGAGATAGATTTCAGGCGGCGTCAGGCCCACGCGGCGCATGGCCCGCAAAACACGCTCGCGTATCTCGTCC
The DNA here is from genome assembly GCA_017640615.1 of Rhizobiaceae bacterium. Taxonomy (GTDB): domain Bacteria; phylum Pseudomonadota; class Alphaproteobacteria; order Rhizobiales; family Rhizobiaceae; genus RCIO01. Next base: position 855,765 of record JAEPQK010000001.1, on the reverse strand, counting down.
TGGTTCCTGATCCCCTGATAGATCAGCGGCCGAGAAACGACGGTGTAGACATCATGGCTCGGATTGATCGAGCCATAGGGGTCCTGAAACACCATCTGCACCTTGCGGTAAAATGCCTTGCGGTCGCGCTGGTGCAGTTCGCGCAAATCTTCTCCGCCGAGGGAGATCGAACCGCTGGTCGGGCTTTCCAGTCCGACCAGCATCTTTCCGGTGGTTGATTTGCCACATCCGCTTTCGCCGGCAAGACCCAGCACCTCGCCCGGGGCCACCTCCAGGTCGACACCGTCAACGGCGTGGACCACGCTGTCGCGATCGCCTGAGAACAAGGATCGCAGCCCGGTGACCACCGGATAGTGTTTGACGAGGTTCTGGGCCTTCAACATGGCTTTCAGGTCCGGCGAATATGCGTGTGAATGGCTAGGCTTCCAGGCCCGGCGCTACTGCGCCGGGAACCGAAGGCGGCCGTCGCTGTCCCAGGTGAACCCGGCCTCTTCCAGAATCTGCCGTGCCTTCTCCAGGTCGTATTTCGGCGTCGGCAGATTTGGGTTGTGCCAGTAGCCGTTGACAGGCGTGATCTGTGTCGAGGTCAGCGCAGCCTTGCCGTCGTAAATCTCGTCGACAATGCGCTGATACGGGATCGCGTGGAAGAGCGCCCGGCGCAGGTCGCGGTTCCAGAAGACCGGACCGGTGGTCTTGTAACGCAGCGAGTTGATGCCGTTCGACTGGGCTTCGTAGACTTCGATGTTGTCGAGCGCCTCGAGTTCTGCGACCGCGGACGGCGGCACAGGCTGGAACGACACATCGATGGAACCCGTCTTCAGCGACTGAGTGACGATTTCGGCCGAACCGTAGACCACGTAGAGCAGATCAGACAGCGGCGGATCAAAATGGTCCTCGCGGCGCTCCAGGTAGAGTTCCGTACCCTCGCGGCGATACTTCACCTTGTAGGGCCCGCTACCGACCGGATTGTCGTTCGCAAACTGCTGCGGGTTTTCGATCCCGAGATCGTCAACCAGCGGCTCCCACACATGCTTCGGCAGCACATACATCTGACCCAGCGTGTTCATGACGAACGGCGCATATGGCTCGGTAAGCGTGAAACGAACCGTGGTGGGATCGACCACTTCGACGTTCTCCACGCGCGACAGATGCTGCGTGAAGTAAGGCGCTTCCCACTTCTTCATATAGTCGAAGGAGAACTTCACATCCTCCGCCGTCACAGGCTGACCGTCGGAGAAGGTATGCCCGCTGCGGATCGTCACCACGATTTCGGTATCGCTGACGGATTCGACACTTTCGGCCAACCGGTAGTTGAGCGAGCCGTCGGCGCCGATCCACAGAAGACGGTCATAGAGAAGCGCGGCGATTTCGGTCTCTTCGATCGTGCGCGCGGCAGTCGGGTTCAGCACACTGTATTCCAGCGTCCATCCGATACGGACCAGGTTCTGGTCACGCTTGGAGCGCATGTCGATCTGGTTAACGTTGGCGCGCACGCCCTGCGGGTTCGGCTGGTAGCCGTCGAACTCCATATTGTCCTTGTTCACCGCGAAGATCTGCACCTGCGATGACAAAACCGCGTCGGGCTGGTCTTCAACGAGAATTTCCTGAAGCTTGTAGATGATTTCCCGACGCTTCTCGTTGTCGTAGATTTTCACCTGCTCGTTGCCCAAGCGATCGAACTCCGGGTTCGAATATTCGCCGACGTTCCAGCTGCCAGGCGAAGAGTTCGCGGAGTTGAACTGCGAGTTCGTGAAGAAGTCCGGCTCAAGCCGGTGCGGCGCACCCGAAAGGCTCGACAGCACCACGTCGAACTCATGGTCGGTGAACCACATCTTCAGCATCGGATTGGGGAACGCCTGCTGATCCATACGGATCGTCAGACCAAGCTTCTCCCACTCCTCGGCCACATAGTTTCCGGTTTCGGCGAAGTTGGCATAGGTCGCCGACGGCCAGCTCAGAAAGTGAACTTCCGGCACCAGTTCGCCTTCTTGCGCATAAAGCGGAGTGGCAATGAGCCAGGCTCCAAGCGTAATTGCGATATTCCTAGTCATCTCGGTTTTCCTCCCGACGTTTTGGGCCGCCGCGCCCACCAAAGTGACACCGCCACGGTGTCGAACAGCACCTCACCTGCACCGCCTCCTCAGGCCGGTCCCGTTTGGACCGTCGGGTGATGCGCTTTTTCTCCTTCCGGCGACGGCCTAGCCGACCGCCGATAGGGTCATTCTGATCGCCTTCACATCAAAATGCAATTGCAAATTCACAACTACACTTCCAAGTGGATACACTTTGCGGTACAAAGCCTCACCCGCTCCGTTTGGAGACGTGACGTGCTGCGGAGCCCCATGTGCGCGGCTCCTGCGATACGGTCCTTTTCGCGGCGCGGTCATTGACATGGTGCGCTATTTGAACAACAGCACCACAAAAGGGCTTGGCATCGGCGATGGACAAACGCGCGGATAACAGCAACCCGGGTGAAGGCCCCAGGAACCGCCCGGCCGATACCGGCCTGCGCGTCTATGAAATCCTTCGCCAACAGGCGATTGAATATGGCTTTCGCCCCGGCGAGCGGGTCAACGAGGTCAAGCTTGCCGCCGAGCTCAATGTAAGCCGCACGCCGGTGCGCGCCGCGCTCAACCGGCTGGTCAGCGAGGGGCTTCTTACGCTCGTCCCGAACAAGGGTTTTTACCGGCAGCCCATCGATATCGATGCAATCCGCTCGCTCTTCGAGCTGCGCGGCGCGATTGAGACAATGTCCGTCCGGCTGTTCTGCGAACGCGCCACAGAAAGCGATATCGAAGCGTTGGAGCGGCAGTGGCAGGATTTTCTCGAGGAGCGTCCGAAGCTCGCTGCGCGCCAGATCGTCGATCATGACGAAGAGTTTCACGAAGCTATTGCCGAAGGCTCCCGCAACTCCGAGGCGCTGCGGCTTCTCAGGGATCTCAATTCCAGAATTCGCTTCCTGCGCGTCGTCGCGCTGGAACGCGACAACTGCAAGACGGTGACCTCGGTCGAGCACGGACAGATCCTTGCAGAGATCAAGGCCCGCAACACCGATGCCGCCGTTGCGCTCATGTCGCGGCACATCAATCTGATGCTCGGCGACGTGAACGAGATCGCGCGCGAGGCGGTCGTTCGCATTTATCTGGGCGAAGACGCAATCGCCTGATCTGACGGGCACTACAGGCATTTTTCGTAGCACCGGCTTTTGGGATTGTCGGCGCTCTTGCCCCAGCAGGGGATTGAGACGTAGCCGCACTTTTCATAGAGCGCGATGGACTCCGGCTGCGCCACACCCGTTTCGAGAACCAGCCGGCTGTATTTCTCGGCAGCCTGGTTTTCGAGTGCCGTCATGATCGCTGCGCCGACGCCGTTGCGGCGTGCGGACGGGTCCACGAAGATACGGCTCAATTCTCCAATGCCGGTTTCGAGCGGCACGATCGCTCCGCAACCAACCGCCTCCCCGTTCAGGAAAGCCGCGACGAAGATCACGCCTGGCTTCGCGAGCCCCTCAAGCGGCATGCCCCCATCCCTGCCATAGCGGTCGATCTGCTCCTGCGACAGCCGCGCAAACAGGCTGCGCCCGTCATCGCAGAGCGGATTTATCGCCTTTACATCCACCATGGTCCTGCTCCTGTTCGCCCAGTCGTCCGCCGCAAATCTTTTGTGAATTCAGTGAGCCGCATCGGCCGCCAGTATCGTTTCGAAGCCGACGATCGGCGCCGTCGCATCCGGGTCGATCACAACGTCGATGACATATGGACCGCCGGCAGCGAGCCCGCGCTTCAGCGCAGCGTGAATATCGCCTGGAGCGGTGACGCGTTCGCCCTCGCACTTCAGCGCGCGCCCAACCTCGGAATAGTCGACATCGAGGAAATCGCACTCGCGATAAGATCCCATCACCTTCTGCTCCCAGTGCCGCTGGAAGCCGAGCGAGGCGTTGTTGAACACCACGACGACAAGCGGCACCTTGACGCGCGCCGCCGTCTCCAGCTCATTGATGACGTAGCCGAATGCGCCGTCGCCGGTCATGCAGATCACGTTGCGGGAAGGATCGCCGAGCTTGGCGCCAATCGCAGCCGGCAAGCTCCAGCCGATGCCGCCTGTGCCGCGCGGCGAGAGCACGAAACGACCGCTCGACGGCACGTCGATATGGCTCATCGCCCAGCCGGTGATGTAGCTCGCGTCTGTTACGATCAGCGATTTCTCGTCGAGCAGCGACGAGATTTCGGTCAACAGCCGCTCCGGCCGGATCGGCTGCGCATTGCTGGTCGCGACAGGCGTGAAATCCGATTGCCATTCTTCGGTGAGGCGTTCGATTTCGGCCCGCGGGTCATCCCGCTCGCCTAAGGTCTTGCCTTCAAGCACATCGATGAGGTCACGCAGCGTTTCGCGCACATCGCCAACGAGCGCGACGTCCGTATCGAAGTTGCGGCCGGTCTCCTCCGGGTCGATGTCGAGATGAATGACCTTCGTGTCCGGCCCCGGAAGCGTCCAGTCGCTGTAACAAATCTGCCCCGTGCGCGTGCCCATCAGCAGTGCGACATCGGCGTGTTCCAGCATGTGATTGGCAACGCGCCCGCGGCCGAGCTTTCCGCCCGTGCTGCTGCCCAGCGGTCCGACCGAAAGCGGGTGAGTATCGGCAACGATGCCCCTCCCCGTCATGGTCGTCGCCAGCGGCGCATTGAGCCTTTCGGCGAGGCTGATGATTTCCTGCGCTGCGCCCGAAATCATGCTGCCGCCACCGGCAACCAATATCGGCCTTGCCGCGCCTGAGAGAAGTCCGGCCGCCTCCGCGATTTCGGCAGCTGGCGGCCGCGAGCGCGTGGCGGGCGCATGCGTGTAGCGGTCGTCGCCTTTGATCTCGCCTGTATCGACCGTCTGCGCCATCACGTCGGTTGGGCACAGTACGGCGACCGGCCCAGGGCGTCCGGTCGTAGCGATCCGGAACGCCTTGCGGATATGGCCTTCTGCCTGCTCGGCGAGATCGATGCGCAACACGGCTTTCACGAATGGCGCGAGCGACCGGTCGTGGTCCATTGCGCTGCTTGCGTGTTTTCCCTTCACCGCCAGCCCATGGTCCTGAACCAGGGCAATGACCGGTACGGACGAGCGCTCCGCTTCCAGCAAACCCGTGATCAGATTGGTGGCACCTGGCCCGAAGGTTGAGGTGCACACGCCTGGCCGGCCCGTCGCCTGCGCATAGCCATGCGCCATGATCGCCGCGTGCTTCTCGTCGCGCACCGTCACGATGCGCGTGAAACTCTGATCGAGCGTGTGGAAGACGTGGATCGGATCCTCCATTCCGAACACGCAGGTGACCCCATGTGCCTTGAGCGTTTCGCTGATGACCCCGCCTGCGGTGCGCTGCATTGCGTCCTCTTGACTTCCCGTGTGTTGCACATTACGCAACATGTTGCATATATCGTTACGTAAATTGCAAAGGCCGTCAAGTGCCCTTGCGGAGGCGCACATGCAATCGATCGAACGGGCCGTTAAGGCATTGAAATTGATGGCGGATCAGGGCGGAGAAGTGTCCGTTTCGCAGACCGGCCGCCATCTCGGCGTAACGCGCAGCACAGCCTCGCGCATCCTCGCCTCGCTCGCCCGCGACGGCTTGATCGAGCAGAATCCGGCCACGCAGAGATACCAGCCCGGCATCCTGTCGCTGCAGCTTGCATCATCGTTCGGGCGCAATATCGACCTGGTTGCGCAGGGTGAGACCGAACTGAAACGCCTGTCAGAAACGACAGGTCACACCTCGTGGCTCGGGCTGCTTTCAGGAACCGAGGTTGTTGTCCTGAAGACGCTGCGCGGCAGCTTCCCAATCCATTTTTCCGTCGAGCCGGGCCAAAGGCTGCCGGCCCATGCGGCCGCCTTGGGCAAGGCGTTGCTGTCGCTCAAGGACGATGCGGAAATTCGCGAGCTTTACAGCGCTGGACTGAATGCAAGCACCAGCCGCACGATTACCGATATTGATCCCCTCCTGCGTGACCTTGCGGGCGTGCGCGAAAGCGGCGTCGCGCGCTCGCATCAGGAACTGTTCGAAGGCATCAACGCAATTGCGATAGCGGTGTGCGAAGCCGTGAGCGGCCGGGCAATCGCGCTGAGCATCTCATACCCCACCTTCGCGCTGCCTGAAGACGGCGACAGGCCGATGATCGAGGCGTTGATGAACTGCGCGCGTGATCTGGGCCAGCGCGTCGGCGACCAAAGATGGAACCGGGGCTAAAGCCTGCCTGGATCGGACCAGCGCCCGCAGGACCTGCCGCAAGGGTAGCTTCCGCCTGAAGGCGGAATGCGAGCGGATCATCCGCAAGCACTACCTCGCCGGCGCCGACGTGATCGAGGCCATCAGGGCGGGAACGAAAAGCGCATGAAGTGTAAAATGGCGAGCCAAGTGTAAAACGGGCCGCCGCAAGCCCTATCTAAGTCCTTGAAAATGGTGGGTGATGTAGGGATCGAACCTACGACCCGCTGATTAAGAGTCAGCTGCTCTACCAACTGAGCTAATCACCCGCCGGGCCGGCTCCGCTGGAACCGGTCAAGGACGCGCCTATAGCCGCCCTCGCCCGCCTTGTCCAGCCATTCCGCCCGGCGAATTTCGCTTTGCTCAGGCCAGAAGCCGTCCTTCGGCCACCTGCACCGCATAACCGCCGATTCTGGCCGCGCCTGCGGCCCCGTTCCTGAGGTCCAGCTCGAGCCGCAGCCGCGAGGGCCGCTTCATCTCCAGCCCCTGTTCCACCCAGCCCTGCCAGGTATCGCCCGCTGGCTCATCGAAAGTCACAACCGCGCCGGAAAATGCCGCGAGAGCCGAGCCGGTCGCCGGGTCTTCAAACCCCTCTCCACCGCTGAACATGCGGGCATGAAAGGCGCAGTCATGGTTCACCGTTTCGCGGCAATAGACATAGGCCGAAGCCGGCACGCCAGTGCCTCGGTCGGGCGAAATCTCATTCCAGGCCTGATTGTTGAACTTCACCCTGGCCGCCACATCCAGCCCGCGCACCGGCACCGTGACGTAAGGCACACCGGCCGAAAAAGCCGCCACCTTGTGATTTTCGAAGCCGATTTCGTGGGGACCGAGACCAAGCGCGGCACCGATCTCCTCCGCGCCGGCGGTGAGCTCATATGGCTCGGCCAGCCGCGGCAGATCGAATTCGGCGAAAACACCGGCATCGTTGCGGGTGACGACGCAGCGCACATCGCCGATCTGCTCCTCAAGCACCAGAATTACGCCGCTATCGGCAAGACCCCGGCCGAGCGCCAGCGCCACTGCCGTGCCCACCGTCGGGTGCCCGGCAAAAGGCATCTCGAAATTCGGTGTGAAGATGCGGATTGCCGCCATATGTGCCGCATTGCGCGGCGGCATTACGAACACCGTTTCTGACAGATTGAACTCGCGAGCGATCGCCTGCATGGCATCGCCATCAAGCCCCTCGCAATCATGTACGATCGCCAGTGGGTTGCCGGCCAGCGGCTCGGCGGTGAAAACGTCGAGAATCTCGTAGCGGCGCTGGACCATGGCTCACCCGTCGGTTGCGGCCGGCAAGCCCGACCCGTTCCGTTCATTTACAGCGCGAAATGGCTGCCAAGGTAATAGGGCCAGACAAAAAGTCCCCACAGACCAGCCCAGCAAACTCAGCCCGCTTGAACTCCGAAATGCCATGCCGCGATGGCTCGCATATGCTCCAGCAGACCGTCGGGAAGATTTTTGGCATCGCGAATGATAACGGGTTCCGAAATTTCGGGTTCGACCTCCGCTGCAATGAATGCGCGCACGCGCTCCGCTATCTGGTCCGCGGTATCCGGTAGCTCGTAGCGGCGGAAGATCGCCGTGCCCACCTGTGAGGAATAGGCAACAAAGGTGTCCGCACGCGGCACGTCGGCAATATCGAGCCCGGTCTCCTCGGCGACCTCACGCACCATGTTGTAATGCAGATCTACCCTGCCGTCCTTGAAATCGCCTGGTTCGAACGACCCGGCTGCGAAGTAGACGCGCCCGGCATTCACGGTGTGGCTGCCCATGCGCACGGCAACAAGCGCGTTGTCGGAAGATACCAGCATTGCATGGGCGAAACAGTGCTCCGCACTCGCATGCGCGCGGTTGCGGCGCCAATATAGAAATGTCGCGAAATCGACTGCATGGCAGGTGCCGGCAAGCCTGCCTTCGCTGAACGCAAGCGACGAAAGCAAAACCACCGTGCCGTTGAACAGCGCCGGATTGGCCGCAGACTCGGCCCTCCAGTTCCTGGCGATTGCCTCGCTGTTGGCGAGCGCATAAGGCGACGGGCCGTCGATAAGCCGCACATCGACATCGCAGACGTCAAATATCTCGCCGCGCGGCAGATCGAAGTTCAATTCTGCTCTCGCACCAGATCCAGCGTCACGGCGACCGGGCAATGGTCGGATGCTTTCGGTCGGTCCCAGCCCGTGCGCGGGTAGCGGTCCACCTCCTGGCCCGGCGGAAAAACCGTACGCCAGGGCTGGCCCGCGCGGATGATGTCAGGCTTGGCATTGGCATTGCGCGCCGCCAGCCGTTGCGAGGGTAGAAGATAGTCGAGCTGGCAAAGATGCCGCTCTGCCGGCCCACGCGTGTGGTAGAGTGTCCAGCGCTTTTCAGCCGGCAGACGTTCCACGATGTTTTCGCAAAACCCGCCGGCAGTCAGCGCATTGAGCGAAGATTCCGTTTCTTCACGCACCTCGAAATGGTGCCCGTTGAACTCGTCGCCGGTAATCACAACGCGCTCGCGATAGTCGTTCAAATCTCCGCAAATCAGCCAGTTTTTGTTGGATGCCTTGTCGCCGAAGCGATCCTCGATCACCCAGCGCACCGCCTGTGCTTCGGCAATGCGCACAGGCATAGTGGCCTCTCGCCCGGTCAACCCGTTACGCGGGCTGCCCATCGATTTGAAATGCACCACATAGAGCGTCAGCGGCTTGCCGCCGATCCTGAGATCGACCTCGAAACAGTCGCGCCTGAATATGCGCTCATTCACCTGGTTGCCGGTTTCTTCCAGTTCAGGCGTGTGCAGGCCGAGTTCGCCATAGGTCAGATGTGCGTGGCTCTGGGCCCGTACAAATTCGATCGGCTCGCCATGCGCGGTCTCCTCGCGCATCATCACCGCGACATCTATGCCGCGGCTGTCATTGCCCCGCGAGACATGTTTCTTGCGGTAGCCCGACCCGATCATCTTGTAGAGATAGCCGAACTCGAAAGCGTTCAGCGCGTCTTCATTGTCGACTTCCTGCAGGCAGAAAATGTCGGCGCGGGCTGCCGCGATCGCCAGCGCCGTCAGCTGGCGCGTGTCGTCAGTGTGGGCAATCGCCCGTGCGCGCTCCAGCTGTCGATACTGGGCCTCGTCCTTGATGTCGAAGAGCTTCAGCACACGGTCCTGATAGAGCTCGTTGCGGAAGCCCGAGAAGTCGAACCTGTTCATCAGGTTCTCGACATTGAACGTGGCGATGCGAACCGACATGGCCGAGCAATGCCCCGCGAACCGGGAGAACACAAGCCGGAGCGGCAAGATTTCCGGCTCCGTCATCATTCATCACCGGTTCATGTTGCAGAATGCAGTCTCTGATGTCCCCGGTGCGGCGTCGGCCGCGCCCCCTGTCACCTCGCAAACCGGGAGGAAGGCATGAAATCAGCAATCTCAAAACTTGTGTGCGCCGCGCTGCTCGGCGCTGGCATGGCAACGGTTCCAATGGCCGGAACCGCGCAGGCACAAAACGTCGTGACATATGGCTACCACGCCGAAATCGTGCCGGTTCACGACCGCCGCTGGCACCGCCGTCACTGGCATCATCGCCGCGGCGGCAGCGTTCAGTTCAATTTCGGCAATGGCAGCGTGTGGATCGAGGTTCCGCCGACCCACCGTCGATATCACCGCCGCGCATACCGGCGCGACTATCATTCGCTGCATGTGGATTGGTGTTACGACCGCTACCGGTCCTATCGCCACTGGGACAACACGTTCCAGCCCTATCACGGCCCGCGCCGCCAGTGCGTTTCGCCCTATTACTGAGCGTCTGAGCAGACCCGCTCACAGTAACGGGCGGCGCCGCCCCGCCGCCCGCCCCCAGCCCGGGGCCTGAAGTCCAGACCACAGGCCCCTACAGGGAGCACGCCCGCATACGCAAAACATGTTGCGGAGCGCCCCCTGGGGAGGATACCGGGCAGCGCGGCAAGTCCCCGTGCGCCGCCCGGCTCGTTCACTTGATGAATTCGATGCCGACGCTCTCCAGCCCACGCCAGCGCACCACGGCCCGCATCGGGGCGTCGCTGCCATTGAGCCAGAAGTCGAATTCGGTCGGCACGGCCGCGGTCTCGCCGAAAGCCAGCCGCGCGCCGGTGTCGGACAGATTGCGCACAATGCACTCAAGCGCGCCGTAGCCGCGATTATATCTGAGCGTCGCACTCTTCAGCACGCGATGGCGTAGCGCACCCCGGCGTTCTGCGAACACCTCGCCGTCGATCCCAATCGAGTTCTGGGTAATCGGTTCCATGATCAGCCTCCTTGGCTCCGGTGGATTCAGCAATGCCAGAACCGTGCCAGTCGCTTCTGTGCCGGAATGGGACAGTTGAGTGGCAAGAAGCCAACATCTGGCCGATTGACGGGCCTATCCCGGCATGTTCGCTTCCAAGTTGGACAGAACCCGGGGGGAAGAGATGACGCCGCACAACAATGCAAAGAAGGGCGATTACGCGGAGGCCGTGCTGATACCGGGCGACCCGCTGCGCGCAAAATGGATCGCTGAGACCTTTCTCGATGAAGCGCGCTGCGTGAACACGGTGCGCAACTGCCTCGGCTTCACCGGCAGCTATCGTGGCAAGCCGGTCAGCGTTCAGGCCTCAGGCATGGGGCAGCCATCGCTGGCGATTTATGTTCATGAGCTCATCAATGTTTATGGCGTGAACACCTTCATCCGCGTCGGCACATGCGGCGGCTTGTCGGAAAAGGTAAAGGTGCGCGATCTGGTGCTCGGCCAGACCGCGAGCACCGACAGCGCCATAAACCGCAACACGTTTGGTGCATTCGACTTCGCACCCGGCGCCGATTTTGGCCTGCTGCGCGCGGCCGCCGACGCCGCGAATGCCGCGGGCGTGCGCTGGCATGCCGGCGCTATCGTCTCCAGCGACGTGTTCTATCAGCCGGACGGCCTGGACGGGTATGCAACGTTGCGCGAACACGGTGTGATGGCGATCGAGATGGAAGCGAGCGCGCTCTACACGCTTGCCGCCCGCTTTTCCGCCCGCGCGCTGGCGATCTGCACGATGACGGATTGCCTCGTCACCGGAGAAGAGCTTGATGCCGACCAGCGCCAGTCTTCGCTGGAAGACATGGTTCGCATCGCACTGGATGTCGCGGTTGGCGAAATTTAGGTCAGTTTTCCTTCCCGCAAGACGTCTCTTCCGCCAACCCGTTGAACCAAAAAGGAAAAAGCCGGCGCGTAAGCACCGGCTTTTCCAATGGTCTGCCGAACTGGCGCGACGTCTAGTTCTTCGCCTTGTCGACGAGCTTGTTGGCCGAAATCCACGGCATCATGCCGCGCAACTTCTCGCCCACTTCCTCGATCTGGTGGCGGTCGTTGAGGCGGCGTGTCGCCTTGAAGCGCGCCGCTCCGGAATGCCATTCCTGCATCCACTCGGAGGTGAAACGGCCGGTCTGGATGTCCTTGAGAACCCGCTTCATCTCCGCCTTGGTCTCGGCTGTGATGATGCGCGGACCCGAGACATATTCGCCCCATTCGGCCGTGTTGGAGATCGAATAGTTCATGTTGGCGATGCCGCCCTCATAGATCAGGTCGACGATCAGCTTCACTTCGTGAAGGCACTCGAAATAGGCCATCTCCGGCGCATAGCCGGCTTCCACCAGCGTTTCGAAGCCGGCGCGGATGAGCTCGACCAGACCGCCGCACAGCACAACCTGCTCGCCGAAGAGATCGGTTTCGCACTCTTCCTGGAAGGTCGTCTCGATGATGCCGGAGCGCCCGCCACCCACGCCGCAGGCATAGGAAAGGCCGAGATCGAGCGCGTTGCCCGACGGGTCCTGATGCACGGCGACAAGACAGGGCACGCCGCCGCCTTTCTGATATTCGCCGCGCACGGTGTGGCCGGGGCCCTTCGGCGCGATCATCAGAACGTCAATCGTGTCCTTCGCCTCGATCAGGCCGAAATGCACGTTGAGGCCGTGCGCGAAGGCAATCGCCGCACCATCGCGAATGTTCGGCGCGATCTCGTCCTTGTAGATGCCTGCCTGCAGTTCGTCCGGCGTCGCCATCATCATCAGGTCGGCCCATTTGGCTGCCTCGGCAACGCTCATCACCTTGAGCCCATCCGCCTCGACCTTCTTGGCCGTCGCGGAACCCGGACGCAGACCGACCGCGATTTCCTTGACGCCGGATTCCTTCAGGTTGAGCGCATGTGCCCTGCCCTGCGAACCGTAGCCGATGATGACCACTTTCTTGGACTTGATGAGATTGAGATCGGCATCGCGATCGTAATAGACACGCATGGTTTTTCTCCGGTGTTGCTTGTCAGTTGGTGTGGTGCGCCATTAGAGGCTTTGCTGCGCGAAGCATGTCAGGGCGAGGACCGTAGGAACCTCCTCCCTCATCCTGAGGTGCGATGCACGAAGGGCGAGCCTCAAAGCACGCACGGTCTTCATTCCGTCTCGGTTCCAAAAAGTGCGAAAAACTGGCCCACGGCCTCGTCGGCCATCGCAGCGAACTGTTCGGGCCGGCGAGCGCCCGCCTCGCCAAGCAGCATGCGCACATGCAGGTCGCGCACGATCAACCCGTAGAAGGTGTGGTAGGTCGCTTCGCGATCCTCGTAGCGAATGTAGCCGCGCCGCTTGCCGGCCTCCAGAAGCGCCATGGCGCGTGCCTCGATGCGGCGCCGACCACGCTCGACCATGAGCCGGCCCAGGCGGCTTTCGGAACGGCTCGCCTGCCCGATCGCCAGCCGGTTAAGCGCCAGCGATACATCGCCGGCAAGTACGTCGAGCAGATCATGCGCGAAATCAGTGAGATAGGCACGAAATTGCTCGCCATCCATCGCATGCGCATTGTCGGCGCCGGCGCGCACCTTGCTCGCTTGATGTGCAATCATCGCCGCAAGCAAGCCATCGCGGTCGCCGAACCATTTGTAGATGCTTTCCTTGGAACAGTTGGCTGCCCGGGCGAGCCCAGCGGTCGTCAGCCCCTTCTCGCCTCCGCCAACGAGCAATTGCAGCGCGCAGTCGAGCACCGCCTGCTGGCGGGGTGTGAATTCCTCATCTGCGATGACTGCCTGGTCCAACTCTTCACTCGATTGCTGTACCGTACCGTTCGGTACTCTTCGCATGAGATTTATCAGCTTGCAAGTGGATTCGACGATGCATGAGGTGAGCGCTGGCCGGCGCTGAGCTGCCGCGCCGTCCCTTGCCTTTACTCGAGCACCCGCCAATCGGGTTCTTTGAGCCCCGCCCCGGCAAATGGGTTGAGCAGCGTGCCGGACACCATTGCCGCCAGCAGCGCCGGCATGGGCGGCACTTTGGCCACCGTCGCCACCAGCGTATCGCGCAGATAAGGGATCAGCCGCGAATCCGACTGGTAGAACGGCGTCAGCGCGTAGGAGAGCAGCTGGAACAACGCCACATGCGAGCGCCGCGCCCGCGCATATGCGGCGAGTGCCGCCGCCATTTCGTCATGCGCCGTCAGCGCAGCCGAGAGCGCCGCGGCATCCAGCAGCGCCATATTGGCCCCCTGCCCGAGTTGCGGACTGGTGGAATGCGCGGCATCGCCGATCACTGCCAGCCGCTCCGCCACCGGTGGTCGCAACGTGTTGTGTCCGTAGCGCGCCAGCGCGAGCTGGTCGAAATCATCGATCTGATCGAGATAAGGCTGGCATTGCGGCCAATAGCCGGCCACCCGCGCCTTCCAGGCGTCCAACCCGTCCGCGTAGAGCTTTTCCGCATCGGCCAGCCGCACGCTCCAGAAGAACGCCGCAAGCCGCTCTGCTTCCGGCGCAATACTTCCGATCGGCAGCACACCGATCATCACACTCGCCCGCTCGTAACGCTGCTGCAGCGCGTTAGCGAGAAAACCATCGTCATGCCATTTGAGCGACGCCCATAACGCGCCATAGGCGAGTGGCTTCACTTCGTTGCCGCGTGACGCCTTCGGTTTGAGCGTGGAGCGTGCACCGCTGGCATCCACGGCCAGATCCGCCGCCGCGAGAGTCTGTCCGCCCGCAGCGATGAGTTCGATCTTGTCGCCACTATTGCGCAACGCATTGATCTCCGCACCGGTGACGACCGGAATGCCCGCCTCCAGCACCGCATTGTGCAGCACATCGAAAAGCGCGGCGCGATGAACACCGAGCCCGAAGCGCCCATTGCCATAGCCTCCGTAACCGACATCCAGCACCACGCGTCCGCTGCGAGCATCCGTGCCGTAAAGCCGCTCGACGCAGTTGCCCCGCGCCAGAATTGCCGGCAACAGGCCAAGCGCATCGAGCGCCGCGAGCCCGGTCGGCTGCAGGATCAGCCCGGAACCGACAGGCTTCGGCTCGTCGAAACGCTCATAGATCGTGGGGCTGAAGCCAACACGGGCGAGAAAGAGCGCGGCGGCAAGACCCGCCGGCCCGGCCCCAACTATGGCGAATTCGGTGCGTCTCTTCATGGCATGTGAGTGCCATCCGCTGACAGGAGGCACAATCCCCTGTAGTGGCTGGAGCATGCCGCAAGGTCGCACCCAGCGGTAAACAGGGTCTCCTGCCCATTGGATGAAAACATGAACAGCTCAGCCGCCGAACGCTTCCTGCGTTACGTGACAATCGACACGCAGTCCGACCCGAAATCGACCACTCAGCCATCGACGGAAAAGCAGAAGGATTTGAGCCGCCTTCTGGCTGAGGAATTACAGGCGATTGGCCTCACCGACGCGCATATGGATGAGCATGGCAATGTCTACGCCACCGTGCCGTCCAACACCGACAAAACGGTCCCCGTCATCTGCTTTTGCGCACATGTCGACACCGCACCCGACTTCTCCGGCAAGGGCGTCAAACCGCAGATCGTTGAAAACTACGCCGGCGGTGACATCCAGCTGAAGGGCGATCCGAAGCAGGTGATCAGGGTTTCCGACAATCCCGAGCTCACCAACCAGATCGGCAACGACATCATCACCACCGATGGCACGACCTTGCTCGGTGCGGACGACAAGGCCGGCGTGGCCGAGATCGTTGCCGCGGCTCAACTGATGATGGAAAACCCGGACATTCGGCACGGCACGGTCAAGCTGCTGTTCACGACCGATGAGGAAATCGGACGCGGCGTCGATGTCGTTGACCTGAAGAAGCTCGGCGCCGACTTCGCCTACACGATGGATGGCAGCACGGCCGGTGAGATCGAGGCCGAAACCTTCTCCGCCGACCGCGTCGACATCGCCATCACCGGTGTCGCGATCCATCCGGGTTATGCCACCGGCAAGATGGAAAACGCGATCAAGATTGCCGCCGCCATCATCGATCGCCTGCCAAAGGACGGCGGCCCGGAAGCAACGTCGGGCAAGCAGGGTTTCATCCACCCGACCGACCTGGCCGGCCTTCTGGAAAAAGCCACGCTCAGCTTCATCATCCGCGATTTTGCGGATGCCGGCCTGACGGAAAAAGAAGAGATGCTGGAGCAGATCGTCCGTAACGTGATGCAGGACTTTCCGGGCTCATCCTACAGTTTCAAGGTCACCGAGCAGTACCGCAATATGAAGGTGGTGCTCGACCGTCATCCCGAAACGGTGGAGTACGCTTTAGAGGCCGTGCGCCGCGCCGGCATGGAACCGGTGATGAGCAGCATTCGCGGCGGCACGGATGGCTCGCGGCTCTCGCATATGGGCCTGCCCTGCCCCAATATCTTCGCGGGCGGCCACGCCTTCCACTCGCCGCTTGAATGGGTGAGCCGTCAGGACATGGAAAAGGCTGTGGCGACGATCATCGAACTGGTGAAAATCTGGGAAGAGAGGTCATAGGCACAGGAGAGCGCCAACCATGGAGCGCGTCACCCCGGAAGGCGACTCGTCCGCCAAAGCCCAGCGGGAGGAGGCGGAAGCCTGTCCGGGGTCCAATCCGTGGCGTTGAAGCCGCTCGCGACTGTCTCGGAATGGATACCGGATCATCGCCGCTACGCGGCTCGCCCGGCATGACGTGGCCGCATCGACCCCGAGCTCTTCTCCCTCACCCTGAGCTTGTCGAAGGGCAGGGAGGAGGTGGCCGCGAAGTGACCAGATGGGGCGCAAGACACGGACGCGCGTTGCTGGCCACCAACGCTTGCGCGTCATCCTCGCCCTCTGTGGCGAGGACCTGCCGTCACCAAAATCCCAAAACCGTTGAAGGGCTTGCAGATTTTGGCGACGCCTCGTGCCGGATCCGCTCTACCCGCCCAGCGCCTTCAAAAACCGACCCACGGTCCCGGCCATCCCGTATTCCAGCGCATCTGCCGTCAGCCCGTGGCCGATGGAGACCTCCGCCAGCCGCGGAATGCGCCGGCAAAGTGCGGGCAGATTGGCGACCGTCAGATCGTGGCCGGCATTGACACCAAGCCCGGCGGCAATCGCCGCATCGGCGGTTTTGCCCAGCTTTTCCAACTCGATAGCCGCCTTTGCGGAATCATCGTGGCAGCCGCCATAAGGCCCGGTATAGAGCTCCACCCTGTCGGCGCCGGTAGCCGCCGCAGCTTCGATCTGCGCCGCCGAAGCGTCGGGATCGCAGAAGAGCGACACTCGCGAGCCCCGTTTCTTGAGCCGTTTCACGATCGCAACCAGCATCTCACGATTGGCGACGAAATCCCAGCCATGATCCGAGGTCGGCTGCTCCGGATCGTCAGGCACCAGTGTCACCTGCTCGGGTTCGTTTGCCTCAACCAGCGCAAGGAAATCGCCGGTCGGATAACCTTCGATATTGAACTCCGCATGCGGAAACTCATCGTCAATCAGCGCCCGCAGCTCCGGCAGATCGGTGAAGCGCACATGCCGCTGGTCGGGTCGGGGATGAACCGTCAGCCCGGCCGCACCCGCGCCAAGCGCGAGGCGCCCAAGCCCGCTCACGCTTGGCCAGGGCAGATCGCGCCGGTTGCGCAGCAGCGCGACAGCATTCAGATTTACAGATAGCGAGGCAGGCATGGGCGGCTTCCAGGAAAAATATCTCGGCTCCTGTATAGTTGCCACACGGCACATGCAAAGTACCATCGGCGCTTGGAGTGAAGGCCAGGAGAATGGAGGTCAACCCGTGACCGCTATGAACAACCCGCCCAGCATACGCAGGATCGACAGCGGACGACCGGACCTGTTCGCCGTGGAAGTCGCGGGCCATGTAAGTGCCGCCGACATCGAAAATCTCTACGGCCTGCTTGAAGGCGCCTATGTCACGCAGGAGCGCATCGATCTGCTGATCCGCGTCGTCGACAATGAAGGCGTAGACTGGGGCGAGGTCTCGCCACAAACGGTTGAGGCAGCGCAGGAGCATGCACGCGAGCACATAACCCGCTGCGCCGCGGTCGGCGAAAGCAGCGCCACCCGCCGCATCGCCGAAATATTCTGCCCAGATGGTGCGGAGTTGCGCCACTTCGCCACGGATGCGGAAGACGAAGCCTGGGAGTGGCTCGGTTAGATCGAGCCGGGGCATTGTCACAGTAACGACATGGCTGCATGGTCCTCCGGTCGCCATGAAGCTCACCGTCATCGATTCCCTCACTTTGCCCGGAAGCCCGCAGCGCCCCAATGAGGACGCGAGCGGCTGGACCGCCGATGCCGCCTTTGTCATCGATGGCGCAACCGGGCTCGGCCCGGGAATTCTTGTCGGCAACGACAATTCGGATGCCGCATCGCTCGCCGCCTTCGCCGCGCTCAACATGACCGCCATGCTGGAGCGTGGCCACGCGACGGACGAGATTGTGCGCGGCATCAACACGCTGGTCGGCCGCATCGTCGGCGCGATGACAAGCGAGCCGCCTCACGGATGGCAGCTGCCTGTGGCAGGGTTCCAGATGCTGCGGGCTGAGGACGGACGCCTGGTCACTTCCGGCCTCGGCGACTGTACTTTGTTCGTGGCAGACACTGAGGGCAACGCGACGACCACCAGCCCGCATCCTTCTCGAGGTGCCGAAAACGCTCTTGCCGCGGCGATGATCGAACGCGCCCGCGGTTTGAGCAAACTCGCCGTCGCCGACCGCGATGCCGCCACCGTGGAAGCGCTGCGCGCGTCGCGCGCAAGGTTCAACACACCCGGCGGGCCGCTCTGGACGCTGGGCGCAGCGCCTGACGCGGCGGATCATATCGCGAGCGCCACGCTTACCCCGGCCTTGCCCGCCACGGCGCTGCTTGCAAGCGACGGGTTTGCCGCACTGGTCGACACCTATCGCCGCTACGATGCCGCTGGCCTTGTTGCGGCCGCGCGCGATCGCGGGCTCGATGAACTCGGCAGCGAGTTGCGCCGTATCGAGCATGAGCAAGACCCCGAAGGGCAGGCTTTTCCGCGCATGAAAATCAGCGACGACGCGACCGCGCTGCTGATTTCGATCCAACAGTCCTAGCGGACAATCGTCAGGCGTTCGGCGGCGCGCGTGATCGCGGTGTAGAGCCAGCGCTGCCGCGTATCGCGAAACGCATAGCTTTCGTCGAACAACACCACATTGTTCCACTGCGAACCCTGCGCCTTGTGCACGGTCAGCGCATAACCGTAGTCGAAATCGTCGAAGCGCTTCTTTAGCTGCCAGGGAATGTCGGCCTCCGGGTCTTCGAATGCTGCCTTGAGCAGCTTGATCTTCGCCACGCCGCGGTCGGGATCGTCTTCCTCCGGCGACACCAGCAGATTGATGCCGGATTTCACCGTCTCTTTCGACGAGGTCATCACCTTCCACAATGAGCCGTTGAGCAACCCCTTGTTTGGATCGTTGCGCAGGCAGACCAGCTTGTCACCCGCCTGAGGGTAAAGCGCCTCGAAGCCTTTCAGCGTGCGCAGCCGCTGGTTGTAGCGGCGCCTGGTTTTGTTGGTGCCGACCAGCACCTGATCAGCCTCCAGCACCAATTCCTGGTTCACGTCGTCGCGGCCGATCACCTGCGCGGTGCCATAGTCGCCACGCATGAACTCGCGGCCCTCACGCACGTCCATGGCAAGCCGGATGATCGGATTGTCGCGCGCCTGGCGGTGAATTTCCGTCAGCAAGTGGTCGGGTTCATGTTCGGTGAAGAAGCCGCCGCCCGAAATCGGCGGCAGCTGCGCCGGGTCGCCCAGCACGAGTATCGGCGTGCCGAAGCTGAGCAGATCGCGGCCGAGCGCCTCGTCGACCATCGAACATTCGTCCACGATGACAAGTGCTGCCTTCGCGATCGGGCTTTGCCGGTTGAGCGAGAACGTCGGCGACATGGTCTTCTTGCCGGTGGTCTCGTCTTCCACCTGCTCTTCGCCGCGCGGCCGGTAGATCAGCGAATGGATGGTCCGCGCATTCACGGCGCCTTTTGCCCGCAGCACCTGCGCGGCTTTGCCGGTGAATGCCGCAAACTGCACGCTGCCATCGACATGCTCGGCAAAGTAACGCGCCAGCGTCGTCTTGCCCGTACCGGCATAGCCGAACAGGCGGAAAATCTGCGGCTGGCCATCCTTGAGCCACCGCGACACGGCTTTCAGCGCCGCGTCCTGCTGGAGTGAAACTTCCATGCGTCTGTGAGACAGGATTCGGCCTGCACCCGCAAGTGTCTTGCCTACCCTCTACTTGCCTTCGGGATTGTCAGGATTGACGTGGTATCCGGGCCCGACGGTCAGCGCCCTTTCAGGCGTCTTGCCCTGCCCGATCTGGCTGACATAGCTGCGGTTCGCAGACCAGATTTCCTTGGTTGCCAGCCTGTCGAGCACGCGGATCGTCACCAGATATGGCTTGTCCGCTTCGATGCCGGCGAGCGGTGGCGTTCGCAATGCGTAGCGATCGGTCATCGGGCTCACACGCTCGCGCACCACGATCGGGTCGCCGCCAGCTGGGTTCTCGAATGCTGCCTCGATGATCGAACCGGACTCAAGCGGCCGCTTCACGATCGCGGTGAAGCCGTAGAAATTGTCTGCGACGCGATAGTTGAAAACGAACCCGCCACCCAGAATATCCAGATATGGCTGCTTGTCAGGGTCTTGCCGCGTCAGCCAGCCGGCGAGAAACAACAGGACCAATACAACAAATGCGGCCATCGCAGCGCGCAGTGGTGTGATGGCCGACAACATCTCTGCCGCCTATCGACGGCCCGGCCGTACCGGGTCGTTGTCGAGTTCGATGGGTTGCCCGTGCCGCGTGGCATGCGCAGCGCGCATCCATGATTGAGACAGCGCCTCAAGCGCAGATTTGCTGGCAATGCCACGCCTCGCCAGCAGCTCTTCGAGCGCGGCGACGACGCTGTCGTAATAGTCGCGGCCGTCTGGTGCGGCATTTGCCGCATCCCGCCGCGCACCCAGCGCCTGTGACCACTCAGAAGGCGAAATCACGCCGGCATCTTGCAGCGCCTGGGCCATAGCGAGCGCCTGCGCCTGCCAGGGTTGCTCAAAGACGCTCCCGTCTCCCATTACCCCGCCGGCTCTAGATAGCTTTCCCAGGCATCGATCGAGACTGTCAGCCCCGGCTTGCTGTCCGCGCCCCAAAGGGTCCGTCCGTCAAACACCACGGAGTAAAGATGCTGCGGTGCCTCGCCGCCGCCATGCGCATTGGCGTCGGGAAACACATAGCCGCCATGCACCGCCTCGACTGTGCCGATCTTGTCGCGCGCATAACGCGGCAGTCGTGTGTGCGTTTCGGGGTGGCGATTGGCCGTGCGCACCCTGTCGCCAACTGCGAAACGCGGCTGCGCCTCAACCGGCCGGTCGCATGCAAATCCCTTCGCCAGCACGGCCTCGACTTCGGATGCCTGCAACACCCGCTTCGGCTTGGCGCCAGGGCCGTTTGCCCTGCCCGAGCTCAGTTCCGAGGCGTCCACGAAGCCGTGCCGCTCCAGCAGTTCTTCCAGCGCCTTGATCCATATCTCGTAGTAGCTCGATGCGTAATAGTCCGCCGGCGCCAGGCTCTCGCGCTGAAACCGGCTTTCATCGATCGTCCATTGCCCCATTGTGCCGGCCGCGACTGTCATGCCCATTGCGCGCTTTTCCCACGCAGCATGAAACAGCGGCTCGTCCGGCTCGGGTGCGATCGGGCCAAACCCCATCTGGCCGCCCAGGTCCTGCGGGCCGTTCATGCCTTAGCTCCCGGGGATAGCGCGAGCCCGGTTCCGATCATGGAATCCCGTGTCACGAGATCGGCCAAGCCTTCTTCGTCGAGATTTTCGGTTCCGGCTGGCCGCATCGGCACGACCAGATATCTGAGCTCGGCGGTCGAATCCCACACGCGGATTTGAGTGTCGGCCAGCAGTTCCACACCGAACTCCGCAAGCACGCCGCGCGGGTCGATCACCGCGCGGCTGCGGTATGGCGGCGACTTGTACCAGACCGGCGGCAGCCCAAGCACCGACCATGGGTAGCAGGAGCACAAGGTGCAGACGACGAGATGATGTTGCTCGGGCGAGTTGAACACGGCGCGCATATGCTCGCCCTGCCTGCCCGTATAGCCAAGCGAGGCGATTGCCGCCGTCGCATCTTCCGCCAGCCAGCCGGCAAATTTCGGATCGGCCCAGGCCTTGGCCACCACCTTCGCGCCATTGCGCGGCCCGACCTTGTGCTCGTATGTCTCCACGATAGCGTCTATCGCAGCTGCTTCGACCAGCCCTTTTTCGACGAGAATAGTCTCAAGCGCCCTGACGCGGGCGGTCATCGGGTCGAGGTCGTTGTCGTGATCGTGCCCCATCCCGCGAGCCTAGGCCCGGCACTGGGGTCACACAAGATGCCGCCGAGTGGTCCAGCCGGGTTCAGCCTAACGCAGCATCGGCCAAATCGACGCTGCCAGGAGCAGCCCCATTGCGATGTTGAACCATTTCAGCCGCACGGGATCGGACAGGAAGCCGCGCAACGCGGTGCCAAACGCAGTCCAGCTCGAAACGCAGGGCAGATTGACGATGCCGAATATCAGCGCAACGAACACAATCGAGCCGAAGGGTTGCTCCGCGCTGGTGTAAAGCGCCATCGCTGTCACGGCCATCACCCAGGCTTTGGGATTGACCCATTGAAAAGCGGTCGCTTCCAGAAAGGTCATCGGTCGGGCCGTGGCGCCCTTTTCGGCCCCCATGGAGCGCGCCATGGCGATGCGCCATGCCAGATAGAGGAGATAGGCGCCACCGGCGATCTTGAGAGCAAGATGGAGACCTGGATAGATCGTCAAAAGACTGCCGAGCCCAAGGCCGACCGCAAAGAGCAGCGCAACGAACCCTGCCCCGATGCCGAGCATATGCGGGATCGTGCGGCGAAACCCGAAATTCACGCCCGAAGCCAGCAGCATAAAATTGTTCGGTCCCGGCGTGACCGAGGAAACGAAAGCGAAGGTGAACAGCGCAAGAAAGATGTCAGCGGACATGCGCGCCTCCCATTAGGTCAGCAATAATGACCTAATGGGAGCAAAGGTGCCATAGGACAGCGCGATATCGCGATTGGCTCAGGCGCGCT
Organism: Rhizobiaceae bacterium; assembly: GCA_017640615.1. Classification (GTDB taxonomy): domain Bacteria; phylum Pseudomonadota; class Alphaproteobacteria; order Rhizobiales; family Rhizobiaceae; genus RCIO01. Next base: position 833,171 of record JAEPQK010000001.1, on the reverse strand, counting down.
CATGGCCGGCAAGGAGCGCTACATCCCCTCGGCGCCGCGGTTCATCGCCGCCACGCCGGTGCGGCACACCTCAACAAGGCCCAGCGGCTTCATGATCGCGATGAACTGCTCGATCTTGGAGACCCGCCCGGTGATCTCGAAGATGAAATGTTCGGTATTCGCGTCGATAACGCTGGCGCGGAATGCGTCCGCAAGCCGCAGCGCCTCCACGCGGTCTTCGCCCTTGCCCTGTACCTTCACCAGCGCCAGCTCGCGCTCCAGCGCCCGGTCCTGGCCGCGTTCTTTTGCGACTACCGATAGGTCGACCACACGATGCACGGGCACGATGCGCTCAAGCTGATGGCGTATCTGCTCAAGCACATGCGGGGTGCCGCGTGTCGCGATCGTAATACGCGACAGGTGCTTTTCATGCTCGGTCTCCGACACTGTAAGGCTGTCGATATTGTAGCCGCGTCCCGAAAACAGGCCGATCACCCGGGCAAGCACGCCTGGTTCGTTGTCAACGAGCACGGAAAGCGTGCGGCTTTCCATGAACTCGGTTTCCTTGGAGATGAAATAGGCGGAGCCGGTCGGTTGAAGATGCTGGGCGTTCATATGTCTTGTCCTGATTGGTTCACCGGGCGGCAAGTTGCCTACACCAGCTCGCGTCCCTTGGCGTCGATAGCGGTGGCCACCACCTCATCGGTCGCCTCGTCCGGCAACAGCATTTCGTTATGCGCCTTGCCCGACGGGATCATCGGGAAGCAGTTTGCGAGGTTGGCGACGCGGCAATCGAAGATGACCGGCTTCTTCACCTCGATCATCTCGTTGATCGCGTCGTCCAGATCGCCCGGCTTCTCGCAGCGAATGCCATGGCCGCCATATGCCTCTGCGAGCTTCACAAAATCCGGCAGTGCCTCGGTGTAGGAGTGCGACAGCCGGTTGCCGTGGAGCAGCTGCTGCCACTGCCTGACCATGCCCATATATTGGTTGTTCAGGATGAAAATTTTGATCGGCGCGTTGTGCTGCACGGCGGCCGACATTTCCTGAATGGTCATCAGCACGGAAGCATCGCCTGCGATGTCGATCACCAGCGCATCCGGATGGGCTATCTGCACGCCGAGAGCCGCCGGCAGGCCGTAGCCCATCGTGCCGAGCCCGCCCGAGGTCATCCAGCGATTGGGTTCCTCGAAACCGAAATGTTGTGCCGCCCACATCTGGTGCTGGCCGACCTCGGTGGTGATGTAGACATCGCGGTCCTTGGTCAGGGCATGCAGCCGCTGCACCGCATATTGCGGCATGATCACATCGTCGGAAGGCCGATAGGCGAAAGAGTCGCGCGCCCGCCAGCTGTCGATCTCTTTCCACCACGGCGCAATCGCCTTCTTGTCCGCCTTAACGGTCGCACGCCACAGCCGCACCATATCTTCCAGCACGCGGCCGATATCGCCGATGATAGGGATATCTGCGCGCACATTTTTGTTGATCGAAGATGGGTCGATATCGACATGGATCTTGCGTGAATTGGGCGAAAATGCATCCAGTCGGCCAGTAATGCGGTCGTCGAAGCGCGCGCCGAGACACACCATGACGTCGCAGCCATGCATGGCGAGATTGGCCTCGTAGCTGCCATGCATGCCGAGCATGCCGAGCCAGTTGTCGCCCGAGGCGGGATAGGCGCCGAGACCCATGAGCGTGGAGGTGATCGGAAAACCGGTGAGCTCGACGAGTTCGCGCAGCAGGTGGCAGGCTTCGGTGCCGGAGTTGATCACCCCGCCGCCGGTGTAAAGTACGGGACGCTTCGCCCCGGCCATCAGCTTCACCGCTTCCTTGATGCGTTCCAGATCGCCCTGCATCTTCGGCTGGTAGCTGGTACGCGGCGCGGTCTGCGGCGAGACATAAGTGCCGGTCGCGAACTGAATGTCCTTGGGAATATCGACCACGACAGGCCCCGGCCGACCGGTAGACGCAACGTGAAACGCTTCATGGATCGTCGCTGCCAGCTCGTTAACGTCCTTCACCAGCCAGTTGTGCTTGGTGCAGGGGCGCGTGATGCCAACCGTGTCGCATTCCTGGAAAGCGTCGGAGCCGATCAGCGTGGTTGGCACCTGGCCGGTGATGCACACTAGTGGAATGGAATCCATCAGCGCGTCCTGCAGCGGCGTCACAGCATTGGTTGCGCCTGGCCCGGAAGTGACCAGCATTACGCCGGTCTTGCCGGTCGAGCGCGCATAGCCCTCTGCCGCATGCCCTGCGCCCTGCTCGTGACGCACAAGAATGTGCTCAACTTCTTCCTGCTGGAAAAGCTCGTCATAGATCGGCAGCACCGCGCCGCCCGGATATCCAAAAACATGCTCGACGCCATTGTCACGCAGAGCGCGTACGACGATCTCTGCCCCGGTCATCTGGTTATCGTCGCCGTCTGCCATGCCGTTACTCATTGTTTCGTCCTGTCCACGTCTAGCGCTGCTGTCCTTTAATCCGCGCGCGGCCAATAAAAAAGGCCCCCGAGGGAGCCTGTGTTCTGCGCATGGTGCTTTCGCCCGGCGGTTACACCGCCTTGCCCATGCGCGTTCCTACTACGAGAATGATCTTTTTCGTCATGGCGCGGACAATAGAGGCGAACGGCGCAGCAAGTCAACGCGCTTGTTCCGGGCCCGACCTTCCAGCCACCGGCGTGATCAATTCGCAAATTAACCACCGCTAAACCACGCACTGACACTGATGATTAACCCTCGCATGCGAGGGTCGTTCCTGCGGAACTGGGGGCAGTTTGTATGTATGTTGAAGGGGGTTCGGTAGACCCCGAAACCACAAGTCAGGAGCGGCGCGCAGAGGCACAGCCCTTGGAGCGCCTGCTTGGACGCGTGGTCTATTGCGATGGCGCACGCGCAACGATCAGCGCACTGGCGAGTGATGCGCGTGGCGAAACCAACGGCTTGTGGGCCGTCGGCAAGATGATTTCGATCAATCTGGGCGAAACGCGCACGGTCGGCCTTGTCTACGCTGTCGATCGTCCCGGCCATGGCTGGACCGAACAGGCAGAAAACGCCATTCAGGTCTCGATCGAGCTAATCGGCGAGATTCGTGACATCGACCGTCGCCCGGTTTTCGACCGCGGCATCACGATCTATCCGCAGATCGGCGCGCCCGCGCATCGAATTCGCGCCGGCGATCTGAAAGCAATCTTCGATCTGGGCAGCAAGCGCAGCATTCACGTAGGCACGCTGTCGCAGGATGAATCCATCACAGCCGCGGTCGCGATAGACGACACGTTGAGCCGTCACTTCGCCGTCGTCGGCACCACGGGCGTCGGCAAATCGACCGCGGTTTCGTTGCTCGTGCGTAAGGCAATCGAAGCGCGGCCGGATCTGCGCATTGTGATCCTGGATCCGCATAACGAATTCGCGGCGACTTTCCCGGACCAGTCGATCCGCATCGATTCCAGCACGCTCGACCTGCCCTTCTGGCTGTTCCGCCTCGAGGAATTCATCGAGGTTCTCTATCGCGGCCGCGAACCTGAAACGCAGGAAGTCGACCTTCTGCGCAGTCTGATCCCGCAAGCGAAACAGCTTTTCCGCGGCGGCGGAGGCCAGCAGGTTCAGCTGAAACGCAACACCGAAGCGAACGTCATCACGGCCGATACGCCAGTGCCGTATCGAATGACGGACCTGATCCACCTGATTTCGGACCGGATGGGCCTGCTCGACAGCAAGACCGACCGCCCAGCCTACCGTGCACTGCGCAACCGGCTGGAATCGGCGATGAACGACCCTCGCTACAAGTTCATGTTCAATGCGCGGCTCTACGAAGACACGATCGAAGAAACGATCGGCAACATATTCCGCATTCCGCACGGCGGCCGGCCGATCACCTGTATCGAAATGGCGGGCATGCCTGCCGAAGTCGTAAATTCGGTCTGCTCGGTCGTCGCGCGCCTCGCCTTTGATCTGGCGCTGTGGAGCGAAGGCAAGCTCAAGCTTCTGGTGCTGTGCGAGGAAGCACACCGCTATATGCCGGCGGACTCCCGCCTCGGCTTCGCACCCACCCGCTACGCGCTGTCGCGCATCGCCAAGGAAGGCCGCAAATATGGCTGCTATCTTGGCGTCGTAACCCAGCGTCCGGGCGAGCTTGACCCGACGATCCTGTCGCAGTGCTCGACGGTATTTGCCATGCGGCTGGCCAATGAGCGCGACCAGGACATCATTCGCTCGGCAATCGCAGACTCTTCCGCGTCCACCCTCACCTTTCTGTCTTCCATGGGGCAGCGCGAAGCAATCGCCTTCGGCGAGGGGGTGGCCACCACGATGCGTCTCAAATTCGAGAAGGTAGCGGCTGCGATGATCCCCGGCTCGGCCGCCAAATCTGGCGCGATGGGCGAACCGACCGCCGAGGGCCGGATCGATGTCCGCGAGCTCGTCGAGCGACTGCGCAATCTGCCCAAGCAGGTCGAGGAAGACGACATGTTCGGGGCCAGCCCCTCGCTGCGCCGCCGCCTCAACGAAGGCTTCCACCGCGACGACGACGAGGGCGACTACAGCACGGAAAGCGTCTATGGCCGCCGCGCCTACGACAATCCTCCGCGCGACAGGCTGCGCTGACGCAATCCGTCAAAGCTGAGACACAAAAGCGGGGCCCAATGGGCCTCGTTTTCTTGTCGCCCGCAAAGCAGCGTACGCCGCGCGACAAGGCGCTCGCTCGCTAGGCTCGTTTCTTTCATTTTTGGGGAGTGGTACGCCTGAAGGCAGCGGTCGGGCTTACGCGCAGACCCTGTTTCGGCCTTGCCGCTTCGCCTGGTAGAGCTGCTTGTCGGCCCGGCGGAAGAAGTCGTCGGCGGTTTCTTTCCCGTCCCAGATCGCCAGTCCGATACTCGTCGTCACCTTGAGGCGTACATTGCCAGACGTGGTGAGCGTCAGCGCTGAAACCGCCTTGCGGATGCGCTCGGCAAGCTTGATCAGCGCCTCATCTGCCATGTTGGGCGCAACCACTGCGAATTCCTCGCCGCCCAGCCGCGCCACCACATCATGGAAGCGCGTCATATCGCGCAGGCAGTTGGCCACTTCCTTCAGCACGCGGTCGCCAACGTCGTGACCATGCGTGTCATTCACCTGCTTGAAATGGTCGAGATCGAGGATCATCAGGCCGACGGGTTTGTCGACCCTGCGAAACTCGTCGAGATACTCCCTCAGCGCATCGTCGAAATAGCGCCGGTTCTGCATGCCGGTGAGCGCGTCGGTCAGCGCGGCATGTTCAAGCGTCTCAGAACGCGCGCTCAGCGATTCGGTCATCTCTCGCAGCGCATACCCTTCACGCGCCTGCGTGCGGATCAGCGGATAGATGAGGAACATGCCGAAAAACAGCGCGGTCGCCAGCAAAACGCCGGAGCCAAACATCAGCTGGCTGATGAAGGCCGGTTCCTCGAAGCCTTGCGGCACAACGAAATAGTCGTTGAGGTTGAGAATAATCCCATAGGCATAGGCTGTGAGCAGGCCCGCACCGAGGATGAGAGCCATAAACACAAAAAATGCAGATTCCGACTTGTGAAACCGCATGAATCCCCACGAGAGTATTCCCGGCCGAATAGATGACACGCCACCGCCTTACGTGGGGTTAATTCCACCGTGAAATTCGAAAATTTACCTTAGGTAATTTCGAAGCCGCCAATCGATGGTCGGCAAAGCCAAACAGGCTGCATCAAAATTGGTCTGGGTCCTTGATTCTCTGCCATTCCGGGCCGGTCTGGTTGCGAAACCAGGTCGCTTGCCGCTTGGCATATTGGCGTGTTGCGATACGCGCCGCTTCTATCGCTTCCTCCCGTGTGCTGTCGCCATTGATGAAAGCGGCGACTTCGCGCACGCCGATTGCCTTCATGGCGGGCTTAGCGGGGTCGAGCTTGAGGGCCAGAAGCGAACGCACCTCGTCCACTCCCCCTTCATCGAGCATCGCGCAAAATCGGTGGGTGATACGCCGGTCCAGTTCCTCGCGGTCGGGCTCGATGACAATCATCTGTGCGCTCGGCTGGTCCACTAGTGCTTCGCCGCGCTCATCCTGCCACTCAACAATCGATCGCCCCGAAGCTTCCAGCACTTCGAGCGCACGCAATATGCGTTGTCCGTCGGCCGGTTTGAGCTTCGCGGCTACAGCAGGATCGTCCCTCGAAAGCAGGTCGTGGAGTTCTTCCGGCCCCTGCTCGGCAAGCCTTTTGCGCCAACGCGTTCTGATCTCCGCAGGCACATCCGGCATTTTGGAAAGTCCATCGAGCAGCGCTTTGAAATAGAGGCCCGTGCCGCCGCAGAAAACAGCCGGCCGCCCGTCAAACGCGCCCTCCGCGACAAGCGCCTGCACGTCGCGCAGCCAGTGACCGGTCGAGTAATCTTGCGACGGATGCACATGGCCGTAGAGCCGATGCGGTACGCTGGCCAGATCGGCCGCCTGCGGCCGCGCCGTCAGCCTGTCGAGAACGGAATAGACCTGCATGGAATCGGTGTTGACGATCACGCCGCCGGCTTCCCGCGCCAGCCGCAGCGCCAGCGCCGACTTGCCGCTCGCGGTTGGTCCGGCTATCAGGATCGCGTTCTTCAGCACCCTTCCGATCCCTTCATTTGCGGCCGCCCGATGCCCCTTGTCGCCACGCTCATCTCCAATCCCGCCGCGGCGGCATTGTCGCCTTCGCTCGGCGAAGAGGCCGCCCGGCTGCTGGACGCCCAGCATATAGGCTGGCTAGCCGCCGATGTCGCCTGCGACTTGCCCTTGCCCGAGGCGGCGGACGCGGCCGAGGCGACAAGCCGCCTCGCGGCGCTGCTCGCCGGCAAGCCCATCGACTTTGCAATCCAGCAGGCCGCCAACCGGCGCAAGAAGCTGCTGATCGCCGACATGGATTCCACCATGATCGACCAGGAGTGCATAGACGAACTCGGCGATGCGGTAGGTTTGAAGCCGCACATCGCGGCGATCACCGCGCGCGCCATGAATGGCGAAATCGCATTCGAGCCGGCATTGCGCGAGCGCGTTGCGCTGCTCGCCGGGCTGGAAGAGGCGGTCATCGATCAGGTGGTCAAAACCCGCATCACGCTGGCCGGCGGCGGCCGCGAGTTGGTGGCGACCATGAACCGCGATGGCGCATGGACCGCTCTTGTCTCTGGCGGCTTCGATGCGTTTACCAGCCGCATTGCAGCGCAGCTCGGCTTTCAGGAAAACCGCGCCAACAGGCTGATTGTGAAGGACGGCAAACTGACCGGCGAGGTCGCCGATCCGATTATGGGCCGCGAGGCAAAGGCCGCAGCCTTGCGCGATATAACGGCCGCGCGCGGCATGACCCCCGCAGACGCGCTCGCCGTCGGCGACGGCGCGAACGATCTCGATATGATAAACCTTGCCGGCGCCGGCGTCGCCCTTCACGCAAAGCCCTCCGTCGCGGCGGCGGCGCGCATCCGCATCGACCATGGCGACCTGACCGCGCTGCTTTATCTGCAGGGATGCCGGCGCGAGGAATTTGCGCTGTGAAGCCGCTTCTCACCGAGCGTCTAACCATCCGCAATTGGAAGGAGACAGACCGGCCGCTGTTTCACCTGATTCACTCGGACGAGCAGGTGATGACGTTTTATCCATTCCGCCGTTCGCGCGTAGAGTCGGACGAGATATTCGACACCTGGCGTAGTGAAATCGCCGCGACCGGCCTTGGCGGGTTCGCCCTCGCCTTGCGCGATAGTGGCGAATGCATCGGCTATTGCGGCCTCAAAATTCCTCGCATCGAACCTATCTTGCCGGAAGGCACCGTTGAGATCGGCTGGCGGTTGGCGCCGCTCTTCTGGGGCAGAGGCTATGCCACCGAAGCAGCCGAGCGACTGCTGGAATACGGCTTCGACACGGTGAGGTTGCCAGAAATCGTCTCATTCGCCGTCGCGCAGAATCACCGCTCAACGGCGGTCATGAACCGGCTTCGTTTGCACCGCGATCACACAGGCGACTTCGATCATCCGCGCGTCCCTGACACGCACCCGCACCTTAAGCGCCACGTCCTGTACAGGCTTTCCGCGCAAGATTGGCAGAACCGAAAAAGGGCGGGTTGAACCGCCCTATTTCTTTAGTTTTCAGAGCCTTCGCCCAGAAAACTGAATCAGTTCATTCGCACGGTTTCGAACCGCAATTCGCCGCTGCGCGAAGAGAGCATCAGCAGAGCGTTCCGGCGCCCCTGCCCTTTGAGCGCGCTGATCCTGTCGAGCACATCCTGCGGCGTCGTAACGGATTCCTGCGCGATCTCGGTTATCACGTCGCCGGCGGCGATGCCCTTGTCGCCGGCCGCCGAACTCGGATCGACCTCAATGATCACAACGCCATTCACCTCATCCGAAATTTCGAACTGGGCCCGCGTCTCGTCATTGAGCTCGGCGATCGTCATGCCAAGCACCGATGCCGTCGCGAGTTCGCCTTCCTCACCCTCTTCGGGTTCGTTGGCCGCCAACTCGCCGCTTTCCTCGAGCCGCCCGAGCTTCACGGTGACGGTAATTTCCTCGCCCTTGCGCAGGATCACGAGTTCGGCGTCGGAACCGACCGCCGTGTCAGCCACAATACGGCGGAGATCACGAACGTCATCGACATCGCGGCCGTTGAATTTGAGTACGATGTCGCCGGGTTGGATCGACCCGTCATCTACAGGCCCACCCTTCACCACACCGGCAATCAGCACACCGCGCGCACGGTCAAGGCCGAGACTTTCGGCCACGTCCGGCGACACCGGCTGAATGCGCACGCCCAACCAGCCACGCCGCGTTTCGCCAAATTCGCGCAGCTGGTCGATAATACCGACCGCGAGTTCGGATGGAATCGCAAATCCGATGCCGATCGACCCGCCGGATGGGGAAATGATCGCCGTGTTGATGCCGATCACCTCGCCATCCATGTTGAACAGAGGACCGCCCGAATTGCCGCGATTGATGGCCGCGTCGGTCTGAATGAAATCGTCATAGCGGCCGGAATTGATGTTGCGGTCGCGGGCCGAAACAATGCCCACGGTCACAGACCCGCCTAGCCCGAACGGGTTGCCGATCGCCATCACCCAGTCGCCGATGCGGATTGCGTCGGAATCGCCGAAGGGCACCGCGGTCAGATTGTGCGCGGTCGGGTCGACCTTCAGCACCGCAAGGTCGATTTCCGCGTCGCGTCCCACGAGCTCGGCCTTCAGCGTCGCGCCGTCGGAGAAATTGACTTCGATCTCGTCCGCGTCGGCAATCACGTGGTTGTTGGTAATGATGATGCCCTCTTCGGCATCGACCACGAAGCCGGACCCAAGCGAATTTACGCGGCGCGGACCAGGCGTCGGGCCGCCCCGGTCGCTGAAGAAATCATCGAAAAAGTCCTGAAACGGCGAGCCTTCGGGAACCTGCGGCGGTGGAACGTTCGGCCGTGCGCCTGCAACATTCTGCGAGGTGGAGATATTGACCACGGAGGAAAGCAGGCCTTCGGCAAGATCGGCCACAGAAGCCGGGCCGTAGGGCCTGACCCCTTCCTGCGCCTGCGCCATTGGCGCGGCGACCATAAAGCAGGCGGCAATTGCCGGCAGGATGAGACGGTTCACATGTCCGGTGAAAAGGCTGGACAGCATTCTAATGCGCTCCCGAAGTCCCGGTGGACCAAATGCCATTTTGGCAAGGATTAGGGCCTGTTTGCGGCCTTGCACAGCGCCAACCGATAAATCATCCGTTATCCGCGCACCAGCCACACAATGCCGACCCCGGCCGCGATTGCGATCAGCCCGCCCGCGCGCAACGTGCTCTCAGGTATCTTGAGAACGTCCGCCGCCAGCCTCTTGGCCAGCGACGGCATGCCTCCATAGATCAGCCCTTCCAGAACCAGCACGAGGCCAAGCGCTGCGAGAAAATCGGTCACGCGGCCCCGGCGATGCTATTCGGTCGCGCCGGTAACTGCGCCAGCCGGCGCCGGTCCGCTGGTCGGAGTGCCGGCCTGCGAGCCGAAAAAGCGGAAGAAGTCCGAGTTCGGCGACAGGAGCATCGTCGTTCCTTCCGGGTCGAGCGCCTGTGTGTAGGCCGCCATCGAGCGGTAGAAATCGAAGAAGTCCGGGTCGCGCGAAAACGCGTCGGCAAAGATCGCGTTGCGCTCGCCTTCGCCTTCACCACGCAGAATTTCCGATTCGCGCTGCGCGTCAGCGATGATCTCCACCACCTCGCGGTCGGCTCGGGCGCGGATGCGCTGTGCGGCTTCACGGCCGCGGGCGCGCAGGCGCTCGGCTTCGGCGAGACGTTCCGCCTTCATGCGGTCATAGGTCTGCTGCGAGACCTCCTGCGTGAGATCTGTGCGGCGGATACGCACATCGGCGATGTCGAGACCCAGCGAATTGGCGGGCGCCCGCAGCTGCTCGCGCACTTCCCGCATCATCGAGTTGCGCTCTTCCGAAAGTGCCGCCTCGAAGCCGCGCAGACCGTAGACACGGCGCAGAGCTGCGTCGAGACGCGTGCGCAGCCGCTGCTCGGCAAGCGGTACGCTGCCTGAGACCGTCTGGCGGAAAAGCCGCGGGTCGGAGATGCGATACGCAACGAACGCATCCACCTCGTAGAACTTGCCGCCCGAGACCTGCACGCGGATATCGTCCAGATCGAAGCGCAGGACGCGGTCTTCGAGAATCTGCACATTGTCGGCCTCAACGAAGCCGAAAGGCAGTTTGAAGTAGAGGCCGGGCTCGGTCTTCACGTCCACAATCTCACCGAAGCGAAGCACGATCGCCTGCTCCCGTTCGTTGACGACGAAGATCGACGAATAGCCGATGAAAAGAAGAATGGCGGCGATAACCGCGAGAATTGGAAGCCGGTTGCTCATCAGTTGTCGCCTCCCAGCGTGCGGTTGGTGCTGCCCTGTCTCTGGTTGAGCTCAGGCAACGGCAGATAGGGGATCACCCCCGAGCCGCCTTTCTCGTCGACAATCACCTTGTTGGAACCCTTCAGCACATTTTCCATCGTCTCGAGGAAAAGGCGGCGGCGGGTTACATCAGGCGCCTTGGCGTATTCGTCGTAGACGGAGATGAAGCGCTGCGCCTCACCTTGGGCCTCCAGCACGACACGGTTTTTGTAGGCTGCCGCTTCTTCGCGGATTTGCGCGGCTTCACCGCGTGCCTGACCGAGCTGCTGGTTCGAATACTGGTTGGATTCCTCAACGAAGCGGTCTTCGTCCTGCTCCGCACGCTGCACCTCATCGAACGCGTCGGCCACCTCGCGCGGCGGCGCGGCGTCCTCGATCGAGATCGCATTGATGCTGAGCCCGGTGCCGTAATCGTCCAGCGATCCCTGCACGATGCTGCGAACGTCTTCCGCGATGCCTTGCCGGTCGTCGCGGAAAATGTCCTGTGCAGGACGCCTGCCCACAACCTCGCGCACCGCACTTTCAGCGATCTGCCGCAGCATTTCGTCCGGGTTGGCGACGTTGAACAAATATTCGTTGGGATCGGCGACCTGATAGGCGACGGAGAATTTGACGTCGACGATGTTCTGGTCGCCCGAAAGCATCAGGCCCGATGACGCGCTGCCGCGCACTTCGCCGATATTGATCAGCTTTTCGGCCACATTGGCTTTTTCCACGGTCTCCACCGGCCACCAGTGGAAGTGCAGGCCGGGCTCCGAAATCTCGTCTTTCGGCTTGCCGAAGCGCAGTTCCACGGCCAGTTCGTCCGGCTGCACGGTGTAAATTGCCTGGAATATCCAAACGGCAATGAGTGCAACGGCGATCAGGCCGAACAGCATGGGGTTCGCGCGCCCGCCACCGGGCAGCGCCTGCTTCAGCCGGTCCTGGCCGCGCCGGATGATGTCCTCAAGGTCGGGCGGGCTGCCTTGCGGCCCGCGTCCGCCGGAACCGGGACCCCAGGGTCCGCCACCGCCGCCGCTGCCATTGTTTCCGCCACCGCCGCCCCAAGGGCCGCCGCCGGTCTGATTGCTCCAGGGCATGGATTTCCTCTTCGTTTGTCCGGCAGGAATTGGCCGGAACCACCCGTTTTTGTTCGTTATAGGTACCGCCCGCCGCGCTTTCAACGCACCGCTTGGCTAGCCGGCCTCGTTTCGAGGCCATTCCAAACGCATTCCGGCGTCGTCATGGCACGGACGGCCTGCGTTCGTAAACCGTATAGCGCGTGGCGTAATCGTCCTTTTCGCCGGCCGGCACCGCCTCTTCCGATACCTTGCACCATATCTTCGGATCGATTTGAGGGAAAACCGTGTCGCCGCTGATCGCAGCCTCGACATGCGTGACATGTAATTCGTCCACGCGGGGCAATGCCTGCGCATAGATTTCGCCGCCGCCCAGCACCCAGACGTCGTCGCCGGCGGCGTCAAATGCCTCATCCAATGACGAAAACAGTTCCGCCTCCGGCGCGTCATATTCGCGATTGCGCGTCACAACCATGTTGCGCCGGTTGGGCAGCGGCCGTTTCGGAAAACTCTCCCAGGTCTTGCGGCCCATAATGATCGGCTTACCGGTCGTCAGCGCCTTGAAACGCTTGAGGTCGGTCGAAAGCCGCCAAGGCATGTCATTATTGGCGCCGATCACCCCGTTTTCGGCAATCGCAACGATGATGCTGATCGTCATTCGGGCCCCGAAAACCGCGGTCTAAACCGCAACGTCGGCCCGGATGGCAGCATGCGGCTCATAGCCGAGGACTTCGAAATCCTCGATGCGATAATCGTCGATGCTGGCTGCCTTGCGCGAGAGCCGCATTGTCGGCAGCGGCCGCGGTTCGCGCGACAGCTGCTCGCGCGCCTGATCCAGATGGTTGAGGTAAAGATGCACGTCGCCACCCATCCAGACGAACGAGCCGAGCTCCAGTTCCGCCTGCTGTGCGATCATCATCTGAAGCGCCACCGCGCCGGCAAAATTGAACGGCACGCCAAGCAGAATATCGGCCGAGCGCTGGAACATGAGGCATGAGAGCCGCCCGTCGGCCACATGGAACTGATAGACCATGTGGCATGGCGGCAGGGCCATCTGGTCGAGTTCAGCCACGTTCCAGCCATGGAAGAGGATGCGCCGGCTCGTCGGATTGGTTTTCAGCAGCTCGATGACCTCGGCGATCTGGTCGTATTCGCGCCCATCCGCGCCGATCCAGCGCCGCCATTGCTTGCCATAGACGGGCCCGAGCTCGCCCCAGCGCGCGGCAAACGCGGCGTCGGCGATAACACGCGCCTCGAAGTCGGCCTGGCTGATCTCCTCCCCGGTTTCGCGGCGGTAATGCGCGAGCGGCCAGTCGCTCCAGATACGCACATTGTTTTCAAGCAGGGGCCGGATGTTGGTGCCGCCGGTCAGAAACCACAGCATCTCCTTCACCGCGGTCTTCCAGTAAACGCGTTTGGTGGTGAGGATCGGCACTTGCCCGCCGCTGATATCGAACCGCGCCATTGCGCCAAGCAGCGAAAGCGTGCCGACGCCGGTGCGATCGACGCGCCGGTCGCCGTTCTCCATGATGTCCTGCATCAGGTCGAGATATTGCTGCTCGGGATGTCTCATGGGCCTGCCGATTCGGTGTGCCGGTGAGCATAACCCCAGCGGCCGGCCGGTGCATCAGCCACCGGCAGCCGAACCGTGGATAAGCCTATTCCAGCACGCCCGGCCAATTGGCGTCGCCCTTGGAAATGTTGCCGGCCGTATCCTGCTGCCAGCGCGAACGCACGCTTTTGGAGTAGTTGAGGTAGAGCGCTCCGTCGACCACGCTCCAGGCCTCCGGGTCACCATGCGCGGTGTAGCCCTGCGAGACGGCCCATGCGCAATAGCCGCCATAACGCGGAAGGTATTTTTCAGGGTCAGCCGAAAACGCCGCGCGATTGTCCTCGCTCGCGAAACGATAGGTGATGCCGTCATGCGTCGCTGTGATTGTCGCATCGCCGGGAACGGCGTCGTTCTGCGTCTGATAGGCAACGACGTCATAGCCGGCGGCGCCCGTTCCATCGACAACGCCGGTATAGACGGAGGCTTTGGCAGCGAATGCGTGCCCTGCGGAAACGGCGAGTGCTGCAGCGCCTGCTGCGAAAGCGAAAAATTGCCTGCGTATCATCTGGCTCTCCTGTCGGCGTTGAGCCCGCATAACACCGCTCACGCCGGCGTGCCGCACACGCTTCTACACATGCCGGTCACTTCGGCGCGAGTGGGCGGCTAGATCTCGCCGAGCTTCCCGAGATGTTTGGCAACCAGATAGTAGAACGTCACACGGTTCTTATGGTTGTCGCGGGCCATGGTTTGGCACACGAGATCGACAGTGCGGTCGGCACGCTCCGCGTCCTCACAGCCAAGCTTCTTTTCGCACCATTTCTCGCGCACCCGTTCCCGCTCCGACACGTCGGTACACGCAACCAATGCCGAATCCCGATTGTGAAGCGCGACACCGAGATGTTTCACGATCCGGTCCACGATCATTGGATCGGCCAATGCATCGTATCGGCGCACATCTGCCAGATGGTCTGTCATGCCGCTCCCCCAAGCCGCTGGCTAGAAGGTCGCTCATTACGGGCGCGAAGGTCAATCTCCCTGCCAAATGCCCTTTCAAAGCCAGCTTTCACGCCCTATATTCAACCCGTCGGCGCAAGCCGACTATGGCGATAAACGGCCGATGTAATAAGCCATTCGGACCCGGGGGCGGTACCCGGCGCCTCCACCAAGAACCGCCGGCCACGGCGGCTGTTGATGGGGGCGAAATAGGATCGACGAGGGTGTAAAGATCGGACTTTTGCCCGGCATGGTACCACCGTTATCGGGCTACTTTGTAGTTGCAAACGACAACTATGCTGAGGCACGTCTCGCTGCTTAATGCGGCGCGATAGTCTCGAATTAAGCCCTGTGGGTTAGCCCCTGCAGGCGGGGTTCGGAGGCACCTGGCAACAGAAGCCTCCACTTCTTTCCCGGCAGGTACCGATTCTTACGCAGCGTCGCGCACTGCCACACGCGAAACAGGGCCGTTACCCACGGATTGCGGCACAGAACTGTTTCAATGCACGGCGAACTTGGTCTAAACCTGATGCCACGAGTCGAGGACGCCGCTGAGACCAATGGCAGACGATCACATACGCTACGATATTCTGGCCCAGGAAGCGCTGCGCGGCGTCATGCGCAAGGTGCTTGCGGAAGTGGCGAAAACGGGTCTGCCCGGCAACCATCATTTCTTCATCACCTTTGTCACCGACGCGCCGGGCGTGCGCATTTCCTCGCGCCTGCGCGAGCGCTATCCCGACCAGATGACGATCGTCATCCAGTACCAGTACTGGGATTTGAAAGTGACCGACGCCGGCTTCGAGATCGGCCTGTCCTTCTCCGACGTGCCCGAGAAGCTCGAAATCCCCTTCTCCGCCGTGCGCGGCTTCTACGATCCCTCCGTCAGCTTCGAGCTCGAATTCGACGTGAAGCCCGAGGCGGATGCCGCAAACGAATCCGTCCAGTCGCTGCCCGAAGCCAAACCGGCTGAGGAACAGGCGAAGGAACCCAAGAGCAAGGCTCCAGCCGCGAAGAAGAGCAAGGCGGACAAGAAAGACGGGGACGACGAAGAAGAGGCTCCCGGCAAGGGCGCCGAAGTCGTCTCGCTGGATTCCTTCCGCAAGAAATAGCCCGGCAGCGATGGCCGAGATCGTCAATCTTCGCCAGGCACGCAAGCGGCGCAAACGCGAAGAACGTGCTGGCCAGGCCGAACAGAACCGCGCACTCTTCGGTGAGAACACAGCAGTACGCAAGCAGCGCAAGGCCGCCGAGAAGCGTCACGCGCAACTCCACGAGGCACATCGCCGCGATACGGCGGATGACCCGGATTGAGCACGGTCCGCAAGCGCTCGGTCTCAATCGGCGGCCACCGCACCAGCTATTCCATTGAGGATGCGTTTCAGGCCGAGCTCAACGCAATCGCCGAAACGCGCGGCATCTCCCTTGCCGCGCTCATCGCTGAAATCGACGCCGAAAGAGACTCAGAAACCAATCTGTCCTCCGCGCTCCGACTGTTCGTGCTCAACGAGCTGAAGCGCGCGCGTCAGCTAGCGCCTAAGAACATCCTTCAATTTCAGTGACTTAGGCAACTCGCCAGAATCAAACTGGCAGCCATTTGAATCAACGCATGAAGAGGCGTTGAAGCGCGATCATTCCTCGATCGCGCGCAACAGCCCGTCGAGTGTGAGGTTGCTGCGGCTTGGCGGCGGCAGCGGTTCGCGCTCGACGTCCGGCGCCTCTTCCACGGCCTCGTTCGCGCGCAGCTGCGCTTCGAGTTCGGCCGCGCGGCGCGCCTCCTGCTCCGCTTTCAGCCGCGCAGCCTCTTCCGCCTGCCGCCGGGCTTCAGCCTCTTGGGCCGCCTTACGCGCCTCCTGCGCCGCGCGTGCCTCTTCCTCTTCGCGCCGCTGCTCCTCCGCAAGCTGATCGCGCTCAAACTGCAGCGATGCGTAGTAGCGCACCTCGCGCCGCAAGCGCTGGCGCTCGAGAAGCTGCGCCTGCATGGCCTCCACGCGCGCCTGCTCGCGCTCCAGAGCGCGCTGGGTGAGGAACTGCGCAAGCGGCCCGATGTCGAGCTTGACCTGCACGGCACCGGGCTCTCCTTCGGCCTCGAAGCGCACGGCGGGTTCAGCCCCAACCACGGCCTCAAGGCCGGCGTCGTAGATCAACTCGCCTGAGGCTCCAACGGTCCCCGAGCCAAGGTCGGCGCGCGCCTCCACGGTCAGGCTAGCTTCCGGCCGCGACAGCACGACCGGCGGCGCGCGCAGCACCCCGCCCGCAATGGTGATCGCGAATTCACTCGCCTCCGCCGCGAAAGTTCCGCCCTGGATCATCGCCGGAGCGAAGGCGGCGGTGCGTTCGGTGTCGATCTCGGTTCCAGCCTCGTCGGCGACGGTCAGTATTCCCGACAGAGCATCTGGCGCGAAACCTGGTATCTCCAGTTCGCGCACCGTCGCCGTGCCGGAGCCCGAAAGCGAAGCCATCATGCCTTCGATCGATTTGCCGTTCGCGGTCAGGCTGGCGGAGAGGTCGGCCGTACCCTTGATCCCGTCGCCCGGCACAAGCTCGCTGAGTGGCGCATCGGCAATCCTGATCTGGCCGGAAAGCAGGCCCGTGCCGCCATTGTTGCTAAGTTCGACAAGACCGCCGATCGTGCCGCCGAAATAATCGGCGGAAGCTCGCGTAAGCCGCGCGCCTTCGCGATTGAGCCGGCCGGACAATTTAGCGTTGCGCGCCTTTTCGATACCGTTAAGCGTCAGGCTGCTGGCATTGAGCTCAAGCTCGGCCGTGAACGGCGGCCGCGCGGCGGGCTCAAAGGGAATGCGCGGCCACACCCCGCCGGCCTCCATGTCCATGGAAGCTTCGCCGAGCACCGCAGCCACGACGAGACCGAGGTCGAGCGCCTCCATATTGAGCGCGCCGGTGAAATGCGGCAGCCCGTCCCGCACGGTCGCGTTGATGTCGCCATTGAGCGCGTTGCCACCCACCGTGCCCGAAAGGCCCGAGGCAATGAGAACACCGTCGGCGAGGTCAAGATTGGCGGAAAGCGAAGCCGGCACGCCAAGCCCCATTCCCGGCAGCGTGACGCCGGCAGTCATCAGATACGGCTCGAGGTCCTCCGCATCGAGTTTGCCGTCGCCATTGACCGCAAATCTCGCCGCATCGGCGCTCACCGTGCCTTCGAAAGTGGCGGTAATGCCATCGCCAGCCGCACGGAATGTCGCCGCGGCGCCGTCCTTGAGAACGCCCGCGATTTCGAGTTCGGTCCCCAATGCACCGGCGAAGCCGAAGGGCAGCGCGGGAATGCCGTAGAGCGCGTAGACGGCTCCGGGTTCGTCATTGCTGGCCGTGAGGAAAATATCGGCCTTGGCCGCATAGGGGTCGTCCAACTCGCCGGTCGCCGTCAGCCCGAGATCGATCGTGCTGCCGCCGAGCGTGCCGTTCTTTATGTTGAAGGCAAGCCGCTGGCCCTCGCCCGCTTTGGCGAGATCCAGATCGAGATCCAGATTGGCATCGCCATAGATGCCCGGAAATGCCGCCGCGCGCGCGCTGAGCGCCGCCAGCAGCGTATTGTCGGGAAAGCGCTCCGAAGCCAGAATTATTAGCGGTGCGAGATCGCCAGCGATGACCGATGCACCGAGCTTGCCGACCGGAGAACCGCCGACATCGTCCAGCGATCCGGTCGCGCTGATCGACGCACCTTCAACGCCCGTCAGTGCGAGCCGGTCGATCTCAAGCCGCCCATCGCGAAGGCGCATGGCCGTATCGGCAGCTTGCGCAGTGATACCGGAAACGGTGACCGGCCCGGCCTTGATCTTGAAGTCGAGGTCGTGATCGGCCAGCCGTGTCGCGCCGCTATCGTCTACAAACAGCGAAGCGAACGCTGCCAGCCCCTCGACATCGAGCGCGCCGCCATCCAGTTCGACCAGCATTGAGGGTCGCCGGTCGGCCGGCTGCTCGTTCACGATGCGCCCGCTAAAGGCCGCATCGCCAAGGCGCAGTTCCAGACCGGTGAAAACCTGCCGCACTTCCGTGAGCTCCACCGCGGCCTCGAAGCCGGCGGCCGGCAGACGGCGGATCGCTTCGTCAACATCCTTCGAAAGCCAGGCCGCAAAGCCGGAAGGCTGGGCAACTGCCAGAAGCAGGTTGCCGGTGAAGCCGAACTCTCCGAATGTTGCATTGAGGAAACCGCTACCCTCCAGCGTCGCGCGCCCGGGCAGCGTTGCGGAGGCCGACGCGATCGCCCAGCCCTTCTCCACCGGCTGAGCCGACAGCGTGACATTGCGTACGGTGGTGTCGCCGGCAACGATCGCCGGCAGCTTGACCTCGATCGTGCCGGGAATTTCCGGCTTCGGCAGGTCGAACATCACTTCCTTGAAGGCCGCCAGCCGCGCCGAAAGCGCCAGCGAACCGTCTTCGGCGTCCTTCACGTCCTGAAAGCGCAGCTGCGCGCCATCGGCGGAAATGTCGAAACGTGGCTGGGTGCCCAATGCGATGGATGCCTGGCCGTTCGCGACATAGGGATCGGCAACCGGCCCGGTTTCGAAGCGGAATTCGCCGACATCGATCTTTTCGTGATTGAGGCTGAAGTCGCCCGAAACGCGATAGGCCGGCGGCGCATTGTCGGCCTGGCCGCTATTGGCAAGCTCGAAGGTCTCGCCCTCCGCGCCGCGCAGCCGTTCTGCCTTGCGCGCTTCAAGCCGGAATGTTCCGTCATAGCCGAACACGCCGTCGCTGAGGCCCGCATGGCCGTCCGTTTCCAGCCCGAAACCGTAGCGCTCGGGCTCGGCGCGCACACGCAGCCGCATCGTGCCGGTGTCTTCCAGAGCGCCAGTCGAGACGCTGAGTGCGGTCAGTGATCCATCGACCCGCATCGAGCCGGTCATGCGCCACGGGCCGGCAAGCGTGCGCGCCGAAATATCGGCATTGACCTCGGTCAGCTCATGTGTGCGCCCGCTGGCCGAATGATCGACATCGATCCGGCCTTCGATGATGGAGACCTTTTCGAGCGTGACCTGGCCGGCATCGAACGGCGTAGAGGGCCGCAGCGCCCAGTCGACTGTGCCGTTTTCGTCAATCGCAATCCGCGCTTTCGGCCGCTCGATGCGCATATCGAAAATCAGCAGCTCGCCGCGCAGGAATGGCGCGAGCTCGGCATCCATGGAGAAGGTTTCGACCGTGATCGCCGGCTTGTCGGGCTCTGCGCCGGCGACCTCGACGTCCGTGAATGTCACTGACGGCAACGGCAGAAGACGGGCACGCGCATCGCCCCGCACCATCACCTCGCGGCCGAGAATGCGGCTCGCCTCGCGCTCGAAATCGGCCTTGTAGCTTGTCCAGTCGATGAAATATGGCACCACCAGCACGGCGGTCAGCGCCAATACGATCAGGCCGCCGATGATGACGAATAGCCGGGCCAGGTGAATTCTCCGCGTCAGCCGATTGTGCCAAAGACTCCGGTCAGTTTACCCGCATCAGTCTGTCGATAAAGTGGCAATCGGCCCGAACGCGAACGGCACACCGCAACATCACCCCTTCATCGCAAATATCTTGCCGGGGTTCATGATGCACTTTGGATCGAGCGCCTGCTTCACTGCGCGCATATAGTCGACCGCCGAGCCGAGCTCATGCGTGAGATATTGCATCTTGCCCTGCCCGATGCCGTGCTCGCCCGTACATGTGCCGTCCATCGCGATAGCGCGCATGTTCAGCCGCGCAACGAACTCCTCCGTGCGCGCAATCTCGTCGGCATCCGCCATGTCCATCAGCACCATCACGTGGAAATTGCCGTCGCCTGCGTGGCCGACAATCGGCGCGACAAGCTTCATTTCGGCGATGTCGGCCTCCGTTTCGGAGATGCAGTCCGCCAGGCGTGAGATCGGCACGCAGACATCCGTGGAAAGCGCCTTGGCGCCGGGCCGCAGTGCAAGTCCGGCCCAATAGGCGTCGTGCCGCGCTTTCCAGAGCTTGTTGCGTTCCTCGGCCACGGTCGTCCAGTTGAACGGCCCTCCGCCGAGCTCGTCGGCGATTTCGCCGAACATTTCCGCCTGTTCGGCAACGCCGGATTCGGAGCCGTGAAACTCCAGAAACAGGCAGGGACCTTCAGGATAATCGAGCTTGGAATAGGCATTGATGCCCTTCATGCCGAGCCCGTTGATCAGCTCGATCCGCGCCACCGGTATGCCCATCTGCACCGTCATGATCACCGCGTTGCAAGCGGCGTCGACAGTCGGAAACGGGCACACGCCGCCCGACACCGCCTGAGGAATGCCATGCAGCTTCAGCGTCAGCGAGGTGATGATGCCGAGCGTGCCTTCCGACCCAACGAGCAGCCGGGTTAGGTCATAGCCGGCAGAGGTCTTGCGCGCGCGCTTGGCTGTGTTGATCAGCCGCCCGTCAGCCATCACCGCGCTCACCGACATCACATTCTCGCGCATCGTGCCGTAACGCACCGCGTTGGTGCCGGAGGCGCGCGTCGAGGCCATTCCGCCTAAACTGGCATCCGCGCCCGGATCGATAGGGAAAAACAATCCGGTGTCGCGCAGATAATCGTTGAGCTGCGTGCGGGTCACGCCGGGCTCGACCGTGCAATCGAGATCTTCGGCATGCACGGCAAGTACCTTGTTCATGCGTGACAGGTCGACCGAAATGCCGCCGCCCGGCGCATTCACATGGCCTTCCAGCGAACTGCCGGTACCGAAGGGAATAACGGGCACGGAATGGTCGGCGCAGATGCGCACCGCCTCCTGCACCTCCTCCGCAGCCTCGGCAAAGAGCACGCCATCCGGCGCCTGTCCCGGAATATAGGTTGTCGTGTGCCCGTGCTGCTCTCGGATCGCCTGCCCGGTATGGAAGCGTTCGCCGTAGCGCTGCCGCAAAATGCCGAGCACGGCTTCGATACCTGCCTCGTTGCGTGCGACTTTTTCGATGCCTTCAAGCGCCATGAACGAACCTCTTCAACCCGGCCCAATCTAGAGACCGCCCGATTATTCAGGATTGCTTCTCGTAGCTGCTTGTCATGCACCCGTCAAAACGCAATGCTTGCCACCGCCACGAAGGAACCGCCCGCAAAATGAAACTCACCGACGCCCCGCTCACGACATCCGAAATGGGCATCCAGCCCGACTGGATCGACTATAACGGCCACCTCAATATGGCGTTCTATTCCGTGCTGTTCGACCGCTCAGCCGACGATGCATTTGAGCTGCTCGGCATGGGGCCGGCCTATGCAAAGCAGCGCCGGCTCACGACCTACACGGGCGAATTCCACATCTGCTACTTGCAGGAATTGCACCTGGAACATCGCGTTTACTGCAAGTTCCAGATGCTCGATTGCGACGAAAAACGCTTCCACGTCTTTCAGGAGCTCTACCACGTCGATGGCTGGCTGGCCGCCACGGCGGAATCGCTCACGCTCCATGTCGACATGTTGGGACCGAAAGTTGCCCCCTTCCCGCCCGACATTCGCGAGCGGGTGGAGACGATGTTCGACGCCCACAAATCGCTACCGCGGCCAGAACGCGCCGGCCGCTCGATCGGTATCAAACGTAAGGGCGGCTGAGATCGCTCTCAGCCGTGTTCATGCGCTTCGCCGCCTTCCTGCCATTCCCGCGCTGACTGCCGCAATATCTGCACTGAGGATGACAGGAAAAGACCCGACATGATGCCGGCCACGAGCAGATCGGGCCAGGCGGTCGCGGTGAACCACACGCCGACGGCTGCAAGCATGACGGCGACATTGCCGATCGCATCGTTGCGCGAACACAGCCACACCGAGCGCACATTTGCATCGCCGTCCTTGTAACGCATCAGGATCATGACGCTGGCCACGTTAGCCGCGAGCGCAAGAAAGCCGACAGCGCCCATCACCTGATGTTCCGGCACGCCGAGCACCAGCACCTGATAGATCGTGCTGCCCGCAACCCACAGCCCCATGCCGAAAAGGCTGAGCCCCTTCGCAAAGGCAGCCGTGGTGCGCACACGCACTGCTTGGCCGATCACCATCAGCGAAACGAAATAGGTTGCAGCATCGGCAAAGAAATCCAGTGCGTCGGCTTTCAGCGCCTGGGAGCCAGCAAGCTGTCCGGCCGTCATTTCCACGCCGAACATGGCCGCGTTTATGGCAATCACCGCCCAAAGCCGGCGCTTGTAGTCGTCAGACACGCCGTCGAAATTGCGGTTTTGTCCGCAGCAGGATGCACTCATCTCAAGCCTCTTGTTTTGATGTTGGCCGCACTCTAATTCCTCCAGTGACTAGAGCTTCAAGAGGCTTTTTTCCGATGCTCACCATTGGCCAGCTTTCGCGGCGCACAGGCGTCAAGGTCACCACCATTCGCTGGTACGAGCAGGCCGGCCTGATCGAAGAACCCGGCCGCACGGAAGGCAATCAGCGCCGCTATGGCGATGCGGACCTGGAGCGCCTTGCCTTCATCCGCCATGCCCGCAATCTCGGGCTCGGCATCGAAGCCATCCGCGAGCTGATTGAGCTCGGCGCGCACCCGGAGCGCCCCTGTGCGGATGCCGACCGCATCGCCAAATCGCATCTGAAAAGCGTCCGTGAGCGCATCACGCGACTGCGCAAGCTGGAAAAGGAACTCGCCCGCATCGCCGCCTGCCAGGGTGACACGGTCGGCGAATGCCACGTGCTGAGTGCGCTGGCAGACCATGACCAGTGCGCCAGCGAGCATTGAAACGCTCCCGATATTCCTGAACACTCCTGACATCTTGCCGGCTGCGGTTCTGGTTTTTCGGGGCCGAATCGCTACATTCAGGACGATGTCCAGCGTTTCCGATCAGCCGCCTTTCCCGACCGACGGGGCAAGCCCGGCACCCGCGGCCGGCGGCGGCATTGCCGCGCGCGCAATGGCCGCCCGCCAGAAGCCCTCAGCGGCGCCCTATCTCGAGGGGCTGAATCCAGAGCAACGGCAGGCGGTGGAGACCACCGAAGGCCCGGTTCTGGTGTTGGCAGGGGCCGGCACCGGCAAGACCCGTGTGCTCACCACGCGCATTGCGCACGTTCTGGCCACCGGCCGCGCTTGGCCGAGTCAGATTCTCGCCGTCACCTTCACCAACAAGGCCGCGCGCGAGATGAAGGCGCGCATCGGCGTTCTGGTCGGTGAACAGGTCGAAGGCATGCCCTGGCTCGGCACCTTCCATTCCATCGGTGTGAAGATTTTGCGCCGCCACGCGGAATTGGCCGGCCTCAAATCCGGGTTCACCATCCTCGACACCGACGATCAGATCCGTCTGATGAAGCAGCTCATCCAGGCGGAAGGACTGGATGACAAACGCTGGCCGGCGCGCCAGTTCGCCCAGATCGTCGATGGCTGGAAGAACCGCGGCTTCGGACCGAAGGATATTCCCGAGGGCGACGCCCGCGCGTCGATGAACGGCAAAGGCCGCGAGCTCTACCAGGCCTATCAGGACCGGCTGGCAACGCTGAACGCGGTCGATTTCGGCGACCTCCTGCTGCATCCGATCCGCATCTTCCGCGAACACCATGACGTGCTCGCCGATTATCACCGCCGCTTCAAATACATCCTCGTCGACGAGTATCAGGACACCAACACGGCCCAGTATCTGTGGCTTCGCCTGATCGCGCAAAGGCCCGAGCCAAAGGGCTACGTTCGGGCCGGAGGCCGCAAGGACGACCGGCCGTCGGGCGGTCAGGCCGCCCACGCGGAGGCCAGCGAGCAAGGCGAGCGCTCGGCCGTGAGCGAGAAAACCCAACCCACACAACAAATTAACATTTGTTGCGTCGGCGATGACGATCAGTCGATCTATGGCTGGCGCGGTGCGGAGGTGGACAACATCCTGCGCTTCGAGAAGGACTTTCCGGGTGCAACCGTCATCCGGCTGGAACGCAACTACCGCTCCACCGCGCATATTCTGGGTGCTGCCTCGCACCTGATCGCCCACAATGAAGGCCGGCTCGGCAAGACGCTCTTCACCGAAGCTGCCGACCCCGACGATGCGCCGGTCAAGGTCCATGCCTCGTGGGATTCGGAGGAAGAGGCCCGCGCCGTCGGCGAGGAGATCGAGGCCGCGCAGCGCCGCGGCGAAAACCTGAATGATATGGCGATTCTCGTGCGCGCCTCCTTCCAGATGCGCGAGTTTGAGGACCGCTTCGTCACGCTGGGGCTGAACTACCGCGTCATCGGCGGCCCGCGCTTTTACGAGCGCATGGAGATACGCGATGCGATGGCCTATTTTCGCGTCGTCGCCCAAGGCGCCGACGACCTTGCCTTCGAGCGCATCGTGAACACGCCGAAGCGCGGGCTCGGCGAAGCCACCATCCGCCAGGTGCATGATGCCTCGCGCGCGCTCGGCGTGCCGATGCTTGAGGCCGCCGGCCGTCTCGCCGAAAGTGACGAACTGAAGCCCAAACCGCGCGCGGCGCTGCGCGAAGTCGCAGCCAATTTCGCCCGCTGGCAGGGCCTGCTCGACACCACGCCGCACACCGAACTAGCCGAGATCATTCTCGAGGAGAGCGGCTACACCGATATGTGGAAAAACGACCGCTCTGCCGAGGCGCCCGGCCGGCTCGACAACCTCAAGGAGCTCATCCGCTCCATGGAGGAATATGAGTCGCTGCGCGGTTTCCTCGAGCATGTCGCGCTGGTCATGGACGCCGAGCAGAACGAGGAGATGGACGCAATCTCCATCATGACGCTGCATTCAGCCAAGGGGCTGGAATTCGGCACAGTCTTCCTGCCCGGCTGGGAGGAAGGCCTCTTTCCGCACCAGCGCGCGCTGGATGAAGGCGGCCGCTCGGGCCTGGAGGAAGAACGCCGCCTCGCTTATGTCGGGCTCACGCGCGCCAAGCGCAATCTGCATATCTGGTTCGCCTCAAACCGCCGCATTCATGGCCTGTGGCAATCGACTATCCCTTCCCGCTTCATGGACGAGCTGCCGGAGGCGCATGTGGAAGTCGCCGACGAAAGCGCCTCTTATGGCGGCTACACTTCGCAGGGCGGGGGCAGCTTCGGCCGCCGCAACCCATATGGCGCTTCGCGTTTCGACGAGCAGCCCGCGAGCTTCTCCAACACTTACGCCACGCCCGGCTGGCAGCGGGCCCAACAGAACCGCACCGAAGCGACAGACCGCAACTGGGGCTCACGCTCTGGCCACGCGGTGGAACGCATTGGCTATGGCGAGGTGGATTCAGGCTATGGTGCGGGCAGAGGCTCGGTCAAAAGCCGCACCATCGAAGGCGAGTTGGTTGCGAAGTCGGTCTCCGACACGCCCTCTGCATTTGCGGTCGGCGACCGGGTCTTCCACCAGAAATTCGGCAACGGCAACATCGCGGCCATCGACGGCAACAAACTCACCATCGACTTCGACAAGGCCGGCCAGAAAAAGGTGCTGGACGGGTTTGTTCAGCCAGCCTGAAGATAGGCCGGCCGTCCAGGGCGGCATACACATAGCTGGCTGCTTCGGCTGGGCAGTTTTCACGCTCATTGCAACAGTTGCGTTCTGGAATAGCGAGTTGTGGAGCGATGAGGCGGTGACGCTTCTTTTAGCTTCGGGGCACGATCCGGGAACTCTCGTTGCAGGCATCTACGAACCAAAAGCGCTACGCGAATACTATGCTGCTATCGCAGTTGGTCCTTTGGACGTCTGGTCGCTGGCCGCCGCGCGAGACAACCATCCGCCAGGCTATCCGTCTCTGATTTCCATGATCGCCTCTGCCATAGGCGCCGAAGAACTTCACGTCGGTTGGCTACGCGCTCTCAACGCTGCACTCACCGGGTTCTTTGTTTTTCCGGCGTTCGCTCTGGTCCGCCGTTTCGGCGAGGGCCGCTCATGGCTTCTGCTCGCCGCAATCGTGTTTAGCCCCTTCGCTTTTTATCTTGCCCGCGAGTTGAGAGCATATGGGTTGATCCTGCCGCTTGGTCTGACCGCCGCCTGGCTGTGTCTGCGCGTTCGCGAAGGGAGCCTGCGACCGGTAAGCTTTTTGGTCGCCATTCTCGTCGTAAACGTCGCCGGCTGCTTGCTGCACCGGCTCTTTGTCGGCATCGTCGCCGCAGAGGTCGCCTACCTTGCCGCCATAGCCGTCATAGATGGCACCAGGCGGGGACGGTTCATCGCTCTGACCGGTGCCGTTGCCCTCGGCAGTTTCGCGCTGACGCTGCCTATACCCAACCTGCTTTCGACTGCACCGATTGCCGGCCAGTTCGAAACTGCTTGGCTACATTCGCCGCTCACCGTGCCCGCAATTGCGGAAGCCGGCCTCAGCTATCTCGGCTATTTCCTCTCATGGTGGATTGTGCCGCCCGATGATTTGTTTGCAACCACGGTCGGCCTCGCTTTTCTGATCGCGTTTGCTCCGCTGGCCCTCGTCCTGGTTGCACTTGCCCTTCGCGAGATTGCTCGAACTGCAGCAGGTGCCTCAGCGCTGCTGGTAGGTGTGCCACTCACTTTCTTGCTCGCGCTCTTTCTTGTGATGGGCGTCGACCTGTCGAAGTCACCCCGTTTTTCAGTGATTTGGGTCCCGCTGGCCGCGATATGGCTGATGGCCGGCATGGACAGGCTGCGGTGGCATCGCGCGCTCATTGCATGGGTGGCGTTGGCGACCGTGTGTTCGTCGTTTTTCGTGCTGGCGAACCTGGCCCATACAAGCCCGGATGGTGCGCGCCGGTTTGCGGCAATGTTGCCGCATGAGCCCCAGGGCAGCTTTGTCTGGCTCGACGACGGAACCTTGAACGCTCGGGGATTGCTGCTCTCGCTGCACTCCGAACTCGAACACGCCGGCATGCAGCCCGTGAACTACCGAATAACTGCCGCGGAAAGCGGCGAACAGATCGCTGCGCCGATCATTGCAGCGCCGCGCCGGCTTACGGCGATCCTCCAATCCAGATGCGCCAATGGAGAGATCGTTTCTGCACGCTCCTACGCGGCCTGTGTTGTTCGCTGAGGGTGCGGAGATGCACCGCGCCCAGAGAGACAGCTGTCATGCGTCCGCTTCCTCCACACTCCGACGCCTCGGCGCAGGAGGAGAACAATGGCCAGACCGGAAACGGGCGTGGCGCTGATAAGTCACGTCCTCGTGTTCCGCGGAAAAGAGACTTTTCCCGGTCGCGCATCGTTCCTTCGACAAACCGGAGAAACCAATGCGCATGCTATCGCCTGTCCTCGCCCTCCTTGCCACCGTGCTCGTCATACCCGCCCCCGCACTCGCTCAGCAGATAGATATCGTCGCGCTGGGCGACAGCAATACGTTCGGACTGTGGGCCGGCCGCCGAAACGCCTTCCCGGCGCTAATCGAAAATTCGCTGCGCACCGGCGGCTACGACGTGCGGGTGACCAATCGCGGCATCAGCGGCGACACGACCGGCGGCATGCTCCGCCGCCTCGACCGGGCGGTGCCGCGCAGCACCGAGATCGCCATCGTGCAGGGCGGCTACAATGACGGCCGAAGGGGCGTCCAGCCGCTGACCCGCGACGCCAATGTCGAGGAAATCCTCAAACGGCTCCGCGCCCGCGGCGTGAAGACGGTGCTGTGCGGCCTTTCGGGCGCGGACTGGGCCAGCATCGCGCGCCGCCAGGGCGCGGTGCTCGTACCTCCCAGCACCTGCTACGACGCAAACAATCGCGGCTTCGATCGCCTCCATATGAACCGCGCCGGCCACCGCGTCGTGGCCGCGCGGCTGCTCCCCGTGATCGAACGCCTGCTGCGCTGAGGCTGACATCACGATACCGTGGTTCGGCTTTATCGCGGCTCGCCGCCGCCCTAACTTGGCAGCATCGAATCTGCGCCCAGATTGCGCGCGATATTCACGCCAAAGGAGAGATCATGAAATTCGATCGCCGAACCCTCCTCACCGGCTCGCTGGCGGCCGCCGGCTGGGCAGGTCTCGCTATACCGGCCCGCGCGCAGGGTCTGGCGCCAACGCAATCCATGCGTGGTGGCGCGAACAACTACCTGCCGGGCGCGCCTGTCGTTGAGCGCATTGGTGGCGGTGGCTTTTGGATGTCGGGCACGGTGCGGCGTGCGGGCGACGGCGCCCCGCTCGCAGGCCAGCGCATCCAGATCTGGGCACACACGACCGAAGGACACGAACGCGATCCGCATAGCCATGGCGCGACACTGACCGACGAAAACGGTGTGTTTCGCCTCGAAATGCCTCAGATCGTTCCGGCCTTCGGGCAACCGCATGGCCACCTCGCTTATGATAGCGGCGAGTTTGAAACGGTTTTCTTGCGTCCGGTCATGTCGAGCTCCAAAGATACCAGCCTGGAGGCGCGTTTCGTCCTGCAGCCAGCCTGACCTCGCAAGATGATCGGCCTTCGTGCGCTGGCGATCTGGACCGCGCTGGCGATTGCAGTTGCAGTGCCGCTGGTCGCTGCCGCGTCGAGCGAATTGCTGGCATGGCGCAGCCCTGTTTACATCGCTGCAGGTTTGGCGGGCGTCATTGCCCTCTGTCTCACCCTCGTCCAGCCGCTGCTGGCAGGCGGTTATCTACCGGGCCTGCCTCCCCTCCTTAGCCGGAGGATCCATCGAATTGCCGGTTCGCTGCTGGTGGCGGCGGTTTTGATCCATGTCGCAGGCCTCTGGATCACCAGCCCGCCTGATGTCATCGACGCGCTGCTCTTCCGCTCACCGACACCGTTTTCTATCTGGGGTGTCGCCGCCATGTGGGCACTCTTCGCCGCAGCGTTCGTGGCGGCTTTCAAACGCTGGCTAAAGCTGTCGCCGCGCATCTGGCGCCTTACCCACACATCTTTGGTGTCTGTTGTCGTTGTCGGCGGCGTGGTGCACGCAATGCTCATCGAAGGCACGATGGAAACGTGGTCGAAAGCAGCGCTCTGCATTCTGGCTGTCGCGGCGACAGTAGTGGCTATCGCCAGACCATGGTTACGTTCGCTGCAATCCGACTGACCACCCGCACGCCCTTGCAACTCTAACGTGAAGCCGGCCGTCAGCTTTTGTTCTGCCGTGCGGCATACCGTTGAGGTTGTGACGGGAGGCGCTGATCTCCTGTTCCACCCAGCAGTCGACGCCCCTTCCGGCCTGCCCCCCAGCCAACCGGAAGGGGCTGACTTGCGACCGAAGGTCAGCGTCCCCAGCGCTCCAGAAATGCCTCGATCTTCAGCGCCTGCATGTCGGGAATGGCTTCGAACAGCCGCTCCCGCGGCCAGTCCCACCAGCCAAGCGCCTCGAGGCGTTTGGCAATTTCGGCCGGAAAGCGCGGCTTGATCACCCGCGCCGGCGCGCCGGCGACAATCTGGTAGGCCGCCACATCGGCGCCGACGACAGCATTCGCGCCAACAACGGCGCCGTTGCCGATCGCGACGCCCGGCAGCACCACAGCGCCATGGCCGATCCATACGTCATGGCCAATTGCGACCCGCTTTCCGCGCCGACGCTCCAGAAAGCCGTTATCGACACCGAGATAGCGGAAATATTCATTCGGCCGATAGCTGATCTTGTGCTGTGTGACCCGCTCCACCGGGTGTTCCAGCGCGTTGATGCGTGTGTTGGCCGCGATGGAGCAGAACTTGCCGATTGTCGTGTAGATCGCCTCCGCATGGCGCTCGAAATAGGTGTAGTCGCCCACTTCGACCTCGCGCAGCACGACGCGCTCGGCCACGCTGACATATTGCCCCAGGCGGCAGCCTTTGAGCTGAGCAGTCGAGTGGATTCGCGGCTGCGGATCGGTGAAGCGCAGATCGCCGGTCATCTCATTCGCCACGACAGTTCCTTTCGCGCCCAGCGCTCATCGCCGGCTATTTGAGCCATTCATTGGCCCATGGCAACGCAGGCAGAGGCCCCCGCGTCACCACGGCATCTTTTTGCCGATGCGCGGCAGCGCTATATTGAAAGCATGAGATTGTTGCCGCGCAACCGCATCGCGCCTGCCGCCACCATCGCGTTTGCCGCGCTGGCGCTTTCGGCCGCGACCGGCTTTGCTTTCTCGGCCTGGGTCGAAAAGGGCGCGGCGATCTTCATGACCTACGCGGAAGCCGGCCTCGCCTGGTGCTTCTGACGATCTCGATCTTCCGGAAAGACTGACCCACCATGATGCGCTTCATTCTCGTCGGCATTCTCGTGATCATGGCCGCTGCTGTCGGCCTGATGACGTTCCAGTGGTATCAGCGGCTTTATGCCGACGGCCCCTTCGGCGAACCCTTCACGCTTGTCGATCAGAGCGGGGAGGAGATCACCCAAGCCGCATTTCAAGGTCAGCCGACCGCATTGTTCTTCGGCTTCACGCATTGTCCTGAAGTCTGCCCCACGACGCTGTTCGAGCTGGAAGGCTGGCTGAGCGAGCTAGGCGACGAAGGCGCCGATATCGACGCATATTTCGTCTCGGTCGACCCCGAACGCGACACACCCGAGATCCTCGGCGACTACGTGTCCAACGTGTCGAAGCGCATTGTTGGCATCACCGGCGAGCCCGAAAAAGTGTTTGCCATGGCCAAGTCCTACGGCATCTACTTCAAGAAGGTGGAGCTGGAAGGCGGCGGCTACACGATGGACCACACGGCTTCGATCCTGCTGCTCGACAGCACCGGCAATTTCGCCGGCACGATTGCCTATGGCGAAAACCCCGAAAACGCGGTCGCCAAGCTCAAGCGCCTGGCGGCGAAATCTTGAGCGGCGCGGGTCAAGCCGGCGAAGCGGCGCAGATTCGCTATTTCGCCAACGGGCCGCTGGCCGAGGCGCAGGCGCTATATGCCCGGCTCGACAGCGCGTTCGAGGATGACGGCTTCCCGCTGTCTATCTTCGAGACCGACGAAGAAAAGGCCCTGCACGAAGTGTCGCTTTATGCGCCGGTCGGCGACGACACCGTAGAGCAACGTTTTCGCACACTATTGAAAGAAGCCGCGCCGGCGCTGGCATTCGGCAGCGAGGTGCTGCCCGAGATCGACTGGGTGTCGCACACTCTGGCAGGTCTGAAGCCGGTTGCGGCCGGTCCGTTCCAGGTTCACGGCGCGCATGACCGTGTGAAGCGCCGCGCCGGGCAAATCCCTATCGAGATCGAGGCCGGCCTTGCTTTCGGCACCGGCCATCACGGCACAACCGCCGGCTGCCTCGAGGTGATGGCGCGCGTTGCGCAGCGCGAGAACCCGCGCCGCATGCTCGACCTCGGCACCGGCAGCGGCGTGCTTGCAATCGGTATGGCGAAGCTCCTGCGACGACCTGTTCTCGCCACCGACATCGACCCGGTCGCAAGGCGTGTCGCCGCAGCCAATGCGCGCCTCAACGGTGTTGCAGGTTTGGTTCGCACCGCCACGGCCGCCGGCATGGGTTCACCTGCGATCCGCAATACCGCTCCGTACGATCTGATAATCGCCAACATTCTCGCCCGGCCGCTGATCGGCCTTGCGCCCTCTATCGCCAAATCGGTCGCGCCCGGCGGTTCGATCATCCTGTCGGGAATTCTGGCCAGCCAGCGCCGCGCCGTGATCTCGGCCTATGCTGGCCAGCATTTCGCGCACATCTCGACTATCTGGCGCGAAGGCTGGGTGACGATGCATTTCCAGCGTTAGGCACGCCGCAAACAAATAGGGGCGGCCGAAGCCGCCCTTGGGCATTAGCTGACTGGAGATCAGATAAGGCTTGTGAACTTGCGGCCGCCGCCGAATTCCTGACGCGAGATCCCGCGCGTTTTGAGCGTTTCATCGTCGAGCATCATCAGCGCGCTGTTGATATAGCGCTGCGCCTGACGCTCCTGCGCGGCGATCATCGCATTGAATACGTTACGAAAAAATCCCGGCTTCGCATTGTTGGACATGGCAGTTCTCCTGTATTCGGAAATGACTGTCCTCCACGCCCGCCAAGATAGGTTGCGTGCTGCGCGCCAACCACTTCCAATTCTGCATGGCACCCATTCCATAACGCCGTGCGCCAGTGGTTCATCTGGGCTGCGAGATTGCACCTTGGCCAGCCGGGCGATACCGTCTCCGCCCCACCAACATTCTTTTCCCAGGCA
The DNA here is from genome assembly GCA_017640615.1 of Rhizobiaceae bacterium. GTDB lineage: Bacteria > Pseudomonadota > Alphaproteobacteria > Rhizobiales > Rhizobiaceae > RCIO01. Next base: position 800,802 of record JAEPQK010000001.1, on the reverse strand, counting down.
GCATGTTTCAGAGCTTCGATTCCACGGCAAACCCCGCACAGGGCCCCGCACGCGTCAAAAAACTGCGGGCGCTGCTCGCTGAAAACGGCCTTCATGGCTTTTTGGTGCCACGTTCAGACGAACATCAGGGCGAATATGTCGCCCCGCGCTCCGAGCGCCTGCAATGGATGACTGGTTTCACCGGGTCGGCGGGCGCAGCACTCGTGCTGCGGGAAGCCGCGCATCTCTTCGTAGATGGCCGCTACACGCTGCAGGCAAAGCAGCAGGCGGACGCGGGCACATTCACGATTGAAGACCTGATGGGCAATCCGCCCGCGAAATGGCTGACCGAAAATGCGGCGAAGGGCTGGCGGATCGGCATCGATCCATGGCTGCACACCGTCGCCGAGGCGCGCGCGCTGCGCCAAGCGCTGGAAACAGCCGGTGGGGAGCTGGTGGCGCTCGAAACCAATCCGGTCGATGCGATCTGGGACGATCAGCCCGGCCCGCCAACGGGCGCCGTCGCCATTCAGCCGTTGGCTTATACCGGCGAAGAGGCCGGCGCCAAGCTCGCGCGCCTCGCGACAGCTGTGAAGGACACCGGCGCAGACGCGACTGTACTCACCGACCCCGCCTCGCTCGCCTGGGCGTTCAACATTCGCGGCGCCGATATCCCGCACACGCCTGTCCCGCTCGGCTTTGCGGTGCTGCACGCAAAAGACCGGCATGCGCTCTACATCGACGGTCGCAAACTCGATACCGAAGTGCTGGCGCATCTGGAGCCGCTTGCGCGGCTGTGCCCGCCGGATACGCTTGAAGCTGACTTGCGGCAGCTTGCCGAAACGCACGCCGCCACCGTCGCAATTGACCCGGCACTTGCCGCTGAGAAGCTCCGACTTCTGGTAGAAGAAGCCGGCGGCACCGTCACCGAAATGCCGGATCCTGCCCGCATACCCCGCGCCACGAAAAACGCCGCTGAACTCGAAGGCTCGCGCGCAGCCCACCGCCGCGACGGCGCCGCACTCGCCAAATTTCTCTGCTGGCTCGACGCGCAGAAACCCGCGTCGGTGGACGAGATAGGCGCTGCGCGTCAACTCGAAGATGCGCGCCGGGCGGTCGGCGAAGCCACGCAAATGCCGCTGCGCGAAATTTCCTTCGACACGATCTCGGGCGCCGGCCCCAACGGCGCGGTGATCCACTACCGCGTCACGCACAACACCAACCGCAAGCTTGGCGCGGGCGAGCTCTATCTCGTCGATTCGGGCGGTCAGTATCAGGACGGTACAACTGACATCACCCGCACGGTGGCGGTCGGCGAGCCGAGTGCCGAAATGCGCCGCCACTACACGCTCGTGCTGAAAGGCCTGATCGGGGTATCGCAGCTGCGCTACCCTGAAGGCACGCGCGGCGCGGATATCGACGTCGTTGCGCGCGCGGCCCTGTGGCAGGCTGGGCTCGACTATGCGCATGGCACGGGCCATGGCGTCGGCGCGTTTCTGTCGGTTCACGAGGGCCCTCAGCGTATCGCGAAGACCGGCACGGCGAAGCTGCTGCCGGGCATGATCGTTTCCAACGAGCCTGGCTTCTACAAGGAAGGCGCCTACGGCATCCGGTTGGAAAACCTGATCGTGGTCACGCCGGCTGAAGACATCCCCGGCGGCGAAATCGCCATGCATGGCTTCGAAACGCTAACGCTGGTGCCTTTCGACCGCCGGCTGATCGACACGGCCCTTCTGACCGAAGCGGAGCGCAGCTGGCTCGACAGCTACCACGCCCGAGTGCTCACCGAAATCGGATCGATGGTCGATGGGGAGACGCTGGCTTGGCTGGAGCGCGCAACCGCCAGTCTAGCTGAATAGATAGCTCAGAGCAGGTTGCGGAGTGAAATAAGCACAACAGCACCGGCCACAAAGCCGGTCATCATGCCGCCTCCCCGCAGGAAGATCGCGCCCGAAACGAGCAGCGCCGCTGTCTCTGCAATACCGCCCGTCGTCGCCACCGGCGCAACCAGCGTCGTCAGAACCGCGGCCGGCACGGCATTGAGCGCCGCTTCCACGCGCGGGTGAATGCGCTCGAAACGCGACAGCACCAGATCGCCGCCAATGCGGGTCAGATAGGTCACCAGCGCGCCGGCGAGGATGATCCAGACGGTCGTGCTCATGTCTGCTGCTCCTGCGCGCTCCTGGCGGAGCCCTGTGCAGGCCAGATGACCGCGAGCAATATACCGGCGGCAGCGCCAATCGAGACATGCCAGGGCGAGCCGACCGTGTAGAAGGCTGAAACCGACGTGACGGCGCTGACCGCCACAACCGGCAGCCAGAGCTGACGCTCGCGAAATTCCATCAGAAGGCCCAGAAAGTAGATCGGCAGCAGAAAATCGAAGCCCAGCGCATCCGGGTTCGGAATGAGCTGGCCGAACAGCGCGCCCACCAGCGCCTCAGCGATCCAGCACACATAAATCGGAACCGCTACACCCATATACCATGCGAAGGTGACCGGCTTTTTCTCCGTCACCCGCCGCTCGGCCTCCGCGAATTGCGGATCGGTGAGGAAGAAGAAAGCGAAATAGCGTTTCAGCACAGACCAGTGGCGCGTCGCGCGCCCCGAGACCGCCGAATAGAGCACGTGCCGGAAATTGACCGCGAAGATCGACAGTACGACCACCCAGGGCGCGATATCCTGTCCGAAGAGTTCGATGCCGACCATCTGGCTGGCGCCGGCATAAAGCGTCGCGCTCATCAGCACGGCCTCGCCGACGGACATGCCGTTTGCGATGGCGAGCGTGCCGAACAGCAGGCCGAACGGCGCAGCCGCGATGACGACCGGGATCGACCGGCGCATGCCGCGCGCGAACTCGGCTCGGCTGTCTGAAAAATCTAAGGCTTCTAGCATGGCTGTCTCACTAATGCAGGCAGCGGCCGCTGTCGCATGAATATCATTGTGCCAATGATCTGTGTGATTGATGCTTGGTGCCAGCGCGCCGCTCAGTCCTGCCCGATCAGCTTGAACCAGCCATCTTCGTCGATCACTTCTATCCCGAGCTCGGCCGCTTTCTTGAGCTTAGAGCCCGCGCCCGGGCCGGCCACGACAAGATCGGTTTTGCTCGACACCGAGCCGGACACCTTGGCGCCGAGCTTTTCGCCCATCGCCTTGGCCTCGTCGCGTGACATGCGCTCGAGCGCGCCGGTAAAGACAACCGTCTTGCCGGCGACTGGCGAGTCCGATTGCGGCAGATCGGCATCCACGACATTCACTTGCGCGGCGAGCTTTTCAACCAGATCGCGATTGTGCTCTTCGCCGAAATACCGGGCCACGGCGTCGATCACTGCGCCGCCGATATCGTCGAGCGCGTCCATGTCTTCCCGCGCCTGTGAGTCGCCATTCGCGACCGCCAGCGCGGCGTCGTGCAGTTCCTTCCAGGAACCGTAGGCCCGCGCCAGCGTGCGCGCGGTCGTCTCGCCGACATGGCGAATGCCGAGCCCGTAGATCATTCGGTCGAGCGGGATCGTACGCCGCGTCTCGATGGCAGCGAACAGGTTGGACGACGACAGCGACCCCCAGCCTTCTTTGTCCTTCAACTTCTTCAGGTTGGCCGCGTCGCGCTCGGCCAGCGTGAAAATTTCGGCCGGGCTTTTGACCGGCAGGTCCTCGTCATTGAAGAAGAACTCGATCTGCTTTTCGCCCAGCCCCTCAATGTCAAATGCCCGGCGCGAAACGAAATGGCGCAGATGTTCGATACGCTGATACGGGCAGGCAAACTCGCCGCTGCACCGGCGCACAACGCCCTCGCCGCCGCCAGCTGTCGCATCCCGCACGACTGGCGTTTTCAGATCGCAGGGGCAGACTTCGGGAAACGTAAACTCCTTGGCATCCGCCGGGCGTTTTTCCTCTACGAAGCCGAGCACCTGCGGAATCACATCGCCCGCGCGCTGCACGATCACCGTGTCGCCGATCTTGATGCCGAGGCGCTCGATCTCCTCCGCATTGTGCAGCGTCGCGTTGGTCACCACCACGCCGCCCACCGTGACGGGCTCCAGCCGCGCAACCGGCGTCAGCGCGCCGGTGCGGCCGACCTGAATGTCGATACCGTTGAGCAGCGTAGCCGCCTTCTCGGCCGGGAATTTGTGCGCAATCGCCCAGCGCGGGCTGCGCGACACGAAGCCAAGCCGCTCCTGCAGCGCAATGCTGTCGACCTTGTAGACCACGCCATCGATATCATAGGGCAGCGTGCCGCGCTCGACTTCGATCTTGCGGTAGTGTTCCAGCAGCCCGTCCACATCTTCAAAGCGCTTCATCAGGCTGTTCACGGTGAAGCCGTAGCTTTCAAGCGCCGCAACCATGCCCATCTGCGTATCGGCAGGCATCTCGCTCACCTCGCCCCAGGTATAGGCGAAGAACTTGAGCGGCCGCGACGCAGTGATCGACGGATCGAGCTGCCGCAGCGATCCCGCCGCAGTGTTGCGCGGGTTCACATAAGTGGGTTTGCCGTCCGCCTCCTGTTTGCGGTTAAGCTCCAGAAAATCCGCATGGGTGAGATAGACCTCGCCGCGCACTTCGAGCACCGCCGGCGGCTTGCCGGACAGCACTTCCGGAATCTCGGAGATTGTGCGCGCATTGGCAGTAACGTTTTCGCCAACCTGCCCGTCGCCGCGCGTTGCAGCAACCGCAAGACGGCCGTTCTCGTAGCGCAGCGACAGCGACAGCCCGTCGATTTTGGGTTCGGCGGTCAGCGGCAGCGCCTCATCCGCCGGGAGCCGCAAATAGCGCCGCACGCGTTCGGCAAAATCGCGCACATCATCATCCGAAAATGCATTGTCGAGCGACAGCATCGGCACTGCGTGCCGCACCTTCTCGAATTTCTCCGAAACCGCCCCGCCGACCCGCTTTGACGGCGAATCCTCGCGCACCAGATCGGGAAATGCCTGCTCGATGGCAAGGTTGCGCCGCCGCAGTGCGTCATATTCCGCGTCGGTCACCGTCGGTGCATCGTCGCTGTGATAGCGCCGGTCGTGCTCGGCTATTTCGGCGGCGAGGCGCTCGAGTTCCTGTGCGGCCTGCTCGCTGGTCAGCTTGTCGACATCGAAATCGGGAGAAGTCATCGAGAGAATCCGGGTGGCTCGCCTGCCGCGAGTTTAGCCTGTCGGTGTCAGGATTTGGATAGGCCAACGGCGCGTTTGCGTGACATTACTGTCAGCTTGCGATCGCGGTGTTTTCTCTCAGCAGCCGTCCCGCCGCCGCGCGCGCTTCCTCGGTGATCGTGGCGCCGGCCAGCATGCGCGCCAGCTCTTCCTGCCGCCCCGCCTCGTCGATCTCGTGCACGCCGGTGGCGACACGCTCTTCGCCGCCGCTTTTGGAGATCAGGAAATGAGAGCGTGCGCGTGCGGCCACCTGCGGCGCATGAGTGACGGTGAGCACCTGTATCTTGTCCGAAAGCCGCGCCAGCCGCTGGCCGATAGCGTCCGCCACCGCGCCGCCCACCCCGGTGTCGATCTCGTCGAAAACAAGCGTCGGTGCAGACCCTCGGTCGGCAAGCGCCACTTTGAGCGCCAGGAGGAAGCGCGAGAGTTCGCCGCCGGAGGCCACTTTCATCATCGGCCCGGCCCGTGTGCCCGGATTGGTGCGCACCCAGAACTCAACCGAATCGATGCCGGCCTCGGAGCGGTCATCGGGCTCGCTGGTCATCTCCACGATAAACTCCGCCCGCTCCAGCTTGAGCGCCGGCAGTTCGGCCGCGACCGCCGAGGCCAGATTGCCACCGGATGCACGCCGCAGCTCAGAGAGTTTGGCCGCTGCCTCGTCATAGCGGGTGGCCGCCTCGCTGGCGCCTTTCTCAAGTTCGGAAAGCCGTTCCTCTCCGGCATCGAGGTCGGCAAGTTTGGCTGACATCTCATCGCGCAGTGCTGCAAGATCGTCCACCTGCACATTGTGCTTGCGTGCCAGCGCTCGCAACGCGAAAAGCCGCTCTTCCGCGCGCTCCAGCGCGCCTGGATCGAACTCGGCCGCGCGCATCGCCTCGTCCGCAGCCGCTTGCGCCCCGTCGAGTGCAATCAGCGCCTCGTCGAGCGCTTTCACGATCGGGTCGAGAAGTGCCGGCGCATCCGCAGCCTTGCGCTGCAGCCGCCTCAGCAGGCCCGAAAGGGCGGGCAGCGGCGAGGTCGGGCCGGAAAGCGTCTCCTGCGCCTCGGCGATATCGCTGGCCGATTTCTCGGCCCGCATCATGTCGGCGCGGCGCTCCGCAAGTTCGGTTTCCTCGCCGGGCTGAGGATCGGCTTCGACAAGCTCCACAACCGAGGCGCGCAGGAAATCGGCCTCGCGGGCCGCGGCCTCAACGGAGGCGCGATGCCTCGCAAGTTTCTGCTCGGCCTCGCGCAGTTCGCGCCAGCGCGCACTGACATGCGCGGTCTCGCCCAGATGCCCGCCAAACGCGTCCAGCAGGTCACGATGCATGGCAGTGTCGACCAGCGCACGCTCGTCATGCTGGCCGTGTATTTCGACAAGCGCCCTGCCCGTCTCGCGCATCAGCGCCACGCTAGAAGGCTGGTCGTTGATGAAAACGCGCGTTCTGCCATCGGCACTTTGCACACGCCGCAGGATAACGTCGCCTTCGTCATCGATGGCGTTTTCGCGCAGCATGTCGCGCACGGGATGGTTGGAGGGAATGTCGAAGACGGCCGTCACCTGGCCCTGCGTTGCGCCATTGCGCACGAGCGCTGTGTCGCCGCGCGCGCCAAGCGCCAGCGAAAGAGCGTCGAGGAGAATGGATTTGCCGGCGCCCGTCTCACCCGTCAGAACGGAAAGGCCGGACGAGAAATCGATATCCAGCCTTTCGATCAGGACTATGTCGCGGATCGACAGATGCGCCAGCATGCCTGGCGCCGCTTAGGTGCTGCGGCCGAAAATATTCAGGCGAGACAGCCACGAGTTGTTGTTGTTTTCCCGAGGTTCAAGCCCGCCCGATTGCAGCAGCGTGTAGGAATCCTTGTACCACTCGCTTTCCGGGTAGTTGTGGCCCAAAACCGCGGCCGCCGTCTGCGCCTCCGAAGCAAGGCCCATCGCGTAATAGGCTTCCACGAGTCGGGCCAGCGCCTCTTCCACATGGCGTGTGTTCGAGTAGTTTTCGACCACGAAGCGGAAGCGCTTGATGGAGGAGATATACTCGCGGCGCTCGAGATAGTAACGGCCGACCTGCATTTCCTTGCCGGCGAGCTGGTCGCGCGCGAAGCGAATCTTGGTCTGCGCGTCCTCGACATATTCCGACTCGGGCCAGCGCTCGACCAGTTCCTGCATAGCGGCAATGGTTTTTTGCGATTCCGACTGATCCTGCGTCACATCGCGAATCTGGCGGAAATAGCTCAGCCCGACGAGATATTGCGCATAAGCCGCGTCCGGCGTGGACGGGTAGAGCTGCACATAGCGCCGGCCGCTATTGATGGCCTCGGCATATTGGCCCTGCCGGTAGTTGGTGAAGGTCGCCATCACCATCGATTTGCGTGCGTATTCCGAATAGGGATGCTGGCGATCGACCGCCGCGAACTTGCGCGACGCCTCGGTGACCTTGCCCTCGTTGAGGTTCGCAAGCGCCTGATTGTAAAGCACATCGGCGGGTTCGACATCTTCGACATAGGTCGACAGATCGATGTCTTTTTCACCGCACGCGGCAAGAGCCAACGGCGCTGCAACCGCGATCAACGCGCCGAAACGCAGCCGCCAGGCCATGTTGTTTGCCTGTTTCAAGCTTGGCATCGTTAAATGCGCCCCTCCGGTGGCGTCAAACCCCGCAAAATCCCGCGAGCGAATGCGTCATAAATCACAATTGCCCCACAGTGAGCAACGCATGACCCGTCAATGGCGCATTTTTGTGGCAGGCCCCGCGTGGCGCGCAAGCCTATTCTGTCGCTATGGTGAAAGCGCTCAGATCGCCCAGGGTGCGTAGACCGGCGCGCTGACCTGAACCATTTCGGCGGAGCGGCCACGCTCGCGGCTCACCGTTTCCACGATTTCGAAGGCGCTCGGGTCCGAAAGAAGCTGCGTCAGCGCTGCCGCGTTCAGCTTGTGCCCGCCGCGATAGGAACGGAACAACCCGATGAAGCGCGCACCCGCCAGGGCCAGATCGCCCATGGCGTCCAGCGTCTTGTGGCGCACGAACTCGTCTTCGTAGCGCAGCCCTTCGACATTGATGACCTTGTGGTCTTCGCCGATCACAACTGAGTTTTCGAGCGAAGAACCCAGCGCATAGCCTGCGGCCCACAAGCGCTCGACATCCTTCAGGAAGCCGAAAGTGCGTGCCCGGCTGATATCGCGGCGAAAGACCTTGGCGTCGATATCGCTTTTGAAAGACTGCCGGCCGATTGCCGGGCTTTCGAAATCGATCTCGACCTCAAACCGGGTGCCGTCATAGGGGCGAAACTCCGCCCAAGAGGCGCCGTTTTCGATGCGAACCGGCTTGATGACGCGGATATAGCGGCGGCGCACGGCCTGCGCCTCGATGCCGGCCTGGTCGAACGCGTCGACGAACATCGCCGCGCTCCCGTCGAGGATCGGCATTTCAGTTCCATCAATCTCGACATGCACATTATCGATGCCGAGCGCGAACAGCGCCGCCATCAGATGCTCGACGGTGCCGACGTGGAAGCCACGCGGGTCGCCAAGCAAAGTGCAGAGATCGGTGCCGGAAATGGCCGAAGCGCTTGCGCGAATTTCGGGATCATTGGCCCCGTCGGAAGGGCCATGGAAGACAATACCCGTGTCTGGGTCTGCCGGACTGAATTGAACGGAAACAGGCTTTCCGTTGTGAACACCAACGCCTGAAACGGTTACAGACGTTCTTAGCGTCGTTTGACAATCAAACAATTCGTTCCCCATAGGCCCGTCCCACTCACGACATCCACTAACCAAATACACTACAGTCGGAGCCGCAGAGCGCGGAACCCAACCCCTCAGGGATCCGCTGAATCTCTGGCCGGGAAGATAGATGGGCGCAAACCGTGATCCAAATCACGGATTCTTACCCTTTGTTACGCCTACCCGCGATTTGCCGCCACGCGGACCCGAAATTCAGGTCCAGAACGGCAAAACGGGCGCTTTCGCGCCCGTTAATGCTCATTATGCGTTGTAATCCCGTTAATTGGCCTGACGGCGCAAAAAGGCGGGGATTTCCAGCTGATCTTCTTCCTGGCTCTGCCGAGGCTGCGCAACCGCACGGCCCTGATCGTCAAGCTGGCCGCGGCGCGGTGCATAGAGATCGGGGTCCTGACCATGTGCGCGGCGCGTGTCCTGTACCGGCTGGCGAAGGCGCGGTTCGCGCGGCTGCGCCGGCGTCAGGCGCGGTTCGTCCTCACGGCGCGAGAGGCCGGTGGCAAGCCGCTTGAGAAGACCGACCGGTCCGCGTGCATCGTGCTCGACATCATTGTCCGCACCCTCGATTTCAGCCCGCACGACGGCTGGGAAATCTTCGACGCGCGGCATGCGCGGAGCGTCCTCCACGGGCTGCAGCGTATCTGCCTGCGGGGCCGCGGGGGCTGCCGGCCGGGTCTCGGCAGGCGGCGCCTGGAACAGCTTGGAGGCCGGCTTGAAGTCGCCATCCTTGGTCTTGGCTTCCACTGGCGTTTCAGCTGCGCGGATTGCATCGGCCACCGGGTCGGCGGCCTGCGGCGCTGGCGTTGCTTGTGGAGCAGCCGCTGTTTCGGTTGCCTGCGCAGGCTTCGCCGGCTGTAGCTGAGGAGTCGGAGCCGGACGCGCTTCCTGCTTCACTGGCTGTGCGGGCTTCGGCGCCGGACGGTGGATCGTCGTGGTACCGGTCAGTTCACCGGCAACCTTGTCGATGCCCGTAGCAACAACCGAAACGCGGATGATGCCTTCGAGCTCCTCGTCGAAGGTGGCGCCCAGAATGATGTTGGCGTCCTGGTCGACTTCCTCGCGAATGCGGGTTGCAGCCTCGTCCACCTCGAACAGCGTCATGTCGCGGCCGCCGGTGATCGAGATAAGCAGGCCCTTGGCGCCCTTCATGGAGGTTTCGTCGAGCAGTGGATTGGCGATCGCGGCCTCGGCAGCGGCCATGGCCCTGCCCTCGCCTGAGGATTCGCCGGTGCCCATCATTGCCTTGCCCATCTCGCGCATCACTGAACGCACGTCGGCGAAGTCGAGATTGATCAGGCCTTCCTTGACCATCAGGTCGGTGATGCAGGCAACGCCCGAATACAGCACCTGGTCGGCCATCGCGAATGCGTCGGCAAAGGTAGTCTTGTCGTTTGCGATCCGGAATAGGTTCTGGTTCGGAATGACGATCAGCGTATCGACGCATTTCTGCAGGTCTTCGATGCCCTGATCGGCGGTGCTCATGCGCCGCTGACCCTCGAAGTGGAAAGGCTTTGTGACCACGCCGACCGTGAGGATGCCTTTCTCGCGGGCTGCGCGGGCAACGACAGGAGCCGCACCCGTTCCCGTGCCGCCGCCCATGCCGGCGGTGACGAAGCACATATGGGTGGCAGACAGATGGTCGACGATCTCGTCGATGCATTCCTCGGCTGCCGCGCGCCCGACCTCCGGCTGCGACCCGGCGCCAAGGCCCTCGGTCACATGCGCACCGAGCTGGATCAGCCGGTCTGCCTTCGACATTGTGAGCGCCTGCGCGTCCGTGTTGGCGACCACGAAATCGACGCCCTTGAGGCCCGCCGAGATCATGTTGTTGACCGCGTTGCCGCCGCCGCCGCCAACGCCGAAGACGGTGATGCGCGGCTTCAGCTCGGTAATGTCCGGCTTCTGCAGATTGATTGTCATTGTCTTCGTCCTTTCCGCCTTTCGTGCCGCGACGCCGCAGCGGCTGTTAGTTCGGGAAACCCGTCAAACTAGAAACTGTCTCTGAGCCACTGGCCCATGCGATGGAACCGACCCCCGGTTCCGGTTGCTTGTGCAGGCGCAACGCGGCTCCGCCGCGCGCCCTCGAAACCCGCCGCCTGCGGGTAGATCATCAGTCCAACGACCGAAGCGAATGCCGGTCCCTTGGCGGCTTCCGGCAGGCCCGACACGCCGAGTGGCCGGCCAATGCGTACATTGCGACCCAAAACCCGCCGCGCCGTCTCCGGCAGGCCGGCGAGCTGGCTCGCCCCACCTGTTAGTACCACCCGCTTACCGATCGTGCCCGCAAGGCCCGACTGGTTGATGCGGTCGCGCACCAGTTCGAACGTTTCCTCGACACGCGCCCGGATAATCCGGTTCATTGCCGCGCGCGGTATCTGCATCTGCTGGTCGGTCTCGTCGCCGGCAAGCGGCTGGATCGTGATCATGTCGCGCTCGTCGCCACCCTCCGGCAGCGCGGAGCCGTGCATCACCTTGAGCCGTTCGGCATATTCCGTGCGCGTGGAAAGCCCGCGCGCCAGATCGCCGGTCACATGGTTGCCGCCAATCGGCAGCGATGCGGCATGCACGAACTTGCCGCCTGCGAAAATCGAGATGGTCGTGGAGCCGCCGCCGAGATCGATGCAGGCCGCACCCATGTCGGCCTCGTCTTCCACGAGTGCGGCAAGCCCGCTCGCATAAGGCGTGGCCACCATATGCTCGACCGAAAGATGCGCCCGGTTCACACACAGTTCGAGGTTGCGGATCGGAGCGGCGTCTGCCGTCAGCACATGCATGTCGACGCCGAGCGTTTCGCCGATCATGCCGCGCGGATCGCGTATCCCGCGTTCGCCGTCGAGCGAGAAGCCGACCGGCAGCGAATGCAGCACCTGACGCTCCGCCTGCATGGCCTGGCGCGAGCCCGCTGCAAGCACCTGTGCGATATCTGACTTATCTGCTTCCTGGCCGCGAAGCCTTATCGTGGCCGACATCGGCTCGCTGCGCATGCGCCCGGCTGTCACGCTGACCAGCAGAGATTCCACCGTAAGTCCCGCCATGCGCTCGGCGGCATCGACCGCCAGACGCACCGCATGTTCGGCGAGGTCGAGATCGACGATGACGCCCGACTTCACGCCGCGCGATTTCTGATGACCGATCCCGATCACCTGCACCTGATGCGTGCGCCCCGGCAGCAGACGGCTGTCCTGACATGGCTGCAGACGCGCGATCACGCAGCAAATCTTGCTGGAGCCGATATCCAAAGCGGTAATGACGCCTGAGCGGCGTCCCGGCGCTTCCTTGCGTCCGCCAAGCCAGCTCATGTGCGCCGCCCCGGCATTTTCGGCATACCGAGTTTTTCGCGCGCTGCGGCGCGCAGAACCTCTGCTTCGTCCTCGCGCAGTTCGACAACGATACGATCGGTAAGCCGCATATCGACCGCCGTCATGCCGCGCGACAGGAAAGCCTGCTGCCGGTCGAGATTGGTGATTTCCGCCAGCGCATCCGAAACGCCATGCTCCGGCAGCTTCACGGTCACACCATTGTCGAGCCTGATGTCCCAGCGGCGCTTGGCAATGAGGATGTAGGCATTGACCCGCGCGGCCAGTGTCGGGAACCGGGCAACCGTGTCGATGAAATCGGCGGCGCGCTCGGGCGCACCGGAGCCGATCACCAGCGGCAGGCGGGCATTGCGGCGGTTGCGGAACGGCGCGATCACACGGCCATCGGCCTGCACGACCGACAGCGCTTCGCCATGCTGCCAGATCGCGAAGGGCTCGCGCTCGGTGATGCTGATATCGAGCGCAGACGGGTAGACCTTGCGAACCCGCGCGCTCGAAATCCACGGCAACATCTCGATGTCGCCGCGCACCTTGTCCACATCGAGCCCCATCAACGAGGTGAAGCCGGAAAGATCGAGCTGGCCGAGTACGTCGATTTCGGACGTCTCGACATTGCCGGAAACGCGAATGTCGGACAGCGCGAAGCCGGTGCGCGCCGTGACGGTCGTCACGACGGAGGACGTGTGGCCGCCAAGCGCCATGCCGTAAAGCGCAGTCGCTGTGAAGAACCCGGCCAGCAGCGTAGTGCCAGCAAAGCGCGGCGGCTGATAGTCGCCTGACATCAGGCGCATCAGCGCGCGCGTGGGGCGCCGCAGAAGCCGCGGAATAACGATACCGGAAGTGAGCGCACCGGTGCCGCCCATGCGGGCCCTGTTGACCGGTCCTGACCTCAACGCGAACAAGAGGCGTCCTCCACCATCCAGCGTAACAGCTCGCCAAAGGAACGCCCCGAATGAAGCGCGAGCTCGGGCACGAGCGATGTCGGCGTCATGCCCGGTTGCGTGTTGACTTCGAGCCAGACGAGCTCGCCCTCGGGCGAAACGCTCTCGTCGAAACGGAAGTCGGACCGGGAGACCCCGCGGCAGCCGATTACTTCATGAGCCTTGACTGCCAGTCTCTCTATTTTTTGGTAAATATTCAGTGAAAGTTTTGCCGGGCATTCGTGTTTTGAGCCCCCTTCCACGTACTTTGCGTCGTAATCGTAGAAGCCTTCTCCAATCGGAATGATTTCCGTCACACCAAGCGATTCACCTTCCATCACCGCGCAGGTGAGCTCGCGCCCGGCAATATACTTCTCCACCATCACGATATCGCCGTATCGCCACTCCGAAGACGTGATCATCTGCGGCGGATGCGACTGTTTGGCATCAACGATGACGACGCCGAAACTGGAGCCTTCGCGTACAGGCTTCACGACATAGGGCGGCTCCATCGGATGCTCGCCCGTAATCTCGTGGCGGTTCATGACCCGCGAAGGCGCGACGGGAATGCCCGCGACGGCCGCAACCGTTTTCGCGAGTTCCTTGTCCATGGCCAGTGCAGACGCCAGCACGCCCGAATGCGTGTAGGGAATTTGCAGATATTCCAGGATGCCTTGAATAGTGCCGTCTTCGCCGTAGGGCCCGTGCAGCGCGTTGAAGGCGACATCGGGATCGAGCTTCTTCAGCACTTCCGCGACGTCGCGCCCGACATCGACGCGCGTGACCTTGTAGCCCTCGCCCTCGAGAGCGTCAGCGCAGGCATTTCCTGAAGACAGGCTGACCGGGCGTTCGGACGAGAAGCCGCCGTAAAGTACCGCCACGTGCTTGATCGTCATACCCTGGTCTTCCCCTCGAAGGCCGGCACCACCTCTGGCGTTTGCTTGAATCGGAATCCGAGTCCCCTCCGAATCACCCATGTGCCCGGAGGCGGACGCGTTACGCGCTCAGTACCGACTCAAATCAGGAAACGCCGCTGACCCAAAGAATCAGAGAGTTGATTCTGTGGCAAGTACTTGTTTGGCAAAGCTCGGATTTCATTCGCCAAGTGACGCCGGAGAACTACAAAAGCAGACCCTGGAACTCGTCGATCTCGTGTCCTGGCCGGAAATTGCCGACGCGCTTGATTTCCCATTCAAGCTTGATGCCCGAATGCTCCAGAACACGCGCACGCACCGTCTCACCGAGATATTCCAGGTCGTAGCCCGTCGCTGTGCCGGTGTTGATCATGAAGTTGCAATGCATCGGCGAAACCTGCGCGCCACCGATGAGCAGACCGCGGCAGCCCGCATCGTCGATCACCTTCCAGGCCGAACCGCCGGGCGGGTTCTTGAAGGTCGAACCGCCGGTCTTCTCGCGGATCGGTTGCACCGTCTCGCGGTGGTTCTGAACCGCGTCCATCGCTGACTTGATGTCCGCCTGATCGGACTTCGGCCCTTCATAAACGGCAGCCGTGAAGATCAGGTCTTTCGAGGCCGAGGAGTGGCGGTAAGCATAGCCCATCTCATCGCGCGTCAGCACGACCTGATCGCCATTGCGGTCGATGGCGTGAATTTCCACGATGTGATCGGCCGTCTCCACGCCGTTCGCACCGGCATTCATGCGGATCGCGCCGCCGATCGCGCCAGGGATGCCGTGATAAAAGTGCAGCCCGCCAATCCCTGCTTCGAGCGCGGCGGCTGCAAGACGCTTGTCAGGCACCGCGGCTCCAACCTTGAGCCGCGTGTCTGACACCTGCTCGACCTCGCCGAACCCTTTGGCCGAAAGCCGCACGACAAAACCTGGAATGCCACCCTCGCGGACCAGAAGATTGGAGCCAATACCGACCGCCATCACCGGAACCTCGGCAGGCAACGCTTTGAGGAAGGCTGAAAGATCGTCCGCATCTGCCGGCTGGTACAGCACCTCGGCAGGACCGCCGGCGCGAAACCAGGTCACCTTGTCCATGCCGGCGTCGGGCGTCATCCGCCCGCGAATACCGGCGAGTGGCCCTGCCAGCCGTTCAAGAAGTGCCTTGCCGTCTGTCATGCAGCTTTCTCGGAAGCCGCGAGTTCGCCGGGCAGCGCGTTGGCCCATTGGGTGATGTTGCCAGCGCCCAGATAGATGACGAAATCACCCGGTTTGGCGTTTGCGCGGACGACGGGCGCAACCGCTTCGGGCCCCTCGATGTGACGCGCATCGCGATGGCCGCCGGTGCGGATGCGCGTGACCAGCGCCTCCGAGGTCACGCCTTCGATCGGATCCTCGCCTGCCGTGTAGACCGGCGCGATCATGATCGTGTCGGCGTCGTTGAAGCAGGACGAGAAATCGTCGAACAGGTCGCGCAGCCGCGTGTAGCGATGCGGCTGGGCAATGGCGATGACGCGGCCTGAGCAGGATTCGCGCGCCGCCTTCAGCACCGCTTTGATCTCGACTGGGTGGTGGCCATAATCGTCGAAAATCTTCACGCCGTTCCACTCGCCGGTCAGCGTGAAGCGTCGCTTGACGCCGCCGAAGCCCGACAGCCCCTTGGCTATCTTGTCCGCCGGAATGCCGAGCTCATGTGCTACGGCCACCGCCGCCGTAGCGTTGGCAATATTGTGCCGCCCCGGCATCGGTAGATTGAGATTTTCCATCGACGACGTTTCGCCGGTCTTGCGGTCGCGGATCGTGACATCGAACCGCGACTGGCCGTCGGCCATCGAGATGTTGGAGTAGCGCACATCGGCCTGCGGGTTTTCGCCATAGGTGATGACGCGGCGGTCCTCGATGCGCGAGACGAGCGCCTGCACCTCCGGGTGGTCGATGCACATCACGCCGAAACCGTAGAACGGAACGTTTTCCACAAACTGCGCGAAGGCCCGGCGCACTTCCTCGAAGGTTCCGTAGTGGTCGAGATGTTCGGGGTCGATATTTGTGACGACGGCGATTTCGGCCGGAAGCTTCAAAAACGTACCGTCGCTCTCGTCGGCCTCAACGACCATCCAGTCGCCCTCGCCCATGCGCGCATTGGTGCCATAGGCGTTGATGATGCCGCCATTGATGACGGTCGGGTCGAGCCCGCCGGCCTCGAGCAACGTGCCGACCATGGAGGTCGTCGTGGTTTTGCCATGGGTGCCGCCGATGGCGACCGCTTGCCCGAAGCGCATAAGCTCGGCCAGCATCTCCGCGCGCCGCACCACGGGCAACAGACGTTCGCGCGCCGCGACAAGCTCTGGATTGTCTTTGCGGATCGCAGTGGAAACCACGACCACCTCGGCCCCACCGAGATTTTCCGCCTTGTGGCCGATATGACAGCTTATGCCTTTGTCCCGCAGGCGCTGCACATTGGCATTTTCCGACTGGTCGGAGCCCTGAACGGTGTAACCCAGATTGTGCAGCACCTCCGCGATGCCGCTCATGCCGATGCCGCCGATGCCGACAAAATGCACGACGCCGATGGTCTCAGGCATTTTCATTCCGGGAGTTCCTTCTTCAACGCAGCCACTGATTTGCCGTCCGCAATAGCTTCTACCATATCGGCGAGCAACCGCGTGGCTTCCGGCTTTCCCGCGCTGCGCGCGGCGGTGGCGCGTCTCTTGAGTTCGGTTGGGTCGCTCATCGCGGCCCGTATCAACTCCGCCAGTCGATCGGCTGAAAGCGTGTCCTGATGATGCACCTCCGCGCCGCCGGAGGCTGCCAGTGCAGCCGCATTGGCCGCCTGGTCGTGGTCTAGCGCGTGAGGATACGGAACGAAGATTGCCGGACGCCCGATCACCGCCACTTCCGAAACGGTGGAAGCACCGGACCTTGAAATCACCAGATGCGCCGCCGCCATCCGCGCCGCGAGGTCGCCAAAGAAAGGCGCCACTTCGGCTTCCACGCCAAGATCGGCATATGCGCTTCGTGCCGCCGCTTCGTCTTCCGGCCGGGCCTGCTGCGTAACCCGCAGCCGCGCCTTCTCCTCAGCGGAAAGCAGCGCTATCGCCTGCGGCAGTGCCTGCGAGAAAAACTGCGCGCCCTGGCTGCCGCCGAACACCAGCAGATTGAACGGTCTGGTTTTCGCGGCTGCCTTGTAAGCCGTCTCCCGCGCTTCCTGCACCGCCGGGCGAACGGGATTGCCGGTCTCGATGATCTTGTCGGCGTGAGCGCCGGCGGCTTTCAAAAACCCGCCCGCGATTGCGGTCACACGACCGGCGAGCGCCCGGTTCGCGCGGCCCATCACAGCATTCTGCTCATGCAGCATCGACGGGACGCCGCGCCGATGCGCAGCATAGAGCGGCGGCAGGGTCGGGTAGCCACCGAAACCAACGACAGCCTTCGGCTTCGCCTGCTCGATCAGTTTCGAAGCCTGACGCACACCGGTCCAGATCGACCACAGCGCGCGCATCAGCGCGATCGGATTGCGCGACCCGACGGTCGCAGAAGACACGATATGGGTCTCGGCGGCCGGGAACGAGCCCGCGTAACGTTCCGCGCGATGGTCTGTCACCAGCTCAACTCGCCAGCCGCGCCGCTGCAGTTCGTGCGCCAGCGCCTCAGCGGGAAAGAGGTGGCCGCCAGTGCCGCCGGCAGCCAGAAAGATCGTGCCTTTCTTCATCTCAGCGAACTGCCGCGGCGCCCTGCCAGCTCCGCACAATGCCGTGCTGCATGCGCTTTTCGGGGTTCCTGCGCGTCAACGCCAGCACCATGCCGGTGGAGATGGCCATCGCCAGCAGCGACGAACCGCCATAGGAAATGAACGGCAGCGTCATGCCCTTGGCAGGCAGCAGCTGCACGTTCACGCCCATGTTGATGATCGACTGAAAACCGAACACGGTAACCAGTCCGGCAATCGCAAAGCGCGGAAAATCGTCAGTCTCACGCGCCGCGATAATCAGACCGCGAATGACGACGAATGCGAAAACCATCGCGATCAAGACGCATAGAAGCAGGCCAAACTCTTCCGCCGCGACGGAGAAAATGAAATCGGTATGGCTGTCGGGCAGAATGCGCTTCACGGTGCCCTCGCCTGGACCCTGTCCAAGCCAGCCGCCGCGCATCATGGCCTCGCGTCCGACATCGACCTGAAACGTATCGCCCTCTCCGGTCACGAAGCGGTCAATTCGCTCGGCGACATGCGGAAACGCGCCATAGGCAAGCACCAGCCCGCCGACCGCAAGCGCGCCAAGAACAATGATCCATATCCATGACAGGCCGGCCATGAAGAACATCACTCCCCAGGTCGCAAGCACCAGCAGCGATTGTCCGAGATCGGGCTGCGAGACTAGCAGCGCCAGCACCAGCCCAAGCAGGATCATCGCAAAGAGATTGCCCGGCACTTCAGGGTGTTTGCCGTTTTCGGCGAAAAGCCAAGCGCAGATGATGACGAAGGCCGGCTTCAGATATTCCGAGGGCTGCACCGAAATGCCGGCGAGATATATCCAGCGTCGAGAGCCCTTCACCTCGATGCCCATGAACAGCGCCGCCAGCATAAGCACCAGCGATCCGACCAGCATGAGCAGTGCCAGCCGCCTGATGTTGCGTTTGTTGAGGAAGGACACGCCGATCATCACCGCAAGTGCGGGCAGCATGAAAACCATCTGCTTGGAAACGAAGTGATAGGGGTCGAGCCCCAGCCGCTCGGCCACCGGCGGGCTTGCCGCGAAGGACAGCACGATACCCAGCACCATCAGGGCGACGAAGGCGGACAACAGCCAGCGGTCGACGGTCCACCACCAGTTTGCCACCGGTCCGCGGTCAACACGGCTCACCATCAGGCACTACCTCCGATCGGTTCCACGCCCTTCAGCGCCAGCACGGCGGAACGGAATGCATCGCCGCGCACTTCGAAATTTCTGAACTGGTCAAAACTCGCACAGGCTGGCGAAAGCAGAACAACGCTTTCAGCACTGACGTCTTGAAACGAATCAGCCGCTGCATGGTCTACCGCAGCCTTTAACGTTCCGGAAATTTCAAAATCGACGCTGTCGCCCAAAGTTGCGGCAAATGCGGGTGCCGCTTCGCCGATCAGATAGGCGCGCGCAATCCGGTCGAAATAGGGCCGCAGAGATTCAATGCCGCCCTCCTTGGGCAATCCGCCGGCAATCCAGTAGATGCGCTCGAAGCTCGAAAGCGCGGGCGCTGCCGCCTCCGAATTGGTCGCCTTGGAATCGTTGACGAAGAGCACCCGGTCGCGCCAGGCAACCGGCTCCATGCGGTGCGCAAGCCCGGGAAAGCTGGCGAGACCAGCACGGATTTCAGCGACATCGAGCCCAACCGCGAGACAGGCCGCGACGGCGCTAAGCGCATTCTGCGCATTGTGTTCGCCGCGCAAGGTGGTGATGCCCTCAAGCGATGCGATGTGCTCGCGCTTTCCCGCCTTCGCGCGGTAGAGTTCAGCGCCCTCCGCGAACAGACCATGCTCAATTGGCTCGTTCTTGGAAATCCGCAACACCTGTTTTCCGGTGTGAGCCAGTCGATCCGCAATCGCCGCCGAATAAACGTCATCGACCCCGACCACAGCAGCTTCAGCCTTCTCGACGAGCCGCGCCTTCACCTCGGCGTAGTGCTCCATGGAGCCATGCCGGTCGAGATGGTCTGGCGAGAGGTTAAGTAGCAATCCCACGCTTGCGTCGAGCGAAGGCGCGAGATCGATCTGGTAGGACGAACACTCGACCACGTAGAACCGGTCGGCTTTCGGCGGCTCCAGCGTCATCACTGCGCGGCCGATATTGCCGCCCATCTGGCAGTCGCGTCCGCTGGCCGAAATGATGTGCGCAATGAGCGCAGTGCTGGTCGACTTGCCGTTGGTGCCGGTGATGGCAATGAAAGGCGCATCGCCGCCAATCGCCCGCCGCTCGCGCGCGAAGAGCTCGATATCGCCGATGATTTCCACGCCTGCCGCCCGCGCCAGCTCGACGGTCCAGTGCGGCTTGGGATGGGTGAGCGGCACACCGGGCGCAAGCACCAACGCTGCAAGTTCGTTCCACGGTGCTGAATGGAGATCGCCGGTTGCGATGCCTTCGGCCTCTGCTCTGGCCACGCTTTCGGGATTGTCGTCCCAGGCGATTACGCTCGCTCCGCCGGCCACCAATGCGCGCGCGGTCGCAAGGCCCGAACCGCCGAGCCCGAAAAGGGCAACTTGTCTGCCAGCGAAGCCGCGCGCCGGAATCAAATGCGCCTTACCTCAGCTTGAGAGTCGAAAGGCCGATCAGCGCGAGCACGACAGCGATGATCCAGAAGCGGATCACGATCTGGCTTTCGGTCCAGCCGAGCCGCTCGAAATGATGGTGGATCGGCGCCATCAGGAAAACGCGCCGGCCTGTGAGCTTGAAGAAAAACACCTGGATGATGACCGACAGCGCTTCCATCACGAACAGCCCGCCAATGATGGCGAGAACTATCTCGTGCTTGGTGGCGACCGCGACTGTGCCGGTCAGCCCGCCCAGAGCCAGCGAGCCGGTATCGCCCATGAAGATCGCCGCGGGCGGCGCGTTGAACCACAAAAAGCCGAGCCCTGCTCCGATCACCGCGCCCAGAATGACGGCGAGTTCGCCAGTGCCGGGAACGAAGTGTATCTGCAGATAGTCGGCGAAAACCGCGTTGCCGGAGAGATATGCGATGCTGCCGAAGGCAGCGGCGGCCACCATGATCGGCACGATTGCCAACCCGTCGAGACCGTCGGTCAGGTTCACCGCATTGCCTGCGCCCACGATGACGAATGCGCCCATCGGGATGAAGAACCAGCCGAGATTGATGATCCAGTCCTTGAAGAAGGGGAAAGTCAGCGACGAGGAAAATTCCGGTGTGCCCGCCCGCATGATCACCCACGCGGCAATGCCGGCAATCAGAAACTCGGCCGCGAGCCGGAACTTGCCGGACACGCCGAGATGCGTCTGCTTGGTGACTTTGAGATAGTCGTCATAGAAGCCGATGACACCGAAGCTCACTGTCACCAGCAGCACGGTCCAGACATAGACGCTGCTCAGATTGCACCACAGAAGTGCCGAGCCGATGATCCCGCACAGGATCATCAGCCCGCCCATTGTCGGCGTTCCGGCCTTCTTGAAATGGGTCTGCGGGCCATCCGCCCGGATCGGCTGGCCTTTGCCCTGCCTGAGGCGCAACGCGTCGATGATGCGCGGACCGAACAGAAACACGATGATCGCAGACGTGATCAGCGCACCGCCGGTGCGGAACGTGATGTAGCGGAAGACGTTGAACACCGACACCTGGTCGGCGAATTCAACAAGTGCAATGAGCATATTACCGGTCTCCCCGCTCTCCGGCCGCCGCGGTCCGTCCCTCTTCCGCCGGCGGAAATTTTTCAATCAAGGCCTTAACGATGCGGGCAAAGCCAATACCGTTCGATGATTTGATCATCAAGACATCCCCCGGCCGCGCCGCCGACACGACATGCGGCAGCAACTCTTCAACGGTAGGGTGATATTCCACCTTCATCGTTTCGCGGAGCTTGTCATGCAACGGTGCGATTTCCGCGCCGCCAAGGAAAACGCGGTCGATGCCTGCTTCCTTCAGGGGTTCGGCAAGGCCGGCATGCAGCTTCTCGGAATGGTCGCCAAGCTCCAGCATATCGCCCAACACTGCGATGCGTCGGCCATTGTGGCCAACCGGCGTTTGCGCAAGCAGCGTGATCGCAGCGCGCATGGAGGCTGGGTTGGCGTTGTAGCTTTCGTCGATCAGCGTGAATTTGCCGCGCGGATGTTTGAGCCGCTGTATGCGCCCGCGCCCGGCCTCCGCGCGCAGGCCGGCGAGTGCGGAAACAGCTTTCTCCACGTCGGCGCCTGCGAGATGCGCAGCTCCCAGAACGGAGATTGCGTTCTGCGCCATGTGGCGGCCCGGCGCGCCGACAACAACGGCGATGTCGCTGCCGGCCATGCGCGCGGTGAATTCCGAGCCCGTGTCAGTCGGTTTGAACCCGACGATCTTGTATTCCGCGCGCTGATGTTCACCGAAGCCATGGACCTTTTCGACGCCCGCTTCGGCCGCCCTCTTCTCAAGCAGCTTCCAGCGTTCGTCGTCACGATTGATCAGCGCGTGCCCACCCTTTTCGACGCCCTCGAAAATTTCCGCCTTGGCGTCGGCAATCTCATTGAGGTTCTTGAAATGGCCGAGATGCGCCGCCGCGATCAGCGTCACCATGACGATATGCGGTCGCACCATCTTCACCAGCGGCCGGATTTCGCCGGCATGGTTCATGCCGATCTCGAAGATCGCGTAGTCGGCATCCGCCGGCAGCCGTGCGAGCGATAGCGGCACGCCCCAGTGATTATTGTAGGAGCGGTCGGAGGCATGGACCTTGCCGGAAGGCGAAAGCGCCAGCCGCAGTGCCTCCTTGGTCGTGGTCTTGCCCGCCGAACCTGTGACCGCGATCACCTTCGCCTTGGTGCGTTTGCGTGCCGCCACACCCACCGCGGCGAGCGCGGCAAGCACGTCGGACACCACGATCATCGGCATGGCGAGCCGCCCGAGCGCCGGCAGCTTTTCTTCCGCGACAACCAGAAGCCCCGCTCCCGCAGCCATGGCAGCCGACGCAAAATCGTGGCCGTCCACACGGTCGCCCTTGATGGCGAAAAACGCATCGCCCTTGTTCAGCGAGCGGCTGTCGATCGAGATGCCGGAAACGTCGACCGGCAGATTGCCGAGCGGCCGTCCATGTGTTGCCGCCAGCAGTTCCTCGACTTTCCACAATGCACTCACGCTGCAACGCCCCTCAGCGCATTGCGGGCTTCCTCGTGATCGGAGAAATGCAACGTCTTGTCGCCGACAATCTGGCCTTCCTCATGCCCCTTGCCGGCGATGATGAGCGTATCGCCGGACTGCAGCATCGACACCGCTTCGCTGATCGCCTGACGGCGGTCGCCAATCTCGCGCGCGCCGGGTGCGGCAGCCATAATGGCGGCGCGAATCGTTGCGGGATCTTCCGTACGCGGATTGTCGTCGGTGACAATCGCCACATCGGCAAGCCGCGTGGCGATTTCGCCCATCATCGGGCGTTTGCCGGCATCCCGGTCGCCGCCGCAGCCGAAGACGACGACGACACGGCCGGTCGTGAACGGCCTCACCGCTGCGAGCACGTTTTCCAGCGCATCGGGTTTGTGCGCATAGTCGACATAAACCGGCGCGCCATTGTCCTTGGTTCCGACAAGCTCAAGCCGCCCGGAAGCGCCTTCAAGATGTTCAAGCGCACGCAGCGTGCTTTCAATCGGCATGCCGGTCGCCACCGCCATGCCCGCCGCCACCAGCGCATTCGCCATCTGGAATTCGCCGGCGAGCGGCAGATTGATCTCGTAAATACGTCCGTCGGCCTCAATCTCCGCGCGCTGGCGGGCGCGCTCATGTTCGAGACGCTTTAGCGTAAGCAGCGAGCCCTTGCGGCCGACCGTCAACACGAACCGCCCAGCCTGTTCCGCAGCTTTTTCCGTCGCGCCGGACCAGACATCGTCGGCGAAAATCACGGCCGGCGCCGATTTCGGCAGCAGCGTATCGAAGAGCCGCATCTTGGCGCGGTGATACTCCTCGACGGTCGGGTGATAATCGAGATGGTCGTGGCCGAGATTGGTGAAGCCGCCGACGGCGAGCTTTACGCCGTCCAGACGCCGCTGGTCGAGCCCGTGGCTCGATGCTTCCATCGCAGCATGTGTCACGCCGCTCTCGGCAAGCTCTTTCAGAAGCCGATGTAACGCCACCGGGTCCGGCGTTGTCAGCGAACCGTATTCTGTCCGGCCGGGCGCTATCACGCCGACCGTGCCAATGCTTGCCGCCTGCTTGCCGCCCTGTTTCCAGATTTGGCGCAGGAACGACGCCACCGAGGTTTTGCCGGCAGTGCCGGTAACGGCGGCGATCGTCTCCGGCTGAGCGCCGAAGAAGCGCGCTGCGGCCAGCGCCAGCGCGCGCCGTGGGTCGTCCACTTCGATAACCGGCACACCGGGTGCCTCGGAAATCGCGCCGTGTGCCGCGACGATTGCAGCCGCGCCACGGCTGGCGGCATCTTTGGCGAAGGCAGCACCATCGGTCTTGGTGCCCGAAAGCGCTGCAAAAAGGTTGCCCGGTTCCACTTT
This sequence comes from Rhizobiaceae bacterium, assembly GCA_017640615.1. Lineage (GTDB taxonomy): Bacteria > Pseudomonadota > Alphaproteobacteria > Rhizobiales > Rhizobiaceae > RCIO01. Next base: position 776,652 of record JAEPQK010000001.1, on the reverse strand, counting down.
ACGCGAATCAGAAGCCACGCCGGAAATGGCGATACCGGCCAGCTGCGCGTTGTCTCCGACCGGCAAAATACCTGAAAAATCACTGAGATTCATAATGTCAGTACCGTCCGCTGCCCCCTCGCGCTGGAGGATTCACTGAGTGGACGCAAGCAGGGCTGTACTTTCATGGCCAAATTCCGGCATCACGCCAAGCAGCGGGGCCGAACGGCGCACAACATTGGAGACGACAGGCGCCGTATTGAGGCCCGAAGTCGCGCCCATACCGGGCTGTTCGGGCTTCGGCTCGTCGAGGATAACCAGCACGACATATTGCGGATCGTCCACAGGAAACGCCGAGAGAAAGGCGTTGAAGCGCTTGTCGGTCGAATAGCGGCCATTGACCACCTTTTCCGCCGTGCCTGTTTTGCCGCCGACGAAATAGCCGGGCACGTCCGCGCGCCGCCCGGAACCTTTCTCGACATTCAGCCGGAAGAGATAACGCATCGCCGCGCTTGTCTTCGGGCTGAGAACCGCCTTGGCCTGCTCCGCCGCCTGCGATGCGGTGCGCGGCAGGAAGGTCGGCTCGATCAGCGTGCCGCCGTTTACGAGCGCGGACGCCGCGACCGCGGTCTGCAATGGCGTCGTTGCCACGCCATGACCGAAGGAGATGGTGATGCGGTTGATGCGCTTCCATTCCTCGGGGCCGGTCGGCGTCGCCACTTCCGGCAGCTCGGTCGTCATGCGGTCGAGCAGTCCAATGCGCCGGAAAAACGCCTGGTGCTGCTCGATCGGGATCTGCTCTGCCATGCGCGCGGTGCCGATATTCGACGAGTAGATGAAAATCTCCGGCACGCTCAGAACACGGCCTTTGCCGTGGAAGTCTTTGATTGTGAACTTGCCCACTCTGAGCGGCTGCCTGGCATCGAAGTTGTCGTCGATATCCACTGCGCCGGAGTCCAGCGCCATCGCGGTGGTGAAACCCTTGAAGGTCGAGCCCATCTCGAACACGCCGCCCGACATGCGATTGAGGCGGTCCTTCTTGTGCGCGTCGACAGGGTTGTTGGGATCGTAGTCCGGCAGCGATGCCATGGCGATCACCTCGCCGGTGCGCGCATCGAGTACAACGCCGCCGGCAGCAATCGTCTGGAAGCGCTCCATCGCCCGCGTCAGCTCGTCATGCAGGATGTGCTGCACGCGGATATCGATCGAAAGCTGGAAGGGCTTCAGCGCCTCGCGGTCGGCCAACCCGATTTCGCGCAGGTCGGCAAGGCCGAGCGAGTCGATGAACTTCTCGATGCCGGCGATGCCTTTGTTGTCGATATCGACCAGCCCCATAATGTGTGCCGCCGTCGGCCCGCCGGGGTAGAAGCGCCGGTTCTCGGCCCGGAAGCCGATGCCCGGAATGCCGAGCGCCATGATTTCCGCCTGCTGGCGCGGCGAAAGATGCCGCCGCAGCCAAACGAAGCCGGCATCGGTGCGCAGCCGGTGATAGGTCTGCTCATATTGGATGTCAGGCAAAACGGTGACGAGCTTCTCGATCGCCTCGTCGGCATCCACGATGCGGCGCGGTTCTGCAAACAGCGAGAACGTCTTGATGTCGGTCGCCAGCAACTCGCCATTGCGGTCGATGATATCGGGGCGCGACGCTGTGTTGTGCGACGCCGGCCCACTGCCATCGGCAGGCTCCTGAAACCCGAGATAGACCAGCCGCCCGGCGATCGCGCCATAAAGCAGCACGAACACGCCGATCGTCATGACGAGGCGGTTCCGCGCCCGCCCGTTGCCCGTGCGCGCGCCGTCGAGCACGATGCCTGCCTCAGGCGCTTTGGGTTTCGCCCGTCTGAAAAGTTGCCTGATTCGTTTCGCGATCATTGCGACACCGCGCCGGTTTGAACGTCGTCGGTGACTGCGTCTTCGGGCGGTCGCGCGGAGACGATTTCACCGATCTGGCGCAGGGTCTCCGGCAAATCGGAGAGCGAACCGATCTGGTCGGGATCGACACCCTTGAGCTTCAGTTCCTCGGCGTAGACATCGACGAGTTTTTGCAGCCGCGACGGCTGCGTCAGCACGCTGAGATCGGCCGTGAGAACGTCGATGGTGTCGCGCTCGGTGCGGATTTCGGCTTCGAGCCGGCGCACCTCTTCGAGCTTCAGCTCGGCATCGTATTTGATCTTGAAGGTCATGCCAGCGGCTGCGACCATCACGCCGATTAGGATAACGTCGGTTGTGCGAAACATGATCAGGCGCCCTCCGCCTCGCTGGCAACCGGCAGCCCGGCAATGCGCGCCGCGTCCAGTTCGTCGTGGTTCTTGCGTGCCGGCGCATCCGTGCGCACCGCCCAGCGCAACTTGGCCGAGCGCGAGCGCGGATTGCGCGCAATCTCCGCGTCCGAAGCCTCGATGGCCTTTGAAATCGTCTCGAACCGTGCCGCCTCCGCCGTGACGGCCGGCTGATGCCGCGAACCTGAGGCCTTGCCGGAACGTGCAGCGAAAAACCGCTTCACGATCCGGTCCTCCAGCGAATGAAAAGTCACTACGGCGAGCCGTCCGCCGGGCTTCAGCGCGCGCTCCGCCGCCTGAAGCCCCAGCACCAGCTGGCCAAGCTCGTCATTCACATAAATGCGCAGCGCCTGAAACGTGCGCGTTGCCGGGTCGATCTTGTCTTTCGGGTTGCGCCCCAGCAAGGCTTCGATGGCATGCGCCAGCTGCTCGGTGCGCGTGAACGGCCGCTCTTCGCGCTTGCGTTCGATCATGCGGGCAATGCGCCCCGCCTGCCGCTCCTCGCCGTAGATGCCGAGAATGCGCGCAATATCGTTGGCCTTGAATGTGTTGACCACATCTGCCGCGCTCAGGCCCTGCCCGCTCATGCGCATGTCGAGCGGCCCGTCGGCGCGAAATGAAAAGCCGCGCTCAGCCTCGTCGAGTTGCATGGAGGAAACGCCGATATCGAGCACCACGCCATCGAGCGCGCAACCCGCAAGTTCGTCGAGTTCCGCAAAGGCCCCGTGGACCAGCTTCAAGCGCCCGCCGGATGCCTCGACCAGTTCAGCCCCGTCGGCGATTGCGTTCGGATCGCGGTCCACCGCGATCACGTCAGCGCCGGTTGCCAGAATTGCACGCGTATAGCCTCCGGCGCCGAAAGTGCCGTCGAGGATCAGTTCCCCGGCCGCCGGGCGAAGCGCCGCAATCACTTCGTCCAGCAAGACCGGAATGTGGCGGGCCGGTCCGCCACCGGCGTGGATATCCGCGCCGGGGCCCGCCATCATTCCACTTCCCCAGTCCGTATGCTGCCTGATCGTGTGCGTTTGAGCTGCCGCAGCCTTTCGCGCGCCTGCGCGGCGTGGCCTGCGAGCTGTTTCGGCTCCCATATCTGGAAGTAGTGGCCGCGCCCCAGAAACGCGACTTCGCCGGCGATGCCCGTATGCTCGCGGATGAAGTCCGTCATGGTGATACGCCCATCCTGATCGAGCTTCAGGAATGCGCCATCGCCGTAGTAGAGAAAGGACATATCGTCCGCAGTCTGCAGAAACGGGTCCTCCTCCGCGAGGCGCTTCTCGAACGCATCCAGAAGGTCCGGCCCGCCGACGTCCATCGACGGCGTATCCAGCGACCGAAGCAGATAGAGCTCGCCATAGCCGCGCGCCTGGATGATGGAGCGAAACGCGGCCGGAACCGAAACGCGACCCTTCGCGTCGATCCTGTTGGTCGCGCTCGACAGAAACCGGCCCATGGCTGAATTCGACACCGTGATCCGCCGTTCCCCTCGTCATGTCCTCGCTCGCGCCTGCGCGCCCGATCTCTTGCCCCGTTACCGGGCAGGTCGAAATCGGCTGGCGCCGGCCGCGATATGCACGGCCGGGTGGAAGCATTTTCCACCGGATTTCGGATCGTCGCTCTGACTGGATTTGAGGAGTACCATGGGCTGATATGGGCGTCAACGGGACACAGCCCCACAAAGGCGCCCATTTCGGGCGAATGGAAGATCGGGTTTCTTTATGTCTCGTTAACCCTAACAAAACGTTAGGACCGCCCTGCTTTCAGCCGCGCTGGCACAATGAAAACGCACTTGTTCCGCGGCCCGCCGCTGGCTAACCCTTGCCCGGGATTTCATGCAACCGGAGACCGGTATGTCAGACGAGATGATGGATCGCGCAGCGGCTCTGCTGCATACGCGTCAGGCGCGCCTCTCCAAAGGCGATCCGGTATCGCTGCCGCTCGACATGACGTCGGTTTACCACCTGCCCGGCGACCCCGCGGGCCACCGGCAATATGGGCGGTTCGACAATGCGACCTGGGAAGCGACGGAGGAACTGCTGGGCCAGCTCGAAGATGCCGCCTGCGTCGCGTTCCCGTCTGGCATGGCAGCCATCGCCGCATCACTTCTCGCGTTCGCCGAATGCGGCGACCGTATCCTGCTCCCCTCGGACGGCTACTACACGCCGCGCGTGCTGGCCGACCGCTTCCTGACCAAACTCGGCCTGCAATTCGATCTTCGGCCCACCTCGTCTTTCCTCGATGGCGGCTTCGAGGGTTACCGGATCGTCTTTGCCGAAACGCCGTCCAATCCAGGTCTCGACATTTGCGATCTCGAAGCGGTGAGCCGCGCCGCGAAGGCCGCGGGCGCCATCGTTGTCGCCGACAATACGACCATGACGCCTTTCGGCCAGCGTCCGCTCGACCTTGGCGCGGATATCGTCGTCTCGGCCGACACCAAAGCCGCGAACGGGCATTCCGACGCGCTGTTCGGCCATGTCACCACGCGCAACGACGAGCAACTCGCCGCGATCCGCGATTGGCGAAAACTCTCCGGCTCCATTCCCGGCCCGTTCGAAGCGTGGCAGGTGCATCGCGGCATCGAGACGCTGGAGGTTCGTTTTTCCCGCATGTGCGACAATGCCGAAATGCTGGCGCCGCGCCTGCGCGACCACAAGGCGGTGTCCGCGCTGCGTTATCCGGGCCTCGGCGACGACCCCTCGCACAATCTTGCGCGCGCACAGATGGACCGTTTCGGATTTCTGATAGGGCTGACGCTGAAGGATGCCGACACCGCCGAAGCATTCATCGACCGCTGCAAGTTCATCGTTCCGGCAACGTCATTCGGCGGGTTGCACAGCTCCGCCGAGCGGCGCGCCCGCTGGGGCGATGAAGTCGCGTCCGGATTTGTGCGGCTCTCCGTAGGCTGCGAACCGCCCGCACCTCTCTGGGCGGCAATCGCGGAAGCGCTCGATACGCTTTGATCTGAAGATGAAATTGCCAGCCGGCCTGTAAGCCGGGTTCTGTATAGCCCCGCGCTTTGCGGCGCGGCACGTGGCGGCCATTCCTCTGGGACGGATGTTGCCATCCGCCTCAAGCAACCAACCCGGATGGCTCGGCCGGAAACGCCTGAAGGTCGCCCTTCGCGCCATCCCTATTTGGTCTTGCTCCCGGTGGGGTTTACCTTGCCGCGTCCGTTGCCGTCCGCGCGGTGGGCTCTTACCCCACCCTTTCACCCTTACCCCGCCGGCAAATCGGCCCGGCCATCAGACGAAGCCGATTTGCAGGCGGGGCGGTTTCCTTTCTGTGGCACTTTCCCTGAGGTTGCCCTCGCCGGAAATTATCCGGCACCGTTCTTCCGTGGAGCCCGGACTTTCCTCCCCGCATCCTCGCGGAAACGGAGCGGCCGCCCGGCCGACTGGCAAACCGTATAAAGAGATTTATGCGCGTCAGCGCAATGGCTTGTCGACGACTTAGGGCGTGTTGAGATTCAGGTCAGGGCGAAGCGAAAATCGTGGATTTCGAGAACCGGAGCGGAGCGTACATACTGGTACGTGAGCACCGGAAGCGCAGAAACCGCCATTTGCAGCCCGTCCTGGCGTGAATATCGATACGCCCTAGCTCACGCCGAGATGCTTCTCGACCTTCTTGCAGTAAGCGGCCGAGATCGGGTTCATGCGCTTGGCGCCATGGCCGGCATTGTATTTCAGGATCGTACCGCAAATCGTGCCGTCGCCGCGCTTGCGGGCGCCGCCCAGATATTTCATCCCGTATTTGATGTTCGTCTCGGGATGGAAGAGCTTCTTGATCGAGCCGCGATAGCCCATCAGCTCGGCGGTGGCCGGCATGATCTGCATCAGCCCTACCTCACCGGCAGCACCGCGCACATGCGGACGGTAGCTGCTCTCGGCCCACACGATCGCATGCGCCAGCTCCAGCGGCACGCCATTGGCGCGCGCATGGCGGGCAATGATCTCGCCGATGTTCACGGCTTTCGCGCTGCGCTTCAGATTATCCTCTGCGACTTCGTCGCGCGCCTTGGTTCCGATCGAACCGGTTGTGATCGTGTCGATGCGGTTGCCTTCGCCATCGAAGCAGCCAAGCAGCCGGCATTTGATCTCGATGTCGGTCGTCGCAGCTTCTGCGCTCAGCACGGCCTGCTGGCCCATCTGGCTAAGGGCCGAAATTGCAAGCATCACTGCGGCGACGAAAACCGTCGCGCGGTAAATGTTCAAGGTCATGATCGTTCAAATCGCGTTCGTGGACCGGCGGCTCAATCGCACACGCCAAACGGTCGGTTTGTTACTCAGGAGAGTTAATGGTCTTGGGAGACGCGGCGCACTAACCCGGCAAATCGGGCGCAAAAAGAGCAAATGTGATCAAAAATTGTTTCAAAATGTAACAGTTCAAGCTTATCCACAAACTTCGCCGGCAGGACAGTTCCCGCCAGCGAAGTGAAACGCACTGAAGCCTCAGCTCAGGCCGAGATGCTTCTTCACCTTGCTGCAATACGCAGCCGAAATGCGGTTCATGCGCTTGGCGCCGTGGCCGGCATTGTACTTCAGGATCGTGCCGCACACTGAGCCGTCACCCAGCTTACGCGCCTGACCGAGATACTTCATGCCGTATTTGATGTTGGTTTCGGGATTGTAAAGCCCCTTGATCGATCCGCTATAGCCCATGGCGCGGGCAGTCGCCGGCTTTATCTGCATCAGCCCTACCTCGCCCGCGCGGCCGCGTGCATTTGCGCGGAAATTGCTCTCGATGCGGATAACCGCATGCGCGAGGTTCACCGGAACGCCATTGGCGGTCGCGTGTTTGGTGATGATGGAGGAGTAATTGCTGTTGGTCGCTGCCGCCTTGCTGGTCGACTTCGCCGCAACTTTCTTCGCTTTCATCTTCGTCGTCGTGGAAGCAGCGGCCGGAGCGTCCACCCGCTTGCCATCCTTGTCGAAGCAGCCGAGCAGATAGCACTTCGTGCCCTCGGGCTGCATGTCCTGCTCGGACGCGTTCGCGCCAAAGCTCACCACTGCGGCGGCAAGCGCTGCCGCTGCAAAAGTCAGTCGGTTCATATGTGTCTTTTCTTGAGTTCGTGGCCTCTGGGAGGGGAGGCGCGATTGCACTGGACGGGCGACGCTCTGGGTCACGCCCGCATTCGGGTGCGCGCCGCATGTCGCCCAAATCGGGCGCCAAAAAGGGCGGGTTCCATCAAAAAAGATGACTGATTGTTACCGAGCGTGGCGATACGCTGATTTGTTACGCAGCGTCAGGCAAGGCCGTCAGAAGCCGTGACAGCGTCTCCAGTGTTGAGCGATCCGCGATGCCATCAACCCGCTCGGGCCGGAAATGACGCTGAAACGCCTCGACCACGATCCGCGTCTTTTCGCCGAAGGTGCCGTCGGTATCTACGCCATACCCGTAGCGAAAAAGCAGCATTTGCAATGACTTGACCACCTCGCCTGAATCACCTTCGCAAAGCCCGTGATCTTCACCGGCCGGCTCCGGCGGCACCCAGTGGCCGACGCCGGCTGATGCCAGCCTTCCCCAGGGGAACTTTTCGCCAGGGTCGATCTTGCGGCCAGGCGCAACATCGGAGTGAGCAAGCACACGCTCGCCCGAAATATTGTGACGAGTCACAATGTCGCGGGTGAGTGAGATGACACTTTCGACCTGCGAATCCGGGAACGCGTCATAGCCGAGATCATGGCCCCGGTTCACAATCTCGATGCCCACCGAGCATGAATTGATGTCGGTGACGCCGGCCCAGAAGCTCTTTCCCGCATGCCATGCGCGGTCGGCCTCGCGCACCATCTGCACAACCCGGCCGTCCTCATGCACGATGTAATGCGACGATACCTGGCTGTCGGGATTGCACAGCCAGGCCTGCGCCGCCTCGCCGCTCGCCATGCCGGTATAATGCAGAATGATCGCGTCGATATACGCATTGTCGCGCCGCTCGCCGAAATTTTGCGACGGGCAAATCTCAGCACCCGCAAAGTCTGGCGCGAATGCGTTCACGCGAATTTCCATTCGGCCTGAATGGCCGCATAGGCATCGTTGATCGCGGCCATGCGTTCATTGGCGATGCCGATAAATTCCGACGGCAGCCCGCGACCGATCAGCCGGTCGGGGTGGTTTTCTGCGACAAGCTGCCGGTAGCGGCGCGTCACCTCAGCTCGGCTGGCCTCCTGCGAAATTCCAAGCACGCGGAAGGGATCGCCCTCCCCGCTCAGCGCATGGCGCGCGACGATCTGCTCGAAATGCACCGCATCGATCTCGAATATCTCGGCAATCCGGGCGAGATAGCCGAGCTCGCGCTCGTGGATCACCCCATCCGACTTCGCGATATGGAAAAGCCCGTCGAGAATGTCTTCAAGCACGACGCAGTTCGGCGTGCCGGACCCGCACAGATTTGCCATCTGGGAGGCATAAGCCTCGAAACCGGCGACATCCTGCTGAGCCAGATTGTAGAGGCGCGAAACATTGCGCTCCTCTTCCTGCGGCACGTGAAATATCTCGCGGAACGCGCCCACCTCGTCCGGCGTCACCACGCCATCGGCCTTCGCCATCTTTGCCGACAGCGCTATCATCGCGACCGAAAAGGCGACTTGCCTCCTCAGCTCAGGGTCGGCCACGAATACGCTGCGCAGCGCATCCACGATCGCCGACAGCGAAGGAACTTGGATGCGCGAGGCGAATGCGCCGAGATTCGTCCAGATGCTCATGTGGTCAAAATAGGGACAATGGCGCTGACGTGCGAGGGGCCGGAGCGAATTACAGATTGGCTCAGACTGAGCGCTTGTAGAACCAGCCGAGCAATGCCGGCGTCAGATACATCGGAATCTGATAGCAGCCAACGAACAGCATCACCGGGTCGATCGTGTGCTGCGGCAACACGGTGAGAAACAGCGCAATGTTGCGGTTTCCCGCCACGATGCCCAAAGCGGCGGCGTCCGCGCTCCATCCTGCGCGGCGGCATGCCGAGGCCACGAGGATCTGGAGGGTGAGATTGGCGCCAACGGTGGCGGTGAGCATCGCGGCCAGATGCAGCGGCTCGCTCGTCAGCGCCGGCCCGACCGCCGACATCAGCCCGACCACCACCACGCCCATCGCTATTGCCGAGAGCCCGTCCACCGCCTGCAGGGTGGTGAGTGACGGCTGGCGCATGAAGGCGCTACGCAAACCGAATCCGGAAATCGCGGCGACAACAATCAGTGCAAGCAGCCATGCTGCTGCGCCCAGCACATCCTGCGCGCCGCCCAGGCCGGGCCACAGCCAGAAAACGGGAATGACCGTCAGCGGCAGCATCGCAGTGCCGACAACCAGCTGACGCAGCGCGGCCGAGGGGTCGTTGCCGGTCATGATCGTGAGATTGGGGCTGCCCGACACCGGGGCTGCGGCAAGCATGAGGATCAGGCCGAGCGCCACCGGACCAACAAAACCAATGCCCAGGAAAACAGCGACGGCCGCCACCGGCATCGCCAGTTGGAAGAAGAAGGCGAGCATGACGGAGCGCCCGAGGTCGCGTGTCGACCCCGCCGCCTGTCGCGGTCCGACCCGCAGCGCCGCGAGAAAAAGCAGAATCGCGACCAGTGTTCCGACATACGGCTTCATGGCGTCTGCTAGTTGCGGAAACGCAATGCCGACGAGAAGAGCGACGACCAGTATCGCCTTGCCGTATCGCGCGGCCAGAAGGAGCAGGCGCATCGTCGCCGCCGTCAGAGCGAGGCGGCCGCGCGCGCCGCCTGATCGTAGTGACCTGAAAGCGCCCGCAGCATCGCCGCAACCGTGGAGGTCACCTTGGGGTCGAGCCCCAGCCCGCGAACGGATTCCACCAGAAGCTCTTCGCGAATGTCGCGATAGCGCATGCAGGTCTCGACGCCCTTCTCGGTCGTACCGATCAGCTTCTCCTTGCCGGAGCGCGTACCCTTTACGAGCCCGCGTTTCTCAAGCTTCTTGATTGCGTAGATGACGACATGCGTGTCCTCGATGCCGAGCACGATGCAGAGGTCCGATATGCGCTTAGGGCGCCCGCGGTGGTTTGCCGAGTGCAGCACAAGCACGTCGATCGCCGTCAGCCCCGGTTCGCCTGCGGCCGTCATGCAGTGGACCATCCAGCGCTCGAAGGCATGGCCGGAGAGGATCATGCCGAACTCAAGCTCCGACAGCGCGGGCAGCGCACTGTCGGCTAGATGCGCGGACGATACGATCGGCCCGAACTGTTTCTTCTCGCCCATCCGCTTTGCTCCTCTAGAAACTGCTGAACATCGTGCGCGGCAGCCAAAGCGCCAGGTCGGGGAACGCGGCCAGAAGCGCCACCATCACCACCATCAGCAGGAAGAACGGCGTCGTTGCCCGCGCGATATCGAACAGATTGCGCCCGGTCAGCCCCTGTATGACGAACAGGTTGAAGCCGACAGGCGGCGTTATCTGCGCCATCTCCACGACGATGACGAGATAGATGCCGAACCAGACGAGATCGAAACCGGCGGCCGCGACCAGCGGCATGATGACGGCGGTCGTCAGCACCACCATCGAGATGCCGTCGAGAAAGCAGCCGAGACCGACAAAAAGCAGCGTCAGCGCTGCCAGAAGCATCATCGGCGAAAGACCGAGCTCGCCGATCCAGCTTGCAAGCTGGCGCGGCAGGCCGGTGAAGCCCATTGCGGTGGTGAGCACGGCCGCACCCGCCAGAATGAACGCGATCATGCACGACGTGATCGTGGCCGCCATCAGCCCCTCGCGGAAAAGCCGCCAGTCGAGCGCGCCCTGCAGCCGCGCCAGAAGAAGGCTGAGCGCGACGCCCACGACCGCCGCCTCGGTGGGCGAGGCAAGCCCGCCATAAATCGCACCGATTACGCCGGCGATGAGCAGAAATACCGGCAGCAGGCTGCGCACCGCCTTGAACTTCTCGCGCCACGGCAGGCGCTGTTCAGCCGGTGGCATCTTCTTCGGGTTGAGCAGCGACCAGATGACCACGTAGCCCATGAACAGTGCGGCCAGCACCAGCCCGGGCACCACCCCGGCCACGAATAGTCGTGCGATGGATTCCTCCACCGCCGCACCATAGACGATCAGGATGATCGAGGGCGGGATCAGAAGCCCGAGCGTGCCCGACCCTGCCAGGCTGCCAATAGCGAGGCGGTCGTCGTAACCGCGTTTCTGAAGTTCCGGCAGCGATATCTTGCCGATTGTCGCCGTCGTTGCAGCTGACGAGCCGGAGACGGCCGCGAATACTGCGCAGCCAAGCACATTCACATGTGTCAGCCTGCCCGGCAGCCGCCGCACGAATGGCGAGATGCCGGCAAACATGTCTTCCGACAGCCGAGACCGGAACAGGATTTCTCCCATCCAGATGAACATCGGCAGCGCGGTCAAATCCCATGAGATCGACGCGCTCCAGAACGATGTTGCGAGCACCTGCGCGGCTGGGATCGCGGGCTTCGAAGCGAGAGCGACAAGCGCCACCAGCGACAGAGAGAACGCAACCCAAAGGCCAAGCGCCAGCGCTCCCAGCATCACCACGACAAGCAGCGCGGAAAGTTCGAATATACCCATCGGCTATTGCTCCGGCCCGCTGCGCAGGACAACGCTGCCGCGTGCGACGCGGATCGTGATGTCAATTAGCGCGATGGTGAGAATGGCGAGCCCCAGCGTCATCACGCCTTGCGGCAGCGCAAGCGGCACCGGCACAACGCCGTAGGAGACATCGTTGAAAGTGAAGCTTTTCAGCGTCAGCCGCGCCAGCGCGATCGTTGCATAGATGCCGATGACGCTCGCCGCCGCGCCAGCCAGCGTTTCGGCCCATCGCCGCGGCGTCTGCGGAAAGCGGTCGACCAGCATGCCGACCCGGATATGTTCGAATGAAGTGAGCGTTTTCGCCAGCGCCAGAAAGCTGGCGGCTGCAAGAAGGAAGCCGCATATCTCGGCAATGGAGGGCACGGCAAACCCAACCGAAGGCTGGCCCATGAGACGCATCAGCCCGTCGAAGAGGCGCGCCAGAACCTGTATCGCCACCAAAGTGAAAATCAGCAGCAGCGCGCACGCCGCCGCATAGCCCGAAAAGTCGTAAAGCCTGTCGAGAAACCGTCGCATAGCTGCCTCCCGTGAAGAATGCGGGCGGAGCAATAGCTGCCCCGCCCGGTTCGGGAGACGTTAGTTCGACTGGTAGGCCTTCAGCAGTTCCTCGCCTTCGGCGCCGGCTTTAGCCTTCCACTCTTCGGTCATGGTCTTGCCGATCTCGGCAAACTCCGACTGAAGCGTATCGGACGGCGTGACGATTGCGATGCCGTTATCCTGAAGCACCTTGGTCTTGGATGCGGTTTCTTCCTGGGACATTTCCCAGCCGCGCGTTTCGGCGGCTGCGGCTGCGTCCATGATCGCGGCCTGCTCGTCGGCCGACAGGCCGTCGAAGGCGGCCTTGTTCACGATCACCATGTTGCGCGGCAGCCAGGCTTGCGTGTCGTGGTAGTGGCTGAGAAAGTCCCAGGCCTTGGAGTCCGCACCGGTCGACGGCGAGGTGATCATCGCGTCGACGCGGCCGGTCGCAAATGCGGTCGGAATGTCGGATGCCTCGATCTGCGTCGGCACCATGCCGGCGAGCTCTGCCACGCGCTCCGTGCCGAGATTGTAGGCACGGAATTTCAGGCCGGAGAGATCGGAAAGCGAAGTCACTTCCTTCTTGGCGTAGATGCCCTGCGGTGGCCACGGCACCGAGAACAGAAGCTGGAGCCCCTGCTCTGCAAGCAGCTTTTCGAGATAAGGCCGCTGCGCATCGTAGAGCTTCTTGGAGCCTTCGTAGCTCGATGCGAGGAACGGCACGGAATCGACACCGAAGATCGCGCTTTCGTTTTCAAGCCGCGACACGAGCAGCTCGCCCGCCGGCACGATGCCGTCGCGAACGGAGTTCTTGATGTCGGGGTGCTTGATCAGCGACTGTCCCGCATGGACAGTGATCGTCAGGCTTCCGCCGGACTTCTCACCGACCTCTTCGGCAAACTGCGCGATGTTGCGGGTGTGAAAGTTGCCGTCGGGATAAGGCGTCGGCAAATCCCAGTTGGTCTGCGCGAAGGCTGCTCCAGCGAAAGTCACGCCCGCAGCGATGACGCTGGATTTCAGAAATGCACCATATTTCATGTCGTCTCACTCCCCTGTTCATCCGTAATTGTCTGGGCCTCCCGCCCAGGCCGGAGCGCATATTGGCGTTCCGGTATTCGTTAACGTTGACAGTTTATCGATAAATCGTCAATAAGATTTCCATCACCTGGGAGGGTCGTAATGTCAGGCAAGTGGGATTTCTGGATCGATCGTGGCGGCACATTCACCGACGTGATCGGCCGCGATCCGCAGGGCGCACTGCATGCCCGCAAGCTGCTTTCCGAAAACCCCGAAGCCTATCCAGACGCCGCCATTCAGGGCATTCGCGACCATATGGGCGTGAATTCTGGCGACCCAATCCCCGCCGGCATGATCGGCGAGGTGAAGATGGGCACCACGGTCGCAACCAACGCGCTTCTGGAGCGTAAGGGCGACCGGGTTCTGCTCCTTATCACCAAAGGCTTTCGCGACGCCCTGAAGATCGCCTACCAGGCGCGGCCCGACATCTTCGCCAAGGAGATTATCCTCCCGGAGCAGCTTTACGAACGCGTGGTCGAAGTCGAGGAGCGCGTGCGCTCAGACGGCACGGTCGAAACCGAACTCGATCCGACCTCGCTCGCACAACATCTGGAAGCTGCCCACAAGGACGGCATCGATGCCGTCGCCATCGTGTTCATGCATGCCTGGAGCCATCCGGCGCATGAACTTGCTGCCGAAAAGGCCTGCCAGGAGGCCGGCTTCGGCCAGATTTCCGTCAGCCACAAAACCTCGCCGCTGGTGAAGCTTGTAGGCCGCGGCGACACTACCGTAGTCGATGCATATCTCTCGCCAATCCTGGCGCGTTATGTGCAGCGTGTGGCCGGCGAATTGGGCGCCGCCCCCTCATCCGGCCCTTCGGGCCACCTTCTCCCCGCCGGGGAGAAGAATGCAGCTGATCGGCTGGCGACCTCCTCTCCCCCGCAGGAAGAGGGTGGCGAGGCTTCAGCCGAGCCGGGTGAGGGGGAAAAACCCCGCCTGATGTTCATGATGTCGTCGGGGGGCCTAACCGCCGCCGATCTGTTCCAGGGCAAGGACGCCATATTGTCAGGCCCCGCCGGCGGCGTGGTCGGCATGGCGGAGACCGCGCGCATTGCCGGCTTCGAACAGGTGATCGGCTTCGACATGGGCGGCACGTCGACCGACGTCACCCACTACGATGGCGACTATGAGCGCGCCTTCGACACCGAGGTCGCCGGTGTGCGCATTCGCGCGCCGATGATGCGCATTCACACTGTCGCGGCCGGCGGCGGATCGATCCTGCATTTCGAGGACGGCCGTTTCCAGGTCGGTCCGGATTCGGCTGGCGCCAACCCCGGCCCCGCTTGCTACCGGCGCGGCGGGCCGCTCGCCGTCACCGACGCCAATGTCATGCTCGGCAAGCTGCAGCCCGATTTCTTTCCGGCGATTTTCGGCCCTGACCAAAATGAGCGGATCGACCCTGAAGTTGTGCGCACGCGCTTCGCCGAACTCGCGGCGAAAACAGGTGACGGGCGCAGCGCTGAGCAGGTCGCGGAAGGCTTCGTTACCATCGCGGTCGAAAACATGGCGAACGCGATCAAGAAGATTTCTGTCCAGCGCGGGCATGACGTGACTGGCTATTTGCTCAACTGCTTCGGCGGTGCCGGCGGCCAGCACGCCTGTCTCGTGGCCGACGCGCTCGGCATGGAATCCGTGCTCATCCACCCCTTCTCAGGGCTGCTTTCCGCCTACGGCATCGGCCTCTCGACCGTATTCGCCTCGCGCCAGCAAGGCCTCATGGAGCCGCTGGCGGAAAAGACGCTGCCTGCGATCGAAAAGGTCAGCGATGCACTGTCGAAAGAGATTGCGGAGGAGCTCGCCGCGCAGGGCGTTGCGCAGGCAGACATTGCCTGGCGGCCGATGCTGCATATCCGTTACGGCGGCACTGACACCAGCCTGCCCGTCGATTTCAGCTCCGGCTCGCTGGCCGCGGCGCGCGAGGCCTTCGAGGCGGCACACAAGGCACAGTTCGGTTTCATCTACGACAACAAGGAAATGATCGTCGAAGCCGTCGCGGTTGAAGGCAGCGATGCGAAGAGCCACGGCCGCGACGAACCCGACAGCGACCTCGCGCAAGGCGACGCGAACGCGCACGAAACGCGGCGCTTTTTCGCGGAGGGCAAATGGCACGACGCTGCCGTCTACCGCCGCGAAAATGTTGCGCCCGGCCAAAGCATGGCCGGGCCGGCGCTCATCATCGAACAGCATCAGACGATCGTGGTCGAACCCGGCTGGCAGGCCGAGATCACCGTGAAAAACCACGTGCTGTTGCGCCGCGTCGAGCGCAAAGCACGGCAGGCCGCACTCGGCACCGAGGCCGACCCGGTCATGCTCGAGGTCTTCAACAATCTCTTCATGTCGATCGCCGAGCAGATGGGCGTGACGCTGCAGAACACCGCCTATTCGGTGAACATCAAGGAGCGGCTCGACTTCTCCTGCGCGGTGTTCGACCGCGATGGCGCGCTGGTTGCGAACGCGCCGCACATGCCGGTGCATCTGGGTTCCATGGACCGCTCGGTCGAAACGATTATCCGGCTCAACGAAGGCAACATCAATCCGGGCGACGTCTTCGCGCTTAACGCGCCCTATAATGGCGGCACGCATCTGCCCGACATCACCGTCGTTACGCCGGTGTTTTCCCTCCCCCCTGAGGGGAGGGTGCCGCCGAAGGCGGCGGGTGGGGTCGCATCGGCAGAGCGCGACTTGCCTTCCACCTCCCCCTTGTGGGGAGGTCGCGCCGAAGGCGCGGGTGGGGGTAACGGCACAAACGCTCATCAAAGCACCCCCACCCCGTCGCTACGCGCCGACCCTTCCCACAAGGGGGAGGGTGAAACGTCAGCGCCCCGCATCCTCTTTTGGGCGGCTTCGCGCGGCCACCATGCCGATGTCGGCGGCACCGCACCCGGCTCAATGACCCCGCTTGCCACCACCGTGGACGAGGAAGGCGTTCTCTTTGACAATTTCCTCATCGTCGAAAAGGGCAAATTCCGCGAAGAGGCGCTACGCGAACTCCTGACCGACCACCCCTACCCGGCCCGCAATCCCGACCAGAACATCGCCGACCTGAAGGCACAGATCGCAGCCAACGAAAAGGGCGTCGCTGAGCTGAGGAAAATGGTCTCGCAGTTCGGGCTCGACGTAGTCGAGGCCTATATGGGTCATGTGCAGGACAACGCGGCGGAAAGCGTGCGCCGCGTGCTCGAGCGCCTGCCAGACAGTTCAGAATACGAGTACCCGACTGACACCGGCCAGGTGATCAAGGTGAAGATCACCGTCGATCGCGAAAAGCGCGAAGCGACGGTCGATTTCACCGGCACATCGCCGGTCGAAAAAAACAACTTCAACGCGCCTGAACCGGTGGCTCGTGCGGCCGTGCTTTACGCGTTCCGTGTCATGGTCGAAGGTTCGATCCCCATGAATGCGGGCTGCTTGCGGCCGATTCAGATTGTAATCCCCGAAGGCTGCATGCTGCGCCCCTCCTACCCGGCGGCGGTGGTGGCTGGCAATGTCGAGACATCGCAGCACGTCACCAACGCCATGTTCGGCGCCATGGGTGCGCTCGCCAACTCGCAAGGCACGATGAACAACCTGACCTTCGGCAACGACGAATATCAGTATTACGAGACGATCTGCTCAGGCTCGCCCGCCGGCCGCATGAATGATGGCCGCGGTTTCGATGGAACGTCCGGCGTCCATGTCCATATGACCAACTCGCGGCTCACCGATCCCGAAATACTCGAGTTGCGCTTCCCGGTCCTGCTGGAGGATTTCCACATCCGTGAAGGCACCGGCGGCAAGGGCAAATTCTCGGGCGGCAACGGCACGCGCCGCACGCTGCGGTTCTTACAGAAGATGGATTGCGCCATCCTGTCGTCGCACCGTGCAGCCCCACCGCGCGGCGTGGACGGCGGTGGCGACGGCGAGGTCGGCACCACGCAGGTCCGCCGCAACGACGGAACTGTGGAAACGCTGAAAGCCTGCGACCAGACGGTGCTTGAGGCCGGCGAAGCCGTCATTGTGACGACGCCGACACCCGGTGGGTTTGGGCGGGGTTAGCTTCAGTGCCTTGCGAAGCGCGGACAGCGTAGTTATAATTGTAACTACAAATAGGGCTTAGCCGTGCAGTTCGAGTGGGATGAAAACAAGAGCGTCCTGAACCTCGCAAAGCATGGCATCAGTTTTGAAGAGGCTAAGCTCATATTCGATCGGCCGGTGCTGACCCGCGCTGGCGACCGTACCGACTATGGCGAAGTCAGGGAAATCTCGATCGGCTCCATTCTCGGCGCGGTTGTGGTTGTGGTGGTGCACACCCGGCGCGATCGAGCCACAAGGTTGATCTCGGCGCGCCTGGCCAATCGATCCGAAAGGAGGCGTTATCATGAGCATATCGGCAAAACGGCTCGCTGAACTTTCGGCAAGGGCCGAGAGCGAACCCGACTACAGCGACATCCCGCCATTGGACGACAATTTCTGGAGTGAAGCGCGGGTCGTTCTGCCCAAAGGGCCGAAGCAGCAATTGACGATCAGGTTCGACGCCGATTTGGTCGAATGGTTCCGGTCAAAGGGAAAAGGCTATCAAAGCCGAATGAACGCTGTGCTGCGGGCCTACATGGACGCGCATCGATAACAGTGCGGCCTGTCGCGCCAGGCCTGGGCGTGTTGAGATTCGGGTCAGGGCGTGGCGAAAATTGTGGGTTTCGAGAACCGGAGCGAAGTGTACGTTCAGGTACATGAGCACCGGAAGCGCAGAAAACCGCCATTTGCAGCCCGTCCTGGCGTGAATATCTTTCCGCCCCTACTCCAAATTCGTCTGAATCCACTTGGGCGACATATGGATGTCGACCGTCTGTAGCCGACCCGGGCCTCGATTGATGAATTTATGCGGCAGGCCCGCCGGCCCGAGCACCGTTTCACCGGCCTCGGCGTCGATGACTTCGTCGCCAACGAAGAAGCGAGCGCGCCCTTCCTGTACCACGAACACCTCATCATAGGGATGCACATGCAGCGGCGGCCCGACGCCCGGCTCGTCATTGCCATAGATGAGGATGGTCACATTCGCACCCATCGTCTCGCCATTGACAGAGCCGCGATGCGGACCCGGCTGAGTGCCGTCGAACAGTCGCGCCTTGGCTGGCGGGCGTCCATCCGGCGTAATCGTCGCGGGATCGAAATCTCGTCGTAACATGGTGCCTCCTCTACACTTTCGCAAAAGATGGTCGGCTCTCACCGGCGACGCAAGAAGCCAGTTCAAGGCTCCAGGATGCCACAGCACCGTCACATCCGGTCATTGCGCCGTCACCCGCCTGTCATGCCCCGGCGCTAGCTGCATTCAACTTCTTCGTTGAGAGGGCAGCGAATCATGACCGACCTTTCCGTCGATATCGGCCTGCGCAAGAACAGGCGGCTGGGCGAGGCGCTATTCCAGCATAACGCGCTGTCCAAATCGGGCTTTTCGGAGCGGCTGTTCGCCTTCCTTTTCTCCGGCCTCGTCTACCCGCAGATTTGGGAAGACCCGGATGTCGACATGGAAGCGATGCGCCTTGATGCCAGCCACCGCGTAGTCACCATCGCGTCCGGTGGTTGCAACATCCTGGCCTATCTCACCCGCTCGCCGGCGAAGATCGACGCGGTCGACCTCAACCCGCATCATATCGCGCTCAACAGGCTCAAGCTGGCGGCGGTTCAGAATATGCCGGGCTTCGAGGAATTCGAGGCGCTTTTCAGTGGTGCGGGCGACGGCCGTGCCGTGCCCTTTTATGACCGCCACGTCGCGCCGCATCTCGATGCCGCAACGCGAGCCTATTGGGAAAGCCGTCGCTGGACCGGACGCCGGCGCATATCAGCCTTCAATGGCAATTTCTATCAGACTGGCCTGCTCGGCGCCTGCATCCGCACCGGCCATTGGGTCGCCCGCCTGCATGGCGTCAACCCGGCCGAGATCATGGAAGCGAAAACTCTGCGCGACCAGCGCCACTTCTTCGAGGACCGGCTGCGCCCGCTTTTTCAGCGCCCCTTAATCCGCTGGGCGACCAGCCGCCGCGCCTCGCTCTACGGGCTCGGCATCCCGCCGCAGCAATATGATGCGCTGATTGGCACCGAAGGCCACTCCATGGCCGAGGTGATCTCGCGCCGTCTAGAGAAGCTCGCCTGCGATTTCCCGCTGCGCAAAAACTATTTCGCCTGGCAGGCCTTCGCGCGCCGTTACGCCAGGCCCGGCGAAGGCGGACGCCCGGCCTATCTGGAACCGCAGAACTTCGACACGATCCGCGCCGGCGCAAGCCGCGTCAAAATCCACCACGCCAACTTCGCCGAGCTGCTGCGTGTGCGGCAGGCCGGCACCGTAGACCGTTTCGTACTTCTCGACGCTCAGGACTGGATGACAGACCGCCAGCTGGAAGAGCTGTGGCGCGAAATCACTCGCACCGCGGCCCCCGGCGCCCGCGTTATCTTCCGCACGGCTGACGAGCCCTCGCTGCTGCCCGGCCGCGTGCCCGCGGCGCTCCTTGAGCGCTGGCGCTACGAGGCTGAAGAGTCGGAACGGCACACCGCCAATGATCGTTCGGCGATCTATGGCGGCTTCCACCTTTACGTGCTGCGCAACGACGCATGAGCCTCAGCGACGCGCCATCCGGCCACGCCGCCCTGATGGATGGCGTCTACCGCCGTCAGCGCCACATCTACGATCTCACGCGCAAATATTACCTGCTCGGCCGTGACCGGCTGATTGCCGGTCTCGATATTCCGGCTGATGGCAGCGTCCTGGAAATCGGCTGCGGCACCGGACGTAATATGCTCAAGGCAATGAATCGATTTCCGAGCGGACGTTATTACGGGCTTGATATCTCCGATGAAATGCTCGCCACCGCCCGCGCCTCACTGGCGCGCCGCGCGCCGGCCACGCCCGCCCATCTGGCCGCGGCCGATGCAACCGCGTTCGACCCCCGCGCGCTCTTCGGCGTCGAAAAATTCGACCGTGTCTACATCTCCTATGCGCTCTCCATGATCCCCGACTGGCGGCGTGCGCTCAGCCAGGCCGCAGACAGCGTTGCCGAAGGCGGATCGCTGCACATCGTCGATTTCGGTCAGCAAGAGCGCCTGCCCGGCTGGTCCCGCGCCATCCTGCGAATCTGGCTGGCAAAGTTCCATGTCGAGCCACGCGCGGAGCTTTTCAGCGCCATGAAAAACGAAGCCGCCCGCATCGGCGGCCATGCCCGCTGTATGCCGCTCTACCGCGGATATGCCTGGTATGCCGTGCTCACGCGCGGGCCGCGCACTCCTTAGTTGAGCGCCTCGACCAGCGCCTGCACCATCGCCTGCGGCTTGTAGCCGACCTTCGAAGGCGTCAGCCCCAGCC
This sequence comes from Rhizobiaceae bacterium, assembly GCA_017640615.1. Taxonomy (GTDB): domain Bacteria; phylum Pseudomonadota; class Alphaproteobacteria; order Rhizobiales; family Rhizobiaceae; genus RCIO01. The sequence goes on along the minus strand of JAEPQK010000001.1, from coordinate 755,913 downwards.
GCACGACCACCAGTCCTTCGGACGGAATTACGGTCGTCGTCTGCCCGTCATGGCCGAGCATCCAGTAGGCATCGTCCGGCAGTGTGAAGCCGGTATCGGAGTGCTGATCCTCGGGTGTCGTCCCGCGCGGCCCGTGCAGCCAGACCTGCCCGCGCCCATAACCGCCCTCGGATGCCGGCGCCTCTTCATGCATCCATTCCACGAAACCCGGCGGCAGGATGAGCTGGCCGTTCCACACGCCGTTCTGAAGCAGAAACTGGCCGAAACGCGCCCAGTCATGCGCGTTGGCATAGAGATAGGACGAACCGACATAGGTGCCGCGCGCATCCGTCTCCAGCACCGCACTTGTCATGCCGAGCGGCCCAAACAGCGCTTCGTGCGGCCAGCGAAGCGCGGCTTGCGGGTCGTCAAACGTGTTTTGCCAGATGCGCGACAGCACAACGGCCGTGCCGCTCGAATAGTTGAAATGCTCGCCCACCGCCGCCACCAGCGGCTTGTCGGAGGCGAAACCCGCCATGTCCGGTTGGAGGTAGAGCATACGCGTCACGTCGGCTACGTCGCCATAATCCTCGTTAAATTCGAGCCCGCTCGACATTGCCATGAGGTCGGCAAGCGCAACTTCGTCGCGGTCGTCGCTGCTCCAGATTTCCAGCAGGCTCCGATCGGCGAGATCGAGATTGCCTGTATTGATGACCGTGCCAGCAATCGCGGCGTTCACCGTTTTGGTCATCGACCAGCCGACCAACGGCGTCTCGGCATCGAATCCATCACCATAGCGTTCGCCGACGATGCGCCCATTGTGCACCACGACGACGGCGCGCATGCCCGGCCCTGTCATTTGCGGGTCGTCGAGAATGGCATCGATTGCCGGGTTCTGCGACGGCTCCACCCGGTTGCCGAGCGGCCAAAGCGCGCCGAGCGGCTCCGGCCTCTCAACCTCGAGCGCGTGGTCGCTTGCCGTCTCCACATCTCCGTCGGGTGCTGCCGCGCAGCCAAGTTCCGCGCGATGCACCGAAGTCGAGGAGCCGAAAATCCCGAACAAGGCGGCCGAGACCGTTTCCGCCTCGCGATCCACATCGATATCGATCAGCCGGAGAATGGGATGTCCTGGCGCCTGAACGTCATTCACCAGCACGTCGTCGGCATCGCGCCCCGCAACGAACACGTTGGAGCAGACGATCTTCGACGCATATCCGGTCCCGATCAGGATCAGCGACGGCGGCGCGATGAACATCCACCCGGCAACACCCACCACCGCGACAATGACCAGTATGATCATCCATTTCAGGATCTTGGCTGCGAAGCCCATCGTCTCTCTCCCTGAGCGCGCCAGAATCTCGGCCGCGCTGCGCCGGCAGCATTGAGCGCTGAAAACCAAAAAGCAATCGCATTTGGCCGTCACGGGCCGCCGGTCGTGACTTCGTCGTCAACCCGCCCTATTTCGAACCACTGTGGCCGGTAGCCGATTCGGTGGCCAATGGGCGGAGGTGCATATGTGGAGAGGCAGAATTGCCGCTACCGCAATCGTTGCGGCGGTCGCTGCCGCCTGCACCTCGTCCAGTTACGATATTTCCGATCTCGCACCTCAGCCATCCGGCCGCACTTCGGCACCGGTCAGCGGCCCGCGCTACGCCGACAACGACCCGCATGAGTGGGTCGGCCGCGCGCCATGGACCTATGCCATCCACGGCACCGACGTCGCCAAATACCAGAACCAGGTCGACTGGCGCACCTTGCGCCGCAACGGCATCTCCTTCGCTTTCATCAAAGCCACCGAGGGCGGCGACTTGCTTGATGAGCGCTTTGCGCAAAACTGGCGTGGTGCCAAGGCGGCGGGCATCCCGCGCGGCGCCTATCATTTCTATTATTTCTGCCGCACGGCCGAGGAGCAGGCGGCCTGGTTCATCCGCAATGTGCCACGCGAGGCGGCCGCACTCCCGCCGGTGCTCGATATGGAATGGAACCCGGCCTCGCCGACTTGCAAGCTGCGCCCGCCGCCGGCCACGGTGCGCGCCGAGATGCGCACCTTTCTCCAGATCGTCGAGCGCCATTACGGCAAGAAGCCGATCATCTACACCTCCATCGATTTCTACGAAGACAACGGGCTGGCGAATTTCCACGGCTATCCTTGGTGGCTGCGCTCAGTCGCCGCGCACCCGATCGAGCGCTACGACGGCCGCTCTTTCCTGTTCTGGCAATATACCGGCACCGGCGTGCTGCCCGGCGTGGAGGGCGACGTCGATATCAACGTCTTCCACGGCTCCGCTGCCGACTGGCGCGAATGGCTGCGCAACAACACAGGCTGACCGTCACTGGACCCGCCGCATCGGCGTGTTAGGGTCCGCACCGAATTGAACGCACCGCACCCGAGAGGTTGAACATGAAAATCCCCGCCGCACTGGTTCTTTCCGCCACGCTTGGCCTCTCGGCCCCGGCATTCGCGCAGCAATGCGGCGGCGATTTCGGCGCGTGGAAGAACCAGGTCACGCAGGAGGCCCAGCAGGCGGGCATCGGCCAGCGCGGCATGGCCGCCCTCAAGGGCGCCCGCGTCGATCAGAAGGTGTTGTCGCGCGATCGCGCGCAGGGCGTGTTCAACCAGACCTTCACCGAATTTTCCGGCCGCATGATCAGCTCCTACCGGCTGAAAAACGGCGCGGCGAACATCAGGAAATATGCATCCATCTTCGCCAAGGCGGAGGCCGACTACGGCGTGCCGGCAGCCGTCATCACGGCCTTCTGGGCGCTGGAAACCGATTTCGGCGCTGTCCAGGGCGACTTCAACACGCTGAACGCCATCGTCACGCTGGCGCATGATTGCCGCCGTCCCGAGATCTTTCGGCCGCAGATCATCCCGCTGCTCAAGCTGATCGATTCGGGCGCCTACCCGGCCAACGTCACGGGCGCCTGGGCCGGCGAGATCGGCCAGACCCAGATGCTGCCCTCCGACATTCTGACCAAGGGCGTGGACGGCGACGGCGACGGCAGGGTCGACATGAAGAAGTCGGTGCCGGATGTCATCCTCACCACCGCGAACAAGATCAAGTCGCGCGGCTGGCTTCCGGGCGTTCCGTGGATGGAGGAGGTGCGCGTGCCCGCCTCGCTGCCTTGGGAACAGACGGGAATTGTCACTCGCCTGCCGGTCTCGCAATGGGCCGCCTGGGGCGTGACCAAGCGAGACGGCAGCCCGCTCACCAACACAAGTCTCGAGGCCGGGCTGGCGCTGCCGATGGGCCACAAGGGGCCGGCCTTTCTGGTCTACCCGAACTACAACCTCTATCTCGAATGGAACCAGTCCTTCATCTACACGCTGACGGCTGCCAACCTTGCGACGCGCTTCACCGGCGCACCGAAATTCGACCCGCGCAATCCTGAACGTGGCCTCGACACAGCATCCATGAAGCGGCTGCAATCGACGCTGGAGGCACGCGGTTACGATGTCGGTGGCGCCGACGGCATTCTCGGCGAAAAGACCCGCGCCGCCGTTCGGCAGGAGCAGCTGCGCCTCGGCTTCCCCGCCGACGGGTGGCCGACGCCGGCGCTGCTTTCGAAGCTTTAGGGAAGACGGCGGCACGATGCAGCTTTCCTCCCCCTTGAGGGGGAGGTGGTCGAAGGGCCGGAGGGGGTGCTAAGCCGCGTCGCTTCCGGCTTTCTCTCGCTCAGTCAGAGATGCATCACGATATTCACCAGCCGGCCAAGCGGGTCGCGGACATAGAAGCGCCGCACGCCCCATGGTTCGTCGGTGGGACCGTATTCGACTGCAAATCCGCCTGATTTGCAGCGCCGCAGCGCTTCATCCAGATCGTCGACCTCGACAGAAATGTCCGGCACAGGCGTGCCGGACCCGCCTTCGCTCATCACGCTGATCTGCACTTGCATCCGCTCTTCAGCGCCGAACGTGACGATCCAGCCCATATCCATCAGCGCATCGAGGCCGAGCACGCCCTCATAGAAAGCGCGGGCGGCCTCCACCTTGTCAGCCGCCAGATTGGTAACGATGCGTTTGACCTTCATCGTTCAAACCTCCGGTAGCTGCGTTGAGATTAGGACCGGCCTGGAGTGAATGACAGCACGCGCTAGTCTGCCATCGTTTCTAGGCTAGCAAACCCCTGCGGCGCGTCTCCTTCCTCGAAAGAAGTCGTCACTTCCACGAAGGTGTCGGGATAGAAACCGTTGAAGCGCGTTCTGAGTGACAGCGAATAGGCGCCGATATGGCCGATCTCGATCCAGTCGCCGGTGTCGATCGTCTCCGGCAGCCAGAACGGCCGCGACAGAATATCGACGCTGTCGCAAGTCGCGCCGCACACTTTGAATGGTACGATGTTGTCCGGCTTGCCGTTGCGCGAGCGGATCGCGGGATCGGGGATGAAACGCGCCGGCAGTGTGATCTTGCCGGTCCAGCTGTCCGACAGCGAGGCCCAGATACCGTCATTGATGTAGAGCCGCCGGCCCTTGCGTAGAAGCACGCGCACGATCAGCGAAAATGCACGCGCAACGATCACGCGGCCGGGTTCCGCCACCAACGGCACCTCATCGAAACCCCATTCGGTGAGGTCGGCCCTCAGCCGCGCCATCAGCTCGTCTTGCGACGGAAGGTCGGGCGCGCGGCGGTTCGGGTCATGGCCATATTCGGCGGGAAATCCGCCGCCGACGTCGAGCCCGGCAATCTCGGCAGTGCAGCGGTTGCGCACCCAGTCGGCCGAGGCGAGTGCGCGCTCGTATGTCTCCGGGTCGTTGATCTGGCTGCCGACATGAAAGCAGATGCCGACCTTGTAACCAGTACGTGACAGCCGGTCGATAAGCTCCACCGCGGCCGCCGGTCCCGCGCCGAACTTTTTGGAAAGCTCGTAGGCTGCGCCGCCTTTAGTCTGGATACGCACAAACACGGTCATCGAACCCGGATCGATGTCGAGCGCGCGCACCACCCGCGTCAGCTTGGTGATCTCGTCCTCATGGTCGATGGCAATGACGCGAATGCCGTATTGCTCGAGCGCCAGCCTGATGTCGGACTGCGCCTTCACCGGGTGCATGTAGAGCATCTCGGCATTGGGCGCGACGGAACGCACCGCCGCGAACTCCGCAGGGGACGCGACATCGAACGTATCCACGCCGGCTTCCGCCAGCGTCTTCAGCACCAGCTCCTCGCCATTGGTCTTCACCGCATAGGCCGTCTTGCCGGGAAACTGCTCCATGAAGCGCCGGGCATCGGCCTTCAGCACCTGCGGGCGGAAGCAATAGACCGGATCGTCGGGGCGAAGCGCTAGCGCGGTCTCGCGGGCATTTTTGAATGACTGCAACGGGAATCCTCTGATGATGCCGCGAGCCTATCAGCACCCTGCGCGACGAAAAAGACGCTCTTTGCCCACCACTGTCCGATTGATGAACCAGAGCTGTTTTCGGGTGGCGCGGTCAGACACGGAGGTTACGATCCGCACTCATGTACGACCCATATCTGACCGCACATTGACACCTCAAACGCAAATCTCGGCCCGCGACTGGTTTCTGATCCTGCTGCTCGGCACGATCTGGGGCGGTTCGTTCTTCTTCGCCCGCGTCGCGGTTCAGGAAATCCCGCCGCTGACACTGGTGTTTCTGCGCGTGTCGCTCGCCGCCGCCGCGCTGCATTTCTATCTGGTGCTGCGCGGGCCGTCCTTCCGCGCCGCTCTACCGCTGGCCGCGAGCTTCGCCGGAATGGCAATGCTCAACAACGTCATCCCTTTTTCGCTGATGTTTGCAGGCCAAACAGCCATCGGCGCTGGCCTGGCCTCGGTGCTCAACGCGACAACGCCATTCTGGACCATGCTGCTCGCCAACGCCCTCTTGCCGGACGAGAAGCTGACCCGCCTCAAGGCGACCGGCATCGTGCTCGGCATTGCCGGCACGGCGATCATGGTTGGCCCGGGCGTCGTCGCCGGGCTCGGCGGACCAGTCTGGGCCAAACTGGCACTGATAGGCACGGCCCTATCCTATGGATTTGCCTTCATATTCGCGCGGCGCTTCAAAGGCGTTGCGCCCGAGCTACTGGCGACCGGGCAGCTCACAGCGTCCACTTTCATCATGATCCCTGTCGTGCTGGCGATTGACGGCGTATCGGGCTTTACCGGCGTGTCGTCGGGCGCATGGTGGTCGGTTGCGGGTCTGGCGCTTCTGGCCACCGCATTCGCCTATATCCTATATTTTTCAATACTTTCGTCCGCAGGCGCCACCAATGCATCTCTGGTCACGCTCATCGTCCCGGTGAGCGCAATACTGCTTGGAACCGCCTTCCTCGGAGAGCGGCTGGAGCTGTTTGAGATGGCCGGAATGGCGCTTATCGGACTGGGATTGGTGGTGGTCGATGGGCGCATTTTCGCACGTCGCTGAAATTCGTCATCCGGCACCAGCTGACGCAACGTAACCTATTTTCTTCGAGGTTCGGATTAAAGAAAATTTTCAACAGGCAGCGGCAGCCGAAATGCACAATGAAATGGCCCACCTGGAGGAAATTGCTGGATGGAATTTTCCCGCTGGCGCTGCATTGCAGCATAATATCCGCTTGTTTGGAGCCGCGTCTGACATAGACTCTGCACATAGTCGAAAGAGGAGGCTATGACATGGGACTTTCCAGACCAATCAACACATTGGTGTTCTGTGCCGTATTCGCTTTCATAGGCGCAGCCGTTGTGGGGCTGCTTCCCTGAGGCCCACCTGTCAGGGACTGAATCAGGGAAAGGCCGGCTTCAAGCCGGCCTTTCCGATTCTACGCAGAATTAGGCTGCGGCGGCATCGGAGCCGCCATTCGCCAGCCCCGGCCTGATGCCGATCATATGGCAGATGGCGAAAGCGAGATCGGCCCGGTTCATCGTGTAGAAATGGAAGTCGGAAACGCCGCGCTCGATCAGATCGAGCACCTGCTCCGACGCAACCGCAGCGGCAACCAGCGCATGTGTTTGCGCGTCGTTCTGCAGCCCGTCGAAGCGCTCGGCCAGCCACGCTGGCACATGCGCGCCGCAGCGCGAGGCAAAATTCGCAACCTGGCCGAAATTGTGCACCGGCAGAATGCCAGGCACGATCGGGATGTAGATGCCTGCGCGCCGCGCACGCTCCACATAACGTTCGTAGAGGTCGTTATCGAAGAAGAACTGAGTGATCGCCCGCGTTGCACCGTTGTCGACCTTGCGCCTCAGCATGTCGAAATCCGTCGCGAAATCAGGGCTTTCCGGGTGCTTTTCCGGGTAGGCAGACACCGAAACGTCGAAGTCGCCCTGGTTGCGGATCGCAGCCACCAGCTCCGCACCATTGGAATAGCCTTCCGGATGCGGTCGATAGCGCGCGCCGACACCCTCCGCCGGGTCGCCGCGCAGCGCCACAAAATGGCGGATACCCATCGAGACGAACTCGCCAACGACTTCGTCTACCTCGGCGCGGCTGGCATCGACGCAGGTCATGTGGGCCGCCGGCACCAGCCGGCTTTGGTTGAGAATGCGGTTCACCGTGCGCGCCGTGCGCTCGCGGGTCGAACCGCCGGCGCCATAGGTCACCGAAACGAAGTGGGGGGCGAGCGGCTCCAGCCGCTTCACCGTTTCCCAGAGCCGCGCTTCCATGTCGTCATTGCGGGGCGGGAAAAACTCAAACGAAACGCTGACGCTATCGCCAATGTCCGGCCGTCTGGAAAATCTGAACTGGGACATATCAGGCGGTCTCCGTGGGAGGGGTGTTGTCGGTATCGGCGATGAGAAGCCGGCGGTCGCGCGAGAACCAGAGTTTGACCGTGAGGCCGGGCGCGGCCGCCGCTCGGCGGTCGAAATCGCGCTTCTCAACGAGTTCGAGCCCGGCATCGGAAAGCCACTCCTCGATCTGCCGGTCGGAAAAACCGAGTTTCACGTGCGCATGTTCTTCGCGCAGGAATTCGAGCCCATGCGGCGCAAAGTCCACGATCAGCAGCCGTCCGGCGGGCCGCAGCAATCTAGCGGCCTCGGCCACCGCAAGTGCAGGGTCGTCCAGATAATGCAGCACCTGATGCATAGTCACCAGATCGGCGGAATCGCGCTCCACTGGAGGTGCGTAGAGATCGCCCTGCCGCACCTGCGCGTTGGTAACGCCCGCGCTATCTAGGTTGGCGCGCGCCACCGACAGCATTTCGCGCGAAAGGTCGATGCCGACACCACGCCGGTAAAGCGGTGCAAAAAGCTCCAGAAGTCGGCCCGTGCCCGTGCCGAGGTCGACCATCGACTGGAACGGCGTTTCGCCGACCAGCTTCAGCATCGCGGCTTCCACCGCCTGGTCCGGCACATGCAGCGAACGGATGCGATCCCAGCTCGCCGCATTGGCGCTGAAATATTCTGCCGCTCGCTTTTCGCGCCGCTTTTTGACCGCCGAGAGACGCTCCAGGTCACGGCTGATCACCGGGTCGGCGAGATCGATGCGCGCAATCACGCCGCCGATAAACTCTCGGGCAGCTTCGCTGTCCGACAGCCGGAAATAGGCCCAGGAGCCCTCCTGATAGCGGTCGATAAGCTGCGCATCGAGCAGCAGCTTGAGATGGCGCGACACGCGCGGCTGCGACTGGTTGAGCACCTCCGTCACATCGGACACCGTGAGGTCGCCGCGCGACAAAAGCGTCAGAATGCGCAGGCGGCTGGATTCGGCTGCCGCCTTCAAGGTATCAACCATCGCATCAAGCGCGACGGAGGCCCGGCTAAGCATGGCATCTCCTATTAGATATAAAGATATCTTTATATCATTTCCAAACTGGCAGCAAGTCCTCTCCACACAGCGACCGGGAATGACGCCGTGAGCGAGAAGCGCGACGGCGAGGCAGCGCTCGGTTTCGACCCGGCCGAACTGCCCGGCGATAGCCATGTGGTTTACATCGGCCGCGTCTCGTCCCCGTGGAAGAGCCGCGACACCTGTCCCAAGAATCTTGCGGATGCGCGCGCAACCGGCAAAGCGGCCAGCGTGACAATCGACCCACCCTACCGGCCGGGATTGGCCGGTCTGGAGCGTTTCAGCCACATCGTGCTTTTGAGCTGGTTCGACCGCTCGCGCCGCGACCTGATCACCCAGAACCCGCGCCATGCCGACGCGCCGCGCGGCACTTTCGCGCTACGCTCGCCGGTGCGGCCCAATCCGGTTGGCCTGCATGTCGTGCGCCTCGTTTCGCTCGATGTCGAAACAGGCCTGATTGAGATCGACGCGATCGACCTGCTTGACGGCACACCGGTTATCGACGTGAAGCCCTATTTTGCCTCGATCGACTCGGTACCGGATGCCGCCAAAGCATGAGCGCGCGCACCGGCCGCCAGCGCGCCATCGCCAAGGCGCTGACCGCGCTGCTCCCCATGGCGCCATATTCCGATATCGAGGCGATCCGGGAAGCCGCGCTTGCCCGCAAGATGCGCGAATTGCCGCCCTCGATTGCCGTATGGATTGCAACGGTCGCGCATGTGCGTCACGTCCACACGCAATATGACGAACTTCTGGACGAAGGCTACGACCGCGACGCTGCCCGGCATTTCGTCGTCGATGAAATCAACCAGGTGCTGACGGGGTGGAGGGCGACGCGGCTGGTGGAGGAAGGGGAATAGGGGAATAGGGGAATAGGGGAATAGGGGAATAGGGGAATAGGCTTCTCGATGATCGATTGCCTGTCAACTACCCCCGCGTGCTCGGAAGTAGGTCGACCAGCCTACTGCCCTACTGCCGTATTCCCCTACTGCCCTAACTATATATCCATTGCTCCGGCACCCGCACCGAAACCTGTTCGCCGCGTTTGATCGTGCCGGGTTTTTCGACCCAGGCGACGAGCCCGCGCAGGCGCTTCGCAGCCCTGGGGAAAAGCAGCGAGCCGGCCTCGTGGTCGCGCATATGCGCGTTTTCCGCCACCGCGCGGCCGGCAATGCGGCAGGGATGGTTCTGGCTGTCGACCTTGATCGTCACGCCGCCTGATAAGAACAGCAGCGTGCCGGCTGGCAGCATGGAAAGCTGCGGCACGCCGGAAATCAGCAGATTGGCGCCGACCCATTCCGGCCGCAGCTCGCGGATTTCCATGCGCCGCGCGATCTCCGCAAGTTCGTCGGGCGCGACGATCGAAATCTGCCGCTCGTTGCGCATTTCCGTGCCGCGCGGATACCAGGGCTCACGGCTGCCCGAGCGCCGCGTGATGCCGGCATGGAAATCGCCCTCCACGCCCTCGAAAGTCAGCGTAAGTTCATCCACATCGCGGCTCTGGAAATGACCTAACGGCGCATCGTAGACACCGGCCACTTCGCCCAGCAGCTTCCTGGCCGGCACGATGTCGGGCCCTTCGTCGCGGCGCGCAAAACTGTCCAGCATCGAATCCTCCGTTGCGAGCGCGCAGCATGCCACGCAGCGGCGTCAGCAAATATGATTGATCCGAGGGATCGCGCCCGCTGATCGTTACATCATGCGCAGAAGCGCACCGCCGATCGAATAGCCTGCTCCAAACGCGCACAAAAGCCCGTGCTCGCCGGGTTTCATGTCGGCATGCGTGCGCTCCATCGCAACGATCGCACCAGCCGCTGCCGTGTTGCCGAGCTCTTCCAGTACGGTCGGCGCGCGGTCCTGACCCACATCATGGCCGAAGGAGAGCTTCAGGATCATCGCGTTCATTCGCGCATTGGCCTGATGCAGCCAGAAGCGGCGAATGTCCTGCGGCTTGTGGCCGTGCTCGTCGAGAAAATCGACGATGAATTTATGGCCCGCTACCGTCACTTCCTTGAAGACGCGGTTGCCGACCTGCTTGATCATGTTGCCGGCCATCGGCACGGAAGACGTGTCTTCCTGCGCGGCGCGGTTCAGGAAGCCAAAATTGGTACGGATATTGTTGGAAAACTGCGTCCAGGTGCGCGTGTCGACGATCTCGAACCGCCCGGCCCGCTGTTCCTCACCCTCCAGCGCTTCGACAAGCAGCGCCGACGAGGCATCGCCGAAGATGAAATGCGTCTGCCGGTCGCGGAAGTTGAGATGCCCGGTGATGACCTCAGGCGTCACCACCAGCACGCGGCGCTGCGCACCCGTGCGCACCAGATTGAACGCCATGTGCAGGCCGGCCGCGGCCGACGAACAACCGAGGCTCATATCGAAGGCCGAGCCCGACGTGCCGAGCTCTTTCTGAATTTCAATCGCAATCGCCGGATAAGGCCGCTGCTGATGCGATGCGGAGCAGATCACCATGTCGACCTCTGACGCCTCGACGCCGGCATCCGACAGCGCCTTCTTGGCCGAGGCGACACCGAACTCTGCCATGACCGAAATCTGGTCGTCGGGCCGCTCCGGAATACGCGGCGTCATGCGGTCAGGGTCCAAAATACCGTCGGGCACCAGCACATGGCGCGATTTCACGCCCGAGGCATATTCGATGAACTCGACACTCGAACCGGGAAGCGGCTCGAGCCCTTCTGCTTCGCGCTTCACATTCTCCTTGGCCACCCAAGCATTGAAGCTGGCGACAAGCTCGTCATTGGTGATGACATGCTCCGGCACCTCGACGCCGATGCCGGAAATGCATGCGCGCTGCAAAAGCCTGTGTTCTGAGTGTCCGGCGCTGCCTGACAGCACCGATTCGTCAACCCGCCTCAACATGTTCATCGCCTGTTACTGTCCCTCTCCGCCTGCGCCCACTGCGCGCGGAGCTACGCGTCCCACTTGGCTGCTACCAACCTAGTGCGAAACACCCGTGAAATTCCAGGCAATTCTTTCATACGGCCGTATGCAAAGCGTTACCAGGAAGGATGAGCCAGTAACCGCACAAACAGCTACCTTGTCAGCCGTTTATACGTCACGCGCTTCGGATTGACTGCGTCGGGCCCCAGCCGGCGCACCTTGTCAGCCTCGTAATCTTCGAAATTGCCTTCGAACCACTCGATATGGCTGTCGCCCTCGAATGCGAGGATGTGGGTGGCCAGACGGTCGAGAAACATACGGTCGTGGCTGATGATAACGGCGCAGCCGGCGAAATTTTCCAGCGCGTCCTCAAGTGCGGCCAGCGTCTCGGTGTCGAGGTCGTTGGTCGGCTCGTCGAGCAGGATGACGTTGCCGCCCTCCTTCAGCATCTTGGCAAGATGCACGCGGTTGCGCTGGCCGCCTGAAAGATTGCCGACCTTCTGCTGCTGGTCGCCACCCTTGAAGTTGAAGGACGAGCAGTAGGCGCGGCTGTTCACCTCGTGCTTGCCGAGCTTGATGATGTCGTTGCCGCCGGAAATTTCCTCCCAAACGGTCTTTGAGCCGTCGAGATGGTCGCGGCTCTGGTCGACATAACCGAGATGTACGGTGTCGCCGATGGTGATTTCGCCGGCGTCCGGCTGCTCCTTGCCGGTCAGCATGCGAAACAGCGTCGTCTTGCCGGCGCCGTTCGGCCCGATCACGCCGACAATGCCGCCGGGCGGCAGCTTGAAGGTCAGATCGTCGATCAGGAGCTTGTCGCCATAGGCCTTGGTCAGGCCCTCGATCTCGATGACCTGATTGCCGAGGCGCTCGCCGACCGGAACGATGATCTGGGCATCACCTGGCCGCCGGTCACTGGCTGCTTTCACCAGCTCGTCATAAGCCCGGATTCGCGCTTTCGACTTCGCCTGGCGCGCCTTGGGGCTGGCCGCGATCCACTCGCGCTCGCGCGACAGCGCCTTCTGGCGGGCGCCCTCTTCGCGCTCCTCCTGCGCCATGCGCTTGGCCTTCTGCTCCAGATAGGCGGAGTAGTTGCCCTCATAAGGGATACCGCGGCCGCGATCGAGCTCGAGGATCCAGCCGGTCACATTGTCGAGGAAGTAGCGATCATGGGTGATGATCAGCACCGAGCCCGGATATTCTCGCAGGTGCTTTTCAAGCCATGCGGTCGTTTCGGCGTCGAGATGGTTGGTCGGCTCGTCGAGCAGCAGAAGGTCGGGCTGCGACAGAAGCAGCTTGCACAGCGCCACACGGCGCTTTTCGCCGCCCGAAAGCTTGGAGACGTCTGCATCGCCAGGCGGGCAGCGCAGCGCTTCCATGGCCATCTCGACCTGGCTGTCGAGGTCCCAGAGGTTCTGCGCGTCGATCTGGTCCTGCAGCTTGGCGGCCTCGTCGGCCGTCTCGTCGCTGTAGTCCATCATCAGCTCGTTGTAGCGGTCGAGCACCGCCTTCTTGGCCGCGACGCCTTCCATCACATTGCCCATCACGTCCTTCGACGTATCGAGCTCGGGCTCCTGCGGCAGATATCCGCAGGTCGCGCCCTCGGCCAGCCATGCCTCGCCGGTGAACTCCTTGTCGAGGCCGGCCATGATCCTGAGCACGGTCGACTTGCCGGCGCCGTTGGGGCCCAGGATGCCGATCTTGGCGTCGGGGTAGAAGGAAAGGTGAATGTTCTCCAGCACCTTCTTCTGGCCGTAAGCCTTGGAAAGTCCGGACATGTGATAGATGAACTGGCGTGCCATGGCGCGCGCGATCCTCGTCGAGCATGGGTGGGAATTCGGTCGCGGCGTATGTAGGCGATGTAACGCGCGGGAGCAATGCGTTGAATTGCAGCGCAGCGCGCGCGTCACCCTTGGGCTTGTCCCAAGGGTCTGCTCAGCTTTCAGCTCCAGAATGGCTGGCGGCTTGCCGCTGTCACTGCAGCAGATCCTCGGGACAGGCCCGAGGATGACGGCACGGAGGGAAGGCGGTCAGCCGTCAACCACCTCATCGAGCAGCCATCTGCCAATGGGCCAGGTGGCGCGGAAATGTCCTTCCGCCACATCGGCGAAAGCAGGCTTGGTCGCGGCTGCAAAGGGCAGCTCCAGCCCGGCATAGAGCCCTTCGTGAAGCAGATAGGCCGCACGCTTGTGGTCGGCGTCGTAACCGCGCGGCACCGTCTTGCGGCTGGCACCGCCGACATTGTAAGGCCCGGCCTTCTCCACCTTGGCAATGGCGGCTTCGAGCGCCTTACCGGACCGCTCGTCCACCACAGCATCGCGGTATTTGACGATCAGCTCCTTGTTGAGCACATGCATGCCCGACCCGAGATAGAGCTTGTCCGCCGTCACGCGCAGATAAAAGCCGGGCTGATCCCAGCCACGCTTGTCGCCGTGCCAGAACCACAGGTCGAGATGGTCTTTGTAGGGCGTTTTGTCCTTGGAAAAGCGCGTGTCGCGATTGATGCGCGAGATCGAGCCATTGATCTTCGGCACCGCGTTCACACCGGGTGAAATTTCCCGCAGGCGCGGCCCCATCTCATCGACAAACGCCCTGCCCGCTTCCACATAGCCCGCTTCATAGCGGTCGCGATTGGCCTCGAACCAGTCGCGTTCGTTGTTCTTGGCGATGTCGGTCAGAAAAGCTGCCGTCTCGGCTGGAAACGAAAATGCCATGGCGTGCCTCCGCTAGCTCATCGCGCATTCACCCTGATGGCTGCGGCGCGGTCAATACGGCCCTGACATCACTCCTGCCACCGACGGCATAGCTTTGCGGCGTATCGGGCCAGATATAGCGGCGCACCGCGATGCGTGGTGAGCCCCCCACCGCAATGCGCGCAATGTCGTCGGGAATGATCGCATAGCGCCCGCGCGCAAAGCGCACCGGAATGCCAAGTTCGGGAAACACAAGCGCGATGAGCTCGGCGCAGGTCAGGCGCGTATTGTCGCGCACATCGAAATTATAGTCGAAGGGCGTGCCGAGATATTCGAACAGCGCTGCATATTTGGCCCTTTGCCACTGAGCGCCCCGATTGCGCATGCGCAGGATCACGATCTCGTCGACATCGATGAGTTCCGAGAACGGCGAAAGCCGCACTGCATTGCCAGCCGATTCCAGCACCGGCCGCCCGGCGGCGAGTTCGTCGGCGAAGGGCCGCACCTGCGGCAGGGAAAGTGCGCCCGCCCGCCGCATCTCTTCTTCCGTTCCAAGCCAGACGATCGCATGCGTGAAATGGCTGGTGATGAGAGCCCGCGTCAGCGCCGGGCGCGAGCGCACAAGCACGATGTCGAGCGGCTGCAATTCGGATTTCAGATAGTCGGCAAGGCCTTCGCGGTAGATCAGTTCGCCATGCGGCGCGGCAAGGTTGCGCACCACCGGCGACAATGCGCCGCCGAAGGCCTGCGTCAATGCAAGCAGCGGCCCCGTGCGGCCTTCCCTCGCATAGGCAGGCGCATCTTCCTCGACGAAATAGACCTTCTGCGTTGCGCAGCCGGCGACCAGGAGTGCGAGCAACACGGCCACAGCCGCACGCCACCGCCTGAGGTGATTTTGAACGCCCTCCACCATGCCGAAAGGCTAGCATCGAGCGCACCTGCCGTCACGCGGCCGTTCCGCGGCGTCTTGGACATGGATTGCGGCAGCGCATGGTGCTAGCGTCGCCGCAGCGACCGAACAGAAGGCACCGGGAGACAGCCATGAACATGCGCCACATTTTCCTTGCAGCTGCCCTCGCATTGGGCACGTTTGGATATGCCGGAACCGCCGAGGCTGGGAAAAGCTGCAAAGCCTCCGTCACCGCCCCCCGTGTGAAGGGCCACCCCACGCGGGTAACAGCCGAAGTCGCGGCCGCCGCTGTCTGGTCGACGCGTGTCGCGGGCTTTTACGGTACCCGCTATGCCAACTGGACAAATGCGAACAACAGAAGCTTCGCCTGTTCGAAATACACCACCATGCTCGGCATCAACGCCTGGCGCTGCCGCGCCACCGCACAGCCATGCGTCTTCAATTGACGGGCAGCTGATCGGCAGCGGGAAAAGATAGATGCCGTTTACATCGCAGCAGTCGCTGCCCTCTCCGACTGGGGCGCAGCTCAACCTCTACATGCGCGAGCCTGAGGGCGCGGCGCGCGGCGTCGTGCAGATCAATCACGGCCTCGCCGAGCATGCCGCGCGTTATGCGCGCTTCGCAGACTTTCTGGCGGCACGCGGCTTCGCGACCTACGCGCATGATCATCGCGGCCATGGCGGCACGACCGCGCCAAACACCCCGCCCCGCATGTTCGGCCAGGCGCCGGCGGGCGATATGGTCATTGCCGATGTCGAGGCCGTGCATGCCCACATTGCCGAACATCATCCCGGTCTGCCGGTCATCACCTTCGGCCATTCGATGGGTGGGCTGATCGCGACGAACCACACGCTGCGCCATCCCGAGCGCGCTGCAGCCGCGGCCATTTTCAATGCACAGTTCACCCCGGGCCTTGCCGTCGCCGGCGCGAAGGCCGTGCTTGCATGGGAGCGCTTTCGCCTCGGTTCCGACGCCGCCTCGCGCATCATTCCGCGCCTCACATTTCAGGCCTGGGCGAAGAAGATCCGAAACCGCCGCACCGATTTCGACTGGCTCTCGCGCGACGCGGAAGAGGTCGACAAATATGTGGCCGACCCGCTCTGCGGCTGGGATGCCACGGTCGCCATGTGGAGCGACCTGTTCGGCTTCATCACATATTGCAATGACGACGCGCACTTTGCCCGCCTGCCGCACGACAAACCGCTTTTTCTCGTCGGCGGTGAGCATGACCCATCGACCGAAGGCGGCAAGCTGGTCACGCGCTTCGAAGAGCGCCTGCAGGGAATGGGCTTTTCGAATCTGACTTCAAAGATTTACGACGAAACCCGGCACGAATGCCTGAACGACATCAACCGCGACACCGTGATGGAAGACTTCGCCGCCTGGGCCGAAAAAGCCGTTGATTAGCCAGCATATGACCAACTCTCCCCTCCACGGAATTCGCGTCGTCGAACTCGCCCGCATTCTCGCCGGGCCCTGGGCCGGCCAACTTCTCGCCGATCTCGGCGCAGACGTGATCAAGATCGAAAACCCCGACGGCGGCGACGACACGCGCAAATGGGGGCCGCCTTTCGTGGAAGGCGCCGACGGCGAGAACCTCTCGGCAGCCTATTATCACTCCACCAATCGCGGCAAACGTTCCGTGGCGATCGACTTCTCCAGGCCCGAAGGCGCGGAGCAGCTGAAGCGGATCATTGCCTCCGCCGATGTGTTGATCGAGAATTTCAAGTTCGGCGGCCTGAAGAAATATGGCCTCGACTATGAGAGCCTGAAGCCGCTCAACCCGCGCCTTGTCTATTGCTCGATCACCGGCTTCGGACATTCCGGTCCATACGCGCCGCGCGCTGGATACGACTTCATCATTCAGGGCATAGGCGGGCTGATGTCGATCACCGGCGAAGCCGGCCGCGAACCGCAAAAGGTTGGCGTCGCGGTGTCCGACATCTTCACAGGCCTCTATGCGGTGATTGCCATTCAGGCAGCCCTCCGCCATGTCGAAGCGTCAGGCGAAGGCCAGTTCATCGACATGGCGCTGCTGGATTCGCAGGTCTCGATCCTCGGCAACCAGAACCTGAACTATCTGATCTCCGGCAACCCGCCGGTGCAGATGGGCAACGCGCATATGAACATCGCGCCATATGAGGTTTTGCCGGTCAGGGATGGACACATCATCCTCGCGGTCGGCAATGACGGGCAGTTTCAGCGCTTCTGCAAAGTCGTGGGGCTCGACGAACTGGCGACCCAGCCGGAGTTTGCGACCAACCCCGCTCGGGTCACCCACCGGGCAGCGCTGCGCGAAAAGCTTGTTGAGACCCTTTCCGGCTGGAACCGCGACGATCTGCTGCCCAAGCTCGATGAAGCGGCCGTGCCGGCGAGCCCGATCAACAATATCGAGCAGATGTTTGCCGACCCGCAGGTCGTTGCCCGCGGCATGCGCATGGACCTTGATGACGGCCACGGCAACAAGCTGCCTTCGGTGCGCGCACCGATGGTCATGCACGGCACGCCGCTGCGTTATGAGCGCCCCTCGCCGCGGCTCGGCGAACACACCGAGGAAATATTGGCGGAACTGGAAAAGCGCAGGAAATAGGGGCCGTCGCCACCACATCGCCTGCCCACCGCAATATTATCCGGACGGCCTTGAAACGCTGCATGCTGCGCGGCATGTATAGCGCGTCACTTGGGCCGGGCCCCTCTGACAGGCGAGGCGTCGCCTGTGATGTCGGCCTTTTCGACAACGCGCCGACGGGCGCGATCCGAAGCATCTTCTTGGACAGCACCTTTCCCATTCTGCGCCCCAACGCCGGCTCCGGCGGTCCGGCGCCTATCTCACAAGACGCTCGATCCCAACCTACCGCCCGCGCGGTTGAGGGCTGATCGTCATGGAAATCTTCACGCACGAAGGTTTCGTCGCGCTGCTGCAGGTCATCGCCATCGACCTGGTGCTGGCCGGCGACAATGCGGTCGTCATCGGCCTGGCAGCGGCCGGTCTGCCACCGCAACAGCGCAGCCGCGCGATACTCGTCGGCATCATCGCCGCGACGGTTCTGCGCATCGGCTTTGCGTCCATAACGATCCACCTGCTGCAGATCATCGGCCTGGTTCTGGTCGGCGGGCTGCTGCTTCTGTGGGTCTCCTGGAAGATGTGGCGCGAATTGCGCACGAGCCATGCCGAGGTCCATGCCGCGCAGGAGGCGCTTGCCAATGCCGACCTCAATGCCGACGGCACCATCGCCGCTGCAGCGCCAACCAAGACCTTCCGCCAGGCGGCGATCCAGATTGTTATTGCCGACGTCTCGATGTCGCTCGACAATGTGCTCGCGGTAGCAGGTGCAGCCCGCGACCACCCCACCGTATTGGTCATCGGCCTTGTTCTTTCGATTGCCCTGATGGGACTGGCCGCGGCCTGGATAGCACGGTTGCTCGAGCGCTATCGCTGGATTGCCTATCTCGGCCTCGCGATCATCTTCTACGTGGCTGTCGAGATGATCTACCGGGGATCGACCGAGGTTCTGCCGGTTGTAACGTCGATGCTCTGACGGTCAGTCGGCGAACGAGACGCCGGGCAGCAATTCGGTCGCAATGCGAAGTGCGGCACCCGTTGCGACGGTCATCTGCGGCAAGATCAGCCATTCAAGCGTCCATGCAGCACCTGAGCGCTCGTTTTCATGCACCAGCGCTTGGTGCATGCCACCGACAAGCGTGGCGTTGAACCGCGCCAGCGCGACCAGCGCCTCAGCGCCTACGGGATTGACCTTGTGCGGCATGGCCGACGACCCGCCACCGCTGGCAAGCCGAATTTCACCGACCTCGCTCTGCGCCATCAGCGCGATGTCCTGCCCCATCTTGCCCAGTGATCCTGTGACGAGCGACAGCCAGGATGCAAATGCCGCGACGCCGTCGCGTTCGCTGTGTCGGGCGCGCTCAACAGCGGCAAGCCCGAGTTCTCGCGCCAGCGCCTCGGTTACCGCATCAGCCTTGTCACCAAGCTTGTCCAACGTCCCCGCAGCGCCACCGAAATGGAGGATCGCGACATCCCCGTGAATGCCAGCCAGCCGCTCGCGGCAACGCTTAAGAGGGTCGCGCCAGCTGGCAATCTTGCGCGCGGCAGGCACCGGCACCGCCGCCTGCATGCGGGTATGCGCCATCACCTCAAGCTGTCCGAAACGCGTATCGAGATCGGCAAGCACTTTGTCGAGCGCACTCAGCCTCTTGGCAAACAGAGCGAGTGCCCTGCTCAGGCGCAGCGCAAGGCTCGTGTCGATGACGTCCTGGCTGGTAGCGCCGAAATGAACGTGCTTGCCGTGTTCACCCGCCGCCTCACGCAGTTGCCGCACCAGCTCCGGCACCACCACGCCGTCGCGCGCGGTTGCGTCACGCAGCGCCGAGGTATCGGGCCGGAACCCGGCTATCGCCTTTTCGATCGCAGAAGCCGCCTGCGCGGGAAAGATCCCGGCCGCCCCTTCCGCATTCGCGAGTGCGGCCTCGAACACCAGCATGGCGTCGAGATCGGCCTTCGCCGAAAACAGCTCCGCGGTTTCCGCGTCGCCGAGGAAACCGGATAGAAGGGGATGATCGAAGCTTGAAACCGTCAATGCGCCGCGGCTCAGATGTCGAAAAACACAGTTTCCTTGTCACCTTGCAGGTGAATATCGAAACGGTAGCCGTTTCCGTCGCGCGGCGCCAGCAATGTGGGCACCCGCACGCGGTGTTCGATCCGCGCCAGCACCGGATCCTCCGCGTTCGCAGCTTCCTCGTCCGCGAAATACATGCGTGTCGACAGGCCGAGATTGATACCTCGCGCCACGATCCAGAAGCTGATGTGCGGCGCCATCAACCGCCCGTCGCGGAAGGGAACGCGCCCGGGTTTGATTGTTTCGAAACGGAATTCGCCGTCCTGCATGTTGGTCGGGCTGCGGCCCCAGCCGGAGAAATTCGCATCCGCCGACCCGCGCATTTCGGCCGGGCTGTTGTAGAGCCCGTCGGCATCCGCCTGCCAGACTTCCACCATCGCGTCTTTCAGCGGCGTGCCGGAGCCGTCGATCACCTGTCCGGTTACGGTGATGCGTTCGCCCCTGGTCTTGTCGTTGACCATCGAGATACCGAGATCGGCATCGTACACGCCTGCTATCTCGGCGAAGTTCGGGCTGAGCCCGATATGCACGTAAGGTCCGGCGGTCTGAGACGCGGATTCCTTCAGCCTGCCCAGCGACTGCACCATCTCAGTTTCCCTCCAGGCGGTTCTCGAACATGGTGGAGCGGCGCCCCCGCAGGACGATGTCGAACTTGTAGGCGCGCGCATCCATCGGCAGCGTCGCCTCCATGTCGAGCGCTGCGACCAGCCCCTCGATCGCCTCGCGGCCGGGGATAGTGTCTACGATCGGGCATTTCCAGATCAGCGGATCGCCCTCGAAATACATCTGCGTGATCAGCCGCTGCGCAAAACCATGGCCGAAAATTGAAAAATGGATGTGCGCTGGCCGCCAGTCATTCACCCGGTTCGGCCATGGATATGGGCCGGGCAGAATCGTGCGCAGGCTGTAATTGCCTTCCTCATCGGTAATTGTGCGCCCGCAACCGCCGAAATTGGGATCGAGCGGTGCGATGTAACCCTCCTTCTTGTGGCGGTAGCGGCCGCCGGCATTGGCCTGCCAGAATTCAAGCAGCGCGCCGTCGACCCCCCTGCCACGCTCGTCGAGCACACGGCCATAAACGATGATGCGTGGGCCGATCGCGCTTTCGCCGGGCTGAGCGAAATTGTGGATCAGGTCGTTATCCTTCTCGCCCAGAATATTGTGCCCGAATACCGGGCCAGTGAGCTCCGAAAGCGTGTTGTCGAGCGAGATCAGCGCCTTTTGCGGCGAGCGTAGCACCGACGTCTTGTATTCGGGCGTGAAAGCCGGCGGATGCCAGCCAAGATCGCGCTGGAAGAACGATCCCGTTTCGGGTTTGCTGTTCGATAATGCGCCCGAGCTCATGCGCTGCCCCCGTCGAGTTCTTCGAATACCTGATTGACCACCTTCATTGCGTGGTTGGCGCGCGGCACGCCGGCATAAATCGCCACGTGCAGCATTGCCTCCATGATGTCGTCGCGGCTGGCTCCGGTGTTCACTGTGGCGCGCGTGTGCAGCGCAAGCTCCTCAAAATTGCCGAGCCCGGCCAGCAACGCCAGCGTGATCATGGAGCGTTCGCGCATGCTGATCGTGTCGCGCGACCACACATGCCCCCAGGCAGCCTCGGTGATCAGCTCCTGAAACGGCTCGTCGAACGGCTTCTTGGTTGCTTCCTTGCCATCGACATAAGCCGCGCCCAACACCTCGCGGCGCGTCTGCATGCCCTGCCGGTAGAGTTCGGTTCGTTCCTTGCTCATTCGCTTCTCCAGACGCGGCAGCCTAGTAAGGCAGCCCGACATAGTTTTCAGCCAGCGCCGTTCGCGCGGCGCGCGAACTGATGAGATAATCGAGTTCGGCTTCCTGAATACGTTGGCCGAACGCGCCCTGATCGTCAAAACGATGCAGCGTGCTGGTCATCCACCAGGAAAAGCGCTCCGCCTTCCAGATACGCGACAGCGCCTTCAAGGAATAGGCGTCGATGCCCGCATCCGACTTTTCGGCGTAGTGCTCGCGCAGCCCGTCGAAGAGATAACGCACGTCGCTGGCTGCGAGATTGAGCCCCTTGGCACCGGTGGGCGGCACGATGTGTGCCGCATCGCCAACCAGAAACAGCCGCCCGAAACGCATCGGCTCGGCCACGAAGGAGCGCAGCGGCGCAATGGACTTTTCGAACGATGGCGCGGTTTTCATGCGCTCCGCGACATCTGCCGGCAGGCGACGGCGTATCTCGTCCCAGAAGCGCTCGTCGCTCCAGTCCTCCACAGTGTCTTCCAGTGAACACTGCACGTAGTAGCGGCTGCGCGTCATCGACCGCATCGAGCACAGCGCAAAGCCGCGCGGGTGGTTGGCATAGATCAGCTCGTGGCTGACCGGCTCCACCTCGGCAAGAATGCCCATCCACCCAAACGGGTAGACACGCTCGTAATTGGTAACCGCATCGGCTGGCACCGACTTGCGCGAGACACCGTGAAAGCCGTCGCAGCCGGCGACGAAGTCGCAATCAAGCCGCTGCTCCTTGCCGTCTTTCTCGAACGTCACATAAGGCGCGTCGCCGTCGAAGTCGTGCGGCTTCACATTCGCGGCTTCGTAGATGGAGGCTCCGCCCGTCGCCTCGCGCCTGTCCATCAGGTCGCGGGTCACCTCGGTCTGGCCATAGACCATGACGCGCTTGCCGCCGGTCAGGCCGTGCAGATCGATACGGTGATGCGCGCCGTCGAATGCGACATCGAACCCGTCATGCGGCAGGCCTTCCTTGCGCATGCGCTCGCCCGCGCCCGCCTCATCGAGCATCGCGACCATGCCTTCTTCGAGCACGCCGGCACGCACGCGGCCAAGCACATAGTCTTTCGACACGCGCTCTAGAATGACATTGTCGATGCCGGCGTCGGTCAGAAGCTGCCCAAGAAGCAGCCCCGACGGCCCGGATCCTATGATCGCGACTTGCGTGCGCAATCCGCCCTCCTCCAGCGACTAGGTAGCCTCAAGATTGCGGCGAACACCCGCCCACGGCAATGGACAATTCCGTCATTCGATTGCACAATCGGAACATGCCGCGAATGGCCAACCAGGTTCCAAACTACCGCCTCTATCGAGAAGAACGAGGGGAAACCGGGGATTTTTGGCTCCATTGCGAGACGATTCCCGAACGCACCTCACTGCACAATTTCGAGATTGCACTGCACCGGCACGACACTCTGTTTCAGATATTCCTGCTTACGGCGGGCAGCGGTGAGGTCACTGGCAGCGATGAGGTCGCCAGCATCGAAGCGCCTTGCGCGCTTCTGGTCCCGCCCGACGCCGCCCATGGCTTCAGCTTCGCGCGGGACGTTGACGGGCTGGTCATCACCGCGCTCGCCGACAAGCTGAAAGCAGTCGCGGCGGGAGACCGGCGCGTTGCGGAGTTCGCCGCGCGCATGCGCGCCATTCAGCTCGCCTCCGACACAGGCGAGGCTGCGGCACAGGCGTTGAAAGCGATCGAGACGGAGCTGGCCTCACCTGCTGCCGGTCGGCTTGCGATGCTGGAAGCGCTGATGGCGCAGGCGATCGTAGGGCTGGCGCGGGCCGCGATCGCCAACGACCCGCAGGCTTCGCAGGCAAGCGGCGCGCGCGCGCAACGCATCGACGATCTGATGGCGCTTGTGGGCGCGCATTACCGCCAGCACCGGCCGGTGACCTTTTACGCCGAGCGGCTGGGCATCACGCCCACGCATCTCAACCGCATAGCGCGCTCAGAAACCGGGCTTTCGGTGCAAGGCCTGCTGACACAGCGTCTCATCGAAGCGGCGCAGCGCGATCTCGTTTTCTCGCCAAGCCCGGTGAACAAGATCGCCTATTCGCTCGGCTTTGCAGATCCCGCCTATTTCAACCGCTTCTTCCGCCGCGCCGTCGGCACCACACCCGGCGCGTTCCGGGCAGCGGAACTCCGGCGCCTGGCTTTGTAGTTTCCGACTCGATTGCCAGTTGAGCCAAATTGATGTAATTGATTACATCATGAAAGCAGTTCTGCTCGTGCGCCGTCGTATCAGCCTTGCGGAAAATGCTTTCGCCGAGATCGTGATCTGGCGCGTACCGCAACCTCTGCGCGGCAGCCTGCACGACCTCAAATACCGGCTGGCATATGTCGTCGATGGGAAGTGCGTACTCCGCTACGACAACGAGGCCGGAAAAGGCGACCATCGCCATATTGGCGATCGCGAAACGACCTACCAATTCACAACAGTCGAGCAGCTGCTGTCCGACTTTCTGAGCGATGTGGAGAGACGAAGAGATGAAGACGCTGAGGATCAGGATCGAAACTCTCGATGACGTCAGGTCAGCCGTATCGCGAGTGCTGAAGAGCGGCAATCCTGAAGCAGAAGCCGGCCTGTCATTCGCAAGTTACGAGGACATGCACCATGTGCTGTCGCCAAAGCGGCTGGCCATCGTAAAGGCGATGACCGGCCGTCCGCCGACAAGCATTCGCGAGATTGCCCGGTTGGTAGGCCGCGATTTCAAGGGCGTGCACACAGACGTGACGGCTCTGGTCAATGCCGGCGTTTTTGACCGCGGCGAAAAAGGGATCGAATTTCCCTACGAGACGATCCATGTCGAGTTCGACATCGAGGCCGCAGCATAAAGAAAGGGGCGGTTGCCCGCCCCTTTCAAATTCCGGTTCCGAACAGGCTTAGAGCGCGTCGGTGATGTCGGACGTCCAGGCGCCTGACGGCTCCTTCTCGATGATGCCCTGATCGAGCAGCGCCTGCGCGGTGCGCTCGTAGGCATCCACCGGCAGTTTCGCATCCGGCTCGCCAATCAGCTTGGCCACTTCGCCCATCATGCGGACCTGGTGGTTCTCGTCCTGGCCGCCATTGTCCATGACGATCGAGGCAGCTTCCTCGGGATTGGCGATTGCATACTCCCAACCCTTCATGGAAGCGCGTACGAAGCGCACCATCTTGTCCTTGAATGCCGGGTCGGCGAGGTCGCCTTCCATCGCATAGAGGCCGTCTTCGAGCAGGTCGACGTCCATCGCCGAATAGTTGAACACGATCAGGTCATCCGCCTGGTAGCCCGCGTCAATGAGCTGCCAGTACTCGTTATAGGTCATGACCGAGATGCAGTCGGCCTGGCCCTGGATCAGCGGCTGCACGTCGAAGCTCTGCTTCAACACGGTTACGCCATCGTCGCCACCCTCGGTCGAAATGCCGAGCTTGTTCATCCAGGCATAGAACGGATATTCGTTGCCGAAGAACCAGACGCCGAGCGTGTGGCCAGGAAAGTCGTCCGTGGTCTGCACGGGACCATCCTTCGGGCACACCAGCTGCATGCCGGCATTTTTGTACGGCTGTGCGATGTTGACGAGCCCGACGCCCTTTTCGCGCGCGGCCAGCGCACCGCCCATCCAGTCGACGATCACATCGGCGCCGCCGCCGGCGATCACCTGCTCGGGCGCGATATCCGGGCCACCCGGCTTGATCGTCACGTCAAGGTCCTCCTCCTCATAGAAGCCCTTGTCCTTGGCGACGAAATAGCCAGCGAACTGCGCCTGCGCGACCCATTTGAGCTGCAGCGTGACCTCATCGGCGGCCAACGCCTGCGCGGCGGCCAGTGAGAATGCACCTGCCAAGGCTGAAATCATTAGTTTTTTCATAGTCCTTACCCTCTGAAGTTGGTCTACCCACCACGGATAGACGGGTGCCAGAACGTGACCGCTCTTTCTGCGAGAGCAATCGCGCCATAAAAGACGGAACCTGCGAGCGCGGCGACCGCGATCTCCGCCCAAACCATGTCGACATTCATACGGCCGACTTCGGTCGAAATACGGAATCCCATGCCCACCACAGGCGTGCCGAAGAATTCCGCGACGATAGCGCCAATCAGCGCCAGCGTTGAGTTGATCTTGAGTGCGTTGAAGATGAAGGGCGCGGCCGCCGGCAGCCGCAGCTTCAACAATGTCTGCCAGTAGCTGGAGGCATAGGTGCGCATCAGGTCGCGCTCCATGCTGCCCGAAGCTGCGAGCCCCGCGACTGTGTTTACGAGCATCGGGAAGAACGTCATCACCACGACGACCGCGGCTTTCGACTGCCAGTCGAAGCCGAACCACATGACCATAATCGGTGCGATACCGATGATAGGCAGCGCCGACACCATATTGCCTATCGGCAGCAGACCGCGCCGCAGGAAGAGGAAACGGTCGGCAAGCACCGCAGCCGCGAAACCGGCTCCGCAGCCCATCACATAGCCGGCAAGCACTGCCTTGAAAATCGTCTGGTTCACGTCAGCCGCCAGAATCGGGATTGAATTGACCAGGCGCGCGCCGATCGCGCTCGGCGGCGGCAGAAGGATGAACGGCACACCTGCGCCGCGAACGATCGCCTCCCATAAGATCAGTATCCATATGCCGAAAAGAGCCGGCACGATGAGCCTGATCCCGTAATTTGAGAATGTGCTTGCCGGGCGCATTCCTGAAAGGACGGTCACGAGCTGCCATGCCAGCAACCATGCCGCGATCAGCATCAGGAAATAGGCAGCCCCGGCTGTGCCTTCACCGCCCGCAATGCCGGTGATCAGCATCCAGGCAGTTCCATGCGCGGCGACGAACAGCGCGACGGCTGAAACCATCGGCCGCAGCCGCAGGCTTGTCACCAGCGCACCTGCCAGCAACAACGCGATTGCGGACAGTGCAAAGCCGCTGCCGCTCATTGCTGCCGCGCCACCTGCCGCCGGCAGCATGATCAGTGCGGCAACAGCCGCCAAAATTGCAAGCAACGCCTGCCAGGAGGGGCGCAAATGCATCATGCCGGCCTCACGCCCATGGCGCGCTCAGTCATGCGGCCGACAAAGCCGACCGTAGTGACCAGAAGCACCGCGACAATCGACCCGGCGACGAGTGCCGCGAATATATCGATCGTCTGGCTGTAGTAGGAGCCGCCAAGCAGCTTGGCGCCGATGCCGGCCACAGCACCTGTCGGCAACTCGCCGACGATAGCGCCGACGAGGCTCGCAGCGACCGCCACCTTCATCGATGCGAACAGAAACGGCACGGAAGCGGGCAGCCTGAGCTTCCAGAACACATCCGAGCGGCTGGCATTATAGGTATGCATGAGGTCGAGATAAGCGGTCTCGGGCGAGCGCAGTCCTTTCACCATGCCCACTGCCACCGGGAAGAACGACAGATAGGTCGAAATCAGCGCCTTGGGTATCAGCCCGGTCAAGCCGATTGCCGCGAAAACCACAACGATCATCGGCGCCAGCGCCAGTATGGGTATGGTCTGCGATGCGATGATCCACGGCATAAGGCTGCGGTCGAGCGCCAGCACATGCACGATGCCGACCGCTATCAGAATGCCAAGCACGGTGCCGAACAGAAAACCGAGCAGCGTCGAGGAAAGCGTCACCCAAGAATGGTAGACGAGGCTACGCCCGCTGGTCACTTTGCGCAGAAACGTATTCTCGAAGAAGTTCACTGCCACCTGGTGCGGCGCGGGCAGCGTCGGTTTCGGCTGCGACATGGTCTGCCCGACGAACTCGACGAAGGTCGGCTCAGCGCCCGCGCGCTCGTTCAGCTTCTGCTGAAATGGCGCATTCATGACATAGACGCCGACATACCAGACGGCCACGATGCCGGCGAGAATGGTGAGGACCGGGAGATACTTGCTCATGCCGCGCTCCGCCAGCGCATGAGGAGGGTCGGCACACCCTCTTCGGTCTTGTCGTCGCGGCGCTCCGGCACCTCGTGAAAACCCTCGCGCTCATAGAAGCGCTTGGCATCGCCATTGGGTTCGAAAACGGTGAGATCGAGCCCTTGCGGACATTCCAACTTGGCCCGGTCGATCAGCAGCTTGCCGATGCCTGAACCGCGAACATGCGGAACGAGATAGATGGCCGCCACCCAACCGTTCGACATGGAAAGATAGGCAACGATCTCGCCGCCTTTCTCTGCCACCAGGATGGTCCGGCTTTCGAGCAGTTCGGGCGTGAACATCGCCGCGATATCTTCGCGCGACTTGGTGCGCGGCAGCCATTCCGTCTCGTCGATATAGTCGTTGATAATCGTCGCGCAGACCGGCAGATCCGCCGCCGTCGCGGAGCGGATGGCCACCATATCCGTCACGCCCTCAATCGTCATAGGAGTGCCCCGCCCGCAGCCCCTCGCGCACGCGATGAGCGATTTTCAGGAACTCTGACGATTCGCGAATGTCGAGCGGCCGCTCCCTAGGCAGCGTCGATTCAATGACGTCCGTCACCCGGCCGGGTCGCGGCGACATCACCACGATCTTCGTCGATAGGTAAACCGCCTCGGGAATGGAGTGGGTCACGAAGCAGATCGTCTTTTCCGTGCGCGCCCACAATTCCAGAAGCTGCTCGTTGAGATGGTCGCGCACAATCTCGTCGAGCGCCCCGAACGGCTCGTCCATCAATAGCAGGTCGGCATCGAAGGCCAGCGCACGCGCAATCGAGGCGCGCTGCTGCATGCCACCTGAAAGCTGCCAGGGAAACTTCTTCTCGAACCCGGTGAGATTGACCAGTTCCAGGGTCCGGGCAACGCGCTCGCGCTGCTCAGTCTTGGAAAGGCCCATGATTTCCAGTGGCAGCGCGACATTGCGCTCGATCGTGCGCCACGGGTAAAGCGCAGCCGCCTGGAAGACATAACCATAGGCGCGGCTCTGACGTGCCTCCGATGGCGACATCCCATTGACCGAGATGCTGCCGGCGGTCGGCTGCTCGAGGTCGGCGATAACGCGCAGAAAGGTCGTCTTTCCACAGCCCGAGGGTCCGATAAAGGAGACGAACTCTCCCTTACCGATCGCAAGATCGACATCGGCGAGCGCATGCACCGGCCCGTCATTGGTCTGGAAGGTGAGCGAAAGATCCGCTGCCTCCACAACGGCCGGTGCTTCCTGGCTGGCTGGCATCACTGTGCTGGCTGGCGCGTTCATAAGTCCCCTTGCCCGGTCAGGTCTCTAGACGCCGCTGGCCGGAAGCGCGGCACTCTCATTTATGAACTTCCGCGCCAACGGAAACATCCGATTCTCCGTAAGCGGCGCGAGCTCGAGTCCGGTTTCGCCACTCAGAGCAACCCAACGCGCGTCCTCGATCTCCGCTGCTGGCGTTACCGGTTCAGTGACACGCATGGCAAATGTGTGTGCAATCACACATGCGTCGGGTTCATTGGCCGCGACCTCGGCGTGGACACCCAGGTACTCCATTCTGTCCGCATCCGCGTGAAGGGCGATTTCTTCGAACAACTCCCGCGTCAGAGCATCCGATGGCGTTTCGCCCGCATCGATCTTGCCACCCGGCTGCATGAACGCCTGGGTACCCCGCTTTCTCACGAGAAGCATCTCGTCGCAATCATTCAGCAGAATTGCTGCCGAGATAGTGATTTGCGTTTGGCTCAATTACACCCCCGACGCCGGAATGCCTGAGCGCTCAACCTTGCGCGGCGCGACCACTTCCTTCCACTGCGACAGCGCCTTGTTGACGGGCCCGCTTGCCTCGCGGGCCACGAACTCGCCATGGCCGGGCTTCGCCTTGACCTCGAAATTGTCGACAGCGATTTCGCCGCGCGTCAGCACATATTTCGGCAGGCCTTTGACCTCGATCCCTTCGAATACGTTGTAATCGATCGCCGACTGCTGGTTCTTGGCCGTGATTGTTTTGGTCTTCTCCGGGTCCCAAACGACGATGTCGGCATCGGCGCCTTCCACGATCGCGCCCTTCTTCGGATACATGCCGAAAATCTTCGCGGTATTGGTGGAGGTCACGGCAACGAACTCGTTCATGGTCAGCCGGCCGGTACCCACGCCATAAGTCCATAGCACGGGCATGCGGTCTTCAAGCCCGCCGGTGCCATTCGGGATCTTGGTGAAATCGCCGACGCCGGTGCGCTTTTGCTCGGTAGTGAAGGCGCAATGGTCGGTCGCCACCACCTGCAGCGACCCGGCGGCAAGACCGGCCCACAACGAGTCCTGGTGCTGCTTGTTGCGGAATGGTGGGCTCATCACGCGCCGCGCCGCATGGTCCCAATCGGGATTGGAATATTCGCTTTCGTCCAGCACGAGATGCTGCACCAGAGGCTCGCCATAGACGCGCATGCCCTTCTGCCGCGCCCGGCGGATCGCCTCGTGACTCTGCTCGCAGGAGGTGTGCACTACATAGAGGGGCACGCCCGCCATGTCGGCGATCATGATCGCGCGGTTGGTGGCTTCGCCTTCCACTTCCGGCGGACGCGAATAGGCGTGGCCCTCGGGCCCGTCATTGCCCTCGGCCAGCAGCTTGGCCTGCATCTGCGCAACCACGTCGCCGTTTTCGGCATGCACCATTGGCAGGCCGCCGAGTTCCGCACAGCGCTGGAACGACGAATACATTTCGTCGTCATTCACCATCAGCGCGCCCTTGTAGGCCATGAAGTGCTTGAAGGAGGTAATGCCGCGCTCGATCACTTCCGGCATCTCGTTGAACACCTGCTCGCCCCACCAGGTGATCGCCATGTGGAAGGAATAGTCGCAGCAGGCGCGGGTCGATTTGTTGTCCCAGCGCTTGATTGCATCGAGCAGCGAGCCGCCCGGGTCGCTCAGGCAGAAATCGATCACCATAGTGGTGCCGCCCGAGAGCGCTGCGCGCGTGCCGCTCTCGAAATCGTCCGAGGAATAGGTGCCCATAAACGGCATCTCGAGATGCGTATGGGGATCGATGCCGCCCGGCATCACATAGCAGCCGGTCGCGTCGATCTCATGATCGGCATGCAGGTCCGGGCCGATCCCGACGATCTTGTCGTGCTTGATCAGCACATCCGCCTTCCACGTGCGGTCGGCGGTGACGATTGTGCCGTTCTTGATGACTTTTGACATGATTCAAACGCTCCCAGGCTGCGGGTTTCGCGGGTGGGTTCCTCTCCCCAATGGGGAGAGGTCGGCCGGCGCAAAGCGCAGGCCGGGTGAGGGGGAATTTTTCCGGCCGTCGCAGCGCATCTGGCGGGCAAAGGCCTTGGTGGCTGGCACCGGCTTGGGCGCAAATGCCCCCTCACCCGGCCGCTTCGCGGCCACCCTCTCCCCGTGGGGGAGAGGCGCGCCGTCCTTCAAGCTTCGCGCCGAAATCACTCCACGATCTCCGCTGTTTCGATCACGGCGTGCATCAAAACGTCTGCTCCGGCGGTCGCCCATTCCTTGGAAATCTCTTCCGCCTCGTTATGCGAAAGTCCGTCGACGCAGGGGCACATCACCATGGCGGTCGGCGCAACGTCGTTGATCCAGCAGGCGTCGTGGCCGGCACCGGAAACGATATCGCGATGCGAATAGCCGAGGCGCTCGGCGGCATCGCGCACCGCCTTCACGCAGTTCTCGTCGAAGGCGGGCGGGTCGAACTGGCCGACGATTTTACTTTCGAACTGAACGCCAATCGCCTCGCACAGCTTCGGCGCCTTTTCGTTGAATTCGTCGAGCATCGCATCGATCACGTCGATCAGATGCGAGCGGAAATCAATGGTGAAAACCACCCTGCCCGGGATGATGTTGCGTGAGTTGGGATAGACATCAACATGCCCGATCGCACCCACCGCGTTGGGCTGATGTTTCATCGCGATCTCGTGCACGAGCTCGGTGATCTGCGCCAATCCGCGCCCCGCATTCTTGCGCATATGCATCGGGGTCGAGCCTGTGTGGCTTTCTTTGCCGGTCACCGTGCACTCGATCCAGCGCAAACCCTGGCCGTGCGTGACGACGCCAATGTCGATGCCCTCGGCCTCCAGGATCGGTCCCTGCTCGATATGCAGCTCGAAAAAGGCGTGCATCTTGCGCGCACCGACCTTTTCGTCGCCCAGCCAGCCTATGCGCTTCAACTCGTCGCCGAACTTCTTGCCCTTGGCGTCTTCGCGGTCATAGGCCCAGTCCAGCGTGTGCTTGCCGGCAAACACGCCCGACGCCAGCATGGCCGGAGCAAAGCGTGTGCCCTCTTCATTGGTCCAGTTGGTGACCACGATGGGATGTTTGGTCTTGATGCCGAGATCATTGAGCGTGCGGATGATTTCCAGCCCGCCAAGCACGCCGAGCACACCGTCATACTTGCCGCCGGTCGGCTGCGTATCGAGATGCGACCCGACATAGACGGGAAGCGCGTCGGGATCGCTTCCCTCACGGCGCGCAAACATGGTGCCCATTTCGTCGAGGCCCATTTCGAGCCCCGCTTCCTCGCACCATTTCTTGAACAGCGCCCGGCCCTCGGCATCTTCGTCGGTCAGGGTCTGGCGGTTATTGCCGCCGGCGATCCCCGGGCCGATCTTGGCCATCTCCATGAGCGAGTCCCAGAGACGGTCTGCATTGATACGAAGGTTCTCGCCGGGCGCTGCCATATATAGGTGAACTCCTCAGTTATTCTGTCAGTCGATCGCTCTCAAGACTTCCCGCACGTGATCGATTAGTTCCGCAATCTGCTCCTTCGAGATGATCAGCGGCGGCGACATTGCAATGATATCGCCTGTCGTGCGGATGAGCGCACCGCGCTCATAAGCCTTGAGGAAGGCGGAGAAGGCGCGCTTAGTCGGCTGGCCGGCAATCGGCTCAAGCTCGACAGCGCCGACAAGGCCGATATTGCGCACGTCGATGACATGCGGCTCGCCCTTGAGCGAATGAAGCGCGTCCTGCCAAACGGGAGCAAGCTCCGCGCCGCGCGTCAGCAATCCCTCTTCCTTGTAGGTCTCGAGCGTACCGAGGCCGGCCGCGCACGCAATCGGATTGCCCGAATAGGTGTAGCCGTGGAAGAACTCGATCATGTGCTCGGGGCCGTTCATGAACGCGTCGTGGATTTCCGACTTCACAAAAACTGCGCCCATCGGGATCACGCCGTTTGTGACGCCCTTGGCGGTCGTCATGATGTCGGGGGTGACGCCGAAATAGTCGGCCGCGAACGGCGTTCCGAGACGGCCGAAGCCGGTGATGACTTCGTCGAAGATCAGCAAAATGCCATGCTTGTCGCAAATGTCGCGCAGCCGCTTCAGATAGCCCTTGGGCGGAATGAGCACACCGGTCGAGCCGGCGACCGGCTCCACAATGACTGCCGCAATCGTCGAGGCATCATGCAGCGTGACGATCCGCTCCAGCTCGTCCGCAAGGTCTGCGCCATGCTCCGGCTCACCATGCGTGAATGCGTTCTTGGCCGGCAAATGGGTATGCGGCAGGTGGTCGACGCCGGTCAGCATGTTGCCGAACATCTTGCGGTTCGCGACGATGCCGCCGACCGAAATGCCACCGAAATTGACTCCGTGATAGCCACGCTCACGGCCGATCAGCCGGGTGCGCGACCCCTCACCGCGGGCACGGTGATAGGCGAGCGCCATCTTGAGCGCGGTGTCGACCGATTCGGAACCTGAATTGGTGAAGAAGACATGGTCCATCCCATCCGGCGCGATCTCGACCAGACGGTTGGCGAATTCAAACGCGATCGGGTGACCCATCTGGAATGCAGGCGCGTAGTCGAGTTCGCCCGCCTGCTCCTGGATCGCCTGCGTAATCTTGGGCCGGCAATGGCCGGCATTCACGCACCACAGACCCGCAGTACCGTCGAGCACCTGCCGACCGTCACTCGTTGTGTAGTGCATATCCTTGGCGCCGACGAACATACGCGGCGTCTGCTTGAACTGCCGGTTTGCCGTGAACGGCATCCAGAATGCATTGAGATCGTTAGGCGCAACTTTGAGCCTGTTGGACATGACCAAGCCTTTCTTTCGAACCCCTGTAATTATTGCGGCCAACGCTTGGTTTCCGTCGCGCATCTGTGATACGCAATTTTTTGACCGATTGGACAAACGTTAGCATCGCCACTATGGCGGTCAAGCGAATAGTAGGGGATTTGGAACGCGTGAAGAGCGCTCCACATATTCGGAACGGCTGGTCCAAGCGTTTGGTCCAGTGTGGTTCGATCACGATACCCGCCTAGACGGCCATGGACGCCCCTGCCAAACCGACCCGCATCCAGACACAGAAGCGCGAGCTCATTCTCGATGCCGCGCTAGATGTGTTTTCCACAAACGGGTTTCGCGGCTCGACAATCGACCAGATCGCCGACGCGGCGGGCATGTCCAAGCCGAACCTGCTTTATTATTTCAAGTCGAAGGAAGACATTCACGCCACGCTGATTCAGCGTCTGCTGGAAACTTGGCTGGCGCCGCTCCACGAGATCGACGATATCGGCGACCCGCTGACGGAGCTGAAAGCCTATATCCGCCGCAAGCTTGAAATGGCGCGGGATTATCCGCGCGAAAGTCGGCTGTTTGCCAATGAGATTTTGCAGGGTGCGCCGCGCATCATGCCTTTGCTCGAAGGCGAGTTGAAATCGCTGGTCGACGAAAAGGCACTTATCATCAAGGGCTGGATGCGCGACGGCAAAATTGCGCAGACCGACCCGCGGCACCTGATCTTCTCGATCTGGGCAACAACACAGCACTACGCCGATTTCGACGTACAAGTCCGCGCCGTGCTCGGCCCCGACCGGGGTGGCGATGGCCGTTTTGACGACGCGGCACGTTTTCTGGAACAGCTTTTCCTGGACGGGCTGCGCCCGAAACGCTGATCAGTTCACACTGATTTCGCTGAGCTTGTGCGCAACCTGGATGCGAAGGTCGGCTCGCGCCTCAAGGTGCTCAATGTCAGTCGCACCATTTTCCGCCTCGCCGGCATTGGCCGAACTCACTGCGAAGACGGAGGCGAGCGATGCAAAGGCCGCGTTCAACGGATTGGCGGTCAGCGACGCCTCGCGCTTGAATTCAACATTATCGTTGTCTTCAGGCAGGAACGGAGTACCGACGACGCGAACAGTTCGGATCGCGCCGGTAACAGGGTCCTGCGTCTCCACATAGCTGAAATCTGCGCGGTCACGCATTGCGCCCTGCTCTGCATTCCCTGAACGCACCAGAGCCGGACGCTCGGTTGGCGTCGGGATGCGCGACATGCAGCGCGGGTCCGAAAGCTGTTCGATGGTCATGTCGCCGGGCGCACATTCGGCGTCAATCGTCTGGGCATGTGCGGACCCAATCATCGCGGTAATCGCGACTGCACTGGCAACAAACAGATTTCGCATGGCACAAATCCTCCTCGCAGCCGCGCAAACGGCTGTTGTCTCCGCCAGAGGCGGCGGTGCGTTGTTTCGATTGGAGGTAAAACGTGCTGAACGAGCCTAGGTTCCACCTATTCCCGCTGCGCACAGACGAAGAAACACGTGGGCTGCGCCCCACGAGACTTCTATCTTATTGATTTAGAATGATTTCTGAACTATCGGGAATTGAAGCGCGGAGATAAATTTGTGCAGCCGGCTATGATCGAACTTTGCGCTGCCACAGCTCGACCGGATTGCCTTCCGGGTCGTAAATGCGTGCAAAGCGTCCATTGGGGTATTCCTGTGGATCGACCTTCACTTCGATACCGGCCGACCTGAGTTGGGCAACCATTGCATCGAGATCGCGAACACGGAAATTGACCATCCACTGCTGCTGGTCGGGCCCGAAATAGTCCGTGTCCTCATCGAACGGTGCAAACAGGGTGTCGCCCGACTGCTGGTGCCAGGGCGGCGTCTCATAATCCGAAGGCACCAGATCGATGCCGAGATGGTCGAGATACCAGCGCGCCAGCGCTTGCGGGTCTTTCGATTTGAAGAACAGCCCGCCGATTCCAAGCACTTTTTCCATGCAAAATTTCCTATCAGCCGTCCGGGGCAAGCGCCAGAACGATAAGCCCCATCACGGTGACCGCCGCGCCCGCAGCAATGCTGAACGGCGCCCAGCCATGGCCAAGCAGGCCTTCGTAGAAAATCACGAATGACGGCGTCAGATAGTTATAGGCAAGCACCTTGGCAGCGGGGATGCGCAGCGCCGCGAACTGAAGCAGGAAAAACGTGCCTGCGGTGGTGAAGATCGAGAGATAAGCGATCACCACCCACACGACCGACGGCAAGGCCGTCCAGTCGGTCTGGACGATCTCGCCCGCGCCCCATAGCGCGATCCAAAGCCCGGTGGCGACAAGCGTCCAGAAGGTGAAGGCAAGCACGGGATCGCCACGGTTGAACTTCTTCACCAGCGGCGCATAGGCGGCGTGGCAGGCAACGCCGGCGATGAAGATCAGCTCGCCCTGCCCGATCCTGAACCCGAGCAGCGCATCGATATCGCCGCCGAAGATCACCCACACCGCACCGCAGCCGGCGATCAGCAACGACACCATGACGAGAGCGCGTGGCACCTGCCCCAAAAAGAGGTAGCCAAATACCGCGGCAAGAACAGGCATCAGCGTGAACACCGCACCCGTCGAAACCGGCGTCGTCAGCCGCAATGCGACAAACATCGTGACGAAGAACACCGCCATCAGCGCTCCAAGCACGGCAAAGCGCCAGGGGCTGCCCATGACCCTGAGATCGCCGCGCAAAAGCAGCATGCCCGCCGCGCCCATTAGCGTAACTGCAATTACGAACCTGACCGCGTTGATGGCTGACGGCCCGAGATGCGGCGCTGCGAGCGCGCCCAGCGAATAGGAACCTGACACGAGTGCCGCAAAAAGCAGCATCGCCAAATGCGCCAGCAGCTTTTCGCTGCCGACCGCATGAGCATTGCTTCTGAGAGTGTCAGACACGGGCGGGTCCGCAGACTGAACCAACTTTGCGAACCCGCCCGGTCAGGGAGGAACTATTCGGCGGCAACCTTGGCAGCCGGGTTGTTGGGATGCGTGGTCCAGTTTGCGTAATCCGCTGACACATTCTGGCCGGTGCGTTCGTCCACGGCGCCGATTGCAAGCGGCTCCATTGTGATGCAGCCTTCGACCGGGCAGACGTTCACGCACAGATTGCAGCCCACGCACTCCGCTTCGATCACCTCGAAATGCCGCTGGCCATCCACCACCGCGGTAATCGCCTGATGAGACGTGTCTTCGCAGGCGATATGGCAGCGGCCGCATTTGATGCAGGCGTCCTGATCGATGCGCGCCTTGGCGATGTAGTTGAGGTTGAGGAACTGCCAATCCGTCACATTGGGCGTCGCGCGGCCGATCACATCGTCGAGCGTGCGATGGCCCTTTGCGTCCATCCAGGCTTCCAGCCCCGAGATCATCTCTTCCACGATCTTGAAGCCGTAGGTCATCGCTGCCGTGCAGACCTGCACATTACCGGCACCGAGCGCCATGAACTCGGCAGCGTCGCGCCATGTGGTTATGCCGCCAATGCCGGAGATCGGCAGCCCGCGCGTTTCGGGATCGCGCGCAATCTCGGCCACCATGTTCATGGCGATCGGCTTCACGGCCGGGCCGCAATAGCCGCCATGTGTGCCCTTGCCGTCAATGGAGGGTTCTGGGGCAAAGTCGTCAAGATCGACGGAGGTAATGGAGTTGATCGTGTTGATGAGCGACACCGCGTCGGTGCCCCCGGCATGAGCCGCCCGGGCCGGCTTGCGCACGTCGGTGATGTTCGGCGTCAGCTTGGTGATGACGGGCATACGCGTATTGGCCTTGCACCAGCGCACGACCATCTCGACATATTCCGGCACCTGGCCGACCGCCGACCCCATGCCGCGCTCGCTCATGCCGTGCGGGCAGCCGAAGTTAAGCTCGATGCCGTCGGCGCCGGTCTCTTCCACCAGCGGCAGGATCGCCTTCCAGGCTTGCTCTTCGCAAGGCACCATGAGCGAAACCACGATTGCCCGATCCGGCCAGTTCTTCTTGACCTGCTTGATCTCGCGCAGGTTGAGATAGAGATCCCGGTCGGTGATCAACTCGATATTGTTGAGACCCAGCAGCCGCCGGTCGGCGCCCCAGATCGCGCCGTAGCGCGGGCCATTCACATTGACGACAGGCGGGCCTTCCTCGCCGAGCGTCTTCCATACCACACCGCCCCAGCCGGCCTTGAATGCACGCTCGACATTGTAGGCTTTGTCGGTTGGCGGCGCGGAGGCAAGCCAGAAGGGATTTGGCGATTTGATACCGACGAAATTGTTGCGGATGTCTGCCATGCTCATGCCCTCCCGTTCGAGGTTAGAGACCGATGGATCGATTCTGCGGCGTCGCGGCCATGTGCGACAGCGGAGACGGTGAGGTCTTCGCCGCCGGCGATGCAATCGCCACCGGCCCAGACCTTTGCGAGTGACGTGCGGCGCTCATCGTCGACCTTGATGCGCCCGCCTTCCAGCTCAGGTGCGGCGTTGCCGCTGCCGTTCAGCGCGCCAGCCTCAAGCTTCTGGCCAATCGCCTTGAAGACCTGATCGGCCGCGAGTGTCAGCGTCTCGCCGGTGCCGGCAAGCTTGCCATCCTTCTCGGCTGTATATTCCAGCTCGATGCCGGTGACCTTGCCCTTGTCGGCAATCACCTTTTTCGGCTGCAGCCAATGACGGATCGTGACCCCATTTGCGGCTGCCAGATCCTGCTCATATTCGGAAGCGTTCATGCGTTCCTTGCCGCGTCGGTAGCAGATCGTCACATCTTCCGAGCCGAGCAGCTTGGACTGAATGGCAGCGTCGATCGCCGTCATGCCGCCGCCGATCACGACCACGCGGCGCCCCACCGGCAGCTTGCCGAGATCGCTTGCCTGCCGTAGCTCGGCAATGAACTCGACTGCGTTTTCCACGCCGTCCGCATCCTCGCCATCGGCCCGCAATGCGTTGACGCCGGCAAGGCCCATGCCGAGGAAAACGGCATCGTACTCGCCACTCAGCGAGGCAATGCTGAAATCGCGTCCGAGCGCCTGACCGTATCGGATTTCGATCCCGCCGACCGCGGTTACGTAGTCGACCTCGGCCTGCGCAAACCCGTCCACGGTCTTGTAGGCAGCGATGCCATATTCGTTGAGACCGCCGGCCTTCGGCCTCGCCTCGAAGATCACGACATCATGCCCGTTGACGGCCAGACGGTGCGCGCAGGCAAGACCGGCAGGCCCCGCCCCGACAACCGCGATCTTCTTGCCGCTCGAGGCGGCCCGCTCGTAGAACTGCTTGCCCTGACGCATCGCCTCGTCGGTGGCATAGCGTTGCAGGCGACCGATCTGCACCGGCTTGCCTTCCGCAGTCTCGCGCACGCAGACCTCTTCGCAGAGCGTCTCCGTGGGACAGACGCGGGCGCACATGCCACCCAGAATGTTCTGGTCGAAGATCGTCTTCGCGGAACCAATGGGATTGCCTGTCGCGATCTCGCGAATGAACATCGGAATGTCGATCGAGGTTGGGCATGCCTGCATGCAAGGCGCGTCGTAGCAGAAATAGCAGCGATCCGCCTCGACCAGCGCCTCATGATCGTCGAGTGGCGGATGCAGGTCGGAAAAATTGTCTGAGTATCGTGCGGGCTCCAGCCTACCCGCAGCAATGCCATCCTTGAATTGGCCAGTCGCCATGTGCGTTCCCCGACTGTTGTTTGTTTTCGGGAAAAGCTAGCACGCTTTCATTTTTTATCAATCGGTCAAATTTCGGATTTTCGCAACACGATCAATGATTTAAGTTGATCAAATTAGTCATATTAATGCCGCGTACCTCATTCGTTGATGATCGGCACCTCGGGATGGAATGCATGGGCCACGAACGCGAAGGTCACGTCATGTGCGACGTCTTTGCCGTCACGCAGCACACGCACGGTGCCAACATCGCGGCCATCGGCGATGCGGCTCCTGTCGAGCGCCGATGCGACCCCGCCTTCGAACTGGAACTCCAGCCCGCCTTGCGAGAATCCGTCCTTGCGCACCTTGTCGAGGCTGACGATAACCGGCGTATCCCCCTCGCGCACGACAACCACCCGCGCCATCGCTGGAATGTCGTCGGGCAGCTCGCCCCGGAAAAGGAACGGAACAGTCGAACTGTCGTAGCTCGCATAGGGATTACGGCCATAGTCGCGAAAATCAGGATTATTGGGCACAAGCACTTTCGCGTCCGGATGCTTCGCAGCGAAGGTTGAAAACGATACGATGCGCGAGGGCATGAGCTTGAGTTTCTTGCCAGTCAGCTCGCCGACAATCGCCTCGCCAGTGAATTGCTGCCACCAGCTTTCAGTCTGCCGGTCATACATAACGAGATCGGAATTGCGCAGCTTGCCCGTTGTTCCGAACTCCAGCACTTGCCCGTCCAGCCGCCGGTCGAACACCAGCGAGGCGTTGCAGAGCGGGCAATAGGTCACCGCGACCGGTACGTCCGAAATCACGTCATTGGCGATCTCGTGCCACATCAATATCTGAAGCGGATAGGCGCGCACTTCGTCGCCGACTTCAAGCCTGATCACCGGCTCGTTGGCGCCGATCGCCTCGATCACCTTGGCCGGCAGAAAGCGAGGCTCGTCGATCGAGGGAATGCCGTCACGCGGCGGCCCGCCGGACAGGATTTCGCCGAAGGAGATGTTGGTTTGCGAAAAGTCCGTCTCCCAGCCTTCCGCCCGCCAGCGGTCGGGATTGGCGATTGCCAGCGAACCGCCGGCAAACAGCATGAGCAGCACGGCAAAGGCGAGTTTCAGCCTTG
The DNA here is from genome assembly GCA_017640615.1 of Rhizobiaceae bacterium. Classification (GTDB taxonomy): domain Bacteria; phylum Pseudomonadota; class Alphaproteobacteria; order Rhizobiales; family Rhizobiaceae; genus RCIO01. The sequence goes on along the minus strand of JAEPQK010000001.1, from coordinate 715,662 downwards.
TCATCGCAGACGATCCTCCGCTGGACTTTGGACGCTCTCAGCCTCGCCATTCCTCATTTCACGGTCAAATCACCGCTGCGTGGGCACTAAGGCGTGGTGAAAAAGAGTTCAGAAACAACCCGTTAAGCTAGCGAAAAGAATCAGCCTGCAAAGTTGTTGAATCAATCTCTTATTCCGAGCTCAGGGCTCGCCGTCGCCAATCTCTTCCTTGCGTTTGGAAACATAGGCATCGAGCGCCTCGCGCCGCGCCTCATCGAGCGGCGGCTGTTGATACTCCTCCAGCGCCTTCTTCCAGATCGCCGTTGCACGCTCCGAAGCGTCCGCCGCACCGGCTTCAACCCAGGCCTCGTTGTTCTGCCAGTCAGACAGCATCGGCTGATAGAAGGCGGTCGAATAACGCTCCAGCGTGTGCGCATCGCCGAAGAAATGGCCGCCGGGCTGCACCCGCTCCAACGCGTCCAACGCCAGCTCGGGTTCCTCCGTCGAGACCGGTTCCAGGAACGAAATCATGTGCTGGATCATCTCCACGTCCTGCACCAGCTTCTCGTAGGAAACGATGAGCCCGCCCTCCTGCCAGCCGGCTCCGTGATAGACGAGGTTGCCGTGGCCGAGCACCGCCGACCACAGCGCGATCATTGTTTCCCAGGCACCTTGAGCGTCGGCCGCGTTGGAGGCGCTGCACGGGCTGGTGCGATAGGGCAGCTTGTAGCGCCGCGCGAGCTGCCCTGCTGCTAGGTTCGCCTTGGCATTCTCCGGCGTTCCGAAAGCCGGCGCACCGCTGCGCATATCTACATTTGACGTGAACGCACCGTAGATCACCGGCGCGCCGGGATTGACGATTTGCGTGAGCACGACACCGAACAGCGCCTCGGCATTCTGCTGCGCAAGCGCGCCGGCAAGCGTGACCGGGCTCATCGCGCCCATCAGCGTGAACGGCGTCACGCACACCGACTGACCGAGCTCGGCCAGCGCCATCATGCCGTCCGCCATCGCATCGTCGAAACGCCGGGGCGAGTTGACCGAGATGATCGTCGTCACGCTCGGATCGTGGCTCGTTTCCTCAAGCGTCATGCCGCGTGCGATTGCCGCCATCGCAGCGCCATCGACCGCCCTGCCCCGCCCGATTGCCGAGACGTGGAAGCATTTGTCGGTGAGCGTTAGGTTGGCGAGATAGGTGTCGAGATGGCGCGAATTGGCCGGCAGTTCGATCGGCGCGCAAACCTGATTGCCAAGCATGTGGATCGCGTTGAAGTGCTGCGCCAGCCGCACGAGATCGCAATAATCTTCCATATTGCCGGCGCGCCTGCCGCGCTCGCGGTCATGCACATTGGGCGGCCCGGCGGCCAGCGTGAAGTTGATGGCATTGCCGCCGAGTTCAACGCTGTTTTCGGCATTGCGCGACGAAAGCGTGAAGCGGGACGGCGCTGTCGCAATCTTCTCGGCCACGAAATCTCGATCGAGGAACACCGTGCGGTTTGACCGGTCGACTTTCGCCCCAGCCGCCGCGAAACGGTCAAGCGCGGCGTCGCTCAGCACCTCGACGCCGATCTTCTCAAGGATATGCATGGAGGCCAGATGGATTGCCTCAAGCTGATCGTCGGAGAGCATAGCGAAGGGCGCGTAGCGGTTGCGGACCTTGCCGCGCGCCAGCTGCGGGATCGGTTGTTCGGCAGAGCGCCGCGCCGAACGGCGCCGTCTGTTCGGTGCGTTCATGCCTCAAAAATTACTCCGCCCGCCCATCGGGACTGTCGGAAAATCGACGCGAATGGGCGTGATTTTAGAAATCGCGGCAAATACTCTAGTCGCATAATAGGAAAGCGACACGAATGTCGTATTCTTCGCATTCATTCACTTCGCCGTGATGCGCGCCCGAAACGCTTCCAGCCGGGCGGCAAGCGCATAAACTAGCCGCCTACCAACCGGAGGCCGCCATGCGCCACGCACTCGCCATGCTGTTTGTCACCGCCGCCTTAGCCGCAACGCCGTTCATAGGCCGGCTCGCCGCCCAGGAATGCACGGGCCCCGAATGCGCAACGCCCGGCGGCCATCAGTGCGAGCGCGAAAAGAGCGAAACGCCGACAGCCTGAAGGCTGGCCGTAGCCTGATCCAACTGCCCCGCTGGCTGAAACTATTTCTTCCTGGCCAGCGCTTTCGCCTGCTTCACCCAGTCCTCGCGCTCGATGCGGCCGTGGAACTTGAGGTGGCCGTCCACCCAGTCCCGCTCCGCCTTCTTCCACGCGCCGATCTGCTTGAACGTGTAAATGCCGAGCCCATTGAGGATGCCCTCGATCTTCGGCCCGACGCCGGAGATCTGTTTCAGGTCGTCCGGCTTTGCAGGCTTCTTCATCGCGGCGGGACGCCCGGCATCCGCAGCCTTCGCCGCCTCTTTGGGGGTACGGGCGGTTGCCGGCTTAACCAGCGTACTCGCCGCGGAGCGGCCGCCACCGGCTTCCGCCATGACCTTCTTGGGCGAAGAGGTTCCCGGCCGCGCCGAAACGCCGGCCGATGCACGTCGTGACGGGCCGGCCTTTCGTGCTGCCGATGCCGGTGTCTTTCCTCTGCCCGCGCCCGGCTTCTCCGATGTCTTGGCCGCTTTGACGGGCTTGCGTTTCGTGCTGCGCACCTTGGCCGTCGAGCTTTTGCCGGGCTTGAAGCTGATCACCGGCTCCATACCGGAGAGCTCGCTGTCTTCCAGCCAACACATGCTCCAATGCCCGTCGCCCAGATTCTTGTGCGGCGGAACCTCGGTTTCGCACTTGTTGCCGGGAACCTTGTCTTTCCACCGGCAGCGCGTCTGGAAGGGACACCCGGTGGGTGGGTTCATCGCCGAGGGAATGTCGCCCTCAAGCACAATGTGCTTCTTGTCGACGCTGGTGTCCGCGATCGGGATCGCCGAAAGCAGCGCCTCGGTATAGGGGTGATAGGGCGGCGAGAATATCTGATCCGTGGTGCCCTGCTCCACGATATAGCCGAGATACATTACCACCACGCGGTCAGCGAGGTAGCGCACCACGGAAAGGTCGTGGCTGATGAACAGCATCGTGGTCTTGTTGGTGCGCTGAATGTCCATCAAGAGCTCGGTCACCGCCGCCTGAACCGAAACGTCCAGCGCCGAAACCGGCTCGTCCGCAACCACCACCTTGGCATTGCCGGCGAAGGCGCGCGCCACACCGATGCGCTGCTTCTGGCCGCCGGAAAGCTGGCGTGGCATGCGCGTTGCAAATGCGCGCGGCAGCTTCACCAGGTCGAGCAGTTCCAGCATGCGCTTTTCGCGGTCAGCCTGTGTCTTGCCGACCTTGAACTTCTCCAGCGTGCGGATGATCTGCCCGCCCACCGAGTGACTCGGATTGAGCGTGTCGAACGGGTTCTGGAATACCATCTGGATGGAGCCGACGGTTCCGGCGTCGCGATCCTCGACCGGCCGGTCCTCGATATTGTCGTTGTCCAACGTCACCGAACCCGAGGTCGCGGTTTCCAGACCGAGCAGAACCTTGGCGAGCGTTGACTTGCCGCAGCCGGATTCGCCCACAATCGCGACTGTCTCCGACTCGCGCGCCTCAAAGGAAATGGATTCGTTCGCCTTGACGGTCCGGCTTTCGCCGCCGCCGAAAATCGCGTTGGCGGCCACGTGATAATATTTCTTCAGATCGTCGATCTTCAGAACCGGCTTGCCGGGCGTCACCGGCTCGCTGCCGGCGCCGGCACCTTCCGGAAGTGCCGCCCAATCGACCTCATCGAAGCGCACACAGCGGCTGAGGTGGTTCTTGTGCCCCTTAACCGCGATCATCGGGATTTCTTTGGCGTTGCAAACGCCTTCGACGAAATGCTGGCAGCGCGGCCCGAAATTGCAGCCCTTGGGACGCTCGTGCGGCAACGGCAACTGGCCGGGAATGGCAATCAGCGGCCTTGCGTTCTTGTCAGCGCCAGGCAGCGGGATCGAGCGGAACAGCCCTTGCGTATAGGGGTGACGCATCCGGTCGAACACATCGTTGATCGAGCCGGTCTCCACCGCCTCGCCCGAATACATCACCGTGATCTTGTCGCAGGTCTCAAGGATCAGGCCGAGATTATGCGAGATGAACAGCATCGACGTGCCGAACTGCTTGCCGAGGTCCTTCACCAGCTCAACGATGCCGGCCTCCACCGTCACGTCGAGCGCAGTGGTGGGTTCGTCGAGCAGAAGCAGCGCCGGCTTCGACAGAAGCGCCATCGCTATCACGATACGCTGCTGCTGGCCGCCCGAAAGCTGGTGCGGATAGGACCGCAGCATGCGCTCCGGGTCCGGCAGGCGCACCGCCGTCACCATCTCCAGCGCGCGATTCCAGGCCTCTTCCTTAGAAACGCCTTCGTGCAGGATAGGCACTTCCATTAGCTGAGCGCCGATCTTCATGGCCGGGTTCAGGCTGGCCATCGGCTCCTGATAGATCATCGCGATCTTGTTGCCGCGGATGTGGCGAAGCTCCGCCTCGCTCATCTCGCCCATGTCGCGGCCCATGAACTTGATCTTGCCGGCAACGATTTTTCCGCGATTGCCCATGTCGCGCATGATGCCGAGCGCGACAGTGGACTTGCCGCAGCCTGATTCACCCACGAGGCCCATAGCTTCGCCGGGCATCACCTTGCACGAAAAGTCCATCACGGCCGGTATCTCGCCGGCGCGTGTGAAGAACGAGATCGACAGATTTTCGATCTCCAGGATCGGCTCGGCCGCCTTGGCTGTTTTGCGGACGTCTACGGCTTCATTCATCGTTCGTCCTCAATCTCTCAGAGATTCTTCGCGTAGCGAATCCGCCAGCAGGTTGAGCCCCAGCACCAGCGACATCAGCGCCACAGCTGCCGACACACCCTGCCAGTAGTAGAGCCGAAGCTGCGCAACCTGGCTCCCATCCTTGATCAGCGTACCCCAGTCCGGGCTCTCCGGCCCCATGCCGAGACCAAAGAAGCCGAGCGTTCCGAGCAGGATGGTCGTGTAACCGATGCGCAGGCACGCATCGACGATCAGTGGCCCGCGTGCATTGGGCAGAATTTCCCAAAGCATGATGTACCAGGGCGTCTCGCCGCGCGTCTGCGCCGCCGCAACATAGTCGCGTGTCTGGATATCCATGACTAGCCCGCGCACGATGCGGAATACGCCGGGCGATGATGCGAACACCACCGCGACGAAGATATTCAGCTCGTTAGGCTCGATCGAAATGATACCCAGCGGATCGAGATCGAACACCAGCCCGAAATAAATCCAGAAGCCGACCACTAACGTGATCGCCACATAAGGGATCAGCTTCTCCGACCGCTCCTTGAAGCGCGTGTAAAAGAGCACCAGGAAAAAGATGATCGGAATCAGGAACAGAACGCCGGCCATCGTATATGGGATTGGCGTATCCATGATGCCCGGCGTAACCAGCAGGTAGAACAGCAGGATCACCGGGAAGGCCAGCACCAGGTTGGCGAGGAAGGACAGCACATTGTCCGTCTTGCCGCCGAAATAACCGGATGGCAGCCCGAGTGCGATGCCCACCAGAAGCGCGATCATGGTCGCGGCCGGTGCAATTGTCAGCACGATCTGCGCGCCGTAGATGATACGGCTGAAGACGTCGCGCGCGAGGTGATCGCCGCCGAGCAGGAACACGATCCCGGTTTCCGGTTCGATTGCGCCCGGCACCGCGTTCTTCATGACTACGATCTGAACGCGCGGATCGAACGGCGCGATCCAGGTCGCGAAGATCGCGGTGAAGAGCCAGAAAGCGCACAAAAGCACACCCGTCGTGCCGACGCCCGTGTTGAACAGCCGGCCGAAGAGGCCGAGCCTGGACTGGAATACGATGCTCAGCGCAGTGATGAGCCCAAGACAAATCCACACGGGCCAGAAGCGCAGGAGGATCCCGAAGACGATCCCGAAAATTCCGACAGTTTCCACCTTCTGCTCCTACGACACGCGAATGCGGGGGTTGAGGAAGGCGTAGCCGATATCCGAGATCAACTGGGTCGCCAGAACCACGATCACCGAGATGAGGCCGCAGGCCAGCACGAGATCGATGTCGTTATTGGAAGCCGCCTGCACCAGAAGCCAGCCGAACCCTTTGTAGTTGAAGATCGACTCGACCACGACGACACCGGTCAGCAGCCAGGGGAACTGGAGCATGATCACCGTGAACGGCGCGATCAGCGCGTTGCGCAGCGCGTGCTTGATAACCACCGACCTGAAATTGAGGCCCTTGAGCCGTGCGGTGCGGATATATTGCGCCGTCATCACCTCTGCCATCGAGGCTCGGGTCATACGTGCAATGTAGCCGATGCCGTAGATCGCCATGGTCATGACCGGCAGCGTGAAATTCCAGAAGCTGATGCCGCGCGTCAGGGCCGTCGCCGCCGAACCGTTCAGCCAACCGAGCCAGGAAGCGAAGATCGCGGTGAAGAGGATGCCGGACACATATTCCGGCGTTGCGGTGGTGGCGATCGAGCCCACCGAGAGCGTCCGGTCAAGCCGCGTGCCTTCCCGCATGCCGGCCAGCACGCCGACAAGCAGCGACACTGGCACCATCACCAGCATCACCCAGAACATCAAAAGGCCGGTCGCTTTCAGTGCGGCCGGCAATCGGTCTCCGACAGTTGTGCGGAAGGCAGTGGAACAGCCGAAATCGCCCTGCAGCACGCCCGAATAGGTTGGAACGGTCGGTTCGTCGCAGAAGCGGAAGCGAGGCATCGCTTCGCCCGTTTCCGGGTTCACGACAGGCTGTTTTGGCACCACGCCAATCCAGCGGCCGTAGCGCAAAAAGAAGTTGTCGCGATAACCGTTGCGCTGGAGCCAGTTCTCAAGGTCTGCGTCCGTCGCCCGCATCTCCGTCTGGAAGATGGCGAGTTTGCGCAGATTGGGTTCCAGATTGACGAACATGAAAACGACGAGGCTGAGGCACAGCATCGTCAGCGCCATGACACCCAGGCGCCGCAGGATAAACTGGATCATTGCTGCCGTTCCCCCTGGCAGTTATTGCCGGCAGGGATTTGGTTGCTTTTTGTTGCCGGCATCGAGAGGGGCAGAACTGCCCCTCCCGAAATTCGCGTAGCTTACGTGTCGAGCCAGACGCCCTCGAGGTGAAGCTCGAAGGTCTGATGCATGAAGAGGCCTTTAACGTAAGGCTGGTGGTGCCTGTAGAGCGCCCGCCAGAAAGGCTGAATGAGAATACCGGAATCCTGTAGCGTCATTTCGATATCCTTCATCAGCTCGCGGCGCTTGTCGGCATCCGCAACGGCCAGGGCAGCGCTGAGTTTGGCATCGAATTCCGGGTTGGAATAGGCGGACTCGTTCCAGGCCTCGCCGGTGCGATACGCGAGTGCGAGCACCTGCACGCCCAGCGGACGCATGTTCCACTCCGTCGTCGACCACGGATATTTGGTCCAATCGTTCCAGAACGACGAGCCCGGGATAACCGTACGCTTCACTTTGAAGCCGGCCTCGCGGCACTGTGCGGCAATCACGTCGCCCGGCGCTTTCACATATTCAGCGTCATAGGAAATGAGATCGAACTCATAATCCATCTGACCGGCCTCGGTCATCAGTTCCTTGGCCTTGTCGACGTCCCGGCTGATCGCGGGCAGCTCGTAATATTCGGGGTGGATCGGGCAGACATGGTGGTTTTCACCCACCGTGCCGGCGTCGTTGTAGCCCAGCTTCAGCACAGTCGAATTGTCGACTGCGAGCTGCAGGGCCTGGCGGACGCGCTGATCGTCGTAAGGCGCATTGTTCACATTGGTGCGCAGCACGATGGTCGCCGCGGTAACAACGTCCTTCTGCTCCATGCCCATGGCGTTGAGCAGTTCCACCGTCTCGCCGACTGTCTGGTAGTTGGTGTCGATCTCGCCGGCTTCGAGCGCGGCGATCCAGGCATTGGCCTCGACGCCGTAGTCGATGAACTCGATCGCATCCAGATAAGGCTCGCCACCCCACCAGGTGAAGTCTTCGCGGCGCTTGACCGTCGCGCGGCTGCCAACCTCATAGTCCACCACCTCGTAGGGGCCGGTGCCGGGCGTGTTGAGCATGTCGCCGTCGAAACCGCGATGCACGACAATCGCCGGATAGTCGGCGAGGCCGGCAATGATGGTGATGTCTGACTGGTTGGTTTTCAGCTTAATAGTGTGATCGTCCACCTTGGTGATTGCACCCTCGGCGGCCTTGTCGCCATCGATCAGAGAAGACAGGCGGCTGGCAACCGAATTGCCTTCGGCCGACTTGTCGCACCAGCGGTTGAGGTTGAAGATCACGTCGTCGGCGTTGAAATCGTCGCCGTTCGACCACTTCACGCCCTTGCGCAGGCGCAGTGTGTATTCGGTGGCGTCGTCATTGACCTCCCAGCCCTCGAGCAGCTGACCTTCGAAGGTAAAGTCCTTCGTGTAGCGAACGAGATAGTCGTTACACTGGCGCATCACGTTGGCCATTTCCGACCAGTCCCAGGTGCGCGGGTCTTTCATCTCCTTGATGATCATCTGCATCTTGAGCGTGCCGCCCTTTTTGCCCATTTCCTGGGCTGCGGCTTCACCCGGCGCTGCAAGGCCGATCATCGAATAGGCCAGCGCGGTGCTGGCGCCGAACGTGCTGGCAAGCGCTAGAAACTCGCGCCTGTCCACACGGCCATCGCGAGCCTCTGACGCCATGTCCTCGACATGGGTCGGCACGCGGTCGCCGTTGCTTCTGAAAAGTTTCATTATTGCTCTCCCATTTGGTTGACGGCTTTTGGTCAACATTCCCCATCTATAGTCTGATGTCAAAGCGCCATCAGAGCGAAAGTCAGCTTCGGAAAGCTGCATCTTTGGCCGGCATTCGGATGCCGCAAATGCGACAAGATTGTCGCAAACGTTCCAATCGAAACATCATAAATGCGCCGTCTGCTCACATTGGTGACGCTGCGTAATATTTGGCCACCATTGTTTCTGGTGGAGACGCGGCCTTCGACAAGGCGCAGGGGCCGCAAATCGCGCAATCGTGATGATGCGCGGTCTAATATTCCCGCTCGTAGAAGATGCCGCCGCCGGTCTCGCCACTGTCGCTTGCTTCGCCGCGCAGCTTGATGCCGCCGATATTCAGATCGATGACCGCCTTGCCCGAACCCGGCTGTGAGCCTTTTTCGATCGAAAGGTAAGTCCGGTCGTTGAGATATTTCCCAACCGAGACCGAGGTGTCGCCGGTCTCCTCGTCAGTCCTGACATCGATATCGTCAACGCCCACACGCTCGCGCAGTCGCTGCAGAAGTGTCGTGGACCCGCCGATGCCTGCGAGCTGCGCCGCCGCTGAAGCGAGCTGCGCAACCTGCACCGGCGAGAGGTTCGACATCGCCTTGCCGAAGAGTAGGCGCGCCAGAATTTCGTCTTCTGGCAAGCTGGGCGTGGATTCGAAACTGAACTGCGGATTGTTGGCCGAGCCGGTAACACGCACTGTCACCGTCGCATCTTCGGCCACGGTAGATGCGACGAAATTCAGGTACGGAACCAGTGAGCCCGAAAAGCTCAGCGTGCCGCTGGTGAAATCGAGCCGGCGACCGAGTATGTCGAGCCGCCCGCGCTGCAGATCGAGCTGTCCCACTGCACCCACCGCATTCGAGGGCCCGGTAATGCGCACGCTGCCGGTCAGCACGGCATCGAGACCCCTGCCCTGCACAATTACCGTCTGCGCGGCGCGGATTGTGAGGTCGAGCGAAACCGCCCCGCTGCCGCCATCGCCCGTGTCGGGATTGAGCGCCGCCTGCTGCCGAGCCACCGCGCTGGTCTCGTTGCGATGCTGCACATCGAGCTGCGACAGGCTGGTTGGCAGGCTCTCGGGGATCGTAATCACCGACCGGCCGAGGTTGATCTCGCCGCTTAGAAGCGGGTTACCGGTGAGCGAACCATTCAGCGCCAGCGCACCATCGAAATTGGCGGTCACGACGCGCCCGTCCGTATAGCGGCCATTGTCGATCCTGAGATTGAGATCGGCTGGGAAGCCCTGCGCAGGATCGACGCCGACCGAACCGCTACCAACGATCGAGCCGCCAGTCGAAAGCCGCCCGTCGAGCGCTCGGATCGTGGCCCTCCCGTCGGCGAGATCGATTGTCGCCGCCAGATCTTCGACCGCGATGCCGGTGCCGGCATGCACAAGCCGTGCGCCGGAGGACCGCACCGTGCCATTGACCTGCGGCGCGCCAAATCCGCCACCGACCCTGAGGTCGACATCTGCTCCGCCATTCAGAGCTACGCCCTGCGCCGCCAGACGGCTTGCGAGCATGGAAAACGGAACACGGCCGGCAAAGGCCGCGTCCAGCGAACGGGCGACCACGTCGACCGCACCGCCGCCCTTCATCGTCAGGCCTGAGCCTTCGCCGACATCGGCGTCGAAACTCAGAAGGTCGTTTGTGTAGGAACCCTTCGAAGTGATTTTCATCGCGCCGAGGCCCGCCGCAAGCGTCTGCGCCGTGCGCCCGTCCGACCAAGTGAGATCGTAGGCGACTTGCGGGTCCGATGGCGTGCCGCCGATCCGCACCGTGCCCGATATCGTGCCGCCAGCACCTAGCGAAGGCGCAAAGCCATTGGCCGCGCTCGCAGGCAGGCTGGCGATGCTGGCCCGCACATCGAGTGCCTCGCCCGCGCTGCCTGAAATCGTCGCCGTGCCGCCCGCCGCCGACACCACCAGCCCGTCGAAAAAGGCCGTACCGTCGCGCACGACAATGGTGGTCGGCGCCTCAAGCGCGGCTTGCATGCCGCGATATTGTGCGCCGGCCTCCGCGATTTCGGCGGTCACCGTTCCGTCTTCAAACTTGACGCGCCCCGCCATCGATGCGGGCGTACCGTTTGCCGTCGCGCTGCCGTCGAATTCGGTCCATTCGCCCCGGCTGACCAGCGAAAGCTGCGCATCGCGAATATCCGCGCTGTCAGTGCTCAGCCCGGTCGCGGTGAGCCGGCCCGAAAGCACCGGCGCTTCGAGGTAGTTTTCCGCCGCAGCCGATACCGAAACGCCGTCGGCGCTGACTGCGTCCATGACCAGGCGAGGTATATTGCCCTCGATTGTCACCCGTGGCGCATCGCCGTCCCGCGAAAAGCGTACTGCCCCGGCCGCCTCGCCGGTCACATCGAGAAGCGCCAACGCCGCCAGCGGGCCGATTTGAGGAAAGTCGAACTGGATCGAACCCTCGGGAACGAATGCGCTGTCCAGCGTCAGCGCGCCGAAGAGCTTGTTGTCGCCAAGGTCGAGCCTCAGATCGCCGATCTCGCTGCGCCCACCGCTGGTCGAAAGCGAGGCTTTGCCGTCGAGGCGGTCGTCGCCGATCTGCCCCGCAAGCGTGATGTCGCCTGTCGGCGCATTGGGGTCGGCGGTTACCGCGGCATCGAGCGAAAGCCCGGTCAGTTCGCGCCCGGCGACCGTCATGCGGTCGCTCGCGACTTTTGCAGCTATTTCGGGTTTGCCGAGTTCGCCGCTGGCGGTCAGCGAAAACTGAGCCTCACCCGCGGCCACCTCAGACAGTTTCGAAATATCGGTCAGCGAACCTTCGACCTCGGCCGAGACCGTCTCGCCATCGAGCGCCGCCGAGCCGGTGACTGCAAGCGCGCCAGAGGTGATCTCGCTGTCGGCGAGTGAAATCCGCCCCTCAGCGTCGCGCTCGACGGTACCGGTAATCGTGACCGACCTGTCCAGAAAGCGGCTAGCCGACGAAGGGAAGACCGTTGCAAGAACGCTGCCTGAGAGCTTCATCGCAAAGCTGTTGTCAACAACGCCGTAGCGGCCACTTGCTTCGGCCTGCAGCGTCCCGCTGCGCGCCGAAAGCCGCTCGAAGGTCACTTCGGTTCCGTCGGCGACAGCACCATCCGCCGTCAGAGAAACAGCGCCAGCCAGAAGATTGGCCACCGTGGGGATTGTGCTGCCGACTGCCGCCGATTGCGCATTGACCGCAACGGGTCCCGACAACGTTCTGAGATCGAAATTGTCCGAATTGGCTTCGACGGCAATGTCTTCCGCAGCCATGCCACTTGCGGCAAACCGGCTGAGATTGCCGGCGATGTTGAAGCCGAGAGCATCGCCAGGACCAAAGGCGCGTCCGGTCATCGCCTGGAAAGCGAGTTGTGCCTGCGCCTCGCCCTCGCCAAATACCAGTGGGACGGCTTCGCCGGTCGCGCTCGCGGTAAACTGGAAATCCGACACGCCTTCGGGATCGAGGCTGCCCCGCGCCTCCGCAGCGATCGTTTCGCTGCGCAGCGTAAGTTCGTCAACGGTGAAGGCATCCCAGGGACGCACCAGCCCGTTGAACGCAAAGGTGGTTGAGCCTTGCGCGAGTGGCGCAAGACCTTCGGGCAGGAAGGGCGCAAACGAGCCGCTGCCATTGGTGGTGATGCGGCTGCCATCGTCCGTGAGTTGATGGCGCAGCTTCACTTCCGCCGCCGGCTCGCCGCTGACCAGAAACATGCCGCGCACGTTCCAGTCCGACATCGGGCCGCTGCCGCTGACTTCGATACCCACCGGCGGCGTTCCGGGCAGTCGCAGCAACGTTGCGATCACCCCGCCTTCCGGCTCGCTGCCCCTGATTTCGACGTCCAGCTGGTTCTGGTCAGGAACAAACGCCACCTGCGCATCGAGCGAACCAGTAACGCCGTCGATGCGCTTGAGCGCAAGCTTCGCGGCGGCGGTCAGCGGCGCGTTGTCGACCTTCACTGACCCGGTCGCCGCCAACTGTGCCGCGGCCCCGGCTACGCCGGCGCCAAGTCGGATATCGGGCAGCTCGATGGCTTTCACATCGATCGTGACCGGTAAGTTGAACCCACCGCCGGCCTCGCTTTCGACGGGTACCGGACGCCGCGAAACCTCGATGCGCTCTGCTGAAATCCTCTCGGCATCGAAGGCAAAACCAATCAGCGCGAATGGCGACCAGTCGACCGTAGCGTTGTGAATCACAACCCACGCGCCGGCATTGTCGGCCACCGCGATGTGCTCTGCGGTCAGATGTCCGCCCAGAATTCCGTTCAGCCCCGAAATGCGGACCTCGCGCCCCTCACCCGAAGCCAGCCCGGACGCGATGCCGGCAAGGCTCTCACGGCCGCTTTGGGTCTGTGTGAAATAGGCGGCCGCGCCGCCGGCCAGCACGAGGGCAAACAGCAGCAGATAGAAGAAGGTGCGAAGTGCTTTTTTGAGAAATCGCATGGCGGCGGTCAGAATGCCTGCCCGATACCCGCATAGACGCCAAAACTCGGATCACCGGGACGCCGGTTCAGCGGTACGGCTGCATCGACCCTGAGCGGGCCGAATGGCGTCAGATAGCGCAGGCCGAGGCCCGCGCCGAACTGCAATGTGGACAGGCTGGGCAATGTCGCCGCCGAAACCGTGCCGGCGTCGATAAACGGAACCAGTCCGATCTTTTCACTGACCTTGATGCGCATCTCGAGCGAAGCCTCCGCGAATGACCGTCCGCCGGTCGGTTTCCCGGTCGCGTCGCGCGGGCCTACCCCCTGGAAGGAATAGCCTCGCACTGAGCCGCCGCCACCCGAATAGAACCGCCTGTCGGCGGGTACTGCAGCCAGCGGCGCTCCCATGATCGACCCCGCCGCCGCACGTGCGGCAAACACGAAGCGCCCATCGCCGTCGAGCGACCTGTAGATCGAGGCCTCGCCCCGCACCTTCAGGAAATTCGCGCCCGAGAACATGTCACGCGTGGGCTCGGCATACACAAGAAAACGCTGGCCCCGCTTCGGATCGAGTCGGTTGTCGCGACCGTCATAGACATATTCCAGCGGAATACTGACCAGAAGATGGCTACGGGGCACGACGGGGCTGAAGCTGTCGGTGACGCTCGACCAGGCAACGCGCACTTCCGCCGAAACGGTCTGCTTCGGCGTCAGATCGCGGCGGATGCCGGCCCGCGCATCGACAGTGAAGCTGTTATAGGCGTTGGGGTGCAGGAACGAGGCTTCCACACTCGAAATGAACTTCGAGGCGGGGCCAAGCACGCCCGGCTTCTCGAACAGGATGCGCGCATTATAGTCGAGCATGCCAAAGCTGGCTGCGCTGCCGATGCGGCTGATGGAGCCCTCGATGCGCAGCTTCTCCGCCCTGCCGAACAGATTGCGGTGGCCCCAATAGCCTTCGATGCCGGCGCCCTCGGTGCTCGATATCGTCGCGCCGATACCGAAATAGCGGTGTTTGCGCTCCGAAACGACGACATTCACGGGGATCGACCCATCCGGGTCGAGCGCGTCGGCTTCGGTCACCGAAACGCTGCTGAACACTTCGAGGTTCTGGAGCCGCTCGCGCGCCCGGTCCCGCTCCTTGGGCGAATAGGTTTCGCCCGGCTTGAGCCCAGTCATATAGGCAATGAACTCGCGGTCGACCTGCTCGGCGCCTTCAACATTGGTCTGGCCATAAGGCGCGATCGGCCCCGCCTCGAATGCGAAACTGATGTCGAGTTCCTTGGTCGCGCTATCGGCAACGACCTGGCGCGCAATGACCCGCGCCAGCGGCCGACCTTCCTGTTTCAGGGCGCGCACCATGTCGCGCTCTGCTTTCAGGATCGCCTTGGAGCCGGCGTCACCACCAGGCATCAGCCCGAAACGCGCCGGCGCAAGATTGCCAGCATCTCCTGTCAGACTGATATCGCCGAGCACGAACACCGAGCCGGGATCGACGCTGATCGACACCGCAACCGCACCTGCCGTGTCGAACACGGCATCGGGCGGAATCTCGTCCAGCGACCTTCCGGCAATGCGAATCGTCACTACGCCGTCGTAACGCGCCTGTTCATAAAGCGCCGCGACCAGCCGCTCCCGATCGTTGCGCGCTTTGGAGATAAGCCCAAGCGAGCCGGAAACCGCCTTGCCCTCGTCGCCGACAAGCAGCGATGCTTCCTTCAGGGCATCCGAAAGCTCTTCATTTGCGGTGCCTGCGTCGAAAGTAACCGAATAAAAGACAGGATCGACGATCTCGGTCTGGGTTTCGTCCTTCTCGCCGAAAAGCCGTAACCCGAACAGTTCGAAAGCAGCTGCCGGAGTTGCGGCCGCACCCAGAAATACTGCCAAAAAGACGCACGCAGACATCAGGCGCGCGAAACGCGCGCCCGGCCTGACAGTACCCATATCTGGCATTTCTTCCGGTCGCATTACTCCAGGGTAACCACAATTCCTAAATTCGGATTGAACTCTACTGCACCTATTGCGGCCACAATCCGGCGCTCACATTCCCTTACAGCTTGTAACGGTGCAGGAAACGCACATGCGCCGGCGGCCCCGACCTGCATTAACACGCCATCGGGGCGGGGCAAACGCAAACCGGCCTGTCTACATGGCGCGCGGCACAGCCGTTGACAACCGCCGTATCACAAGCGCCACATGAATGGGTTATCCGAAGGGACGCGGATACTGTTGGAGGAGCAGCATGGCCATGCGCGCGGTTCGGTTCTTTTCTTTTCTGATTCTAGCAATTTTCGTTTCAGCCCCATTGGCGACCGCGCAGGAGCGGCGCATTGAGCTAACGCAGGACGGCGACTATTTCGGCTTCGACCTGCGAACGGAAAAAGACGTTTCGCTCGAACAATGCTCGGCGGCATGCCTGGGCGATCAGCAGTGCCGCGCCTTCACATACAACACCAGCGCGAGCTGGTGCTTCCTCAAATCCGACTATGCCTTCATCAACCCCTTCCCCGGTGCGGTTGCCGGGCGCGCGGTGCCAACAACCGGCGAACCGGACATCGGCGCACCGCCGGAACTCGCCTTCCTGCCCGACAATGTGCACGATGAAGCCATCCGCTACCGCGCAGATATCGCCGCCGAGCCCCGTCCCGACCCCGGCATGGGCGTCGGCGTTCTCACCACGATAGGCGAAAACGCGCTCAACTCCGGAAATTCGCGCGAGGCTGTGCAGGCATTCCGCGAGGCGCTGCGCATAAATGCGGACGCGCGGCCGGTCTGGTCGCAGCTCACGACTGCTTTGCTTGCGGTGACGACCGAAAACAGCTTCGAGAAAGGCGCATTTGCGCGCGCCGGCACCTCAGCGGCGCTGAACGCATATCAGCTCACGCGTGGTACGAACGAACGCGCCGAGGCGCTGGCCGACATGGCGCGCGCGCTCGACAATCGCGATCTCTATCGTCCGGCAATCTCGGCCTACAACGCCAGCCTCGAGCTAGTGAACAGCGCCGCCGTGCGTGCCGAGATGGAAGATTTGCGCGCCCGCAAGGGCTTCCGTGTCGTCGATCACACGGTGAACTCCGACACCGTATCGCCGCGCATCTGCCTTCAGTTCTCCGAAGCGCTGGTGAAAACCGGAACCGACTACGCATCGTTCGTCACGGTCGACGGACGTGCGCCGAAAGCTGTCGATGCAGGCGAGCGCCAGCTTTGTGTCGAAGGTCTCGACCACGCCGAATACTATGACATCGTGGTGCGTTCCGGCCTGCCGTCGGCCATCGGCGAAGTGATCGCGAGCCCCATCACGCTCAACATATATGTGCGCGACCGCTCGCCCTCGCTGCGTTTCACCGGCGAAAACTTCGTGCTGCCGTCCACCGCGCGACGCGGCATTCCGCTGATCAGCGTCAACACCGAAACCGCCGAGCTCAAGCTTTACCGCGTCGGCGACCGCGCCTTGACGCAGCTTCTCTCGGGCTTCCGCTTCCTCAGCCAGTTGGATGGCTATGGCCTCACGGAAGTTGGCGAGCAACTCGGTCAGCCGGTCTGGACCGGCGAGATCGACATCCGCTCCGAACTCAATTCCGACGTTACCACGAGCTTCCCGGTCGATGAGGCGCTGCCCGAGCGCGAACCCGGTGTCTACGTGCTTTCCGCAACACCGAAAGGCGAACAGGCGGACTACTGGAACGCCAAGGCCACGCAGTGGTTCGTGGTGTCCGATATCGGCCTCACCACCTTCACCGGAGCGGACGGGCTGACCGTTTTTGCCCGCTCGCTGGCGAGCGCCCAGCCTCTTGAAGGTGCGGAGCTCACGCTGCTTGCACGCAACAATGAGGTGCTCGGCACGGCGACCACCGACGCCGCCGGGCAGGCGAAATTCACCCCTGGCCTGACGCGCGGCACGGGCAGCCTTGCCCCCGCAGCGCTGCTGGCAAAGAACAGCGGCGGCGATTTCGTCTTCCTCGACATGACCCGCGCCGGCTTCGATCTGTCCGAGCGTGGCGTCACCGGCCGCGCTGCACCCGGCGCGCTCGACGTCTTTTCGTGGACGGAGCGCGGCATCTACCGCGCCGGCGAGACCGTGCATGCCGCAGCGCTTGCAAGGGATGACGCGGCGGTGGCGGTCGAAAACCTGCCGCTCACGTTCATCTTCACCCGCCCCGACGGTGTTGAGGATCGCCGCATCGTCGATAATGGCGCAGCGCTGGGCGGCTACGCGGTGGAGCTCGAACTCCAGGCAAACGCCATGCGCGGCACCTGGAATTACCGCATCCATGCCGACCCGGACAAAACCTCGGTCGCCAGCGGCCGCTTCCTGGTCGAGGATTTCGTGCCTGACCGCATCGAGTTCGATCTTTCCTCTCCCGACAGCGAAATTGTCGTCGGCGAACCCGCACTGGTCGAGGTCGACGGCCGCTTCCTTTATGGCGCGCCGGCATCGGGCCTTGCGATGGAGGGCGAGGTCGCACTGACGACGACCCGCGAATGGGAAGCCTTCCCCGGCTATCAATTCGGCCTTGCAGACGAGCAGACCAACGAATACGCCAACGTCACGCCTTTGTCGGACCTTCCGGTCACCGATGACAACGGCAAGGCGAACTTCGAGGTGTTCGTCAACGCGATCCCCTCCACCACCCAGCGTATCAACGCCAATGTGGTCGTGCGCATGCGCGAAGGCGCCGGCCGCGCGGTTGAGCGCTCGCTGGTGGTCGGCGTTGTCTCCGAAACCGACTTGATCGGTGTGCGGCCCGAATTCACCGACGGCTCGGTGCCCGAGGGCGCAATCGCCTCCTTCCGTGTCATCGGCGCGTCAGCTGACGGCGAGCGTATGGAGATGGACGGCCTGATCTGGACGCTCGAAAAGCTCGAACGCTCCTATCAGTGGTACCGCAACGGCTCGAGCTGGTATTACGAACCGATCACCTACGAAACCAAGGTCGCCGATGGTCGGCTCGACGTTGGCGCCGACGCCGAAGGCCGCATTCAGTCGGCGGTTCAGTGGGGCCGCTATCGGCTCACCGTGGAGACACCGGACCCGGCAGGCCCGCAAACCTCCGTCGAATTCGACGCCGGCTGGTATGTCGCCGCAAGCTCGACCGAAACGCCGGACGGTCTCGAAATCGCGCTGGATAAAGAAGAATACGCTCCGGGCGAAACCGCGCGCCTGCAGATATCGCCGCGTTTCGCCGGCGAAGTGCTGGTCACAGTCGGCGCGGATCGCCTGCTGGAGACCATTACCGCCAGCGTGCCCGAGGGCGGCGCAACGATCGACATTCCGGTTAGCGAAAACTGGGGTGCGGGAGCTTATGTCACCGCCACCCTGTTCCGTCCGGGCGACGCCGAGGAAACGCGCATGCCGGCCCGCGCCATCGGCCTGAAATGGCTCTCGGTCGATCCGGGTCCGCGCAAGCTAGATGTCGCGCTGGAAGCTCCGGCACAGTCGAAGCCGCGCGGTCCGCTCACCGTGCCGATCTCGGTGCCGGGAGCGGCCGGCGAGACCGCCTATGTCGCGCTAGCCGCCGTCGATGTCGGCATTCTGAACCTCACCAACTACGAGGCTCCCGATCCGAGCGGCTGGTACTACGGTCAGCGCCGGCTCGGACTGGAACTGCGCGACCTTTACGGCCGCCTGATCGACGGTTCGCTCGGCGTGACCGGGCGTCTGCGCACTGGCGGCGATGGCGGCGGCATGGCGGCCGAGGGCAGCCCGCCCACCGAAGAGCTGGTCGCCTTCTTCACCGGCCCGGTCGAACTCGACAACGATGGCCGCGCCATCGTGGCTTTCGACATTCCGCAGTTCAACGGCACCGTTCGTCTGATGGCTGTGGCTTGGACGAAGGATGCCGTCGGCAACGCCGAGACGGACGTCATCGTGCGCGAGCCGGTCGTCGTCACCGCCGGCCTGCCCCGCTTCATGGCGCCCGGCGACACCGCGACGCTGCGCCTCGACATCGCCAATACCGACGGTCCGGCAGGCGACTACAGCCTTGAGGTCGTTACCGACGGCCGGGTCGCCGCGACGTTTGCGGACGCCATCACATTCGCTTCCGGTGAACGCAAATCCGTCACCGTGCCCCTCACCGCCGAAAGAACGGGCCGGTCGGCCATTACGGTGCAGCTCGCACATGCCGACGGCACGACGGTCGAACACGCGCTGTCGATCCCCGTCCGGCCCTCCGCCATGCCCGTGACCACACGGCGCATCGTATCGCTGGCGGCGAATGGCGGCTCGATCAGGGTCGATGAGGAGCTTCTGGGCGACAGCCTGCTCGACGGCGCGTCGGTCTCGATTGGCGTCTCGCCAGTCGCGGCGTTCGACATTCCGTCTCTGCTCGTCAGCCTCGACCGCTATCCCTATGGCTGCGCGGAGCAGACGACGAGCCGCGCGCTGCCGCTGCTCTATGTTGCAGAGCTTGCGGCACAGTCGGGTCTGGATCCCGATCCCGAAATCGAGAAGCGCGTGCAGGACGCCATACTGCGTGTGCTCTCCTACCAGTCGTCCTCCGGCAGCTTCGGCCTGTGGGCGCCCGGCTGGGGTGATCTGTGGCTTGATTCCTATGTGACGGAGTTCCTGACCCGCGCCCGCGAGCTCGATTATCAGGTGCCCGAACAGGGCATGCGGCTTGCGCTCGACAACCTCCAGAACTCGATCTCCTATGATCTCGACATTCAGGAGCGAGGCGCCGAAATCGGCTATGCGCTCTATGTATTGGCGCGCAACAGGCGGGCCTCGGCAGGCGACTTGCGTTATTACGCTGACACGCGGCTCGATGAGTTTGACACGCCGATGGCGCGTGCGCAGATCGCGGCGAGCCTCGCGCTCTACGGCGACACCCTGCGCGCCGAACGCGCCTTCCGGTCATCGCTGGAGCTGGCCCACAGCGGCCAGAGCGACGCGTACCGTTCGGACTACGGCTCGGCCTTGCGCGATGGCGCGGCGATCCTGGCTCTGGCGGCCGAAACGCGGCCGGTCCCCGGCATGGTGCCGGAGATGATCTCCTTCGCCGCTGAGGCAAGCCGGGTCGATCGTTATTTGTCGACGCAGGAACAGGCCTGGATGCTGCTTGCTGCCCGCGCACTGATGGAAGGCAGCGAAGCGCTTCAGCTGGAGATCAATGGAAGCCCGCATATGGGCGGCTATGCAACCGAGCTGGAAGGTCTCGCTCTGCCGGGTAAACCGGTCACGATCGTCAATCGCGGCTCGGCTGCCGTCGATGCGGTGGTGACCACGGTCGCCGCGCCCGCCGAACCGCTGCCGGCTGGCGGCGAGGGCTTTGCCATCGAGCGCAACTACTACAACCTCGACGGTTCGCCCGCGAATGCCAGCTCGGTTGCTCAGAACGAGCGTCTGGTCGTCGTTCTCAAAGTGACGGAGCAGAACGATTGGGGTTCGCGTGTATTGGTGACCGACCTGCTGCCAGGCGGCTTCGAGATCGACAATCCAAGCCTTGTCAGCAGCGCCGAACTGAAGAATTTCGAGTGGCTGCCCAACACCGACTACGCGCATGCGGAATTCCGCGACGATCGTTTCGTCGCGGCGTTCGACCGTTCCGGCGGCAGCGACCGTGAAATCGTCATGGCCTATGTCGTGCGCGCGGTCACACCCGGCGTCTATGCGCACCCAGCGGCGAACGTGGAAGACATGTATCGTCCGCAGTTCCGCGCCCGCACCGCCGACGGCTTCATGGAAGTCGTCGCGCCCTGATGCGTCGGCTCTTGTCAGGCAAGGTGCTGCCGCGCTCCGCAAATGTCGGCGCGGCGGCGGCTGCGCTGGCAATGCTGGCGTTAGTGGCGCTCGCTCAGGCCGACCGAGCCTTCCCGCCGCCGCTCGACGAACCGCCGGTCTCGGCGGAAGTGGTGGGACGCAATGGCGAATTGCTTCGCGCCTATGCAGCGCCAGACGGTCGCTGGCGCATGGCAGTGGAACTGCGCGATGTCGAGCCGCACTTTCTCGACATGCTGATTGCATATGAAGACAAGCGCTTCCGCGAACATCGGGGCATAGACCCCGTCGCCATGGCGCGCGCGGCCGGCCAGTTGATGACAAACGGCCGTATCGTCTCTGGCGGCTCGACGATCACGATGCAGCTTGCACGGCTGATCGAGCCGCGCGAGCGGCGCTCCATTTCGGCCAAGCTGCGTCAGATGTTCCGCGCCTGGCAAATCGAGCGGCGGCTGTCGAAGGACGAGATTCTGCGCCGCTACCTCACGCTGGCGCCCTATGGCGGCAATATAGAAGGCGTACGCGCAGCTTCGCTCGCCTGGTTTGGCAAGGAACCGCGCCGGCTCTCGGTCGGCGAAGCGGCACTGCTCGTTGCCCTACCCCAGTCGCCGGAGGCGCGCCGGCCCGACAGGCATCCAAAAAACGCAAAGCTGGCGCGTGACCGCGTGCTCGCGCGCATGGCTGACGCAGGCCTGATGGACACCGCCGAGGCCGCGCGGGCAGCTGCCGTAAACATCGTGCCGACCGGACGCTACGAGCTCCCTGCCCTTGCCGCCCACGCCGCCGACGCAGCGCGGCTGGCCGATCCAGCCGCGCAGCGCATTGAGCTCACCATCGACGGGCAGGTCCAGCACAGACTTGAAGCGGTCGCGGCAGAGGCTGCGATGCGCATCGGCGACAAGGTCTCCGTCGCAATGCTGATGGCGGACGCACGCACCGGCGCGATCATCGCCGAGGTTGGAGCGGCCGACTATTTCGACGCCGCCCGCAATGGCTGGGTGGATTTGACCCGTGCAGTGCGCTCGCCGGGCTCAACGCTGAAGCCATTCATCTACGGTCTCGCCTTCGAGGAAGGTCTGGTTGCGCAGCAGACGCTGATCGAAGATCGCCCGGCGGATTTCGCCGGTTACCGGCCACGCAATTTCGACATGGCCTATATGGGCGATGTCAGCGTGCGCGAGGCATTGCAACTCTCCCTCAACGTGCCGGCCATACGCCTGCTCGATGCGCTCGGGCCAACGCGTCTCGCCAGCCGCTTCCGCGATGCGGGCGCTATCCCGCAACTGCCGCCTGGCGAAAAACCTGGTCTTGCGATGGGCCTCGGCGGTGTCGGCGTCACGCTGCGCGATCTCGTGCAGCTCTACACCGCGCTGCCCAATTCCGGCTTTGCCACACCGCTGCATGTGAAGCCGGCGCAGCCGCAGCCGGTTCGCTTGCTCGACGCGACCGCCAACTGGCAAGTCGCCGACATTCTCTCGGGCGTTGTGCCGCCCAGCGGCGCGCCGGAAATCGGCATCGCCTACAAGACTGGCACGAGCTATGGCTATCGCGATGCCTGGTCGATCGGCTTTGACGGCCGCCATGTGCTGGGTGTCTGGATCGGCAGGCCCGACGGCGGCCCGGTGCCCGGTATTTCCGGCTTCGAGACTGCGGCGCCCGTCCTTTTCGACGCTTTTTCGCGTTCCGGCGTCGCTTTCGTCGAACATGCTTCGCCCCCGCCAGGCGCTGTGCGCCTGTCGCGCGCTGATCTGCCCGTTACGCTGCGCCGCTTCCGCTCTGCCGACGAAGCGCCGGTAATACCAGGCATCGTCGAAGCATCGCCGCGCATAGTCTTCCCGCCGGACGGCGCACGTATTGAACTCGCCGCCTCCGGCGCTGCCCCGCTGGTGCTCAAGCTGCAAGGCGGACGTGCCCCATTCCGATGGTTGGCGAACGGCCGGCCTTTGCAGGAGATTTTCCGCCGCCGCACCGCGAGCTGGCGTCCTGATGGCGCTGGTGCCTCCACCCTGACCGTAATAGACGCGGCAGGCAGAGCCGCTAGCGTCGACGTGTTCATCGAGTGAACGCAACCTGACATTTGATGCAAGAATCGTGCGCGAAATGGCATCTTCCTCGTCAGATTCGACGATTTCTTGCGTTTGCGTAGCGTGAAGTCGAAGAGCGCAATAGCTGCTTGAAATCTCGTCTGGCTGATGATCAGATGCGCGCGCCGTAACCGATGCAAACAAATTGGGCGGCGGGGAATAAACACGGTGGTCAACACCGGAAACATCAATGGGGTAGGCCCATAAGTCAGGTGCTCGAAGTCCGTGACCTGAAGACCATCTTTCATACGCAAGATGGCGCGGTTCACGCAGTAAATGGCGTTAGCTTCCATGTAGAGGAAGGCGAGTTGCTGGCCGTCGTGGGCGAAAGCGGCTCGGGCAAGAGCGTGACCATGATGTCGCTCTTGCAGCTCCTTCCCATGCCCCCGGCGGAAGTGACCGCCGGAACGGCCATGTTCCAGAATCGCGATCTCGTGCGGCTGTCGCCGACCGAGATCCGTGACGTGCGCGGCGCGCGCATCGGCTTCATCTTTCAAGACCCGATGACGTCGCTGAACCCGGTCTTCACGGTCGGATTTCAGATCATGGAGCCGCTGCGCAAGCATATGGGCCTGTCGAGGTCTGAGGCGCGCGGGCGCGCCGCCGAATTGCTTGAGCTTGTCGGCATTCCTTCCGCTGCCGACCGGCTGGACGATTTCCCCCACCAGTTTTCTGGCGGCATGCGGCAGCGCGTCATGATCGCCATGGCGCTGGCCTGCGATCCGAAAGTACTGATAGCCGACGAGCCGACCACCGCGCTCGACGTGACGGTGCAGGCGCAGATCCTCGAGCTGGTGCGTGAACTGCGTCAGAAGCTCGGCATGGCTATTATCTGGGTCACGCACGATCTCGGCGTTGCAGCCGGCATCGCCGACCGCATCATGGTCATGTATGGCGGGCAGATCGTCGAACAGGCGCCGATCGCCGAATTGTTCGACCGGCCGCGTCACCCTTACACGCAGGCCCTGCTGGAATCTCTGCCGGGCCGTCATCAGGCCAATGAGCGCCTGCGCTCCATCGGCGGCCAGCCGCCGCTTCTGATGGCGCATCCCTCGTCCTGCCCCTTCGCGCCGCGCTGCCGGCACAAGTTCGACAAATGCGAAGCCGCCAACCCGCCGCTCGAACGCATCGGCGGCGTTCACGACGTTGCCTGCTGGCTGGAATCAGCGAATGCGGAGGCAGCGGAATGAACGCCGACCCCGCCCTTCAAAAAGGCGCGCTGAAGCCGGAAAGACTGGTCGATATCGAGGACCTCACGGTCCATTTCCCGGTGTTTCGCGGGCTGCTTCGCCGTCAGGTCGGCGCGGTCAAAGCCGTCGACGGGCTTACCTTCGATATTCGCCGCGGCGAAACGCTCGGCCTTGTGGGCGAAAGCGGCTGCGGAAAGTCCACGACCGGCCGGGCGCTGCTGCGCCTCTATGAGCTGACGGCCGGGCGTATTCTCTTCAACGACCGGGATATCGCGACGCTCGACAGCGGCGAGCTCAGGGCCGTGCGGCCAAGCATGCAGATGATCTTTCAGGATCCGCAGGCCTCGCTCAATCCGCGCCTCACCGTCGGCTCCATCATTGCCGAACCGCTGATCGAGCATGGCGTGCTCAAGGGCAAGGCGCGGCGCGATAAAGTACGCGAGCTGCTCGACGCCGTCGGCCTCAACCCCGACTACATCAACCGCTACCCGCACGAGTTTTCCGGCGGCCAGCGCCAGCGCATCGGCATCGCCCGTGCATTGGCGCTCGACCCCGAATTCATCGTCTGCGACGAGCCGATTGCAGCACTCGACGTTTCTATCCAGGCGCAGGTGGTGAACCTGCTGGAAGACCTGCAGAAGAAGCTCGGTCTCACTTACCTCTTCATCAGCCACGACCTTTCCATGGTCCGCCATATCGCCGACCGCGTGGCGGTGATGTATCTAGGCAAGATGGTCGAGCTTGGCACGGTCGACCAGCTCTTCAACAAACCGAAACACCCCTACACCAGGGCTTTGCTTTCGGCTGTGCCAGTACCGGACCCCAAAGTCGAAGCAACGCGCAAGCGGATATTGCTGACCGGCGAAATTCCCAACGCCGTCAATCCGCCAAAGGGGTGCAGGTTTTGCACGCGCTGCCCGGACGTTATCGAAAAATGCCGCACGGTAGAGCCTGTGTGGCGTGAACTCGATGGCGGCCGCAAGGTTGCGTGCCATGTCGCCGAATAAACGCCAAGAGAAAAACCGGGAGTGATTGCCAACGACAAAGACTTGTGCGGAAATGAAGGCAGGCCGCGGCAAATGGGAGGCATCAGGTGCCCAATCGCAGCGGACTGTATTCCCCAACGGGTAACAATAAATGGGAGTATGAAATGAAAACCCTCAAATCACTGCTGATCGGAACGGTGGCCGCGGCTGCTGTCACGAGCGCAGCCTACGCGGAGCGCGGCTCCGACGGAGAGGTCAAGATCATCTACTGGCAGGCGCCGTCGATCTTGAATCCCTATCTGTCGAGCGGCACCAAGGACATCGAATCCGCATCGCTCGTCATTGAGCCGCTTGGCCGCTTCGACCAGGACGGCAATCTCGTGCCTTATCTGGCCGCCGAAATTCCGACCGTTGCCAATGGCGGCGTTTCGGAAGACCTGACCACAATCACATGGAAGCTCAAGGAAGGTCTGGTCTGGTCGGACGGCACGCCGGTCACCTCGGCCGACGTGGTGTTCACCGCCGAATACTGCATGCATCCTGAAGGCGGTTGCGCACAGGCAGCGAAGTTCGAAGGCGTGACCAATGTGGAAGCGCTGGACGATCTGACGATCAAGGTCACCTTCGGCGAGCCGAAGCCCTATCCTTATCAGGCATTCATGGGCGGTCAGTCTCCGATCATCCAGAAGGCGCAGTTCCAGGACTGCCTTGGCGCCAAGGCGCCCGAGTGCACGGAAGCCAACTTCAACCCGATCGGCACCGGCCCGTTCAAGGTGGTGGAATTCCGCCCGAACGACGTGATCACGATGGAAGCCAACGACAACTATCGTGATCCTGACAAGCCGGCCTTCGCCACGCTGACCTTCAAGGGCGGCGGCGATGCAGCAGCTGCTGGCCGCGCCGTGCTTGAAACCGGCGAGTTCGACTACGCCTGGAACCTGCAGCTTGCTCCCGACGTCCTCGCCAACATGGCGGCCGCCGGCAAAGGTAAGCCGATTGCAGCATTCGGTTCGCTCGTCGAGCGTATCGAAATGAACATGACCGACCCGTCCCCGGATCTTCCGGAAGGCGAGCGTTCGACCGAAGCCCATCCGCATCCGATCCTTTCGGACATGAAGGTGCGCAAGGCTCTGTCGATGGCGATCGACCGCGAATTGCTGGTCGAGATCGGTTATGGTCAGGCTGGACGCCCGACCTGTAACCTGGTGCCCGCTCCGGAGCTCTACGCTTCCGACAACACGGACTGCCTGACGCAGGACATCGAAGGCGCCAAGGCGCTTCTCGAGGAAGCCGGCTGGACCGACACCAATGGCGATGGCGTCCGCGACAAGGACGGCATGAAGCTGTCGCTCACCTACCAGACCTCGACCAACGCCGTCCGTCAGGACTTCCAGGCGCTGATCAAACAGTGGTGGGCAGAAATCGGTGTTGAAACCGAGCTGAAGAACATCGACGCCTCGGTCTTCTTCGGTGGCGATCCGGGTTCGCCCGACACGTTCCAGAAGTTCTATTCGGACGTGGAGATGTACGCCAACAACTTCGACGGCACCGACCCGGAAGCCTATCTGGCGCAGCACACCTGCGAAAAGGCTCCGAAGCCTTCGACGCAGTGGCAGGGTGAAAACATCAACCGCTACTGCAACGAAGAATACGACGCGCTGATCGCAGAGCTCGGCAAGACCGCCGAACTCGAAAAGCGCGGCGAGATCGGCCGCAAGCTCAACGACATGCTGACCAAAGACAGCTACGTCGTCGTGCCGCTGGTTGACCGTGGCCGTGTCTCGGCTCACGCCAACTCGCTGGGCGGCGTTGTCCTGAACACCTGGGACAGCGAGCTCTGGAACGTGGCCGACTGGCATCGCGTCAAGTAAAACTTGATCGGCAGCACGCCCCGGCAACCGCCGGGGCGTGTTGTATCCGGCAGGACAAGGCGACCATACCTTGCTGAACTACATTATCCGCAGGCTCCTGATCGCGGTGCCGACGCTGCTGTTCATCAGCCTTGCGATCTTTTTGCTTCTCGACCTGGCGCCCGGCGACCCGACAGCGCAAATGCCGCTCACGGTGCCGCCCGAAGTCAGGGAAAAGATCCGGCTGGCACTTGGTCTCGGCGAACCGATCCACGTTCGCTACCTGCTCTGGCTCAAACAGTTTCTGATCAACGAGCCGCTGCACATCTTTTCCGATTCAACCGGTTGGGACATCGCCGGTGACAGCCAGCGCGTCATCTCCTGGCAGACCCGCTCGCCTGTTTTCGACATCATCGTGCAGCGCTTGCCGCAGACCATGTGGGTGGTCGGCATGTCCTATGTGGTGGGCATCCTGATCGCCATTCCGATCGGAATTATCTCCGCCTACCGGCAATATTCATGGTTCGACCAGACCGGTACGTTCGTGACCATGGTCGGATATTCCGTGCCGCCCTTCTTCACCGGCGTGCTCGTCATCGTCATCTTTTCCGTGCAGCTCGGCTGGTTCCCATCGATCTACGACACAACGCACAGGGTCGTGGACTGGGATACCTTCGTGTTCCAGCTCCGGCAGATGGTGATGCCCGTCATGGTGCTGGCGCTGCAAACGACCGCGCAAATATCGCGCTTCATGCGCGCATCCATGCTCGACAATCTCAACCAGGATTACGTGCGCACGGCACGCGGCAAGGGCATGACCGAGAAGGTCGTGGTTCTTATCCACGTTCTGCGCAATTCGCTCATCCCGGTCATCACCGTCATTGCGCTCGGCGTGCCCGGCATCTTTGGCGGCGCCATCATCACCGAGCAGATATTCAAGGTGAACGGCATCGGCCAGCTCCTGATCACGGCAATCTATGCCTATGACATTCCGATGGTGCAGACCCTCACCTTTATTTTCGCGGTGCTGATCGTGACCTTCAACCTCATTGCCGATGTCCTCTACGGCATGCTCGACCCGAGGATTCGCTATGACTGATGTGACCGCAGGACCGCCCGCCTCCCCGTCTGCCATGCCGCGGCCGGTGCGCTCGCAGTGGCGCGATGTGTGGGACCAGTTCAAGACCCATCGCGGCGCGCTTGTGGGCGCGGGTATCTTCGCCTTCATCGTACTCGCCGTCGTCATCGGCCCGATCATCTGGCCCTACGACGCGCAGTTCATCGATATCCGCTCGCGCAATCAGGGGCCGAGCTTCGCGCACCCGCTCGGCACCGACCAACTCGGCCGTGACATGCTCGCCCGCATGATGGCAGGCGGCAAGGTTTCGGTCGCGGTGGGCATCACGGCCATGCTGCTATCGCTCGTGCTCGGCACCGCAATCGGCGTGCTAGCCGGCTTCTTCCGGCGGCTCGATGGCGCGCTGATGCGCATCACCGACCTTTTCCTCGCTCTGCCGCTGCTGCCGCTGCTGCTAGTGATGGTGATGCTCTTCCGGGAAGCACTGTCATCGCGTTTCGGACCTGAGACCGGCATCTTCATCCTGATCGTCGTCGCAATCGGCGTCACGTCATGGATGCAGACCGCGCGCATCGTGCGCGGCGACGTGCTGGCGTTGAAGGAGCGTGAATTCGTGCTCGCCGGCCGTTCGATCGGAACACCGCCGCGCCGCATCATTTTCCGGCACATTCTGCCCAACGTACTGTCACCGATCATGGTGTCGGCAACGCTCGGCATCGCCAACGCGATCATCACTGAGTCGGCGCTGTCGTTCCTCGGGCTTGGCTTCCCGCCGGACTTCCCGACCTGGGGTCGCCTGCTGTTCGACGCGGTCGATTACCTGCAGCAATATCCCGAGCGCGTGTTATGGCCCGGCCTGGCGATTTCGCTGACGGTGCTGTCGGTGAACTATGTGGGCGATGGCCTGCGCGACGCGCTGGACCCCCGCATCAGGGGCCGCTGACGACCCTGTCTGGTGCGTCCTTTGAGGCTCGCCTCAAGGCTCGCACCTCAGGTGAGGAAGCCAGTGCCTGGCATCCGACATCTCTGATCGTCGCGCCCTTTGGACGCGTACCCTGAGGCGCGCATCTCAGGACAAGGCACGCAAACACCTACGCCCCTCATCCTAAGGTGCTTCGCGTAGCGAAGCGTCGAAGGACGCACACCAGTCAAGCAGCGTTATCGACTACCCGAAATCGCCCAGATCGCGCACCGCCCCCTTGGCGGCACTCGTGGCAAATGCGGCATAGGCCTTGAGCGCGGTGGTCACTTTCCTCCGGCGCGGCTCGGCCGGCTTCCAGCCTGCCTTGTCCTGCTCGGCGCGGCGCTTTTCCAGCTCTGCCGCATCAACCGCCAGGTTGATGGTCCGGTTCGGAATGTCGATCTCGATCAGATCGCCTTCCCGCACCAGTCCGATAGTGCCGCCCTCGGCAGCCTCCGGCGACACATGGCCAATCGACAGGCCCGAAGTGCCTCCCGAGAAGCGGCCGTCGGTGAGTAGCGCACAGGCGGCGCCCAGACCTTTCGATTTCAGATAGCTCGTCGGGTAGAGCATCTCCTGCATGCCCGGCCCGCCTTTTGGCCCCTCATAGCGGATAACCACCACGTCGCCGGCATTGATCTTGTTGCCGAGAATGCCCTGAACGGCCGCGTCCTGGCTCTCGAACACCCGCGCTGGGCCGGAGAACTTGAGGATCGACTCATCGACGCCGGCCGTTTTCACAATACAGCCATCAACAGCGACATTGCCCTTGAGAACCGCAAGGCCGCCATCCTTGGAAAATGGGTGTTCGGCGCTGCGGATCACGCCCTTCTCACGGTCGAGATCGAGCTCGTCCCAGCGCCGGTCCTGGCTGAAAGCCACCTGTGTTGGCACGCCGCCGGGCGCGGCCATGAAGAAGTTGCGGACGTTCTCGGCCTCGCTGCGGCTGATGTCCCAGCGGTCGATGGCGTCACCAATCGTCTCGCTGTGCACGGTCGGTGTATCCCGTTTGATCAGCCCGGCTTTGTCGAGCTGGCCGAGGATCGCCATGATCCCGCCAGCGCGGTGCACGTCTTCCATATGCACGTCCGCCTTCGCGGGCGCCACCTTGCACAGCACCGGCACTTTGCGCGACAGCACGTCGATGTCGTCCTGATCGAAGTCGATCTCGCCTTCCTTGGCGGCGGCGAGAATATGCAGCACCGTATTGGTCGAGCCGCCCATCGCGATGTCGAGCGACATGGCGTTTTCGAACGCCGCCTTGCTGGCGATGTTGCGCGGCAACACGCTTTCGTCGTCCTGCTCGTAATACCGCTGCGCCAGATCGACCACGAGGTGGCCGGCCTCCACGAAAAGGCGGCGGCGGTCGGCATGGGTTGCAAGCGTCGAACCATTGCCGGGCAGCGAGAGGCCCAGCGCCTCGGTCAGGCAGTTCATGGAATTGGCGGTGAACATGCCGGAGCACGACCCGCAGGTCGGGCAAGCCGAACGCTCGATCGCGGCGACTTGATTGTCGCTGATACTGTCATCCGCGGCCGCGACCATAGCGTCCACCAGGTCGAGCGCGCGTTCCTTGCCTTCCCAAACGACCTTGCCGGCTTCCATTGGCCCGCCAGACACGAAGACGGCCGGAATGTTGAGCCGCATCGCGGCCATCAGCATGCCCGGCGTGATCTTGTCGCAATTCGAAATGCAGACCATGGCGTCCGCGCAATGCGCGTTGACCATGTATTCCACGCTGTCGGCAATGAGCTCGCGCGACGGCAGCGAATAAAGCATGCCGTCATGGCCCATAGCGATGCCGTCATCCACCGCAATCGTGTTGAACTCTTTCGCCACGCCGCCTGCGGTCTCGATTTCGCGGGCGACGAGCTGGCCGAGGTCTTTCAGGTGAACATGGCCCGGCACGAACTGTGTAAAGGAGTTCACCACGGCAATGATCGGCTTGCCGAAATCGCTGTCCTTCATGCCGGTGGCGCGCCACAGTCCGCGGGCGCCGGCCATGTTGCGGCCGTGGGTGGTTGTGCGTGAGCGATAGGCGGGCATCTCTCGTGATCCTGTCCAATGTTGGGGCGCAGCGGCGCACGGGCGGCAATCTTGCCGCAAAATATGGGTCAGATCGCGATGTTTGCCACTTCCGGGCGGGCAAGAGCAAGGACCGGAATGGTCAATTCGGTTCGCCCTCGGCGGCGATTCCACGCGCATAGGCGGCCTTTTCGCCCTCTGATGCCGCTACAAGCGGCGGTTTGACCCGGCCGAGCGAGGCGTCGTCATGAAGCGCGGAAAGTGCAGCTTTGACGCCCGGAACAAGCGGCTTGCCATCGAACAGCGAGCGAATTCGCACCGCCTTCGCCAGCGCCGTCTGGTCGCCCTGGTGAAAGGCACGGGCGCAAAAACCGGAGTTCAGATTGGCCGTCGCGGAAATGCAGCCGGCGAATGCGCCGCCGCGTGCTTCGATCAGCACCGCCTCGTTAGACGGGAAAACGGCGAGCTCATCGCTGATCGCCGCAACTTCACGCGCATAGGCTAGATCGCCTGAGGAGTCCTTCAGTCCCGCAATTCGACCGGGCAACGCGTCCATTAGCGCGCGCACCAAAGCGGGCGAGTAGGTCACCCCGCTCATGGCCGGAAAATTGTAGAGGTAGAGCGGCACCTTCCCGCTTGCTGCCGCGATAGCGCGGAAATAGTCGACAATGCCGGCATCCGGCACTGCCTTGTAATAGAATGGCGGCAACACCAGCGCGCCCGCAAAGCCGAGTTCGGACGCAGCCGCCGTCAGGGTGACCGCGTCTCCGGTTGCCGCAGCGCCGGTGCCCACCATCATTCGCTTAAGGTCGAGGCCGGACGCTGCAACTGTCCGCATCAGCGCAAGCCGCTCCTCGACCGTGAAGGATGTCGCCTCGCCGGTCGTGCCGAGCACATTCAGCCCGTCGCAGCCATTCTCGAGCAGGTATTTTGCAAGTTTGAGAAACCGTGCCGAATCGGGAGCGCCATCGTCGCTCAACGGCGTTGCAATCGCCGCGATCACACCTCGCAGGTCTGCACCATTCGGCATCTCGCGAACTCCTGCCCCCAATCTATCCTTCTTGAATCTCACCCGCGACATGCTCGATTTCGAGCCGGGTGCGCGATTTATCGCCGGTCAGCAGGTCCGCTGCCTGGTCGGCGGCGTCCTGAAACGGCTCCAGCACAAGATCGGCGCCCTCGTCGGTCAGGTCGTCCACCTCCGCTTCGCGGTGAGAGGCGACTGCGATCTGCCCCTTGAAACCTGCTTCCTTGAGAGCATGGATGATTGCAACACGCGGGTCGCCATGCACGATGCCCGATTCATGCACGGGCACTGTGGAGACCACCCATTTCACGCCATCGAGCGGCAGATGGCGCACGAATTCGGGATCGCTTGCATCGCCATATTCAACATCCATGCCCTGCGCCTGGCTGCGTCGCACAGCGGCCGGGTTGAAGTCGACGCCAAGCACATTGACGTTTCGCCGCATCAATCTCAGGCCAATCGCTGTGCCGTATCGTCCAAGCCCAAGCAGAACGACATCGTGCGACTCGGCCGCTGCCTTCCCTTCGGCGTCGATCTCACGGCGCGGATTGGCGCGTTCGAAGATGCCCAGCAGCGGCTCAAGCCGGGGATAAAGCGCGCCGGAAAAGGAAATCATGTAGCTCGAAACCGCGATGGTTATCAGACCGACCAGCGTGATCAGCCCGAGCGTATCTTTCGAAAGGTGCCCCAGCGACAGCCCGAGCCCGGCCAGGATCAGTGAAAACTCGCTGATCTGCGCCAGCGCGACGCCGGCCTGAAAGCCGGTGCGTTTGCGAAACCCCATGAACCGCGCCACCGACATCACGATGATCGGCTTGCCGATCAGCACGAATGCCGACAGCGCGAGCGCCGGCAGAATGCTCGCTCCCAGCCCGCGCAGGTCGATCTCCGCGCCCAGCGAAACGAAGAAGAACAGCAGCAGGAAATCGCGCAGCGGCGCGAGCCGCGAGCCGATTGCCTCGCGATACCGCGTCGAGGCGAGCGCGACGCCGGCCATCAACCCGCCGATCTCCTTGCCCAGGCCGGCGATGTCCGAAACCGCGGCGAATATCGCTGCCAGCGCGATTGCGAAGCAGATAAGGAGTTCCGGCACCCGCGCCATATAGTCGGTCAGCGGCTCGGCGATGAAGCGCACAAAGACGATAACAAAGGCCAACAACGCGAAACCGGCTAGCAACACCCACACCGCGTCGCCGGCGCTGCCCTCCTCGCCCGTGCCGACACCGAGCGCGGAAAGCGTGATCATCGCCAATACGACAACAAGGTCCTGTACGATCAGGAAGCCAAGCGCCAACTGCCCATGCAGCGCATCGATCTCGCGTTTATCGGAAAGCATCTTGACCACGATGATCGTGCTGGAAAACGCCAGCCCGATGCCGACATACAGGCTTTCGAGGCTGCCCAGACCCGCCGCAAGCGCGATCAGATAGCCGATAGTTGTCGTCGCGGTTACTTGCACCGCGCCGGAGATGAGCGAAACGGTGCCGAGCGATCTGATCAGCCCGACATCGAGCTTCAGCCCGACGAGAAAAAGCAGAACCGCAATGCCGAGTTCGGACAGCAGTTCGATTTCATGTTCGGCATGTACCAGGTCGAGCACCGAGGGTCCGGCGACCAGCCCGACCACGATGAAGCTGACAATCAGCGGCTGACGCAACAGCACGCCGATCATCCCAATCACCGATGCGATCACCAGAAGCGCGGCGATCTGCGCAAAAACACTTCCGGTAATGAATTCGGTCATTCTCCGCCGCCAGATCAGTTGCCCGCCGAAAACAACATTGCCCGGCCAAGACGCTAAAGCAATTGCGCTAGGCGCTACTCAGTCGAATCTCAGTTCGAAAGGTTCGCCTTCGAAGGCGTCTGCTCCGCGCCCGATCGCGGCGATGGCGCTTACCATGCGGCCCTCGCGGCCAAGCAGCTTGTCGGCAATGGCGACCAGCCGTGCATTCGGAGTGGCGGAGGGCGAAGCCAACCGCAACTCGTTGGCAAGCTCGGTTTCGTCACGATGCGGTGCAAGTTGGCAGCCTATGATGTAGGCGGCCGCGGTCGAGCGGCTGACGCCGGCAAAGCAGTGCACCACCATGGGTTTGATGCGGTCCCAGCCCTGCGCAAAGTGCAGCAGCTCTTCAACATGTTTCTGGCCGGGCGGAACCATATCCGGTTCCACTTGCACGATGTCGTGCATGGAAAGCAGCAGATGGTTGTCTTCGTGGATTGTGTCGGGCCGCTCCACCGGCGTTCCAGCACTCAGCAGCGAGATCAGGCGCTGCGCCCGCACATTGCTGACCACCGATGGCATGCGCGGCAGCGAACAGACATAGAGCATGACGTTACCCCTTCAACACACTGCAAAATACCGAGAGAGCGTCGCGAAGGCGAGCCCATGCGTTTTCGTTCCCGGGCAGACCGAAGCGAAGCAGGCGCTGGTCGCGCTCGAACGGACGGACCAGAATGCCGCGCTCACCGAGCGTTTCGAACAGCAGGCTGGCTTGCGGATGCGAGACGAGCTGGAACAGATCGGTGTCGCCGATCAATTGCGCGCCCGCGCCGGTCAACACCTCGCGCAACCGCGCCGCGCTGTCAGCCAACCGGGCGCGCTGCGCGTTCCGCCATTCATCGTCCGCCAGTGCTTCCGAGCCGACAGCAAGCGCCGGCCCCGAAACCGCCCAGGGACCAAGCTCCTGCCGCAACTTTTCCGCACATTGTCTGCCGGCAATCGCGAAGCCCAGCCGTAAACCGGCGAGCCCGTGGAACTTGCCGAATGAGCGCAGGACAACCAGCGGCAATTCATCGACGTCTCCGGCGAGGCTCGTCGCCTCGGGTCCGACATCCATGAACGCCTCGTCGACGATCAAGAGCCCGCCCCGCGCCTGAAGTTTGCCGGCAATCGCCGCAAGGTCGGCGCGCTCAAGGATTCGCCCATCGGGATTGTTGGGGTTCACCACCACGGCGATGTCCGCGCCTTCCAGCGCCGTCGGATCGCCACTTTCCACGCAGTCGTGGCCGCACAGCGCCGCGCATCGGGCATGCTCAGCATAGGTCGGCCCAAGCACGGCCACCTTGCCCGGCGGCCTCAGCCGAAGCAGAAGCGGCAGCAGGACCTGGGTTCCGGACGCGGCAACGAGATTATCGGCCGAACCCGCACCATAGGCGCGCGCAGCGACTTGCCGAAGCTTCACCTCGTCGGCCGGCTCCGGCAATCGCTCGAAGGCGGTGGCGGCAATCGGCGAATGCGGATAGGGAAACGGGCTGATCCCAGTCGAAAGGTCGATCCATGGTTCGGGAGCATCGGGAAAGCGTTTGCGCGCGGCGGCGAGATTGCCGCCATGCACCGCTGCTTCCCCGATTTCCCTTTCAACGGACGGCATAATGGCTTTCCCGCTTGCCTTCCTGGCGCTGATCATAGAGCGCGCGCTGGGTTATCCCGACCGGCTGGTGCGCCTGATTGGCCATCCGGTGATCTGGCTCGGCGCGCTGATATCGCTGCTCGACCGCAACTTCAACCGCGACAGCTTTTCGCCGGCGCGCCGCCGCCTGCTCGGCTTTGTGGCGCTGGTTGTCATCTGTCTCGTGCCGGTATTCGTGGCAGGGCTGCTGATGTGGTTTGTCGGCCCGTCGCTGCTCGCTCTCGTCGTCGCCGCATTTCTTGCCTCGTCCCTGCTTGCGCAAAAAAGCCTTGAGGACCACGTGATGGCGGTCGCGGTGGCGCTCGACGAAAACGGGCTGGAAGCCGGCCGCGAAGCCGTCGC
Organism: Rhizobiaceae bacterium; assembly: GCA_017640615.1. Lineage (GTDB taxonomy): Bacteria > Pseudomonadota > Alphaproteobacteria > Rhizobiales > Rhizobiaceae > RCIO01. Next base: position 679,858 of record JAEPQK010000001.1, on the reverse strand, counting down.
CCGCATTGTCGGCCGCGACCCGAATGCGCTCGATGAAGCCGGCGTTGCCCGCGCAGCCGTCGAAAGCCTTGCCGAAAACTTCTCCGACGGCGTGGTCGCGCCGGCCTTCTGGCTGGGCCTGCTCGGCCTGCCGGGCGGCGCGGCCTACAAGGCTGTCAATACGGCCGACAGCATGATCGGTCACAAGACCGACCGTCACCGGGATTTCGGCTATGCCGCCGCGCGCTTCGACGATCTGATCAACTTGCCCGCTTCGCGCCTCACCGCGCTTTTGATCGTAGCCGCCGCCGCGCTCAACAAAGGAACGAGCGCCAAAGCCGCCTGGCACGCCATGCGCCGCGATGCGCGGTTGCACCGCTCGCCCAATGCGGGCTGGCCCGAAGCGGCAGTCGCCGGGGCGCTGGGTCTGGCGTTGGCAGGCCCCCGCGCCTATGGCGGCAAGATCGTGGAAGACGCCGTCATGGGCGTTGGCGGCAGGCTCGAGGCGGATGCGCATGACATCGGTCGCGCATTGCTGCTTTACCGCACTGCGGACCTTCTGCTGATCGCGCTTTTCGGCGCGCTTGCGCTGCTCACCTGGCAATTCTGATCAACGCATCGATATCGAGATGCGCCTCCAAATGAGCCGCGAGCGCATCGAGCGCCGCTTCTACACCGGCCTCGTAGCTTACGCCTGATGCCGTGCCGCCGAGCCGGGTAATCCAGGCCGCGCGCTGATCGTCGTCAGCGAAAAGCCCATGCGTATATGTGCCCGCAACCAACCCGTCGGCCGAGACCGCGCCTTCCGGCTGGCTGCCAATCGTCGCGAATGGCCGCGCCGTGTCCGGCCCGCTCGTTTCGCCGACATGCATTTCGTAGCCGGAGAAGCCGACCCCGTCCGAAGTCTGGCCCTTCACGGCGACGAGTTTCTTGTCGCCGGTGAGCCGCGTTTCGATATCGAGCAGCCCAAGCCCTTGGGTCTCGCAGGGCGGACCCTCAATCCCATCGGGGTCGCTGAGGCTGCGGCCTAACATCTGGTAACCGCCGCAAAGGCCGAGCACACGCCCGCCGCGCCGCACATGCGCCGCGATATCGATGTCGAACCCGGCTGCCCTCAGCGCCGCAAAATCGGCAATTGTCGCTTTCGAGCCCGGAAGCAGGATTAGGTCTGCATCGCCCGGCAAGGCAGCGCCCGGCTTCACGCGAACCACCTCGACGTCGGACTCAGCTTCCAGCGGGTCGAGATCGTCGAAATTCGCGATATGCGGCAGCAGCGGCACCACGATCTTGACGTTGGCCCCCGCCTTGCGCTCCCGCGCAGAGTTCAGCGCCAGCGCATCCTCCGCCGGAAGTCGGGAGGCGTCCGGCAGATGCGGCACGAGCCCGATCGGCGCCCAGCCCGTCAGCTCAGCCACGCGTTTCATGCCGTCGGCGAAAAGCGTAGGATCGCCGCGAAACCGGTTGACGATGAAGCCGGAAATCAGCGCTGCATCTTCAGCCTCCACCACGGCTTTCGTGCCGACAAGGCTGGCGATCACGCCTCCGCGGTCGATATCGCCGATCAGAATGACGGGTACATCCGCCGCCCGCGCAAAGCCCATATTGGCAATGTCGCCTTTGCGCAGATTGACCTCGGCCGCACTGCCGGCACCCTCCACCAGCACGAAGTCGGCCTCACTCTTCATACGCTCGAAGCTTTCAAGCACACGCGGCATCAGGCCGGGTTTCATCTTCTGGTAGTCGGCAGCGCGCGCATTGCCTTCCATGCGGCCCTGTACCACCAGCTGCGCACCCGTTTCGCTCTGCGGCTTAAGCAGCACCGGGTTCATATGCACCGATGGTTCCACCCGCGCGGCGCGCGCCTGCAGCGCCTGCGCCCGGCCGATCTCGCCGCCATCGGCGGTGACGGCGGCATTGTTCGACATGTTCTGCGGTTTGAAGGGCCGGACGGTGTGGCCACACGCGACAAGCGCCCGCGCCAGCCCGGCGACAATCAGCGATTTGCCGACGTCGGATCCCGTGCCCTGAAACATCAGCGCCCGCGCGGTCACCCTAGAACTCGATGCCCTGCTGAGCTTTCACGCCGGCGGCGAAATGATGCTTCGTCTGCCCCATCTCCGTCACCAGATCGGCGGCTTCAAGAAGCGTCGGCTTGGCGTTACGCCCGGTCACGATGACATGCAGGTCCGGCCTGCGCGCCTGCAGGGCCGAGACGACCTTGTCCAGATCGAGATACTCGTAACGCAGGGCAATGTTCAGTTCATCGAGCACGACAAGGCTGATGCTAGGGTCGGCGAGAAGGTCTTTCGCTTTCTCCCATGCGCGACCCGCCGCCGCGACATCGCGCTCGCGGTCCTGTGTCTCCCAGGTGAAGCCCTCGCCCATCGTGTGCCACACAACACGCTCGCCGAAAGCGGCAAAGGCATTCTTCTCGCCGGTGTGCCAGCCACCCTTGATGAACTGCACGACACCGACGCGCTTGCCATGGCCGAGCATGCGCAATGCAAGCCCGAAGGCCGCCGTCGTCTTGCCTTTGCCGGGGCCGGTATTGACCACAAGCAGGCCCTTTTCGATCGTCTTCGACGCCACTTCGGCATCCTGGACGGCCTTGCGTTTGGCCATCTTCGCCTTGTGGCGCTCGGCTTCGGTTTCGCTCATTTCATTTCACCTTTACGGGCAGGCCTGCCACGACGAGCACCACCTCGTCGGCAAGCGCCGCGATTTTCTGGTTGAGCCGCCCCGCCTCGTCGCGGAAGCGGCGCGCCAACGCGTTCTCCGGCACGATCCCGGACCCGACTTCGTTCGAGACGAGCACCCAGTGCCCGGCCGGGCGCGCCAACACATCGGTCAGCTTGCGCATCTCCGCTTCGAGATCCGCCTCGGCCAGCATCCAGTTGCTGAGCCAGAGCGTCAGGCAATCGACCAGCACTGGCTGCCCTTTCGGGCACGCTGCCAACACATCTACGAGATCGTGCGACGCATCGATCGTCTGCCAGCGTTCGTCACGCCGTGCCCGGTGCGCGGCGATCCGTTCTGTCATCTCGTCATCGAAGGCCTGCGCCGTGGCGATGTAGCGCCACGGCGAAGGTTTTTCCGAAATCAGGCTCTCGGCATATCTGCTCTTGCCCGAACGCGCACCGCCCAGAACAAGGGTAAGCGATGCGCTGTCAGGCAAAGCTCTTCTGCGCCGCTTCCGCCTCGTCGGCAAAGCGGGCACGCAGCACCCCCGCCACCGAGCCAAGCACGGCCCAGAACAACAGGTTGGTTACGGTCACCGCGACAACGAAGTCATGGTGCAAGGCAGCCGGCACCGGCGTCTCGAAGCTGGCAGGCTGCGGTGCGCCGACAATGTGCGGCGCCGCAATCAGCACAAGGCCGAGAGCGGCAAGCGCCGGTGTCCGGCGCAGCACGATAAGAGCCAGCCCCGATCCGGTAGCTACGACAGTCGCCAGCCACCAGGTTTGCCTGGCACCGAGTTCTGCGGCGGGCATTGCCGGCAGTTCCGGCGGCAGCCCGAGCCCGGGTGCCAGCGCAAAGGTCGCAAAACCGGCGAGCCCCCAGAACAGGCCCTGGCGCCAGCCGGCAATGCCGCCAGCGAATTCCGACACAACGACCAGCACGAGGCCGAAGCCGATTGCAGTCACGATATTGGCCATCGACGTGTAGAAGAAGCGCTCGAACCCGTCGGCCGGCGCCCAGCCCTCTTCGCCTTCCGCGGCTTCCTCGCCATGCGAATGGCCATCCGCCGCTTCCTCGCCGTGATGATGGTGACCGGCGCCTGCTCCTTCGAAGCTTTCCGCCTGAATGATCAGCGGAACGGTTGCATAGGCCTGCATTGCAGCCATGAAGAGGCCGGCCACAAGGCCCGCCAGCGCCGCCACGAAGACGACGTTCCGAAACAATGTCATGTCAGCAACTCCCTAGTGGCAGGGAAAAGCCATGGAATGCCGGTAGTCGTGGCCGGCATTATGCGCCGCCTCGAGATGACTGAAACCGACAAAACCAATCACGAAAAGACCGAGCAGGCCTGCAAGCGCGAGCTGCATAAGCCGCGATTGAGCCGAAACGTCGGTGCCGAAAGTGCGAATCGAACTGTTCATATTCTTCCCTCCTGCCCTCCACCCGAGGGCGCCGGTGTTAAAGTCATCGCCGGCAGGTCTCCTGGCTCGCGGCTTATGCGCCTGTTCCACCTTCCCGGGTCACCCCAGTGGCTATCGGAACCGGCTCGCCGCACACAGTTGCGGGGGCAGCCACGGCATCGGGCGCTCGCCCTAACCGTATTCCCTCTCGGCCCCTGACGGGCACCAACGATGAGTCCACACTTACCGGATTTCTTTTTGCCCGAAAACCCAAAATGCGACGCGTTGACTCGTCCCCGCGACGGCGAATAGATAGCGGGCGACGGTCCGCCCTCTTTCGGGAAGGCGGCTAAGAGGGAACGCGGTGCGCACGGCAAGCGTGCAATTCCGCGGCTGTCCCCGCAACTGTGAGCGACGAGCCGGACGCCGAGTGCCACTGGGAAGACCCGGGAAGGCGGCAACCGGCGGTGACCCGCGAGCCAGGAGACCTGCCGTCGAACAATGAATTCCAACCGCCCGGCGGGTGACCCGGGCATGGAGACGAAATGACGAGTGAAATCCCCCAAGACGGTACGCCCAGCCTGGCTGCTTCGTCCGGCGAAACGGTGCAAACGCGTTCCGAAACCACCATTGTGGTCTGCCATTCCTGCCGAGGACCCGACGGCCCGGACGATTTTCCGCGCCCCGGTTCGCGCCTCGCCGAAGACACGCGCCGTGCCGCGCAAGGCAGCGATGTGCGCGTCACCAGCTTCGGTTGCCTCGGCAACTGCAAGCGCGGGCTGAGCGCGGCAATCCTGAGCGGCGGTTCGTGGAGCTACATTTTCGGCTGGTTGAAGGAAGACAGCGGCGAAGACCTGGTTGCCGGCGCTGAGCTCCTCGCTGCGTCGGAAGACGGCTTCATGCCGTTCCGCGCCCGCCCCGAATCGCTCAAACGCGGGCTAATTGCCCGTGTCCCGACAACCCTTCATTTGGACAAAGATCAATGACCGCTTCGCTCAACCGCGTGCCCTGCACCGTCGTCACCGGCTTTCTCGGCGCCGGCAAGACAACCCTCATCCGCCATCTGCTGCAGAACGCGAACGGCAAGCGCATCGCTGTCGTCGTCAACGAATTCGGCGATGTCGGCATCGACGGCGAAATCCTCAAGGGCTGCGGCATCGAGGATTGCCCGGAGGAAAACATCGTCGAACTCGCCAATGGTTGCATCTGCTGCACCGTGGCCGACGATTTCGTGCCGGCGATCGATCAGATCCTCGCCCGCGAACCCAAAGTCGACCATATCCTGATCGAGACCTCGGGTCTGGCGCTCCCCAAACCGCTGGTTCAGGCCTTCCAGTGGCCGACGGTGAAAAGCCGCGTCACTGTCGATGGCGTTGTTGCCGTGGTCGATGGCGCGGCTCTTGCCGACGGCATGGTCGCCGCCGACATGGACGCGCTTGCCGCCCAGCGCGAGGCCGACGAGCAGCTCGACCATGACGACCCCATCGAAGAGGTCTTCGAGGATCAGATCGCCTGCGCCGATCTCGTCATCATGTCGAAATCCGACCTGATCGATGCCGCCGGCCGCGAGCGCGCCGAAAAGACCGTGACATCGCATCTGCCACGCGCCGTGAAGGTGGTTGCCGCCAAGGAAGGCCAGGTCGATCCGGCAATCCTGCTTGGCCTCGGCATGGCGGTTGAGGACCAGATCGACGGGCGCAAGACCCATCATGACGGGCTCGACGATCACGACCACGACGATTTCGACACCTTTGTCATCGAGGTCGGCGCGATCAGCGACCCGGCCGAAATCGCGGCCCGTGTTGCGACAATCGCCGAGAAGGAAAATGTGCTGCGCGTCAAAGGCTTCGTGCCGGTCGACGGCAAGCCGATGCGGCTGCTCGTTCAGGCTGTCGGCGCGCGCGTAAACCATTATTTCGACCGCGCCTGGGGACCGGCCGAGGAGCGCCTTGGCCGCTTGGTCGTCATCGGCGAAAAGGGCCTGCGGCAGGACGCCATTGCAGCCGCACTGGCTGGCTGAGGCAATTTTGTCTGCCTGTTCACCCCCCTCTGCCTTGCCAGGCATCTCCCCCACAAAGGGGGAGATCAGCCGTCATCTACAGTTGCGCAGGCTCATCAACCTTGAGGTGACTTCAGTGAAGCTGCCAATCTCCCTCCTTGTGGGGGAGATGTCCGGCAGGACAAAGGGGGGTAAAATTTCCCTGCGTCCGTCGTTTGCAAGAGCGGTGTGCTAACAATGCACCTCCTCGCCACATCATCCGCAACGCTCGACGATCTCGCCGAGCCGATCGACCTGGCCCAGAAGCCGGCGGATGTCGTGGCGCTTTCCTTTTCCGACAGCGATCTGGCCGGAATCGCAGCCGCATGGCGTGCCGATCCCGCCCTGCCGTCGCTGCGCCTCGCCGCCTTGCGCGACTTACGCCACCCGATGTCGGTCGATCTGTGGATCGACAGCGTGGCGGCCAATGCAAAGGTCGTGCTGGTCCGCATTCTCGGCGGCTATGACTGGTGGCGCTATGGCTGCGACCGGCTCGCGGCCGTCGCCCGCGAAAAGGGCGTTGCGCTGGCTCTTCTGCCGGGCGAATGCCGCGAGGAAGACGCGCGCCTCGACGCAGCTTCCACCGTCAGGAAGGATGAGCTTGACCGGCTGCTTGCATTCTTCCGCGAGGGCGGCCCCGACAACATGGCCGGTCTCGCCGTGCGACTGTCGATGCTGGCCGGTGGCACTGCGGAAAGTTCCGAGGCGAAACCCGTCCCCAAGGCCGGCTACTATCTGCCCGGCAAAGGCGTGACCCTTTCCCTCCCCCTTGAGGGGAGGGTCGCTGCGCAGCAGCGGGGTGGGGTCGCCCCGGCAGGGCTCGAATCCGATCCGGTGTGGTGCTTGCCACAACCGACCCCACCCGATCCTGCGGGTCACCCTCCCCACAAGGGAGAGGGAAAAGCGCCCATCATCCCCATCCTGTTCTATCGTTCCATGCTGCTCGCCGCCGACGCAGCGCCCATCGACGCGCTGTTTGCGGCGCTCGAAAAGCGCGGCATGGTGCCGGTGCCGATCTTCGTCGCCAGCCTCAAGGATCGAACCTCCCTCGCCTTCGTGGAAGATGCGATTGCAACGCTGCGACCGGCGGCAATCGTAACCACCACCGCCTTCGCAAGCGGCGCCGAACCCGGTTCCGAGACCCTGTTCGACCGCGCAGGCGTACCCGTCTTCCAGGCCATTGTCGCCACGACGCGCCGCGAGGCCTGGGCAGAAAACCAGCGCGGCCTCGCCCCGGCCGATCTCGCCATGCATGTCGTCCTGCCGGAGCTCGACGGCCGCATTCTCGGCGGCGCCATCGCCTTCAAGTCGGAGCGCCCGCTCGACGAAGAGCTGGGGTTTCGCGGTCAGGAAAACCGGCCCGAGCCCGACCGTGTCGAAAGCCTCGCCGACCGCCTCGCGGCGATGACCCGATTGATGCAGACCCCGCGCGCCGAGCGCCGTCTTGCAGTCCTTATTCCGGACTATCCGAACGCCACCGGCCGGACGGGTTATGCGGTCGGCCTCGACGTGCCGGAGAGCGTGCTTGCCATGCTCCACGACCTTCAGGCGCAGGGCTATTCGGTCGACGGCATACCTGAATCATCGCGTGAACTACTTGAATCTCTGCGTGAACCCTCAGCCGGCTCAGGATTCGAGGCCTATCGCAACTGGTTTGGCCAACTGCCGGAAAAGACTCGCGAAATGGTCGTTGGCGCGTGGGGCGATCCAATTTCCTCCCCCCTCGAGGGGGAGGTGCCCGCGCAGCGGGCGGAGGGGGTGGCAGATGCTCGGCTGCGGCCTACCCCACCCGACCGGCCTTCGGCCGGCCACCCTCCCCTTGGAGGGGAGGGAAAAAGCTTCACCTTCCGCCACGCCACCTTCGGCAACGTCACTGTGGCACTCGCCCCGGACCGCGGGCGCTCCGCCGACCGCCGCGCCGACTATCACGATCCCGAGCTGCCACCGCGCCATGAGCTGCTGGCGTTCGGCCACTGGCTGCAGGACGATCGCGGCTGCCACGCGATCGTCCATGTCGGCGCGCACGGCACGCTCGAATGGCTGCCGGGAAAAGCCGTCGCGCTGTCCTCCGATTGCTTCCCCGAGATAGTCACCGGCGGCCTTCCGGTGGTCTATCCCTTCATCGTTTCGAACCCCGGCGAGGCCGCCCACGCCAAGCGCCGCATCGCCGCCGTCACGCCCGGCCATCTGCCACCGCCGCTGGTCGGCGCGGAGCTGGGCGATGCCGAACGCAAGCTCGAGCATCTGGTCGATGAATATGCGCAGGCTGACGGGCTCGATCGCCGCCGCCGCGACCGGCTGGCGAAACTGATTGCCGACACGGCGCGCGAAACCGGCCTCGCCCGCGAGGCCGGCATCGCCGATGACCTCGACGCCGACGAAGCGCTGCAGAAGATCGATGCCTGGCTTTGCGACATCAAGGATTTCGCGCTGAAGGACGGCCAGCATATCTATGGCCGCGCCGCACCGGGCGAGGCAGACCCGCTGCGGCTTCAGTCGGCCGAGCGCGAGCGCGAGGCGCTGATCGCCGCGCTCGATGGCCGCCACATACGCCCCGGTCCGGCAGGCGCCCCGGCGCGCGGCCGCACAGACGTGCTGCCCACCGGCCGCAACCTATTCACCGCCGATCCGCGCACCATGCCGACGCCGACCGCCTACGAGCTCGGGCGTCTGGCCGCCGACGAGGTCGTCCGCCGTTATCTGCAGGACCATGGCGACTGGCCGCGCTCGCTGGTGATGGACCTTTGGGGTTCCGCCAGCCTGCGCACTGGCGGCGAGGAAATCGCGCAAGGGCTGAATCTGATGGGCGTGAAGCCCATCTGGGATGCCGCCACTGGCCGCGTCACCGGCGTTGAGGTCCAGCAGCTGGCGCAGCTTGGCCGTCCGCGCGTCGATGTCACCTGGAAGATTTCCGGCCTCTTCCGCGACATGTTCCCCGCCCAGATCGCACTGCTCGACGCCGCCGCCCGCGCCGTCGCCGCGCGTGACGAGGATGGCGCGGAAAACCCGCTTGCGGCGGAAGCACGCCAGACCGGCTCGGTCCCGCCTCGCATTTTCGGCGGTTCGCCGGGCACCTATGGCGCTGGCGTCGAAGACATGCTCGCCACAGGCGATTGGCACGAGCGCACCGAGATCGGCCATGCTTATCTCGATGCCACAAGCCACGCCTATGGCGGAGCGGAGGGCGATGGCGCGGAAGCCCCTCAGGCGTTTTCGCGCCGCGTGGCCGAAGCGCAGCTCCTCGTTCACACCGGTGACGATCCGGGCCGCGACATCCTCGACGGCTCCGCCGATGCCGCGCATGTCGGCGGCTTCGCGGCGGCGATCGCCGCACTTGGCCGCTCAGCCGATCTGATCACGCTCGACACCACCGACCCAGCACGTCCCCGCGCCCGCACGGTGGCCGAAGCGGTTGCCCGTGTCGTGCGCGGCCGCGCCGTCAGCCCGCGCTTTATCGAGGGCCAGTTGCGCCACGGCCCGCGTGGCGCTGCGGAATTCGCGGAGACGGTCGACCGGCTGGTCGCCTTTGCCGAGACCACGCTCGCCATCCCCGAAACGCTGCTGGAAGCCGTCCACGACGCCTATCTGGGCGACGAGCGCGTGCGCGATTTCCTGCTGCGCGAAAACCCGGCCGCTGCCCGCGCCATCGCAGAGCGTTTCGCCGCCGCGCGCCGCCGGGGCCTGTGGCACCCGCGCCGCAATTCCATCGACGATGGCCTTGCCGAACTCATCGCGGAAGCCCGCGCCCGGGAGGCCCCGTGATGTTCCGCCGTGGCGCCTGCCCCGCCCTTTCGGCCCCCATGCAGACCGGCGACGGACTGCTGGTGCGGCTCGCCACCGCCGGCGAGGTTCTTTCGGCGGACAGCGTGCGCGCGCTGTGTGACGCCGCGCGCCGGCACGGCAACGGTCTTGTGGAGATCACCGCGCGCGGCAACTTCCAGATTCGCGGCTTGACCGAGCCAAGCGCCGCAGCACTCGCTCAGGATATTGCGGCAATGGAATTGGGCCTGCGCGCCGGCGTGCCGGTCGAGACCAATCCGCTCGCCGGCCTCGACCCGTCCGAAACCGCGAACGCAGCGCCGCTCGCCGCAGCGATCCGCCGCGCCATCGACGCCTCCGATCTGAAGCAGCGCCTCGCACCCAAGATCTCAGTGGTTGTCGATGGCGGTGGAGCCATCCCGCTCGCCGATGTCGCGGCGGACATCAGGCTGGACGCCGTAACGGCAACCGACTGGCTGTTTTCGATCGGCGGCGACCGTCAATTAGCGCGACCGCTAGGGGTCTGCGATACGCACGCCGCGCCGCAGCTCGCTCTGGTTGTGCTGGAACAAATCGCAGCGCTTGGCCCGGAAGCTCGCGGACGCGACCTCGATGCCAGCCCAATCTTCCCCCTTGTGGGGGAGATATCCGGCAGGACAGAGGGGGGTGCGTCCGCAGCGCGTCTAACATCCGACAGCCCAAGCCCCCTCACCGACGGCCGGTTCGCCATCCGGGTGGCCCTGCCCTTCGGCAGCATCGAAGCCGGTGAGCTGAACGCCTTCCTCGACCGCGCCGGAGAAATCGCCGAGCTGCGCTTCGCGCCGGGCCGCGCGGCGGTCCTGCTTTGCGAAACCGAGGCAGCTGCGCTGACCCTTCGCGGCCTTGCGGACCAAGCCCGCCTGATTACCTCGGCCGACGACCCGCGCGCCCGCATCTTCGCTTGCCCGGGAACGCAGGGCTGCGCGTCGGGCTTTATCCCCGCCCGCGCTATTGCACGCGACATCGCCCGTGAGCTCCCCGCCGATATCACCAGCCTGCACATTTCAGGATGCGCAAAGGGCTGCGCCCACCCGGCCAAGGCGGCCTTCACGCTCGTCGGTACCGAAAACGGTTCGGAACTGGTGCGAGATGGCACGGCGCGCCAGACGGGCGATCACTTCGGCAAAGGCGACATCGCGCGTCGCCTGGCAGGCCTCATGGCGGCGGGCCGTCAGGGCAATTCATCGGTGAAATCCGCGCGATTATTCGAACAGGCATCGGCCGGAGACTGAATTGACCACATACGACTATATCCGCGCCGGCGACGCCATCTATGAGCGCTCCTTCGCCATTATCCGCGAAGAGGCCGATCTCGCCCGCTTCACACCGGGCGAAGCCGATGTCGCAATCCGCATGATCCATGCCTGCGGGCAGGTCGAGGCCGCGGCGCATATCGCCTTCGCACCCGGCTTCGTTGATGCCGCGCGGGCCGCCCTTACCGCCGGCGCGCCGATCCTGTGCGACGCCGAAATGGTGGCGCGTGGCGTCACCCGCGCACGGCTGCCGGCCGACAGTGAAGTGCTCTGCACATTGCGTGACCCGCAGACCCCGGAGATCGCGAAGAAGATCGGCAACACGCGTTCCGCCGCCGCCATGCATTTGTGGGGAGACCGGCTGGAAGGCGCGCTTGTCGCAATTGGCAACGCGCCAACCGCGCTTTTTCACCTGCTCGAAATGCTGGATGACGGCGCGCCGCGCCCGGCGGCGATCATAGGCATGCCGGTCGGTTTTGTTGGCGCAGCGGAATCGAAGGATGCGCTCGCCGAAAGCACGCATGGCATCCCCTGGGCCATCGTACGCGGCCGGCTTGGCGGCTCGGCCATGACCGCCGCCGCAATCAACTCACTGGCGAGGCCCGGCCTGTGAGCAGAAACGCAAACGCGCGCTTGATCGGCGTCGGCACCGGCCCCGGCGATCCCGAATTGCTGACCTTGAAAGCAGCGCGTGTGCTGGCTGAGGCAGATGTCGTTGCGCACTTTGCCAAGAAGGGCAACGCCAGCAATGCGCGCCGCATTGTCGACGCCCATATCCGGCCCGACGCGATCGAACTCCCGCTGCTTTACCCAGTCACCACGGAAGTGGAGCGCACGCATGAGGACTATCGCTGCGCGATCGCAGACTTCTTCGACCGCTCGGCACGGGATGTCGCGGCGCATCTGGATGCCGGCCTCACCGTCGCGGTGCTGTCGGAAGGCGACCCGCTTTTCTACGGCTCCTATATGCACCTTCATGTGCGGCTCGCGCATCGCTTCGACACGGAAGTCATCCCGGGCGTCACGGCCATGTCGGGCTGTTGGTCGCTGGCCGGCACACCGATCACGCAGGGCGACGATATTCTGTGCGTCCTGCCCGGCACGCTCAGCGAAGCCGAACTCACGCGCCGGCTGCGAGAAACCGATGCCGCGGTGATCATGAAGGTCGGTCGCAATCTGCCCAAGATCCGCGCCGCTCTTTCCGCCGCCGGCAAACTCGACCGCGCCGTCTATGTCGAGCGCGGCACGATGGCGAACGGTTTCGCCGCGCCGCTGGCCGGCCGCGACGACGCCCCGGCGCCTTATTTCTCGATCGTGCTGGTTCCGGGCTGGAGCGAGCGGGCATGAGCGGCCGGCTTACAATCGTTGGCCTCGGGCCCGGCAACCCGGACCAGACGACGCCGGAAGTCGCCCGCGCCATCGCCGACGCCAGCGATTTCTATGGCTATGCGCCCTATCTCGACCGGCTGTCGCTGCGGCCGGACCAGACACGCCACGCCTCCGACAATCGAGAGGAACTCGACCGCTCGGCGGCGGCGCTCAACCGCGCCTGCGAGGGCGGAAAGGTCTGCGTTGTGTCAGGCGGCGACCCCGGTGTGTTCGCCATGGCCGCGGCGATCTGCGAGGCTGTCGAAAGCGGACCGGACGAGTGGCGGCAGGTCGAAATCTCCGTGCTGCCCGGCATCACCGCGATGCTGGCTGTCGCCGCCCGCACCGGCGCGCCGCTCGGTCATGATTTCTGCGCGATTTCGCTGTCGGACAATCTGAAACCGTGGGAGTTGATCGAAAAGCGCCTTGCGGCGGCCGCCGAGGCCGGTTTCGTGATGGCGTTCTACAATCCGATCAGCCGCGCCCGACCATGGCAGCTCGGCAAGGCTTTCGATTGCCTGCGCGCCGTGCTTCCGGGGGAGACTGTCGTAGTGTTCGGCCGCGCGGCCGGACGTCCCGACGAGCGCATCGAGATCACCGACCTCGCTGCCGCCGACCCCTCAAAAGCAGATATGGCGACTTGCATCATCGTCGGCTCGCCGGAAACACGCAGCATCGCCCGCCCGGGATTGCCGCCGCTGGTCTACACGCCGCGCTTCGCCAATGAGGCGAGCACATGATCAACATGCATGACAGCCTCCTCCACCGATCCCGCCGACGGCACATCGGGCAGCGCCGGTCGCGCAATCATAACGACCTCAAGGCCAAGCGCACGCGCTGCGGAAATCTTGCCATAGGCGGCGGCACCGCCGGAATTCTTGGATACGATTGCGTCGATGCGGTTCGCCTCAAGCAACTTCTTCTCGTCGGCCTCTTCGAACGGCCCGCGCGCCAGAATGTAACGCGCATCCGGCACGCCCAAGGGCGGCTCGACTGGTTCGACGGAGCGTATGAGGTAGCTGTGCTGCGGCGCGGTCTCGAAAGGCGCGAGTTCCTGCCGGCCAAGCGCAACCATCACGCGGCGTGGCTTCTGACCCAGTGTATCCACTGCCTTGGCGACGCTGTCGACAAGCGTCCAGCGGTCGCCGGCTGCTTGCTTCCAGGCCGGACGGCGAAGCGCAATCAGCGGCACGCCAGCCTGCGTCGCGGCTTGCGCCGCATTGCGCGAAATTTGCGCGGCGAAGGGATGTGTTGCGTCGATCAGCAGCGATATCCTTTCCGCTTCGAGATATCGCGCGAGACCCTCCACGCCGCCGAAACCTCCGACCCTCACAGGAACCGGCTGGGCGACCGGGTTGGCGGTGCGCCCGGCCAGCGACAAAGTGATCGCATAGTCCGCATGCTCGCCAAGCTGGCCGGCGAGCGCGCGCGCCTCGCTGGTGCCACCCAGTATCAGGATATGGTGCTTCGTCATGTCCGCTGATCCCATGCCCGTAACTGCACCAGCAACGCCATGGCTGTCCATCGTCGGCATCGGCGAGGATGGCATTGCGGGTCTGGGCGAGAACGCACGCAACATGATCGCCGGCGCGCAGACCGTGTTCGGCGGCAAGCGTCATCTGGAACTCGCTGCCCCCCTGATCGCCGGCGAAGCACGCGCCTGGCCAAGCCCCTTCGATCAGGCGGTCGCGGCAGTGCTGGCGCTGCGCGGCGGTTCCGTCTGCGTACTCGCCTCGGGCGACCCGATGTTCTACGGCGTCGGCGCCACGCTGGCGCGGCATGTGCCCGCCACCGAGATGCAAATCGTGCCGGCTCCGTCCGCGTTCAGCCTTGCCGCCGCCCGGCTCGGATGGGCGCAGCAATCGACGACCTGTGTGTCTCTGCATGGCCGCCCGCTCGCCCTGCTCCGCCCGCATCTGCAGCCCGGCCGCAAGCTCCTCGTGCTGACTTCCGATGCCGAAGGTCCGGCAGCGGTTGCGGACATGATCACCCGGCTCGGCTTCGGCCCATCACGCTTTATCGTGCTCGAAGCGCTTGGCGGGACACGCGAGCGTATCACCGAAACCTCGGCCGTCGCTTTCCAGCCGCGCGACATCGATCCGCTCAATCTCGTCGCCATCGAAGTCGTCGCCACGCCAGACGTCCGCGCCATGCCACTGGCTCCTGGCCTGCCGGACGACTGGTTCGAGCATGACGGTCAGATCACCAAGCGCACCGTGCGCGCCACCACCATCTCAGCCCTCGCCCCGTGTTATGGCGAACTTCTGTGGGATATCGGCTCCGGCTCCGGCTCCATTTCGATCGAATGGATGCTGCGCGATCCGTCGCTGCGCGCCGTCGCCGTGGAGCGCGATGTCGAACGCGCCGCCCGCATTGGCCGCAATGCCGAAGCGCTCGGCGTTCCCGGCCTCGAAATCGTAACCGGCGAAGCACCGGTCGCACTCACCGCCCTGCCCGAACCCGATGCGGTCTTCATTGGCGGCGGCTGCGATGCGGCCGTGCTCGATACCGCCCTCGCCCGCCTCAAGCCGGGTGGCCGGCTGGTCGTCAACGCCGTCACTCTGGAAACCGAGGCCTTGCTCATCGCCGCGCATCAAAAACACGGCGGCGAACTTCTGCGGCTGGCGGTGGCGCATGCCTCTCCGGTCGGCTCGCTCACCGGCTGGCGTCCGGCGATGCCGGTCACGCAATGGTCGTGGAGCAAGCCATGATCGTCGCCGGCATCGGAGCCCGAAAAAACGTCACCGCCGACGAGGTGCTGGCCGTGCTCGATGCTGCTTTGGCAACGCATGATCTGCCCCGCACCGCAATATCCGCGCTCGCATCGAGCAGCGCGAAATCCACCGAGCCTGGCATCACGGAAGCAGCAAGCCGGCTCGGCATCGCCTGTCAAGGCATGACCGACAAGCTGCTGCGCAGCGTCGACACGATCACCCGCTCCGACGCCAGCATCGCCGCAACCGGCCTTGCCAGCCTCTCCGAAGCAGCAGCTCTTGCCGCCGCCGGCCCCGGCGGCTCGTTGCTCGGGCCGCGCGTCGCGCTGGGCCCGGCCACCTGCGCGCTCGCCCGAACGGGAGCCGCATCATGACCGTGCATTTCATCGGCGCCGGCCCCGGTGCCGCTGACCTCATCACCGTGCGCGGACGCGATATCCTCGCGCGTTCGCCCGTGTGCCTCTATGCCGGCTCCATCGTGCCGAAGGAGCTGCTCGATTATTGCCCGGCAGATGTGCGGCTGGTCGACACCGCGCCGATGTCGCTGGACGAGATCGAGGCCGAATATGTCGCGGCCCACCGCGCCGGCCACGATGTCGCGCGCCTGCATTCGGGCGATCTTTCGGTGTGGAGCGCTGTCGCGGAGCAGATACGCCGCCTGCAGCGCCGCGCTATCCCCTATACGCTTACGCCGGGTGTGCCGTCGTTCGCCGCCGCCGCCGCCGCGCTCGGCCGCGAGCTGACGATCCCCGAAGTCGGCCAGAGCCTCGTGCTCACCCGCATTTCGGGCCGCGCATCGAAAATGCCGGACGGCGAAACCCTCGCCGCATTCGGCGCAACGGGCGCCGCGCTGGCGATCCATCTGGCAATCCACGCGCTCGAGCAGGTAGTGGCCGAACTCACCCCGCATTACGGCGCAGACTGTCCTGTCGCCATCGTGGCGCATGCGAGCTGGCCGCAGCAGCGGGTTGTCAAAGGCACGCTTGCCGACATCGCAGCAAAAGTCGCTGCCGATCCCATCGAACGCACGGCGATCATCTTCGTCGGCCGCACGCTCGGCGCTGCCGACTTCCGCGAAAGCTCGCTCTACGACCCTGCCTATCAGCGCCGGTTTCGCGGTCGGGAGGCCTCATGAACGGGCCTGAAGGCAGCTTCGCCGTGCCGGTTTCCCTCGCGGTCGAAGATCAGGGTTTCGAGTTCGGTTGCGGCAGGCGCCAGCGCCTCGGCCGCCGTCTTCCAGGCGCCTTGCGCAACCGCGTCGCCGAGCGCAACGCCGGCTTTGGCCGCGTGGTCGAATGCCTCGGCAACGGTGTTGGACGCACGTATCTTTGCCGCCAGCGCCTCGCCGCCACCGGCTTGCAGAGCCACGTCGGCCAGCGCATCGAGATCGGCATGGCCGCGTTTGGAATGCAGGTCGAGCATGCCCTGCGCGAGTTTCGTCATCTTGGCGACACCGCCCGCAATGGTCACTTTCGGCACCGGGTGCGCGCGCAGATATTTCAGCATGCCGCCGGCGAAATCGCCCATGTCGATCAGCGCCACCTCGTGCAGCCCGTGGTGCTTCTGCACAGCGTTTTCAGAAGCCGATCCGGTCGACCCCGCGACATGGTCGAGCCCCATCGCACGCGCGACATCGATGCCGCGATGGATGGAATGTATCCAGGACGAGCAGGAAAACGGGATCACGATCCCCGTCGTGCCGAGTATCGAAATGCCGCCCAGAATGCCGAGGCGCGGATTGAGCGTCTTCGTCGCGATCTCCGCCCCGCCCGGCACCGAAATCTCGACTTCGAAATCGGCGTCCTCCCCGGCAATTTCGGAAATCGCATGCGCGATCATGGTGCGCGGCACGGGGTTGATGGCTGCCTCGCCGACCGGGATCGGCAGACCAGGCCGCGTGACAGTGCCCACGCCCTCGCCGGCGCGATAGGTGATGCCGGTGTCCGCTGTGCCACGCCTCACGGTGGCGATGATCAGCGCGCCATGCGTGACGTCAGGGTCGTCTCCGGCGTCCTTCACGATGCCCGCGCGGGCATAGTCTTCGCCTCGCTCGGTTTTCGCCAGCGCGAAGGCCGGACACTGGCCGCCGGGGAGTGTGATTTCCACGGGATCGGGAAACGCATCACCGGCGAGCGCCGCGCAGGCGGCCTTGGCCGCGGCTGCCGCGCAGGCGCCCGTGGTCCAACCACGGCGCAGGTTTCGGGCCTCGTCTTCCATCAGACGATCTATAGTGGCCGTCGCAGCGCCCGTCACCAATTGCGCGCAAATCCTTCGATGCGGCGATTTCGCCATTCAGCGTGGCGGCAAAACGCATTACGGATGCGCGCATGAGCAATTCGCAACGCATCGCCGCGCTCCTTGAAGCACGCCCCCGGCTCGAACCCGGTCATGTCTGGCTTGCGGGCGCAGGTCCGGGCGACCCCGGCATGCTGACGCTCGATGTACTCTCCGCGCTTGCGCAGGCCGATGTGGTTGTGCACGACGCCCTCGTAGACAAGAGCATTCTCGACCTTGCCGAAGGCGCGGAGCTAGTCTTCGCCGGCAAGCGCGGCGGCAAACCCTCCGCCACGCAGGACGATATCATCGCGCGGCTCATTGCCTTTGCCGGCGAAGGCCGCCGCGTGCTGCGGCTGAAAGGCGGCGACCCCTTCATCTTCGGGCGCGGCGGCGAGGAAGCGCTGGCGCTGGTCAAGGCCGGCGTTCCACACCGCATCCTGCCGGGCGTCACCTCCGCGCTGGCCGGGCTCGCCGAGAGCGGCATTCCGGCCACCATGCGCGGCATCAACAAGGCGTTCACGCTGGCCACCGGCCATGCCGCCGGCACACCGGACGATCTCGACTGGGCTGCACTCGCCAGAACGGGCCAGCCCATCGTCGTCTATATGGGCTTGAAAAACCTGCCGATCATCGCTGCAGCACTTCTGAGTGCCGGCCTTGGCCCTGACACCCCGGCCGCGGTGATCGCCTCGGCCACGACGGCAGCGAAGCGCATCGTCACCGGCACAATCTCCACCATCCACGCCAGAGCAACTGAAGCCGGCCTCGAAGCGCCGGCGATCATCGTGATCGGCGATATCGTTTCTATGCGCGACCTATTGATGGCGCTGCCGGCCGGACCGCCGGCATGACCGCACGGGGGCTGATCATCGGAGCGCCGCGCTCCGGTTCCGGCAAGACCACGATCACGATCGGGCTTCTGCGCGCACTCGCGCGCCGCGGGCTGACCCTGCGCGGCGCGAAGTCCGGGCCCGACTATATCGATCCCGGCTTCCATGCCGCTGCCACCGGCACGCCCGGCCTCAACCTCGACAGCTGGGCGATGCATCCGGAGCTGTTGCGCAGCTTGGCCGGCGAAGCCGCGCAAAGCGCCGATGTCCTCATCATCGAAAGCGCGATGGGGCTGTTCGATGGCATCCCCTCCGACAGCGGGCGCTCGGGCGCCGCAGCCGATCTCGCCCGAGATTTCGGCATTCCGGTGCTACTCGTGCTCGACGTTTCGGGCCAGTCGCAAACCGCTGCCGTGGTCGCCTCCGGCTTCGCCGGTTTCGACCCACGCGTGCGGATTGCCGGCGTCATCCTCAACCGCGTCGGCAGCGAACGGCATGTGCGGCTTGCGGGCGAGGCGATCGAGCAACGCGGCCTTCGTGTCGTCGGCGCAGTGCCGCGCGACGAGGCGATGCAGCTGCCGGAGCGCCACCTCGGCCTCGTACAGGCCGAGGAGCAAGCCGGTATTTCGGAGCACATCGACCGCCTGGCTGACGCGATTGAGAAATCGGTCGACCTCGACGCGCTGCTTGAGATCGCCGCTCCCATCGAAATCCCCGGCGGCGATGAGGGCGCGGCCCTCTCCCCGCCCGGCCAGCGCATCGCGATTGCGCGCGACGCAGCCTTCACCTTCGTCTACCCGCATGTCGCCGCGCATTGGCGCGCGGCCGGTGCGGAGCTCATCCCGTTCTCCCCGCTCGCCGACGAAGCGCCTGCGAACGACTGCGATGCCTGCTGGCTGCCTGGCGGCTATCCCGAGCTGCACGCCGGCAAAATCGCATCTGCTGCGCGCTTCAAGGCCGGCATCGCTGACTTCGCCCGGACACGCCCGGTCCATGGCGAATGCGGCGGCTACATGGTGCTTGGCCAGGCACTGGAGGACGCCGACGGCGTCACCTATGAAATGCTCGGCCTGCTCGGCCATTCTACCTCATTCGCCAAGCGCAAGATGAACCTCGGTTATCGCCGCGCGACGCTGGCGCATGACTGCGTGCTGGGCAAAAAGGGCGAGGTGGTACGAGGCCACGAATTCCACTATGCCCGTGTGACCGAGGCGGGCAGCGACGAGCCGCTGGCGGCCATCGCCGACGGTCAGGGCCGCGAAATCGGCCCGTCCGGCGGCAGGCGCGGTCAGGTCAGCGGCAGCTTTTTCCATGCCATCGCGCGTGACGAGCCAGCGCAATGAGCGGCCCGCTAAGCGATCTCGGCGCCTGTGTCGGCTTCTACACGCGCTTGCCGGTTGCGGTCCTCGGTACGCCCTCGGGCGATTTCGCCCGCGCACAATGGGCGGCCCCGCTGGCCGGTGCGGTGGTCGGCGCCATCGGCGGCGCCGCGCTTCTCATTGCCGCGTGGACGGGTCTGACGCCGCTTATCTGCGCACTGCTCGCCGTCGCCGCGACCATGCTTGTCACCGGCGCGCTGCATGAGGACGGTCTGGCTGATACGGCGGACGGTCTGGGTGGCGGCGCGACCCCCGAGCGCAAGCTTGAGATCATGCGCGACAGCCGTATCGGCACGTATGGCGTGGCAGCCCTTGTTTTCTCGATTCTCTTGCGCGTGGCTGCACTGGCAGCTCTTGCACCCGGCCTTGCCGTCGCGGCGCTCATTGCCGCGCATATGGCCGGTCGCGCGATGATCCCGCACTTTCTGGGTTCGCTTGGCCCCGCCCGCGATGACGGCCTTTCGGCCAATGTCGGCGCAGTCGGTGAACGCATCGCGGCCATCGCGCTCGCTATTGCAGCGGTAGCACTTCTCCTGCTGTTCGGGCCCGTGGCGGCGCTCGTAACTGCCACCCTGCTCGCCGCCTGGTTCCTGGTTCTTAAGGCGCTCGCGCAACGCCAACTCGGCGGTCATACGGGCGACATTTGCGGCGCGCTGGAACAGGGCAGCGAAATTCTCGTGCTTTTGGCGGCAGCCGCCGCATTAAGCTGACCGGAAGGTGAAAGGACTTTAGATGACCGAATTTGCCAGTCTCGAAGACCTGCGCAAGGCCTGCCTCGACCTACCGGAAGGTGACGAAGCCGCCGCGCAGGCGACGCGCGATCGCCAGTCCACGCTCACCAAGCCGCCGGGCAGCCTCGGCCGGCTGGAAGACCTCGTTGCCTGGCTCGCCTGCTGGCAGCATCTGCCACGCCCGCGGCTCGACCATGTCGAGGTGTTGATTTTCGCCGGTTCGCATGGTGTCGCGGCACGTGGCGTCTCCGCCTTCCCGGCAGAAGTCACTGCACAGATGGTTGCGAACTTTGCCGCCGGCGGTGCCGCCATCAACCAGTTCGCGAAAGCTGTGGATGCCGAACTGTGCGTAGTACCGCTCGAGATCGACCACCCGACTGCTGACTTCACCCAAGGCCCCGCAATGACGGAACCCGAATTCCTGGCCGCCATCGCCACCGGCTTCAACGCGGTGAAAGATCATGCTGATATCGTCTGCATCGGCGAGATGGGTATTGCCAACACAACCGCCGCGGCCGCCCTGTCCGCCGGCCTCTTCGGCGGCGATCCCGCGACCTGGGTCGGGCGTGGCACCGGCGTGGACGACGCCGGCCTGAAGCGCAAGGCCGAGGTCGTGGCCGAAGCGCTCAAGCTCCACCGCGAACATCTCGGCGATCCGTTGCAAGTGGCGATGCGCCTTGGCGGGCGCGAAACCGCCGCCTTGATGGGCGCCGCTCTCGGCGCGCGTCATCGCAGCAAACCACTCATCCTCGATGGCTTTGTCGCCACGGCTGCGGTCGCGCCGCTGGTCAAGCTTAATCCGCACGCCACCGGGCACATGGAGGCCGGGCATGTCTCTGCCGAAGCCGCACACCGGAAGCTGCTGGATCAGCTCGGCCTGATGCCGTTGCTCGATCTGGGCATGCGGCTCGGCGAAGGCTCGGGCGCAGCACTTTCAGTGTCGGTCATTCGCGGTGCGCTTGCTTGTTTCGACGGCATGGCGACCTTCGACCACGCCGGCGTGTCGGATAAGGGCTGACGCCTCGCGCCCTTGGCGCAATGTTGCCCGCTGGTCGGGCCGGGCGTAGAAATGCACATCTCGTGCGGAGGTCAGTCATGGAAACGTCGATCTGGATCGCCAAGCTGCTCGGGCCAGTCGTTCTGGCCGTCTCGATCCCCATGATTGTCTCCCTGAAGCTACTGCGTGAGCTGGCGCGGGAGTTCCTCAAAAGTACATCGCTGATTTTCATGTCGGGCATACTCGTGATGGTCGGTGGCCTTGCGATTGTGAACACACACAATCGCTGGACCATGGACTGGACGCTTCTGATCACGTTGTTCGGTTGGGCAATGGTCATTGGCGGCGCATTTCGCGTCATCGCGCCTAAATTCGTTGCCGGCATCGGCGAGAGCATGCTCGGCCGCACCGCGTTCCTGCGCGGCTCGGTCATCCTGTGGGCTGTGTTCGGCCTCGTGCTGACCTACTACGGCTATTTCTGAACGCTCTTTTCGCCCCCGACGCCGACCGCGCTATCATCCCCGCGAACTGCGATTCGAACCGGGCTGAGCATTGCGCGAAACCTCACTCTACGAGCCGGTGAAGACATTCCTGGTAAGCCTCGGCTTCGCTGCGAAGGGCGAAATCGGCGGCTGCGATATCGTCGCGGTCAATGGCGATGAACCGCCAATACTTGTCATTTGCGAACTCAAGCTGCGCTTCAATCTTGAGCTGGTGCTGCAAGGCGTCGAGCGCGCGGCCGCCTGCGACGAAGTCTGGCTCGCAGCTCGGCTTGCGGCCGGCCGAAAGGGCCGCGAAAGCGACACCCGCTTTCGTGCGCTCTGCCGCCGGCTGGGATTCGGCATGCTGGGCGTGGCCGACAATGGCGAAGTCAGTGTCATTGTGAGCCCGGTCTCGCCCTTCCCGCGCAACAACCGGAAGAAACGCTCCCGCCTTCATCTGGAATATACGCGCCGCCAGGGCGACACCGCGCGCGGCGGTTCGACGCGCAAGCCGATCATGACCGCATACCGCCAGGAAGCGATCGCCTGTGCCAACGCCATGCTTGACGGTCCGCTGCGGCCGCGCGACCTGAAGCAGCTCTCGGACCGCGCGCAGAACATCCTGCGGCACAATTTCTATGGCTGGTTCGAACGCGTCGATCGCGGGCTCTATGCGCTCACACCGGCCGGCCGCGAAGCTATCGCGAACATGGAAAAGCCGTATCTGGCCGCCGAAAGCACCGGCGAACCGATGGCCGAGGCTTGACCCCGCCTTCGCGGGGGACTATTCGTTTCCAAAATATCGAGAATCTTGGATATATGGATAAGAAGTCTTCCCTCGCCGCGCTTGCCGCTCTTGGTCAGGAGACCCGGCTTGATGTGTTTCGCCTGCTGGTGCGCAGTGGCGCTGAAGGCCTGCCCGCCGGCGAAATCGCCCGGCAGCTGGGCACGGTGCAAAACACCACCTCCGCGCATCTGAAAGTGCTCGACCATGCCGGCCTTATCCGAGCAGAGCGCGACGGCCGCACGATCCGGTATGTGGCCGACATGACCGGCTTCCGAGACCTGCTCGCATATCTGATGGAAGATTGCTGCAACGGCCGGCCGGAGATGTGCCGGCCTGTCATCAATGCGGTCGCCTGCGACTGCTAGTCTCGCCTGAAAGGAGGCGTGTCATGAGCGATCAGATCTACAATGTGCTGTTCCTGTGCACCGGCAATTCGGCGCGCTCCATCATCGCCGAGGCCATCATAAACCGGGTCGGCATGGGCCGCTTCAAGGGCTATTCGGCGGGATCGCAACCCAAGGGCGAAGTCCACCCCTACACGCTGGACCTGTTGAAAAGCCTCAACCATGACATCTCCTTCGCGCGCTCCAAGGACTGGCAGGAATTTGCAGCGCCGGATGCGCCCAAGCTCGATTTCGTTTTCACCGTCTGCGATAGCGCCGCGCAGGAGGCCTGTCCGGTGTGGCCCGGCCAGCCCATGACGGCGCATTGGGGCGTGCCCGACCCCGCGGCCGCCGAAGGTTCCGAAGCCGAAATCCGCTTCGCCTTTTCCGACGCTTATCGCATGCTCAACAACCGCATTTCGATCTTCACCTCGCTGCCGCTCGCATCGCTCGACCGGCTGGCGCTACAGAAGCGGCTCGACGACATCGGCCGCGAGCACTCCGAGGCAAGCTGATATGGAATTCGATACTCCACGGCGTCTTGCAGCCGAGGCGCTGGGCACCCTTTTGCTTGTTTGCACGGTGGTTGGCTCCGGCATCATGGCCAACCGCCTGACCGACGACGTTGCACTCGCGCTGCTCGGCAACACCATTCCCACAGGCGCGATCCTCGTCGTGCTGATCACCATTCTGGGACCAGTGTCGGGGGCGCATTTCAACCCCGCCGTCACGGTCGCATTCCTGATCCGCCGCGAAATCGAGCCGGGCACCGCCCTCACCTATGTTGCAGCGCAGATCGCCGGCGGCGTTCTCGGCGCCGTCGTCGCCCACGCCATGTTCGAGCTTCCGCTCATTCAGGCATCGCTGACGGAGCGTACCGGCAATGCCCAGTGGTTCGCCGAATTCGTCGCCGCCTTCGGTCTCGTTTTCACGATCTTTGCCGGCATCCGCTTCCGTTCCGACGCCGTTCCGTGGCTTGTCGGCCTCTACATCACCGCCGCTTACTGGTTTACAGCCTCCACCTCCTTCGCCAATCCGGCGGTGGCGATCGCACGGGGCTTCACCGACACCTTCTCTGGCATCCGTCCGGTCGATGTGCCCGGCTTCATTGCCGCCGAACTTGTCGGCGCGGTGCTGGCAGCGCTCGTCGCGGGCTGGATGTTTGGCGCGGCCTATGCGAAATCGCAGCCGGAGGCAGCAGAATGACCATCACGATCTACCACAATCCGAAATGCGGCACCTCGCGCAACACGCTTGCCATGATCCAGCAATCCGGCGTGGAGCCCAAGGTCATCGAATATTTGAAAACGCCGCCGACGCGCGAGAAGCTGGTTGAGCTGATTGCGGCCATGGGCATCGCCCCGCGCGATCTTCTACGCCGCAAGGGCACACCTTACGATGAACTCGGCCTCGACGACCCGAAATGGAGCGACGACGAGCTCATCGATTTCATGGTTGCGCATCCGATCCTCATGAACCGACCGGTTGTCGTCACCCCGCTCGGCACAAAACTCTGCCGCCCGTCCGAAGCCGTGCTCGACCTTCTGCCGAATGCCGAGATCGGCGCATTCACCAAGGAAGATGGTGAGGTCGTCGCGCCCAAGGGTAACTAGGCGCGGCTGAGCCGATCCCCTGACCGTCTCGCGGCCGGTCGCGGCCCTTGGCGCACAAGCGTGCATGAAGCCCGGCCTGCTGCGGCAGTCCCTGTTCCAGCGCGAAGACATAAGCGTGCGTCAGGTAAAAGCACGCCGCATCTTCCTCGCCGCTCTCCTCGAACATGTCGGCCGCTTGCGCATAAAGGCTCACCAGCGCCGCATGGTCGTGGCGCGCATGCGCATCGAGCAGGGCGGCGTCTATCGACCCGCGCCCCAATGTGGTGGCCTCAGGCACCGTGGCCCGCCGCCACGAACTGGTCGGCCACCCATGCGTGGAAAAGATGCGTGGGCCCGTCCATGACCGGCGAAAAACGCCCGCCGTCGAACCGCACGCCGTGCCGCCCCCGCTGCATGCCTTCCACTACGAAGATGTCTTCTTCGAACACCGCCTTCCACATGCCGCTGTTGGCTGCGCGTAGTTCCGCCCGGTCGCCGGCCAGCATGTCGGCGCTCGCATAGTAGATCGCGACATGTTCGATCGTGCGCTCATGTGACACGGGCTGCAGAATGATCGCATAGGCATGGTCGCGGTGAACGCCGAACAGCACGTTCGGGTAGAGCGCGATATATTCCGCCGCACTCTCCCACCTGGAATGCAGCCCCGCGAAATCTGCGAAACGGCTGCCGCTTTCGTCAATCATCGGCCTGTAGACATGCGTGCCTTGGCCCGAATAGAGCCCCGGCGCTTCGATGTGATAATGATCCTCCAGTCGCGAATAGCTGTTCAGGCCAGGATGCACCCATGGCAGATGATAGCTCTCGCAATAGTTCTCTACTGCCAGCTTCCAGTTGCAATCGACCTCGAGCTGAAACGCGCTGTCGGCGCCGCCGAAAAACAGCGGCTGATCGAACTCGCGCCAGCGCTCGATCAGATCGGCGGCATAGATCTCGAAGTCGGGCGCATTTCCCGACACGTTGACGAAGATCACGTCGCGCCAGATGTGGCTGCGGATTTCGATCAGACCAAGCGCCTCGCGGCAGATATCGTCATGCATGTTGTGGCCAGGACCGCCGACATGCGGCGTCGCGCGCAGTTCGCCATCCAGCGCATAGCTCCACGAGTGATAGGGGCAGCGGATAGCACCAGTGATGGTGCGCTTTTCTTCGATCAGGATCATGCCGCGATGCCGGCACGTGTTCTGGAACACACGCACCGTTCCCTCCCGGTCGCGCACCGCAAGCAGCGGCATGCCGGCAAAATCGATCGGCATCGCCTCGCCCGGGCCCGCAATGTCGCTGGCAAAACCGATCGCCGACCAGTTCGCGAAGAGCACTGCCTCGCGCTCCTCCGCGAAGGTCGCGGCCTCCGTGTAGAATACGTTTGGCAGACCGTTGGCCGTACTGACCGGCTTCCTGACCTCTTCCAACGCGGCATCTATGCGCTTCAGCATCGGCGGAACCTCCCGGCTTTCGCTTGAGATTGATCCCAACCGGAAATACGCACAAGAAGCTAAAATCGGCAGCTTTGTTGAATTGAACTCAACTCAAGCCGCAATCTGCGGGCCGACCCGCAGCCAGTCGAGCAACAGATGGAGGTCCGGTTTCGAACTGCGCTCGCGCCGCAGGCACAGAAAAAACGCACCCGGCGCCTCGACGGAAATGTCGGTGAGCGACACCAGAGCATCGGCCTCCAGCCGCGGCGCAATGAGCCGCCGCCATCCCAGCGCGACGCCGGTGCCGTTTTCGGCCGCCTGCAGCGCGATCGTATAATTGTTGAACGAGGGTCCTTTGATAGCCGCGCCCGGCCGCCCGACCATGGCAAACCATTCGCGCCAGGTGGTCCAGCCGGCATCCACGCTGTGCATCTGGATCAGCGGCAGTTCGGCCAGCGCATCGACATCCGTCACAGGGTTGGCGCGCGCGAAGTCCGGGCTGCACACCGGCATCAGTTCGTCATCGAACACATGCTCGGCCTCGCAATCGGGCCAGTCGCCGCTGCCATAGCGGATCATGAGGTCGGAGCGGGAGGCGAGCAGCTCGTTCACATCGTCCGAGATGTAGAGCGATATGCGGATATCGGGGTGCTGCGACCAGAAATCGGTGATGCGCGGCATCAGCCAGAGAGCAGCAACCGCCGTGGAGGCCCCTACCTGAATTTCAGCACCCGGATTTTCCGCCCGCAGACGGTCGAGTACCGAAGCTGTTTCCTGAAATCCACGCGACAACACCGCATAAAGCTCGCGGCCCGCGCCGGTGAGTTCGATGCCCCGGTGCACGCGCCGAAAGAGCGACGTGCCCACCTCTCCTTCCAGCGCCTTGATCTGGTGGCTGACCGCACCCGGCGTCACATTCAGCTCCGCCGCCGCATGCTTCACGCTCTGGTGGCGCGCCGCCGCTTCGAAAGTCGCCAGCGTGGTCAGCGGTGGTAGGCGGTAAAAGCGGCGCACCATGGCAGTCGCACCAGTTTACGTTCTGGTGTCAGACTACGCTGCAGCGGGCGCACCGCCAATATTCAAATCAGCTTGCGACCCAGTGAACCTCAAACCCCGGATCGAACACGGTGACGGGTCCGTCTGCGGTGTCGATCTTTGGCGGGAAGGTGACGGGTGTGTCTTGCCGGGTCAGCGTGATGCGGGTTTCGTTGGGCGGCAGGCGGTAGAAGGCAGGGCCATTGAGCGAGGCGAAGGCCTCGAGCCTGTCCAGCGCGCCTTCTTCTTCGAACACATGCGCCAGCAGCGGCATGGTGTTGATCGCTGTGAAGATGCCGGCACAGCCGCAGGCGCTTTCCTTCAGAGGATCGAGATGCGGGGCGGAGTCCGTGCCGAGGAAGAAGCGCGCATCGCCGGAGGTGGCTGCGTCGCGCAGCGCCAACCGGTGGCTCTCGCGCTTGGCAACGGGCAGACAGTAATAATGCGGGCGTATACCGCCGGCGAGGATCGCATTGCGATTGATGATCAGGTGGTGCGTGGTGATCGTCGCTGCGATGTCGTTCTGCTGGCTGCGGACGTAATCGACCCCGTTCGAGGTCGTCACATGCTCCATCACCACACGCAGACCAGGCAGGCGCTTGCGCACCGGATCGAGCACACGCTCGATGAATACCGCCTCCCGGTCGAAGATATCGATATCAGGATCGGTCACTTCCCCATGCACGCAAAGCGGCATGCCGATCTCGGCCATCTTCTCCAAAACGGGCATGGCCTTTTCGATGTCGCGCACGCCCGACTGCGAGTTGGTGGTGGCGCCTGCCGGATAAAGCTTCACCGCAGTCACGACCCCGTCCGCAAAACCGGCGGCGACGTCGGCCGGATCTGTCTGCTCGGTCAGATAGAGCGTCATCAGCGGTGTGAAGTCGTGGCCCCCGGGCAGCGCGGCCATGATCCGTTCGCGATAGGCCACCGCATCCTTCACCGTCACCACCGGCGGCACCAGATTGGGCATGATGATGGCGCGGGCGAAGTTGGCCGAACTGTAGGGTAGCACCGCTTCAAGCATCGACCCATCCCGCAGATGCAGGTGCCAGTCGTCGGGACGGCGCAGAGAAATCGAGGTCATCGTCGTCGCTTAGGAATCGAGAAGTGTGCGTGTGATCGCGCTGTCGCGTGCGGCCAACCCGTCCACTACGTTGAAATGGTGGCAGTCCGGCTCCTCATAGACCGCGGTTTTTGCGCCAAGCCCGGTCCAGATATTCGCGAGCAGCGCATTCTGGCGCAAAAACTCCGCCCGCTCCCCGGCCCCAACCCAGCACGTCACTTTCGCGGCGGCCAGCGGCGCCAGAAGTGCGGGGCTTTCTGCCTCAGCTTCCACCGTGTCGAGCCGCAGCGTTTCGTTGAGCGCGAGATTGAGCAAAGGCCGCAGGTCGTGCACGCCCGAAATCGACACCGTATGCGCGACCCGTGCGCGCACCGCTTCCGGCAGCGGCGATGTCGAAGAAATCATGCGTGTCACGAGATGCCCGCCCGCCGAATGTCCGGTGAGCCGGATCGGCCCGGAGATCATCTCGGCTGCGGCCGTAATCGCCTGCCCGACCTCGCGCGTAATGTCCGAAATGCGAGCATGCGGCGCCAGCGTGTAACTCGGCATCGCCACGGCCCAACCATTCTCCACGCAGCCCTGCGCCAGATGCGACCACATCGTGCAATCGAAGCGCATCCAGTAGCCGCCATGCACGAAGACGACGAGGCCTTTGGTTTCGCCTTCAGGCAAAAACAGGTCGAATCGGTTGCGCTCGCCGTCCCCGTAGGCAAGGCCAAGCTTGGACTTGCCCTTGGCCTCCATCTCCGCGCGGTATGTCTTCGACGCCGCCGACCAGATATCCGGCCAGCCCTCGCCGCCAGGAATATGCTGCATATTGGCGTAGGCGTCGTTCCAGTCGTTCACTGAATAGAGGATCATCTGCCGGCCCCAGGCTGTCACGCGTGCGCTTGCATAACGCCAGCCATGCCATTGGCCAAGCCACACCAATTGCTTTAAGTATAAAATAACTGGAATTTCCCGCCGATCTGTGGAATCTAGCATCGGAGCCCGCGAAAAAGATGGGCGCTGGCACTGTTGTCCGGAAGCCCGGTTTCCGGCTACGCATGGTGCGACAATTGGGAGGAATGGAATGAAAAAAACTTTGGGAGCATTGGCGCTGGGTCTTACGCTTGGCCTTTCGGCGCCCGCGATGGCCGAAAACGTTAAGGTCGGCATGATCACCACCCTGTCCGGCGGCGGCGCCGGCCTCGGCATCGACGTGCGCGACGGCTTCATGCTGGCGCTGAAGAATGCTGGCGCGAACAACATCGAAGTCGTCACCGAGGACGATGCGCGCAAGCCCGAAATCGCGGTGCAGCTCGCCGACAAGATGATCCAGAGCGATCAGGTCGACATCCTGACCGGCATTATCTGGTCAAACCTTGCAATGGCCGTCGTGCCGAGCGTGGTTGCGCAGGACAAGTTCTATCTGTCGCCCAATGCCGGCCCCTCGCCGCTGGCGGGGTCGCAGTGCCACCAGAACTATTTCAACGTCGCATGGCAGAACGACAATCTGCATGAGGCGATGGGCGCTTACGCCACCAAGGAAGGTTTCGCGAAGCCATTCATCATGGCGCCGAACTACCCGGCCGGCACCGACGCGCTCACAGGCTTCAAGCGCTTCTACACCGGCGATCTCGCCGGCGAAGTCTACACCCAGCTCGGCCAGACCGACTACGCGGCCGAAATCGCGCAGATCCGCGCATCGGGTGCGGATTCGATCTTCTTCTTCCTGCCCGGTGGCATGGGAATCGCCTTCATGAAGCAGTATGCGCAGTCCGACGTCGGGCTTCCGGTTCTCGGACCGGCATTCTCCTTCAGCCAGGATATTCTGGGCGCTGTGGGCGATGCTGCACTCGGCGTGAAGAACTCTTCGCAGTGGAACAAGGACATCGACAACGAAGCCAACAAGATGTTCGTTGAGACGTTCCAGGCCGAGTATGGCCGTCTGCCCTCGCTTTATGCTAGTCAGGGCTACGACACCGCTAACCTGATTATCGCTGCGGCTGCCAAGGCTGACGTGAAGGATGCGGATGCATTCCGCGCAGCACTGAAGGAAGCCGATTTCGCCTCGGTGCGCGGCGACTTCAAGTTCGGCAACAACAACCACCCGATTCAGGACATTTATGTCCGTGAGGTGGTCAAGGAAGGTGAGGTGATCACTAACAAGATCATCGCAACGGCGTTCGAAGACCATCAGGACGCCTACGCCGGCGAGTGCGGCATGTAAGCCCCCGCAGGGCGAGCCTTCCTGGGGACGCACGCACCCCCGCGCGTCCCCACCCTTTTCCCTTCGACACCGTGCGCCGCCCTAACTGGCCGGCGTAGGCACTGAGGCTTTGTCGCCGATGACAATCGCGCTTTTCCTCGAGCAGTTGCTGAACGGCCTGCAGTTCGGCGTCATGCTCTTCCTGATGGCTGCCGGGCTCACACTGATCTTCGGCGTCATGGGGCTGATCAACCTGGCGCATGGCTCACTCTATATGGTCGGCGCTTTCGCCTGCGCGGTCGTTGCCGCATGGAGCGGTTCCTTCTGGATCGGCCTCGTTGCGAGCCTGGCCGCGGCCGCGGCGGCGGGCGCGATCGTCGAACTCGTCGTTATCCGCAGGCTCTACACACGCGATCACCTCGATCAGGTGCTCGCCACCTTCGCGCTGATCCTGATATTTTCCGAGGGCACGCGCTGGGTCTTCGGCTCGATCCCGCTTTATCTCGATATTCCAACACTGCTTCAGGGCACGGTGCCGCTGCCCGGCGGCTCGCGTTACCAGCTCTACCGTCTTGCGATTATCGGCGTCGGTATTGCAGTCGCGATCGGCCTCTACCTGCTCATCACCCAAACGCGGCTTGGCATGCGAATTCGAGCCGGGGAGAGCGATCGCGAAATGATCGGCGCGCTCGGCGTCGATGTTGCAACGCTTTACACAGTCGTTTTCGCTCTGGGCGCAGCACTTGCGGGCCTCGCGGGCGCGATGGTCGGTGCCATCCAGTCCGTGCAGGTCGGCATGGGCGAACCCGTGCTGATCCTGGCATTCGTGGTCATCGTCATTGGCGGCATCGGCTCGATCCGCGGCGCATTGATCGGAGCAGTTCTGGTCGGCGTCACCGACACGATGGGCCGCTTCCTGCTGCCGCAGGCCATGCAGCTTTTCCTGCCGCCATCGCAGGCCGGCCTCATCGGCGGCGCGATTGCTTCGATGCTGATCTATCTGCTTATGGCCGTTGTGCTGGCGCTCAAGCCGCGCGGCCTCTTCCCGGCGCAGGCGTAGGCGATGGCAAACCGCGAAACCATCTTCAACCTCGCCGTCGCACTGCTGCTGCTCGCGCTGCCGATTGCGGCCAACTATGCCGGCGAACCATTCTACGTCACGCTGGCAACCCGCATCGCCATCCTGTCGCTCGCTGCCGTCGGCCTCAATCTGGCGCTTGGCCTTGGCGGGCTGGTGTCGTTCGGCCATGCCGCTTTCTTCGGCATTGGCGGCTACACTGCCGGCATCCTCGCCAGTCATGCGTTCTCCGGCGACCCGCTTATTTTCGGGTTACCCGGCACCAAACAGATGATCGTGATCTGGCTAGTTGCGATGATCGCGGGCGGCATCGTCGCCTTCCTGATCGGCCTGATCAGCCTGCGTACCGCCGGTGTCTATTTCATCATGATCACGCTCGCCTTCGCGCAGATGATCTTCTACTTCGCGATCTCCTGGCCGGCCTATGGTGGCGAAGACGGCTTGCCGATCTTCGTTCGAAACCAGTTTCCGGGCGTGAACACGCTGCGGCCATTGCCCTATTTCCTGATCTGCTACGCGCTGCTGGCAATCGGCCTGATCCTGTTCAAGCTGATCGCCGATTCCCGCTTCGGCGCGGCCCTTCAGGCAACTCGGCAGAATGAGGTGCGTGTCGCCTCGGTTGGCATCCCGCCCTACCGCATTCGCCTTGCCGCCTTCGTGATTTCCGGCATGTTCACTGCGATTGCCGGCGCTCTGTTTGCCGATCTCAACCGCTTCGTCAGCCCGTCGATGCTCTCCTGGCATCTGTCGGGCGAGTTGATCGTACTGATCATTCTGGGCGGTGTGGGCCGTCTCTTCGGCCCGGTCGTCGGCGCAGCAATCTATGTACTGCTCGAGTTCTGGCTGGGCGGCATCACCGAGCGCTGGCAATTCTTCCTGGGCCTCATCCTGCTTGGCGTGGTGC
This sequence comes from Rhizobiaceae bacterium, assembly GCA_017640615.1. Taxonomy (GTDB): domain Bacteria; phylum Pseudomonadota; class Alphaproteobacteria; order Rhizobiales; family Rhizobiaceae; genus RCIO01. The sequence goes on along the minus strand of JAEPQK010000001.1, from coordinate 647,461 downwards.
TCTTTGCGCGCGGCGGCGTCGTCGGCCTCATCGCCGGGAGGGCCCGTCATGGCTGATCCCGTTCTCGCGATTTCCGAACTCAGCAAGACCTTCGGCGCACTCAAGGCGACCGACGATGTGTCGCTCGACCTCAAACCCGGCGAAATTCACGCGCTGATCGGCCCCAACGGTGCCGGAAAATCCACGCTGATCAATCAGGTGGCCGGAACATTGAAACCAGACACCGGCAGCATTCGCTTTGACGGCCAGGAACTGACGGGCCTCACCGTCGCCGAGCGCGCCCGCCGCGGGCTCGGCCGAACCTTCCAGGTTTCATCGCTCGCGCCGGAATTCTCCGCTTTGCGCAATGTCATGCTGGCAGTGCAGTCGGTGCAGGGATCGAGCTTCCGCTTTTTCAGGCCGGTGATGCGCGACACATCGCTCATCGAGCCCGCGATGGCGGCGCTGGAGCGCGTCGGCCTCGCCGACCGTGCGCATCTGCCGACCTCGGAACTGTCGCATGGCGAGCGCCGCCAGATCGAAATCGCGATCGCGCTTGCGCTCGGCTCGCGTGCCTTCCTGCTCGATGAGCCTATGGCCGGCATGGGCCCCGAAGGCTCCAAAAAGCTCACCGACTTCCTCGATGGCCTGCGCGCCGAAGCGCCGATCCTGCTCGTCGAGCACGACATGAACGCCGTCTTCGCGCTGGCCGACCGCATCTCCGTGCTTGTTTACGGCCGGGTCATCGCCACCGGCACGGTGGATGAAATTCGTGCCGACCCGGAAGTGCGCCGGGCATATCTGGGAGACGAGGCGTGACGTTGCTCAGGGTCGAGAAAATCGAAGCTGCATACGGCCAGAGCCAGGCGCTTTTCGGTGTCGACATCGAAGTCGCAGAGGGTGAGGTAGTGGCGCTGATGGGCCGCAACGGCATGGGCAAGACCACCACCATTCGCGCCATTTGCAATCTCACACCGCCATTCGGCGGGGCCGTGCATTTCGCCGGCAAGGCGCTGAAAGGCATGGCGCCGCACCGTGTAGCCAAGCTCGGCATCGGTCTGGTGCCGGAAGGCCGGCGCTGCTTTGCCGCCCTCACGGTGGAAGAAAATCTCATCGCAACGGCGCGTCCGGGCAAATGGGATTTCAATTCGGTCACCCAGCTTTTTCCGCGCTTGGCTGAACGCCGCGGCCAGATGGCCAATACGCTCTCCGGCGGCGAACAACAGATGCTGGCCATCGGTCGAGCCCTGATGACGAACCCGAAGCTGCTTCTTCTCGACGAAGCGACCGAGGGCCTCGCGCCCGTCATTCGCAACGACATCTGGGCCGCGATCCGCAAGCTCAAGCAAGAAGGCGAGGCGATCCTGATTGTGGACAAGACACTGCCCGAGCTTCTGCCGCTTGCCGACCGCTGCACGGTGCTCGAAAACGGGCTGACAGTCTGGACCGGCCAGCCTTCCGAACTCACCGAAGAGCTGCAGGTGCGTTACCTCGGCGTCTAGCCGCCCTCTCCTATCGTCGCTTCGTGGCCGTTGATCACGCCACCGGCCCCGCTGCCGCTTGCCTTCAAGACCCGCATCATGCCGACCAGATTGTCGTCGCGCAGCCGCTCCAGCTCGCGGATCGACAGATGGCCCGACTGCGCATCAGACTGATCTGAAATCAGATCGACCAGCTCGTCGGTGAATTCCGGCACATCCATCAGCTTGGTCCATGGCCACGAGAGTGCCGGCCCGAACTGCTCCAAGAAATGCCGCATACCGGCCTCGCCGCCAGCGATGCGATAGGTTTCGAACAGGCCCATCTGCGCCCATCTGAGACCGAATCCCATACGGATGGCCTCGTCGATTTCCTCCGTCGTGGCCACACCGTCCTTCACCAGCCAAAGGCTCTCGCGCCACACTGCTTCAAGCAACCGGTCGGCGATATGAGCGTCGATCTCCTTGCGCAGCGTGAGCGGAAACATGCCGATCGTGCGAAGAATATCGGCGGCTCGTTTGGTCTCCGCCGCCTCGCCCACCAGTTCCACCAGCGGCAGCAGATAGACCGGGTTGAAGGGGTGCGCGACGATAACCCGCCCGCCATTGGCGTTGAGTTCCGAAGGTTTGAAACCCGATGTCGACGAACCAATCACGGCCTCTACCGGTGCCGCATCCGCGATCTCGGCGAACACTTTGTGCTTGAGGTCCAGACGCTCCGGCACGCTCTCCTGCACCCAGGCTGCAGCTGACACCGCCTCTGCAAGCTGTGCGTGAAACGTGAGACGTCCCTCCTTCGGGAGCGGCCGGTCATAGAGCGCGGGCAGGCTGCGCCGGGCATTGGCGAGCACTGCGTCGATCTTGCGTTCGGCCTCCGGATCGGGATCGAACACGGCGACATTCCAGCCATTGAGCAGAAACCGCGCGGCCCAACCGCCGCCAATCACACCGCCGCCGACAATGGCCGCCTTCATTTCGGCGCCCTCTTCGTCAGCCCGAGTTTCTCGCGAACTTCCGCCGGGCCGATCACCCGCGCACCCATATTCTCGACAATCGAATGCGCCCGTTCCACGAGCTGCCAGTTCTCCGCAAGCACGCCCTTGTCGAGCCACAAATTGTCTTCCAGACCCACCCGCACATTGCCGCCGGCAAGCACAGCAGCCGCGACATAGGCCATCTGGTGGCGGCCGAGCGAAAAGGCGGAAAACGTCCAGTCGTCCGGCAGGTTGTTGACCATCGCAATGAAGGTGTTCAGGTCGTCCGGCGCGCCCCAGGGCACGCCCATGCAAAGCTGCACCAGCGCCGGTGCATCTAGCACGCCCTCCTTCACGAGCTCCTTTGCGAACCATAGATGCCCGGTGTCGAACGCTTCGATCTCCGGCTTCACGCCAAGCTCGGTCATCATTGCGCCCATCGCGCGCAGCATGCCCGGCGTGTTGGTCATCACATAATCGGCTTCGGCGAAATTCATGGTGCCGCAATCGAGCGTGCAGATTTCGGGCCGGCATTCCGCGACATGCGCCACGCGTTCACTGGCGCCGATCATGTCGGTGCCGTCGGCCGGCGGCAGCGGTGTCTCGACGCCGCTGAAAACAATGTCACCGCCCATGCCTGCGGTCAGGTTCAACACGACATCCACATCCGCTTCGCGAATGCGCTCCGTAACTTCGCGGTAGAGATCGAGCCGCCGCGACGGCGCTCCACTTTCGGGGTCGCGCACATGGCAGTGCACGATCGCCGCTCCCGCCTTCGCCGCTGCGATCGCGCTGTCTGCGATCTGCTTTGGCGAACGTGGCACATGCGGGCTGCGCTCCTGCGTGCCGCCCGAGCCGGTAACGGCACAGGTGATAAAGACTTCGCGGTTCATGGTCAGCGGCATGGGTCAACTCTCCGGGACGATGCAGCATGGCAGCAGCCGCGCGAACCGCACATCGCGAATGCGCCGGCAATGGCGAGATTTGCGCCTTCGCGCCCGCCCCGCAACAGGTTCCATCGGATTTGCAGAAGTTAGACTAAACGCTGGCCGGCAACAGTCCTTCCGAGGTCAGCGCTTCGCACAAGCCGATCACCTGCTCGGCATTGTCGCGCGCAGTGCTGCCATCGGGCCTCAGAATGTTGTTTTCGAAGCCGATCCGCATTTTGCCACCATGCCGGGCGGCCGCCAGCAGGCAGGCCCGTTCTGCCCGCCCGAAAGCACAAACGGCCCATTCGCTGCCTTCCGGTGCATCGACGGAAGCCGCCAGAAATCCGTTCAGATCGCCCGGCCGGCCCTCGGCGGGTGTCGCGTAGCGGCCTAGAACGAAAAGCATCTGCAGCGGTGCCGGCACGTCGCCATCGGCCGTCAAACCAACCAGACGGCGGACATCGTCGGGCGAATAGACGATGTGCTGAACAGCAATGCCCGCTTCCTTCGCCCAGCCATAGAACCTGGCTGCCTCCGTGTCGGCACCCGGCCCCGGCCACATCTCCCTGAGCGCAACCGACACACCTTCCGGCATCACCTCACGCACCAGCGCTCGCTGCTCGGCCGGCGTGTAGCGTCCGACCGCCTCGGTGGTGATCTGCACCGGCATGTCCGGCACAGCCCGCTCCATCTCGGCAATCAGCTCGCGATAGAGCCCGGCGTCGAGAACATGTTGGCCTTCCGCATCCCGTACATGCGCATGCAGCGCCTGCGCCCCAGCTTCGTGCGCGCTGCGAGCAGCGGAGACCGTCTCGGCGATAGTCACTGGCAGCGCCGGATGGTCCGACTTTCCAAGACGCGCGCCGTTGGGCGCCAGCATGATGTAAGGCAGGCGTTTAAGCCTGCTCATGCGGCCAAAGCCCGTTCGACCGCCTTTGCGAGCCGCGCCGTCACATCGTCGAGCTCCGCCTCGGTGATAATAAAGGGCGGCGCGAGCAGCACATGATCTCCGGCCTTGCCGTCATAAGTCCCGCTCCCGGGATAACAGAACAGCCCTTCTTCCAGCGCCGCGGCCTTGATCCGCGCATGCAGCTTGCGCGCGGGATCGAATGGCTGGCCGGTCGAGCGATCCTCCACCAGCTCGATGGCCCGAAACAGCCCCCGCCCCCTGATATCGCCGACATTCGGGTGCTGACCGAATGTCCGGTCGAGCGCGGCTTCGAGATAGTGCCCCCGGCTCTGCACCTGCGCCAGCAGATCGCGTTCCAGAAGCGCGTGCATCACCGCTCCACCCGCAGCAGCGGCAAGCGGGTGGCCGTGATAGGTGTGACCGTGCTGAAAGCTGCCGGAACCATTTGCGATCGTGTCGTAGATCGTTCCGCTGCACAGCATCGCGCCAATCGGCATGTAGCCCGCGCCAAGCCCCTTCGCGATGGTCACAATGTCCGGCGCAGCACCGTCCTGCTCACAGGCAAACAGCGTGCCCGTTCGGCCCATGCCGCACATCACCTCATCGAGGATCAGCAGAACGCCATATTCGCCGCAGATCTCGCGGATGCGCCGGAAATAGCCCTCGACGGCAGGCACGGCACCGAGCGTGGCGCCCACTACGGGTTCCGCTATGAATGCCATCACCGTTTCGGGTCCGAGCCGCTTCAGCTCCGCTTCCAGCTCGTTGGCGGCGCGTTGGCCGTAGTCGAAGGCGCTCTCGCCCTCCTCGCGAAACCGGTATTCGTGGCAGGGCGCGATGTGAAACGTCTCCACCAGCAGCGGCGCATATTTCTCGCGCCGGGCCGCATTGCCGCCGGCGGCGAGCGCGCCAAGCGTGTTGCCATGATAGCTCTGCCGCCGGGCAATCAGCCGGTGCCGCGAGGGCTGGCCGATTTCCAGAAAATACTGCCGCGCGAGCTTGATCGCCGCTTCATTGGCCTCCGAGCCACCCGACAGCAGATAGACCCGGTCGATCCCGTCAGGCGCGTTGGCGACAAGCAGATCCGCCAGTTCTTCCGCCGCGTCCGAGGTGAAGAAGCCGGTATGCGCGAATGCAATACGGTCGAGTTGCGCGTGGATCGCCGCCCGCACGCCTGCGTCGGAATGCCCGAGGCAGGACACCGCTGCGCCACCGCCGCCATCCAGATAGGCGCGGCCCGATTTGTCGAAGATGTGACAGCCTTCTCCCCGCTCGGCGGTGATCAGTTCGGATGTCGACCTGCCAAAGAGGTGACCCGACATGGCCCTGCTAGCTCCCTCTGACGACGAATACGCTTTGTTTGGCGTGGCGCACCACGCGCGCCGCGTTCGGCCCAAGCAGATAGTCGCTCAGCTCCGGCGTATGCGCCGCCAGCACGATCGCATCCACCTGGAGCTTGTCGGCAGCGTTGATGATCTGCTCGTAGACCCGGCCATGCGTGATATGCGGGTGAATGGTAATGCCGTCGGATATGTTGTCCTTGACCCATCCTTTCAGCTTCTCGCCGACCTGCTGCAGCGCTTTCTTCTCGAACCCTTTTTCGAAAAAGCTGCCGACCACCGACATGCCGAAATCCGGCACGACGGTCAGCACATGAAGCGTTCCGCCGTCCTCCATCACGTGAAGCGCTGCCGGCAGTGATTTCGACCAGCTCGCCGGGGCGGAAAGATCGATCGGCAGAAGAATGGATTTGTACATGTCCGGTTCCCCCTCAGAACGCCGGTTTCGTCTGGCGCCTGCGCTGCATCGCAATCACGAGGCCGAGTAGCAGCAGTGCCGGAATGTAGAACACCTGCTCGGGCATCCTGTCGCGTGGCACCTGCACCGCGCCCAGCGTGACAGGCGTGTCGGCATAGAAGTCGAAATTGCCTAGCGCTTCTGCCGCCGCCGTGCCGAATGCCGGCTCGTCGAGCCGCACCACGTCGCCGTCGGGGAAAAGCAGCAGGCCCGAATTCTGGATGCGCTCAGCGGGCGTCGCGCCCGAGGCGTTCATAGTCAGCGTCGTGGAGGTGGTATTGCCGGTGTTGAAGTCGGGGCCTTCGATCAGCAGCCTGAGCTGCGTGCCTTCGGGCACCTCGCCGAGCACAGTTTCGAATTGCGCCGGCGGCACTTCCCTGAACGGACTTTGCACCATGTTGAGCCAGACATTCGGCACGAACAGGGTGAAGGCCACCAGCAGCAGCGCAGCGCTTTCATAGATGCGGGACCGCGCCAAAAAATAACCCTGCGTTGCTGCCGCGAAAAGCAGCATCGCAAACGTCGCCACGATGAAGACGAACACCGCCTGCGCAACGCCTGTCACCGTTCCAAGGTCGACGCCATAGAGGATGAGCGTCGGGTTGAAGATGAAGAGGAACGGCAGCGCCACCGTGCGCAGCGAATAGAAGAACGCCGTGAAGCCCGTGCGGATCGGGTCGCCGCCCGAAACCGCCGCAGCCGCGAAACTCGCCAGTCCGACAGGCGGTGTCACGTCGGCCATGATGCCGAAATAGAACACGAACAGATGCGCCGCGATCAGCGGTACGATCAGCCCTTCCTGAGCACCGAGCGATACCACCACAGAGGCCATCAGCGATGACACGACGATGTAGTTCGCGGTCGTCGGCAGGCCCATGCCAAGTATCAGCGAGAACAAACCAACCAGGATCAGCATGATGATCAGCACGCCGCCCGAAAGCTGCTCCACCAGTCCGGCAAGCTCTGTGCCGATCGGGGTCTTGGTCACGGTCGCAACGATGATGCCGGCGGCAGCGGTTGCAACGCCAATGCCGATCATATTGCGCGCGCCCGCGATCAGGCCTTCCTTGAGATCCTCGAAGCCTTGGCGCGCTTCATCCCACATTCTGTCGGCAGCGCCGCGCATCACGGCCTTCAGCGGCCGCTGCGTGATGATGATCAGCAGCATCAGCGTCGTCGCGTAGAACGCCGATTTCGCCGGGCTCTGCCGCTCCACCATGAGGAACCACACAAGCACCAGGATCGGCAGAACGAAATGCAGTCCGGTTGCGTAGACGTCTCCAACCTTCGGCAGCTTGATCTCGGCTGCGTTGGGGTCGTCCACCTCAAGGTCGGGCCGCTTGGCGGCGATGGAGAGGAGCCAGAGATAGATCGCCAGAAGCGCGATCATCATAATCGGCCCGGTCAGCGACGGCGCGACCGAGCGCAGCGCGCCGACCAGGTAAATCAGTGCAGTGAAGGCAGCACCCGCCACCGCGAAACCGACGAAGAATTTCAGGATCATCGCCGGGAACGACTTCGCCTCGCCGAGCGCGGGCATGTCCTTCTTCAGCGCTTCCAGATGCACGATGTAGACCAGCGCAATGTAGGAAATCACCGCGGGAATGAAGGCATGCTTGATCACCTCGACATACGAAATGCCGATGAACTCGACCATCAGGAACGCAGCTGCGCCCATCACCGGCGGCATGATCTGGCCGTTGACGGAGGACGCGACCTCCACCGAACCCGCCTGCTCGTTGGTGAAGCCCACGCGCTTCATCAGCGGGATGGTGAATGTGCCGGTCGTCACGACGTTGGCGATCGACGAGCCGGAGATCAGACCGGTCATGGCCGAGCCGACGACCGCCGCCTTGGCGGGTCCGCCGCGCAAATGGCCAAGCCCGGCGAAAGCTAGTTTGATGAAGTAGTTGCCGGCCCCTGCCTTATCGAGCAGCGAACCGAACAGAACGAACAGAAACACGAAAGCCGTAGAGACACCCAGCGGAATGCCGAACACGCCGGCCGTATCCAGCCACTGCGCGTTGATGAGAGCCGTGAAGGAGAGCCCTTCATGCTCGATCAGTTCGGGGATGAGCCAGCCGGTTCCCATATAGGCATAGAGCAGGAACAGCGAACCCACGATCGTGAGCGCAGGGCCAAGCGCGCGCCGGCTGGCCTCCAGAAGCACCACAAGGCCGATGCTGCCAATGATGATCTGCGTCTGCGTCGGCAGGCCCGACCGCGCCGTCAGCGCAAGGTGTTCGGAAAAGACAAAAACGTAGAGCGTACATACGCCACCGATCGCGGCGAGTACCCAGTCGCCGATGGGGATATAAGTGCGCGGAGAGGATTTCAGCGCAGGATAGGCGAGGAAGGCGAGAACGACCGCGAAGAACAGATGAATTGGGCGCGTCTGCGAGGAGTTCAGCACTGGCAGATATTCACCGAACCAGAGCTGCGGCTGCGCGATCCAGAGTTGGAACAGCGACCAGGCAAGCGCCAGTCCCGAAATCAACAGTGCGATCTGCCGGTTGGTCGGCGACCGTGCGCCGCTATCCGTGCTGGCTACAAGGTCCTGAAGTTCCTCGTCAGAGAATTTTCGGCCTTCCGGCGCACCGTCCTGCGAACTCATCCTGCTCCCCCTCCTGCCGCGAGAATTGACCTGCCCCGGGATGTTGGCGCCCGGGACAGGCAGTCACTTTGCGCGGAAAACGCAGCTTATTCGATCAGGCCGGCTTCGCGGTAATATTTCTCGGCACCCGGATGAAGCGGAGCCGAAAGACCGTCATTGGCCATCTCTTTCGGGTCGAGATTGGCGAATGCCGGGTGCAGACCGCGGAACTGGTCCATATTCTCGAATACGGCCTTCACAACTTCGTAGACAACGTCCTCGGACACATCGGCCGAGGTCACGAAGGTGGCGCCGACACCGAAGGTCTTGGTGTCTGCGTCATTGCCGCGATACATGCCGCCGGGGATCGTGGCGACACGGTAGAACGGGTTCTCCTCAACGAGCGCCGTCACAGCGTCATTGGCAACATTGACCAGCACGCTGTCGCACGCCGTCGTTGCTTCCTGGATCGAACCCGACGGATGGCCGACCGTGTAGACCATTGCGTCGATATTGTTGTCGCAAAGGGCCTGGCTCTGCTCGGCGGCCTGCAGCTCTGAAGCGACAGCGAAGTCACCCATCGACCAGCCCATCTTGTCCATCAGCACTTCCATCGTGCCGCGCTGGCCAGAACCCGGATTGCCGACATTGACGCGCTTGCCCTTCAGATCCTCGAAGGACGAGATGCCCGCGTCTGCCCGTGCAACCACGGTGAACGGCTCGGGATGCACCGAGAATACGGCGCGAAGGCCTTCAAACGGGCCCTGCTCTTCGAAGCGGGAAGTGCCGTTGAACGCGTGATACTGCCAGTCGGACTGCGCAACACCGAATTCAAGTTCGCCGCCACGTACGGCATTGATGTTGAACACCGAACCGCCCGTCGATTCCACGCCGCATCGAATGCCGTGCTCGGAACGCCCGCGGTTTACGAGCCGGCAGATCGCGCCGCCGGTCGGGTAGTAGACGCCGGTCACGCCGCCGGTGCCAATGGTCACGAATGTCTGGTCCTGAGCAATGACTGGTGCGGCAAACAGCGCGGTGGCCACCGCCACGGCTGCTCCGATGAGTTTATTGGACATATGTCGAATCTCCCTATTTTGCCGCCTTGTCGCTGCGGCTCACACATGATGATACAATCCGTTGAAATTGGTCAAGGATGGCATACAAATGTTTCGTGATGGCCCAGATCGACCATGACTGAAACTGAACCGACATTAGAGACGCTGAAGCGCAAACTCTCCGCGCTCGGCAAATCAGCCTCGCCAGAGGTTGCACGGCTCGCGCAATGGATTCTGGCCGAGCCGCAGGAAGTGGCGTTTCACTCGGTGCGCGGCCTCGCCGACAAGGCGGGCGTCAACGCCAACACAGTCGTTCGCCTGTCTCAGGCGCTTGGATTTGAAGGCTTCGAGGCCTGCCGGCGTTCCTTTCAGGACGCCATGCGCAAGCGGTCCGACATGTATGCGAGCCGCGCCGCAGATCTCAGAAGCAAGCGCAGCGACGACCTTTTCAGCGCCATTCGCAGCGCCGCCCACGCCAATCTCGATGCGCTCTTCGACGACGATCTGCTGCGAAATATCGGAAAGGCGGCCGACATGCTGCTACCGGCGCAGCGCATTCACTGCGTGGGTGTGCGAAGCTGCTCCTCGCTCGCCCACTATCTTGCCTATACGGGCGGCATGGCCTTCGCCAACTTCGCAACGCGGCTCAGCGAAGCGAGTGACATCAACGACATCCTTTCCCAGACGGGGCCCGAAGATGTAGTGATCCCGATCACCTTCTCGCTCTATTCGGTCGAAACGGTGCGCGCGGCCGAACTCGCCCGGCGCCAGGGAGCGCGCATCATCGCGATCACGGATGGATTTGCCTCGCCGGTCGCGGAAGGCGCCGATATCGTACTGGTACCGCCGATGCTCGGCCCGCAGGCGCTGCCCAGCCTGGTTGCGGCCTTTGCGATGGCCGAAATTCTCGTGGCTACGATGGTTTCGCGGTCGGAGGATGCCCTGCAGCGCATCACCCGTTACGAGCAGCGCCTTTCAGACAGCGGCGCCTACGTCCGCTAGCTATTGCAGAGCTCTGCATAGGCAGCGGTGAGGCCCATCAATGTGGTGCGTTCGGCATCGAGATAGCGCACTTCCGCCCCGATAGATGTCAGCGCCGCGCCATATGCCTTTACGATGCCGGCCGCGCCCACGATCGCAATTCTGCCTTCCAGAGCATAGACCTCGCGGGCAGCCGCGATTTCGGCGCCGATCAGATAGGCGGAAAGCCTTGCCCGCGCAGCAGCCGGTTCGAGACCATGCAGCAGGCCCTCCGCGCGCAGGGCGAACAGCTTGGCCATGCTGGCAATGGGTTGCTCGATTGCCTCTCCAACCGCATCGTCAAACGCCGGCTGATCCCAGACATCGCTCGCAACCGAATGCCGCAGCACCGACTGACCTGAAATCAGCGCAAACAGCTCGCCGGTCATGAATGTGCTGAAACGCACAATGCGGCCATCGGCGATTTCAGCCCATTTGCTGTGTGTGCCCGGCAGGCAGACGACGCCCTCGAACCCCGGCTTCTCGGCAAGCAGCCCGGCGATCTGTGTTTCTTCGCCGCGCATCACATCTGCCGGCGCATCCTGCTTCACACCGGGCAGTATGCGGACATCGAGACTTTCGGCAGGCACTTGGGTCGCTTCACTAATCGATGGCGGCGCACATGGCACGGCGACATAGGCCGCCTCGGCCCATCCTTGCCGCGCGCCGGCCATGCCGCACACGATAGCCGGGAGACGCTTGCCCCCGCAGGCATCGCCCAGAAGCGCCGCCAGCGCAGGCTCGAACTCTTCGCGCCGCAGGCTGCCCATGCCCTTGTCGGAATGGCGCTGCTCGATCGCGGTCCCGTCCGCGCGCATGAGCCACGCACGCATATGCGTCGTGCCCCAGTCGACAGCCACCCAATCGGCGCATTCTGCGATATCAGCCATCCAAAATCCTATGCGCGCAGGCTTGCCAAATGCGCGGCCCAGCGCGCCGTCATCGCCAGCCCGAACTCCGACGGCCCGAGATACGGCGCGCGGTCATGCACTGCAAGGTCGGCATGGGCGGCAAAGATGCGCTTTCCATAAGTGATGAGGTGTTCAAGCGACTGCATGGAGAATGTAATCGCCGGCGTTGCCTGTGCATAAAGTGCCTCGGCTTCGGCTTGGTTGCCGTCCTGCCAGAGCTCGAAAATGCGCACTGCCACCGGCGCGATGTCGGGCGCCAACACCAATCCCTCGCAGCCGCTGCGCAGGCTGTCGGTCATCTCGAGCCCGCCCCGACCACCGAGAATGTGCATGCCCTCGCCGGCAAGCTCTACGATCCGTCGAATGCCCAGCGCGGCATCCTCGCTTTTGACCGCCACCACGTTCGGGCACCGCTCGCGCAGCCTGGCAATGTCGTCGCCACTCAGGGCGCGGCCGAGATATTGCGGCGCGTTCTGCAATGCGACCGGGCGGTCGACCGCCGAGGCAACGCGCTCAAAAAAGTCGAGATAGGTGTCGGCGCCATAATTGCCGACCATAGGCGGCTGCAGGATCAGCCAGTCGGCACCGGCCTCGCACGCGGCGCGCGCAAGCGCCACTTGCTCCCCAACCGAATTGCCGGCGATCGTCACGGAATAAGGCACCCGTCCGCCAATCGCCTGCCCGGTCGCCGCCACGAGCGCTTCGCGCTCTGCCCCGGACAGCTTCAGGACTTCGGTTGCCAGCCCCAGCACGGTGATGCCGTGGCAGCCCTGCGCGATGCAATATTCGACCTGCGCTTCATGCGCCGCCATGTCCAGCGCCTCATCGGCATCGAACATAGCGTAGAGCACAGCATGAATGCCGGCGAACATATTGCCGCTCTTCGCGTCGCCACTCACCATTCGGCGACGGAGCCGTCCGCGTGCCGCCATCTCGGGGCACGCCACCCATGGCCCACCGCGGCGCGTTCGCGCACGACCTCCTCGTTCACTTCGATGCCCAGGCCGGGCAGCGTTGGGATATCGAGGAAGCCGTCCTTGAGGGTGAAGCCGCCATCCGCCGTGACATAGTCGGCGAGGTCACCGCCCTGATTGTAGTGAATGCCGAGGCTCTGCTCCTGAATGAAGGCGTTGTAGCACGTGGCGTCGATTTGCAAGCAGGCGGCCAGCGCGATCGGCCCAAGCGGGCAATGCGGCGCAAGCGCTACATCATATGCCTCCGCCATGGCGCCGATACGCATCATTTCCGAAATGCCGCCGACATGCGCAGTGTCGGGGTTGATGATGCTCGCCGCCCGGAGTTCGAAAACGCGCTTGAAATCATAGCGCGAATGCAGCCGCTCACCCACCGCGAGGGGGATCGACGTCGCATGCGCAAGATCGGCCATCGTCTCGATCTGCTCCGACACCACAGCGTCTTCCACGAAGATCGGGCGCAGATGCTCCACTTCCTTCAGCAGCACCTTGGCCATCGGCGCATGCACGCGCCCGTGAAAATCGAACGCAAGGTCCATGCTGGTACCAACAGCTTCGCGTAGCTCGGAAAGCTGGCTCACCACGGCGTCGATCTTGGCGTAGCTGTCTACGATCTGCATTTCGGAGCAGACGTTGAATTTGCAGGCGTTGTAGCCCTTCTCCATCAGTGCCTTGGCGCCCTCGATCAGGTTGGACGGGCGGTCACCGCCAATCCAGCAATAGCTGCGCACCTTGCTGCGCACCGGCCCGCCCAGAAGCGCATGCACTGGCGCGTCGTGATATTTGCCCTTGATGTCCCAAAGCGCCATGTCGATACCCGAGATCGCGCTCATTAGAACCGGCCCGCCGCGATAGCAGCCATTGCGGTAGATCGACTGCCAGATGTCTTCGATATGGAGCGGATTGCGGCCGATCAGAAAGTCGCGCAATTCCTCGATCTTGGCGGCCAGCGTCTGCGCATGACCCTCAAGAACCGGCTCGCCCCAGCCGACCAGCCCGCTGTCGGTCTCGATCTTCAGGAAGAGCCAGCGGGGCGGCACCAGGAAGGTTTGCAAATCCGTAATTTTCATTCTTGGTCGTCTCACTTCCTGTTATGCGCCGGCCCACCTGAGCTTGCCGAACTGGTAGAGCTTGTTATGCCGGGTGCTGCAGCTGGCTGAGCCCGCCATCGACGGTCAGGCAGGCGGCGTTCATGAACGGGCATTCGTCCGAGATCATGAAGACCGCCGCCATCGCGATCTCATACGCGGTGGCGATCCGCTTGCCCGGATGCAGCGCCAGCGTTTCCTTCCGCGCCGCATCAGCGTCCGGGAAACTCTCCCAGAAATCGATTGCTTTTTGTGTTTCCACATAACCCGGCGCCAGCGCGTTCACGCGCACGCCGTTGCCGGCATATTCGAGCGCCAGCGAACGTGTCAGTCCCAGCAGCGCATGCTTGGCGACGGGATAGGGAAAGGTGTGCGGAATGATCGTGAAGCTATGGGTGGAGGCGATGTTGAGGATGACCCCGTCGCTTTTTTCGATCATCGCCGGCAGCACTGCCTTGCAGCAATTCCACGCGCCTTTCACATTGATATCGAGCGCGCGATACCACTCGGCCTCGTCGGTCTCGAGCGGCTTGTGAAACACATTGACGCCAGCATTGTTGATCAGCGCATTGATGCCGCCGAGTTGCGCCGCACCGTCCGCGAGCACCTTGGTAATCGCTGCGCTGTCGGCGATATCGGCAACACCATGCACGAGACGGCCAGTGCCAGCATCGAGGCCGGCAATTGTCTCAGCCAACAGGTCGCCATCGCGGTCGATCAGAAGCAGCGCCGCGCCCTCCGCCAGACATGCCCTGGCGATTGCGAGCCCGATACCCTGCGCCGCTCCGGTCACCGCAATGCGTTTGCCTGCGAGACGGCCCGCCATCAGTCTCGCGCCTCGAAAAAGCTGATCGTCATGGAAACCTCCAATCGTTTGCCAGGCGCCAGAACCCGCAGACCCCCAAGGTCTTGATCGGCGTTTGCAAGCGCATTCGGCGTATGGCTCATCGGTTCGAAACAGAAAAAATCCGGCGTCTCGGTTGGCGCATAGATCATGTAGCGGCCAAGATTGCTGCTGGCCGCCACATCCGCGCCAAGCCCGTTTTCCGGCCACAGGATGCGCGCGTTGCCATCCCAACCTTCGAAGCCGTTATTGAGCCGGCTTTCAGGCAGCCGTTGCGCCGTTGAAAAATCGTCCGCGCCGGAAACCGGCAGCCGCTCGCCGGGCAATGAGTCGTCGCCCTCGGTCCACCATTCACTGGCCATCGCTTGCAGCGTCGTTTGCGCGGTGCGCGGAAAGTACGGGTGAAAACCCAGCCCGAACGGCAATGCCTCCGCCGCACGGTTGGTCACGCCAAGCCGCAGTTCCAGCCGTGCGCCATCCACGCGGATTGTCTGTTCGGCGTGATAGGCAAACGGGCCGCCATCGGCTGCTTCCTTGTCAAAGCCTAGCCGGACCTCGTCTGTCTCGTGCCCGTTAACGCGCCAGGCACCAAGCCAGCCATCGCCGTGAACATAGAGCGGGTCGTTCGCATTCGGCGCCAGCCGGTATGTCTTGCCGCGAAACGAAAAGCCATTGCCTTCGACACGGTTGCAGACAGGAACCATGGGAAAGCAGACCGTACGGTCGGCAGAGCCCGCTGCACTGCCATTGCTCAGCACCGGACGCCCGTCGCGCGTGGCGGCGGAAAGGATCGCGCCGCCGGCGGTCCCGACCTCGACGGTCAGGGCCTCGCTTTCGATCCGCAGCCGCTCGTCGGCGGCAATGCCGAGTTCACCTCCCAACACAGCCTCCCGTCAGCGGCGCCGCAGCGTCGTTGAACGCAGATTGTCGAGCAGCACGGCGAGCAGCAGGATCACCCCGCGCACGATGTACTGGTAAAAGGCCGGGATGTTCAGCAGGTTCATCACGTTTTCGGCGATGCCCATGATCATCACGCCGACAATGACGCCTGAGATCGTCGCTCGCCCGCCGGCCAACGACACGCCACCCAGCACACAGGCCGAGATCACCGAAAGCTCCAGCCCGACCGCCGAGTTCGGCTGGCCGGAGGTGATGCGCGAGGCGAGCAGGATGCCGGCGATCGCAGCCACCATGCCCTGCAGCGTGAAAATCCAGATACGCGTCCAATCGACATTCACACCTGCCAGCCGCGAGGCCTCCGGATTGCCTCCAATCGCCATCGTGTTCTTGCCGAACACGGTGCGGTTGAGCACGAAGCCGAAGATCACGAACAGCAGTGCCAGCACCCAGATCGGCGTTGGAATGCCGAACCATTTCGACAAGGCAAGCTGGTAAAAGGCCGGATCGTTGATGCCGACGGCGCGGCCATCGGATGTGATCAGTGCCAGCCCGCGTACGATCTGCATGGTCGCCAGCGTGGTGATCAGCGCATTGATGTGAAACTTCGCAATCACGAAGCCATTGAAGAAGCCGACGCCTGCCCCCGCCGCGAGCGCGACAAGCAGACCAGCGACGATGGAACCCGTGAAATTCGACGCCATCACCGCCACCATGCCAGTGAAGGCAACGGTAGAGCCGACCGACAGGTCGAAGTCGCGCGCCGCCAGGCAGAACATCATCGTGCAGGCCACCACGCCAACGGTGACGACCGATTGCAACAATCCCAGAATATTGCGTTCCGTCAGAAAGTTCGGAACGAAAATGGAAACCACCGTGAAGGCGATCAAGAAGATGACGACCAGGCCCTGTTCGCCGAGAATGAGCTTTTTTATGTGATCGGTCATGATAACCTCAGGAGGCAATGCGGGCGGGCGTGGCCTGATCGGGCAGCGCCGCCGCGAGAATGGATTCTTCGGTGAATCGGCTGCGCGGCAGCTCGGCTCGGATGCGACCGTCGCACATCACCATGATGCGGTCGCAGATGCCCATAACCTCGGGCAGCTCAGACGACACGACCACGATCGCCATGCCGTCCTCGGCGAGGCTGTAAAGCAGATCGTAGATCTCGGATTTCGCACCGACATCGATACCGCGCGTCGGCTCGTCCACGATGAGCACCCGCACGCCCTGTTCGGAAAGCCAGCGGCCGAGAATGACCTTCTGCTGGTTGCCGCCCGACAGGTTGACGATGTTCTGCCGGCGAGACGGCGTGCGCACCTTTAATCGGTCGATGAATTTTGTCGCGGTCGCCGCCTCTTTCGCCTTATTCAGCACACCGAAGCGCGTGTGGTGGCGGCGCGACGAGATGTTGATGTTCTCTTCGATCGAGCGCCCCTGAATGATGCCGTCATGCTTGCGGTCTTCCGACACCAGCACCATGCCGGCCCGGATCGATGCATATGGGTCGTTGGCGCGCGCCGCTTCGCCATCGATGGTGACCGTGCCGCCATCGCGCGGGTCAGCGCCGTAGATCAGACGCATGAGCTCCGAACGCCCTGCCCCGATCAGCCCGAAGAAGCCGACGATCTCGCCCGCCTTCACGTCGAAGCTGGCCGCAGCCGGCAGCTTCTCGCCACTGATTTGATCGACCTTGAGCCGCACTTCGCCGGCGCTGCGTGCGCGGTAGCCCCAGATGTCGGCGATCTCGCGTCCCACCATCTCGGCCACGACCTGGTCGCGCGTTACACCATCGAGCGTCTCATGATGAGCCGCCAGCTTGCCGTCACGCAGTACCGTCAGGCTGGTGCACAGCCTGAACACCTCGTCGATGCGATGCGAAACATAGATGATGATCTTGCCCTGGTCGCGCAGCCGCTCGATCAGCGTGAACAGGATTTCGCTTTCGCGCGACGAGAGCGACGACGTCGGCTCGTCGAGCGCGATAACGCGTGCGTCGAGCATCACTGCCTTGGCGATTTCGACCATCTGGCGCTCGCCGATCGACAACGATTTGATCTTGCGCGACGGATCGACGTCGATGCCGGCTTCCTGGAGCTTGCGGCTCACATCGGCAATCATTTGCCGCCGCGCAATTACGCCGGCATTGGCCGGAAAGCGGCCCAGAGTGAGGTTTTCTGCAACCGTCAGCTCTGGCACGAGCTGCAGCTCCTGATGGATCACGATCACGCCGCCATTGAAGGCGTCGCGTGTCGAGGCATATGCCTGCGCCTCACCGTCGATGCTTATCACGCCTTCATTGGCGTGCTGGTCGCCGGAGAGGATTTTGATCAGCGTCGACTTGCCGGCGCCGTTCTCACCCATCAGCCCGTGGACAGCGCCCTTCGCGACGCCGAATGAAACGCCCGACAGAGCCACCACACCGGGATAGGTCTTGGTGATATTTGAAAATTCGAGATATGCCACAGCCCCACCTCCCCAGATGCGAAACGGCTCCGGCGGGCGGCGCGAGGCTGCCCGCCGGATTCCTTGGGAGGATTATTCGATTCCTAGGTCTGCGCGTACCTGTTCGTAAGTATCGCGCTTGGCGAGCGCACCTGCGGTCAGGATCAGCTTCTCTGGCTCTTTGTCGTTGACGATCCACTCATACATGTTGAGCGCCGTCTCGTAGCCGTGACGCTTGGGAGAGATGATCACCGTGCCCACAAACCCGGTGGCTTCCGGCTTCTTGAACTCATTGATCGCCGATTCCGCACCGCCGATGCCGACGCCGATCATGCCGTCAGCGGGAATGCCGACGCTTTCGGTGGCGCGAACGGCGCCCAGCACGGCTTCGTCGTTGAGGCCGACTGCGACCCACTTCTTGATCTCCGGGTTGGCGTTGAGCACCACGGTTGCAGCATTCAGCGCCGCTTCGGTGTCGGTCTTGGCCTGCGGCGCATCGAAGATGTTGGCTTCGTTGAAGCCGTTTGCCTTCAGCACCGAAAGCGCGCCTTCTACCCGGTCGACAGCGGTCGGTAGCTGGTCGTACGAAACGCGGATTGCGCCAACCTCGTCCATGCTCCAGCCCCGGGCTGCAATCTCGTCCACGATCGCCTGACCGACAGCTTCGCCGATCTTGGTCGCCGAGATGCCCATATGCGGCACGTCTTCGATCGGCTCACCATCTGCGCCAACCAGCCGGTCGTCCACCGTCATCAGCTTCAGGCCGTTGGCCGCTGCCTTGGCGACGATGCCCGGCCCAAGCTTCACATCGGGCGTACAGACGACAAAGCCCTGCGCACCCTGGGCGCCCAGATTGTCGATCGCCGAAATCAGCTTCTCACCGTCTTCGGCGCCGATCTTCACGAGTGTGAAGCCCTTTTCGGCGGCAGCCTGGTCGGCGAACTTCCATTCGTCCTGGAACCACGGCTCTTCGGGCTGCTTCACGATGAAGCCGATCTTCGTTTCCGCAACGGAGATAGTCGTGGCAGCGCCAAGTGCAGCGACAGCGAGTGCGCCCGCAAGGAGCGCGGTTTTCATAATCTTCATGGGTTCCTCCCGATAACGACATGGGGGCTCTCAAGCCCTGAAATCGACGCTATGATGTTTTATCATACAAGTCAATTGCACTTGTATGATAAATAAAATAGCCTGTTCACAGGCGCGCAACACGGGCTAGGTTTTCGATTCCGTCCGTACATGGCAAATGCCAGTGCGCGCCGGAATGACATTGGAGGAACGCGTGGACGACGTGTCGGAAATCGTAACGGAAAAGCCACGCGTCAGCCGCCCGCGCGTCATGGACGAGGTGACGGAAGCGATTGCCTCCGACATCTTCTCGGGCCGCTATAAGCCGGGCCATTCTCTGCCGACGGAAAATGAACTGTGCACGGCGCATGGCGTCAGCCGCACGGTCATCCGCGAAGCGCTCAAGGTTCTGGCCGCCAAGGGGCTGATCCTGACCCGACCGCGCATCGGCTCGGTCGTGTGCGAGGAAGACAACTGGAACATCATCGATGCGCAGGTACTTGCCTGGCATGCCTCCAACGCGCTTGGCGACAAGCTTTTCGATGCGATTCTTGAAGCCCGGCGCGCCATCGAGCCGCTGGTGGCAGAAATCGCCGCGTCGCGCGCCACCATGCGCGAGATCGCCGATCTCGAGGCTGCCTGTGACGGCATGGCCAATGCCGGCGAGGATATCGTCGTCTTCTCGCGTCACGACATCGCCTTCCACCAGACGCTTTATGCCGCGAGCCACAATCCCGTCTTCCGGCAGATCGGCGGCATGATCGACGCCGCCCTCACCGCAACGCTACGCGCCACGGCCGTCATCTCGGTGGACCATCGCACCAATGCCGTGGTCGTGCACCGCGAACTGCTCGAGGCGCTGCGCATGCGCAATCAGCCCGCCGCACGCGAAGCGGCCAACCGCATTCTCGACCTTGCAGCCCACGACCTCGAAATCGCGAAGAAAAACGCCGACAGCTAGCCGGCGCTTCTTTTTGTCTTTCAGAGAATGGGCCTAACCCGCCGTGGCGCGGTCATAGGCCGCGACGGTTTCGCGCGCGACCTTTGCAACCTGCTCGACCGTGAAGCCCGGCGTATAAAGCGCCGTTCCGATGCCGAAACCGGCAATGCCGGCTGCCAGCCATTCCGGCATGTTCGCTGCGGATACGCCACCCACGGCATAGACGTCGCAGTCCGCCGGCAGCACGGCCTTGATGGCCTTCAGCCCGCCGGTGCCCGCCACCGAGGCCGGAAATAGCTTGATCGCGGTCGCACCGGCGTCGAGCGCCGCGAAACACTCCGTCGCCGTGAACACACCGGGCATAGGGATCATCGACCGCTCGACGGCGCGTGCAATCACGGACGGGTTGCAGTTCGGCGAAACCACGATGCGCCCACCGGCATCGTGCAGCCGGTCGACATCGGCAACCTTCGTCACTGTCCCGGCGCCAACGACGGCCTGATCGCCAAAACTGCGCGCCAGCCGGCTGATGCTCTCGAAAGGCTCCGGTGAATTCAGCGGCACCTCGATAATGCTTATGCCGGCCTCGACCAGTGCAGAGGCCACCGCCTCGACCTCGTCGGGCTTGACTCCCCGCAGGATTGCAACAAGCCGCCGCCGCGATCCGAATGCTTCGCGTGCACTCATGGCACCGCCGCCGTCACCACCACTTCCACGCGATACTTCTCGCGCGCCAGCGGCACTTGTCCGGTCGCCCGCGCCGGCGGGTTGTCGGCATCCACCCAATCGTCCCAAACAGCATTCATCGCATCGAAATCCGAGATATCGGCAAGCCAGATCGTCGCCGAAAGCAGCTGCGACTTATCGCTTCCCACGGTTGCGAGCAACCGGTCCACCTCCGAAAGCGCGTCCTTCGTCTGCTCGGTAACGCAGCTTCCGTTCCGCCCCACAATTCCGGAAAGATAGGCAACGCCGTTATGCACGACTGCGTTGCTCATGCGTGGTTTCTTCTCAATTCTGGAGATCGTCATTCTTCCTACCTGTTGTGGGGGTCATTCTCTCACCGACAGCAACCTGTCAGCGCACGCGCGGATCGTTGGCCCTCGCGATTTCTGTTTCGGCCGCCGCGAGATACCGCTGATAGGCATCTGCATAGGCAGCCTCATATTCCTGTCGGGGCTGAAAATTCTGCCCGCCCCTCGCGAGCCCACCGGCCAGCTCCGAAAGGTCCGCACCCGACACGCCGGCATGCGCCATCAGGGCCGCGCCGAGGCTGGACGTGTTCAGGAAATCGAGCCGCGTCACCGGCTTGCCCAGCACGTCCGCGATCGCCTGGCACCATTTATCGACGCGCGCCCCGCCTTCCGCGATCCGCACTTCGGAAATCTCCGCACCCAGCGATGAAAAGACGTCCACGCATTGGCGCACATTGAAGGCCACGCCTTCCATCACCGCTTTCACCAGGTGCCCTGCGTCGGCGGAGGACGACATTCCTGCGAACTGTCCACGCGCACCGGGCGTAACGTAAGGCGTTGCCGAGCCTTCCAGAAACGGCACGAAACTCACGCCACCCGCGCCGGGCTCCACGCCATCCGCAAGCGCGACCATCTGATTGAAGTCGAGCGGTGACCCGGCGGAACCCAGCATGCGATGCAGCCATGACAGGCTGAGCCCGCCGCTCATCACCAGCCCCAGCCACACGGCGCGCGCGGTATCGGCATGTGCAACGCGCCAAAGCCCCTGACCCGTTTCGAACCGCGCGCCGGCCCCCATCGACATGACCACGTGCCCTGCCGTTCCGAGCGTAATGCCCAATACACCGGGCTCCATGACACCGCACCCGACAGCGAGCGCCGCAACGTCGCCGCCGCCGCACGCAACCGGCGTCCCTTCGCGCAAGCCAGTCGCCGCTGCCGCCTTGGCGGTCACCGCGCCGACAATGTCGGTGGAAGCCGTGATCGGCGGCAGTATGGCCGGGTCGAAACCCGCGGCCTGCGCGATGCCGTCAAGCCAATCGCCAGTGGTGATGTCCAGCATGCCGGCCGCTGTGGGATCCGAAGCATCGGTCGCCTTCGCTCCCGTCAGCCGCCAGGCGATATAGTCCTTCACGAACAGCAACGTGCGGGCATTCGCCAGCCGCTCCGGCTCGCATTCAGCAAGCCAGGCGAGTTTTGCCAGCACCGATATCGCACCGACGTCGGTCGCGGCCTTCTCGGCAAGACGTTCGCCGATCTGCTCCTGCAGCCGCTCGGCCTGCGCGGAGGCACGCGCGTCCAGCCAGATGATCGAGTTCCCGAGCACCCGGTCCTGCGCGTCGAGCAGCACCAGCCCGTTCACTTGGCCGGACAGCCCGATCGCTTCGGCGTCCAGCGACGGCACGAGCTCGTGCAGCTCTGCCAGCGCCGCGCAAGTCGCATCCCACCAGGCATCGGGCGATTGCTCCACCCAGCCCGGCTTCGGTGTCAGCGTCGCATAAGGCCTGCTGGCTTCGGCAAGCACCGTGCGCCCGTCGCCGTCAAGCGCGAGCACCTTGACGGCCGAGGTGCCGATATCGATGCCGATAGTCGGGCGCATGAACTCTTAGACTTCTCCGGAAAAGAAACGCCGAGGATTGTCGACACTGAGCATGTCCCACTCGGCCTGCGTGAACCCGTCTGCCAGCATTCGCGCCTTGATGTCGGTCCACAGATAGTCGAGGCCGGGGCCGCCGCCATAGGCTTTCCAGTAGCTCGGTCGGCCGAGGTCATTGCCGATCAGTATGCGCTTGCCCGCACCGGCGTCGATCAGCTGGCGAAGCAACGCGAGGCGATCAGTTTCGGGGCCGTATTTGGCCTTTCCGAAACTGTCGAAGCCGATATAGGCGCCGAGCTTGGTCACCCGCAGATGCTCGTGAAAATCGAGATTTCGGTCCATGTGGCTGAGCGTGATGCGATGCGCATCGACACCCTTTTCGATCAGCAGTCCGGTCTGCTCATAGCCCATCGTTCCGGCGGTGGTGTGCGTGATTACCGGACGTCCGGTCTCGCGATAGGCGGCTGCCGCCACCCGCACCAGCTTCTGGCCGCTCTCGTTGAAGTTGTTGTATTCCGTGCCGCATTTGATGATGCCGGCTTTGACGTTGGTGCCGTCAATGCCGACGGTCAGATCGCGCACAGTGTCGCGCACCATGTCGGCTTCCGCCACCGCCACCACCCAGCGCCCCATATAACCGGGGCGGTTGTAGCCGGCGGTCATGATCACATTGACGTCCGGCGCGAGATCGGCCACCGCCTTGATCTTGTGAACGTTGCGGCCGAAATCCACCGCCGTCAGTTCGCACAGCGTGCGCCCGCCCGCAGCCGCGAAGCGCCTCAACTCCTCGCCTGATTTCTCGACCGAGTTCAACGCGAAATCCGGGTCGCCTTTGTGCAGCCAGCCCGGCGGCTCGACATAGAGATGCTCGTGATAGTCGGTGACGCCCAGTTCCTCAGGCTTGATGGGACCGCGAACGGTCATGATTTCGGCCATGGCCGGCTCCTTATGCGAGATTGTGTCGGGAGAGATAGCCGCTCCACAGCGCCGCGGATTCGCGCGCTGCGAGGTCGAGCCACCGCCTGCCCTTTTCTGCCGTCGCCTTCGTGGGATCACCGAACACGCCCGAACGCATCAGGTGCCCCATCGAAAGCTCCGACTTTCCGTAGTCCGGGGGTGCGGGCGGGTAGTCGGAAGCGGCCAATTCCATGCGCACCAGTTCGGGCGCAATTGCGAGCATCAGCGAGGTCTCGATTTCCTCGGCATGGAGATCGCCGTGCCAGGTCTCGCTCTCGGCCTCCTGCGTCATCGTCGCGAGGCCGGCATACATGCCGTAGAGCACCTTGATGTCGATTTGCTCGTGAATGAGCTCACGCAGAGCGTGCTTCACCGGCTGCGGGTTAGAGCCATGGCCGGACATGATGTAGACCGCCTTCACGCCCCAGCGCGAAAGACTGTCCACCGTGTCGCGGATCACCTGCATATAGGTCTCGAAGCCGAGCGTCAGGCTTGCGGGTACGTCTTTCCAGACCCAGGCATAGCCGAGCGGCACAACCGGCAATACGAGCCCGGTGCTCTGTCTTGCGGTCTCACGCGCTATCGCTTCGGCGATCAGCGTGTCGGTATTGGTGGGAAGATGCGGCCCGTGCTGTTCGGTCGACCCCACGGGCAGGATGGCAAATGGATGGCGCGATACGAAGTCCCTGATCTCGGGAAGCGTAGCGCGGCCCATGTCGAGCCAGTTGTCTTCGCTCATCGCCCTTCTCCCCGTTCAAGCCGCGCCCGGTATTCCGGCTCGCTGTCCCAGCGCTCCTGATCCAGCGATACACCGGTTAGGTGTCCAGCCGCCATGCCGCACAGAAAAAGCGCCGTTTCATCGAGGATGGTCGACGGCGCGAGCTCTGCCTGCTCGCGATCCGGCAGATGTGCGAAAAAGCCGGTTGCAATCTTCACCGACGGAAACAGCGTGTTGACGTTGATGCCGGCAGGCGCAAGTTCCAGCGCCATCACCCGCATCAGCATCTCGACTGCTGATTTCGAGGCGCAATAGGGCGCATCGTTAGATTTTGCCTGATCGAAAAAGGCCAGCGACGACGTCACGAACACGATGTTGCCGCCGCTCTTCATGCTGCGCGCCGCCGCGCGTGCTGTCAGGAATGCGCCATCGACATTGGTGTGCAAGACCTTGCGCCAGATTTCGTAGTCGAGGTCCGCAACCGTGCGATGGTCAAGATCGGTCACGGCGGCATTGGCAATCGTGGCCGTCACCGGTTGGCGCTCGCACGCCGCCGCAAAGGCCTGATCGACGGCCGCTTCGTCGGTGATGTCGGCCTCCGCGTGCGCATAGCCGTCATCGCGGATCGTACCCTCCGCACGGTCGATCCCGGTCACCGCCCAGCCATCCGCGAGGAATTTCTTGGCGATTGAGCGGCCTATGCCGCTCGCACTGCCGGTGACAACGAGATGGCCGCTCATTTCACCGCCCCTGAGCCAAGACCGGACACGATGTGGCGCTGGGCAAAACCGACGAACACCAGCGCAGGCAGCATGGAAACGACCGACACGGCGGCGATTAGCGGCCAGTCGAACGACATGGTGCCGGCGAGAGAGGCAACCGCGACGGGCACGGTCTGCGCATTGCGCGAGGTCAGGATGAAGGCGAGCAGAAACTCGTTCCAGGAATAGATGAAAACAAGAATCGCAACCGAGGCCAGCATTGGCCGCGCGATCGGAATGATCACCAGCCACAATATCTGGAGCGAATTAGCCCCGTCGAGCAGCGCCGCCTGATCGAGGTCCTCGGGAATGGTGCGGAAATAGGTCACCAGCATCCACACCGCCAATGGCAGCGTCAGTGTCAGATGCGCCATCGAAACCGCGAGCGGCGTATCGAGCAGGCCAAGCGATTTGAACAGCACATAAAGCGGCAGGATCACCGCAAATAGCGGCGCCATGCGGATCGACAGCAGCCAGAAGGAGAGGTTTTCCTGCACCTTGCCGCGCATCCGCGTCAGCGCATAGGCGGCCGGCACGCCGAGCAGCAGCGTGAGAAACACATTGGTCAGCGCAATGATCAGGCTGTTTTGGAACGCACCCAGAAAACCGCCTGAAAAGATTCGCGAATACGCGTCGAAGTCCGGCGTGAAAATAAGCTCCGGCGGAACCGCAAGCGCGGCATTGCGCGTCTTCAGCGACGCAACCGTCAGCCACACGATCGGAAACAGAACGAACACCAGCGACAGCGTGATCATCAGCCAGCGTCCGGCGTCGCTCCAGATTGTTTCTCCCGGCTTGCGCGCCATCACGCACTCCTCATGAAACGGCGGAACACGATCAGCGCAACGATCGTCGTTGCAAACACCATGACCACGCCGAGCGCCGCTGCGCCGCCGAAATCGAAGCCCTGAAATGCGATCTTCCAGCCAAGCAGCGAGAAGGTCTGCGTCGCGCGCCCGGGCCCGCCCTTCGTCATCACATAGATGAGTTCGAACGTGTTCAGCGCGTCGATGATGCGGAACAGGATCGCGACGCTGACAGCACCCTTCATCATCGGCAGCGTGACCAGCCAGAACTCCTGAAACCGCTTCGCTCCGTCGAGCCGTATCGCCTCGTAATAGTCGCGCGGGATCGACTGGAGCGCGGCCAGGAAGATGAGAAACATGAACGGCGTGCGGCTCCACACGTCTGCGATCACAATCGAGAACAGCGCGCCGACCGGGCTGGCCAGAAGATTGGTCTCAAGCCCGATCGCAGGCAGAAGATAGGCGCCCAGAAAGCCGATCTCGCCATTGAGAAGGAAACGCCAGGTGAAGCCCGCCACCACGGGTGGGATAACCAGCGGCATAACGATGAGCGCCCGCAGGTATCCAGGAGACCCCGGTCGCGAAAGCGCCAGCGCGAAGGCGAAGCCGAGCCCCAGCATGATCGTTGTCGACAGCACGAGATAGGAAACCGTCACCCACGCCGCCGAGTGGAACGCGCTCGAATTCAGCAGCGTGGCGAAATTCTGGAAGCCGTAGAAATAGACGCCAGGCTCGGTCAGGATCCAGTGCGACACGCTCATCCAGAACAGAAAGCCGGTCGGAAACAGCACGACGACGCCGAGCGCCAGCACCGCCGGAACCGAAAACCAGAAACGCCAATCTGTCAGCATGAACCGAGCTTCCCGATGAACCGCCGGGGCAAAGATGCCCCGGCGGATAGTCTCACTTTACTTGTAGTACCCGGCGCGCGTCATGCGCTCCGAAGCCCAACTCTGCAGGTCGTCGAGGCTCTCATCGACACTCGTCGTGCCGGCGATCGAAGACGATGCAGCCGTTCCGATCTGGTCCATGAACTCCACCAGCTCCGGGATGTAGGGGAAGTAGTGGGGGTCCGCCTCGCTGAACGAAGCCTCGATCTGGCTCAGCATTTCGGCCGGCCAACGCTCGGTCAGCGTCGGCGAATTCATGATCTCCGGATAGGTCGTGTAAGGCCAGCCGAAGGAGTTCGCAAAGTCGCGCAACACCGGCTCGCTGGTCAGGAACGCCAGCGCCTTGTAGGCAGCGTCCTTGTTCTCCGAAAATGCCGATACGCCGATGGAGAAGGTCCAGAAGCTCTGCACGGCCTTGCCAGACGGGCCGACGGGCGACGGCGCAAATGCGCTGTGTTCCTTCACTTCCGGCACTTCCGAGCCCGGAATACCAGCAAAAGCATTGATCGCCGACGGCATCAGCACGACTGCCTTGCCCTGGGCGTAGAGGTTCATCATGTCGACCCAGGTATGCGTGGCAATACCGGGCGGGCCATAGTCGCGCGACCAGCGCACGAAGGTTTCGAAGCCCGGCTTGAAGTCGCCATTGAAGATCGGCTGCGCCTTCTTCTCCTTGATTTCGTCAGGCGTGGTCGGCCCGCCTTCGAACCAGGCCGGATAACCGGCATAGGCATAAACGAAGCCCGACAGGTCGAGCGAAGGCTCTTCGCCCGGCGCACCGCGCATGGTCAGCGGGTAGACATCGTCCATCCCGTCAGCAGCGAGACCCTCCTTGATGGTCTGCAGCGCCTGCTCCAGCCCCTCGGTCGTCTCGGGGAACGAGGTGATGCCGTATTTGTCGAAGATGTCCTTGCGATAGACGACGCCGGCGCCGAAGGAATAATAGGGCAGGCCCCACAGCTTGCCGTTCACCGTGTTGGCTTCCAGGAACGGCTGATAAACCTTCGATGCGTCGAAGACGTCGGTCGCGCTCGACAGATAGTCGTCAAGCGGCTCCAGATAGCCGGCGGCGGAGAAGGTCTGAACGGCGCCGTCGCTGCCCAGCATCACCAGATCGTAATTTCCGGTTCCATTCACCAGATCGAGCAGCACCTTCTGGCGGGCGACTTCCTCATCGGCAAATTCCATGTTGATGACGATGTCGTATTTGGCCTCGAAGTCGAGCAGCTTCTGCGTTTTCTCGGTGCCCGACGCGCCGAACAGATCGCTCCACGCGAAGCCGGCGCCGAAGCCGATCACGTTGATTTCCGTTGCGGCGAATGTCGGCAAAGCGGTGGCGGACAGAAGTCCGACCGCGGCCGTCAGCCGCACAATTTTCTTGCTGATGTTCCCCATAATAGCTCCTCCTGAGTTGTTTGCGCCTTAGCGCGGGGACGAATGGGTGTGCCGCGGCAGCGCTTCGCCGCCGGCATCGAACAGGTGCAATGGATGTTCGGGGATCACGAGCCGGACGGTTTCGTCGATCTTCGGCGTCGCGCCGCTGGTGATCTTGCAAACGAAGGTGGCCTTGTCTGCCTCGACATAAACGAGGCTCTCGCTGCCAAGCTGCTCAACGGTGCTGACCCGGCCGCCGATCTGGCCGTCGGCGCCAATCGCCAGGTTTTCCGGCCTAATACCGAGCTGTGCGATGGGCTCGCCGGCCGGCAGATCGATCGCAAGCTCGAATGCCTCGCCGGTTTCGGTCGAGAACCGGACCTTGCCGTCGCCCCGCCCCTCTTCCCGCACAGGCAGAAAGTTCATTTTCGGAGAGCCGATGAAGCCGGCGACGAAAATATTGGCCGGCGCCTGATAGAGCTCCATCGGCGTGCCCACCTGGGCGATCACGCCGCGATCCAGAATGACGATCCGGTCCGCCATCGTCATCGCCTCGACCTGGTCGTGCGTGACGTAGATCATCGTGTTGCGCAGCGTATGATGAAGCTTGCTGATGCCGACCCGCGTTTCGATGCGAAGCGCCGCATCGAGATTGGAAAGCGGCTCGTCGAACAGGAAAATATCGGGGTTGCGCACAATGGCGCGCCCGATTGCCACGCGCTGGCGCTGGCCGCCCGAAAGCTGGCCGGGCTTGCGGTCAAGCAGCGGCGAAAGCTGCAGCATCTCGGCAACTTCGGCTGCCCGCTCGCGGCGCTTTGCCTTGTCGACGCCGGCGAGCCGCAGGCTCATCGTCATGTTGTCGGCCACGTTCATATGCGGGTAGAGCGCGTAGGACTGGAACACCATCGCCACGCCGCGCTTGGCCGGCGGCACATCGGTGAAGCGCTGATCGTCGAAATAGAGATCGCCGCCGCTGGCGTCCTCAAGTCCTGCGATGACCCTCAAAAGCGTGGACTTGCCGCAGCCCGAAGGCCCCACGAAAACGACGAACTCGCCGTCCTGGATATCCAGGTCGATGCCCTTCAGAACCTCGACGGTTCCGTAGGATTTGCGGATACCCTGAAGACGCACTGCGACCATGAATGCTTCGTTTCCTTGTGCGGATGGAGCCGTCCGCGCAAATTTATTGGAGCGCTCCAATACGCAGACAATTCATGTTCGCGCGCGCCTTGTCAATAGCCCGTCACAGGAATGTCACGTTCGCGATGTGCTGCGGCGAACTGCCAGCCGCGGAAGCACGAGCACCTTCTCGCGGGGCGCGTCCGGGTTTTCGAGCCGCCGCTCGAGCGCTTTGATGCCGGCCTCCGCGAGGTCGCGCGCCGACTGGTGTATTGACGACAGCGCAAGCGTTTCGGAGCCCGAAAGCGTGACATCGTCATAACCCATCACGCACAGCTGGTCCGGAATCGAGATGCCGTGTTTCACCGCTTCGTTGAGCACACCGATCGCGGTGAGATCGCTACAGGCAAAGATAGCGTCGGGCAGCCGGTCGCGGGCAAAAAGCGCCCTGCCCGCCATCGCGCCGGCGTCGACCGAATAGGCGCTGCGCACCACTTCGGCGTGTTCTGAAAGCCCATGCCGGGCCATCGCCTCGCGGTAGCCTGTCTCCATACGTTGCGCACCGGGTGATGCCCCACCGCCTAGATGCACGATCCGCCGGCAACCGACGGAAACCAGATGGTCGACGGCGATATTCGCACCAAGAATATGATCGGTGGTCACGCTGTCGATATCGACGACTTTCAACAGCCGGCCGATATAGACGCTGGGCAACCGCTCGGCCACGCGCGCGATCGCAACCTTCTCATAGGGCGCACCGATCAGGATCGCGCTCGGCACGCGCAGCGACATCAGGCTTTCGATCGCCTGCTCGGCCTTCTGGTCGGTGCCGGCATCGATCGACAGCAGCGCGCCGCGACCGTTTTCCGCCGTCAGCACCGTCACCCATTTGGCGATCTCCGCCTGCAGCGGGTTGGTCACGTCGCCGACAAGCGTGCCGACATAGGAGCTGCGCGCGCTGGCCAGCGTGCGCGCCGCGAAGTTCGGCACGTAGTTCAGCTCTTGAACGGCCTTGAGGATTTTCTCCCGCGATTCGGCCCGGACATATCCCTCGCCCCTGATCGCCAGCGAAACGAGGCTGCGCGAAACGCCCGCGCGCTTCGCCACATCGGCCAGTGTCGGCGGCTTCTGCCTCAAGGAAGTGGTCATGTTCGAATACCTGTGGCGGGAGAGGCAGAATCTTTAGACCCACAGGGCCGTTGTCAACTCGGCCGCGAATTGCGGCCAATCCACAGCGCTCCTGCGCCATCTGCGAGCCCGTGCAATTGCGTTGCCGCGCAACTATCGCCGCAGGCCGAGCCAATTGGATTCTCCAGGGATCCTCATGCGCGCCGACAGCGTGAACTGGTAGCAGCCGAACAGCAGAATGAAGATGGTGGAGACGAGCTTGAACGTCGCCCACACGCTTTCGGAATATTCCAGCCGGATGAACTCGTTGAGCACCGCGAGCACCAGAAAGAGAAAGCCCCAGCGCAGCGACAATATCCGCCAGGCCTCGTCGGTGATCGCAAAAATCTGTCCGAACAGAAATTTCAGCACCGGCACGCCGAACACGACGCTCCCAAGCAAAAGCAGCGCGAAGAACCCGTCGAGGACCGTATCCGAAACCTGAAAATAGCTGCTGTCGCCGGTCGCGATGCTCGGGATCGAAAACACCAGCAGCGCGACTGTGCTCGCCAGCGCGAAACGCGGCGCAGCCCGGCCGAATGCATGGGCCGCGCCAAGCAGTGCGAGCGTTAGCAGCACCATCGCAATCAGCCCGACCTGAAAACCGGCGATCTGCTGCCCGACGAAGAAGACGATGACCGGCAGCAACTCTTCAACAGCGCTGAACAACCAATGCATGTGCGTTTCCGGATTGCGGGTCAGTCTTGTGGCGACCCTCACCTAGCGCATCGAGCGCTGATGGGTAGTGCCTGATCCGTCCCGGCATTCGACGAGCGGCCGTTCAGAGCGATCCATCGCCCCACCGAGGACCAGTAAGTTCGCCGGACCGAGTCCACGCTCATCTTGCCGCCTGAAATGCGAAGGCGCTACCGCAGCTGCCAGTTCTTCTGGCGCAACGGTGCATCGCCTGCATACCGGTAAACACCGGAATGACTGGCTGCAGCCCGACGGTGAATTTCCGCGAAATACGGTTCAAGAAACCGATTGCGCTGCTCAACCTCAGTGTGTGCCTTCAGATAAGCCGGAACGTGCTCGCGTATTTCCTCAAACAGGGCATCTTCATCGAAGCGCGTCATGCGGCGCCCGCGCATGACCACCTCTCCCGCCACGATAGTGGTGTCCACATTTGAGCCATTGGCGGCGTAAACGAGGTGCCGGGCAATGTCATTCATGGGCGTGAAGGCACAGTCCTGCAGATCCAGCATAATGATATCTGCAGCCTTGCCGGGCTCAAGCGATCCGCAAACATCTTCCATCAAAGCGCTGCTCGCACCACCGATGGTCGCAGCCTGAAGAAGTTCGACGGAGGAGAGCCAACTGTCGGCATCCGGCCCGCTGGCGCCATGCAGCAACCCGGCGACCCGCATGACGTCGAAGATGCTGGCCGTATCGTTGGAGGAAACGCCGTCGGTGCCGAGCGCCAGCGTGACACCGGCCTCCATGAGCCGTCGTACCGGCGCTACGCCCGCCCCGAGCTTGAGGTTGGAAACGGCGTTGTGCACCACCGATACGCCGGCAGCACCCATAACGGCCATGTCGGCGTCATCCACCCAAACCGAATGAGCGATCGTTGTATTGCGGCCAAGCACCCCGAGTTCGTCCAGATATCGGATCAGGCTGCGGCCATAGAGTTCCGGTCCCGTTACCGCTTGGGTGATCGTCTCAAGAACATGACAGTGAAACGGGAGATCGTGAGCCACAGCCAGTTCGAAACACGCGGTCAGCAAATCGGCCGTACAGCGCTGCGGCGCGGATGGCGCGACCATAAATCTCAATCGTCCAGACCTGCCATCGAACGCGTCAATAGCCGAGCGGCAATAGTCGACATAGGCTCTGGCCGTGATTGGCGGACCGAAATCGAGTTGCTGCTGGATATCCGTTGGCACGACGTCGCGCGCGAAAGGAAGCGCGTCGAGCGTGGGGATGTTCATTACTCCGCTCGACACGTTGGCGCGTATTCCCGCGAGCTCATACGCGCCGAAAACAGTGCCCAGCCGGTCCAGTTCGTGCCGGGGCGGGTCGAAGAAACAATCCGACAGTGTGGTGACGCCGGCCTTCAGCGACTCGGTGGCCAGCAATAGTGAGCGCAGGTGCAACAGCTCCTTGTCGATCACCGGGCCCATCAGCAGCGGGTAGGCATAGAGCAGCCAGACTTCAAGCGGCATTTTTTCGTAGCGCCCACGAAAGAACGTCTCGCTTGAATGAGTGTGCGCGTTAACGAGGCCCGGCATCACCAGCTTGCCATGACCTTCAATAATCAGCGCTTCGTTCGATGCCTCGAGGTCAGGCCCGATAGCCGCAATCTGCGTGCCTTCAATGAGAACATCGCCTACCGCTGGCTGGGTTCCATTCGTACCATTGAGGGTAAGTACGGTCGCGCCGCGTATGAGGATCTGTTTCATGGGAGATTGGCCAGGCAGCGGTTCAAAAGCCCGTAGTAGCGGTCAGCGTCGCCATGGCGAACCCAAAACGCGTTCTTCGGCAAGTCGGTGATGCCCCACCAGTCTGCAACGGTCATACCCTGGGTATGCTGGCCGCGGGTTTCCACCGAAACATTGATCTGCCTGCCGCTGAAAATGTCAGGTTCAAGCATGAATGCCGGCACGCACGGACCGTGCAGAGGCGCTCCGTCCCATCCGTATTTATTGAGGTCGAACGCTTCCGAAAACTCAAGCATTTCGGCGGTCGCAACGCCGCAACGATTGCCAATTCCGCGCATGGCGTTGAGTCGGCTTCGCGTCGAGAGCATCTGGTGCGTAACGTCGAGCGGAAGCAGTATCGTCGGTATGCCTGCATCGAGCACGATACGCGCAGCCTCTGGATCAACATAGACGTTGAATTCGGCTGACGGGGTAATATTGCCCACCTCGAAATAGGCCCCGGCCATGGCCACGATCTCACTGATGCGTGCAGCAATATCCGGAGCCTTTACCAAAGCCATCGCGAGGTTGGTGAGTGGGGACAGCGAGCAGATCGTGACGGTACCGGGCTCTGCCTGTCGCAACGTGTCGATAATGAAATCCACGCCGTGCGCGGAGGCGGGCGTCGCCCGGGGTTCGGGCAGAATAGGCCCGTCCAGTCCTGTGGGTCCATGGACGTGCTCCGCAGTGACCAGCCCGCGTGTCATCGGCTGCGGGCAGCCGGCATAGACAGGAACATCGGCCCTGTCGGCTAGTTCCAGAACCTTCAGGCAGTTCTTGACCGTATACCCGAGATCGATGTTGCCGGCCGTCGCGACAAGTCCGAGTACCTCAAAAGCCTGCGGCGCTCCCAGTATCATCAGCAGGGCCGCGGCCTGATCCTGGCCAGGATCTGTGAGAATGATCAGTTTGCGTTTCAAGGATCAAGGGTCTTTCAGTTCGCCGAAACCGCCGGTCGCGCCGCGTGCGCCGCCACGCAGGCGGGCCGACAGCCAAATCCCGAAAACGGTCGCGATGTATGGCAAACCAAGCAGTAGGTCATGCGGGATGCGGTCGCCGAACACGAGCTGTGCGCGTATGCCGATCGCACCCACGATAGCGAAAAACAGGGCCGCGAAAGTCGCCCAGATCGGGTGGCCAGCACCGAAGATCACTGCCGCGAAGCCCATAAATCCCCGCCCGGCCGTCATATTCTGCGAGAAAATCTGAAGGCTGCCGGCAGCAAGTTCCGCGCCCGCCAGCGCACAGAATGCACCGCCTATCACCAGCGCGACGAGGCGCATCACGGCCGGCTTGGCTCCCACGCTGCGCGCCGCGAAAGGATGTTCTCCTGACGCCGCGAGCCGCAGCCCGAACCGCGTCCGGCACAACAGGACCCATGTCAGAAAAACAATAAAGGGCATCGCCAGCACCAGTACTGAGAGGCCGCCATAAGCGCCAAAGGCGGCACCGATTTTGGGAAGGCCCGCCGGCGCGCTGACCGCACCCTGGCTGCCAAAGATCGCCTGGATGGCCAATGACGTACCACCAAGGCCAAGTCCGGTCAGACCGAGCCCGGCAATGATCTGGTTGGCCTTCAGAATTTCAACTACGAGCCAAAACAACACTGAACCGAGTGCGCATAGAAGGATCGCAATGAGCAGCGAAAGACCGACCGACCCTGTAAGGACGGTGCCAACAATTGTCGCGCAAGCGCCGGTGATCATCAGACCCTCCAGACCAAGGTGCCAGATGCCGGAACGTTGAGCGATCACTCCTGCCAGTGCGACATAGACAAGAGGCGTACCTGAGCGCAGGATCGCGATTACGATGTCGTCCAAGGCCGCCTCCAGATATTTGCCAGCCGATCGACAAATCGGGATTTCGCGGTGATGAAGAGCGCGATTGCGGCGTTGATTATGTCGATGGCGGCCGATGGCAATCCGGCGATTACCGGCAGATAGAGCGCGGCCGACGCCAGCCCGCCGAAGAAAAAGGCAGCAATTGCCGTGCCGGTGATCGAGAGGCCGGCAACCAGCGCAATAAGCACAGCGGTGAACCCGTGCGCCGGTAGAAAGCCGCCCGCCAGGCGGCCGTTCGGACCCATCAGTTCGATCGTTCCTGCAAGGCCGGCCAGCGCGCCGCTGATGAGGAAGCTCGCAAGGCCGATGCGCCACACGCTGGCACCCTGCCATTGCACCATCGTTGGGTTACGGCCGCCAAGACCGGACAGAACACCAAACGCTGTTCGATTGACCAGGAACCACATCGCCAGACCGACGAAGATGGCGATTCCGATGATTGTCGGCGAGACGCCATTCGATGTGCTGATGCGGTAGGCCGCCTCCAGCGGCCTGCTGGATGCCTGCTGGCCTGAACCTGACGGATCTTTCAAGGGACCGGCGGTGACATAGACAAGCAGAAGACCGGCCAGGAAATTGCCCATCAGCGTAGTGATCACTTCGTCAGCGCCTGAGCGCAATCGAAGTAGGCCGGGCCAAAGCGCCCACAGGGCGCCACCGGCAGTGCCTGCAACAAAGCACAGCGGAACGACGACTGCGCCCGGATACCCCTTCAGCCACTCCGCAACGAATGCCGCGCAGATCGCGCCGACATAGAACTGACCCTGTGCTCCGATATTGAAGTAGCCGGCCCGGAACGAGATCACGACGCCCGTCGCGGTGATGAACAGCGGCAGCGCCCAGCGAAGCGCATGCTCAAGCGCATTGCGACGCAGGAATGCTCCATCGATGATGGCATCGAATGTCTGTATCCCGGGGTAGCCGGCAATCTCAAAGATGATCCCGCAAAGCACCAGCGCGATAACGATGAAAACGGTTGCTCTGATGATCGCGGAAAAATTGGCGCTCATGCCTGCGCTCCCGTCATTGCTGACCCTACGGTAGCGAGATCGAACGGCGCGCAAAACTCGGCAACGACCCTCCCCGCAAACATGACGACGACTCGGTCTGCAACATCGAAGATCTCGTCCAGATCGGAGGACACGAACACGACCCCGCAACCCCGCTGTCGCGCATCGCGAAGCGCATCCCAAACAAATGCCGTGGCTCCAATGTCGAGGCCGCGCGTCGGCTGCGCGGCCACGATCAGTCGCGCCGCATCGTCCATTTCACGCGACAGAATTACTTTCTGCGCATTGCCGCCCGAAAGGGAACCTGCGCGCTGCTCGACGTTGCTGTAGCGCACATCCCAGTCGTCAAAGGCTGCCCGGCAATCTCGCCGAAGCCCGTCCGGGCGGATGGCGGCATGGAGAGGCTTGCTGAGGAGTCGTCCCACCGACCAGTTTTCCCAAAGCGGGCTGGTCAGGCTGAGCCCCTCGACGTTGCGCTCGAAAGGAATAACGCGAAGCCCCAGCGCCCGCCGCGACAGAAGCGAGCTGTCGGCCATGTCGTGCCCGTCGATCTCAAGCGTGCCGCTTGCCACGTCCGCCAGTGCCGATATCGCTCGCACAAGCGTTCGCTGTCCGTTACCCTCGACACCGGCAACCCCGACGATTTCGCCGGCATGGACCGTCAAGTCGACGCTGTCGAGCGGCGGGCCGTCGCCATCCGATAGCGTGGTCACGTTCGTAAGGCTCAACATCGGAGCACTTGTCACTGCCGTGGTCGCCGCCCCGTCCGTAGTTGGGGGCGTAGCGCCGGTCAGCGAATTGCGATCCTCTTCGGCGATTGCCCGTCCGGAAGGACCGATGATGAGTGATGCGAGTGTCTCGGCGTCAATGTCGGC
This sequence comes from Rhizobiaceae bacterium, assembly GCA_017640615.1. Taxonomy (GTDB): domain Bacteria; phylum Pseudomonadota; class Alphaproteobacteria; order Rhizobiales; family Rhizobiaceae; genus RCIO01. The sequence continues at coordinate 611,050 of JAEPQK010000001.1, read as the reverse complement.
CGCTGGAAGCGGCCCATCGATCAGCTGCCCTCCCCGCAGAACGCTTACGGTATCGGATACCGCCAACACCTCGCGGATCTTGTGCAGAATGAGAATGATCGTGACACCGCGCTCCTTAAGGCGGCGAATGCGTTCAAAGAGCTTGTCGGCGCCTTCCGGCGAAAGCACTGCTGTCGGCTCATCTAGAATCAACAGGCTGGCGTCGGTCACGAGGGCACGTGCGATTTCGACGGCCTGCTGCTGTTCGACAGTCAGCGAGCGTATCTGTGCGCCGGCCCTTACCTTGACATCAAGCGCATCGAGATGCGCCTGCCAGCGGCGTTCAAGCGCCGCTCGCGTGTAGAGTCGTCCGCCATCCGCGCCGAACTGCATTGCTTCGGCGACCGTGAACGAGGGAGGCAGAGCAAAACTTTGGTGGACCAGTTCCACGCCGGCCGATCGCGCATCGTTGACGTTACCGCCGGGAATCGGCCTGCCGTTGATCTCCAGTGAACCCGTCGCCGGGCGCACCAGCCCGGCAACAGTACGCGCGAAGGTCGTCTTGCCGGCACCATTCTGGCCGACGACCGCGTGGATCATGCCACCTCGGAAGTTGATCGAAACGTCGTCGAGTGCAACCACCTCGCCGTAAGTTACATAGATATTGCGGCAAGCAAGGACGACGTCCGGCGGCTCCTTCATGACGGCATGATCCAATCGCGACAGAGGTCAGAGTGTCGTATTGAACGGCACGTCGACCGAACCGTCCAGAATGCCGGCCCTGACCTTCTCCACCGCGACCAAAGCTTCCTTGGACTTCGCTACAACTTCAGGCGACCCCTGCTCCTGGAACAACGGTGATAGCATGAACTCGATCACGCCAGTGCCCAAGCCGGTGTTCACATGAGAGCCACCGTTCCAGTCGGCGCCAAGGGCCTTGGTGGTTTCGTTGTAGAGCGACACGCCGAAGTCGAGTCCGACAATCGAAATGAGTGATTTGGGTCCGAGCTTGAACTGGGCCGGATCGAGTGTGCTGACCAACCGGCCCTCGCCCTCGTTTGCGGCCGCAATGATACCGAAGTCCGTGGCGGCCGCGTCGGTCTGGATGTAGTCGATCCCATCCGAATACATCTGGGTTGCGATCTCCTGACCCTTTGCCGGATCCTGGAACGAACCCGCAAACGCAGCCGTGACCGTCGCGTCCGGACGTACCGACAGAACACCCGCCTTCAATGCGTTGAAATCTGCGTTCAGCGGGGGAATGGAGATGCCTCCGATAAACCCTACCTTGCCGGACTTCGTAAGGTGACCTGCAAAAACCCCGGAGAGATAGCAGCCGAGATAGTAGTCGTAGGACACGGTAACGACATTCGGAATCGGCGGCTCGAAAGCATCGCCGAACAGCTGGATCCATTTTGTATCGGGATAGTCGGGTGCGACCGCCTTGAAGGGCTCCGCAACCTCGTTGAACGTTGACACAACCACGGCCGCGCCGGCATCGCCCAGCGTACGGAATATCGTCTCGTAGGTTGCCGGGTCCTGAGCATAGATCGCGCGGTGCTGAAGACCCTTCTCCTCGGCAAGCTGCGTTAGCTTGGCGATCATGGAGTCCACCGGGCCGGCATCGCCAGCCGCCTGAGTGTGAACGAGAGCTACAAGGCCATCTTGGGCCTGAGCTACCGCGGTCGTTATTGCTCCAGTCATTGCAGCTGCGGTCGCGCCTGCGCTGTATCTGAGGAATGAGCGCCGGTCGATCGAAGACCGCAGAAGCGAAAGTGCATTCGGTTTGTTGGTCATTTCAGTCATCCTCTGGATTGGTGCCGGTTCCCGGTTCTTCTGGTTACAATTATGCTGCTTCGTATGCAGATCATGCCCCGGGCGAAAACGACGCCGGATTCATGATCATCACGTTCTGGCTCTGGATCGCATCAAGCTCCCAGATGCCGGAAATGAAGGACTGCCAATCAGGGTCTTGGTACATCGCATTGCGCCGCGCCTCCCGGTCGGCGAGGCTGTCGTAACCCCACATCAGAACGGTCGTGTGCAGCGCACCGATTTCGCTGACATACAGGCCCAGGAACCGGTTCAGATGACGCTTCTGAACCGGGAGACCTTCGGTTTCATATTTCCTCAACCAGCCTTCGACAGTGCCTGGCCGGAAAGTATAGGTGCGGTGTTCGACGATCACGATTTGGCCTCCTCGAGAATGAAGTCCGATGCCCGTTCGCCGATCATGATGGCCGGAGCGTTGGTGTTTCCGCTTGAGATGATCGGCATGATGGAGGCGTCGGCGATGCGCAGCCCGTCAATTCCATGCACCTTCAGGCGTGCGTCGACCACCGCCATTGGATCGTTGCCCATCTTGCAGGTGCCGACAGGATGGAAGGTCGTCATCGCCGTTGCGCGCAGCCAGTTCTCCAATTCCGCGTCATCATCGATTGCAGGCCCTGGGGCGAGTTCATTGCCGCGGTAAGGATCGAAAGCTTTCTGGCTGATGATCTCGCGCGTCATACGGATACCCGCGATCATCGTGCGCAGGTCGAAATCCGATTGAAGGTAGTTGGCGCGGATGCTCGGTTTATCCGCCGGATCGGCCGACCGCAGCTTGATTTCGCCCCGGCTTTCGGGATTGACCGGACCGACCCGCAGGGTAAATCCGTGATTTGCTTCCACGGCCTGCTTCTTCTTGAAGGGATTTGGGAAATGCAGGTTGGCTGTCTTTTCGAGCGCGGGCATGAAATGCAACTGAATGTCCGGCGCGTCCAGCCCGGCGCGCGATTTCAGAAATGCCCCGCTCTCGTAGGGAAAGGTCGTGACAACGCCGCTGCCGAAAAGCATGCCCTGGATGACCGACAGAACGAGCTTGTCGGCACGTAGATCGCCGTAGAGCGTCACCGGCTTCCGACACTCCCAGACCATCACGCAGTCAACGTGGTCCTGCAGGTTTTTTCCCACCCCGGGCAGATCATGGACGATTGGAACGCCGTGTTCCGCGAGTTCCTGTTCCGGCCCGATACCGGACAGCAGCAGCAGGTGCGGTGAATTGACCGTTCCTGACGCAACGACCACCTCGCGCGCCGCATGCGCCATGCGTTCGCGCCCGCGCTGCGAATACTCAATCCCCACCGCGCGGCCGTTTTCGACAACGATACGCTTGGCATGCGCTTCCGTCTCGACGGTGAGATTGGCGCGCGACATGACCGGCCTTAGAAAGGCGTAGGAAGTCGACCAGCGTTTCCCATCTTTGATGGTAAAGTCGAACCTGCCGAACCCCTCTTGGTCCGCGCCGTTGAAATCGTCATTCGATCGGTATCCGGCCTCGCCCCCCGCTTCGACAAAAACATCGTGCAGCATGTTCTTGCCGCGCGCCCGGCAAACGGTCAGCTCGCCCTTGCCATTGTGGTATTCATCGTCCCGCTGGATGTGTCCCTCCGAACGGCGGAACGCCGGCAACACATCTTCATATGACCACCCGGGCAGTCCAAGCTGCGACCAGCGATCGTAGTCATGGCGGTTGCCGCGCACATAGATCATGCCGTTGATGGTCGACGACCCGCCAAGCGCTTTGCCGCGCGGCCAGTAGAGTGACCGATCGTTGAGATAGGGCTCTGGGTCGGTGTGATAATGCCAGTTGTAGATACCCGACTGAAACAGCTTGCCCATCAGCATCGGCAGTCGAAACAGCGGGTTGCCGTCCCTTTCGCCCGCTTCCAGCAGGAGAACGCGGTTGGAGGGATCCGCCGATAGACGGTTGGCCAGCACGCAACCTGCGGAGCCCGCCCCGACGATAATGTAGTCGAATGTTTCGGGGTGGCTCATCGGCTTACCAGGCTATCGGCGCAGCGCCCGCTTCCGCGAGGTGGCGGTTACAGGCTACGAATGGATTTTCGAGCGAAAGAAGTTCATCGGCCGCGGCGGGGTGTGGGCGGAAAATCGTCGCTTGCGGCGTTGCCGGATTATCCAATCCGGCCAGCCGCAAATTTTCAGCGGCAATATCGCCGAAGGCGAGATAGACGATGGGCCGTCCGCTAGCTGCAAGGTGCTTGAGTACTGCCTGCATCAGCGGACGCCACACGGGCAGATGGCCGTGAGACTGATGCCGATCGATGGCTTTGTCGAAACGCGAAATGGTCAGCGAAGAGTTCAGCAGCAGAACGCCCTCGTCTTCCCAATGGTCCGCAATTCCATCCGGCGCTTCGAGCTCCACGGAACCTGCTTCGATATCTGCGAGCAGGGTCGGCCACGCCGCAAATGAAGAGGCGAGTTCCGGCCGGCCTGTACGTGCAGCACAAATCTGCTGCATGTAGGCGCGTACGCTCCTGGAGAACATTTTTTCCAGCTCGCGCCACTGGGCGACATTTCCCGATTCGAATGCCCGGCCAGTGGAAAAGCCGGGTTCGGGATATGGGTCCTGGCCAAGCACAACACATCGAACGCCGCTCGGCGCGATCCGATCGAAAGCGCGCAGAATGTGGGCACCCGCGGGAGCACCGGGAAAGGTCCGATCTTTGCGCGGTGGGAAAATCGGCTCCCAGATTTCCATTTCAAGATTTTGGTCGCTGTCGACGAATCCGAGTTCGACCGCGCCCAGCACCGAGCGCCAGTCAGCGGAGAGATCGTCGCTCCACCCCTCCAGCGTTTCTCGCAGCGCGTCGATAAGTCGAACAGTCATTCACACTCACCCCAGTTCCCTTACGAATCCAAAAGCTGACCAAAAAGTCAACTTCTGAATCACCATTTCTTGACCAAATCGTCAATTTTCTGCAAGACCGCTTGCAAATGGAAATCGTGGCAACCGCCATGTATGAAATTGTTCGATTGCAAAATCCGAGGTGGACATGGCGCGGGAAAAGAGAGCTACGCCCGGTCGAAAAGCGGCCAAGGCGCCAGAAGAACGCATCCGCGCGCGCAACGAGGCTGCAATCCTCAAAGCAGCCGTGAACCTGTTCGCCCGTAAGGGTTTTGACGGGACGCGCATTGCCGAAATCGCCAAGGCGAGCAAGCTGCCCAAAGCCAATGTCTATTATTATTTCGAGACCAAGGAGGCCATCTACGCCAGGCTCATTGAGCGCCTTCTGTCGGGCTGGGATTCGGCGCTGGAGCACATACGCGCAGACCGCGAACCACGTGAAGCGATCGCCGACTACATTGCCGCCAAGCTCGAATATTCGCGCAAAAATGCCGTGGAATCACGCTTCTTCGCAAACGAGATGCTACGCGGTGGCGGCTTTCTTTCTCGAACACAGCGCCGTCATATCCAGGACGTAACCCACGAGAGGGTGGAGGTCGTCGAAAACTGGATACGCGAGGGGAAGCTGCGCAAGATCGACCCCAAGCACCTCTTCATTATGCTGTGGGCTTCGACGCAATTCTATGCCGACTCGGCAGAGGTGGCCGCGATGACCTTGGACCGGACATCGCTGCGGCGTACGGACTACGACAACGCCCGCGACACGATTGTGGACGTTATCCTTGGCGGGTGCCTCCCGGTCGCCGGAGAGCATGGACCGACAAACGACTAGCTTACTGGCACACGAGTCGATTCAGCTCGGCTCGATCACGCCTCTCAGCGCGCCGCAGCCATGGCCGCCTTGTCTGCAAAGACCTCGAGCGCGTGATTGATGGAGCCGTTCGCCAGCAATTCTGCCCAACCGCGGAAGGCTGCGCTGAAGCGCGCGTTGCCGGCAAGGTCACCATAGTAGCTCGTCTGAGCCAGCCAGATCATTGGATCGGTCTCGGCGTTCTTCGCAACAGCTTGCAAGGCGACCCAGTTCGGGTCGTTGGCAGCGATGACAGAGCCATCCTCGCGGCGGCCCATGCAGTACCGCATCCAGAGCGCGGACATCAGCGCAAGGCCGTCAACCTGCTGCCCATTTGCGAGAGCGTCTCTGATGGACGGAACAATGAACCCGGTCTGACGGCTGGAGCCATCAAACGCGACGCGCCGTGTGGTGTCGATGATCTCGGCATTTGAAAAACGCCGGTCGATCAGGTCGAGATATGCGAGCGGCGTCATGCCGGGCACGGCTGCGACATTGGGTGCGATTTCGCGCTTGACCGTCTGATGCAGGAACGCCCGGATAGCAGGCGCTGCCATTGCGCCTGCAATTGTATCGATGCCCAGAAGATCGGCCGGAATGGCGATCAGCTGGTGGCCGCCATTGAGAATGCGCAGCTTCATCGCCTCGTAAGCGTGAACGCTTGCTGCAAAGGTCGCGCCTGCCTTGTCCCAGTCCGGGCGCCCGGCGCAAAAATCGTCCTCGATCACCCATTGGCGGAAGTTTTCATGGGTCACAGGCGCACGGTCGTCGACGCCGATGGATTTGACGATCTCCAGCTCGCGCGGACCGGTCGCGGGCACAATGCAATCGACCATCGAATTTGGAAACGTGCAGTGGGTGTCGATCCAGTCCGCCAGATCGCTGTCGGATAGCCGTGCGAGATCGACAACGCAGCGACGCAGGATCGTTCCGTTGGCCTGAAGGTTGTCGCAGGACAGTCCGGTAAACGGTCCAGTTCCATCTGCCTTCCGCCGGCGCAGCGCCTCGGTCATCGCGCCAAATACCGTCCTGGGCCGCGACGGATTTTGCGCATCATGCACAATATCGGGATGGTCGGTGTCGAGACCTACACCGTCGCCTCTGACATAGTAGCCGCCCTCGGTCACCGTCATGGCGACGATACGGATATCCGGCCTAGCCATCCGCTCGATCAGCGCGGCGTTGCCTTCCTCAACGGGAAGAAAGTCGATCATCGATCCGACGACTTCCGCCGATCGTCCGGCTGGGTCCAGCTCGACCAATGAAGTCAAACAGTCCTGCGCCAGAAGGCGCTCGCGCATCTGCGCATCGGCGGGCCGCACGCCGGCGCCGATGATCGCCCAATCATGAGCGAGGCCCATCTGCATGAGCTTATGGAGATACCAAGCCTGGTGAGCGCGATGAAAATTGCCCAAGCCCACATGGATAATGCCCGGTGTCAGGCCCGCGCGGTCATAGCTCGGCCCGCTCACGCCCTTCGGCAGCTTGTCGAGCGTTGCGCTGGATAGAGGGATCAGCTCATCCATTGGCCGCCATCCACATTGTAGGTCTGCGCGACGACGTAATCTGCCTCGGCAGTCGCAAGAAAAATCGCCATGCCGGTCAAATCGTCTGCAACGCCCATCCGACCGAACGGCACGGCCGCGCCGACCTCTTTCTTTTTCTGACCGGGCGCCTTGTTTTCGTATTTGGCGAAAAACGCATCCACGCCGTCCCAATGTTCGCCGTCCACGACGCCGGGAGCGATCGCGTTCACATTGATGCCGTTCTCGATCAGGTTCAGGCCGGCAGACTGTGTGAGCGAAATAATCGCCGCCTTCGACGCGCAATAGACTGCGACCAAAGCCTCGCCTCGCCGTCCGGCCTGGCTGGCCATGTTAATGATCTTGCCGCGGACGCCATTGGCAATCATATGCCGCGCCACCGCCTGCATCATGAACAGGCTGCCCGAGACATTGATGGCAAACACCCGCTCATAGTCGTCGCGATTGATCTCGGTGACGGGGGCGGCTGAAAAGACAGCCGCGTTGTTGATCAGAATATCGATCTGCCCAAATGCCTCGGCCGCGACCGAAACCGCCTTGTCGATGCTCGCCTGATCGGTAACGTCGAGCGGAACGGCGATCGCCGAAGGACCGATCTCCTCGGCCGACTTCCGTGCGCGCGCACTATCGATGTCGGCAATCGCAACGCGCGCGCCCTCGCGCACATAGGCCTCGGCGAACGCCCGTCCGATACCGCGCGCAGCTCCGGTGATGATCGCGGATTTTCCGGCAAGGCGCATCACGACAACCGCTGCCCCCTGTCGTCGAAACGGTGGATCACGCCGGCGCGCGGATTGAGATGGATCGTGTCGCCATGGCCGAGCGTGACCTCGCCCGGCGCCCGCACGGTCAAGGTCTCTGCAAGCCCGGTCTCGTGGACGTGGAAGAATGTATCGGAGCCAAGATGTTCGGCCACGCCGACCTTGCCGGTCCATGCGCCCTTGTCCGCGACGACGTCGATGTGCTCGGGCCGAATACCTACCGTGTGAGCATTGTGCTTGCCGGCTTCGGCGCCTTCGATAAAGTTCATCTTCGGTGAGCCGATGAAGCCCGCGACAAAGAGGTTCTGCGGGTTGCGATAAAGGTCGAGCGGCGAGCCGACTTGCTCGATATTGCCGGCGCGCAAGACCACGATCTTGTCGGCCATTGTCATGGCCTCAACCTGATCGTGCGTGACATAGATCATCGTCGTCTCGAGGCGCGAATGCATCTCGCTGATTTCGATGCGCATGCCGACCCGAAGTGCTGCGTCGAGATTGGACAGCGGCTCGTCGAACAGGAAGGCGGTCGGGTCGCGCACGATCGCGCGTCCAATCGCAACACGCTGGCGCTGGCCGCCGGAAAGCTGCCCCGGCTTGCGGTCGAGATAGTCGGTCAGGTTCAGCGCCCTAGCGGCTGCCTCGATGCGCTTTTCCTGCTCGGCCTCATCGACGCCCGCCATGCGCATCGGGAACGCAATGTTCTTGCGCACCGTCATGTGCGGGTAGAGCGCATAGGTCTGAAACACCATGGCGAGACCGCGCTTCGAGGGTGAGACTTGCGTCACGTCCTCGCCGTCGATCAGGATCTTGCCCGAGGTCGTGTCCTCCAACCCCGCGATCAGGCGCAGCAATGTGGATTTGCCGCAACCGGAGGGGCCTACGAAAACCGCGAACTCGCCATCTTCGATGGTCAGGTTCAGTGGCGGGATCACCTGCGTGTCACCGAAATTCTTGGTGACATTCTCCAATACGATTCGTCCCATGATCTCGCTCCTATTTCACGGCGCCGAAGGTGAGACCCTGGACGAGCTGCTTCTGGCAGAACCATCCAAGGATCACGATCGGGCCGACCGCGGCTGTGGAGACGGCGGAGAGCCGTCCAAAGAATAGGCCTTCCGGTGCCCGGTTGCCTTCGATCAGCTTGGAAAGGGTGGCAGCTTCCGTCGTTGTCAGGCGAACGGTCCAATAGGCCTCGTTCCAGCAGAAGATGAAGCAGAGCAGCGCTGTGGAGGCGATGCCGCCCCAGGCGAGCGGGATCAGGATTTCCTTGATCTCGCCCCAGGTGTTGACCCCATCCATCTGGCCGGCCTCGATGATCTCCTTGGGTATTTCCTTGAAGTAGGTGAACAGCATCCAGATCACGATCGGCAGATTGATCAGGCAAAGGACCAGGATCAGCAGGAAATGCGTGTCATAGATGCCGAGGAAGTTCTTGGTCAGGAACGTCATCGGATAAAGCACCGCAGCCGCCGGCAGCATCTTTGTGGAGAGCATCCACATCAGCACATCCTTGGTGCGGCGGCTCGGATTGAACGCCATCGCATAGGCCGACGGAATGCCGACAAAGAGCGCAAATGCGGTCGCAAACACCGAGGTGATGACCGAGTTGATGGCAAAGCGCCAATAGTCGTAGTTCTCGGTCATGTTGAGGTAGTTTTCGAGTGTCGGCGCGAAGGTGAAGAGAAATTCCGGCTTCACCGCATCGGCGTCGGTTTTGAAGCTCGTCAGCACCAGCCAGAAGATCGGAAAGAAAAACAGAAGACCGATACCCCAGGCGAGCACAGGCCGCCCGAAGGTTCCAAGTTTCGTTTCCTGAGCAACGATTGCCATGGGTCCGTTCCTCCTCAGTCCATCAGGGTCTTGCCGACCATGCGCAGCAAGAAGATTGCGATGATGTTGGCGAGGATGACGGCGAAGATGCCAGTCGCGCTCGCAGCGCCGATGTTGTTGTTGGCGAATTCACCGATCAGATAGGGCAGGTTCTTGTTGCCGTTGCCGCGGCTGACGATCTCGATCTCGGCATAAAGCGACAAGTGAAAGATCGCCTGGATCATCACAACGATAGCGATCGGGCGGCCCAGATGCGGCAGGGTCAAAAAGCGAAACTGCGACCAGGCGCCGGCGCCGTCGAGGATCGCGGCCTCTTTTTGCTGCTGGTCTTCCGATTGCAGCGACGTCATGAAGATGAGCACCGCGAAGGGCGTCCACTGCCAGGTGACCATGACAATAACTGCGTAGGCCGAGGTCTGAGTGGCGCGGAACGAGATCGGCTCAAGTGTGGGCCACTGCGAAAAGAACCATCCGATGACAGGCAGGTCTTTCATGCCGGCAATCAGCCCGTTCAGGCCATCGACGGCGAGACCCTGCAGCCCGAGCACCGGGTCGAGGATCATGTTGATCCACAGCACCGCATTGACGGCAGGCATCACGAAGAAGGGCGAGATCAGCAGGACGCGCACAATGCCGCGTCCCGGGAAGGCCTTGTTGATCAGCACTGCAATCAGCACGCCGAAAGTGACAGTCAGGAACAGGATGCTACCGACGATCAGAAGGCTGTTCTGGATCGCAAAGACGAAATCCTTGGAGTTGAGAACGAACTCGTAATTGCCGAAGCCGCGCCAGTTGCTGATTGAAGGCGTGGTCCATTCCGGACGGTTGAGGCTGCTCAGCACATAGCGGATGAATGAGAAGAACAGGGTCATCGAGAGCGGCACGATCATCCAGATCAGAAGCAGGATGACTGCCGGCGCCTGAAGCACCCGTGATACGGTTCTGTTGGACATAACTCACCCCTCCCGGCAAGCCTCCAGCTCGCCATGCATTACGTTTCGAATTCTCGAATGTTCTGTGCTTGGTTCGGAGCGGTCAACAGACGGCGCACATGGCGTCTGTTTTGGAGAGCCCGCACCTGGGCCGGGCTCTCCAGGAAGCGTTGCGGCTTAGTAGTAGCCGGCTTCTTTCATGATCGAGTCGGCTGCTGCCTGAGATGCGGCAAGCGCTTCGTCAACCGACTTGGCGCCGGAGAGAGCAGCCGCCATCTCCTGGGCGACAGCCGAACCGACTTCCGGGAATTCCGGGATCGCAGCGAACTGAACGCCGACATAGGGCTTCAGATCGGTTGCTTCCGGCGCCGCGGATTCGATTGCAGCCAGTTCGGCGGAAGCAAAGTCTGCGACCGCCTGGAACTCAGGCGAGGCGTAGGTCGACTTGCGCGTACCGGTGGGCACGTTGCCCCAGCCGAAATCAGGGTGAGCCGCGACGGCCTTGATGTAGTCCTTCGAGGTAGCCCACTCGATGAACTTCTTGGCTTCGTCGGTGTGCTCGGTGCCCGCCGGAACGGCCATTGCCCAGGCCCACAGCCAGTTCGCGCCTACCGGGTTACCTGCATTCGGCGACTGGGCGTAGGCAACGCCGTCAACCTCGAGGAAGGACGCGGCGATCGTGGCATCGATCCACATGCCGCACTTGCCCTCATTGTAGAGCGCCAGGATTTCGTTGAAGGAGTTGCCTTCCGATCCGGGCGGACCGTAGGTGCCCAGCAGATCGACATAGAAGTTGATGGCAGCTTTCCACTCGTCGGAATCGATCGTCGGGCGGAAATCCTTGTCGAACCAAGCGCCGCCGAATGAGTTCACCATCGTGGTGATGAAGGCCATGTTGTCGCCCCAGCCAGGCTTGCCGCGCAGGCAAACGCCGTAGACGCCATTGTCCGGGTCGTGGATCGCAGCGGCCGCTGCCTTGATGTTTTCCCAGCTGTCATTGTCGGCAATCGTGACGCCGGCGGCGTCGGTCAGGTCCTTGCGGTACATGACCATTGAGGATTCGCCGTAGAACGGAGCCGCATAGAGCGTGCCGTCGGCGGACAGGCCGTTGCGGATTGCCGGCAGCATGTCATCCATGTCGTAGTCGGCGCCGAATTCGAGCGGCTCGATCCAGCCGGCCTTGCCCCAGATCGGCGCTTCCTGCATGCCGATATTGATGATGTCGTACTGGCCGCCACCGGTTGCGGTGTCGGAGGTGACCTGCTCGCGCAGAACGCCCTCTTCCAGAGACACCCAGTTGAGTTCGACGCCGGTCTCGGCGGTGTAGGCCTCGGCGACCTTCTGCATGTTGATCATGTGACCGTTGTTGACGATCGCGATGGTCAGCGAATGGTCGGCCGCAATCGCGCCCGTTGCGGAAAGCGCAATCGCGGTCGATAGGCCAAGAAGCTTCTTGAGATGCATATCAAATTCCTCCCGTGGATTGGATGTGCCGGGAGGTAACCAAAAAATAAACACGCGGTCAAGCAAAAATTTACGCGCGCAAATTTTAGGCCGATTTGCGCATGATCAGCTTGCCTTCGAAGAACACATCGGGCCTGGAAACCAGCGCTTCGTCGTGCTCGATCGTCTCCATCAGCGCATCGACCGTCCGGCGCGAGATCGCCTCATAGTCCTGCGCGATTGTCGTCAGTTGCGGATAGGTGTACCGCGAAAAAGGATGGTCATCCTGGCCTGCAACCCGAATGTCCGCATCGGGATCAATGCCGATCTTGAGGCCCCTTTCATGGCAGGCGGTCAGAAACCCGATCGCCAGACGGTCATTGCTGCACAGCACGGTGTTCGATTGGAAAGCGCCTGACGCCAGTGCCTTCAGCCCGCCGGTATAGCCGATATCCTCAAGCGCCCAGCCCTCGCCTTCGATCTGAACGATTTGCGGCTCAAGTCCATGATTTTCCATCGCGGAAATGTAGCCCTGCCGGCGCTTGCGTGCATTTGGATTGGGCGGCGTTCTCATTTCGAGAAATGCCGGCGGCTCGCCGCTTCGGCAAAGATACTCAACCATGATCGCGGTAAACTGGACATTGTCCGAGCCAACGAACGCCCGCCCAAGCTTTTCGATATTACTGTCGAAAAGCACCGTCGGAACGTCGTCGCAGAAAGCCGCAACCGCATCCTGATCAGAATGGCGCCCGAGCGGCGCAAGCAGAACGCCGGTGGGCTTCATGGAGCGCAGAGTATCGAAGATTTCGCGCTCGTGTTCCGGCAGTCCGTTCGAGCTGAAAAGCGAGGGCGAATATCCCTGCGCAACGCATTTCATTTCCAGAATGCGCACCATTTCGCCGAAGAACGGGTCCGAGAGATACGGCACGACGATACCGATCGTCTTGGTCAACCGCCGGTTCTGGTTCATCGCAAAGATGTTCGGTCGGAAATCGAAGCGCTCGAGCGCATCCTCTATGCGCTTGCGGGTCGTCGGCCGAACGCTGTCCGGGTCATTGAAATATTTCGAAACCGTCGGACGCGACAGGCCGCTCGCCTCGGCGAACTGCTCCATATTCCTGATCTTTTTGGGCTGCGCCATCGGCAAGCTCGCGAGTCGAAAATTTACAGATTGTAACCACAATACTTTTACGCGCGCAAATTTGAAACTTGCTTGTCACGTTGAGCCGATGATTGAACTCTCTCCGGCCGCGCCAGGGCGACCAGCCTGCGCATCGACAGACGAGTCGCTGAACCCATAAAGCGCGTCGCCGCTAGTTAGCGCGAAGGTTCTTCCCGGTTGCCTTCAGGAAGGGTGTGCGAGCGCTGCCAGCCTGTAATTCAAGCACAGCGGACAGCGAAGCCATTGAAATTGCTGAATAAAACGCGATAAGGAGAAGCCAATGGTGGGCCCGGCAGGACTCGAACCTGCAACCAAGCGGTTATGAGCCGCTGGCTCTAACCATTGAGCTACAGGCCCCACGGCCCGCATCGATAGTGATTTTTGCGCCGCGGCACAAGCCGCGCCCCACTGCGCCCACAATCACTGTCTACCCGCCTTCCAACCCCGCGTTTCGCGCCCGCTCCGGCGGCGCCCTCGATCAGGATCAGGAGAACATCATGAAGCACTTTTTGACTGTCGCAGCGCTAACGGCAGCGCTCATCGTTCCGGTGCCCGGCATGGCCCAGCAACAGGCCGACTTGCAGCCGCGGATCGTCGTCACCGGCGAGGGCGAAGCGGCTGTGCGGCCGGACATGGCGATCGTCAGCCTCGCGGTGATGCGCGAAGCCGAAACCGCGCGTGCCGCACTCGACGCGAACAATGCGGCAATGCGCGCGGTGATCGAAGCGCTCAAGGAAAGCGGCATTGCCGACCGCGACTTGCAGACCTCCGGCCTCTCCATCCAGCCACGCTGGGACTATGAGCGCGACAATGAAGGCAACCAGACCGCGCGGCTTGCCGCCTATCAGGTCTCCAACGCCCTCACCGTGCGCGTGCGTGATCTTTCGATGGTCGGCGCGGTGATCGACAGTTCGGTCACGCTGGGCGTCAACCAGGGCGGCTCGATCAGCTTCACCAATGCCGACCCGGATGCCGTCATCGATCAGGCGCGGCGCGATGCGGTTGAAAACGCGACGCGCAAGGCCCGCACCCTCGCCGACGCGGCCAATGTCGGGCTGGGCGCGGTCATCGAGATCACCGAACAGTCTAACCAGCCGATGCCGGTTCCGCTTGGCGCGCGCGCCATGCGCATGGAAGCCGAGGCCGTGCCGGTAGAAGCCGGCGAGAACGCCTACAGCGTCTCCGTCACCATGACCTTCCTGTTGGAGCAGTAAGCTTCGGCAAAACAAGAAAAGGCCGGCGGAAACTCCGCCGGCCTTTTCTGTGTCAGCCTGTCGGCCGGCTTAGCGCCAGCCAACCACCGGGCAGCGCGGCGCCTTGGCAAAGGTCACCACGACCCGCTGACGGTATTTGCGGCCCGCAACACGGATCACGTGACGGTTTTCGCTGCGCACGCGTGCACGGTTGATGCCCATGCGGTCAGCCTTGCGCAGCGCGCGGCGCGGGTTGCAGTCGCGCCTGTGATAACGGCGCTGGTCGCGCTTGTAGTGGCGATTGTGGTGCCAGTGGCGGCGGCTGGAATCGCCGTAGAAACCGAAGGTCGGACCATGTGGCGTGATGCCGAAATAGAAGCTGTCGGCCTGTGCGGTGGCCGGTGCGGCTGAAAGCGCGCCGAGGCCGATCAGGGCTGACAGAGCTGCGGTTCTGATTTTCTTGAACATGATTGGCTCCTTGGCTGGGACTGGGCTCGGGCCTCGTGCCCGGGCATATGGAGCCACAATGCGCCGCTGCCACTGAACTCAACCGGAACCGGCTGTTCATCCCGCGTTCATCTTCGGGCCTCGCCATTGCCGGTCAGAAATACGCTGTCATATCAAATATTTATGCCAATACTCCATCGGCTTTTCGGTTTCTTCGGTGCTGCCGATGTCTTTCCAGGCAAACTGAGTCGTCATACCTTTGATGCGTTCGTAGCCGCGATTGCGCCAGAAATTGTCGAGCGGCTGGTAACCTTTCGGGCGGGCAGAATGGTCCTTTGGCCGCACCACGGCGGAAAACACGGTTTCGCCGAATCCGGCTTGCCGCGCCGCCTGTTCCCGCTCTTCGAAAAACCGTACGCCGGCGCCCTGCCCGCGGTAGCTGGCTTCCAGCACCGATTCGCCAAAATAGAACAGACGAGCCACCTCCATGCCGCGCTCCCTGAACGGCGCAGCAAATTCGTCGTGATGTTCGCCAAGCGGTGAGGCCGTGGCGGCGCCGGCCAGGCGCGATCCATCGAACGCACCGATCACGACAGCTCCCGGCGCTGCCAGAAAACGGTCGAGATAGCCGCGCTCATAGTCGAGGTCGCCATCGTATAGATAGGGATAGTCACGAAAGACCGTGATGCGCAGCCGCGCAAGATCGTCGAATATCGCGCCGTACCGCTCTTGAGGCACCTGCACTATTTCGAGGCCGGCCATCAGCCTTGTTGGACCTGCGAAATCCACTCCGCGAGATTGTAATAGGTGGTCACGCGCGAAATCAGCCCGTCATCGATCTCGAAGAAGATACCCGCGGCCAGGCTATAGTTCTGGTCGGCCGCCTCGGGCAGCCCCTCGGCCGTCGCGAGATAGGTTCCACGCACGGTGAACTCGGCAGCGGCATGACGGCCGCCGCTATCGGCCATGATCACGATGTCGGAAAGCTCCTCGCGATAGTGGCGGTTCATCGTTGCCATGAACCAGCGGAACTTCTCGCGTCCTATTTCGCGCCCGCCCTGATTAATGTCGTGCGCGACCTCTTCGTGCAGGCAGGCGAGCATATCGTCCACATCGCCCCGGTTGAATGCATCGAGATAGCGCCCGACCAGCGCTTCAGCTTCCGTCTTGTTCACTGATCGTCACTCCTGTCGATTGCGGCCTTCACGGTTCCGTCTCCAGCATATGGTCCAGATAATCGTCCGCGTCCGGCAGCTCATCTTCGCGCGCGGTCACGCGGCCGCGCATCGATATTCCTGCCTCATGTACGCTTTCGGCGCGGCCGGAAACCAGCGGATGCCAGGGCGCGAGATCACGGCCTTCAGCGATCGTGCGATAGGCGCAGCTGGCCGGCAGCCACGGAATTGTGGTGACGTTCTGCGGTGTCAGCTTCACGCAGTCCGGAACGCGCGCCGCGCGATGTTCGTAGTCGGTACAGCGGCACAATTCTGCGTCGAAAAGCCGGCAGCCAACGCTGGTGAAATGGATTTCGCCTGTGTCCTCGTCCTCAAGCTTGGCAAGGCAGCATTTGCCGCAGCCATCGCAGAGCGATTCCCACTCCTGCGGTGACATTTCCGCCAATGATTTTGTCTTCCAGAACGGTTCCGGCATGTGGCGACAACTGGGCTTTTCGCTTCGGCTCGTCAAGCAATTCACGGATTTCCGCCGCCAATCCGCCAAAGTGGGGAACAAAAACAAGACCCGGGAGTTTCTGGGGGGACAGGGACGTCCAGCGACGACCCGGATGGTTGTCGCGCGAGGGGTACGAATTCGCCCCGCAAATGGAGTTGTTATTATGTTGAAGCGAAAAATCGCCGCTGGCACTGCGCTTGCACTACTGATGACCGCACCCGTCTATACGGTGCCATTGCATGCTGCACCCGCCAAATCGGTGATGCCCTCTATTCCTCTATCGGTGGCCGGCGATATGCCGATCATCCTCGCGCAGGCCTCGATCGAAGAGTTGCGCAAGCGTCTGGAGGAAGACGAACTCACGGATGAAGAGCGCCGTCTGATCGAAGAGCAGATCGAGGCGATGGAGGCAGCCGCCGAGGAAGCGCCTGCTACTGAGGAAGCCGCACCGGCCGACGAAGCCGCACCGGCCGAGGAAGCCGCTCCCGCCGAGGAGGCTCCAGCCGAAGAAGCACCCGCTGCTGAAGAAGCAGTCCCCGCTGAGGAAACTTCGGTCGAGGAGCCCGCTGCTGAAGAAACCCCGGTAGAGGAGCCTGCTGCTGAAGAGGCCGCGCCCGCCGAGGAAGCGGCACCTGCTGAGGAGACCCCGGCTGAGGAACCTGCCGCGGAAGAACCTGCCGCTGCTGAAGAGGCTGCGCCCGCCGAGGAACCCGCTCCGGCTAAGGAAACGCCTGTTGAGGAGGCTCCCGCCGAAGAAGCAGCTCCTGCTGAGGAAGCCGCACCTGCGGAAGAACCCACCGAACCTGAGGCCGCGCCTGCCGCGGAAGAGCCGGCTCCTGAAAAGAAAGCTGAGCCAGCCGCTGAGGAACCGGTCAAGGAAGAGGTAGCTGCGGGCGAGGAAGAAAACGCCGCGCCTGTTCTGGATAGCCAGAAAGAGGCCGAGGCGTCTGGCGAAACCCGCACTGGCGGTGAGGCCAATGCTACAGCTGCGGCAGAAGCCGACCAGGGTCCGCCGCCCGAATCCGATGAAGCTGCGCAGGCCGAGGCTGTGCCGCAGGCGTCCCAGCTTAGGTCCGCGACGGCTGCCGAAGGCACGCGCGTTGAGGAAAGCCAGGCCCAGGCGCGAGTCGAACAGCGCAGCGACGCCGAAATCATCGGCGAGATCGCTGGCCGCGTCATTCTTTCGCTTGCCGGCCGTCAGGTCGTCGGCAGCGATGACCGCGACCGTCTGCGCCGTGGCGCCGAGGAGGTGTATTACGAGGAACTGCGGGGTGGTCGCACCCGCGAAACGATCATCCGTGCGAACGGTGCGCAGATCATCACGATCCGCGACCGCTATGGCGACATCGTTCAGCGCTCGCGCATCACGCCGGACGGCCGCGAATACATCCTCGTCTATGCGGGCGACCGCGACGACGATGACCGCCGCGACCGCTGGCGCGATCCGGGCCGTGACTTGCCGCCGCTGCGCCTGCGCATCCCGGTACGCGACTACATTCTTGACGCGCGCCGCTTCGACGAGGACCCGGACGCCTATTACGAGTTCCTCGACAAGCCGCCGGTTGAGCGCGTGCGGCGCCTCTATTCGCTGGACGAGGTGCGGTATTCGGCTCGTGTCCGCGATGCGGTGCGCAGGATCGATCTCGACAACATCACGTTCGATTTCGGTTCGGCGTCGATCAGCGAAAGCGAGATCGCCAAGCTCGGCGCCCTTGCCGACGCAATGGCTCGCTTGCTCGATGAGAACCCCGGCGAGGTGTTCCTGATCGAAGGCCACACCGACGCGGTGGGCACCGACACGGCAAACCTTTCGCTGTCGGACAGGCGTGCTGAAACGGTTGCGCGCGCTCTGACCGACGTCTTCGAGATCCCGCCGGAGAACCTGGTCACCCAGGGTTATGGCGAGGCCTATCTGAAGGTGAAAACGGAAGAGCCGAACCGCACCAACCGCCGCGTTGCGGTCCGCCGCATCACGCCGCTGGTGGCCCCGGTCGCTAGCCGCTAACCCGGCTCACGCTCTTGAATTGCCACAATTCGAGAGTGAGATAAGTCGTTCCCTGCCCCATCCCCAAAGGGGATTGGCAAATTGGCCCGGCCGTCCTCCAGCGGTCGGGCCTTTTCATGCCCGGTCTGGATCGATGTCTCTGTTGCGCTAAGGTGTCGTCCGGTTTGGAGGGGCCGCGACAATGATCGTCACCGGAGCTACGCCGCTAGCCGCACTCGACGCGGTCGCTATCGACACCGAAACAACCGGTCTCGACGCGCGCAATGATCGCGTGGTTCAGATTGGCCTCATCGCGATCGAAAATGGAGAGCTCGCGCCCAAATCCGTGTGGGAACGCCTGGTCGATCCTGGCATCGCCATTCCCCCGCGCTCTTCCGCCATTCACCACATTACAAACAGCATGGTTCGCCAGGCGCCCAAATTCGTGCAGGCATGGCGCGAGGCTGAGGGCCACATCGCCGGGCGCATTCTTATTGGCTACTCCGTCGGCTTCGACCTTGCGGTGCTGGCGCATGAGGCGGAACGCGCCGGCATTTCCTGGATGAAGCCGCGCTCGCTCTGCGTCCGCCTTCTGGCGGCTACCGCAAACCCCAACTTGCCCGACTATTCGCTTGAAGCGCTCGCAAGCTGGCTGGGCGTTGAACTCCACTCGCGCCATCAGGCGCTGGGCGATGCACGTGCCGCCGCCGGCATATTCCTTGCCATGATTCCGAAGCTTGCCGAGCGCGGCATCCGCACATTGGCGGAGGCGGAGCGCGCCTGCCTGCAACTCACCGAACAGCTTGAAACCCATGTCCGCGCGGGCTGGACCGAGCCCGTCTCGCGGCCGGAGATGTTTCGTTCCTTCGTCGCCGTCGACCCCTACGCCTACAAGCATCGACTGGCCGACCTCATGAGCGCGCCACCGGTCTGCATCACCTCCGCGACAACCGCGCGCGACGCCATGGCGCTGATGCTGGAACGCAAGATCAGTTCCGTATTCGTGTCGGACGCCGGCGAACCCGACGGCAAGATCGCCGGCTACGGCATTCTCACCGAGCGCGATCTCATGCGTCGGCTGGCCGCCAATGGGGCAGATGCGCTCAACGAACAATCCGGCGGCATCGCGACACGTCCGCTGATCTCAATCCGTGAACGAGCCTTCGCATATCGCGCCATCGGCCGCATGGCGCGGCGCAGGATCCGCCATCTGGCTGTCCGAAACGACGACAGCGACCTTGTCGGCGTCATCTCCGCTCGCGACCTGCTCAAGCTGAGGGCAAGTGCGGCGATCAACCTCAACGATCGCATTGAAGACGCGAACTCCGCATTCGATCTTGCAGCCGCGTGGTCGCAGCTTCCGGGCGTCGCGACTTCACTGCTTGTGGAAGGCATCGAGGCGGTCACGATTGCCGAAATCGTCAGCGAGGAGCTACGCGCCATGACGCGGCGAGCCGCGGTGCTCGCCGAACAGGCGATGGTCGCCGAGGGCCTCGGCACACCGCCCTGCCCCTACGCGGTCATTGTCCTTGGTTCCGGCGGGCGTGGCGAAAGCCTGCTCGCCGCGGATCAGGACAACGCAATCGTCTTTGCCGAGGGCGCACCCGACAGCGAAAACGACCGCTGGTTTGCAGCGCTCGGCGAGCGCATGGCGCCGTTGCTCCACGAGGCCGGCATTCCACTGTGCACAGGCGGAGTCATGGCGAAAAACCCGCAATGGCGCGGGTCCCTCGCCACCTGGACGGAGCGCATCGCCGATTGGGTCCGCCGCTCGCGACCTGAAGACCTGCTCAATGTCGATATCTTTTTTGACCTCTACCCCGTCCACGGTGATCATGCACTCGCCGGCGACCTGCTCTCGGCGGCCTTCGCGGCCGCCGCCGACAAAGTTCCCTTCGCCAAGGCGTTGGGCGAAACGGCCGCGCGCCCCCTCAATGCCTTCACCATGTTCGGCGGCTTCAAGACCGATGAAGGCCGCGTCGACCTCAAGATGCACGGGCTCTTTCCGGTTGTTGCATTCGCCCGCGCACTGGCCATCCGTCATGGCGTGCAGGCACGCTCGACCCGCGAGCGCCTCGCCGGTCTGCGCGCGCTCGATATCGGCGGCGAAGCGGATTTCACGCGCCTGATCACCGCCCATGGCAAGGTGATAAAGCTGATGCTGGCCCAGCAAAGCCGCGACCTGCTGGCCGGCATCACCGTGTCAAACAAGGTGGAGGTGGCAGCACTCTCGTCAGACGATCAGGCCGAGCTCAAATCGGCGCTGCGCAACATCCAGCTCGTGCCCGACTTGGTGCGCGATTTGATGTTCAGATAGCTCGCCGTCGGTCCGGCCAACCGGCAGTCTAGGCAGGAATGTCTGACACTTCGAAGATCAATCCCAGCATCGGACATTCGGAGCTCGGTTCGCGGCATGCGTCAACCAAACTTCTCAGTGCTTCCCGCAAACGCGCCAGCTCCGCCATCTTCTTTACGACGGCATCCAGATGCGCTTGTGCTATCGGTTTGGCCTCCCCGCAATTCATGCCGCCTGAAATTGCCAGTCCCAGCAAGGCTTTAGCATCGCTCATCGAAAAGCCGAGGTCGCGGCATTTCCTCACGAAGCGTAAGCGGGAAAGGTCGTCTCGGTCGTATTGACGTCTCCCACTCTGGGTTCGTGCTGGGGCCGGCAGTATGCCTTTGCGTTCGTAGTAGCGGATCGTTTCGATATTCACTCCGCTGCGCGCTGATACCTGGCCAATCGAGTACATCGAATTTCCCTTGATCCTGTAGCCGCTACAGGTTGCACAGTACCAATTGCAGCGATCAAGGAGAAGTCTGCTCGATGGCGGATACAGTTTCACGCGCAAGTCTGGGCGGTTCACTGGCGGCACTTTTTGCAGCGGCGTCATGCTGCGTGTTGCCGATGAGCTTGATGATTGCCGGGCTCGGCGGCAGCTGGATGGCGGTTTTTGCGCCGCTTTCTGCGGCAAGCCCCTACATTTTGGGAATATCGGTCGTACTTTTGGCTGTGGCCTGGTTCCACGCGCTTCGCCGCAAGCCTCGCCGCAGCACCTTGGCCATCCTGTCGGTCGGAACCTTTCTGGCCTTCATCGCATGGTTGCTCATCATCAACGACGAGCCGCTTACCATGTTCTTCCTGTCCTACATGTAAGGAGCACCCGTGCCGGAGACCGAACTGACATCAACGATCACCTGTCCTGGCTGCGGGTTCGCAAAGGCGGAGACGATGCCAACCGACGCCTGCCAGTGGTTTTATGAATGCGACAGCTGCCACAAGCTGCTGAAGCCGAAACATGGCGACTGTTGCGTGTTCTGTTCCTATGGCAGCGTTCCTTGCCCGCCCGTCCAACAGGGTGACGGTTCCTGCTGTTGACGCTAACTCACCATCCCGCCGACCTTCGTGTCGGTCTTGGCAAATACCTCGTCCGGCACGAAGAAGTCGGCCGCCAGCGGGCCTTTGGCGTCCGGCGCGTATTTCGAAAAATCCGTCACGCCGCCATCGCGCAGCACAAGCTCGTCGATGAAGAAATTGCCGGTTGTCTCGCGCGCCGGCTTGATCACGATCGCGTGGAACGCGTCGGCCATGATTTCGGGCGAGCGGCTCATTGCAGCCACGGTTTCGCCGCCCAGAAGGTTGCGCACCGCAGCCGTGTCGATGGCCGTCAGCGGCCACAGCGAATTCACCGCGATACCCGCCTGCGCAAACTCCGCGCTCATGCCCAGCGTGCACATCGACATGCCGAATTTCGCCATCGTGTAGGCCACGTGGTTCTTGAACCATTTGGCTTCCATGTCGAGCGGCGGTGCCAAATTGAGAATGTGCGGGTTCACCGAATTCTTGAGGTGCGGAATGCACATTTTCGACACCAGAAAGGTGCCGCGTGTGTTGATCTGATGCATCAGATCGTAGCGCTTCATATCGGTCGCCAGCGTGCCGGTCAGCTGGATGGCGCTGGCGTTGTTCACGCATATATCGATGCCGCCGAATTCGGCGACGGTTTTCTCCACCGCCTCGGCCACCTGTGCCTCGTCGCGTATGTCGCAGATCACCGGCAGCGCGTTGCCGCCGGCTTCCACGATCTCCTTGGCAGCGGTGTAGACCGTGCCCGGCAGCTTCGGGTGTGGTTCGGCCGTCTTGGCCGCGATGGTCACATTGGCACCGTCGCGCGCGGCCTTCAGCGCGATCGCGAGGCCTATCCCGCGCGACCCGCCGGAAATGAAAACGGTTTTGCCTTTGAGCGACATGGTGCGACCTCCCGAATAGCGTCGCGCAATCGTCGCGCGGCGCTCACGCCAAGGCAAGCGTCCATATTGAAATTGCTGGCCGCCGGTGATTTGGTCGGCGGCAACGGACGAGGAGTTTACTGTGATCGATCTGACCACCCTCATTGCATATATAATAATTGTCACCGGTTTCGTGTTCATTCCAGGACCGGCAACGCTGCTTACCATTGCACGAGCAACCAGCTCAGGCACCCGAGCCGGACTCGCGACGGGCCTCGGTATTGCCGCTGGCGACATCATCCACACGTTCCTCGCGATCGTTGGCATATCGGCCATCATCGCGGCATCGGCGGTGCTGTTCAGCATCATCAAATATCTCGGTGCGGCTTATCTGGTCTATCTCGGCATCAAGGCAATTCTGGCCAAGGCGCCAACGGATATGAGTTCGGGAGCGCTGCCTGTTTCACCACGTCGCGCATTCCACCAGGCAATTCTGGCCGAAGTTCTTAACCCGAAGACCGCACTGTTCTTCCTGGCCTTCCTGCCGCAATTCGTAAACCCGCAGGCAGGCCCGGTTACAGTCCAGCTCGTTACGCTGGGCGTGATCTTTGTCCTGCTGGGTTTGATGAGTACGGTGGTGTTTGCGCTCGGCGCCGGTGGCCTCGGCAACTTCCTGCGCCGCAACCCGACCGTCTTGCGCTGGCAGGGCAAGGTCGTGGGCGGCATCTACTGTGCGCTTGGCGTACGCCTTGCGATGCAGGACCGTTGATACGCTAAACCTGCACCAACCCCTGACGCATCGCGATCGCAGTCGCATCTGTACGGTTCACCGCGCCCAGCTTGGCAATGATGGAGGCCACATGGAACTTCGCCGTGTGCACGGAAATATCGAGCCGGCGCGCAATCACCTTGTTGGGCGCGCCTTCGGCAAGCAACGCAAGCACCTCGAGCTCGCGCGGCGATAGTGTCGGGATGTCGGGCTGGTCGTGATCGTCGTCCCGGCTGATGCGATAGCCGGCGGCCGCCAGTTTCGCCGCCGCCGCAACCAGCTCGGCCGGCGCGTCGGCCGGCAGCGGGCTCGCCACTTCCGGTGCATCCGCTTCAGGCGCCTTGGCGGGCTGCGGCCGTTCCAGCCGGACAGCCGGCACCTCTTCGGCATCGATTGTGGAATCTATGTCGAACGTGCGGTCAAGATCGTCCAGCAGCATGGCGGCTCCCCTTGTCTTTCGTGCCTGGCCGTCGGCCAATTCTGCATCATGTAGGTAATTGCGGCGGCAATTCCATCGTCTGGACCATCATAGCCTGCCAGAGAGGCCCGGTCGTCGCCTATTGGCGAAAGATCGCCTCGCCCTGTTCGTCGACGATCTGCTTGCCTTTGCGCAGCGTGATCGCGATTGCGTCGTCCAGCGAAGTCGTTTTGTCGGCGCGCACGAAACGATGTTCCTTCGTCTCCCCGTCAACGTCCTTGGTGACCACGCCGCAGACCTGATACTGCCCGCCTTCCGAATAGGGCGTGGCGCGGATCAGATAGCCCTTGTGCTCGACAGGATCGCCGCCATCGGCCGCGTCGGACCCGCCTCCACCAAAGAGCTTCTTGAAAAACGACATTGCAACCCTCCGCTTTTGCCGCGCGCTACCGCACCCGGCTCTTCCTATATAGAGTTGCCTCCATGCGGGAGGCAAACCGGTGACACAACCTATCGTGATTTTGGGTGCAGGTTCCGTCGGCTGTTTTGTCGGCGGGCTCTGGCGGCATGCCGGCAGCGACGTCACATTGATCGGCCGCCCGGCAATCGGCGATGCCCTTCGCGAAAGCGGCCTGCGCCTCACCGCGCATGACGGGCTGGACCTTGTTCTGACCGACATTCCTTTCGAGACAGACCCTGCAGCGATGGCGGATGCCAGCCTGGTGGTCGTCACGGTCAAGAGCACGGCCACCGCCGACGCCGCCCGGCAAATCGCCGCGCATGCGCCTGTCGAAGCGCCGGTGCTCAGCCTGCAAAACGGCATCAGCAATATCGACATTCTGCGTGATGCCCTGCCAGGCCGCACGGTTTTGCGCGGCATGGTCGGCTTCAACATCGCGTGGTTGGGCGACGGCAGGCTGCATCGGGGCACGTCTGGCCTGCTCGCGGCCGAACGCCACGCCGCGACTGAGGAACTGGCAAAGCTTCTGCGCGCAACGCTCGGCGAAATTGTCCTCACCAACCAGCCGCTCGAGCTCGCCTGGGGCAAGCTATTGCTCAATCTCAACAACGCCATCAACGCCCTGTCGGGCAAGACCTTGCTCGCCGAGCTATCAGAGCGCGCCTACCGCCGTGTTCTGTCGGCTTCCATGCGCGAGGCGCTGGCTGTTCTCTCCTCGGCGGGAATCGCGCCAGCCAAGGTCGGACCGATGTCGCCGAAACTGGTCCCCGCCTTCGTCTCCGCGCCGGACTTTGTCTTCAACACGATCGGCCTCCGGCTGCAGAAAATCGACGCCAATGCCCGCTCGTCCATGGCCGACGATTTCGCCGCCGGCCGCCCGACCGAGATCGATTTCCTCAACGGCGAAGTCGTGCGGCTCGCCGAACGCACCGGCCAAGCGGCTCCGGTCAACGCACGGATCGTGGAACTGGTGCATGAGGCCGAAACCGGCGGACGCCGAAATTGGACCGGCAAAGAGCTTCTTGTGGCGGTGACGAATGCCTAAAGCGACAGCGGCAGTTCGAGATGCCGCTCATACATCATGTCGCGATGAGCGAAGACGATTGGGTCGAGCACCGCCGCGGTCTCTTCGTCGATGGTCGCGAAGGCGCTCCGCATGTGCTTTTCCATGGCACATTGCTCTTCAGGCAGCGGCTGGAACATGCCGGCGAAGGTCGCCGAGTAGATATCCGCAGCCGTCAGCCCGTGTCCGACAAGGTAATCGCTGCCTGCCGCCTGCTGCGCTTTCAGCCGCGCGGCAAGCATTGCCAACGCGCTGCGCACTCTGCGCCGTGCCGCCTCGCCGACGCCTAGCCGGTAGCCGTATTTTCTGGAAAGATATTTCGCCACCGGCTCCGCAAAGCCGCCCTTGCCCTCGAACCGCGCGTCGATCAGGTCGAGCCGGCGCGACCAGCCGAGCCCGCCCTCGCCGCAAAGCTCCTGCGCGATGCCGAGCACGGCAACGCGCTCCTCTGCCGCGTCCGGCACAAGTGCCGGCTGCGGCGCCAGCCGCTCCGCCAACGCCAATATCTCCGACCAGCCGCTGCGTGGCGGCTCGTCGCCATAGATTGCCACCGGGCCGCTGCGCTGCTTCGCCCAGCGCTTCAGTTCCTCGCTGTCATAAGCAAGGCGAACCGCCGCCCATTCGATGCCTTTGACATGGAGAATACCCTTCGCCGCCTCGCCCCACGGGCTCGGAATGCCGCCCACGACGACCATGCGTAGCCCGCTGCGGCCAATTGCGTCCTCAACGCTGATATAGTCGAACGGCATTGTCCCTCCCCGCCACGCCTGGCCGTGTCACTGATCGGCGGCCGCGAATGGCTGTGTTTTCACGCCGCTATCGGCACCGGTGAGGCTCGTATATTCGCCTAGCGAAGCAAACGCCTCGCAGCGGCTCTCGTCCGAATAATAGGTGAAGCCCATGCAATGGCCGTCATCGCGGCAGATCTGCTCGCAGTTTTCCATGCTGCTGGCGCGATGCGTCTCGTAGCCGCTGCCCGGAAAATACTTGTCGCGGTAGCGCACCATATCGACGGTGCGGTCAGAGCGTGGCGGTTCGCTGTAATAAGGCCGCACGCCTGAAATCGCCTTGGGTTCCAGCCGCAGCCCTTCGACGGAGCCTTTCAGGAAACACCACTTGTTCCACTTGTCGAAGGTAAAGGCCTCGCAGCCAGCCTCGCCCTCGCACCAATCGGCACATGCGTCCTGGCCGATGCCCTGTTGGCGCGCCAGCTCTTTGCCCACCACATCCTGGTTCTCGTAGGATGCGAATCCATAGGGATCGCGGAACCCGGCAATAATCGGAGCATTGCGGCACAGCGCTTCCGCATTGTAGGCGCCGTCGCCCTCTCGGCGCGCGCGGCCATAAGGCGTCCCGCTCACCCGAAGCCGCGGCGAGGAGAAATAGGGCAACCGCCGGCAGTATACGTCCTGCGCCGAACAGGCATTGTTGTAGGCCATCACCGAACGAACTTCGCGATTGACCAGCACATAGCCGTAATTGGTGCCGTCCGGGTTCGGCTCGCGCACCACGGCGCGGTCATGCTCCATGCCGATATTGTGGCCCACCTCGTGGATGAAGCTGTAATTGCCGGTCGCGCATTCTACGTCGCTGACCGAAAGGCCCCAATCGGCTGCACCCGGGTCGGGGTTGGCGTTCAGCCAGCCAATGCCGCAGCCATCGCCCTCATTTGCGTTGACAAGCAGATGCACGAGGTCGGCGCGATAGCGCCGCTTGAGCGCCGGCACGATGCCGAACACGCTGTCGGCAGGGTCGCTCAGCCGGTCGAGGTCGCCGCCCATGTCGGTCGCTTCGCGATAGTCGACCATCTGCGCATGCGCGAGCTCCACCGCGACGGAGAAATTGCCGCCGGTGGAGTCGGCAGAAAATGCCCGCCGCAGCCCCGACATCAGCAAAGCGACATCCGCATCGATGTCGGCCGAGTTGTCGCGCGCCGCCGGCGTGTAAAGGATCATCACCCTTATCGGACCGAGCGTGCGCGCCGGCAGCGCGGCATTTACCTTCCGGTCGCATTGCTGGTCGAGAAATCGCGCATCGCGCTGGCTTTCGGGTTGCCTGTCCGCACCCGGCCGCATGCGGGGCTCGCGCTCCTCCTCGAAGCGCTCGGTCCTGATTTTCACCACCGCATGGTCGCCATCGCCAACGGGCACGATGCGGTAGCGCCCAGAACCCGTCTCCAGGTCGCCGACAACGCCATCGTCCTGCAAGACGAGATCGCAGTGGCCGAGGTCATCGGACCCCGACACACGGCCTGAAAGAAGTTTCCGGCCGTCATTTGCCGCGCTGTCCGGCTCCGGCGGGAAGCTGCATGTCGCGCTTTCGCCGTCCGGCAGCGCGATCCGCAGCCGGCGCCCGCCGCGGCTGCCGCCGCGCATGTTGCGGCCGGCATCGGGCGACAGCGAGAAATAGGATACCTCGCCCATAATGTCGGCGCTGATGCCGGGCACGGGATCGAACAATCCGCGTCCGCGCGCCGTCTCGGAGGGTTCTTCGGTAAAGAGGTCGATCACTTCCTGCGCCTGTGCGCCACCCGCAAACCCGCCAAGCAGAAGTGCTGCGCAGGCGAGCCCGCGCTTCCAGATGCCTGTCATCAAAAGCCCACCCAAGCCTTGTTGCCCAATTAGCTGCGCCAAGTGTGACCGCGAATGCGGCGATTTTCGAGCCCGGCCAGATGCGAGTCAACGTGGCGCCGCCGGAAACGTGTGGTCCAATGATGCTTCATGCCCCCAGATGAAGCACGATCTCGCGACGGTGCGGGCGATCGCGATGTTCAAACAGATAGATGCCCTGCCAGGTGCCGAGCACCATGCGCCCCTCGCTCACTGGAACGGACAGCGAGGTCGCGTTGAGCGCAGCTTTGATATGCGCCGGCATATCGTCCGGCCCTTCCATCGTGTGAACCACCCAACCCATGGACGGATCGTCCGACGGCGGCACAAGGCGCCGAAAGAAATTGTCGAGATCGCGCCGCACATCCGGGTCGGCATTTTCCTGAATGACAAGCGAGCAGGAGGTGTGACGCACGAAAATCGTCAACAGCCCTTCGCTCTCGGCGGCAGTGTTCACAAATGCGGCCACGCGGTCGGTGAATTCATAGAGCCCCTGCCCGCTCGTCGAAATAGTCAGAAATGTCTGCGCCATGCCGCCAGAATAGAAGCTGCCACACCGGGCGCAAAGCGGCGCGGATTTGGCTTCCACGCGTTTCCGTCGCATCCTCTCCGTCTGTCGGAGGGGCTGATCAATGGACCGACGCATCAAATCGGCGCTTGCCGCGCTCATACTCGCAGTCGGATCTGGCGCGCCGGCGGCTGCGCAAGTCGCGGCAGAGGGTTCGGTAAAATTCGGGCTGCTGTCGGTCGAAGGGCTGGTCGTCGGCACCACGATCAAGATCGACGCCGACTTCGCCGCTGAGCACAACACAGATGTGCCACTTCCGTTTTCGCTGCTGGTGCCGCTTGCCGACGATGTTGTCGAACTGGTCGACTACATGCCCGAGGGGCCGGACGGCCCGTTCCTCAAGCTCAATTTCGCAACCGAGGACCGCCAGCTCATCGAAAACATCCAGTTCGTGCGGATGACCATTGCGCCTGGTCCTGACGAGCAGCGGCTGAATGCACTCGCCGGCCTGATGGCGAACGAGGTCTTCAAGCGTGCGACAGAGCCTTACGCGGAATATGTGCGCGATATCGTCCGCAAGACGAAAGTCGGCGAACTGGACGGCGTGGAAGTGATCGGCCGCTACAAGGACCCGAACCTTGGGGTGATGTATCTGCGTATCGTCGGCGTATACGATCCCGACGGCCCGCATGGTGTATTCACTGTCGCCAATGTCGTGGCGGCCAGACAGGAGCTGGCGACGCCCGACGATTTTCCGCGCACACGCGGCGGCGCGGCAATGAAGCACTTCAAGTTATTGAAGCAGTAGCCGGGCGAAGCTCCTCCGCCCGGGCTTTGCGTAACTGTCCACTCGGCGGTTAGTCGGCTGGCAGTGCTTCGGGCGCGAACTGCGCGGCAAATTCCGCGCTCGGCGGGATCGGCTTGATGACGTCGATAAGCACGCCGTTCGGGTCGCGCGTGATGAAGTGGCGCTGGCCGAATGCCTCGTCGCGCAGCGGGAGCAGGATCGGCAGACCCGCCGCCTCCAGCCGCTCATAAACGCCATCGACATCCTCCACCTCGAAATTCAGGATCAGCCCCGAGGTCTTGCCACGCCCCTCCGCGGGAATGGTCTCGTGGTCGCCCTGCAGGATCGCCAGGTTGACGCGCTTGGATTCGCTCGACTGAAGGTGCACGTACCAGTCGCTGTCGAACATCGGCTGGAACCGGAAATGCTCGACATAGAACGCGGCGGTACCCGCCACGTCGTCGGTCATCAATACGGGATAGTAGCTCGTGGATTTCATTGCCTTCTGCTCCATTTGCACTTACATACACACTGTATGTAGATCGAATTAACATACAGGCTGTATGTATGCAACAGGAATCTGGCCGCCGCTCCAACCGCGACCGCACGGACGCCACGCGCGCCGCGCTCATCGCCGCTGCCCGCGCGCTTTTCGTCGACAAGGGATACGCCGCCACCGGCACGCCTGAGATCGTGACTGCCGCCGGCGTCACACGCGGCGCGCTCTATCATCACTTCGCCGACAAGGAAGCGCTGTTCCGGGCCGTGGTCGAGCAGGAGGCCGAACTGGTCGCCGCTGACATCGAGCGTGCAGCGCCGCCGCAGGCGAGCGATGTCGCAGCGGCCCTGAGCGCAGGCGGTCGCGCCTATCTGGAGGCGATGCGCCTGCCCGGCCGAACGCGGCTATTGTTGCTGGATGGTCCGGCCGTTTTGGGCCGCGCGGCGATGGACGAAATCGATGCGCGCCACGGCAACCGCACATTGCGTGAGGGCCTGACGGCCGCCATGCGTGCCGGCGCCTTGCCCCGCCTGCCACTTGAAGCGCTGACCGGGCTTCTCGGCGCGATGTATGACCGGGCCGCGCTGGCCGTGGCCAATGGGGCAGCGCTCGACGATCATGCCCTCGTCATGGAAGCGCTGCTGGCTGGGCTGGCAAAGCAGCGCTGAGCCTCTACCCGGCGGGCTGCCGCCTCAGCAAAAGCTCCAGCAGCGCCAGCAAATCTGCTTCTCGGCGCCGGTTTTGCGCCGGTGACAGCTGCTCCAGGCCGATCAGCGCTGCGTAGAACTGCCGCGCGCTTTGTTCCGCACCTGCCTCCGGCAGGCCCGCTGCCAGAAAAAGCGACGTAACAAAGTCGAGCCGCTGCCGGTCCATCTCACTGATCAGCCGGGCAACTTCGGCATCATAACGCGCCCATTCGCGCAGCGCGGCCTCAACGCCAGCGCCGCCATATTCGTCCGCAATGTCGCTGGTCACCTGGGCGATCAAATGTCGCAGCCGCTCCCGCGGTTCCTCCGCGGCCTGCTCGACCAACGCAATGACGGCCTCGTTTGCCGCGATGCGCCAGGTCTCCAACATGGCTGCCTTCAGATGCGGCAAATCCTTGAAATGCCAGTAGAACGAGCCCTTGCTGACGCCAAGATCGCGCGCGATTGGCTCCACGCGCACGGCGCCGAGCCCGCCTTTTGTCAGCGCGCGAAATGCCGCTTTCACCCAGTCGGAAGCGCTCAGCCTGTCCTTCACCATAGGCGCATCCATACGGCAGCGTATTGTCTCCGGCAAGCGCGGTTGATAAACAATACGCCACCGTACGGATGGAGATCGGTACCATGAACCGCTACCTGCTCGCCGCCGCCATCATGTCGTTTCTGACCATGCTGGTTCACGTCTTCCTTGGCGGCCCCGAAGTGCTCGACCCCGGCCTTGCGAGCCCGCTCGACGACGTCTGGAAAGGCGTCTTCATCGTCGTCTGGCATGCGGTCTCGGCAATTTTGCTGATCAACGCTGTCGCGCTGGCATTCGCAGCGCATGGGCGCGGCGCAAAGCCCGTGGCGCTGCTTGTCGCAGCCCAATATCTCGCCTTCACTGCGCTGTTCCTGTTTTATGGCGCAACCATGCTCGGCACGCTTTGGCCGATGCCGCAATGGATCATCTTTATCGCAATCTCGGCCGTGATCCTGTGGCCCTATCGTCCGGGCCAGCAGGCTGCGCGCGGCTGACGCAAGTCACATTCGGATTGGCATTCTCGGAGCGTTTCAGCTCGCCACACATTGACCGGCATCAATTTGAGGCAGACGATAGCGGTCTATGAGCGTGTGAAAGCCAAACCAGGATTTGACATGACAGACCTGAAAGCCCGCAGAAAGCAGCTTGTGGCTCGCCTTTCCGAACTCGACGAGCGCCTGCACCGCATCGAAGACCAGCTCGACGAAGCGCCGAACCCCGATTGGGAGGAAAACGCGATCGAGCAGGAAGACGATGAGGTGCTGGAGAGCCTGGGTGCGAGCGGTCTGACCGAATACAAGGCGATCCGCGCTGCCCTCGCCCGCATCAAGGCCGGCACCTACGGCGACTGCTCGAAATGCGGCGAGCCTATCGAGGAGGAGCGCCTCGACGTGCTGCCCCACACGCCGCTTTGCAGCGAATGCGCCACCGCCGCAGCGGGCTAGCTCGTCCTTAGGTCAAGCTGAAAAGCAGAAACCCGGCACGAGGCCGGGTTTCCAATGTCTCTTCTTACGGCAGCCTAGCTGTCCAGGAAGCTTCTGAGCTTGCGGCTGCGGCTCGGATGCTTCAGCTTTCTGAGCGCCTTGGCTTCGATCTGGCGGATACGCTCGCGCGTCACCGAGAACTGCTGGCCCACTTCCTCAAGCGTGTGGTCGGTGTTCATGCCGATACCGAAGCGCATTCTGAGCACGCGTTCTTCGCGCGGTGTCAGCGAGGCAAGCACGCGCGTTGTCGTCTCACGCAGATTGGCCTGGATCGCGGCGTCGATCGGCAGCACCGCCGACTTGTCCTCGATGAAGTCGCCCAGATGCGAATCCTCTTCGTCGCCCACCGGCGTTTCGAGGCTGATCGGCTCCTTGGCGATCTTCAGCACCTTGCGCACCTTTTCGAGCGGCATGGCGAGCTTTTCCGCCAACTCTTCCGGCGTCGGCTCGCGGCCAATCTCGTGCAGCATCTGGCGCGAGGTCCGCACGATCTTGTTGATCGTCTCGATCATATGCACCGGGATGCGGATCGTGCGCGCCTGATCGGCGATCGAACGTGTGATCGCCTGCCTGATCCACCAGGTCGCATAGGTGGAGAACTTGTAGCCGCGGCGATACTCGAATTTGTCGACCGCTTTCATCAACCCGATATTGCCTTCCTGGATGAGGTCCAGGAACTGCAGGCCGCGATTGGTGTATTTCTTGGCGATCGAGATCACCAGCCGCAGATTGGCTTCCACCATTTCCTTCTTGGCGATCGCGGCTTCGCGCTCGCCCTTCTGGACCTGGTTCACGATGCGGCGGAACTCGCCGATCGAAATGCCGGTCTCCTGAGCGAGATTCTGGATCTCGGCGCGCAGCGTCTTGATGTTTTCCTTCTCCGACTTGGTGAATTCCTTCCAGCCCTTGGCCGAAAGGTTGGAGATGGATTTTGTCCAGTTCGGATCGAGCTCCGAACCCTGGTAGTGCTCCAGAAAGTCCTCGCGCTTCACGCCGTAGCTCTCGGCGAGGCGCAGCAGCCGGCCTTCGTTCTGAACCAGCCGCTTGTTGATGTCGTAGAGCTGCTCGACAAGCGTTTCGATGCGCGCATTGTTGAGCGACAGCGACTTCACCGCCGTAATCAGATCTTCCTTCAGCTTCTTGTAGGAGCGTTCCTGGCTGGTCGAAAGCGCGCCCGATGCCGATAGCCGGGCTTCCACCTGCTGATCCTGCAGCTTGCGCAGCTTCTTGTAGGTGGAGGCGATCGTGTCGAGCGTCTCCATCACCTGCGGGCGGAGCTCAGCCTCCATCGCGGCAAGCGACAGGTTGGCCTCGTCCTCATCGTCTTCGTCGTCTTCTTCGCTGTTGCTCTCGCCGCCGACATTGGTGATGTCGTCATCGTCGCGCCGGCGCGATTTCTGCTCTTCCTTCGGCTTGTCTTCCGGCTCCGTGCGTTCGACCACGGGCGCCTGCTTGGCTTCCGGGCCGGCATAGGTCGCTTCGAGATCGATAATCTCGCGCAGAAGAATGTTCGCTTCGTTCAGCTCGTCGCGCCAGATGATGATGGCCTGAAAGGTCAGCGGGCTTTCGCACAGCCCGGCGATCATCGTCTCGCGGCCGGCCTCGATGCGCTTGGCGATGGCGATTTCGCCCTCGCGCGACAGAAGCTCAACCGAACCCATCTCGCGCAGATACATGCGCACGGGATCGTCGGTGCGGTCGGTCGGCTCCTTCTTGGTCGTCGTCGCGACCTGGGTGCCGGTCTGCGTCGCGACCTCGTTGGAATCGTCGTCGGAATCGTTGTCCTTGTCGGCCTCTTCCCCGGCCTCGTCGTCTTCAACGACGTTGATGCCCATTTCGGAAAGCATCGACATCACGTCTTCGATCTGTTCCGACGTAACCTCTTCGGAGGGCAGGACGGCATTGAGCTCGTCCATGGTGACGTAGCCGCGCTTCTTCGCGACCTTGATCATTTTCTTGACCGCGTCGTCGGAAAGGTCGAGAAGCGGGCCGTCGGTCTGGCCTTCGCGTTCGGTCTCGGCCTCTTCCTTTTCTTTCGTCTTGGTCGCCATGCTTGTTCTGTCTCCAGGCGGCAGCCAGTCGCTGCCCGTTTAGCGCGGTCTAAGTGGGGATGTCCCTGTCGCCGTCAGTCAGATGAGCGCAGTACCCCAACCTCGTTAAGTGTCGATTAACCCTGCCACATAGGCCGGCGCAGGCGTTGGTCCACAAAACCATCGCAAAATAGTCGCATCTGCGGATTTCGGATCGTGTGATTCCGTCATTCTCGTGCAAGGTCAAGCGCCAGTGGCATGATTCGTGGCAAAAAAGCGAATCACAGCCGGCAAATTGACGATTCGGCGGTCAAACTGCCTATCCGCGGGCGACCCGGCCTGATGTCACTCCAAAGCCTTCGATCAGCGCTTCGGTCGACTGCGCCTCGCGGATATGGGCCTGTATTTCTACCAGGCGCCGGTAATTCTCTTCCGTCGGATCGGTTGCAAGCGCCACTTCGGCCGCTTTCAGCTCCTTATGTAGAGACCCGGAACTGCGGTGCAAGTGCAGCGCCTGCACGAAGGCTTCGCGCGCATCTTCAAGCGTTGCGTCGGCAAGTGCCGGCCATTGATGCGCGCTTTTCACGAGCCCGACCGCCCGCTCCCACACCTCGGCCTGTCCCCTCGCCTCAAAACCGGCCGCAACTTCGCCCGGTCCATGCGGCTCGCCGCGCGCCACGATGTCGAGCAAGGCGGCAAGCAGCTTGCCGAGATCGGGGTGTTCCAGATCAAGCGACGCTGCCTGATCGAAATAGGCATCGAGCAATGCAGGATGATTGGCGAGCGCCACGACGATCGTCGCTTCGCGCAGGGGCATCACCGGGCCCGCGCTGCGTACCAATGCGGAATGTGCGAGCCTGTCCGAAACAGGCAACCGGCCCGCCGCCTGCTGGCCACGACCGCCAAAACTGCGGTTGTCGTTGCCCTTGCCCTGCCCGCGATTGTCGCGCCGCGTGCCGAAAAACGCCTGGGCGCGCTCGCGCATGTCCTGGCTGTAGTGGAAGCGCACGCTCTCGTCGCGGATCGTAGAAGTCAGCTTTCGCAAGCGCTGCTCGAGGTCGGCGCGCCGCTCCGGCGTGTCGAACACGCCGCCCGAGGTTTCGCGCAGCCAAAGCATGTCGGCCAGCGACCGCGCTTCGCCGATCAGCTCCTGAAACGCCTCTGCCCCACTGTCCCGTACGAGATCGTCGGGGTCCTTGCCTTCGGGCATGATCACGAAGCGCAGCGAGCGCCCCGGCGCGATCGACGGCAGCGCCAACTCCGCCGCCCGGAACGCGGCACGCAGCCCTGCCTGATCGCCATCGAAGCAAAGCAGGGGCTCCTTGGTCATACGCCACAGGAGTTCGAGCTGGTTTTCCGTGAGCGCGGTGCCGAGCGGCGCGACGCCATGTTCGAAGCCGGCCTGCGCCAGCCCGATCACGTCCATATAGCCCTCGGCAACGATCACAGTTTCGTCGCGGCCCAGCGTCTTTCGCGCACGCGCGAAATTGTAGAGCACGTTGCTCTTGTGGAAGAGTTCCGTCTCCGGCGAGTTCAGATATTTGGCCGGAATATCGGCAGACATCGCCCTGCCGCCAAACGCGATCACCCGCCCACGCGAATCCTCGATCGGAAACATGATGCGGTCGCGGAACCGGTCATAAGAGACCGGCACATTCTCAAACACCGTCAGCCCGCAGGCTTCCATCTGCGCTTTTTCGATGCCCTTCGAGGCAAGATGTTCCTTGAGCGCGTTGCGGTTGTCGGGCGCATAGCCCAGCCGGAAGGTCTGCTGCGTTACCGATGTGATGCCGCGGTCCCGCAGATAGGCGCGCGCCTTCGCCCCGTCCGAAGACTGCAGCCTTTCCTGAAAGAACGCGGTTGCGAGCTCCATCACCTCGGTCAGCGAGGCTTTTTCCTTCTCCCGTCGCTCCGCCTGCGGATCGCGCGCCGGCATCGGCACGCCGGCCTGATCGGCCACCCGCTCCACAGCCTCGGGAAAGTTCAGCCCGTCGAGTTCGGTCAGGAAGCGGAAATGATCGCCCGAAACCCCGCAGCCGAAACAATGGTAGCGCCCGCGCCGGTCATCCGCATGGAACGACGGTGTCTTTTCGCCGTGGAACGGGCAACACGCCCAGTAATCTCCGCGCGAGGCGTTGGTCTTCTTCTTGTCCCACGTCACACGCGTGCCCACGACTGCCGAAATCGGCAGCCGGGCGCGTATCTCGTCGAGAAAGGAGTCTGAAAACCGCATCGAGGCCTCGCTGAAGGCTTCATATAAGCACCGCGCGGCAAAAGCGCGACGGCTTCGCGCCTTAGTGCCCGCTGTTCACAGCTTGAACGACGTAGGATACATTTGTATATACATCGTAACTCTGCAAACGGCGGAGTGGTCAAATCTTCTCCAAAAAGGTCGGCACGAAGATATGAGCGAAAAGAATATCGTCAGGTATTCGGCTAATGAGATTCGAGAGAAGATCGCGCGCGGCGAGTCCAGGTCTGACTGGGCCCGTGTTGATGCGATCACCGACGAGGAGATCGAGGCGCAGATGCGCGACGATCCCGACTGGGCCGATTTCATGGATATCGACTGGTCGAAGGCGACGGTGGTTTATCCTGTCGAGAAGAAGGCCGTATCGATCCGGCTCGACAGCGATGTGCTCGATTTCTTCAAGGCCGAGGGCAAGGGCTACCAGACCCGTATTAACGCGGTGCTGCGCAGCTACATGCAGGAAATCCGCAAACTGAAAGACCCCGCGGAATAGGTCGCGGTTTCTGCCGGCGTTCTCCTGTTCCCATTTCCGGCCAATCAATTGCCCCGCCATCGCCCAACAGGGGTCTTGAAGGCGCCGCAATGGTCGCGCCTTAATGAAATTCGCGAATGCGGGGTTTGGGTTGGCGAAGACAACGCCAGTGCACACGCACATCTGCCGCCCCGCGTCGTGTTTTCATTACGCAAATCGGCAGCAGCAAGCGCGATGTCGGCCGCCAGCCGCCTCGTTTCGCGTGGCTCATCGGTCAGGCCCCGATGCGCCGAACGGAAGTTTTGCGCTTCCGGCAAAATCGGGGGGTGTTGAAGCGTCAAAGGAGAGATCCAATGAACAGAAACACCTATTTGGCATTGCTCGCCGCGGTTGCAATTCCCTTCACCGCAATCGCCCAGGAACAGACCTCGGACACCGAAGTCCAGGCTGAGGAACTGCTTGTAAAGCCGGACGCCGGCAAAGCCGGTGATCAGGCGATGGACGAAACCTTGCCAGTGGACGAGACGGAACAGACGGCGCTCGCCGGCGAAAACGATGCCGTCGGTCCGTTCGTCACCGTCCCGCCGACGGGCGCATGGCGCGTTACCAATTTGGAAGGCAAGGCTGTCTTTGACGCCAAGGGCGACAATATCGGCGACATTTCCGATGTTCTCGTCAACGAGGAAGGCGAAGTGATTGCCGTCCTGGTTGGCGTTGGCGGCTTCCTGGGTATCGGCGAAAAAGACGTCGCCGTTTCCATGAGCGCGCTCGAGTTCGGACCTGGCAAGACAGAGGGTCTGAAGACAGAGGAGCAAAGGCGTCAGGAGCTTGAAGCGGAGGCTCAGGCCGCCGCCGAAATGCCGACCAACGACGTTACCGGCACAAGCAGCACTGGCACCATGGGTGGTTCTGACAACACCGCATATGTCGAACCGCAAGTGGACAACGAGCCGGTCGTGGGCGAGGACAATTTGCCAAGCCGCATCGTCCTCAACGTGACGCGTGAAGCTTTGGAAGCTGCGCCTGCCTATGACGATGTCGAAGCTGGCATCGACGTGACCGCTACCAGCGAGATCAAGGCCACCGAGCCCCTCGAATAATCGAGATCAGCTATGACGGGGCCGGGTATTCCGGCCTCGTCATCTTTACGTGCTCCTTTTCCCCGCACACCGCACGCAATGCGTGAATGTCGGGTCGGCTTCCAGCCGGCCGGCGGCGATCTCTTCGCCGCATTCCAGGCAGTAGCCATATTCACCGTCATCCATGCGCGCCAACGCTGCGCGCAACCTGCCGATCCGCGCCTCGCGGCGCTGCTTCACGGCCTGCGCCATCGCCTGCATCTGGATCGCGTCGATGCGCGAAACCCGGCCGACGCTCTGCTGGTCGAGTTCAACCGGCGCGCTGTTGTCGGCATGATCGACCATTAGCCGCTCGGTCTCGGCCAATTCGGCCTCGATTCGCTTTTTGAGTTTGCGAGATATGGTCACTGCCCACGCCTTGTCGGGATTCTAATCTGTGCGCGGCGAAAGTGGTGGATTTCGAGAACCGGAGCGGAATGTACGTCAAGGTACATGAGCACCGGAAGCGCAGGAACCGCCATTTGCAGCCCGCACAGGACTGAATAGCGGCAGTGGCCTAGCGGAGCAGATCC
Source organism: Rhizobiaceae bacterium (assembly GCA_017640615.1). Taxonomy (GTDB): domain Bacteria; phylum Pseudomonadota; class Alphaproteobacteria; order Rhizobiales; family Rhizobiaceae; genus RCIO01. The sequence goes on along the minus strand of JAEPQK010000001.1, from coordinate 572,613 downwards.
TTTACGATCCCGCTTGCCTTGCCGAAATCCATCTGGCCCGGATATTTGGTCTTCAGCTCGTTCATGCAGCGGCCCATGTCGCGCAGGCCGTCGCCGCCCACTTCGTTGACCACCTGCGCGCAAAGCCGCTGCGTGTCCGCATCCGAAAGCTGCTTCGGTAGGAATTTGCGGATGATCTCGATCTCGTCCAGCTCTTGCTGGGCAAGTTCCAGCCGCCCGCCTTCCTCATATTGATGGGCGGATTCTTTGCGCTGCTTGACCATCGTCACCAGAACGGCAGCGATCTCCGCGTCTGTAATCGGGTCCTTGCCCGCACCGCGATTGGCAATATCGCGATCCTGAATTGCGGTCTGGATCAGACGCAATGTCGAAACGCGATGCTTGTCCTGCTGCTTGATGGCGTCTTTTAGTGCCGTCGCGAGACTATCGCGCATGGCCGAACACTCCTTGGCTCGCGCGCACAATAGCGCCCGCCGCTTCCGCGCGCAAATCGTTTCACTACCGCTAAGCCACTGAAATTCAACATCTTCGCAATTTCGTGCGAACGCTTCTGTTCACATTGACCGGCCAGTTCCGGTTGCCTATTGTCCGCGGCTTTGAAAGCCGTTACATCGCACGCGCACAAGGACCGACCGGGTGGCGAGCCCGTGATTGTCGCCGCCTATATGGCACGCGCCAGCCTGAATTCAAGTGCGCGGCCCAGACCACCGGAGAAACGATATGACCACGAACACCGCACCCTGGGGAGCCACCCGCGCGACCGCGCTTCTGGTTCTGGCCGATGGAACGGTGATCGAGGGTCGCGGCCTCGGCGCGGAAGGCGACGCGATTGGCGAGGTCTGCTTCAACACCGCCCTCACCGGCTATCAGGAAATCCTCACCGACCCCTCATATGCGGGTCAGATAGTCACCTTCACCTTCCCGCATATAGGCAATGTCGGCGCCAATGACGAAGACATCGAAGACCTGAACCCGGCCGCTCGCGCCGGCGCCATCGGCGCGATCTTCCGGGCTGACGTCACCGACCCGTCGAACTTCCGCTCCGCCGGCCATCTCGACGCCTGGCTGAAGCGCCGCGGCATCGTTGCGCTTTCGGGCATCGACACACGCGCGCTCACCGCGCTCATCCGCGAAAAGGGTATGCCGAACGCGGTCATCGCCCACGCGCAGAGTGGCGAGTTCGACATCGAAGCGCTGAAAGCAAAGGCCGCCGCATGGTCCGGTCTGGTCGGCCTCGATCTCGCCAAAGACGTCACGTCCGGCCAGTCGGCGCAATGGGCCGAAAAGCCGTGGACGCTGGAGAGCGGCTACGGCTCGCAGGATGCGCCCACCTTCCATGTGGTCGCCATCGACTATGGCGTGAAGCGCAACATTCTGCGCCTGCTCACCGACCTCGGCGCCAAGGTCACCGTTGTCCCGGCGACAACCTCCGCCGCCGATGTTCTGGCCCTCAAGCCGGATGGCATCTTCCTGTCGAATGGCCCGGGCGACCCGGCAGCGACCGGCGAATACTCCGTGCCCATCATCCGCGAACTCATCGGAACCGGCATACCGGTATTCGGCATCTGCCTCGGCCATCAGATGCTGGCGTTGGCGCTCGGCGCATCGACCGTGAAAATGCATCAGGGCCACCATGGCGCAAACCACCCGGTGAAGGACTTCACCACCGGCAAGGTCGAGATCGTGTCGATGAACCACGGCTTCGCGGTTGATGGCGACACGCTTCCCGACGGCGTCGAGGCCACGCATGTCTCCTTGTTCGACGGTTCGAATTGCGGCCTGCGCGTCACCGGAAAGCCGGTGTTTTCGGTCCAGCACCATCCGGAGGCCTCACCCGGCCCGCAGGATTCGCACTATCTGTTTAAGCGCTTCGTCAACCTCATCCGCGAGCGCAAGGGCGAACCCGCCCTGGCCGAGCGTTAGGCTAACGGAAAAAGGGCGGCACCGGGCCGCCCTTTCACATTTCGTCTCGGTATCGCTCAGGAAGCCAGCCGCAGCCGCACCACGCGCTCCCGGATTTCTTCGAACACCTCGTCGAGCTGGGCGCGCGAAGGCGCATCGAAAAAGTGACCCGAGGACGTTGCGCATTGCTGCAGCATCGTACCGGTCTTCACGTCGGGCTCTTCGAGCCGGATCGTATAGATCTCGATACCCTCTTTCTTCGCGTGCTCGCAGGCGGCGAGTGTGCGGTCGTTCATTGCTGCGTTGGTTGCGCTGCCGCTTGGCACAAGCGTGCCCAGCCGACCGTCAGCCAGATAGCCGAAGCTTGAATAGTTGGAACCAAGACCGGTGCCGGTAACGCCCATCGTGTTTGATCCGTCGGTCAGGACGACCATGATCTTTTCAACGCCCGTTTTTGTCTTCGGCTGTCCCTGGCCAAACGGCTCGCCGGGCGAAAGAACCCGTGCGCCCCACGCGACACCTTCCATAATGTTCGTATTGCCTTTTGCCTTCAGGTCTTTGACCTTCTTGCGCAAGGCTTTGTAGTCGTTGGTCAGCGTCGTGATCGGCTGTGTGTCGCACATGAAATCCGGGCCCTTGTCGTAGCCGCCATATCCAGATGCGCCGTCATCCACCTTCACCTTTTTCCATGCGCCGAAGGCGATCGGTTCAAGCAGCTTGTTCACGGGTATCCCGTATTTGCCAAGCTTCTTCCCCAGACCCAGTGGCAGGAGAGCAGCTAGACTTCCGGAATCGTCCAGATAGCTGTTGTAGTAGCTGGGATCGTCACCCTCATCGGATGCGAAGGCGGGAACATAAAGGGTTTCCGGCTTCGAAGGATTACCCGGCGTATCGTCGATGTCGTAGTCCTTGCCGCCGTCGCGGAAGCGTGTCTCCACGCAGCCTTTCCACTCCTTGCCAAGGTGGTGGTAAACTTGGAACCGGCTCAAGCCTGGCACCAGATCAGGCTGCGGTACCGGGCTCAAACCCTCGAGATCGAGCCAGGACGCGCCTGTGCCTTTGATCTGCTTGCCTTTCTTGTCGAATTCCGGCCCATGTTCGGGCCCCACATTCACGAACGTGGCGAAAGGAACCAGCGAGAACTTCAGCCGCTGCTTGTTTTTGATCTGCGCGCTCATCGACTCGATCATGCCGTCGACGGCGTCCTTCATTGCGGAGAGCTTGCCGCCGGCCATGGAACCTGTCGTGTCGAGCACCAGGGCGACTTCATAGGTCGCGTAGGCGACGTCGGCCGTCGATGCCGCCTTGACGGTCCAGTCGTCGTATCCAAACAGCCCGCCAAAGGCCATTGAGGCGTCGGCGGTCGCGTCAATCGTGACTTTCGTGCCCTGCCTGATGATCTGTAAATTTGCGAATGTGAGTTCGTAATTTTCTTTAAGGAACAGCCTCACGATCTGTTCAGCTTCGCGATTGGTGATCGACTCGCCCTCGCGCGCCACGGCCAGCACGGCAGCGTCCAGCGCCTGCTGAAGCTCGTTATGCGAGCGATTTATTGTGGTCAGGTCCACCGTCATCCCGGCAGCGAGCACCAGAGGTATCGACAGTGCCGACGCCACAATCGCGAAATTGCCGCTCGTACCGTTGAGAAAGCGCTGAAAGAGCTTACGCATGGTCATCCCCAGAGTGATGGAGGACCATAACCCGACACCTGTTAACGCCCGTCTAAGGCGACATTCTGCAAAATGGCACAGACTTTTACCGGCGATTTACCGCAATATTGCGCTCAGATGGGGCTGTTGAAAGTATCGCAGTCTGTGAGGCGTCCGCTCTTGAACCCGTTGGCGAACCATGTCTGCCGCTGCGCCGAGGTGCCGTGGTTGAAGCTTTCTGGAACCACATATCCTTGCGTACGGCGCTGCAGCGTATCGTCGCCGATCTGCCGCGCTGCATTTAGCGCCTCCTCGATATCGCCCGCCTCGAGCAGCCCTTCCTTGTCGGTGAAATGCGCCCACACGCCGGCAAAACAGTCGGCCTGAAGCTCTACCCGCACCGACATCGCGTTGGCTTCCGCCTGGGTCATGCTTTGACGCATCTGGTTGAAACGCGGCAACACGCCGATCAGGTTCTGCACATGGTGACCAACCTCATGTGCGATCACATAGGCCTGCGCGAAATCACCCGCCGCGCCGAACTGCCGTGCAAGTTGGTCGAAAAAGGTCGTGTCGAGATAGATTTTGCTGTCGCCGGGACAATAGAACGGCCCCGACGCTGAAGAGGCAAAGCCGCAGGCCGAACGCACCTGGCCCGAAAACAGCGTCAAGGTCGGCTCGCGATAGGTTACGCCCTCGGCCTTGAACACGCCGTTCCAGACATCCTCGGTCTCGGCGAGTACGACGGCTACGAATGTACGCATATCGTCGGAGGCCTGCGTTCCCTCCTCCTGCGTGAACTGGCCGCCGCGGCTTCCCTGACCGCCTTCCATCATTGCCAGCGGGTCGATGCCGATTGCGCGGAGCCCGAAAAACACGACCACTATGATGATTAGCCCGGTGAAGCTTATGCCACCGCCGCCACGTCCCATCGGAATGCGCATGCGCGAGCCACCGCGGCCGAAACCGCCCGGCAGTCCGGGTGAGCGCCCGCGTTTGTCCTCGATATTGCTGCTTTCCCGTCGTCCGCGCCAACGCATCGTTTGACTTCCGCTCTGTCGTTTTGCCGCTGTCCGCAATCAAGACCGGATATGGGGCAAGATCAAGCCGCCGCCGCGCAGACCTTGCCCGCACCCGCGACGCCTGCCTTAATGTCGCGCAATTTGGCGGCACACTTCGCGCACAGCTTGGATGGCTTTTTCTGGCAACATGATTGAACCCGCAGTGCGCGCCTTTCGCCTCGCAGTTCTGGCGCTTCTCGCGCTGGCTTTCTCGGCCATGGCCTCGATGGGGACTGAAGAGACGCGGCCGCTGCGCGGTGTGGCGCTCATCATAGGCAATGGCGACTATGAGCATCTGCCGCCGCTGGCGAACCCCGAAAATGACGCCCGCGCTGTCGAAGAGCTGCTTGCCGATCTCGGCTTCGAGACCGAGCTTTCGTCTGACCGCGATGCCCGCAGGCTCGCCCGCGACCTCGAATATTTTGCCGAAGACGCCGAAGGCGCGGATGTCGCGATCCTCTATTATGCCGGGCACGGCATCGAGGCTGGCGGAGAAAACTTCCTCGTTCCGGTCGACGCCGACGCCTCGTCGCTGCAAGCGGCCGGCGAAGCCCTCGTTCCGGTGTCCGACATAATACGCCGCCTGCGCTCAACCGTGCCCATCACGATCGTGATGCTGGATGCCTGCCGCGACAACCCGTTTCCGCCGGGCGCACTGCTCACACTTTCGGCCGGCGACGAACCAGCGCCAATCGCCGCCGGCGGCCTCGCCATCGGTGCATCGCGCGGCGCCACCCCACTCACCGCCTCGAACGACGGCAATGGAGCGGACGAAAGTCTTGGCATTGTGATCGGCTTCGCCGCCGAACCCGGCCGCACCGCGCTTGACGGCAATCCCGGCGAAAACAGCCCATATACGGCGGCGATCCTGCGCCATCTCGGCGCAATGGCCGGCACAGATTTCGGCACAGTGATGCGCATGGTCGCGGAAGAAGTCTGGCTCAAGACCGCTGGCGCGCAGCGCCCCTGGGTCAATGAAAGCCTGCGCCGCTTGCTCTATTTCGGCGAGGCCCCCGCCCTCCCCGACGGCCCGCAGGGCGAGCTTGTTAGCGAGCGCCGGCAGCTCCTCATCACCATTGCCGAACTGCCCGAATTCGGCCGCGCCCGCGTCGAGCGCATCGCACAGCAGAATGACGTTCCCATGGATGCGCTGTTCGGCCTGCTCAAGGCGATGGGCGCCGACGCGCCATCCGACTCGGCCCGGCTGGAAGGCGTGTTGAACGCGGAATCTCAACGCATCAGCCAGATCCTCGCCGATCGCGCAGCCCTTGAAAGCGGCGACCCGGACGTCGCCCGCCTCTCCGCGCTTGCCGATCAGGCCGAGCGCGAAGGCCTCGTCGAAAGCGCCAAGAAGCTGCGCGCTATGGCCAAGGAGCGAGACGCCGCTTTTCAGGCCCGCGTCGTCGATGCCGCGGAGGCTCAGGTCAAGGCGCGGCGCATTGCCTCGGCCGAGGTGTTCGCCCGCAGCGCCCAGACCTACCAGCTCGCTTTCGAACCGGAATTGGCCGCCGCCGACTACGCTTCGGCTTTCGGTCGCGTCGAGCGCTGGGACCCCGAACTCGCTCTTTCCTACCTGCTGCAGCAGATGCGCGCCCTCACTGATTTCGGCGATTTCAAAGGCAACAACGAAGCACTTGAGCGTGCCATCGCAGTCGGTGAAAAGGCGACAGCACTTGCCACCGAGTTGAACGACACCGTCAGCTGGTCCCTCGCCAAAAACGAGATCGGCCATGCGCTGCGCAAGCTCGGCGAGCGCGAAAACACCAATGAGCGCCTGCTGCTGGCGGTCGCCGCATTCAATGAGGCCGCGCAACACCGGCCGCGCGAAACCTCGCCGAAAGAGTGGGCCGAAACACAGGCCGACCGTGGCCGCGCGCTGGCCCGCATCGGTCAGCGCGAACCGGGCCCCGAGCGCTTGCTGGAAGCAATTGCCGCCTATCGTGCCGCGTTGGAGGTCTATCCGCGCGAGGAAGACCCTGTCGAATGGGCCGACATCCAGCTGGCTCTTGGCGGCGCGCTTGGCATTCTGGGCGACCGCGAAACTGGCATTGAGCGTTTCGAGGAAGCAGTCGTCGCGCTCTCAGAGGCCCTCTCCGCCATAGATCCTCGGCAGCAGCCGGCCATGGCCTCCATGATCACCGACAATCTGGCTGCCAGCTACGCTTACATGGCCGAGCGCAGTGGCGACCTGGAGATGATGCGCAAGGCCGAGGAGACGACACGCCTTTCGCTCGCCCAGTCGCCGCGCGAGCGGTTCCCGCAGGACTGGGCCAATGCCAGCCACAATCTCGGCGTCATGCTGCGGCTGCTCGGACAGCGCACGGGTAACGACCGCTATTTTGCGGAATCGGTTCGCCATTTCCGCAATGCACTGGAGGAGTGGCCCCGCGACCTCTCGCCGGTCGATTGGGCAACGGCCAAATCGAGCCTCGGCATAACGCTTAGCCTGCTTGCCGGTAGCAGACGCGACCTTGACCTCTACAAGCAGGCGATCAAGGAACTCGACGCCGCCATGGATGTCAGGCAGCGCGATATCGATCCGCTCGCCTGGGCCGATACGCTCAACAATCTCGCGCTCGCCGTCAAAGGCTATGGCCAGCTCGACCAGAACATGGAGACACTGCGGCTCTCGGTACGCATGTTTCAGGCCGTGCTCGAAGAATGGACGCGCGACCGCGTGCCACTGCAATGGGCAAAGACACAACACAATCTCGGCGTCGTCGCCACCCTGATCGGCAATGCCGGAAATGACGAAGACGCGCTGCTGGCCGCGGCGGAAGCGTTCGAGGCCGCACTTTCGGTGCGTTCGCCCGAGCACACGCCGGCGGACTGGGGCCACTCGAAAGCGCGCCACGGCATTGCGAACGCCATTCATGGTCGGCGAACGGGCGATCGCGCACTTCTGCAATCGGGGCGCAACGACGTCGCGCGTGCCATCGAGATTTTCCATTCGCACGGCATGCATGACGACGCCGAGGGCTACGAACAGTCGCTGCGCGCAATGGACGATGCGCTTGCAGAAATGGCGTCGGGCGAGTGATCCAATCCTTGGCCACGCGCATAGGCCGAAATCGATGCAAAGCCCGCCAAATTCCCTAACGTCAGCTTAACGTACCGGGAATAGCATTGCGCATGAACCCGGCCATGCGGACATGAAACCTCGTCTCGACTTCTCCGCTGAAAGCCGCATGCGCGTCTTGGTGCTGACCGCGCTCGGCACTCTGTTCTGCATATGCGTTGCACTTCTCATCGACAGCTATTCCTTTCAGGAAGGCTGGCGTTGGGGCGATCGGCCCATCAACAACGTCATCATCCCGCTGGTGCTGGCGCCGCCCTTCTTCTTCGTCATGCTGTCGAAGCTGCGCGAACTGGCCATCGCCCATCGCGAACTGCTTCACATCTCCACGACAGACAGCCTGACCGAGTGCATCAACCGCCGCGCCTTTACCTTGCTGGTCGACCGTTACCTGGATCGCATGATCGCCTCGAAAACCCGCCGCCAGGGCGCGCTGCTGGTCATCGATGTGGATCACTTCAAGAAGGTCAACGACAGCTTCGGCCATGAGACCGGCGACGCCGCGCTCAAACTCGTCGCCGACACGATGCGCAGCCAGGTGCGCGAAAGCGATGCCGTCGGCCGCATCGGCGGTGAGGAGTTCGGTGTCTTCCTCCCGGGCGTCTCGAAAGAGCAGGCCGAAGCGATCGCCGAGCGCATCAGATCGGCCATCGAGAAGATAGACTTCCTGCCGGCCGGCAAACCCTACCGCCTTTCAGTCAGCATTGGCGGCTCGGCATTCGACGGCAATTCGAGCTTCAGCGATCTCTACCGGCAAGCCGATCAACTGCTTTACGAAGCCAAGCGCGGCGGCAGGAATCGCGTGCGCTTCCTTGCGGCAAATCAAGCCGTATCCATGATGCACTGAGGTCCGCGAAGACCTATGCGTCCTTGCCGTCACACCAGGCTTTGACGATTGCCTTCAACTCGGCCGTCTTGGCTTTCACATCGCTCAGATCGGTGAACTTCATCGAGCGCGACGTGCCGCCATCGCCCTCGAGAGATGGGAAATCACCCGCATCCGCCAGCGCCGCGCCGGTGTGAAACATCAGCGTTGCGTGCTTCTTTGCCTTTGGAAAGAACGACGCCAGATTGCCCTTGTAGACGAAGGTCGGCGCCTGCCATTTGATTGACTCGCCCATGCGTGCATCGGCGCCGAGAATGGCCGCGCGCACCGCCTCTACAACCGGCTTCTGCGGGTTCTCATACCCCGCCATCCAGGCATCGACTTCGGCGCTGCGGTTGGTCATGTCCAGGCGTCCTCCGCCTCAGGAGTGATACATCCGGCGCAAAAGCGTATCCGACGGTTTCTCGCCATATGCCGCCCGATAATATTGCGCAAAGCGACCGAGATGCGCAAAGCCGCATGCCATTGCGACATCTGTCACCGTCGTTTCATCTGCGCTTGCTTCCACGAGTACGCGGCGCACCGCCTCAAGCCGTTTGCGCCGCAAAAGGTCGGAGGGCGTTTCGTCGGAGTAGCGTCTGAAGAGTTCGAACAGCGTACGCACAGGCACGCCTGCAACCCGCGCCATGTCGGCAACGGTGATGGATTCGCCAAAGTACTCGTCGACATAGGCTTCCACCCGTCGAACCGCCGCGATCGTCGGCAGGCGGGTCGTCTGCTTCGACAGGCTGGGAACCGTAGCCATCACGAAACTGACGAGCAGACTTTTCGAGCAATGAGCTTCCATCCGCGCCAGGCTGGAACCTTCGTCCTCCAATTCGAAACTCAGCCACTGCAGTTGGCTGAAAAGCGAACGCCCGGCCGGTGACGCAAGATCGCAGCGCGCCATCGCCATCATCGTTCGCGCTGTATCGTCGTTGTCGGAAAGTGCTGCCAGCGTGTCGGCAATGTCCGCATTCTCGAACCGGGTGATCAGCAGCGTGCAATTGCGATGCATCGCAAAATCGATGCTGCGCGCCAGCCCCAGAACCTGCGCCGACTGCAGACTGAAGCGCTCGCGGCCACCGCGCCCGGGCTCGCTCGAGCTGCCCTTGATCGGAATTTGCAGCAGCGAGAACCCCTCGAGCGGATCGGTCTTGATCGCCACCTCGGATCCATAGCTGAGATAGGTCAGCCCCACCTTGCCGAAATGTCTGGCCTCCAGATTGCCGACAATACGATCCGGCCCATCAACTTCGTGCGGGCGAAAGTGGCTGCCTACCGCTTCAGTAAAATCAGAAAGATGCGATGACGTGACGTGCATCGACCTGCAATCCCAATTTACTTCAAGCTTAAAGTTGTCGCACGATCCGGACAAACCCGCAATATTCGGATTGCGGAAGCCTGCCAATCGGATCGATTCTTGCGTTGATCGGACCGGTCTCGGGGACGCGATCGCCCTCACCAGTCGTACCGGTCGCACTCGCCCTGGGAGGAGGATGAGATGAGCAAGATTGCGATTATCGGTTCAGGCATTAGCGGTTTGCTCGCTGGCCTTGGCCTACTGAAACAAGGACACGACGTTACCATCCACTCGGCGCTCAGCGCCGACGATTGGCTGACAAAGGTGCCGCCGACGGGCACCGCCTGCCGGTTTGCCAGCTCGCTCGACCTTGAGCGTGAACTGGGCGTCAATCATTGGGAGGATTCCACGCCGATTGACGGCATTCACCTGACCTTTTGCCCAAAGATGGGGCGTCAGCTCATCGACCTGATGGGACGACTCGATCGCATGGCGCTCGCCATCGACGTACGCATCCAGTCGCATCGCTGGACGCATGACTTCGAGGCGCGCGGCGGCAAGGTCATCGTGGAAAATGTCGATGTTCCGCGCCTCGAGGAGATTGCAGCCGCCGCCGACCTCACGCTCGTAGCGGCCGGCAAGGGTGAGATCGGCAAGATTTTCGAGGTCGACAAAGCGCGCAGCGTCTACGACAAGCCGCAGCGCAAGCTGGCGATGTTCGTCATGAAAAACATCGATCTTGACCGCACGCGTGACGGCATCCCGTTCCAATACGGCATCAAGTTCAACTTTTTCGCGACAGCCGGCGAGCAGTTTTCCATCCCTTACTGGCACAAGGACGGGTTCCAGTGCTGGAACGCAATCTTCGAGGCCCGGCCCGGAGGCGTGTTCGACAGGTTCGATGATTGCAACAGCGGCGAAGAGGTTCTGGCCAGGGTCAAGGAACTCTTCAAACAGTACATCCCGTGGGACTACGCCTGGATCAAAGATGCGGAACTGGCCGACCCCAAGGGCTGGCTGAAGGGCGCCTTCACGCCTTGCGTCAAAAATCCCGTCGGCACTTTGCCCTCCGGCGCCAGCATCATGGCGCTGGGCGACATGGCAAACGCGCTCGACCCGATCGGAGGCCAGGGGGCCAACAACTGCTACCGCCAGATCAAGGCGCTGCTGAAGGCGGTGGAAGCCAACAAGTCGGGCACATTCGATGCCGAATGGATGCAGGCGACCTTCGATGCCTATTACGAAGACATCGGCAAGGTCACCAACGACTTCAACAACCTGCTGCTGGAGGAGATCACACCGGCGGCCCAGCGCATTCTGATCGGCCAGTATGGTAGCGACGGCAGGGCCGACAACCCCTCCGTTCATCAGAAGGTGGCCAATGCCTTCGTGAACAATTTCGACAACCCAAACACCTTCACCCGCCAGATGCTTGAGCCGCAGGCATCGCTAAAATTCATGAACGAGGTTTCCGGCGGCAGGGCCGGCCGGGTCGATCTCGTCAACAAACTCAAGATCGGCAAGGGTCAAATCAGGCAGGTGCTGGGCATGCCGCGCTCCAGCCATCCGCTGGCCAGGATGACGCCATGACGCTCGCCGCTCAGCCAGCGTTGAAATCTGTCGCGTCCAGCGATTTCAAGCAGGCGATGCGCTATCTTGCCGGCGCCGTCACTATCGTGACGACCGGCTCGGGCGCGGAGCGTCGCGGCTTGACGGCGACCGCCGTCTGTTCGCTCTCGGCCGACCCGCCCCGCGTGATCGCCTGCATCAATCGCAATGGCACCACTTACGAGATGATTTCCAAAAGCCGGAAGCTGGGCATCAATATCTTGTCCGCCGGGCATCAGTCGCTGGCGATGCGCTTCGCCGGCATGAAGGACATTGGTGATGTCGACCGGTTCGACGAAGGACGGTGGCGAACCCTGACCACAGGCGCGCCCATCTTGGACGACGCGCTGACTGCGTTCGACTGCACGCTCAACGTCGCGATCGATGTCGGCAGTCATGCCATCATCGTTGCCGAGATCGTCGACATCAAAAACAACAGCGGCGGCGAGCCGCTGCTCTACATGGAATCAGCCTTCAAGACGATCGCACCGGCGGAAATCCGCGCCGCGGCAGCGGCCATGCGGTGACGTGAAGGCGGCAAGGAACCAATCGAAAACCGGGAGGAAACCGTGAGAGGACTTGAGGGAAAAGTCGCAATCGTAACAGGCGCTTCAACGCTGATAGGACAGGAAGTCGTGCGTGCGTTCCACCGCAACGGCGTGGCGGTGGTCATGGCCGACATTGCCGAAGAGGACGGCAAAGCGCTGGCTGACGAACTGGGCGACAAAGTCCGGTTCTGCAGAACCGACATCACCAGCGACAAGGATATCGATGCCTGCATAACAGACTGCAAGTCGGCATTCGGCGGCATCGACTTCCTGATTAACATCGCCTCGACCTATCTCGACGAAGGGCTGGGCACGAGCCGCGAGAACTGGCTTTCCGCGCTCAACATCAATCTCGTCGGCGGCGCAATCTTCACCCAGAAGGCAAGCCAGGAGATCGCGTCGCGCGGCGGCGGTGCCATCGTCAACTACGGCAGCATATCGGCAAAGGTCGCGCAGCCCGGCCGCATGGTCTACTCGGCCTCGAAGGCGGCCATTCTCAACGTCACCAAAACGCAGGCGGCTTTTCTTGCCCCGCAAAATATCCGCGTCAATTCGGTATCGCCCGGCTGGACCTGGTCCAACATCATACGCGACATCACGGGCGACAAGCGCGCCAAGGCCGACGGCGTTGCAGCACCCTTCCATCTGCTCAAGCGAACCGGCGGGCCCGACGAGGTTGCAAACACCGTCATGTTCCTCTGCTCTGACGAGGCATCTTTCATCACCGGCGCCGACATCGCCGTCGATGGCGGCTACACCGCGATCGGTGCGGAACAGCAGACGGACGCGCTGCCGCTCCTCGCACAATAGGTCAGGCACCATGGTGGCGGTCTGCGGGCCGCCACTCATTGCCGCCACATTGGCGGGAAACTATAAGTCAGGCTCTGGGCAAAGGGCATGACTGAAGGCACATTTCTCTCCGCATTGACGGCGCTGCGCCGCATCCGGCTCCTTTCGCTGATCGCCGTGTTTTTCTGGACGGCGGCTTTGCCCGCACTTGCCCAGGAAGCGTTGCGCGGCGTGGCACTTGTCATCGGCAATGGCGATTACAAGCATCTGGCCCCGCTGCCCAATCCGCCGGAAGATGCAGACGCGATCGAAGAGCTTCTTTCCGATCTCGGCTTCGATTCCGTACGCCGCACTGATCGCGACGCGGACGACCTCGCCCGCGATCTGGAACGTTTCGTCGAAGATGCCGAAGATGCCGATGTCGCCGTGCTTTATTATGCCGGCCATGGCGTGGAGGCCGGCGGCGAAAACTGGCTGATCCCTGTCGACGCCGATATCTCCGCGCTCGATGCGGCAGCAACGAAACTTGTTCCCGTCTCCGATGTGATCCGCCGCCTGCGCGAGACGGTTGCTGTCACCATCGTTCTGCTCGATGCCTGCCGCGACAATCCCTTCCCCGAAGGTGCAGCGCTTAAGACCGCTGCCAATGCCGACCCGTTGCCCGTTTCGGCGGGCGGTCTCGCTGTCGCCGATACGCGGGGCGCAACGGCGCTGTCCGCGCAGTCGAACGGCGCATCCGATAATCTGGGCATTGTCATCGGCTTTGCCGCAGCACCGGGTCAGGTCGCGCTGGATGGTGACGCAGGTGAAAACAGCCCCTACGCAGCGGCGCTGACCCGCCACATCTCGGCCATGGCCGGCGAGGAGTTCGGCACCGTAATGCGCATGGTTGCCGAGGAAGTGTATCTCAAGACCGACGGCCGCCAGCGGCCATGGGTCAATGAAAGTCTGCGCCGGCTGCTTTATTTCGGCGAAGCGCCTGACCCGGTCGAAGGAGCCGAAGGCGACATCCTCACCGAGCGCCGCCAGCTCCTGCTTTCCATCGCCGCGCTGCCGAACCCGCAGCGCGAAAGCGCCGAGGGCCTGTCCCGCTCCGGCAACGTTCCGATGAGCGTCGTCTTTGCAATGATGCGCGCCGCCGGCATCGACCCCAACGACGACCCGGCAACCGTTGAAGCGCGTCTCAAGGCGGAGATCGACCGCTTCGCCCAAAATCGCAATGCGCGCGCAGCACTTCTCAATCCCGACCCTGAAATCCAGCGTCTGACAGAACTCGCCGATCAAGCCGAGCTCGAAGGCGCGCTCAACGCAGCCAACGAGCTGCGCGAACAAGCCAAGGCGCGCGTCGCCTCCTTGCGCGAAAGCCGGCAGGAGCAAGTCGACGCGCTGCGCCAGCGCATCGTCGAAGACGCCGAGGTTTATGCCCGCAGCGCCGAAACCAAGCTGCTTCTGTTCGACTATCTGGCTGCCGCCCGCGACTATGGCGAGGCCTTCGCAATCATCGCCGAATGGGACGCCGACCGCGCATTCAACTATCGCCGCTACCAGTTCGAGGCTTATAAAAACGCCGCGCTGGAGCGCGGTGACATGGCTGCTCTGACCGAAGGCGAGGAGATCGCGCGCCGCGAGCTCGAAGCGCCGACGATCACCTGGACACCCACCCGCTCGGCCCGTTTTGCCAAACAGCTTGGCCAGATGCTGCTGTCCCGCGCCCGCCTCACCGACGATACCGAGGCGCTGCGTCAGGGGCGCGACTTCCTGCAGCAGGCACTCGACAATGCCGGCGAAGACAGCTCCCGCGAAAAAGGCGCCATCTGGAACGACCTCGCTGTCACGGCGCTGACGGCCGCGCAGAACAGCGACGATCCCGCCGACTATGAATTCGCCATCGACGCGCTCAACCGCGCACTCGCCCTGTTCGATCCCGGCGGCACGCTGGACGAGGCGATTGTAAAGCTGGACGAAGCCGGGCGCTCCTCTTCGCGCGGCTCCGACACTTTCCAGGCCGCGCTCAAGGCCGTCGAAGAGGCGCTCGACCCAACAGCGCCCAAACAGCAGGTCGAAGACTGGTCGATGGCCAAGCACAATCTGGGCGTCGCTTTGCGCGGCCTTTCACGCCTGCGCCAGGAACCCGCGCTGCGCGACGATGCCCTGACAGCCTACGATCTGGCGCTCAAGGCCCGCAAGGCGGCAGGCAATCTGCGCGATGCCGCCAGCACGCAGATGAATATCGGCAACATTCACTCCGACCGTGCATCCGATGGCATCGAAGGCGCCTCCGCCGAGGCGATCGAAGCGTATGAAAAGGCCGTCGAACTTTATGATTCCAAGGCCTACCCGGTTCCCTTCGCGGATGCGGTGCTGAAGCTCAGCAATGCCGTGCTCGACGGAAACACCAGCGACAACGCCGAGGTCGTTGAGCACGCTCTTCAGGTTTTGCGCGAAGCCTCGGCGGTCGTCGATCCGGGTGCTGCCGGCGCCGATCTCGCCGAAATCTTCAACAATACGGGTCGCGCCCACTATGCCCTGGCTCTTGCTTCCGGCGATGCGGCTCATCACCGCGAGGCGGTCGCAGCCTATCGCATGGCAATCGACATCTGGGCCAAGGTGCCGCGCAGCAAGGCGATTGCGGAGCGCAATATGGGTTATGCGCTGTTCGAGCTCGGCCTCATTGAAGACAGCGCGGACACGTTCCGTGAAGCAGCGGCCGTCCATGGCAGCGCGCTGCAATACTGGGCCGAGGCCAATGATCCAGCCGAAATTGCCCGCTCCGCTTTCTCGCACGGCCAGGCCATGCATGAGCTGGCAAACCGCACCGACACGCTAGCCGACTATCAATCCGCACTTGAAAGCTACCGCGCCGCCCTGACGCACTGGCGCGCGGACCAAGATGCCGACTGGGTCTATGCACAGCGCAACAGCGGCCACATGCTGTTTGCGGTCGGCCTGCACACCGGCGACATCGCCGACTTCGAACGGGCCGCCGTCGCCTATCGCGACGCCGCGGCGGTTTTCGGGAAAACCGGCCTGCCGGCCGATCAGGCCGAGGCCGAATTCGAGCGCGGCCGCGCCTGGCACGAAATCACTTACCGCACCGGCGATGTCCCCGCCTGGCGCAAGGCGCTCGAGGCCTATGAGGCGTCGATCGCTACCGGCAAATCCGAGCCTGCGATGCATGAGACGGTCGGCTATGCTCATGCCAACCGCGCCATCCTCTATCTGACCCCGCCCGGGCAGGACCTTGCAACCGCCAGCGATGCAGTGCGCGAATATCGCGCCGCGATCGAATATGCCGAGCGTGACGGCAACGCAGCCCTCGCAGCCGAACGCAGCGCCGGGCTCGCTGAAGGCCTGTTCGCGCTTGCCCGCGAGAGCGGTTCACCGGCCGATTTTGAAGCCGCCATCACCGCCTATGAGGCCTCGCTGGACGGCAATCTGCGCACCGTCGCACCACTCGACTGGGCGCGTCGCGCCAACTCGCTGGGCTATGCGCTGGTCGTCGCTGGCAAGCAGAATGGGTCCGGGCCGGATACCTATGCCCGCGCTGTCGGGCTGTTACGCGACGCCACCGCGATCCAGCGCGATGCCGGCTCGGCCGAACTCGGCTACTCTGAGGACACGCTGTGCGAGGCGCTGATCGAGCTTGGCCGCGCCGAAGCGAGCCGCGCCAAAGTCAGCGAAGGCCTCGATGCCTGCGCCCGCGCCATGAGGGCGATCGAGAAACATGACCTTGCAGATGTCGCGGCCATCACCGAGGCCAACATCGCACGCGGCCGCAAGGTGCTGGCGGAGCTCGACTAGTGCTAGTGGCCCCGGAGCGCTATCCGGGCAGCCCTGCCATCTCCGGCACTTCATGCAAGTCATGATCCCAGCTGGCGCGGTAGGCGCAGCTGATATGGGCGGTCGGCCTCACATCGACAGGATCGTCCAGGCTGCCTGCTGGCACCACAAGCATCCCATCGTCCGTTCGCGGAAGCGCCGAGCCGCATTGCGAACAGAAGCTGCGTTCGTGCCGCGTGCCTGGCAACCGATACCCTTTGACGAACGCCTTGCCGGTCAGCCACGTGATCGTTGCCGACCCGGAGAAAAGGTTGGCGGCGTGCGCCGAGCCCGTATCTTTGCGGCAGCGCGCGCAGTGGCACAGAAAAAACGCATCGAATGCGCCCTCTACCTCAAATGTCACGGCGCCGCACAGGCAGCCCCCGCCGGTGGTTTGCGTCATTATCGATCCTTTTCGCCGAATTGGATGCCGCCGCCCAACTGCCGCAGCGTCTGTGCGCCGGATACGGCTACTATTCCCGTATAACCTGCGAATGCACCTGTCGCATCGTCCAGCGTCCTCCGAAGCCGAGAACGAGCGCCGCAAGAAATGTCCGCGGCTGCACCAAAGCGGTATGGTCTGCCCGGCGCAGCACGCGCGAGCCGGGGCCGATCTCGGGCAGTCGGCAGAACCGGGACTGCCCGCGAAAGCGCAGACACTCTGTCACGCATCAACGCGGCCCTCAAAGCACTTGAGTAAAGGCTTTCACGAGGGGTTCCCTCCCCGCCCGGCATCGCCTATAGAGCGCGCCTAGCCTGAACATTCACTTCATGCCATCCGCCCCGGAAACCCGGGCGGACTGCGCGCGCCTGAGCCGGAACCCGAACATGCCAAAACGCACCGATATTAAGTCGATCCTGATCATCGGGGCCGGCCCCATCGTGATCGGCCAGGCCTGCGAGTTCGACTATTCCGGCACCCAGGCCTGCAAGGCGCTGAAGGCGGAAGGCTACCGCGTCATCCTGGTCAATTCCAACCCGGCCACCATCATGACCGACCCGGAGCTGGCCGACGCAACCTATATCGAGCCGATCACGCCCGAGGTCGTCGCCAAGATCATCGCCAAGGAGCGGCCCGACGCGCTGCTGCCCACCATGGGCGGCCAGACCGCGCTCAACACCGCGCTGTCGCTGCGCCGCATGGGCGTGCTCGAGCGCTATAATGTCGAGATGATCGGCGCAAATGCCGACGCCATCGACAAGGCCGAGGACCGCGCGCTCTTCCGCGAGGCGATGGCCAAGATCGGGCTGGAGACGCCGCGCTCCATGCTGGCCAACGCCTCCGACATCAAGAACGCCGACCGCAAGAAGCACGAGGCCGACCGGGCGGCCCTGCGCGAAAAGCTCACCGGCGACGAACTCGACGCCGCGCTCGACGAGCTGGAGAACCAGTGGAACCTCGGCGAGACCGACCGCAAGCAGCGCTACATGGCGCACGCCATGGCGATCGCAGCCACCGCGATCGACCATGTCGGCCTGCCGGCGATCATCCGCCCTTCCTTCACGCTCGGCGGCACCGGCGGCGGCATCGCCTATAACCGCTCCGAATTCTTCGAGATCGTGGAACGCGGGCTCGACGCCTCCCCCACCACCGAAGTGCTCATCGAGGAATCGGTGCTCGGCTGGAAGGAGTATGAGATGGAGGTCGTCCGCGACAAGGCGGACAACTGCATCATCATCTGCTCCATCGAAAACGTCGATCCGATGGGCGTGCATACGGGCGACTCGATCACCGTCGCGCCGGCGCTCACCCTGACCGACAAAGAATACCAGATCATGCGCAACGCCTCGATTGCGGTGCTGCGCGAGATCGGCGTCGAGACCGGCGGTTCCAACGTCCAGTTCGCCGTCAATCCCGAGAACGGCCGCCTCGTCGTCATCGAGATGAACCCGCGTGTGTCGCGCTCCTCCGCCCTTGCCTCCAAGGCGACCGGCTTCCCGATCGCCAAGGTCGCCGCGCGCCTTGCCGTCGGCTACACGCTGGACGAGTTGGAAAACGACATCACCGGGGGCGCCACGCCCGCTTCCTTCGAGCCGTCGATCGACTATGTCGTCACCAAGATCCCGCGCTTCGCCTTCGAGAAGTTCCCCGGCGCCGACCCGGTGCTCACCACGGCCATGAAATCCGTCGGCGAGGTCATGGCGATCGGCCGCACCTTCGCGGAGTCGCTTCAAAAAGCGCTGCGCGGCCTCGAAACCGGCCTCACCGGCCTCGATGAGATCGAGATCCCCGGCTACGCCGCCGGCGCTGATGCTTCGGAAAACCGCAACGCCATCCGCGCCGCGCTCGGCACGCCGACCACCGACCGCCTGCGCATGGTGGCGGAGGCCATTCGCCTCGGCACCTCGGTCGAAGACGTGCATTCCATGTGCCGCATCGATCCGTGGTTCCTGGAGCAGATCGCCGCCATCCTCGCCATGGAAGCCCGTGTGCGCGAACACGGCCTGCCGCAGGACGCCGACAATCTGCGCATGCTCAAGGCGATGGGCTTTTCCGATGCCCGCCTCGCCTCGCTCACCCGCTCCGAAGCGCGCGACGTGGCAAAGCTGCGTGACAAGCTCGGCGTGCGCCCGGTCTACAAGCGCATCGACACCTGCGCGGCCGAGTTCGCCTCCCCCACCGCCTATATGTATTCGACCTACGAGACCCCCTTTGCCGGCAAGCTCGCCGACGAAGCGCAGGTCTCCTCCGCCAAGAAGGTCGTCATCCTCGGCGGCGGGCCCAACCGCATCGGCCAGGGCATCGAGTTCGATTATTGCTGCTGCCATGCCGCGTTTGCGCTGGCCGACGCCGGCTATGAATCGATCATGGTCAACTGCAACCCGGAGACCGTCTCCACCGATTACGACACCTCCGACCGGCTTTATTTCGAGCCGCTGACGGATGAGGACGTGCTGGAGATCATGAAGGCCGAACAGGCCGCCGGTGAACTCGTCGGCGTCATCGTCCAGTTCGGCGGTCAGACCCCGCTCAAGCTCGCCGATGCGCTGGAAAAGGCCGGCATCCCGATCCTCGGCACCGCGCCAGACATGATCGACCTCGCCGAAGACCGCGACCGCTTCCAGAAGCTCCTGATCAAGCTCGACCTCGCCCAGCCGAAAAACGGCATCGCCTTCTCGGTCGAGCAGGCGCGTGTCGTCGCCGGCGAACTCGGCTTCCCGCTGGTCGTGCGCCCGTCCTATGTGCTTGGCGGCCGCGCCATGCAGATCATCCACGACGAGGCGATGCTGCAGACCTATCTGCTCGACACGGTGCCGGGCCTGGTGCCTGAAGACATCAAGCAGAAATACCCGGCCGACAAGACCGGCCAGATCAACACGCTGCTGTCGAAAAACCCGCTCCTGTTCGACACCTACCTGACCGAGGCGATCGAGGTCGATGTCGACTGCCTCTCCGACGGCTCGGCCACTTATGTCGCCGGCATCATGGAGCATATCGAGGAGGCCGGCATTCATTCGGGCGACAGCGCCTGCTCGCTGCCGGTGCACTCGCTCGATGCCGAACTCGTCGCCGAGCTTGAGCGCCAGACCGCGAGCCTCGCCCGCGCGCTGCATGTCGGCGGCCTGATGAACGTGCAATACGCCATCAAGGATGGCGAGATTTACGTGCTTGAGGTCAACCCGCGCGCCTCGCGCACCGTGCCGTTTGTCGCCAAGACCATCGGCCGCCCGATCGCCAAGATCGCGGCCCGCATCATGTCTGGCGAAACGCTGGAAGCCGCGTTCGAGGCTTATGGCGGACGCCCTGCCTCGGGCCCGCTCGGCCACATCGCGGTCAAGGAAGCCGTCTTCCCCTTCGCCCGTTTCCTGGGCGTCGACACGCTGCTTGGCCCGGAAATGAAATCGACCGGCGAGGTCATGGGGCTCGACACCGACTATGCGCTGGCCTTCGCCAAGTCGCAGCTGGGTGCGGGCGTCGACCTGCCGCGCTCGGGTACGCTCTTCGTGTCGGTGCGCGAGGAAGACAAGGCGCGCGTGCTGCCGTCGGTCAAGAAGCTCGCCGCCGAAGGTTTTCGCGTGCTGGCAACGAGCGGAACCGCTCGCTTCCTGCGCGAAAACGGCGTCGAGGCGGAAAAGATCAACAAGGTGCTGGAGGGCCGCCCGCATATCGAGGACGCCATCCGCAACCGCCAGGTGCAGCTTGTCTTCAACACCACCGATGGCCAAAAAGCCGTCTCTGACTCGAAATCGCTCCGCCGCGCGACGCTGATGCAGAAGGTGCCGTATTACACCACCATGGCAGGTGCGGCCGCCGTCGCCGAAGCCATCGCAGCACTTCGGGCGGGCAGCTTGGAAGTCCGGCCGTTGCAGGGGTATTTTTGAGCGCCGATGGCGAAACCGGTCCGCTTAACCACCCATGCCGAAACCGTCCTGCGGGAGCGGCAGCTTGAGCGGCAATGGATCGAACGCACTGCGCAGTCGCCCGAATGGTCAGATAGCGACCCCTCCAGTCCTGACGTCGAGCGCCGTTTCCGCGCCGTGCCTGAACGCGATGGCCGCATTCTGCGCGTCGTATGCGTGGAAACCGCCAGCAAAATTCGTATAATATCCGCGTTTCTCGACCGGAAGGCCCGGAGGCCCGAATGAAACCCGTCGTCCAGTATGATGAAACCGCCAACGCGGCCTATATCCGCTTTTCGACCGAAAACGTGCTGGAAAGCGAGGAGGTCTCCGAAGGCATCGTGCTCGACTATGACGCCGAAGGCCGCATCGTCGGCATGGAGGTGCTGGATGCTCGCGGCAACCTGCCACCGGCTGCACTCACCGAGGCTGCGTAGCCGAACCCTAACCGGCCGGAAGGCGATGTCGGATTCCAAGTCGCTATGGGGAGCGGCCACGCTGATGCAGAAGGTGCCGTATTACACCACGATGGCAGGTGCTGCCGCCGTCGCGGAGGCTATTGCAGCACTTCGGGCGGGGAGCCTGGAGGTCCGCCCGCTGCAGGGGTATTTTTAGGAGCTGCCATCTAGTACCACGCTCGCGTCACCTGACGATCTATATATAGCAGAATGTCCACATTCGCGCGGAATGGAAAAAAAATCAGGTACAAGATAAATACTGGAATATCCAGTTGTGCTTTTTTTGGTACCGGTGATGTGAGGCTTCTAGGAATATTACTAATCATACCCTCCCACGTTGAGGGATATTTCGCAAAGTAACTATAATTATGACCGTCATCCGATCGAAAAGCTGAAAACCCAGCTGCGTCATTACACAAAAAATTGTTATTCACTATGTCTGTGATATCTGGCCAATACATCTTGCTAGTTCGTTTCCAATTTCTTCTAGCTACCATATAGTACACCGGAAGCGCGAAATGGGAATAGTTCTTGGGATTCTCAAGGTCCAGCTCGTCAAAGTTGATCCCCAAAAAGTCCTTGAACCGGTGTTTCAGTATGTCATCGTAAGAATGATAGGGGCTGTATGACTCACCGCTCTTCGTCGCAGAAACAATTGTACCCAGAAGGCTAATCAGTTCGATTTCGTTCCTTCGGTCACTCCTAAATTGTTCTTTAGCCCAAAACACCGCCAAAAAAGCTGGCACCACCGCCTCATGGCTAAAGCAAGGATAATTCACATCTTCAAGAGCTCGGCTCCTAACCCTATTGTCTGTTTCGTCACCAACCTCCATCAATGAGATCGCACACATTGCCTGCACGAGAAGGCGCCGGACATGATAAACAGGAAACTCGGCAAGAAAATCTTCGTTAAAAAGCGACCTCTCTTCAAATTTATCACAGACTATCAGCGAAAAAGAATGAAGCTCTGACACAATTGAATGGCGAATTATTTCGATTGTACGATCAAATCGCCTATTTGTTATTCCAATATTATCCGCATAGGCTAATATTCTCACGTATAGGAATATCTTCACACGTATAGACTAGAATAAGTTTAAATTATCAACATACGAAGAGGTATAAAGCGCGGTGGCAAAATATGCCGATATAATCCTCGATAGGGCATTATTTTTGGAGATCGACTTCAGCTCCAATCCCAACAGCTCGTCAATTATTCGCTGAAATTCGCGAATATCGGCTTCTTCTCGAAAATCACGCACAACACCGCGAAGAAAGGCAACTTGCGATTGTGTTCGATGCGGCCAAATCAGCTCGGATTCTTCGGCAAACAGCTCCAGCAGTTTGCCGCGATTCCACATTCGAAGCGGTGCAGCCTCGCTAGCGCGATTTGAGGGCTCCTTGTTGAACAATTCCAAAGCAGATTGAACGTCTTCTTCTATTTCCCCATTTGTCACAAGCACAGGTATAAATCTGCGAACTATGCGCCCCCTAACTATGTCGCGGATAGGCATCCGGCAGAGCTGCACCAATTGCAGTGTGTGAGATTGCCACTGCGAAATCGTGAATCGCCCCCCCGGATTGCCTTTTAGCTGAAATGCAAACCACTCACCTTCTGGCGACATCGCAATGACGTCTTTTCCAAGTTCTAGTGAGTTGTGGCTTGTATTATGGACTATCGTATAGCCGGACCGGAAAAGCGCCGATATAAAAGCTAGCTGATAACCGCGTTCCCCAACACTATCCAGCCAATTCTCTATCAAGCCGATTGCTTCTATATTCCTCATATTTCTCAATCCTCATCGCCTCATATTTCTTCTTAAGAGAAGGCGAGCTTTGAAATTCTTTCTCCAATTCTTGAATGCGCTCCATCATGTTCGGAGATACGACCATCATCAGATTTCCGTCTTCGAAAGGGTCCGATAACGCCGGCATCATGCGTTGAATTTCCAACATCTTTTCGTTGGTCAACGGCCCGCCTGATTCGACGACGTTACCGGTCTTTTCAGTTACAGCGTTAATCGTCTCAAATAGCTCTTTTGTCATGCTTTCATTAAGCTGGCGCGCCAGTTCATTTATCTTATTTTCTACATATGCCCTATCTATATTTTCAAGGTCCATTCGTTCGGCCAATATTTCGGCGGACGACGCCATTATTTCTGTTTCATCGAGAGATTCATCATGCCGGCGGAGCTTTGTTTGGTGGCCTTCAAATATCGTGTAGTTACCAATCTCAGCCAACACGCCGGCCTTTGCGGCTGCTTTGATTCTAATGCCCACAGCCGTTCTGCACCTATCGGTTAGGGACTTGAAGTAAGGTAACCTCGCTGAGGGTGCATCCTGTGTCGTCATGGAAAATCTCCCGCGCATTGCGAATCCGGACTTTAGAGTCCTTAGTCCGCTGTTCCAATTGATTGCTTAGATCGACGGTAGTTCCGCACACCAAGCACACAGGCGTGGTTGAAAGTGAAGAGTGGATAGATTCTGCGCAAATACATGCCTTGGCCGACCAACCCCTTGCCCTACTCACCATTCCCCACTCACCACCCAATTTTCTATCCACGCTCGCCAAACCGCACCGACAATCCCGCAGGTCAATGCGAGGCGGGAATGGACTGGACCCTGGCAATCAGACGCAACCGCGCGTGGCCACCTCCGCGCGTCACCCCGGAAGGCGTAAGCCTGTCCGGGGCCCATTCCGTTATTCTGGTGCCAGGTGAGAGCCGTTCCGGAATGGATCCCGGCTCGCGGTCGCGATGCTCCCTTGGCCGGGATGACGACAGTGGTGGCACCGGCAAAATCGCAAACACTGCGTGGACAGATTCGGCACCGGAGAAATTCTCATCCACGCCAACCCTTTGCCCCGACTGCCGATTTCCCACTGCCGACTGCCTTTTCTATCCCACACCCTCTCCACCGCCCTTACCATCACCTCAGTTCTTCTCGCGGGAACGCCGATCATGACGGTGAGCGTGCGGAGAGGAACCGGCGCCTCCGTTTCAGCCTCGTAAGCTGAGACCGGGGAGGCCGTGTCCAAGGGTTCCCCTGCGGGTAATACGGCCCGCGCGTGCCGGACGGTGCACTAGGTTCGTCCCTCGGGACGGCGGAAGCGGAACGGACGCGGACTTCAAAAACGCCGGGCGGACGGCCGCGAGGCTGCACGCTAACGACAGACGAGCGGCCCTGCGGCCGTCCGCCTTACCAAGCCGAACCCGCAGGGTTCTGGCGACGGCGCCCAGCAAGATCGCGTAGCGATCTTCGCAAAGGCGCGCTCTTTGACAACAGCCAGACGCTTCGGCGGGCGTGGCGATGTTTGCGCGCGCCCACCCTCCCCCTTGTGGGGAGGGTCGGTCCTGAGCTTGTCGAAGGAGCGGAGTGGGGGTTGCAGCAAGGCGTCACCCCACCCGGCTCGTTGCACTCGCCGACCTCCCCATCGAGGGGAGGTAAGGCCGCCGCACCCTCCAACCCCAGGCAAGGAAATGAACCTCCCCTGCGAATCCACCACCCCATTCCCAAACCCCTGGCCGGTGTTCAAGGTGCCGCCACACCCGCGCTTCGGCACTGACGAGCAGTGGGCGCATTTTCAGCGGGCACGCGCTCGGCATTTCCGCAACGCCGGCATCTTTCTCGGGCTCATGCAGTGGGTCTGCACAAGGCTCGGCAACCACAGGCGCTGTGCCTTGCGCGCCTGCCGCCGCAAGGGCCTCTGTGCGGGGCGCCGGCCGCAGGACCGGTGGAACGACGGTTATCTCTATCCGCTGGTGCCGCCTTGCGAGCCGACGGAGTTCGAACGCGTCGATCAGCTGCGCGACGAGGTCAAACAGGTTCTGTGGCATTGGCGCTGTCAGGGCGCCGAAGCCCCGCCGCCGCCGCCGGTGCGTTACGCCAAGGTGCCGCTGGTGTTCGAGGATGAGGCGCCCCTCCCCCTTGACGGAAGAGAATCCGGCCGCAGGCCGAGCGCGCGACTGCGCGCCGCCGGTCGTCCGGCGCCCCCGCAGAGACCGTCGCGCAGCGACGAATAGCCGTGAGCGAAACCCAACGGCCGAAGGCCGCAAGCCCGACTGGGCGTCGGGCCGGGTGGCCCGCCCCCGCGGAGGGTCAGCGAACGCAGTGAGCGATGTGACCCGTGAGCGAAAAAGAAGCGAAAAACTTCCCTAATTCATCCGCCGGCGGTCGCGGCCGAGCCCGGTCTCGTCGAGCAGCCCGGCGGCCTTGGCGTCGTAATAATAGCCGCGCGCGTAAAGCCGCACCGCCTGGTCCTCGTCGCCGCCGGCCGTCAGATAAGCGCCGCGCAAATAACGCACCGCATATTTCAGGTTGGTTTCGGCGTCGAGCAGTTCCTCGGCCTCGCCCCGGTGGCCCATGGTGCGGGCGGTCTGCGGCAGGATCTGCATCAGCCCCCAATAGGGCCCGTTGCGCGCGGCAGGATCGAACATGCTTTCGCGCTTCACCACGCGCCGCACCAGCCGCTCCGGCACGTCGTAATGCTTGGCATATCTCGCGATCAGAAGGTCGAGTTCAGGACTGCGCGCGGCAACACTATCGGGACCGAAGCGGCCGGCAGGCGCAAACACGGTCTCCGTCGGCGTCGACCCCGCATAGGAGGCAAGCGTGAAACCCTCGCCGCGCTCGCCGGGCACCGCACTCACCTCATCGGGAAGCGCGGCTTCCTCGAGTGCTGCGGTCTGCAGCTGCTGCGCCATGCCGCCCGACGATGTGCAGCCGGCGAGCGTAAGCGAGCCGAGCGAGAGTGCCAGCGCGAACGATATCTGCGGGAAGGATTTGAACGACGGGGACATCAGCAACGATCCGAAAAACGGAAACTCCCCACCCGCCGCCCTCATAACGAAAGGCACTGTTTCCGGCAAGCGCGAAGAAATTTCTTACCGCACGACCTTCGTGCGAAACGCATGCCCCTCGCCCGCCTCGCGCCAGGGGCCATAGTCGGCTTGCGCCTCCGGGTCGGCACCGAGCTTCAGTTCGACCGTGATGCGGTCGTCATGCTGCGGGAACTTCCAGAGCTGGAAAATGCGCCCCTCCCGCCGCCAGCGGATGCTGCCGCGAAAGCGCAGCACGGTGCGCCCTTCCTCCTCCCGCGCCGGCGGCTCGTCCCATGCGGTGTTGAGCGTCCAGTCCATGAAGGTCGAACGCATGGTGAAACGGTAGGCAACAACGTCGGAGGCCGACACCTGTTCCGGCAGCCGCCATTCGATTAGCACGGTCGGCTCCTCCTCCACCGCGTAGGGCCCGCCCTGCTGGTAATAGTCCAGCCCGAACCAGCCGGCGGCACCCAGCGCGACCACGCCGGCGAGGCCGTAGCCGGCGCCCAGCGTGGCGCGCCGCTCGAGCTTTCGGACGAGCCGCCAGGCTACGATCGCGCCCACAATCGCGCCGATAACCGCGCCGGCCGGCATGAAGCCAGCGGCGCCCATCGCCAATGCGCCTTCGAAGTCGCTCGCGCCCATCAGGCGGCCAATGAAATAGAGCCCGAAAAACGCGCCGAATGCGCCCACCACCGCGGCAATTGCAACGATCAGGACAAAGAGCAGAACCCGTGCGATCAGAACCATGGCGCCCCCCAAAGTTATCCACGCAGTGCGGATGGGGGCTATTGTTCCCGCGTGCCATGCCATTGTCCAATGGCATGGTCGAGAGGTGGCCTAGTGGCCTTTGGCTTTCCCGGCTTCCATCTCAGCAAGCGCCTCGGTCGCCTTGGCGTCGGCATCGGCGATCTCGCCCAGCAGATAGCCGCAGGACTTTGCCTTCAGCAATTGCGTGCGGCGTGCGGCGGCTTCCCAGGAGAGCTGTGCCAGCAACCCGTCTTCCGCTGCTTCGGCATTGCTTATCTGGCGCAGTGCCGGAGCGTCGGACGGTCCGCATTTTTCGCGCACGAGCACGGAAAGCGCATAGGAATGGGTGAAGGAGGATTCCGCCATGATTTCGCGCGGCACCGCCGCGACCTTCATGTCGTCGGTCTCCCCGCCTTCGGCCGCGTGAGCCTCAACCGCATCCGGCGTTGCAAGGTAGAACGCCCAGACGGCATAGCCGCCGGCGCCCAGCACCAGCGGCGCGGCCGCGACCAACCCAAGAATAAGCTTCGACCGCTTCTTTGGCTCGGCCGCCGCTTCCGGCTTTTTCGTCGATTTGCCCATGCCCTCCGATAGCCATGAGGCCTTAACGCTCGGTAATTCTTTTGCTTAGAACCGGCCATAAACGGCGGTTTTTCATTGGCGGTTCAGGCGTCGATCTCCAGCTCTGCCTTCATCGCTGGGTGGAACCGGCAGAAATAGCCGCCTGTCATGCCGGGGGCGACGGTGATGGATATCGCCTCGCCCTTTTTGATGGTCCCGGTGTCCCAACTGCCGTCCTTGGCGGTTGCCGTGTGCGGTGCGATGTCTGCATTCATCCAGGTGATCGTGTCGCCAACGCTGACCGAAAGCTCGGCCGGCTCGAATTTGAAACGCTCGATCGTCACCAAATGGTGCACCGCGCCCTCTGCGCCGTGGTCTTCACCGTCATGAGCGCCCGCCACCCGCACACCGGACAGCGCGGCGGCCAATGCCGCCACACCGCCCGCGAGCACGGATCGCCGGTTCCGCACACTCATTGCGAAACCTGCTCAACCATCATTTCGGCATGGCCCTGATGCGCCTTGAATATCTCAAGCCCGGCCTCGAAGAGCGCCTTCACTTCGACGTTTTCGATGTTGGGAATGAAGGTGTTTTCGACCAGATCGTTCACGGCAATATGGTAAGCGAGCTCGTTTTCTGCATAGCGCTTGTCGAACGCCGCACCGCGCAAACCAGCCATTTCGTCGACCAGCTTGTCGGCGTTTTCCAGCAACGCCTGGCTGAGAAAATTGTCCTGTGCCTCCGCGCCCAGCTTGTCGAGCAGCGCCAGCGCCTGATCGTTCACCGCGCTATGGTCACGGATCATTGTGCGGGCGAATTCATGGATCGCAGGGTTGGTCGAAATCGCGAGCGCCAGATGCGCATAACGAATGTCGATATTGTCGGCGACATAAGCGACATGCGCGATTTCGAGGTCGTTGAGGTCGGCTGCCTCCTGCGCCGCCACGGGCGACACCAGCAAAAATGCGGCAACGCCGGCCGCCGCCAACGATGAGAGTTTTTTCATTGTTAGGTTCCTTTCCGAATTACCGAGGGCCGCGACGGCCGCTCACCTCGGAAACCAAAAAGGAAACAGCTCATTCGATGAATGGCTGACCGTTCACCAAAATTGATCCAGCGTTCAGAACATACAGAACTGTTGGACGTATCGTGCGGTAGGTGAGATAAAGTCAGCATGGATTTGCTGAGCGACATTCTCTCCCACATGCGGCTGGCGGGGACACTTTATTTCCGCACCGCCTTCACCTCCCCATGGAGCATCCGGGTTCCAGCCTACGAAAACGTCGCGCGCTTTCATTATGCGCATAAGGGTCGATGCATGATACGCATCCGGGCCGACGAGCCGCCCGTGCTTCTTGAGCAGGGCGATTTGATCATCATCATGCGCGGCGCCGCGCACACAATGTATTGCGACCCGAAGACGGAAAACCTCGCCGTGCAACTGGAAAACGTGATTGAGGAGTCCGGGTTCGAAGGCAAAGGCGCGCTGGTCTACGGGCCGACGGGCACCGATCACGCAACGCAGCTCGTCTGCGGGCATTTCGCTTTCGATCCCAATGCGCGCTCGCTGCTCATCGATGCGCTACCCGGCCATCTCCACATCGCAAATTATGGCGAAGCGGCGGGCGCATGGATGGAACAGACGTTGAAGGTGATCGGCGCCGAGGCCGGGCGTCAGAAAATGGGCAGCGACCTTATCGCGCTGAAACTGTCGGAGATTATTTTTGCCCAGGCGCTACGAACCTATCTGGCCACGGCCGGGTCGGACCGCACGGTGCTTGCCGGTTTCGCCGACCCGCAGATTGCGCGGGCGCTAGCAGCCATCCACGAAAAGCCTGGCGAGCCCTGGACGATCGAGCTGCTGGCGCGCAATGCTGGCATGTCGCGGACGGCTTTCGCGTTGCGCTTCGCCGACTGCATGGGCATGACGCCGATCGGCTATCTCACGCATTGGCGTATGGAGGTCGCCCGCCAGATGCTTGCGGGATCGAACGAGCCGATCATCGAAATTGCGGAACAGGTCGGATACGGTTCGGAAGCCGCGTTCAGCCGCGCCTTCAGCAAACACCAGTCCAAGGCGCCGGCTGCTTATCGCAGGTCTGCTAAAGCCGAAACCGCCAATTTGTGGTAGCTCGCCTCAGAAAGGACAGCTCAGATCGCCCTCGGGGCATGCCAGCATCTCTTCAAAGTCCGCCGTTCTCTGTTCGGTGAGGTCGGCTAGACAGCCCGAATAGACCGTGCCGTAGATCGTACCGCCTTCAACGCCGCGCGAGCGGAAGGTGCACTCGGTATCGCGGAATACGATCCAAGCGCGCTGCGTGGCCACGAGCTGCTCCCTGCCCGCCTCGTCGAGCCGCGCCCGAACCACGCCATAGGTCTCGTTGAGCCGCGCGTCAGCGGCCTCGTAAGCGAGCCCTGCGCAATGGTTCATCTCGAGCTGCGTCTGTGGGTCTTCGCAATTCTGTGCAAATGCGCTGCCGCTTGAGATTGCGAGCATGATGGCGGTGACGATCTTCAGACGCATGAATTTCCCCTCGTGAGTTGCACTGCATTGTTTCGGTGCAGCCCGCATATGTCCACCGACAATGACGCTGGCGAACCCAACCTCCAGATGCGCGCGGAAATCGGGTGGCGGGAGCACGCGGTTCGCGCTTTGTTCGAGTGCCGAATCCATGTTAGCGTTGTCTCAGATGAAGGGTGCCGCGATGACCGAAAAATCCTTCCCGCCGGGAGTGGCTCCCGGAGCTTTCATATTCGAGACAGCACTCGGTTTCGTCTCCATTGCTTGGAGCGACAAGGGCATCACCCGCTGCGTGCTGCCTGAACCGACATTCGAGGCGGCGCGGCGCGTTTTCGACCGCCGGATCGGTTCAGA
This sequence comes from Rhizobiaceae bacterium, assembly GCA_017640615.1. Classification (GTDB taxonomy): domain Bacteria; phylum Pseudomonadota; class Alphaproteobacteria; order Rhizobiales; family Rhizobiaceae; genus RCIO01. Next base: position 542,188 of record JAEPQK010000001.1, on the reverse strand, counting down.
GGTAGAGCCGACCGGGGACGAAGCCGCCCTGCCCGCCCCAGTACGCTCAGCTGTCGCGGCAATCCGCGCATATGCCGAAGGCGACGAGAGCGGATTTGATGACATGCCGCTCGACCTGGCCGGCACCGACCCGTTCCGCAAGGCGATCTATAGCGCCGCGCGACGTCTCGGCCACGGCGAAGTTGTGACCTATGGCGAACTTGCGGAGCGCGCGGGCTTTCCCAGCCACGCCCGCGAAACCGGCACGGCGCTTGGCCGCAACCCGATCCCGCTCATCGTACCTTGCCACCGCATCATCGCAGCGGGCGGCAAGCTTGGCGGCTTTTCGGCCGAGGGCGGAACCGACACCAAGAAACGGCTACTCGCCCATGAGCGCGCTGTCCCTCCGACTGCCGATCCTGCCCAAACCGCCTTCGCCTTCTGACAGGCCGCGAGAACTGCTTGAACTGAACCTTGCGCTAACCTTACGCAAACTGCCCAGACTCTTGCGTCAATATTTGCCGGCATGCATACTCTGAGTACAGGTGATTCGGGGGCGTCGCCCGCTGTAGCCGGGCAGTATTTTCCAGAAAAGTAGCCGAGTATTGGCGTTCGTATGCGCGCCACGTGTTGCGTTTTGCCTAAACGCCAACAGGGGGTCGGCGTGCACCAGATACCGGAAGACAATGCCAAACGCAGGTTGGTCGAGCCAGATCAGCTTTCGGCCGTCGCCGACTACATGCTGTCAAACGGCTACGCGCTTGACGACATCCCCGTGCAGCTCGCCCGCTATTACTACGTAGACCTCGATCTCCTGAACGACATTCTCTACCGCGGCGCCATGCCGCTGTCTTTGCCGGCGCGTTCCGCCGCCGGATTGCAGCAGGTGGCCTGACCGCGCAAGCCTTGCCTCCCGACGGGTTTTCTCCCGCAACTCAAGGCCCGGCCCAGCCGGGCCTCTTTTTGTGTCGCTGTCTAAACCGCAGCAAGTCTTGCACGCGGCGTGACTTCAGTTTGCGAAGCCTTGTCGGAAACGATCCTGCGGCCGGTTTCCCGATCGAACAGATGGATGGCGCTGCGATCGATCGCGAGCGGCAGCTTCGAACCGACTTCGAGCCGTGTTGTGCCAGGCAACCGCGCAATCAGGTTTGACTTTCCCGGCCCGCCGGCGCCAATCTGGCCATGCGCCAGCGTGTCGGCACCTAGAATTTCGATGGCCGAAACGACGAGCTCGATCTCCGCTTTTTCGTTCGCGCCCGCACGCCGCAAATGCTCAGGCCGGATGCCGAGCGTGACCGCGTGCCCCGGCTCCAGGATTGCTGAATGTTCAAGCGGCGCGATCACGGCTCCGCCTACAGTGGCCGCACTGCCGTCGTCACTCACGTCGGCATCGATCAGGTTCATCGCAGGCGCGCCGATAAAGCCGGCGACGAACGTACTGGCCGGGCGCTTATAGACATCGAGCGGGGAGCCGACCTGCTCGGCAACCCCGTTGTTCATGACCACCAGCGTGTCGGCGAGCGTCATGGCTTCTACCTGGTCATGCGTGACATAGATACTGGTGACGCCGAAGCGCCGCTGCAGCTTTCTGATCTCGACCCGCATCTGGCCGCGCAGTTTTGCATCGAGATTGGAGAGCGGCTCGTCAAAGAGAAACACCTTGGGGCTGCGTACAATCGCGCGGCCCATGGCAACGCGCTGCCTCTGCCCGCCCGACAGTTCGCGTGGCCGACGCTCAAGAAGCCGTTCGAGTTCCAGCGTCTTGGCGGCTTCGCGCACACGCTGGTCAATCTCGGCCTTCGGCATGCCGCGATTGCGCAGGCCATAGGCCATGTTGTCGTAGACCTTCATATGCGGATAGAGCGCATAGTTCTGGAACACCATCGCGATATCGCGCTCGGCGGGTTCCAGCGCATTGACGACCCGCCCGTCGATACTGATCGTGCCTTCGGTGATACGCTCCAGGCCAGCGACCATGCGAAGCAGTGTCGACTTTCCGCAACCGGAGGGGCCGACAAGGACGACAAATTCCCCATCGGGAATGACGATCGAAATGTCGTTTACGGCGCGCTGCGTGCCCGAATAGATTTTCGATACCCGATCAATGTGCACCTGGGCCATGCTCGTTTCCTATTTGTCGCTTTCGGTCAGGCCCCTGATGAACCAGCTCTGGAACACCACGACCACGATGACGGGCGGCAGCATTGCCAACACCGCCAGCGCCATTGCCTGACTGTATTCGGGGATTTGCGCGCCGACCCAGACCTGAATGATCTGCTTGATGCCGCGAACGAGAGTGAAATAGTCCTCGTTCGTGGTGATCAGCGTCGGCCAAAGATACTGGTTCCAGCCATAGACGAACATGATGATGAAGATGGCAGCGATCATCGTGCGGCTGAGCGGAACCAGAATATCGATAAAGAACTTCATCGGCCCCGCACCGTCGATGCGCGCTGCCTCGACCAACTCGTCCGGCACGGTTTTGAAGAACTGCCGAAAGAAGAAGGTGGCTGTCGCCGATGCAATCAGCGGGACGATCAGCCCCGTGTAACTGTTGATAAGCCCCATCTTCCGCACGATTTCGTAGGACGGCAGAATGCGCACTTCGAGCGGCAGAAGCAGCGTCACGAAAATTGCCCAGAAGGCGAGCTCTGCGAGGGGAAAACGGAAATAGACGATCGCATATGCGGCCATCATGGCAACGATGATTTTGCCGATCGCAAAACCGAAGCCCAGGATCATGGAATTCATCATCATCGTCGTGCCGTTAACGGCACCCGTGAAGCCGATGCCATCGAACAACACGGTCGAATAGTTCGCTACCAGTTGGTCGCCGGGCAGATATTGGACGCCCTCGGTATGAACGGTAACGGCCTCATGCGTGGAGGTCATGAAGGCCAGGAAGACCGGCAGCAGCATGAAGAGCGACCCGGCAATCAGAATTGCGTGGTCAAGCACCAGGCCCCAGCGAATGCCGCCCTCAGGCGTCTCAGAGGCGGCTGCATTGTTCAACGAAGTAGCGATGTCGGTCATGCCGGCGTCCTCATGAATAGTGAACCCGCCGCTCGATAAAGCGGAACTGGACAATGGTGAGAACGAAGACGACGACCATCAAAATGACCGACTGAGCCGACGAGCCGCCGAGATCGTTGCCACGGAAGCCGTCCAGAAAGACCTTGTAGACAAGGGTGACCGGATTGTTGCCGGGCTCGTTCTTGGTCATCAGGTCGATGAGGCCGAACGTGTCGAACAGCGCGTAGGTGATATTGATCACCACAAGGAAGAACGCGGTCGGTGTCAGCAGCGGAAAGGTCACCGTCCAGAAACGACGGAACCCCGAGCGGCAATCGATCCTGGCCGCCTCACGCACCGAACGCGGTATCGACTGAAGGCCTGACAGGAAGAAGATGAAATTGACCGCGATTTGCAGCCAGACGGCGGTCACGATCATCGCGAACGCCGTGTCGTGATAGTTTACACCCACACGAAGATCCCACCCGAACAGCGCGGCGAGTTTGACGATCGGCCCGACATGCTGATCGAACAGCATGATACCGAGCAGCCCCGCCACAGGAGGTGCGATCGCATAAACCCACATCAAAAGTGTGCGGTAAGTCTTGGCGCCGCGCAGCACGGCATCGGCCTTAACGGCCAGCACAAGCGCGATAGCGAGCGCGAAGAACGCGACGAGTACCGTGAACCAGAGCGTGAAGATGGCAACGCGCCTGTATTCGGCGTTGCTCAACACATCCCGGTAATTGTCGAGCCCAACAAAGGTGGAACCGAAGCCGAACGGGTCCTCGAGATAGAAGGATGACCGAACCGCCTCGCCGGCAGGCAAATAGAAGAAAACGGCCACGATCAGCATCTGCGGCAGCAGAAACAAATACGGGATGGCCGAGTGGCCGAACCTTACCTTGTTCATGTCGGGCTTTCCGCGCTTCGGCTTATGCGTTCGATGCGCGCCCCGCAAAGGACGCGCACCGTTTCGTTTTCAGCTACCGATCAGGAACCGGTCTTGGCGAAGCGCTCGAGAAGCTGGTTGCCCTCTTCCTCGATCGCCTGGAAAGCGGCATCAACAGTGGTTTCGCCAGTGAACAGCTTGCCGTATTCGCGGTTCATCACGTCGCGGATCTGCACGTAGAAGCCCATGCGATAGCCACGGGTCCACTCGCCAGCCTTCATGTTGAGCTGCTCGATGCCGACCTCGGCCTGCGGGGTCTCGTTGTAGTAACCCTCTGCCTTGGCAAGTTCGTAAGCGGCGTTGGTGATCGGCACATAGCCGGTCTCCTTGTGCCACATCAGCTGCACTTCCGGGGATGTCATGTATTCAAAGAACTTCGCAGTCGCGGCGTTCTCTTCATCCGACTTGCCGGACATCGCGAAAAGGGCAGCACCGCCGATGAAGGACTGGTAGCAGCCACCTTCACCCACGATAGCTTCCCAGCACGGAAGCGGAACTGCGCCAAACGGCATGGTGGCCGACTTCTTGAGACCGCCGAAGGAGCCCGACGAACCGACCCACAGCGCAACCTTGCCCTGCTCGAACGGGGTCTGGTTGTCGCCCCAGCCGGTGCCGTACCACTCGAAGAAGCCGTTCTTTTTCCAGTCGACGAGCTTGGAGAACATCATCTTCAGCGGCTCGCCATTCACCAGCAGCTTGGTGTCGACAGCGCCGTCATAGCCATTGTTGTTGGTCGCGAACTGCAGGTTGTGACGCGAGAGGAAGTTCTCAGTGAATTCCCACGGCAGGTGCGACTGAACGAGCGCAATGTAGCCGGCTTCCTTGAGCTTCGGCGCGATCGCCTCGAACTCTTCCCAGGTCTTCGGCGCTTCCACGCCGGCCTTCTCCAGAGCCTCGACGTTGTAGTACATGATCGGCGCGGAGGAGTTGAACGGCATACCGATCATCTTGCCGGCGCTGTCGGCGTAGAAATAGCGCACGCCAGAGATATAGTCTTCGATGTTGAAGTCGGCGCCAGCGCCTTCAAGAAGGTCCTGAACCGGCAGAACCGCGCCCTTTGCGCCGATTACCGTGGCGGCGCCAGCGTCGAAAACCTGCAGGATGTTCGGCTGACCGCCCGCGCGGAACGCAGCGATGCCGGCCGTCAGCGTCTCTTCATAGGTGCCTTTAAATACCGGCGTGATCTCCACCTCATCTTGAGAGGCGTTGAAGCCCGCGGCAATCTCATTGACGGTCTCGCCAAGCTGGCCGCCCATGGCGTGCCACCACTGGATTTTGGTTTCGGCGAATGCGCTGGCCGAAAAACCAACGAAAGCGGCTGTTGTTGCCGCAAGAAGAATACGCAGTTTCATGGGATGCTCCCTAGTGTCACCTGGTTGAAGGTGACGCCTTTGAACACCGCCATGTAACGGCGCGATGACCGTCGGATTTCAGATTTGTAACGGTCCACCGTGCAGGGCAAATGCGACAAGAAACCGTCACATCAGCGCGAAACCGAGCCGGCTAAGCGAACAGCTGCACTACGTTCTCACCGCGCCGGGCGAAGGTCTCAAGGGGAATGGAGAGCGGTTTCAAAAACGCGCCGGCAGGCATCGAACCCGCAAGCGCGCGGCCGCTGTAGAGATCGGCGCCAGCCTCGCGCGCCTCGGCCACGTGGGCGGGATTGGCGAGTGCGCCGACATGAACGCGCGTGCCTTGCCCGCGCATCGCGCGAAACAGCGGCTTCAGGAGCCGCGCAGCCTGATTGGAACCTGTGACGCGCTTAAACCAGCCGGCATCGATGGAGACGATCTCGGGGCAAACGGCGCGCGCAACCTCGATTGCTGCTGCTGAGCCGTCGAACCGGCCAAGCGCAACACCCACGCCACGACGGCGGCAGGTGGATGCGTAGCGCCCGATTTCGGCCATCCCCGCCCTGTCGGGCGCCGGCAGCTCACAGATCAGCCGCGCTGGCGCGACATCTCCCAGGCCTGCCAACTCATCGCTGGCATCGAGCACCGCCCCGAGCATTCGCTCGTCAACGTCTTCGGCATTCCCTGAAGGGATGATAATCGAAAGACCGTCAACGCCGGTATTTGCGCGATTGAGCGCAATAAGTGCACGTCCGAGCCCGGCAACACGCGCGATCTCGGCCACGCCGTCATGAAAATCCGCGGCACCTCGGCCGAGGCCGTTGAGCTGTACGCGCGCCTCGCCCATTAACGCCGTCATGCGTAATTCGTCGCCTTGCGCCTCGTAGATCGGCCGAAAGTGGGCTCTCACGGACAACGCGCCGAAGCGCGCAGAATGGACACCGAGTTGGTCCACCTCGATTACGGACAGGATGTCTTCGAAGTTCATGCCGCGGCCTAGATGGAACGGTTGTCGCGTTGGCCGAAGGTGCGGCGCGGTGCTTGCCGCCTCACCGGCGCCGCCGGCTCCTGCGGCTGGGGCTGCGGAACGGGCTCGCTCGCAGCCTCCGGCCCGCTGGCCGAGATTTCAGCGCGCATCCCCGCGCCGGGCGAGAACTTTGCGAAGCCGGTCGGTGCGATTTCGGGCCGCGCAAGCACGAAGCCCTGAACCATGGAAGCTCCGCACTTTTCGGCGAGGTCGAGCTGCCATGTTTCTTCGATACCCTCGAACAGCGTGGTGATGCCGCGCCCCTCAAACTCCTTCACCATCGTCTGAAGCAGCGCAAAGCCCGGGCCAGACTGCATGAGATGGGTGATGAAATGCGCATCGAACTTGACCAGCTCGGGCTGCAATTCGTTGATCCGCTGAATCCCGGATTCCTCGGCGCCATAGTCATCGACCGCGATCGCGAAACCATGGTCGCGCAGCGCCTGCACGAACATGTTGAGGCCCGCCTCCGACGAGGTCTTCTGCTCGGTGATTTCGCACACGATGCGGTTCGGTTCTATCTCCGCCTCATGCAGTACCAGCCGCATGTCGCGAAGCGCACTGGCCGCCACCTCGCGCTCGACGAACACGGAAGGGTCGAAGTTCACGAACAACCGCGTGCGCCTGTCGAGGCAGGCGCCACCATTCAAAAGATGTAGCGTGCGAGACAGCGTTTCCACATGCAGCCTGTCCTGCGGAGGAACGGTGTTGAAAAAGACGCCGGGCGACATTGGCTTGTCATCCCGAAACGGCCTGAGCAGCCCCTCAAATGCCGCGATCTCCAGCTTGCCGTTCGTGAACGCGAAGATCGGCTGAAACGCGGACTTGAGCGTAAATACACCCCACACGCCCACGGACGTGCCGTCGTTCTGCCGCATGATATGCGCAAGGCCAACGCTGCGGGCCACGTTCGCGTCTCCACTTTCCGGGCCACGATCTTGCCGCCGAACGATTGACCCGCCGTTAACGGATGGCCCTAAAACCCTGTGTTCTGGCGCTTTTACTTGCGGTTGAACCAGGGTGGGACTATGAGACCCCCGACCACTTCCCGGCCGTAATTCCAGATGGAGATTTTTCGAGATGGCATTTCTTGCCGACGCCCTGTCACGCGTTAAGCCCTCTGCCACCATCGCCGTGTCTCAGAAAGCCCGCGAACTGAAAGCGCAGGGCCGCGATGTCATCGGCCTCGGTGCCGGCGAGCCGGATTTCGATACGCCCGACAACGTCAAGAACGCCGCCATCGAGGCGATCCGCCGCGGCGAGACGAAATACACACCGGTTTCAGGCATCATGCCGCTGCGCGAGGCGATCGCGGCCAAGTTCAAGCGCGAGAACAATCTCGACTACAAGCCGACCCAGACGATTGTGGCCACCGGCGGCAAGCAGGTGCTCTTCAACGCGTTCATGGCAACCTTGAACGCCGGCGACGAGGTCGTGATCCCCAGCCCTTATTGGGTGAGCTATCCGGAGATGGTGAACATCTGCGGCGGCACGCCGGTATACGCCGAAACCTCGATCGACAACGGCTTCAAGCTGACGCCCGATGCGCTGGAAAAGGCGATCACGCCGAAGACCAAATGGCTGGTGATGAACTCGCCCTCCAACCCCTCAGGCGCGGCCTACACCAAGGACGAGCTGAGGGCTTTGGCAGATGTGCTCCTGAAGCACCCGCAGGTGTGGACGCTCACCGACGACATGTATGAGCACCTCACCTATGGCGACTTCAAATTTCATACGCTGGCCGAGGTCGAGCCCGCGCTTTACGACCGCACGCTGACGATGAACGGCGTTTCGAAGGCCTATGCGATGACCGGCTGGCGCATTGGTTATGCCGCGGGTCCGCTCGAGCTGATCAAGGCGATGGACATGATCCAGGGCCAGCAAACTTCCGGCGCATGTTCCATCGCGCAATGGGCGTCGGTGGAAGCGCTCAACGGCCCGCAGGACTTCATCGAGAAGAACAAGGCGATCTTTCAGGGCCGGCGCGATCTGGTCGTGTCGATGCTCAACCAGGCCAACGGCATCAATTGCCCGACACCGGAAGGCGCGTTCTATGTCTACCCGTCCTGTGAAGGACTGATCGGCAAAAAAACCGCCGCGGGCAAGGTGATCGAAAGCGACGAGGATTTCGTAACCGAGCTGCTGGAAGCCGAAGGCGTGGCCGTGGTGCATGGCAGCGCGTTCGGGCTTGGCCCCAACTTCCGCATTTCCTACGCGACGTCCGAGGAACTGCTGGAAGAAGCCTGTATGCGCATCCAGCGATTTGCCGGTTCGCTAAGCTGACTGTCCGGCCAGACGGCCGATTTCTCACCCATCTCTCCATCAGGCGCCGTTTTCTCCAACGGCGCCTGATGTCTCTTGCCGAAATCCAAAACCCGTGTGACGATGCCGTCATGGCCTTCGAGCGGCCGCAAGAGCCGTCGCGGCCATGCGACGGCCGAAGGCCGGCCGCCGCTCATTGCGAACGCATGAGGGAGAGGCCAGTCATGGGAAAACGCGCAGGAGAAAGACGCACGGGACCGAAGTGCATTGCCATTGTCGGTCCCTTCGCTAGCGGCAAAACCACACTTCTTGAAGCAGTTCTTGCGCGCACAGGCGCAATTCCCAAACAAAACACGGTTGCATCGGGCCAGACGGTAGGCGACGCCTCGGCAGAGGCGCGCAGCCATGCCATGAGCGTCGAAGCCTCCGTTGCCACCGCCGAATTCATGGGCGAGGCGATGACCTTCATCGATTGCCCGGGCTCGGTCGAGTTCGCCTTCGAAGCAGAGCCGGTGCTTGCCGCGGCCGATGTCGCGGTTGTCGTTGCGGAGGCAGACGAAAAGAAAGTGCCCGCGCTGCAGCTCGTCCTGCGTCAGCTCGACGAAATGGGCGTGCCCTGCATGCTCTTCCTAAACAAGATCGACAAGAGCGAAGCGAGCGTGCGCGACACGCTGAAGATGCTTCAGCCGGCGAGCCCGAAACCGCTGCTGCTGCGCCAAATCGCTCTACGTAAGGACGGTGCAATCGTCGGCTCGATCGACCTGGCGCTGGAGCGCGCCTATATCTACCGCGAGCATGCCGAAAGCGAGATCCAGCCGATCCCGGACGACGACAAGGCGCGCGAGATCGAAGCCCGCTTCTCGATGCTGGAGAAGCTCGCCGACCACGACGACGACTTGATGGAACAGCTGCTGGAAGACATCGAACCGCCGCGCGATGCAGTGTTCGACGATCTGTCGGCGGATTTGCGCGATGGTGCGGTGATGCCAGTGCTGATCGGCTCGGCCGAGAAGGGCAATGGCATTTTGCGGCTACTGAAAGCGCTGCGCCATGACGCGCCGGACGTTGCAGCAACACGCGAACGACTGGGCGCTGACGGCAGCGTACCGGCTGCACAGATCCTCAAATCGTTCCACACGCCGCATGGCGGCAAGCTCTCCATCGCGCGTGTGCTTTCAGGGACAATCGCCGACGGAACCGAGCTCACCTCCTCGTCAGGAAAAACGGTCAAGGTGTCCGGCATTTACCGTATGCTCGGCAAAGACCAGAGCAAGCTGCCTTCGGCTTCGGAGGGTGAGACGGTTGCGCTCGGCAAGCTGGACGATGCCGTGACCGGCGAAGCGCTTCTTGCCGACAAAAATGCCAAATCCGGCTTCGTGGAAATCTCCGCGCCCGGGCCGGTATTTGCCATTGCGCTGAGACCGCGTGAACGCAAGGACGAGGTCAAGCTCTCGGCAGCGCTGCAAAAGCTCAACCAGGAAGACCCCTCGCTTACCGTCGAGCACAATCAGGAAAGCGGCGAGACGATCCTTTCCGGCCATGGCGAGATGCATCTGCGTGTCGCGGTGGAGAAGCTGGAGGGCAAGTATCAGATACCCGTACAATCCTATGCGCCGTCGATCCCCTACCGCGAAACGATCCGCAAAGGCACGACGCAGCGCGGCCGGCACAAAAAGCAGTCGGGCGGCCACGGCCAGTTCGGCGATGTCGTGATCGACATCAAACCGCTGCCCCGCGGCACGGGTTTTGAATTCACCGACACGATCACCGGCGGCGTTGTGCCCAAGCAGTACATACCCTCGGTTGAAACCGGCATCAGAGACTATCTGAAGTCCGGCCCGCTCGGTTTCCCGGTGGTCGATATCGCGGTCAATCTGTCGGATGGTTCGTACCATTCGGTCGACTCTTCCGACATGGCCTTTCAGCAGGCAGCAAAGCTCGCCATGCGGGAGGGAATGCCCGCTTGTTCGCCGGTACTTCTGGAACCGATCTTCAAGCTCGAGATTTACACGACCTCGGATGCCACGGCACGGGTCACCGCGCTGGTGCCGCAGCACCGGGGCCAAATACTCGGCTTCGATGCCCGCGAGGGCTGGGATGGATGGGATGTCGTGGAAGCGCTGATGCCGCAGGCGGAGATGAGCAACCTCATTATCGAATTGCGCTCGGCAACCGCGGGCGTTGCGTCCTACAAGGCCGAATTCGACCATATGGCCGAGCTCACCGGCCGCGCCGCGGACATGGTGCTTGACGCGCAGGGCAAGGCTGCCTGAATGCATAAAGTGCACGGCGCTGCCCTGCACGATTGCTGGGCACCGCCGGCGCGCGCTGATTTCCGATTGAGCAAAAAAAACGCCGGATCAAATGATCCGGCGAGTCGTTGGAGTGCCGTTAGGCAAAACCTCCAGAGGGGAACACTCAGCGGGCGCCAATGGGAGGAGAAATACGCCCGCGAGTGATCGTGATATGTGCATTTGCAGCCTAAATAACAAGCACCCCATTTTGCAATGCACCCATGCAGATTTGCATAGCTACAGTTTTTGCATGAGAAACAGTCGCTTGCTTACAATTTTGGCAAGAAATGCACTGCGAAATTGCAGTGGGAAACTATGAAATTCCACCTTTCGGCGAATCAGAACGACCAGCTACGCGCCTTCGAAATCAGAAAATCACGGAAAACATGCAGCCTCGCCTGCCCCTTCATCGCATCGGGGTAGCAGAAATATGTGTCGAACGAGGGTACCTCGGTTTCAGGCATCAGCTGCACGAGGCCTGAATTCTTGTCGACCATATAGTCCGGCAGCATTGCAATGCCAGCGCCCCGCTGCACCGCAAGCTTGATCGACAGGATATTGTTGACCTGTAGGCTGGGCGATCTCTTGGCGCCGTCAGCCCGCCCGGCCGTTTCCAGCCAGTTCATGTCGGACAGATGCGGCGGCACCTGCTCGCCGAAGGTGACGATACGGTGATTGTCCAGCTCTTCCATCGTGGTCGGCTTGCCGCGCCGGTTCACATAATCGGGCGAGGCGTAGAGATGAAAATGCACGGTGAAGAGACGGCGCTGGATCAGGTCCGGCTGCTGCGGCTGGCGCAGGCGGATCGCACAGTCGGCCTGGCGCATCGTCAGGTCGAGCTCTTCATTGGCGAGTATGAGATGCAGGTCGATCTCCGGGTAGAGATCGAGAAACTCCGGTATGCGCTCCGTCAGCCAGCCGGAGCCGAGACCGACCGTTGTCGAAACACGCAGCACGCCCGAAGGCCGGTCCTTGGTCTCGGTCAGCCGGAGCGTGACGTTCTCAAGCTTCATCAGCACTTCATGCGCGGTCCGGTAGAGCATGTCGCCCTGCTCCGTCAGCACCAGCCCGCGCGCATGGCGGTGAAACAGCGGTACGCCCACTTCCTGCTCGAGCGCGCTGACCTGCCGCGAAATCGCCGATTGCGACAGATGCAGCGTCTCGGCGGCATGCGTGAACGAGCCCGCCTCAGCGGCTGCGTGAAAGACCCGCAGCTTGTCCCAATCCACCGCCATGTCGTTGTCCCTCGTGTTGAGAAGCGCGGGAGTTACTCCGCGGCTTCCCTGTGCGCTTCCTGCACAGCCAGATAACGCTCCGCCTCAAGCGCAGCCATGCAACCGAGACCTGCCGCCGTCACCGCCTGCCGGTAGATGTCGTCGGTCACATCGCCAGCGGCGAATACGCCCGGAATATCGGTCTGCGTCGAGTCCGGCGCAGTCCAAAGATAACCGTTTGGCTTCTGTTTGACCTTGCCCTCAAACAGCTCGACCGCCGGCGCGTGGCCGATCGCCACAAACACGCCGTGTACCGGCATCTCGGTCGTCTCGCCTGTCTTCACATTCTTCAGCGCAACTGCGTTGACCGAGGCGGGCAGCGGCGGCTTGCCCGCCTCGCCCTTGATCTCGTCCACGACCGTGTCCCACAGCACGCTGACATTCTCCTTCGCGAACAGGCGTTCCTGGAGGATGCGTTCGGCGCGCAGCTCGTCGCGGCGGTGAACCAGCGTCACATGGCTGGCGAGATTTGACAGATAAAGCGCCTCCTCGACGGCCGTATTGCCGCCACCCACGACGACGACGTCCTTGTTGCGGTAGAAGAAGCCGTCGCATGTGGCGCAGGCCGAAACACCGAACCCCATGAATTTCTGCTCTGTCGGCAGCCCCAGCCACTTGGCCTTGGCGCCGGTGGCGATGATCAGCGCGTCGGCGGTGTATTCCGCACCGGAATCGCCACGCGCCCGGAACGGCCGCATATTCACATCGACTTCGACGATCACGTCGTTAACGACATCAGTGCCGACATTTTCAGCCTGCTTGAGCATCTGCTCCATCAGCCAGGGGCCCTGCACCGGATCGGCGAAACCCGGATAGTTTTCGACATCGGTGGTGATTGTAAGCTGCCCCCCCTGCTCAAGCCCCGCGACCAGAAGCGGCTTCAGCATCGCGCGCGCGGCATATATCGCTGCCGTATATCCGGCAGGCCCGGAACCAATGATGAGTACGGGCGCGTGACGGCTCGACATGTCTTTTCCTTTCAAGGGTTCTGCGCAGGCGCTGCTTGCCGCATATCGCGGCGGCGTTGCACAATCATGGCGCGCACTGATCTAAGTGTCGGACCTTGGTCAGCGCAAGTCCAGCAAGGCTTTTCTCACAGGCTGCCTATCGTCGCAGTGCTTTGCCAATAACTGCGGATGGAATAGTTTCGCAGCCAATGGTGGATTCGCCGCCGGGGATATCATGACCTTGCAAGCCGATCTTGACGCAATCGACTGGAAAATCCTGCGCGAATTGCAGGAAGACGGCCGCATGACGAATGTCGAGCTTTCACGCCGCGTGGGCATTTCCGCCCCACCTTGCCTGCGCCGGGTTAAACGGCTGGAAGAAACCGGCGTGATCCGCAGCTACCGTGCCATCCTGAACGCCCCGGCGCTCGGCAAGGATGTTGTCGCCTTCTGCCAGATCGGTTTGCACCACCAAGCCGATGCCGAGCTCAAGGCGTTTGCCGAACGCACGCGCCACTGGCCGATCGTGCGCCGCGCCTGGATGGTGTCGGGCGATTCCGATTTTCTGCTTCACTGCGTTGCCGACGACCTGTCGACCTTCCAGACCTTCGTGATCGAGGAACTGACCTCGGCCCCGAACGTGGACACCGTTCGCACGGCGCTCACGATACGGCAGGTGAAGGATGAAGGTCTGGTAGCGATTGACGGGCGGTAAGACCGAGCCGCCGCAGCCTAGACGAAATCGACGCGCAAGACCTCGTAGCCGCGGGCACCGCCGGGCGCGTTGACCTCCACGGCATCGCCCACACCCTTGCCGATCAACGCGCGCGCAATCGGCGACGAAATCGAGATGCGGCCGGACTTCACGTCCGCTTCCTGGTCGCCGACGATCTGATAGGTCTTCTCTTCTTCAGTATCCTCGTCGACCAGAACCACGGTCGCACCGAATTTGATCGTGTCGCCCGAAAGCTTGGACACGTCGATCACTTCCGCGCGCGCCGTCAGGTCTTCCAGCTCGGCGATGCGGCCCTCATTGAGGCTCTGCGCCTCTTTGGCGGCGTGATATTCGGCGTTTTCGGAAAGGTCGCCATGAGCGCGCGCCTCGGAAATCGCCTCGATGATCCGCGGACGCTCCTCCTGCTGGCGCCAGCGCAGCTCCTCCTGGAGCGTGCTGAAACCGGAAGCTGTCATCGGGACCTTGTTCATGTCATGCACCTCAAATTGCTGACCGCACGAAACGCTTCTCAACGCAGACCGCACGGCAAAAAGAAAACGGTCCGCAACGCGAGGCCGCGGACACGCTCCATCAGTCACCGGCTAATATAACGATTCCGCGGCGATTTTCATCTGAAAAGTGAACAGATGGCCGACCGAGAGGGCGCATCTGGCCCAAATCTAATCGACCGAGTTGCGCGAGATTACTTGTCAGCAGCGATGCGCTGCCTACTTCTTGGCAGATGAAACCGTTACACACATTCGCACTGGCCGCAGCCGTACAGTTTGCCGCCGCCGGAATAGCCGAAGCTCAGACGCGCAACCTGCAGGCCGGTGCCTATGAAGCGCAAGCACAGGTCATGGCCTCCGGGCTCGAAAACCCATGGGCGCTGGAGTTTCTGCCGGACGGCGCTGCACTGATCACCGAGCGGCCCGGCAGAATTCGCATCCTGCAAAACGGCGCGCTTTCGCAACCTCTGAAAGGGGTTCCGAAAGTCTTCGACAGCGGCCAGGGTGGCCTGCTGGATGTCGCGCTGGCAAATGATTTCGCGACGTCCGGCACCATCTACATCTCTTTTGCGGAACCCGGTGCGGGCACTGCGATAGCGCGCGCAACGCTCGTGCGTGGCGATGCACCGGCGCTTCAGAACATGCGCACCATCTTCTCGATGGATAAGAAAACGCGCTCCAGCCACCATTTCGGCTCGCGCATCGTGGTTGCGCCTGACGGCAACCTCTTTTTCACGATTGGCGACCGTGGCGACCGTCCGCGCGCCCAGGATTTCGGCGACCACGCAGGCGCGGTATTGCGCATTGCACCCGACGGTTCAATTCCGGCCGACAACCCCTGGGCCGATGGCAGGGATGCGCTAGCCGAGCTCTGGTCGAAAGGTCACCGCAACCCGCAGGGCGCTGTGTGGGATCCGCTGACAGCCTCGCTGTGGACCGTCGAGCATGGTGCGCGCGGCGGCGATGAGATCAATCAGCCGCAGGCCGGCCTCAACTACGGCTGGCCGGTCATCAGCTATGGCCGCCACTATTCCGGCTTCAAGATCGGCGTCGGCACCGAGGCCGAAGGTTACGAACAGCCCCTGTTTTACTGGGATCCCTCAATCGCTCCGGGCGGGATGGACGTCTATGACGGCGAAATGTTCCCCGAATGGCAAGGCGACTTGCTGGTCGGCGCGCTGAAGGCACAACTCGTGGCACGGGTGGACCGTGACGAAGGCGGCAATGTTGTCGGCGAAGAACGCTTGTTCGAAGGCGCATTCGGCCGTATTCGCGACGTGAAGGTAGCGCCTGACGGTGCGGTCTGGCTCGTCACCGATGAGAGCAACGGTGCGGTGATCCGCATCAGCCGCTAACGGGGCGCACGGCCTGCGCACAAAAGAAAAGGCGGGCACAGCTGTGCCCGCCCTCCCCTGACTGGAAGCTACTGCCTCTTATATTTCTCTCATGTGGTCATCGATCTGGCGCTCAAGCTCCAGATATTCATCGCATGCCGTACCGCAGCGATCTGCGATTTCACGCAGCTGATTGCGGGCTGACCCGACATCGCCAAGCTGCAGATAGGCTTCGCCCATATATTCGCGTGCCAGCGTGAAGTCCGGGTTGATACGCAGCGCTTCCTCGTAATAGCCGAGCCCGACCGCGATGCGGCCCTGCTTGCGGTGCGAGAAACCGAGATAGTTGAGCACGCGCGGGTCGCCATTGGCGGCAATCGTACTGAGTACCGTGATCGCCTCGCCATAGCGTCCGGCCTGCGCGAACGCCCGGCCTGCCTCGTAGAGCGCGTCATCGTCGAGCATGCTCTCTTCGGCATCGACGCACTTCTTCATCTGTTCGCTGTAGACCTTGCCGTTCTTGCATTGCGTGGACGTGTTGGTCGCGCCTCCGCTATCGCCACCGCCCGCGGCAAAAGCTGACCCGCTGCCGAGTGCGATGAGCAACGCGCCCGCACCGATGATTTTCACAATCCGCATTCGAGATGCTCCTGTTCGCTTGCCACCTCAACCCTGCGCCGGAGCGTAGCGATTCCCGCACCACGACAAAATCAAAATGCCGTTACGGAAGGCGACAGATTACCGGCTGTCACGCTTTGTGAGCGCGGGTTTCATTGCGGTGACACGGTTTCTGGCCAACTAAGCCGGCATGAGAAGGTCAAAACAGGCAACCACACTTTGTGCGGCAACAATTTTGGGCGCTGCCGTTGCGCTTGCCATCGCCGGTGGCAGCTCCAACGCATCCACCAGCCTGCCGGAAAAGATGCCCGCGCCTGCATCCAAGCCGCCGGTCGGTGACATCGTTGCCGCTGTGGAAAAGGTGCCTTCCCCCCGCCCCTCGCGCACCACGATCGAACCAAAACCGATGACCGGCGGGCTGCCGGGCAGCGAACATGCCTGCCGCGCGCGGCTCATCGCGCTCGGCGTCAGCTTCGAGCCATTGCCCGAAATCGACGACGAGGGCGAGTGCGGCATTGCCTATCCGATCGAAGTGACGTCGCTTGGCAAGGACGTCGAACTGCGGCCGGAAGGCATCATGAATTGCGAAACGGCTGAAGCCGCGGCGCGTCTGATCGCCGACACCGCACAGCCGACCGCGCTCAGCGCCTTCGGTGCCCGCATTGAGAGCGTGCGGCACGCCTCAGCCTATATTTGCCGCTTCCGCGCCAGCGGCAAGAAGATTTCCGAACACGCCAAAGGCAACGCCCTCGATATCTCGGCATTCGTTCTTCAAAACGGGCGCATTGTCGAAGTGCGCGAGCATGAGCCGGACGAAAAGGCTGAACGCCTGTTTCAAAAGACGGTAAGAAAAGCCGCATGCGGCCCGTTCAAGACGGTGCTTGGCCCCGGAACCGACAGCGACCACGCTACCCATTTTCATCTCGATCTGGCAGAGCGCCGCTCCGGCTCGACCTACTGCCGCTGAACTGCCTGCGCGCCGGCGGCATGGTAAATGGCGGCGCTGAGAATTCCTTTACAATTTGTCCCTAACTTTAGGCTCTCTTTGCGAGGACGAGAGGGGACAGGTACATGCGTACCCCTTGGTTCGCAGTCAGGGCTGGCTGCGCGCACGAAAAATCCCGCCCGCGATTGGCGATTACCGTTGCAGTGCTGGCCGCGGCGGCCTCGCTTGCGACTTCCTGCTCGCCAAGCGGCGTAATGTCGCTCACCCCTCAAGTCGATGTCCGCGAAACATCGTCGGTTTCCGCCCGCCCCGCGCGCGGCCTGCAGCGGCTCGTGCCATCCAATCCGATGATGGCCGGCTTTCCGCGCTGGACCCAGCCGCGTCAGCCAGGCGGCGCGATGCCCGCCGAGGAAATCGCCTGCCGCCGCGAGCTGAAGCGCATCGGCGTGAAATATCAGGACCTTGCCCCGATCGACGATGGCGGCGCCTGCCGCGTCGACTACCCGGTGAAGGTGTTCAACCTGTCGGGCAGAATTGCCATGAAGCCGGCCGCGACCCTTTCTTGCGACATGGCACTGGCTTTCGCCAAATGGACCAAATACGAACTCGCCCCGACCGCGCGCACGCGCTATCTGACAGGGATTGGAACGATCCATCAGGGTTCCAGCTATTCCTGCCGCAAGATAGCCGGCACCAGCACGCCATCCGAGCATTCCAAGGGCAATGCGCTGGATGTGATGAAAATCACACTGAAGAGCGGACGCGAAATCGACGTGCGCAAGCCGGGCTTCTTCAAGTTCCGCGAGAAAAGCCTGCTGAAGGCGGTGCGTGCCGGCGGCTGCGAATATTTCAACACGGTGCTCGGCCCCGGCTACAATGCCGACCATGCCGACCACTTCCACTTCGACATCAAAGAACGCCGCAACGGCTACGTCGCCTGCAAGTAGCGTTGGCAACAAGGCCATCGCCTTGCCTGGATCGGAATGCTAAGCAGCGCTGATGCTTGCGATCCAGATTGCCATCGTTGCTGGCCTGATTCTGCTCAACGGTCTGCTCGCCATGTCCGAGCTGGCCGTGGTCTCCTCGCGCCCTTCCCGGCTGGCGGCAAAGCAGAAAGAAGGCAAACGCGGAGCTGCTCGCGCGCTTGCGCTGGCCGCCGACCCCGGGCGTTTTCTCTCTACCGTTCAGATCGGCATCACGCTGGTTGGCGTGCTGTCCGGCGCGTTTTCGGGCTCCACGCTTGGTCTGCGTCTTGCCGAATGGCTGGCCACAATGGGGCTGTCGCCCACCCTGGCCAATACGGTGGGCGTCGGCGGCGTGGTCGCGATCATCACCTATTTTTCGCTGGTCGTTGGAGAACTGGTGCCGAAGCAGATCGCGCTGCGCGACCCGGAGCGCATCGCCATGATGGTCGCCCCGCTGATGACGGTGCTCGCCACCCTGGCAGCACCGCTGGTCTGGCTACTCAACATATCGGGGCGATTGTTCCTCATTCTGCTCGGTCAGTCCGGCCAGCAGGACAGCCGCGTGACGGATGAGGAAATCAACAGCCTGATCGCGGAGGCGGAAACGCAGGGAACGATTGAAACCGACGAGCGTCGCATGATCACGGGCGTGATGCGGCTTGGCGACCGCGCCGTGCGGGCGCTGATGACGCCGCGCAGCGAGGTTGAATGGCTCAATCTCGACGCTGACAGGAAGGACATCCGCCGTAAGCTCATCGAGACGAAACACTCGCGTCTGCCGGCCGCCAGCGGTGCTGTAGATCATGCAGTCGGCGTGGTGCATACGCGCGAGCTACTGGCAGCGCTGTTATCGCGCAAGCCTTTCGACGCGAAGAGCTTCGTGCGCGCTGCACCCATCGTTCATGACAACGCCGACGCGCTGGATGTGCTCGCCACGCTGCGCGAAGCGGAAGTGCCGATGGCGCTCGTGCACGACGAATATGGCGCGTTCGAAGGATTGGTCACACCGGCGGACGTGCTTGAGACCATCGCCGGCGCTTTCAAGGCCGACCTTGACGCCGAGGGCCCTCCAGTCGTCAAACGCGCGGACGGCTCCTGGCTGATCGCGGGCCACATGCCCGCCGACGAAATGGCCGAGACGCTCGGCTTCGTACTGCCGGTGCGCCGCGACTACGACACTGTCGCCGGCTTCCTGCTTTCGTTCCTGCACCACTTGCCCACCAGCGGCGAAACGGTGGACGCGCATGGCTGGCGCTTTGAGGTGGTCGACATGGACGGCCGTCGTATCGACAAGCTTATCGCCTCACGGCTTCCCGCAACGCATCGCGAGAAGCCGGTTTGATCGCTGGGGTTACGCGGCCTTCGCGGTCGCGGTGTCAGCCTCGCGCGCGGTCTTGAGCGCCGAGGTCCACCAGGCGAGCTGATCCAGCATTCCGTCGGCGCCTTCATTGAGAAAGTCGAAGTCGCTGAGCTTCTTGCCGTTTTTCACCACGTCCATATAGACCGGAAACATGATGTGTACGGCGTTTCGGATGGGCGCCATCTGCAGTTCGATCGCGTTCAGCCGCAGCTGCTCGATCGCGCGCGCACCGCCCACCCCGCCATAGCCCACAAAGGCGGCGGTCTTGCCGTTCCACTGCTGGTAGGCGTAGTCGAGCGCGTTTTTCAAGACACCGGTCGGTCCGCGATTATATTCGGCCGCGGTGAAGATAAAGCCGTCGAATTCTGCAACCTTGTCCTGCCAGACCTTTGCGGCCTCGCTTTCGACCGGTCCGTAGGCCGGCGACATGCTCTCGTCGAAGAGCGGCAGGTTGAAATCGCGCAGATCGACGAGCTCGAGGTCGAAATCACCCTTCGCCTTGGCGCGGTCCATGATCCATTGCGCGGGATGGTCGGCGAAGCGTCCCGGTCTGGTTGAGCCGACGACGATCGCAATCTTTGGTTTGGACATTGGCTGTTTCCTTGTTTGGTTCCGTTCTGGGATCGCAAATGGAAACAAAGCCGCTGACGAACAACAGGACCATCGGTTGACAGTGAGTCAACGAATGGGCAACCGCCCGACACCGCTATTCGGCAGGGATTTCCTTGGGTTTTCCGTTGCCGTCGAGCGCGACCATGATGAAATCGGCATGTGTCACGCGCTCCATCAGGTCGGAAAGGTAGCGCTGCGCCCAGGCTTCCACCCGCAGCGTCATCGAGGTGCGGCCAATGCGAGTGATGCTGATATAGACGCCAAGCGTATCACCGACTTTCATCGCTTTGGCGAAAGACATTTCCTTCACCGCCGCTGTTACTACGCGCCCCTTGGCGCGCTCCGCGGCTCGGATGCCGCAGGCGAGGTCCATCTGTGCCATCACCCAGCCGCCGAAAATATCGCCGGCGGCATTGGCATCGGCCGGCATGGCGAGCGTGCGCAGCGTCAGATCTCCGATCGGCGTTTCGGCTTCGGCACTCATGCAGCTTCCCCTTTCGCAGCTATTGGCGGCAGCGTTCACAATATCCCTTAGCGGATTTGAAGAACGCGTGCGCAGCATGCGCGCCAAACAGTCGAAATATTCACAGGCGGTGACGGAAAGATGCGGTGACGCGTCGGCCATGCGGGCGCTAAGGTCGGCAAATTGGGGAACTGTTGTCGGCTGCCATGCAGGAGTTTGATTTCATCGTGGTCGGTGCCGGCTCGGCCGGCTGCGTGGTGGCCAACAAGCTGACGGCGAACGGTCGCTATTCCGTGCTGCTACTCGAAGCCGGCGGCACCGACCGGCGGTTCTTCGTCCAGATGCCGCTCGGATACGGCAAGACCTTTTTCGACGCCCGCATCAATTGGCGCTATCAGGCCGAGCCTGATCCCGGCCTTGCAGGCAATGCCGACTGGTGGCCGCGCGGGAAACTGCTTGGCGGATCGAGCTCCATCAATGCGATGGTCTGGATCAGAGGGCAGCGGGCCGACTATGACGGCTGGCGAGACGCCGGCAACATCGGCTGGGGTTTCGACGACCTGCTGCCGGTGTTCCGGTCGATTGAGCACGATCAGCTCGGCGGTGACGAACTGCGGGGCCAGGGCGGCCCGGTTCACGTGAGCGATATCACGCCTTTCGTTCACCCGCTTGTGCGCAGCTATCTCAAGGCCGCCGAGCAAACGGGACTTTCGCTTTCCGGCAATCTGAGCTGCGCCGACGCCGAAACCGCGGGCATCTACCAGATCAGCACCAAGGGCGGCCGCCGCATGTCGTCGGCGCGCGCCTTCTTACGGCCGGCGTTGAGGCGGCCCAACCTGAAGCTGGTCACCAACGCGTTGGCAACGAAAATCCGCTTCGACGGCAAACGCGCCACCGGCATCGAGTACCGCATCGCAAACCGAAGCTTCTCCGCAAAGGCGCGGTGCGAGGTGATCCTGTGCGGCGGCTCGGTTAATTCGCCGCAGCTGCTGGAGCTCTCCGGCATCGGCGATCCGGACGTGCTGGCGCCGCTCGGCATCGAAACGCTGCATGCGAACAAGCATGTCGGCAATAATCTCGCCGATCACATAGGCATCAACTACACCTGGAAGGCACGGGTGCCGACGCTCAATCAGATGCTGCGGCCATGGTGGGGCAAGCTCGCCGTCGGTAGCCGCTATCTGCTGCTCGGAACCGGGCCGCTGTCGATGGGCATCAATCAGGGTGGCGGGTTTTTCCGCACCAGTCCAGACAAGCCGCATCCGAACATGCAGCTCTATTTCCAGGCGTTTTCGACCGTCATTCCGAAGCCAGGCGAGCGGCCGATCCTCACGCCCGATCCCTGGCCGGGATATTCGATCGGCCTGTCCAACTGCCGGCCGACAAGCCGCGGCTCAATCCATATCCGCTCGGCCGATCCAACAGCACCGCCGCGCATCGTCGCCAACGCTTTTTCTACCGATCACGACGTAGAGGAGATGCTGGCGGCGGTGAAATTCCTGCGCCGCATTGCTTCGCAACCGGCACTCGCCGAACTGACGGTCGAAGAAGTTCTGCCGGGCAGCATCTGCGCCTCGGATGAGGAACTGACAGACGATTTCCGCCGCCGCTCCGGCACTGTATATCATCCGGTTTCCACATGCCGCATGGGCCCCGACGCCGCTCAGTCGGTCGTCGATCCCCGCCTGCGGGTGCATGGCGTTGACGGGCTGCGCGTGATCGACGCTTCCGTTTTCCCGACAATCATCAGCGCCAACACCAACGCGACCGCGATCGCGGTCGGCGCCAAGGGCGCCGATCTTGTGCTGGAGGATGCGCGCTAGGCCGCCATGTCGCGGTGAACCAGCGGGCCTGCGAGCTTTGCCAGCGCGCCTTCGGCCAGCTCCAGGCCAAGCATGCGATGCGGATCGACGGGGCCAGGCATGACGATTTGTCCGGGCGGCAGCCTGGCGAAACCGAGCGGGCCGTAATAGGGCGCGTCTCCGACCAGAAGCACCGCGCCCGGCCCCGCTGCGGCCGCGGCTTCAATAGCCAATTTCACAAGCCTGCGCCCGATGCCGACATTCTTGAATTGAGGGCGCACCGCGAGCGGACCGAGCAGCAGCGCGCTGCCGGCTCCCGCCGAAACATGCGTCATACGAACCGAGCCGACCACCTCGCCGGCAGCGGTTACCGCCACGAAGGACAGCGCGGCATCATGCGGCCCGCCCTCACGGATGCGATATGCCGCACGGGTATAGCGACCCGGACCAAAGGCCTCTGCGTTGATCTCTTCGATTGCGGGGTCATGGGCCGGGTCTTCCGGCAGATACACGATATCCGTAGTGCTCATCGCAGTGCTTCCGTTCGCGAATAGGGATTGCGCAAGGCGCGCGTGCTCTTTCGCGCCCTCAGGCGCGGTCACCCATTCGTCGTCGCTGGAAGCTTCTCGCGATGCTCATTCTGTCCCCCGGAAACCGAGCGAAGCGTGATTATCACCGTTTCCGACCCCGCACAATCTGAACCTGGCAACATACTGAACACGCGATCCGGTTGACGGTCAGTTTACCTGCGCGCGCCTTCCGTCAGCGTCCCGCCTCCCCTACATCGGTTGCCAACGAAAGGACGATTATCATGGGCATGCTCGTAGACGGCGTATGGCAAAAAGGCTGGTTCAACACAAAAAAGAGCGGCGGCCGCTTTGTGCGTTCGCAGTCTCAATGGCGTGACTGGGTCACTGCGGACGGCCAACCGGCCGAAGGCCGGGAACGCGGCTTCAAAGCCGAACCCGGCCGCTACCATCTTTACGTTTCCTATGCCTGCCCTTGGGCGCATCGCACACTGATCTTCCGCAAGCTGAAGAAGCTGGAAGACATTATTTCCGTTTCAGTGGTTCACCACTTCATGGGCGAGGATGGCTGGACATTCGAAGAGGGTGACGGCGCAACGGGCGATACGCTCTACGGCAACAAATTCCTGCACCAGATCTATACGAAGGCCGATCCTGAGTATTCCGGCCGGGTCACAGTGCCTGTGCTCTGGGACCGCAAGCAGGAAACGATCGTTTCCAACGAATCCTCCGAGATTATCCGAATGCTCAACACCGCATTCGACGAATGGGGCGACGCTTCGCTCGATTTCTACCCCGAGCCGCTGCGGCCGGAAATCGATGAAATCAACGATCTCGTCTATGGCGCGATTAACAATGGCGTTTATCGCACTGGCTTCGCGACAACACAGGAAGCCTATGAGGAGGCCTATG
Organism: Rhizobiaceae bacterium; assembly: GCA_017640615.1. Classification (GTDB taxonomy): domain Bacteria; phylum Pseudomonadota; class Alphaproteobacteria; order Rhizobiales; family Rhizobiaceae; genus RCIO01. Next base: position 518,326 of record JAEPQK010000001.1, on the reverse strand, counting down.
GCGAGCTTTTCAAGGCCCTGGATGTGGTCGAAGGCAGACTTGCGGCCGGCCGCTATTTAGTGGGTGATACTCTGACGGAAGCCGATTGGCGGCTATTCACAACGCTGGTGCGGTTCGATGCCGTCTACTACTCGCACTTCAAGTGCAACCGGCAGCGGATCGGCGACTTCCCGAACCTCTCAAATTATCTGCTCGAACTTTACCAGATGCCGGGCATCGCCGAGACGGTGAATATGCAGCACATCAAGCACCACTACTATGCAAGCCATGAGAGCGTGAACCCGACGCGCATAGTGCCGCTGGGCCCGGAGCTCGACTTCAACGCCCCACACGACAGGGCGCGCCTCAAGGCGGCTGCCTGAGCCGAAGCGTTAGTGCGAAATAGCCGGTTCGGCCTCCTGGCGACGCCGGTTCTTTCGCCGCGCGGCATTTGGGGAGCGCTTGGTTCTGGTTGATTTGTTCTCAACCGGAACTGGGCCCCAAGGCGTCCACAGAACGACCGTCCGCTTCGCTTTATTCAGATCGACAATGATGTGTTCCAAGGCACAATCTCCCGAAACCACATTTAGTTTCGCAATTGAGACTGTCCCGTGGCATTTAGCTCAAATCGGCGTTATCGCGCGTTACCAGTAAGGCGACACGTCCGCGCCGGCGAGCATCTCGGCAATGCGCCGGCGCGTTCCAACGGTTGTGTCTTCCGGCAGATCATCGACCGGAAAAAAGCCTGCCTCGGCGATTTCATAATCGGGCGTCTTGGCGGTCTCCTGCTCGAACTCCGTGACCAGGTAAAGCATCACATGGTCACGCTTGCTGGCATGCCGATTGAAGTGAACTGAACGCAACTTGGGCGATGCTGTGAGCCGGATGTTGCCCTCTTCGTGCAACTCGCGCTCCAGCGCCTGAAGCGCCGTTTCGCCGGTTTCCACCCCGCCGCCGGGAAGCTGTAAGCCGGGCACATAAGTGTGGCGGATCAGAAAAACACTGTTGAACGCGCGGTCGTAAACCACCGCGCGCACACCGAGCGTCATCGGCCTGCGGAAGAGAAACAGCAGATGAAAGAGCTTGCGCCGCAATCCGGGCCAGCCGCTCTGGCGCGGCTCCGGCGAACCGTCGTCATTCATGAGCGCACGCAACGCCGAAACGGCAGGAACGGATTGAGTTTGCCTGTTCTGTGACTAGAAAGGACATATGTTCCGGCTCGCGCATCTCTCAGACATCCACCTTGGGCCGCTGCCCGGTGTAACCTATCGCCAACTCGCGTCCAAGCGGATCACCGGCTACATCAACTGGCACCGCAACCGGCGCCGTTCGCTGCACGAAGGCGTGACCGATCGCCTGCTGGCCGACATGGAAGGGTTCGACCCCGACCATGTCGCGATCACCGGCGATCTGGTCAATCTGGCGCTCGATGCCGAGCTCGAGCTTGCCCGTATCTGGTTGCAATCGCTGGGGCCGGCTGAAGGCATTTCGGTGGTCCCGGGCAATCACGACGCCTATGTACCGGGCGCGCTCGGTCGGGCTTGCCGCGCCTGGGCCGACTGGATGAAACCCGACCTCAGCCCCAAGGTCACGACGCGCCATGGCTTTCCATATCTGCACCGGCGCGGGCCATTGGCGGTGATAGGTGTGTCCTCCGCCGTTGCAACCGCGCCATTCATGGCGAGCGGCTCATTCTCCTCCGAGCAGGCGAAAGGGCTGACCGAACTGTTGGAGACGACTGAAGCGGAGGGGCTCTTCCGCGTTGTCATGATCCATCACCCGCCAGTGCGCGGTGCCACGGCCACACGCAAACGCCTCTTTGGTATTCGGCGTTTTCAAAAGGTCATCCGCAAGGCGGGCGCGGAGCTTGTGATCCATGGCCACACCCATCTGGCGACGACGCACTGGATCAAGGGCAAGAACGGTCGCGTGCCGGTCATCGGCGTGCCCGCGGCCGGTCAGGGGCCGGGCAGTTCCAAACCCGCTGCGCAGTACAATCTGTTCGATGTCGAAGGCAAACCCGGCGACTGGAAAATCACGCTCAAGCGCCGTGGCCTGAAAGGCACGGCGATCGAGCCTGTCACAATCTCGTCGGAGGTGCTTTCTAGCGCAGGCTGAACAGCGTCTCGATTTCCGGCACGCGGTCGCGCAGCAGCGCCAATGTGATCCCGCCGCCGATAAGCACGCCAATCACGATCAGCGCCAAACCGGACAGCGCATCGCCTGCGCGATTGCGCTTCGGCGTCTCGGCTTCTGCGGCAACCACAGGGAGATTTGCGGTGGGTTCGGGCGTCGCATTGCCGCCGTCGACCGGCTCTTCGAGCTGACGCTTGCGCTCCACGATGCGCTCGGCAACGTAGCGCGTTACAGCCTCCGATATCGGCTCGATATTCTCCGATTCCGCCAACACAACGCGCCCTGCCCGCGTTTCCCGCACGAAGCGATAACTGCGCCGATCGCGCCCGATACCGACATGCGCGACGGCGTCGATCCAGAAACGGGGCTGCGTTCCTGAGGAAATCGCGAAATCGAAGGTCTCGTCGTCTTCAGGCACGTCCTCAATGACGTCCTGAAGCTCCTGCTTCAGCATGTCGAGCCGCGCGCGCTGCAGGTCACGAATTTCGTGAACGACATCTTCCTTATCCGCGCGCGCCGATTTGACCTCGATGATAGCCGCTGACAACCGCCGCACATTGTCCTGTTCGATCACCTTCTCGGTGTTGTCACTCATGGTCCTAAGATTCCGAAGCCAGTTACTAAGGTAAACAAAGTCTTAGCACATTGATGAAGCCCTGTGTGTGCAGTGCGTCAACAAGGTTTACGCGGCTCGAAAAAGGGCTGTTAGCGAGTGGTCTTGGCGATCAATTGCGCAACAAAATCAGGCACTTCCTGTGGCAACATGTGGCCGATGCCTTCAAGCAGGTGCAGCGCGAATTGCGGCGGCAGTGCGGCGGTCTGAGCCACCGGCAGAACGTTATCGATGGTTCCCCAGGCAAGCGATATCGGCATGTCGAGTTCGGCCATGCGTTCGCGCGGAATGGCGCCCTGTCGCCCATCGCGGGTGATCGAACGAGAGAGCGCGACCAACGCATCCGATTGGCCCTCCACCGCGCGCCACGTCGCGAGAGCCATCACTGTTTCGTCTTCGACAGGCGTGCTCCAGCCTGTCATCGCCTCCAGCGTGGGGCGCAGCTCCGAAGAAGTCGTCGCTGCCGCTGACCTTGCAAGCAGACGGGCGTTGATCTCTGACCCGAACCCGCCAGGTGCAAAAAGCGACATGGATGAAATTCGTTGCGGCGCTTCGAGCGCCATCAGCATTGCAATTGCGCCACCCATGGAGTGACCGGCCACATGAAACTGTTCGATGCCCTGGTTCGACAAGTCGGCCAGAACGGCATCGACCGCGACTTTCGGCTTGCCCGTCTCCGGCCATGGGTGGGAATTGCGGTGGCCCGGCAGATCGTAGGCGAGAACACGGCACCGCTCAGCAAGCTGCGGAACCACGGCATCCCAGACCGAGTGACTGCCGCCGAAGCCATGCAGCAAAACGACTGTTGGGCCGGAGGTGCCCGCTTCTAGCGCAAACAATTTCATTGCGTCGCCATCCCCGCCTTGATCTGAATTTGGGCCGGCCCCGTCTCCGAGGCCGGCAACATTGCGGTTCAATCCTGAAGCATCAGGATGCGGTTCGCAGCCGACATCACGGCTTCGAGCGAGGCGGCAACGATGTTGGTGTTGATGCCGACACCAAAAAGCTTCCCGCCCGGATGCTCCATCTCCATGTAGCAGATAGCTGCCGCGTTGGAGCCGCGCTGCATTGAATGCTCCGAATAGTCGACCACCGAGAGTTCAACGCCGATATGCTTGGAAAGTGCGTCGACAAACCCATCGATGGGACCCGTTCCGACGCCGGAAATGGTAATCTCCGCGCCGTTGTCGACGATCTGCGCTTCAACCGCGCGCCTGCCTTTAACGGCGGCGTCCGGGAAGGTCTGATGATCGACAAACTTCAGCCGGGCCTGCGGCTGGTCGACATATGCTCGCAGAAACTCGTCATGGATGCGCTTTGCCGGCAGCTCGCGGCCTTCGTCATCCGTGATCGCCTGGATCACCTGGCTGAACTCGACCTGCAGATTGCGCGGCAGATTGAGGCCGTAATCCGCTTGAAGAACATAGGCGATACCGCCTTTGCCGGATTGCGAATTGATGCGGATGATCGCCTCATAGCTGCGTCCCACATCCTGCGGATCGATAGGCAGATACGGCACCTCCCACAACGGCTTGTTGGCCTTGCGGATCGCTTTCATGCCCTTGTTGATCGCATCCTGATGCGAGCCGGAGAACGCCGTGTAGACCAGCTCGCCTACATAGGGGTGGCGCTCGGGGATGCGCAGCTGGTTACAGTATTCATAGACATCCTTGATCCGGTTGATGTCGGAGCAGTCGAGCATTGGATCAATGCCCTGCGTGTACATGTTGAGCGCGAGCGTAACGAGATCGACATTGCCGGTACGTTCGCCATTGCCGAACAGCGTGCCCTCCACGCGGTCCGCTCCGGCCATCAGGGCCAACTCCGTCGCTGCAACGCCGGTGCCCCGATCGTTGTGCGGATGGATCGAAAGAATGATGCTGTCGCGCCGGTCCAGATTACGGTGCATCCATTCGAATTGGTCGGCATGGACATTCGGTGTCGACATCTCGACCGTGGCCGGCAGATTGAGGATCAGCTTGTTTTCCGGCGTCGGATCGATGATCTCCGTGACCGCGTTGCAGATTTCGAGCGCTACCTCGAGCTCCGTTCCGGTAAAGCTTTCAGGCGAGTACTCAAAGCGGTAGCCGCCGCCCGCCTTCGCCGCCATGTCGGCAACCATCTTGGCGGCATCCGTGGCAATCTGCTTGATGCCTGCGACATCCTTTTCAAACACCACGCGCCGCTGCAACTCGCTGGTCGAGTTGTAGAAATGCACAATCGGCCGATTTGCTCCATCCAGCGCCTCGAAGGTGCGGGTGATCAGTTCAGGCCTACACTGAACGAGCACCTGCAAAGACACATCGGCAGGCACACCGCCTTCCTCGATGCACCAGCGCGCAAAGTCGAAATCGGTCTGGGATGCCGAGGGAAACCCGATTTCGATTTCCTTGAAGCCCATGTCGAGCAGGAGCGCGAACATACGCGCCTTCCGGTCATGCCCCATCGGATCGATCAGCGCCTGATTACCGTCGCGAAGGTCGACCGAACACCACACCGGCGCGGACTCGATGCGCTTCGAGGGCCAGGTACGGTCGTTGAGGGCAACGAGCGGGTACGGTTCGTATTTGCGCGGCGCACCCGGCATACCGGCAATGCGCCCAGCGGAAGATGGCGTTTCTTCGCGTTTGTTCATTTTGGTGGCTCCGTCAGTGCCCCTGCCTCACGTGGCGCGGCGGCACGAAAATCTTTGCTGATGCGGGTGGTAAGGAGCATAGGCCGCGGCGGCCCATTCGACCGCCGGGTGCTCCTCTTCAGCGAGCCCGGCGATCGCCGCTAAGGCCGAGTAGACGGAGCGTCGAGAAAAACGCGCGCGCGGTCTCACGGGCAAAGGACGGCCCGGAGGTAACCATGGATGTGCTGCGCATCGACATGGCGGCGTGATAGCGCGAAGCCCGGGCCGAGGCAAGCCGGCACGCGCCTTGCCAGATCAAGCCGATGCGAAAGTGCCAGTTGCGTTAGCCACCGGTACGGCCTCCTCCGAAGGCGCATCATGGCGCAGCACCACGACAACGGCGCCGACGGGCACCCGACCGTAAAGGTCGAGAATATCCTGGTTGAACAGGCGGATACAGCCTGAGGAGATGGCCTTGCCGATCGACCACGCCTCGGTCGTACCGTGAATACGGTAGAGCGTGTCGACGCCATCGCGGAACAGATAGAGCGCACGCGGCCCGAGCGGATTGGTAAGCCCCGGCTCCATCCCGCCGGCAAGCGGGCCGTAGCGATCCGGCTCGCGCGCGATCATCGACTGCGTCGGCGTCCAGCGCGGCCATTCGGCTTTGCGCGCAATCGTGGCCCTGCCTTCAAACTCAAGACCCGCCTTGCCGACCCCGATGCCATAGCGCATCGCCTTCCTGTTTTCCTGGACGAGGAATAGGAAACGGTTGGGCGTGTCGACGACAATTGTACCGGCGGCCTCAGGCCCGAAATAGTCGACCTGCTGACGCAGGAATTGCGGGTCCACATTGCTGATGTCGGTGGCAGGCAGCGGAAAACGCTCGTCGGGCCGCGGTCCATACATCGCGACGTAATATGGGTCCGGGCCAGCAGGCTTGAGCGGCTCGCGCGCCGTCATGCATCCGGCGACGGTTGGTGCCAAGGCGACGACAAGGGAATGACGCAAAAACTGACGGCGGGAAACGGACATGACAGGCTGAACCATTGCTTTCGTTGCGCCGCTCAGGGCGGCTCTCGAAAGCCGGACTGCCTGCCAAAGATGGCGGCGGTCTGTGCCAAAGGCGTCCAAATAGTGGCGCGCAACGTGGTGTGGCGATAGCGCCACAAGCAGCATGGCTGCCATGCAAAAACGCCGCTACTCGCGGACGCTTTTCGCGACCATCCGCGCGAGGCTGGGACCCATCAAAAGCACGATAAGGAAACGCAGCATCTGCAGCGCCATGACAAAGGAAAGGTCGACGCCATCGGCAGCGGCCGCGATGATGGCGACCGAATCCATGCCACCCGGACTGGTGGCGAGATAGGCGGTCAGCGGATCGACGCCCGCGAATTGGGCGAGCAGAAACGCAACCAGCCCGCAAATCGCGATGAGGGCGAGGATCGATGCCGTCACCTGCCGGAAGGATCGGCGTACCTGCGCAATCGTCTCGCGGTTGAAGCGCAGACCGATAGTCAAACCGACCGCGCTATAGCTTGCAGCCAGCAGCCATTCCGGCAACTGAAACTCGACACCCGCACCCGTGTGAAGCGCAAAGGCGACCAGCAGCGTGCCGATGAACTGTGGCGAGGCAAAACGCAGAAGCCGCCCGACAAAAGGGCCGACGATCACCACGAAAATGGTTGCCGCGAACGGCGCCGCTTCGATCGGCGGAAACCAAACGACTTCGCTGCCGCCCGTCTCTCCAACCCAAAGACGCGCGATGATTGCTGCAGCCGCTGTGACCAGCACGACGCGATAATATTGCATGAAGGCGACCAACCTTTGGTCGGCCCCGAATGCGCCGGCCATCAGCACCATGGCAGAGGCAGCACCCGGCGCCGAACCCCAAACGGCGGTCGTTCCGGGCAGGATTTTCCAAAAACTGATCAGCCAGCCCAAAAGACTGCTCGCGGCGAGTGTGATCACCACGCTACCGAGAAGCAGCGGCCAGTTGGCCATGAACGCCGGAAGAAACTCCGGCGACAGCGAGGACGCGACCAGGCACGACACCACTCCCTGCGCCACCACGAAAGCGATATGCGGCATGCGGATGACCGCCCCTGCGACGCCGAACACGATTGCCGAAAGCATGGGCCCGACCAGGAATGCGGCTGGCAACTCCGTCAATTCCAAAGCGAAAGACACACACCCCGCCAGAACGAGCAGCGCTACCCACTGCGCCCAGATTGGGAGTGCGGCTATGCCTTTCATGTTCTCACGCGAAAGGCACTGCACTCGAACCGGCGGGCAGCTTCGCCTCATGCTCCGGTTCGACATGAATGAGAACGCGCACAGACGGAACTTCGCTCATAAGCGCTTCCTCGATGCGGTCGCAGATAATGTGGCTTTCGCCCACCGTCATCTCTGCATCGACCACCAGATGGAATTCGATGAAGGTCGCGCGTCCGGCGATACGCGTCTTCAGGTCGTGCACTTCGATCGCGCCTTTGGAGCTGGCGGAGATGATGTCGCGAATACGGATATGCTCGTCCAGAGCCACTGCGCGATCCATGAGCCCGTCGACGGAGGCCGAGATGACCTTCCAGCCCTGCCAGAGAATGTTAAGCGCAACGACGAGCGCGAGTACCGAATCCAGCCAGAGCCAGCCGGTGAACACAGCACACACCAGACCCGCGATCACCGCCACCGACGTCAATACGTCGGAATAGAGGTGCCGACTGTCGGCTTCGAGGGCTGGCGATTTATGCGCGCGCGCCGCCCGCATCAGCAGGGTAGCCCAAAACGCGTTGACGACCGTCGCCACACCGTTGATCGCTAACCCCGTCCAGGGCGCATCGAGCACAACCGGCGCCTGCCAGGCGCGCCAGACTTCGACGACGATCAGCAACGCGGCGATGACGATAAGCACGCCTTCCAGCACGGCGGAAAAATACTCCGCCTTGTGATGGCCGTGCTGGTGCGTCCGGTCCGCCGGTTTGTGCGAAAGCCGTATGGCCCAGAGCGCGGCGGTCGCAGCGATCACATTGACGATCGACTCCAGCGCGTCGGACAAAAGCGCGACCGAGCCGGTCATGCGCCATGCCGCGAATTTGAGCGCCATGACGACGAAGGCGATCACGATCGACCAGCCTGCCAGCCTCTGGACGCGCGTTTTCGACATCGGATTGTCTCCAGGCCTACGCCGCCTTCACTCCCGCCTTGCGCGGCAGATGCGCAACGACATTCTCGATCATGCGCATACCGGCATTCTGCCCAAGCGACATAATGGATTCGGGATGAAACTGCACCGCCGCAATCGGCGCGCTGCGGTGCTCGATCGCCATAACCACACCGTCTTCGGTTTCGGCGGTGATCGTGAACTCCTCCGGCAACTTCACCGGGTCGGCGAAAATCGAATGATAACGGCCGACGGTGACCTCAGCCGGCAAGCCGGAAAAGACGATGCCCGGCTCGCTTATCCGAATGCGCGAGGGCTTGCCGTGCATCGGGTCGCGAAGCTGGCGCAGTTCGCCGCCAAAAGCCTCGGCGAGCGCCTGCAAACCGAGGCACACTCCGAATATCGGTAGATTTCGCGCGCGCGCCTTCTCGATTGTCGCCTTGCAGTCGAAATCCTTCGGCGAGCCCGGACCCGGCGAAAGCACGACGAGATCGGGATTGACCTTGTCGAACACCTCGTCGGCAACCGGCGAGCGCACCGTCGTCACCTGCGCACCGGTCTGGCGGAAATAGTTCGCAAGCGTGTGGACGAAACTGTCTTCATGATCGACCAGGAGTATGGAATGCCCCTCGCCCACGCGGGCGGCTCCGCGCTCCGCGCTCGGCGCATTGCCGGCCGTCGCTTCGCGGATTGCCGCAAGCATGGCGGACGCCTTGAGCTCGGTTTCGGCCTCTTCCTCTTCCGGGTTGGAATCATTGAGCAGCGTCGCGCCCGCACGCACTTCGGCCAGACCGTCCTTGATGCGGATCGTACGCAGCGTCAGGCCGGTGTTCAGGCTACCGTTGAAATGCACCATGCCAACCGCGCCGCCATACCAGGCACGCGGGCTCTTTTCGTGGTTTTCGATGAAGCGCATCGCCCACAGCTTGGGTGCGCCGGTCACTGTCACTGCCCATGCGTGGCTCAGGAATGCGTCGAATGCGTCCATGCCCTCGCGCAAACGGCCTTCGATGTGATCGACCGTATGAATAAGGCGCGAATACATCTCGATCTGACGGCGGCCGATTACACGCACCGAACCCGGCTCGCAGACCCGGCTTTTGTCGTTGCGGTCGACGTCGGAGCACATGGTGAGCTCCGATTCATCCTTCTTCGAATTGAGAAGCTTCAGTATCTGCTCGCTGTCGGAGATGGCGTCGTCACCGCGCCGGATCGTGCCTGAAATCGGGCAGGTCTCGACGCGCCGGCCAGACACCCGCACGAACATCTCCGGTGACGCGCCGATCAGATATTCGCGTTCGCCGAGGTTGATGAAGAAGGAATAGGGAGACGGATTGATCGCCTTGAGGCGACGGGAGATTTGCGAAGGCCGGGATTCGCAGCGCTCGTAGAAGAGCTGACCGGGAACGACTTCGAAAAGGTCGCCGCGACGGAAGCTCTCCTTAGCCTTTTCCACCAGCCGCGCATATTCGCCGGGCTCGTGGTCGCCGCGCGGTGGAATTGTTGCCGCTGGCGCGAACGGTTCCTCTTCGCCGCCGCGCTCCAACCCCTCGGTCGAAAAGCCCGCGCCTGAGAAATCGTATCGGTCATGCCATGCCTTGGCGGCGTGGTGATCGACGACCAGAATTTCGTCGGGCAGATAAAGCACCAGATCGCGCTGGCTTTCGCCGCGCTCGAGCTTCTGTTCGATAGGGTCGAACTGGAACGCCAGATCGTAACCGAAAGCGCCGTAGAGCCCTATATTGTCGTCCTGATCGCAGCGAAACAGGTCGACAAGAACCCGCAGCACCGAAAACACGGTTGGGGCGCGTGAACGTTCTTCTTCCGTGAAGATGCGGGTTGGTTCCGCGACCTGCAGCCAAATGCGCTGCTCCGAGGCCTCTTCGATCGAAAGATCGGGCTTGCCGCTCAGCGCTTCCGTCACAAGCGGAATGAGTACGGCGCCCCGCGCGTTCAACGCTTCTATGCGCACTGCCCGGCCGCGCGCGGTGATGCAGAGCGGCGGATCGACGATTGCCGTATCCCAGCGCGTGTAGCGCCCCGGATACTCGTAGTTCGACGAAAACACGCAGCCGCGCCGACCGTCCAGCGCGTCGATATAGGTGTCAATCGCGCCTTCATAGGGCGTCTCGTGGCGCCGTCGCGTAATCGCAACGCCACCTTGCGTCACGAAGCGCTCCGCGCCGTCTTCGAGAGTTTCGATCACCATTGTCAGTCTCCGTCCTTCGCTCTGGGCGGGACATAAAAAATGGCCGCCCGGTTATCCCGTTGCGGCCAACATGCTTTCTTGAACACGCGCTTCGTCAGGCCGCTAGTTGCAGCCCCACCACCAATTGTTGTTGGTCGAAATCGCGTTCATGGCGAGATCAATAGCGGCGAAATCCCTGCCGCGCAACTCATGATGCGTCCTGGTCTGGTTCGCCCCAACGGCGCGCGTGAAGCCAGGCAAAAACCAGCCAGGAGAAAGCCGCCCAGGCAGCACCCAGCGCCCAGCCGGCCAGAACGTCGCTCGGCCAGTGAACGCCGAGATAGATGCGGCTGGTGCCAACAGCGAGGGCCAGCAGGATCGCAGCTGTCATCACATATATGCGGATGAGCAGTTTTCCGACAAAGAGAACGATCAACGCAGCCAGCGTGAGGTAGACGACGGTCGCCATCGTCGCGTGGCCGCTCGGAAAGCTCGCCGTAAACGTATCGACGAGATGATCCACCAGATCGGGTCTTGGCCGCGCATAGGCCGCCTTGAGAAACTGGCTGAGTGCGGTGCCGACGCCAATCGACACCAGCAGATAGCCGGCTGGACCGAATTTGCGCGACAAAAGCAGGTAGCCTGCTACCGAGGCGACCAGCACGGTGAGCACGGGATAACCCCCAAGTGCTGTGATTTCGGCCACCGTTTCCTCGAACCATTGCGGGCCGATCGGATCGGCAGGATTTTGCGGGTCGCGGAACCACAGAAGGATCGCCCGGTCGAACGCACCGACCTCTTCGCCTCGCACTGCCCTGGCAACACGCACAAACACGAAGACGGCCGCGGCCATGCAGGTGAGAAGCGCGACGGGCAGTGCGACCTTGCGCTTTGGCTTCAAGGCAGCGTCATTCATTTGGAAGCTGACCAGCCATTCTTTTTCGCCCGCGACTTCACCAGCGCGGCCGCGGCGCGCACACGCTTCAGGTCGAAATCGGACGTTAGCGCAGCTTCGGCACGTTGCAGCGATATCTTCGAGTATCTCAGTGCCGCGGCCTGGAAGCGCTTGTCACCATTGCAGGCGAGTGCACCATAAGCTTTCTGCAGCCTGATCTGCACCTCCGCAAGGTGCGCGCCGTCCCGGGAAATCGGCACCATCAAGTCCTCGAACAATTCATCGACCAGGATCGGCGGAACGTAGACATTCGCGAATGGCGGATCGGCGTCTTCTTCCTGGTTCCCGGCCCAAGCGGAGAGCACGCGAACCGCGCGGCCGATCACGTCGATTGCCGTTCCAGGATCGTTGAGCCCGGGCGACAAAGCCCGCGAGGCAATCTCGGCCAGCACGCACAGGCCAAAGCGCGGATCCTGATCAAACGACCGCTCATTGGCGATGGTGAATGCCTTGGCCACAGTCGCCGGATCGAAGTCGCCTTTGGCGCCGGCAATCCAGGCGATCGGGCGATGGAGGTCGGCAAATGTTCCAGGCAGCGCTCCTAGATAGACGCGTGCGCCAAACTCTCCTGCCCGCGACGAGATCGCACCCACATCGACATGCTGCACATAGCCGATCCGTTTTGCGAACACCGGCTGCGCATTGCCAGGCAGCGATTTCATGTCGATCCAGCGCACACCACCCAGATTCGGAAAGTCCGCGCGTGCCTTCATCGCGTGTGTGGCGGCCTTCTCGACCTCATCGGTCGTTTCGCCGACCCGGCCGAGGCGGATCAGATAATCGATCCAGCGCAGCAAAGTGACCACAATGAGCAGGATGACCAGAATGGTCACGGCGAAGAGGATGACCCGGCCCTGCTCGCCATAGGCGTTCATCGAAAGCGTGACGATACCGACGACGGAGAACAGAAACGAACCCACAAACGTCGCCAGCACATTGTGGGTCGTCCGATCCTCGATCAGCAGTTTGGTTGCGCGCGGAGTAACGCTGGTGGCTGCCGCCGAGTAGGAGGCGACTATTGTCGAGAGCGAAAAGGTCGTGACCGCCAACATGCTCGTGGCGATGATGTTGAGAATGTGATCGACCGCGTCCGCTCCGATCTTGGCCGAAAGGCCGATCGGCAGATGCGGCGAGATGACAATGGAGATGAGTGCGGCGGCGACTGCCAAGAGCGATATCAGCGTAGCGCGCAGCCACAGCCGCCTTGTCAGACGCCAGAGCAGCCAGCCCCATTTCGCAATTGTCGGTCGCCCGATACCTTCCATACCGTTCGTATGGCCGCTGGCCGCGTGGAGCGCAACCGGTTTGCGGGCGGGCGGCATGCGGGCGCAGGACGCCCCCGCATGCGAATGAGTTGTCCCTAGAACAGGCCTTCGATCAGGCCTTCATCGTTCAGGAAAATCTTCTCCGAGGCGGGCGCGCGCGGCAAGCCGGGCATCGTCATGATCTCACCGCATATCGCAACGACGAAACCGGCGCCGGCCGACAGCCTAACCTCGCGCACCGGCACCACATGGTCGACCGGCGCCCCGCGAAGATTGGGATCGGTAGAGAAGGAGTACTGCGTCTTCGCCATGCAGACCGGGAGATTGCCGTAGCCAGCCTCCTCCCACTGGTGGAGCTGTGTTCGCACGCTCTTGTCGGCAATCGCTTCCGAGCCGCGATAGATTCGCTTCACGATGGTATTGATCTTGTCGAAGAGCGGCATCTCGTCTTCATAGAGCGGCGAGAACTGCGCCATGCCGCTGTCCGCCAGTTCGACCACCTTCTTCGCCAGAGCTTCGGTGCCTTCCGAGCCCTTGGCCCAGTGCTGGCACAGGATCGCTTCCGATCCCTGCGACTTGACGAACGCCTTCACCGCGTCGATCTCGGCTTCGGTATCGGCGATGAAATGGTTGATCGCGACAACTGCCGGAACGCCGAACTGTTTTACGTTTTCGATGTGGCGGCCGAGATTGGCGCAGCCCTTTTCGACGGCGGCCACGTCCTCTTTGCCAAGGTCTTCCTTCTTCACGCCGCCATTCATCTTGAGGGCTCGCACGGTGGCGACGATGACGACCGCAGATGGCTTGAGACCGGCCTTGCGGCACTTGATGTCGAAGAACTTCTCAGCGCCTAGGTCGGCGCCAAAACCGGCCTCGGTGACCACATAGTCGGCGAGCTTCAGCGCGGTCTGGGTAGCCACGACCGAGTTGCAGCCATGCGCGATGTTGGCGAACGGACCGCCATGTACGAAGGCCGGATTGTTTTCCAGCGTCTGCACCAGATTGGGCGACATCGCGTCCTTCAGAAGAACGGCCATCGCCCGGTCAGCCTTGATGTCACGGGCATAGACTGGCGTCTTGTCACGGCGATAGGCGACGATGATATCGCCAAGGCGCTTCTCGAGATCGGCCAGATCGCTCGCCAGGCAAAGAATGGCCATCACTTCCGAGGCAACCGTGATGTCGAAGCCTGTCTCGCGCGGGAAACCATTAGCCACACCCCCGAGCGATACGTTGATCTGGCGCAGCGCCCGATCGTTCATATCCATCACGCGCCGCCATGTGATGCGGCGAATGTCGATGCCCAGCTCATTGCCCCAGTAAATGTGGTTGTCGATCATGGCCGACAGCAGATTATGCGCCGTGGTGATGGCGTGAAAGTCGCCGGTGAAGTGGAGGTTCATGTCCTCCATTGGCACGATCTGCGCATAGCCGCCGCCGGCAGCACCGCCCTTCATGCCGAAATTCGGACCCAGCGAAGCTTCGCGAATGCAAATTGCAGCGTTCTTGCCGATGCGGTTGAGCCCGTCGCCAAGACCCACCGTGGTGGTCGTCTTGCCTTCGCCCGCCGGCGTCGGGTTGATCGCCGTCACCAGAACCAGCTTGCCATCCTTCTCGCCGCGTTTGGAGGCGATGAACTCCGACGACAGCTTCGCCTTGTCGTGTCCGAACGGCAGCAAATGCTCCGATGGTATGCCGAGCTTTTCGCCGATCTCCATGATCGGCTTCTTTTTCGCCGCCCGCGCGATTTCGATGTCGGACTTCACCTCGGCCATTCGGCTGTCTCCCCTTTGATGTTGGCGGCTTGCCCGGCGGACAAATCGCATCTCGGCTGTTCTCAATAACAGATACCGGCAAGCGGACTAAATCCAACCTGCCGCCGGAGCACCATTCAGAAACTGCCACGCAATGCACGGAATGCGACGTTAGATGGCTCGAAAGACTACCTTCAACGTCCGTCAGCGGTGGGGCTTCCCCGACGGAACGAACTGCCGAGGGTATCGGCCACGACCGCGCCGCGTTGCCCCATTGGCTTCGGCGCGCCGGTCGTCGAATCCCGTTCCGTCTGGTGTTCCATCTCCGCGTTTATCTCCGCGCCAAGAATGAGAATGAGCGCAGAAATCCAGGTCCACAACATCAGGCCGATCACCGCACCGAGAGAGCCATAGGTCGCGTTGTAGTCCGCGAAATTCTGGAGATAGAAGGAGAATGCCGCAGATGCCGATATCCACATCGTAGTCGCGAATACGCTCCCCCAGCTGATCCACCGCCATTTTGCAGGCGCGCGGCTGGGGCCGTAGCGGTAGATGAGCGAAATGGACAGGACGATGAGAACAAAGGTCACGGGCCAGCGCGCGAGACCAATCAGGGCTTCGGCGAAGACATCCAACTGAAGCAGGGAAAGCGCCACCGGCACCACCCCGGTCGAGAATATCATCAAGGCAGCCAGAACCATCGCCCCCAGGGTGAAGCCCAGAGCGATCAGGTTGGTTGCCAAAAAGGAGCGCTTCTCGTTCTCCTTGTAGGCGATGTTGATGGCCTCGAATATGGTCTTCACGCCATTGTTCGCGCTCCAGAACGCAACCAGCAGCGCCACCACGAAACTGACGCTGAGTACATCGCGATCCTGCGAAACCAGGCTGTCTAGCTGCTGGCGGATAATTTCCATGCTGCTCTTGGGCAACAGGGCTCCAAGATAGGCGATATGGTCGGCAATTGTGGCTGGGTCGGAGACAAAACCGTAAAGCGAAACAAAGGCCGTCAGCGCGGGGAACAATGCGAGCAAGATGTAGAATGCAGCGCCAGCCGCAACCAGGCTTATACGATCATCGAAAAACCGGGCGTAGATACGCCACAGGATATCCCACCATCCCTTGGGCGTAATCTGCGACGGGGCCTGGGCATCGCGGCCGCGCGCCGGCCCACCGGTTGACGTCTCGGTATCGCGTTTCACGCCACCATCATCGCTCAATCCGGCTGCCGGTTCCACACGCGCGGGAACGAGAGCGCGCCAAGGCCGTTTATCCCAGGTGAGAGCCGTACATTCAGGAGTTCGCAATGCACATCTATCGAATGGAACCAGCAGCCGAACCAGGCGATCCGAATTGGGACATCGCGCCCTCACACGGAACGGTTTTCGTACGCGCAAGATCTCCTGCGGACGCACGTATCGTCGCCAGCGAGGCCGAACAAGACTTTCTCGGCACCGGTGCCCTGCCAGCAGACGACAAATCGACCCGCTTCGCGAGCGCCTTCCGCAATGACAAACTTTACAGCGTCACCGAGGTCACCGAGAGCAAATACTCGGCAGAAGGTCCGAGAGAAGTTGTGGAAGGCACCATAGAGCGCGGCATTCTGAGAAAGTCCTAATCGTCCGTCTTACGGGCACCCTTGTTCAGGTCTTTTCTGGCGCGATAGTCCTTGTCGAGCTTGCGGAAGCTCTCAACGATTCCGTCAGTAAATTTCTTGACGTCGGGAGCCGCGTGGCGCTGATTCCTGACATTGCCCTGATCGTCGCCCTGCAAGCTGTTCTTGCCCATCTTCTGCTGGGCAAAATCGGCTTCGCTCAGGTTTTTACTCTTCTTCTCGGTGTCGGTCATTTCGCGTCCTCCTTGTCGAGGACAACGCGAAATGTGGCCCGGAGTTCCCCCGGCAGGCTACGACTACCGGTCCAGAACGTCTCTGATCTCGGTCAGGTTTGTGCGCACGCGAAGAACGTAGAAGCCCATGGTCGCCAGGTGGGTGGGCATGATCCAGCCGGCTTCGCGGCCATTCGAGATGATCAGGGGCTGTAGCTGGAGTGCAGCCTCGAACTGATCGTCAAGCCGATCCCAGAGCGGCGCGAGACCGCGCGACCGCACGATGTCGTTGAAGTCCGCCCGCGCAGCTTTCAGGATGCCGTAGTACCCATAGAGCTGGCCGAAGCTGAACCAGAACCTGTCGTCGGCGCGGGTGTCGAACCAGCCGCGGTTATAGTTCTCCGAGCGCTCGCGCAGAATGTCGGAGGTCGAACCGATGTCGTTTGCGATGCGGTCGATGAAGGTGAGTAGATTGTCGGCGCGGCCATCGAATGTGGCATCGCAGGTCCCCAGCCGATCATTGAAGTTGGCTAGATCGCGTATCGCCGAGCGGTAGAAGGAAGGAGTTGGCGTTTTGGGCCCGAACGGGTTGAGCCCGAAATACCAGGTCTCCTCGTCGAACTGCATGTTGCCGCGGGCGTCCTGCAAATTCTGGTCCACCTGCGAAGTTCCGCGCACACGGCCCAGCGTGTCGACCAGCTCTACGGTCGTGCGCCGTACAGCCTGGTTGATGCCGCGCTGGAAAGACGCCTTGTTGTCGAGGAAGGGCGTGTGATCCCAGTCGACCCCGAACAGGCCGAGCTTGTAGAGCAGCATGGAGGAAATCCATGCATTTTGATTCACGTTGAGGTCGATGAGGTCTGCCGTGACATCCGCGATTGCCGACCGGCTGCAGGTGCCTGCGGCGTCCGCCACCTCCGCGCCTGCCGAATTGTCACGCTCGTTGAACTCATACGCTGTCGCATAGGCGGGATCGAAATTGGTCCAGCTCTGCGAATTCCAGATGAAATAGATGTAGAGCCCCGCAAGCACGAGCAGGAATATTCCGATCGGTCCCTTGATCAGCCAGCCGCGCCGCGCATACCAGCGACCCGCGGCGAGGAACGGCCACATGATCCACGCCACGAGCAGGCCGATGCCGCGCCCCAGCGCATGAAAAATACGAGTGAAGAAATTCACGATTGGATCAAGCATGTCCGGCCGGTCCCTGTTCAGTCCTCAAGCCCGTAGAGACGTGCCCGGAACCCATCTTTGTCACTGAGATATGTGCTTTTGAGTGTGTCCACAACATAGCGGCGCCAAACGGCGTCGAATTGCGCGTAGTCGGCATAAAAGCCCTGCTTGTTGAACACGTAACGCGACAGAAAATCGCTCGGCACGAAATCCGAAATCAGGCGGTTGGTCAGCCAGGCGTCGGGATGATCCGGCTTGGCGCGCACCACCAGAAAGCGGAAATCGGGCCGGATTTCATCCACCCGCAAATGGCCGAGCTGCGCCAGTTCGCGCTTTGCCGCGTTGAGAAACGGAAAGCGTCCGTCGGCATTGATCATGTCGGCGTTGGCGTGGAGCCAGCTTTGCAGCCACACGCGATCGAGCCCGCCAATGTCCTGTTTGGGGTCTTTCCGGTGCACGAGCTCGCGCACGACAAGCCCGGCGCGGTGTTCCAGATAATCCGCCTTCTCCATCCACGATGCACGCGGCAAGTCGAGCCTGCCGGTCGAAGCGAGAAAGTGGAACACCCGCGCTGGATCGCGCAGCGACAGATAACTCACCTGCCATGGCCGCGAACGCCGGAAACCGGGCGCGGTCGGGTCGCAGATAACCGTCGTCACATCGGGGTCGATGAAGACGTACAGCCCGCCGAAATGGCTCGTCCAATAGGCATTGTGGCGAAACACCACCTGGTCTGGCACCAGCGTGTTTTCGCGTATGTCGCCAGTGACCTTGGCGAGGTCGACCATGCGCTCAAGCATTTCATCGTCGCGCCATGCCTCCGGCTCCATCTTCAGCCGGTCGACCAGCGTGCCGAGTTCGGATGCTTTGCCCACAACGTCATCTGCCGACAGCACGCGGAACTCGACCTGATTGATGGAGAGTAGGTCTTCGATGTCATCCACCTTGGAGACCGAGTCTTCGATCTCCCCATAGATAACATCCTTGATCGTCAGCGCATCGATGGCACGCGCATTGCGCGACATGAACTCGTAGACAAGCTGCGACGTGTTGGAGAAGGCGGTGTGCACAACCGGCAGATCGATCTGCTGCGGCGTGAGGATGATAAAGCGGCGATTGACCTCATTGGGGTCGAGATAATGCGGGTCGTCGAGCTCATCCGCGATCTGCGGCGAAAAGCCGGTGCGGTCGATCTCGAAACCGTCGAGCGACGTTGGCCTCAGCCCGAACGCCTTCAACGCCTTGTTGTAACGCTCGATCAGGTGCGGCTCGCTGATCGGCAACAGCCGCCCATAGATCAGTTCATTGTCGCGCAGGAGATTCATCGACCCTTCTCCCCGTGAACGGGGAGAAGGTGCCCGAAGGGCGGATGAGGGGCAGCACCGGCGATCATCTGGAAGCCTCCTCGCCACAAGCAGGCAAATACCTCACATCAGTCGCAATCATGGGTCCTTCAAGTCGTCCTTCCACTGCAGCAACAATGGTCTCAAGGACGCTTTGCCTGCTCTTCAGCACATCGCTGTGCCAAACGCGGAGCACTGACCAGCCATTGCTGGTCATAGTCCTGTCCCGGTTTCTATCTCCGGCACTCTCAGCATGCTGGCTGCCATCCACCTCAACGACAAGATTGACTTGTCTACATGCGAAATCCGCAAAATATGGACCAATCGGAAGTTGTCGGACAAACTTATGACCATTCAATCTCCGACCACGCAGTTCATCCCAAAGAATCTCTTCTGCAGAATTGTCCACTTTCCGAAGCATACGGGCTCTCTTGGTCGTCTTAGTATTGGCTCCACGCATGGCGCTGCCCCTCATCCGACCCTTCGGGCCACCTTCTCCCCGTAAACGGGGAGAAGGGATCGCCAGACGCGCCCTCGAATGGCAGCAATCGGCCGTAGGTCAGCTCGTTGTCGTGCAGAAGGTTCATTGCTCGGATTTGTCAGCGAGCAGAGGCTCGGATGGCGCTTCCTTGGCTACAGGGACCAAAAGCCCCTTGACCCTGCCTTCAACTGCGATAGCGACGCTAGTTCCAGCTTCCGCCAAAGCAACTAACTCGTCGAAGCGAGACACAGCTTCTTCAAAGGCGACAGGGACGGTTGGGCGTCCGCTCATACCTGAATCTCGATTCCAGTCTGCCTCTTGATTTGAGTTTTGATAAATCCCTTGGCAAGTTCCGCTAACAGCTCGACTGTGAATCCACCAGCTGCCTTCGCACCGTCCTTGGTCTTTCGCCAGATTTCGGGATCACGAACACTATCAAGAAAATCATGACCGTAAGACGTCACTCTTATAGGTAAGAAAGCGCGACCGTTCATGTGACTAACATCAACACCATCGATAAATCCACGCTCATGAAGTTGGAACAGGTGGTCAACAACCTGCGCTTCAGAATAACCGGAAACTCGAACATTTATCGAGGCGCCTGAGCCATCGTCACTCCTCTCAATGGCAAGCAGTAGCTCGCGGATCAGATCCATGTCACGCTTCATCGTGTCCTCCTGTCACCCGCCCCAATGCCCCTTCGACTTCATGTCCTCGATCTCGCGGATGGCGCGTTCGCGGATCCTCTGGTCGCGAATGACGCGTTCCACAGCGGCATCGTCGGCGCGGTCCGAGTAGCGGAACTCGCTGTCGGCGTATCGGTTCACTTCCTGGATGACCATTTCCATGTCGAACGGCCCGCGCAGCTCCTCGATCATGGCTTTCTTGTCGTCGTAGGATTTGTGCATGAAGGCTTCCGGCGCTTCGAACCACTCATCCGGCAGCTCGATGTCCATCGCCCGCATCTTGATCGCGTCGGTGACATTCTTGATCGCCCGGCCGGTGAAGCGCGGCTCTACTTCCTTGATCATATGCAGATAGGTGCCGATGTCGGCCAGCGTTTTGGGCGCGCCATTGTCCTTCATGAAGCGCTCGTAGATACGCTCCAGCCCGTCTTCCTGCGGCTTGGAATGCTGCTCATAGGCGGTATCGACCGCGCGCTGGATTTCCTGCGCGGCATAAAGCTCATGTTTGCCCAGCGGGATCTTGTGGTTCTTGCCGGCAAGCAGCGCAAAAATGTCGATATAGTCGTCCCGCGTCTGCGGCCCGTCGACCAGCCAACGAGCACCGGCGCGCTGCCTGAGCGCATCGTCGACGTTTTCGGGATAGTTTGAAAACATGCCGAAGGAGCAGTTGCCGCGCACCACGGTCATTGCGCCTGAGAAAGCCGACATCAGAACGCCGGTGATCTCATGTTGGCCGGCGGATGCGCGATCATCCGAGCGGCGCGCGGCCACTTGATCGATATCGTCGATCGTGCCGAAGCCGATCGCGCGCGGCGAAAGCACATTGTCGATGAACTGGCGGCAGCTCTGACCGGACTTGCCCTGATAGGACGAAATCTGGTCGACGCCGAAATTCTCGTAGTGAAAGGGGTAGCCGCCGACCTGACAATATTCATGCACCAGCCCGGCAATCATGCGGATCAAAGTGGTCTTGCCGGTGCCCGGCGCGCCATCGCCGATGAAGGTAAAGAGGAAGCCGCCAAGCTCGACAAATGGGTTCATCTGCCGGTCGAAATCATATGCCATCAGCATCTTGGCAAGCTTGATCGACTGGTATTTGGCAATGTGGTTGCCGACCACCTCTTCCGGCTTCTTGAAGTCCATCGTCAACGGCTTGACCTTGCGGCCGGGCGCAACGTCGAATCCGTCGATTGTGAAATCGTCAGCATCAAGCCGCATATGCGCATTGTCGAAGGCGCCGAGCCCGTCAAACCGCCCGCGTCGCTGCAACAGCCCCTCAATCGCCTCGGTCGCGAAAGTGCGGGTGCGCGCGGCCAAATCCTGCTCGTCCTTGGCGCCGGCAATCGCGGCATCAAGTCCGGCAACCATCGCCTTCAGCGCGTCCTGCTGCGTGTCGAACACGAAATCGGGTTCGGCGACATCGTTGGGCGCTTCGCCATCGCTCTCGATCAGCTGCAAAAGGTACGATGCGAACGAGAACGCCGCGACATAGGCGGACGCCGCCAGCAGGCGCTTGTAGATCGCAGCTTCCTCGCCTTCGAGCGGCGCCCGCGTGTTCTTGGCCTGCAGGCTTTCAAGGTCTGTCGCCTTGGCGAAATTGTCGCCGACGGCGAGCGCTACCTGAATACCGCGGCGGGCGCGGTAAAGCACGGTGTGCTGGCCGATGGACAGAAGCTGGTCGCCGGGCCTCACGGCCTGAATGGTTTTCGTCAGTTCGACTTCGCGCGTCCGGCGCACCGAGCCGGAGGAGACAGGCGAAATGAAGCGGCGTCCTGTGCCGGCAAGCGCGGTCTGGGAACGGCCGGTGCCGTCTTCCATGACGATTACCCGCGTCACCATGCTCTGAGCGGTAGGAAGGTGCTTTTCGACGTCTTCCTCGCCGATCGTGGTCAGCCCTGTGTCCATGGTGCCTCCTGGAAGTCGTGGTTTTCCTCCCCTTTCAAGGGGGAGGTACCGAGCGCAACGAAGCGGAGAGGGAAACCACCCCACCCGGCCCTTCGGGCCACCCTCCCCTCAAGCGGGAGGGAAAACGCTGCCGCCTCAAACATCGCTAATCACCTTGCCGTTCGAAACGACATGAACCTGATACCCGTCGAAAATCTTGCGCGCCTCTTTGGCCGCATAAAGAAGCTGATAGGCCTCGTGCGGGATCAGCGCATGTTTCTCATAGGCGCTTACACCCTGCCGCGCGGCGTCGAGATCGTCGGTATTGATGTAGAATTCCTCGCGCGCCGGCTGGCTCGACCAAAGCCCCTTGCGCGCCGGCCGTTCGCTCTTGGAATAGACCTCCTGCACCGTCCAGGTGAGCAGCCAGGCGTTCTGCTTACGCCGTACCTTGGCGAGGATATCGGTCACCGTCGAATTGTGATCGGTAATGCCAGCCGAATAGAATGGTCCAAGCACGACGCGCCGTAGCTGCTTGGGGTGCAGTTCGTCGAAATCCTTGTCGAGGTTGCCCGCGATCGTCGCCGGGGACAGCGAATAGGCCGAGTTCTTTTCGGCGAAATCGTCGAAGCGGTGCGCAAGCTCCGGGTTGAGCAACCCTTCGACAGGCAGCGGTACTTCGACATCCTCGTTGAGCTTGCCGTCTTTCGTGACCAGCGAGCGAACGAGACCGGCGGAGGAATCCTCCACGGTCGCCATGTAGATCAGCGGCAGGTTGGCAGAGCCATCGAACACGCCCCAATGGACGAGATAATAAGGCCGCTTGGTTGCCGGGTTGACCGAGACCTTGACCGTGCGCGGCAAAACCAGCGGCGAGAACACCTGCCCGTTGCGCACATTCTCCAGATAGAGCCGCTCGGCCATGGAACGCTGAAGCGAACGGGGAAACGCCTTGTGCCGCAGAATGAAGTCGGCCATCTCGGCGCGAATTTGATCGGGCTGGGGGATCGCCGACAGCCGTCCCTCGGCCGTCTTGCGGTCGTTTTCCAGCTCCAGCACGTTCTGGAAAACCGGGTAGCCGCTTTCGGCGCGTGAGATGCGAAAAGCATCTGCGAAAGCAAGGCGGTTTTCCCAGCAGGAGAACGACCGTTCCAGCCGCTCCAGATATTCGGTCACGATCGTCGCGACCGTCTCATGCCGGTAGAGCGGCGAGCTGTCGTCGCGCAGAAAGATATCCAGCCCCGCCAGCGCGGCCGAAATCGCATCGAAATAGCGTCGCGCTGCGTCGCTCGCGGCATTCATGTCGCGGTCTCCGGCGCTTGGCTAGGGCCTCACATAGTCGGCGGAATTGTGCTTGCGCATCACTTCTTCGAAGCGGCGCGCGAAGGCATCGTCGGCGAGCTTCTTGCGGCGCTGAATGTCTGCCGTGGCAACCATGTTCTTCTCGTGCATTTCCAGCAGGTCGCCAATGTGTTTCTGCGCGGCCGCACCAATGCCGGCCATGGTCTGCTCGGCAGTGGTGTCGACCTGGCTGCCCAGAGTGTTGATCTTGTGCGCCACGTCCTGCTGCGCAGCCGTCTTCAGGCTGTCCTCGAGCGCCTTGTAGAGCACGATGCGCTGTTCGGTATCGATGGTCAGCTTGTTGATCAGTGTGTTCTGCGCCGCGATCTGGTTGTTGAGCGAATCCACGAAGGTCTGGAACATCGAGGTATAGCGTTCGAGCGTCTGGCTCTCGGCCAAAAGCTCCTGCTCTTTCGCCTGCTGCTCGTTATATTCCGTCGCGAGCTTGGAGCGTTCGCCCTCGAGCTCCGTTCGCTCTTTCTGGCTGGTGGACGCAGCGATCTTGTTTTCCAGATTGAGCAGCATCGGATTGAGTTCTTCGATACGCTTCTGCGTCGCTTCCAGATTGGCCATCGCCTGTTTGCGGCGCTCGATCACCTGGGCAAGGCTCGCCTCGGAGGTCTTGTAGCGCTGGTCGAGAATGTTCTTCTGGTCTTTGAGAATGCCGACGATCGTGTCGGACTTTGCCAAGAGCTCTTGCAGATTTCCTGCCAGCGACATGTTGCGTACGCGCTCGGTGCGCATGCGCTGCTTACGCTGCTTGGAAAAGATGCCGATGAAGTTTTCCCAGCCGGTGTAGCTTTTCATGCTCTCGAATTCGGCACCAAACACATTGGTCGCGTCTTCGAGGCCGATGATAAGATCGGCAATATTGCCTTCCATCACCTTCTGCTGCTTGAGGACATCGTCGATGCGGGCATTTTCGATGTCGAAGTCGGCGGCGCCTATCGTGGTGTCGGCCTTGGCGATCTGATCGAGCACAACGCCCGACTGCTCGATCTTGGAGCGCATCTCCTCGACCACTTGCTTGGTTTTCGCGATCTCCGAATCGAAATTCTGCAATGTGGCCATGGACGTTCCCTACCTCGCACCCGAACTGGTTTCCGGCGCAATATATGTGTCCACCATTGCGATTGAAAGACTGACATGGCCAGCGCGCAAAGTTGCGAAGGGCCGCAGGCAGCCCGATCAGGCGCGCGAATAGCCGATCATGTCTTCGGCCGGCCAGCGGCCCATTTCCTCTTCCCAGTGGCGCCGGCAGAGCGATACGTATTTGTCTTCACCGCCGATCTCCACCTGCGCGCCCTGATGCAGCACCTTGCCGTCGGGCCCAAGCCGTACGACCATGGTCGCCTTGCGGCCGCAGCGGCAGATCGTGCGGATCTCGCGCAGATCGTCGGCCAGCGCCAGCAATGCCTTGGAGCCGGGAAACAGCTGTCCCTGAAAATCGACGCGCAGCCCGTAACACATCACTGGCACCCCCTGTCGATCGGCCAGACGTGCGAGCTGCCACACCTGCTCGTCGGTCAGAAACTGAGCTTCATCGACAAACACGCAGTGGACGGGAGACGCGGCATGCCGCTCGGCAACCTGAGTGTAGAGGTCATCGTTCGGACCGAAGATATTTGCATCGGCGCTGAGTCCGATGCGCGAGCCGATGCGGCCGCGACCAGCGCGATCGTCGAGCGCTGCGATGAACAACATCGTCGACATGCCGCGTTCGCGATAGTTGTACGACGCCTGAAGGAGCGCAGTCGATTTGCCCGCATTCATCGTCGAATAATGGAAATAGAGCTTGGCCATCAGCCCATTAATCGCAAAGAGGACGAACACGGGAGTCGCAACTCTGCGTCCTCCACGGAAAACGACACGCGGCGTCGCACATCGGCCAGTGCGCGACGCAATGGACATCGGCAGGCACCTTGAAACCGGCGGAAGATGATGTTTGGTTCCAGACCACGACTTCGGCCTGTTCACTGGCCGCAACAACATGATCCACAAAACGGGAGTATCCAGATGACGCGATTGAAATCCTTTACACTTGCGCTTGGCGTAGCCACCGCGCTTTCGACCGGCGGCGCTTTTGCCGCTGACCCTGAAAGCTGCAAGTCCGTCACCTTCTCCGATGTGGGCTGGACCGACATCACGGCGACTACCGCAACCGCCTCGGTTGTTCTCGATGCGCTTGGCTACGAGCCCGAAGTTCAGGTGCTCTCGGTACCGGTCACCTACGCATCGCTGAAGAACAAGGACGTCGATGTCTTCCTCGGCAACTGGATGCCGACGATGGAAGCCGATATCGCGCCCTACCGCGAGGACGGTTCGGTGGAAACACTGGTGACCAATCTCGAAGGCGCGAAATATACGCTGGCCGTTCCGAAATACACCTATGACGCCGGTCTTCAAAGCTTCCAGGACATCGCCAAGTTCGAGGATGAGCTGGATGGCAAGATCTACGGCATCGAGCCCGGCAATGACGGTAACCGTCTGATCCTCGACATGATCGAGGCCGATACGTTCGGGCTGAACGGTTTCGAGGTGGTCGAGAGCTCCGAGGCCGGCATGCTGTCCCAGGTGCAGCGCGCCGTGAACTCCAACGAACACGTCGTGTTCCTTGGTTGGGAACCGCATCCGATGAACGCAAACGTCGAGATGGCTTACCTCTCCGGTGGCGACGATATCTTCGGGCCCAACTACGGTGGCGCGACGGTTCACACCAATGTCCGCGCTGGCTTCGCTGATGAATGCCCGAACCTCGGCAAGCTCTTTTCCAACATGGTCTTTTCGCTGAAGATGGAAAATGAGATCATGGGCGCCATCCTGAATGACGGCGCAGACGCCAACGACGCCGCGACCGCCTGGCTGAAGGCCAATCCGGATGCGGTCGGCCCCTGGCTCGCTGGCGTGACCACTTTTGATGGCGGCGATGCCATGGGCGCGGTCAAAGCAAAGCTCGGCATGTAATCAGCCGAAGCATGAAACAATGCCGGGCGGTCGGAGGGGATGCCGACCGCCCGGCAATTTGAGGGGAAGATATGGATCCGATCTCGGAGTGGGTAGCCAGTTGGAAAATACCCATCGGCCGCTGGGGCAAAGACTTTTTCGATTTTCTGACGACGAATTTCGCCTGGTTCTTCGACACTCTTGCTGACATTTTCAAGGTCGTCCTGGAAGGCCTGGTCGATCTCCTCCTCGCATCTCCGCCTGTCCTTCTTGTGCTCCTGATCGCCGCCCTCGCCTGGTGGCTAAAGCGGTCCTGGAAGCTCTCCATCGGCGTAGTGGCCGGCCTTCTCTTCATTATCAATCAGGGTCTTTGGGAAGAAACGGTCGAGACGCTCGTTCTGGTCGTCGCGGCCGCCTCGGTCTCGATGGCAATCGGCGTACCCATCGGCATCTGGGCAGCCCACAACGAACGCGTTTATCGCGTATTGCAGCCCATTCTGGACCTGATGCAGACCCTGCCGACTTTCGTCTACCTCATCCCTGTGCTGATCTTGTTCGGCCTCGGCATTGCGCCGGGCCTGATCGTGACTGTGATCTTCGCGATGCCGGCACCGATCCGCCTCACCTGGCTCGGCATTACCTCTGTGCCCAAGCCGCTTCTCGAGGCTGGCGCCTCATTCGGCGCCACCAAGCGGCAGTTGCTTTGGAAAGTAGAACTCCCCTCGGCTCTGCCGACGATCATGGCAGGCCTGACACAATGCATCATGCTGTCGCTGTCGATGGTCGTGATCGCAGCTCTGATCGGCGCTGACGGGCTTGGCAAGCCGGTGGTGCGAGCACTGAACTCGGTCAACATTCCGCTCGGCCTCGAGGCCGGCCTCGCCATCGTGGTGCTGGCAATCATCCTCGACCGCGTAGCGCGCATCGGACAGGACGAGCAGAAATGAGCAGTGCGATAGATTTCCGCGACGTCGATATCCTGTTCGGAACGGAGAAGGAGCAGGCCGAGGCGCTGCCTATGCTCGACGCGGGATCGAACCGCGCCGAAATTCTGGAAAAGACCGGCTCGGTGCTTGGCTGCGCGGGCTGCAGCCTGACGGTCGAACAAGGCGAAATCTCCGTTCTGATGGGTCTGTCGGGTTCCGGAAAATCGACGCTCCTGCGTGCCGTAAACGGCCTCAACAAGGTCACGCGCGGCGAAGTCGTGGTGCATGACGATGACTGGTCGGCCGATGTCGTGAGTTGCGCTGCGACCGACCTACGCAAGATCCGACGCGAATGCGTGGCGATGGTGTTCCAGCAGTTCGCGCTGCTTCCATGGCGCACCGTCGAGGAAAATGTCGGCTTCGGGCTCGAACTGTCCGGCGTGCCTCCGCGCGAGCGCAAGGAACGCGTAGCACGCCAGCTTGAGCTGGTCGGACTTGCGGAGTGGTCGGCCAAATATGCCCATGAGCTTTCCGGCGGCATGCAGCAGCGCGTTGGGCTCGCACGTGCTTTTGTTACGGAAGCTCCTATTCTTCTGATGGATGAGCCCTTTTCGGCGCTCGACCCGCTGATCCGCACCAAGCTGCAGGACGAATTGCTCGATCTTCAGGAGAAGCTGCACAAGACGATCCTCTTCGTCAGTCACGACCTGGAGGAAGCGCTCAAGATCGGCAACCGCATCACGATTATGGAGGGCGGCCGCATCGTGCAGACCGGTACGCCTGAAGAAATCGTGCTTTCGCCAGCCAATGATTATGTGCGCGACTTCATCGCCAACGTGAATCCCCTCTCCGTGCTGACGGCGTGGAACGTGATGCGCGATAAGCGCGACCTGGAAACCGCCGGCGACGACTGGCTGTGGCTCGACCGCAGGCGCACGACCCGATTCCAACTCGACAAGAACGGCCTCGTCGTCGCCGCCGAGCACAATGGCAAGCCGGCAATGTGGACCTCCTGCGACCCGCTGGAGGACATAAAGCCCGGTGTGCAACCGGTCTATTGGGCAAAACCCGGCACGCCGCTGCGCCTTGTCATGCAGGCGATGCACCAGTCGCACACCGCACCCGTCGCGCTCTTTGACGAGCAGTCGCGCTTCATGGGCGCAATCGGCATCAGGGATATTCTAAAGGCGATACTGCGGCGCTGATCGCTCGATTGACTTGCCGAAGATGGTCTTAAGTCACGCGCTCAATGGAGCTGACGTAAGGTCCGGTGCGAGCTCAATCTTCGCAAATGATTACAAAGAGTTCTTTACCCAAACTTCACCTTACCAGCTGATACTCGGCACCCATCTGTAGGGGAGCCGTTGCATGGCTGGCACTTTGGCCTCGCTAAAGCGCGGACTGCGGCGAAAGCGGGGGCAGGCGTCGCGAACGTGGTTGGGCGGCTTGCGCGCCCGTCCGGCAAAGGGCGAAGTCCCGGAAGCCGGAATAGCCACAGGCGCCGCTGACACTGCTGATACGATCGCTCGCGCGGTCGGCGGCATGCGCGTGCGCAACATCCTTGTAACGATGATTTTCGTGGGCGTATGCGGCATTGCCGTTGCAGGAGCCCACAAAGCAAACAGCTATTTTTCCAACGCCACCCACATGGCAACGCTGATCGCCGAGGCAGACGATCTCGGCGACTACCTGACCCGCAGCTCGATCCAGCTGACTGACGCCGATCCGCGTATCTCCGAGACGGCGGCCAGAGCGCTCAAGGTGCAATCGGGGCGGCTGGACGATCTCCATGAACGCACCATGGAAGCATGGAGCCGCGCCGAGGAAAGCCTGAAGGCGCTACTCCTCGTCTACACGCCCTACGGGCGAATGGGACCGCCGGAGCTGATCGAGCATTGGCAGGGGCAGGTGCGGGACGCAGCGCTTGAGGCGATCGATAAACCCGCCGCGGCGGGCACGTTTCTGGAGGGCTATATCGACCTTGCGGTCAAGCCGACGCTCAAGGAGCAGGCAGAGGCGCTGCGCCAGCTGAACCGGGTACTCGCCGACCGCACCAAGATCGCGATCAACGTTGCCGGCAGTTTCTTCTGGCTGTTTGCGGCCCTGATCCTGTTTGTCTTCTTCATGCCGATGGAACGCTCGGTCCGCAAAGCGCTCGACAAGTTGCGCGCAGCACTTGAAGCAGCCAAATCCTCGGAAAAGGCCAAATCGGAATTCCTGGCCAATATGAGCCATGAAATCCGGACGCCCATGAACGGTGTGATGGGCATGGCCGAGCTGCTGGCCCAGACCGACCTGGACCAGCGCCAGCGCACATTTACCGATGTCATCGTGAAGTCCGGCGCAGCGCTACTCACCATCATCAACGACATTCTCGACTTCTCCAAGATCGACGCCGGCCATATCGAATTCGACCCCGCACCCTTCGATCTTCGCGAGGCCGTAGAGGATGTGGCGACGCTGGTGTCTTCGCGCGCGTCAGAAAAGGACTTGGAACTGGTGGTGCGCGTCGATCCCGAACTACCGCAATGGGTGGTCGGCGATGTTGGACGGCTGCGTCAGATTCTGACCAATCTTGCCGGCAATGCAGTAAAGTTCACCGAGCAGGGCCATGTGCTGATCGAGCTGTCGCGCAGCCCCGGGGGCACCCGCTTCGCGGTGACTGATACCGGCATTGGTATTCCGGAAGACAAACTCAGCAGCGTTTTCGAGAAATTCAGCCAGGTCGACACATCATCCACCCGCCGCCACGAAGGAACCGGTCTGGGGCTTGCGATCGCTTCGCGGCTGGTCGCCTTGATGGACGGCAAATTCGGCGCCAGAAGCGAGGTCGGCGTCGGCTCCACTTTCTGGTTCGAGGTGCCTCTCATGGAACACGAAGCGCAGGACGTAGAACCAATCGTCGCCGACGATCATGTCGGCGCGCGCGTTCTGATCGTCGACGACAATGCGATCAACTGCGAGATTTTCACCGAGATGCTCCGCAATTGGGGCTATGACAGCTGCGCGGTCGAAAGCGGCCGGCTGGCCATCGATTTTGTCGATCACGCGGCCAAGTTGGGCACGGGCGTCGACCTGGTGATCCTCGATTATCAGATGCCTGACATGAATGGCGCTGCGGTACTGACCGCGCTCCGCGAACGGGAAGCGACGCGCGACGTACCTGTCATCCTGCTTACATCGGTCGACCACGGCCTCGCCTTCCGCGAGCTGAAAGCCGCCGGGGCATCTGCAATCCTGACCAAGCCAGCCCGTTCGTCGGCACTGCATGCCGCGATCAAGGAGCGCCTGTCGGCGGCGCGGCTCGGGCACGACGTCCCCACGGCGGCAAGGGCCGCGCCCATCGCGGCCGATCTGACACCTGCCCCGAGCGTGGCTTCTGCGACGCAGCCACCCACCGACCTGACTACGCCGACCATCGATCCGACACCGGCACCATCAACCGGGCTGAACCCCGACGCGCTGGACATTCTGGTCGCCGAGGACAATGAGGTAAATCAGCTCGTCTTCGATCAAATCCTGAAGCCGCTCGATTACCAGTTCCGCATCGTGGATAATGGCAAAAGCGCGGTCGACACCTGGATGCGGCGCCGCCCGCGCCTGATCCTCATGGATGTCTCCATGCCTGGCATGAACGGCCTTGAAGCGACGCAGGCAATCCGCGCCGCGGAAGCCGATCAAGGCCTGCCGCATACCCCGATCATCGGCATCACCGCGCATGCGCTGAAGGGCGACCGCGAACGCTGCATCGATGCGGGAATGGATGACTACCTTACCAAGCCTGTCTCGCCCGACAGGCTGGCCACGAAGCTCATCGAATGGATCAGCGCCGGCCAGCAGCACCAGCAGCGCGCCTGAGCGCGGGCTGCCCTTCCCACGCGCACCTGAATTTTCGTGTGCCTGAGACGAGACGCGCCTTGCGCGCGTCATCGGGCTGCCGGTACGATGTGCGCAAATTGTTTTAGAACATAACATTCGGGAGGAATGGATGAATCCATCCGGTCAGATTGCGGTGGTTACTGGCGGTGGCTCCGGCCTCGGCGAAGCGACAGCGCGCGCACTTGCGGCAAAGGGCGCGAAGGTGGCGTTGCTCGATGTCGGCATCAAGAATGCCGAGGCTGTCGCGGCCGATATTGGCGGCATCGCGATCAAATGCGACGTTTCCAGCGCTGAAGCAGGCGAGGCCGCGTTCGAGGAAGCGACCGAAAAACTCGGTACGCCCCGCATTCTGGTCAATTGCGCCGGCATCGGCATCGCCATGAAGACGACCGGCAAGGAAGGCGCACACTCGCTCGACCTCTATCGCAAGGTGATCGAGGTCAATCTGATCGGAACCTTCAACATGATCCGCCTGTTTGCCGTGCGCGCAGAAGCGCAGGAGCCGCTGGAAGGCGGCGAGCGCGGCGTGATCGTGAACACTGCATCCGTTGCCGCCTATGACGGCCAGATCGGCCAGGCGGCCTACTCGTCCTCAAAAGGTGGCGTAGTCGGCATGACACTGCCCGTGGCGCGCGATCTTGCCCGCGCGGGCATTCGCGTCTGCACCATCGCACCGGGCATTTTCCGTACGCCGATGCTGGCCGGCCTGCCGCAAGACGCGCAGGATTCGCTTGGCCAGCAGGTGCCCTTCCCGCCGCGGCTCGGTGAACCCGCCGAATATGGCGCGCTCGCATGCCACATCGTTGAGAACCAGATGCTCAACGGCGAAACGATCAGGCTCGACGGCGCCATTCGCATGGCCCCGCGCTAGACACGGAGTGACGTCGTGGCGGCGGGAACAAGAAGCGGGCCGCTCGCCGGTTTCCGGATCATCGAGATGGCCGGGCTTGGCCCGGTACCGCTGGCCGGGCTGATGCTGGCCGAGATGGGCAGCGAGGTCATCCGCATCGAGCGGAAGTCCTCGGCGCGCGCCTTTCTGACGATACCGGAGAAATACGATCTTGATCGCCATGGCAGGTCGATCATCCGGCTCGATCTGCGTGATCCGAGCGCGGTCGAGCTGGTGCTCAAACTGGCCGAAAAGGCTGATGGTCTCGTCGAAGGGTTTCGTCCAGGCGTCATGGAGCGCCTCGGCCTTGGCCCGGACGCCGCGCACGCGCGCAACCCGGCACTGGTCTACGGCCGCATGACCGGCTTTGGCCAGGATGGCCCGCTGGCAAACCGCGCCGGCCACGACCTCACCTATCTGGCATTGTCCGGCGTTCTCCACGCGATCGGCCCGAAGGACGGCAAGCCGACACCCCCGCTCAATCTCGTCGCCGATTTCGGCGGCGGCACAATGTTTCTTATCGCTGGCATGCTGGCCGCACTTCTTGAGCGCAGCCGCACCGGCAAGGGTCAGGTGGTCGATACCGCAATGGTCGATGGTGCGTCGATGCTGGCAGCACCCTTCTACAGCTTTCTCGCCACCGGCTTCTGGACCGAAAAGCGCGGCTCGAACCTTCTCGATTCAGGCACTCCGTTTTACGATACTTATGAAGCGGCCGATGGCGGCTATATCGCGGTCGCCTGTCTCGAACCGCAGTTCTTCGCCGAATTCGCAAAGCTGCTGCCGCTGAGCGAACGATTCGTGAAAGGCCAGTACGACCAGAAACTCTGGGCCGGCATGCGCGCCGAGATCGCGGAGCGCATCGCATCCAAGCCGCGCGACCACTGGGCCGAGCTATTCGCGCCGACTGATGCCTGCGTCGCACCGGTGCTGAGCTTTTCGGAAGCGACAAAGCATCCACACAATGTCGCGCGCAACACACATACCGACCCGACCTCCGGCATGACCCGGCCGCAGCCCGCACCGCGCTTCGGCCGCACGCCCTCCAAAGTGGCAGGTCCGGCAAATACGAGCCCATCGGAGGCGCTGGCCGGCTTCGGTTTCGACAGGCAGGAAATCGACGGCCTTGTCAGCCAAGGCATCATCGACGGATAGTCTGCCCTCGTAGCAGCCATCGGGACTTCGGCGTGAGCAAAGACAAGAAGGATGTGTTGCGGCCGACGGATGCCGAGGCGATCGCCCTTGCGCGCAAATTGCTGCGCACGGCGCGCCATGGCGCAATTGCCGTGCTCGACCCGGAAAGCGGCGCGCCCGTAGCCAGCCGCGTCGCGGTTGCGACCGATTTCGATGGCGCGCCGATCATTCTGGTGTCGGCGCTGTCGGCGCATACGACCGGGCTGGTCGCCGATCCACGCTGCTCGCTGCTGGTCGGTGAACCCGGTAAGGGCGACCCCCTCGCCCACCCGCGTATATCGGTTGCCTGCACCGCCACCCGCCTCGCACTCGACGACGAACGCCGAAGTGTCATCGAATGCCGGTTTCTCAACCGGCACCCGAAAGCCCGGCTTTACGCCGGCTTCGGCGACTTCAGCTATTTCCGGCTGGAACCGGTGAGCGGCAGCCTGAATGGCGGCTTCGGCAAAGCCTATGTCCTGCAAGCGGATGAGCTACTGCTGCGCGTCCCCAACAAGGAACTGGAAGCGATAGAACCGTCGGCGGTGGAGCACATGAACGCGAACCATGCAGACGCAGTGAACATTCTTGCTCGCGCGTTTGGTGGCGCCGTCGGCGGTGACTGGCGACTGACGGGCATAGACGCCGAAGGCTTCGACCTGATCGGTAATGACGACGACCTGCGCATCCTCTTCCCCGAGCCCCTGGCCACCGCCGACGACCTGCGCTCTGTGCTAGCCGACATGACCGCCGCAGCGCGCTGTCGGCTCGCGGACAACTAGCCGCGCATGGCATCGATCATCGAAATCGACAGCGCCGACGACCCGCGCATTGCCGGCTATCTCAATATCCGCGACCGTGATCTCGCGCGCGACGACGGGCTGTTCATTGCCGAAGGCAAGGTCGTGCTGCGGGTCCTGCTCGAGGCAGGCCGCTTCGAGCCGGTATCGGTTCTGACGCTGGAGAATCGGCTGGAGGGCATCAGCGACATTCTGTCGAAAGCGCCGAGCGACCTGCCGGTTTATGTCGCGCCCGCAGCCGTGATGGACGCAATCGCCGGCTTCCACATGCATCGTGGGGTGCTGGCGCTGGCCCGCCGACGCACACCGCAGCCCGTCGCGGAAATGATCGCCGCCCTGCCCGAGAATGCGCTTGTCGTCGCGCTTGTCGGCATTTCGAATCACGACAATGTCGGCGGTATTTTCCGCAACGCGGCGGCTTTCGGCGCCGATGCCGTCATTCTCGACGCGACAAGCTGCGACCCGCTTTACCGCAAGGCGATCCGCGTTTCCGTGGGCGGCGTTCTCAAAATCCCGTTCACAGTCGCTCCCGACTGGCGCACGCTTTTCGATGCGCTGGGCACAAGGGGATTTCGCCAACTGGCGCTCACACCGTCCGGTGCGCGGGACATCTCGGAGATCGCGCCCGCGGGCCAAACCGCGCTCTATTTCGGAACGGAAGGCGAGGGCCTGCCGGCTGAGCTGATGTCGCGGATGGAAGGCGTCAGGATCGCAATTTCATCGGATTTCGACAGTCTGAATGTCGCTGCGTCTTCGGCGATCGCATTGCACCGGCTGGCGAAAGTCTAAGCTACGTCAGCGCTGCGTTGCGGCTGCCTTCTGCAATGCACGAACGCGGTCTGCCAGATTGACGATCGCCTCGGCCGGCTTCGGCACGCCATTGATCGGCGGCGTTTCATCCAGCGCCTTGCGGATTGGCGAATCCGGGCCATCGAGCGCCATAGTCAGATTGACCACCTCGGCCGCCAGATCGTTGATCTGTTCGCGCAGCAGCGCATTTTCGCGCCGCTCCTCGTCCCAATCGTCGGATTTGTTGCGCTCAAAAACCTCGACCTGCTTGCGCAGCTTCTTGTTTTCGTCGACCAGCGTTTTCAGCCGGCCTTCGATGCGGTCGCGGTCGGCATTGAGCTTTTCCATTGCCTTTTCGATGTCGGCGCCCTTGGCGCCTTCAAGAAGTTTGGACATCTGCAGCGTGAGCTCGGCGACCTCACCCTCCAGCTTGACCTTCTCTTCCTGTGCCTGGCTGAGCTCAGCGCTCAGGTCACTTTCGGAACCGGAGTTGGACTTGATCTCTTCGCGCAGCCGGCTGAGCTCCTTCTCGCGGCGATCAAGCTTCTCTTCG
The DNA here is from genome assembly GCA_017640615.1 of Rhizobiaceae bacterium. Taxonomy (GTDB): domain Bacteria; phylum Pseudomonadota; class Alphaproteobacteria; order Rhizobiales; family Rhizobiaceae; genus RCIO01. The sequence goes on along the minus strand of JAEPQK010000001.1, from coordinate 482,975 downwards.
CGGTCCGACAGGGTCGAGATTGTGCGCTCCAGCCGCGACTCCAGGTCGGCGGCACGGCGCTTTTCGAGCTTGAGCGCGTCTTGGGCGGCCTTCGTTTCGGATGCCATATCGCGCACCTTGCGTTCGGCTTCCTTGCGCTGGTCGCGCAGCTCGGCAACGTCGGTGGAAAGCTTCTCCACCTCGGTCTCGCGTGCCACAAGTTCGATCTGCCGGCTCGATGACGCGAAGGTCGCCTCGTCATACATGCGGCCCATCTTGTCGATCTCGAGCGCACGTTCTTCGAGCCTTGCTTCGGCGTCGAGCAGCTTGTTCGAAATCTGCTGAAGCTGCTCCTCGCGGCGGCGCAGTTCATTGCGCAGCTCGCCCGCATTGGCTTCCAGAGCAGTCAGCGCCTCATTCTTCTCGGTACGCTCATCGGAAAGCCGCTGCAGCTCGTCGCGGTTTTTGTTGATCTCGATGATCTGGGCGGCAGCCTTTTCCTTGAACGACTTGACGCTCATTTCGAGCCTGCGCGTCGACATCGCAAATTCGGCGCGCATGCGGTCCTTGTCGGCCTGGATTTCGTTCAGCGATAGCGGCACCGACGCTTCGATACGCCGCCTGGTCAGCACCACGGCGCGCCGCCAGATCGCCGGTGCGACCATAAGCGCGAGGAACCCTGCGCACAGGAAACCCAATGAAAAGAACAAGATACTCTGAATCACGGACAAAAGCCCCATGCCGCCACTTGTGGAGTGACTGTGCCATGGCGGGCGGCCCTGAATCCAGAGCCCTGCCGCCTTTACTCTCCTTTAAGGTTAAGTTCATGGACGCACGTGTCCATGACAAAATAAAGGCGCCCGCCGGAATGAACGACGGGCACCGATAATGCGTTTAGCTGAGGCGGCGCAGGCCGCCCGACTGACCTAGAAGGGGTTCCAGGTCGGGAACTGCGTTAGCTTCAGGTAGCCGACATTGACGCCGAGCCGCGCACCGACGCCGGTGCGGATCGGGACCAGCAACACGTCGCCGCGCTTCAGGACGTTAAAGCCGAGGCCGGCAACGGCGTAGGCCGAACCGGCGACACCAAGAAAGCGCTGATAAATCGCCGGAACCGAGTTGAGGTTGTAGACCAGCATCATCGTGCGCGAGCCTTCACCCCCGAAATCCCAGCCGAGCGACGGCCCCTGCCAGAAGACGACGTGATCGCCTGCATTTTTGGTGTAGAGCAGACCCTCGCCATAGGTCAGGCCGCCGACAATCGCGCCCGAACCTTCCTGGCCAAGCACATAGCCGTTGGGCAGACCGAAGGATGAAAACGCCTTCTCGACAACCGCTGCTAGACCACCGGAGGTGGACCCGAAGAAGCGGTGGCCAGCATCGACGACCTCCTGCATGGAATAGGAATCCTGCGCATTGGCGCGCGCGGCGGACATGCCCGCGGCCATTGCGGTGAGGAAGATAAGTACCGCCGCGACGATACGGGTGCGGATAGAGGCGGGGAACAAGGACTGCATCTTTCCATTCTCCGTTTGCGGGTAACAGCCGCTACCGGTGTGACTTGGCCAAATCACGGCCAGGCCGGCATGCGGATGGATCGAATGCGATCTTAGGTCTCAATCCTTTTTCAACCATTAATCCGCGAAGAGATGGCGGCCGTTCCTGGCTGGCCCCTATGGCGTGATCGCGCAGTTGCAACGCGTTGCAGAAGGGCTTTTCTTGTAGCCGACACTGGACGGCATATCGCGCTATGATGAGCGCCGGCGATTCGGAGCGGAACGGAACGCCGAATATGCGGAAAAATGGGGGCTTTCCTTTATGGACGAAAAATTCTCACTGACGGCGTCGGAACTGGCTGCGCTGCTATGCAGCCGTGTGTGCCACGACATCATCTCGCCGGTCGGTGCGATCAACAATGGTCTGGAGCTCCTCGATGAGGGCGGTGCGGATGAAGACGCCATGCAGCTCATTCGCGCCAGCGCGGTCAACGCTTCGGCGCGGCTGCAATATGCGCGGCTCGCTTTTGGCGCAGCCGGCTCGGCCGGTATGCAGATCGACACAGGCGACGCTCAGAATGTGGCCACAGCCTTCATTCGCAACGAAAAGCCGGAACTCGAATGGAACGGCGTCCGCGCGCTGCTACCCAAGAACAAGGTGAAGCTGTTGCTCAATTTGCTTCTGATCGCCAATGGCGCGATCCCACGGGGCGGCAAAATCACGGTCAATCTGGAAGATCTGGAAACGGCGCCGAAATTCACCCTCACTGCCACCGGGCCGATGGTGCGTGTGCCGCCAAAATTCCTCGAACTGCATTCAGGCGCCAAGCCGGAAGAACCGATCGATGCCCACGCGGTGCAGCCCTATTACACGCTGCTTCTGGCGCAGGAAGCCGGAATGACAGTTAGTATTCACGCTGGCGCGGACGAAATCAAACTGTCGGCTGCGTGAAAAACTGAACTCATTACTTCCTTCCGCAAGGTTAGGTTGCAATGAGTTTTTACTGGCAATACGGCCTGCGCATTACGTGATTGTTTACGGGTTGGCCGTATTGTTGGCGCGCGTCGACAGACGCACCGGAAGAACAAAAACAACCTGACAAGGTGACCGGATCATGAAACGTTGCATGATCGTGGACGATTCAAGCGTAATTCGCAAAGTTGCGAAGCGCATTCTGTCGAGCCCGCAACTCCTGGTTAGCGAGGCATCGTCCGCGACTGAAGCAATCTATATGTGCGAAGCTGACATGCCGGATGTGATCGTGCTCGACACGACGCTGCCCGACATGGACCCGGTGGATTTCATTCGCCAGGCTCTGGCGATCGAAGCCAAGGTGAAGCCGCAGATCGTGGTCTGCCTGACGCAGTTCGACATCGGCACGATCATGCGCGCCAAGCGCGCCGGCGCGAAAGGCTACATTCTGAAGCCGTTCAACCGCCAGCTTCTGGTGGATCGCTTCCGCTCCATGGACCTGCTGGAACCCGCCGCCGAAGCAAGCTGACGGGACCCGCCGGCCTTCCTGGCTTTCAAATCAGAAATTGCCGTGCCCAACGCAAAACGCGCGACCCGTGAAGACCGCGCGTATGCTTGAATTCGTTGGATCTTGTGGGATCAGGCGCTTTCGCGCACCTCTTCCGGCTCGCGCAGCACATAGCCGCGGCCCCAGACCGTTTCGATGTAGTTTTGTCCGCCGGATGCCGCGTCGAGTTTCTTGCGCAGCTTGCAGATGAAGACGTCGATAATCTTCAGTTCCGGCTCGTCCATACCGCCGTACAGGTGGTTGAGGAACATCTCCTTGGTGAGCGTGGTGCCCTTGCGCAGCGAGAGCAGCTCCAGCATCTGGTATTCCTTGCCGGTCAGGTGAACGCGCTGTCCCCCGACTTCGACCGTCTTGGCATCCAGATTGACGATGAGATCGCCGGTCGTGATGACCGACTGGGCGTGGCCCTTGGAGCGGCGGACGATCGCATGAATGCGCGCAACCAGCTCGTCCTTATGGAACGGCTTGGTCATGTAATCGTCGGCGCCGAAACCGAGACCCCTCACCTTGTCTTCGATGCCGGCCATGCCGGAGAGGATCAGGATTGGCGTCTTCACCTTGGAAAGGCGGAGCGTGCGCAGCACCTCGTAACCCGACATGTCGGGGAGGTTCAGATCCAGGAGAATAATGTCGTAGTCGTATAGTTTTCCGAGATCGACGCCCTCTTCACCGAGGTCGGTGACATAAACGTTGAAGCTCTCGGATTTGAGCATCAGCTCGATGCTCTGTGCGGTGGCACTGTCGTCTTCAATGAGCAAAACGCGCATCTTATTCCCCTTCTCTGCCGCCGGACCGGTAGTCATTTCGATGACCGGGGCAGCGATTGCCTGCATTGGAGGCTGCCAGCTAATGGTTAACAAAATCTGATTCTGCCAACAGGCGCAATATCAGATCTGATCAGCTCTCGCGTGCATTCCTTTGAATCTAATGATGAATCGCACAGAACATAGCTTAACGCAGCACTTAAGAGTCGGCCCGTAAGTGACTCATCGGACTCAGCCCTTGAGGTTTTGCGTTGACCGGAACCCGATCTTTACCCCGCCTTAAGTCCTCGCACCTATGATTAACGATGCCCGTAAACGAATGGTTACCGGCACCGCGAAAGATTAGGATTTTCTTTCCATAATCGCGGGTCCGGGCGGGTAGAGGGGTTCGGTGCGCTGTTTTTGCACGCGGGCCATGCAGAAGGATTTTGGCCGTTTGGTCATGGTTGCCGCGTTCAGGGAGTATTGAGTCATGAAGTCGCGCCACAATCTCGTACGGCTCAAGCAATTCCAGGTCAGCGAAAAGCGCCGTCAGCTTGCGCAGCTCGACCTGATGATCGGCGAGTTCGACCGAATGGCAGCGGAGCTGGATAACCAGATTACCGCCGAGGAAAAGAAAGCCGGTATCACCGACGTCAATCACTTCGCCTACCCGACCTTCGCAAAGGCTGCGCGCCAGCGCCGTGACAATCTGCGCAACTCGCAGATCGATCTGGCGCAGCAGAAGGAAGCGGCCCAAACCGCTCTCGACGAGGCCGAACAGGAACTGGCGAAGGCCGAAATGCTGGAATCGCGCGATGGCCGCGGCCGCGACGTAGCAGACGAACCGCGCCAAGCCATGCACGGCTAAGCCCCCGAGGTCCAATCTCATTTAACTTTGCCAAGGCTGCACGCACCGCTATAGCGGACGCATGCGCCTCATATCCGCTGCCCTGATCACCGCCGCAGTTTTCTCTTTCGCGCTCGGCATCACGCTGCCGCTGCTTGAAGTGAAGCGGCTGATTTTCTTTTCCGAAAAGCCTTCGCTGCTGCACATCATCGCCGGCCTATGGGACAATGGCGACTGGCTGCTGGCGCTCGCAATCGCAGTGTTTTCCGTCGCCCTGCCCGCGCTCAAGCTGGTGTCGGTTCAGTATCTCGCAGCCGCGCCCGCCGGAAAAGCGGCGCGCCTGCCCCGCGCAATCGGAACATTATCGAAATGGTCGATGCTGGATGTACTGTTGGTCGCGCTGGTGATTTTCGCCGCCAAATCGAGCGGACTCGCCATCGCGCTGACCTTGCCAGGCTTGTGGTTCTTCGCCGGCTCGGTGGTGCTTACCGCAATTGCGTCTTTGCTGGTGCAGGCAAAGCCCGGGCGGTGAAGCGCCCGGCTGGCTTTAGTGCCGGTATTGCTGAATGCGCGTGGTACGCAGGCCGGCCAAACCATGATCGTCGATAGACGCCTGCCATGACAGGAATTCCTCGACGGTCAGCCGATAGCGCTGGCATGCCTCATCGAGGCTGAGAAGACCACCGCGCACAGCTGCCACCACTTCCGCCTTGCGCCGGATTACCCAGCGTCGCGTGTTCTGCGGCGGCAGATCGGCGATCGTCAACGGGCTGCCATCCGGCCCGATAACATATTTGACACGCGGTCTAACCAGATCGGTCATCGTACTCTCTACAAACCCACGGACCTAACCTGAGCCACACTACGCAGACAGCTTTAAGAATTGCCTAAACGGCTGGTAAGGCACGGCTAACCTCGGTGAACGAATGGTTAGCCGCGCTATTCACATTTTATGAAACGGGCCTGTGACGCCATGACTGTGGCAGTTCGGTACAGCCTCACCTATATCGGAACCGTTGGCAGCAGCGCCCATCCATGCGAAATGGACCGGGTGCCACCTAGAAAGATTGAACCCGAAGGACGCGCAAGCGCGCCACCGGAAAACGGCCACGACGATGAGCGACCATCTGAACAGCCTGGACCTGCCCGGAAAGCCGGCCAACACACGCATTGTAGTTGCGATGTCAGGCGGCGTGGATTCCTCGGTTGTCGCGGGCCTTCTGGCAGCCGAGGGTTACGAGGTCGTAGGCGTGACGCTGCAGCTTTACGATCATGGCGCCGCAGTTCACCGCGCGGGCTCCTGCTGCGCCGGTCAGGACATTGATGACGCGCGCCGTGTGGCAGAAACGCTGGGCATTCCGCATTATGTGCTGAATTACGAGCAGCGTTTCCGCGAGGCGGTCATCAACCCCTTTGCCGAGAGCTATGTCGCTGGCGAGACGCCGATTCCATGCGTTGCATGCAATCAGACGGTGAAGTTCGCCGATCTGTTACAGACTGCGCGCGACCTTGGTGCCGATGCTTTGGCCACAGGCCACTATGTGCGCAGCCGGCTGAATGGGCCACACCGCGCACTCTTCCGCCCGGTCGATAATGACCGCGACCAGAGCTACTTTCTTTTCGCGACCACGCAAGAACAGCTCGACTTTCTGCGCTTTCCGCTCGGCGGCATGTCGAAGCCTGAGGTACGCGAAGCGGCTGAACGCATGGGGCTCGCCATCGCGGCCAAACCTGACAGCCAGGACATCTGCTTCGTACCGCAGGGCAAATATTCCGACATTATTGCCAAGCTGAAGCCCGACGCCGCAGTGGCTGGCGATATCATTCACATCGACGGCCGCGTGCTCGGCCGCCACGAGGGCATTCTGCGCTACACGGTCGGCCAGCGCCGCGGCATAGGCGTCGCCTCGGGCGAACCGCTCTATGTCGTGCATCTCGATCCCGACAAGGCGCGTGTGATTGTAGGCCCGCGCGAAGCGCTGGACACGCACCGCATTGCCTTACGCGATTTCAACTGGCTGGGCGATGGCGATGCCGCCGAACTTTCGGATGCTGGTGTCGAGCTCTATGCAAAGGTCCGATCCACCCGCCCACCAAAGCCCGCAAGGCTGATTGCCGAAAACGGCGCGTTCATTGTCGAGCTTGCCGAAGGCGAGGCCGGCGTCGCACCGGGCCAGGCTTGCGTGCTTTACGATGGGGATGGCGACAACGCCCGCGTCTTCGGCGGCGGCTTCATCGAGCGCTCTGAGCGCCACGCCGATGCCGAGGCGATGTTGGCCAAGCTGGCAAGTGAAGCACGGGTGGATGCGGGGTAGGCAAACCTCAGTCGTGTGTGACCGTGCCCGCGGTCAAAATCTTCAACACGCCAATTGCTTCCTCACCATCGGTGCGCGGCGGTTCGCGTGTTTCGATGCAATGAAGAAAATGCTGCAGCTCGCGGGTGAGCGGCATGCCCTCCGCCACCGGCACATAGGTCGGTTCGTTGGTGGTGAACGCCCACTGGCCTGAATCCTGCCAGACCGCATGGCGGTAGACAGCGAGCTTGCGGCTCCAGGGTTCCACATCGTCGAACACCGCCATGGCGCGGGTGCCCACAACGGTGAGCCGCCGCTCGCGATATGGGTTCAGCCGCGAGGTGAACAGATGCCCGCGAATGCCGCCCGGAAAGCGCATATGCAGATGCGCGAAGTCGGACAGGTGGTCGAGCAGTGCCGCGCCCTCGCCGCGCACGTCCTCGGGCGGCGCTCCGGTGATCGCCAGGATCATGGAAAGGTCGTGCGGGGCGAGATCCCACAGCGCGTCGTTCTCGGTGTGAAACTTGCCGAGCCCCAGCCGGTGCGAGTGAATATATTTGATTTCGCCGAGTTCGTCGGATTCGACCAGTTGCTTGAGCTGCTCGAAGGCGGGATGGAAACGCAGCACATGGCCGACCATGAAGATGCGTTCGTTCTTGCGCGCAGCCGCCACGGAACGCTCGGCATCGGGCACGGAGAGCGCGATCGGCTTTTCGACCAGCACGTCCTTGCCCGATTCGACCGCGCTGATTGCCATGTCTGAGTGATATTGCGGCGGCAGCGCCATGACGATGGCATCGATATCGTCGCGCGCAAACAAATCGTCCGGCTCGACAGCCAGACAATCATGCTCGATCGCGAAACCTTCCGCACGGGCGGCGTTCACGTCGGAAACGGCATGAAGCGCGCCGAGCGCCTTCAATGTCCGTACGTGGTTGCTACCCCAATACCCGCAACCCAGGACTGCAATGCGCGGTGCCATACTCTTCTTTTTGCCTTCGCTGCGCCGCGCCTCAATAGACGCGCCGTCCTGACCGCTCAACCCCACACTTTGATAATGGGTGAATCGATGCGTGAAAACGCCCGAAATCAGGGCGCTGGCAATGCTTGACAGCCCGACCGCCGCAACCTTATATCCGCGCGACTTCAGAGGCGGTCCACGCCCACCTGGGGCGGAGTAGCTCAGTAGGTTAGAGCAGAGGAATCATAATCCTTGTGTCGGGGGTTCAAATCCCTCCTCCGCTACCACCCAGCCAGACAAGACTGTGTTAAGTAAGCTGCTGGTTTTCTAAGTCTTTTCGTTCGCTGCCCCAACCGCTAGCGCGGCGGCTGCCATCACTGGCAGGTTTTGGGACACCGGACAGGATTACCGAGCCTGAGGCTCGACAAGCCAAGTCTCTCCCTCCTTCAGGATCATAAATCGATCAGTTTCGATGCCCTCGCTCGCCAGCGCGTTGGCAAGTTCTGCGAAAGGCTGCTCAAAGGTCTCACCAGCCAACTGGAAGGTGCCCATGTGCATGCCGATACTCAGTGTCGCACCGAGATCAAGGTGCGCCTGCACAGCTTCGGCCGGGTTCTTGTGCAGCGGCTTCATGAACCAGCGCGGCACGTACGAGCCTATTCCTAGTAGGGCGATGTCCGGCGCGCCCAACCGTTCGCGGATTTCGGTGAACTGGCCTGAATAACCTCCATCGCCGCCAAAGAAGAGGCTGCGATTATCGCGTTTGATGTAGAAGCTGCCCCAAAGGGTTCGGTCTCGATCGAATACGCCCCGCCCCGACGAGTGTTGTGCCGGTGTAAAGGTGACCCGACTTTTAGAGGGGACGTCGTGCGCTTCCCACCAATCCATTTCCTTTACATTTGAAATCCCTGCTGACTGGAGCAGAGCTCGGTTGCCCAAGGGAACCAGAAACAATGGCGAGAAGCGCGCGTTCAATTGTTCCAGAGTTGCAAGGTCAAGGTGGTCGTAGTGGTTGTGGCTGACTAGTACGACATCCACGTGAGGAAGTGCGTCAAGTGAGAGGCCGGGATCCCTGACGCGTCTTGGCCCGAACCATGAAACGGGGCTTGTGCGCTCGGACCAAACCGGATCGGTGAGAATGGTAACGCCCGGCATCTGAATCAGAAACGTAACGTGGTTCACAAATGTCACGGCAATGCCGTCCTGCCCCAGATCGGCGTCCAGCTGCGGAAGGCCCGTATTCTCAATGCGCGTCGGCCATTCGGGGCGGCCTTCCCGGATCATGCCAACGATATCGGAAATTCCCGGAGATATCTGTTCGATCAGGGTCGGGTTGGTAAATCTTTGCCCGTTGAAGTGATCCGAAACCGGATAGTCGAGCGGCATTCGGTTGTTCACATACGAAAACAGAGCCAATCCTGCGAGGAGCAGCAAGCCAATGCCGACAGCGCGCAAGAGCACCTTCAGTACACCGCGCATCAGATAGTGCCCCGCACCGACGGAATTCGTATGGTCAATGAGAGTCCTCCGCCTTGCAGGAGCCGCGTTTCAACGCTGCCGCCTCCATCACCGGGTCAATCGCCAGCATAAGCCCGCCGCCACAAGGCTTCTGCGAGCGATGAGATATGAGTGTGACGCTCAGACTTCTCATAGACCTCAGCATATAGGGTTCGCGAAGGGCTTACGGCACCACCTTTCTCGCCAACGGAGCCGGGCGCAAGCGGCAGGTGAATTTTGTCGGAACCAAGGCAGCCACTCATGCGTTTGACCCCCATCGATCCAGGAGGGGAGATGTCATGCTGTTCGATGCGCTCGTGTACTTCATCATCGCGTTTGTTGCCGGTGTCGTTGGCTTTGGCAACATCGCCGGTGCGCCGGCAGGCATAGCGCAGATCCTGTTCTTCCTGTTTCTCGCCTACCCCGTTGTCTCGCTGATCGTCGGGGTGGTTCGTCGCGCATAACCCACAGTTGCAGCGCCACGCACCACCAGCCGCCCCGTCTCAGGTGCGGCACAGAAAATTGGAACCAACGATCACGCTAGACGTTTTGAGGAGGTAACAGCCGCGCCGAGCGAATGTTCGCAAAAACGGTGCCCGGCGCGGCCTGTACGTCACATGGACACACGAAGGAGTTTTATCATGATCCGCAAGCTTCTTGCTACAACCGCCGTCGTTGCATTGATGTCGGGTGGCGCTTTCGCCGATGACCACGCCAAGAAGGCTGAGATGGACGCCGGCGTTGGCGTGATGATCTTCTCGGCTGAGCCGGCCGATGAGATGCAGAGCGAAAACGGCTACTTCACCGCAATGCCTGGCCAGATCCTCGCCAGCACTCTGATTGGCCAGTCGGTCTATGCAAGCTCCTCCGAGGATGCTGAGCGGGTCGGCGAAGTCGACGATGTGCTACTGTCGCAGAACGGCACCGCCGAGGCGGTTGTGCTCGGTGTTGGCGGGTTCCTCGGGATCGGCGAAAAAGACGTCGCAATCGATTTCGAACGTCTGACCTGGGTTGAGCGCGAAGATGGCGAACGCTGGCTGACCGCTTCGCTTACCAAGGAAGAGCTCGAGGCGGCTCCGGCCTTCAACCGCGCCGACATGATGTCGGACGAGCAGGCTTCGCGTGATGTGATGCGCGAAACCGAAACCGCTGATGCTGAGCAGCCCGCGGACGAGGTCGAGAAGACCGAAGATGTCGCGGCGGCCGAGAAAGCAGACGAGCTGACCGAAAAGCCCGACGAGATGGCCGCTGCTGAGAAGCCTGCGATGGACAGCAATACCACCGCTTCCATCCGCGACAGCTTGGTCTCGGTTCAGAGCCAGACGCTCAGCGCTGAAAAGCTGATCGGTGCCCGCGTCTACAGCAATGGCGACGAGGACATCGGCGAGATCGGCGATGTGCTGGTGACTGCTGACGGCAAGCTCGATGCATACGTCATCGACGTTGGCGGTTTCCTCGGCATCGGCGAGAAGCGCGTTGCTCTGGATGGCACCGAGCTGGAAATCCTGCGCGACGACGGCGGTTCGCTCTACGTCTACACCAACTTCACCGAAGAGCAGCTGGAAAACCAGCCGGCTTATACGGAGGAAGCCTACGAGGCGAACGAAGAAGGTATCGTGCTGCGCTAATCGCAGGACGCAAGACCACTAGAAAAGGCGCCGGAACGTTCCGGCGCCTTTTTCTTTGTCCCGCGGTGCGTGCGCTACTAAATGAACGGGCGGTCGATTTCCGTTTCCCAATCCCAGTTCGCAATGGCAGCGAGCCCATCGGGATCGATAATTTCGCACCCTTTTTCCTTCCAGCGGATCAAGCTGCGGTCGGCCAGCTTTCTCAGCGTCTTGTTCGTGTGAACGATCGACAGACCGAGCGTGTCGGAAAGCAATTGCTGGGTGATCGGAAAGATCGGCTTGCCATTGGCGAACGCGTCGGTGGCGTCGAACTTTCGGTAGAGGAAAGCGAGAAGATAGGCCGCGCGCTCCAACGCTGAGCGCCTGCCGATCGAAAGGAGATGCTCGTCGAGAATACGCTCCTCGCGGGCGGCGATCCAGGTGAGGTCGAAGGCGAGACCCGGATGCTCGCGAAACAGGCTTTCCAGGCGACTGCGTTCGAACAGGCACAACGACATCGGCGTGAGTGCTTCCACCGAGTGCTCCATTTCCCCGATTACGGTGCCCTGTAGCCCAATCAGGTCGCCCGGCAGAGCGAAATTGAGGATCTGGCGGCGGCCGTCCTCCAGAATCTTGTATCTGAAGGCCACACCGCTCAGCACAGTGAACAGATGCGGCGAGTGAGATCCTTCGACGAGAATCACAGCGCCCTTGTCGACGGTCAGCTCCCCCGTCTTGAAACCCTCAATGAACTGGAGCTCACCGCGATTGAAGTCGCGGAATGCCTCATTCTTGCGCAATGGGCAGACACTGCAATTGGTCCTAGCCTGGGGCTTTTTTGAAGCCATTTTGTCTTCCCCTACCCCACCTGCGATTGCCGCTGCCCTCCGGCGGGCATGTGAAAGTTAAATGCAGGGTTCTTGAAGCTCATGTTAGCCCAATTCGTGAGCATGAACACATCCATAGAGCCCTTCATAACCATCTCGGAACCCGAGGTGCTGATCGCGCTGGACATCGAGCGGATAGTCCGGCTCGCATTCCCCATGCTCGCCGATATCAAAGTTCTGGCGCTGGACGATCTGCTGGCAACCGACATTCATGTCGATCTCGCCATCTGCGATGTTGGCGAACGTGTCGACGTCTGCCGGGCAGCGCTGGACCAGCTGTCTAGCCGCGGCACGGCGATCATCGTCATAACCACATTGGATGAAACGCTGTTGAGCAATTGGCCATGGCCGGTAATCCAGAAGCCCTTTCTGGACGAGGTATTGCTCGCCCAAATCGGGTTGGCCTTTGCAAACGGACGCTGACCGATTCAGGACGCGATCGCTTTTGTGACAACCGCGGCCGACGAAGAGTCGGGCCCGAATTCGTGATAGTCTTCCACGCTCATCAGCTCTTGCAGACGATTACGTGCACGGCTGGCGCGGCTCTTGATCGTGCCGATCGCACAGCCGCAAACCTCCGCTGCCTCTTCGTACGAGAAGCCTGATGCGCCGACGAGCAATATCGCTTCGCGCTGATCCTCCGGCAGCTTGGCTAGCGCAGATTTGCAATCTTCGAGATCCAGCTGGCCGACCTGCGCCGGGTGAACCGACAGGCGCGAGGTGAACGCGCCGTCTGTGTCCTGCAATTCACGGCCGCTCTTGCGCATCTGGCTGAAAAACTGATTGCGCAGGATGGTGAAAAGCCAGGCTTTCATATTGGTTCCGGGTTCGAAACTTTCCTGTTTCGCCCAAGCTTTCAAGATCGTGTCCTGAACCAGATCGTCTGCGACATCGTGGCGCCCACACAACGAGATCGCAAAGGCGCGGAGATTCGGAAGCGTCGCCAGCAATTCTCTTTTGAACGTAGGGTGTTCAGCACCAGTGCTGTTACTTATCATCGGCGGCGCCCTTCGGAACACCTTTGCCACGCTGCTCATTGTCTGCGGCATCAAGCTGCTCGAGAAGGTCGAGAAAACGATCCGGGATCGCCTCCTCCATCACCGTCGCATAATAGCGCCGAAGCTTCATCGACACTGCGTCGGTAACGGCGCTTTTGTCCTGGTCTTGGTTTCCAGTATGTCCCTGCATGCCTAACAGCCTAATTTGAGCGATCCGAAACGACAACGCTTTTCGACAGAAAAGGTTCCATCGCGCGGGAACTCTTTTTCTCGTCCCGCGTTTATGTAGAGTCTCGCGCTGTAATCCGGAGAAACACGAATGACATTGTCGACAAGAGTTGCCGCCTATCTGCCCATGCTTCGCCGTTACGCGCGCGCTATTACCGGTACGCAAACCTCGGGTGATGCATATGTCGCCGCAACGCTGGAAGCGCTGATTGCCGACGTTTCCGCTTTCCCTAAATCCGAAAACGACCGGGTTGCACTGTTCAAACTGTTCACGAGCGTATTTGGTTCCGCAAATATCGAAATTAGATCGGTCGAGTCGCCCTATGCGTGGGAGCAGACAGCATTGACCCGTTTCGATGCGATGGCTCCGCTTGAGCGCCAGGCCTTCGTACTAGCTGCGGTGGAAGGGTTTTCGATCGCCGAAATCGCAGAGGTTCTCGGCAAAGATGTCGAGGGCGTCGCAGACCTGATCGACAAGGCCAACGATACCGTTTCCCAACAGGTCACAACGAATATCATGATCATCGAGGATGAACCTCTCATCGCCATGGACATTGAAACCATGGTCGAAGAGCTCGGTCATCGGGTGACGGGTGTCGCGCGAACCCATGGTGAAGCAATCGACCTGTTCGCCAAGGAAACGCCTGGCATGGTACTGGCCGACATTCAGCTGGCTGACGGCAGTTCGGGCATCGACGCGGTGAACGATATCCTGAAAACCGCAACGATACCGGTCATCTTCATCACCGCGTTCCCCGAGCGGCTTCTGACTGGCGAACGACCTGAGCCTGCGTTCCTCGTGACGAAGCCGTTCAATCCGCAGATGGTGAAGGCGTTGATCAGTCAGGCGCTGTTCTTCGGAAATTCAGCAGCCGAGGCGGCCTGACGGCTGTCCGGTGTCCGCCGCGGAATATCGTGATGGGAACTTTTCCGGCCCGCTGGCGTTTAACCGGCAGCTGAACTGGGAGAAACGTCATGCTGTACTACGCGATTATCTTTTTCGTCGTTGCCATCATCGCCGCCGCTCTTGGTTTTGGCGGGATTGCTGGTGCTTCCGCTGGAATCGCACAAATCCTGTTTTATCTGTTCCTCGCAGCGCTGGTCATTTCGCTGCTGGTGGGTCTTGTGAGGAGAGTTTGAGGGACGTCTGTCAGACTGACGTCCCGCAGGCCGGCAGGCGGTGGTCTGTCGGCCGACGGTTGTAAATGGGGAGTTTCGTGAACCGAGATGATGTCACGATATGGTCTGGGCAAGGTAACGTAGAGTCTCTTCTGGAGCGGCTTCTTCTTAGAACTGTCGCGCGCTCCGGTGTTTCAATGATCGTTAAGGAGTCCGGCGGCGCATATATTTGCGCAGCGAATATTCCGGACTGTTGGAATACGCCGGGCGATACTCGCCCCACGCACAGATCGATTTTCGGTGAGAAAGTCGGTCGGCTCGTCGAGCATGGCTCGGCTGAGGCAACCAAAGAACGCAAGCTGGTTAAACTGGACGTCTCTGAGCCACGGGACGGCAGGCAGTTTGAGTTCGTGTTCGAGCCGGTCGCGCTCGATAATCAACAATATATGCTGATTATCATTGTGGAGATGACCGAGGAACGCCGCCGGGAGCAGCGGCTTCTCGCGCTCCTGCGCGAAGTAAACCACCGAACAAAGAACCTGCTTGCGATCGTGCATTCGATCGCCGCCCAGACGGCGCGAAGCACGGGCTCGCTGTCCAGTTTCCTGCAAAGGTTCAACGGGCGAATATACTCGCTTTCGCGCAGTCAGGATCTCGTCATCGACACAAGCTGGAAGGGTGCGCTGTTCGCCGACCTCGTCAAAGCGCAGGCAGGAAAGTACCTCAATCAGTCCGGAGAGCCGTTTGACGTCACCGGCGAAAATCCGATGTTGAACCCCAACGAAACGCTTTACATAGGCCTCGCCGTGCACGAGCTGTTTGTCGATGCCGTAGCCCTGACCGAGAGGGGCGATGTGACGCCTCAGATTACTGTCGAATGCCGGCGAAACGAGTTCGCCGGCAAAGACGGGCTCGAAGTTCGCTGGATTCAAAAGAACAAGCTGACCAACGGCCAGGTCGCGGAAAGAACCGAGCGCGACACTTTCGGCAGTTCGGTACTGACACGCATCGCGCCGGCCGCGGTCGATGGCGAGGCCGAATTTATCGATGACGGCGCGAAGGTGATTTATGCGCTGAGATTTGCGCACCAAGACGCCAGATAGCGCGCCGCGCGCGCGCCATTCGCAAGAAAAACCCGGCCTCGAGGCCGGGTTTTTCGTTTGTGCAGCGGAGATCACATCCTGTTAAGCCAATCGTCAATCTCGCGCTCGGCTTCATCCTGTGCTTTTCCGTAGCGTTCCTGAATGCGGCCGGCCAGCTGCTTGCGATTGCCCTCGATCTTGTCGAGGTCATCGTTCGTCAGCTCGCCCCACTGTTCCTGGACCTTGCCTTTCAGCTGCTGCCAGTTTCCTTCGATTTGGTCCCAATTCATCATTTCTCTCCAGCTTGTTGGTTGCTGTGACATCAGCAAAACGAGCCGGACACAAAGTTGTTCCAGAAAAAAGCGCAGCGGATTGGAGCCCAGCGAAAGCGGCAGAAATGGAACCAATCCGACCTCAGCGCATTCTATTCATGAGTGCGTTCAGGAGGACGACGACATGGAACACATAGCCGCTCTTCTACTCCTCGTGGGGTGCAATCACGCCATGACGGTTTGTGAGGAATTGCCCGCGCCAACCGTAGGCTATGAGACCGTTCAGGATTGCGATGAAGACCTTAGCCGTCATCTGAGTGCCGGCTCTCGCAAGTTTCCGATCGTGGTCGCAAACTGTGTTCCGCTCGATCCGCTGTCGGAAGGCGACCTCGAGATCGTTTGGGATATCGACAGCGAAGGTCAGCTCGTCGCCGAGGTGCACACATTCGATGATGTGATCGAGCAGGACGCGCCGCTCGTCGCCCAGCTTCCTATCCGTGGTAAAGGGCCTCGACTCTAATCCGAGCGAGGCACTTGGCCTAAATCGCTGGCTTCGGTGCTCACCCTGGGTATAGATGGGGTTCAAATAATGCCCCACCAGGAACAGCCGTGCGCCGCTCGATACCCTACCTCGTTTTCATCGCTGTTCTTGTACTCGGCGCGATCATCACCTTTTCGGCCTGGCGGAATGAACAGGCCATCCAGGTGGCGCGCTTCGAACTTGTTGCCGACGAGGCTGCGGACCAGCTGCAGGATCGCATCAGCCAGCACATGGCGCTGCTGATAGCGACCGTCGGTCACTTCCGGTCGGCGGGCGTTGTTGCGAATCGCGACCGGTTTTCAGTCTTTACTGAGACATTGGACCTTGAGAACCGTTTCCGCGGTATCCAGGGTCTTGGCTATGCTCTCATCGTCGATCCAGATGAAACCGGCATCGTTTCGGAGAAGCTGCTCGAAAATTACGGCATCGTTCGCGGCATCTGGCCGGACACGGGCGCGGACGTGCGCACCGCAATCATTCTGCTCGAACCTCTGGATGAGCGTAATAAGTCGGCTCTCGGCTTTGATATGTTTTCTGAGCCGGTTCGCCGTGAAGCCATTCTGAGAGCCTTGCAGACAGGCGAGGTTTCAGCCACCGCGCCAGTGACACTTGTCCAGGAGATTACCGAGGAGAAGCAGGCTGGCTTCCTGATCTATCACCCGCTGCGTCTCGGCGCAGGCAACAAGGTCGACGGGTTTGTCTATGCGCCGTTCAGGGCGGGGGACCTGCATCAGGCGATCCTGAGGGAGCAATATTTGCCGGTGGAAATCGAAACGCGCGACGGTGGCCCGGAGAATCCCGACGCGCCGCTGCTCTATCGCTCACCTGGCTATGCAGACGCCGGAGTTATGCCACTGACGGTTCATCGCGATATCAAAGTCGCGGGTAGAAACTGGACACTGAGTGTTCGAAAGGCGGCTAACTACAGCGACGAGATGGTGACGCCATTCGTGCTCATCACTGGCGTGATATCCCTGCTTCTCGCAGGTGCTATGGCCGCGGCGGCTAATTGGCAACTGAAAGCGGTCGACCGTGCAGGCGAGCTCGTTGCGCTGAAGGAAAGCAGCCTCCAGGAAAAGGATCTCATCCTCCAGGAGATGAAACACCGGCTAAAGAACTCGATTGCGCGCATCCTTGCGATCGCACGACAAACGGCGATGTCGAGCGAAACAATCGAAGCATTCTCCGAGTCGTTTTCCGCGCGGATGCAGTCGATGGCGAATGCACAGGACATGTTGACGCGCTCGCACTGGCGAGGCATCGATCTGCGTGAGTTGCTGATGACGGAGCTGGAGCAGATTTACGGAGCAAATCCCGCCGGCATCTCGATTGAAGGCGCTGCAGTGGCGCTTGATGGACGGCAGGCGCAGGCCTTCGGTCTCACATTCCACGAACTCGCTACCAACGCGCTGAAGTACGGCGCGGGCCGCACCGAGGGGAAGCTCGAAATTTCGTGGAAGGTCGCCGGCGGCAAACGGCCGGAGCTGAAATTCAATTGGGTCGAAACCCTACCCGTCGAAAAGGGCAAGCAGTCGGAACAGCAGCCGGGCCGTGGTTTCGGCTCGAAGCTGATCGATGCCTCTATTCGCGGCGAATTGGGCGGCACGATCAGTCGGGATTTTCGTCCCAACGGCCTCAAGATCGAGATCGTCGTTCCGCTTCTGAAGTGAGCAACCCTTCCCGCAGCAACAACGGAAAACGGGCTGGCACTCTCATGCCAGCCCGCTCTTATCTCCCAAGGGTCACAGCGATCGTGATTAGTTACACACGATCACCAGGCGGCCTTCGGCGTCCATACCGGCGGCGCTAATCGCATCCGCGGTGCAGCCCGCCTCGTCAAGGGCAGCTGCGATTGCGGCATTGGACTGTGCGACGGTGCGGAAATTGGCCGTGGCCTCCGCAGCAGCATCGTTTTCCGCATTGGCATCGATCGCAGCCTGCGTTTCGGCATCGAGCGAGCTACGCGAGGTAACGACAATCTGACCGTCCTCGAACTCCGTCGTCGAATCTACACTGGTGCTGCCGGAAGCGGAACCGCTAGCGCTCAGCGAGCCCAGCTGTACGCCCATGCCGGCCGAGGAACTAGCGTTCGTATCGCCGGAAGATGCGTTCGCATCGGCGTTGGCGTCAGCGCCATCGGTGTTGGCGGAAGCATCGGCACCTGTGGAAACCGATGTGTCGCCGGAGGACACTTCGGCATTGGCGTCGCCCGATGTGGTCTGCGCGAAACCGTTTGAAACCGGGGCTGCAGCCATAAGAATGATGGCCAGTGCGGTGAGGGTTTTCTTGTTCTTCAACATTGGTGTCTCCTGTTCGCTTGGACGCGTTTGACACCAGAACAACGCCGCACCGGCGCGTTGGTTGCAAAAACAATTGTGGCATTTGAATTAAGGCAGAGACCCCCCGGAACCGCCTCATTTATGCCTGGTAATCGACGCGTGCCGGCGTCCGCCCGGACGCCGGCACAGCAGGGGCTTAACCGCGACCAAGAACGTCCCTCACCGCCTCCGTTGTCTTCCCAACGACCTCGTCCGCTTCCGCGTTGGTCAGGCAGAGCGGCGGGGCAAAGCCCAGAATGTCCCCTTGCGGCATCGCGCGGGCGATCACGCCCTTTGAGAGAAGTGCCGCCGACACTTGCGGGCCGATCTTCTGCGAGGGATCGTAGAATTTCCGCGTCTCGCGGTCTTCGACAAACTCGACAGCGCAAAGCAGGCCCTCCCCACGCACGTCTCCGACATGAGCGTGGTCGCCGAGTGCATCCTTCATTGCCTTGTTGAAGTAGGCGCCGGTCTCGCCGGCATTCTTCACCAGGCCGAGTTCATCGATGAGTTTCAGATTGGCGACGCCGGCGGCAGCCCCTATCGGGTGAGCCGAATAGGTCCAGCCATGGCCGATGGGGCCATTCTCATCGGTTCCCTGTGCCAGCACCTTCCACACTTTGTCGCCCACGATCGAGCCAGACAGCGGCGCGTAAGCCGAGGTCAGGCCCTTCGCGATAGTGATGATGTCCGGCTCCATTCCGTAATGGTCGGAACCGAACATCGATCCGAGTCGGCCGAAGCCGGTCACGACCTCGTCCGCGATCAGCAATATGTCGTACTTCTTCAGCACCTTCTGGATCGCCTGCCAGTAACCGGCGGGCGGCGGTACGATACCGCCGGTGCCAAGCACGGGTTCGCCAATGAAGGCGGCGATCGTGTCGGCGCCCTCGCGCGCTATCAGCTTTTCGAGCTCGTCCGCGCAGTATGCGGCGAAATCAGCTTCGCTCATGCCAAGGTCGGGCCGACGATAATAATAGGGTGCCTCGGTGTGAACGATGCGGTCCAGTGGCAGATCGAACTTGTCGTGAAACAGTTTGAGCCCTGTCAGCGACCCGGTGACCAGCCCCGAGCCGTGATAGCCGCGCCAGCGCGAGATGATTTTCTTCTTCTGCGGCCGGCCGAGTATGTTGTTGTAGTACCAGACAAGCTTCACATTGGTTTCGTTTGCGTCGGACCCGCCGAGGCCGAAATAGACTTTGGACATGCCCTTCGGAGCGCGGTCCAACACCATTTTGGCAAGGGTGATCGACGCTTCCGTCCCATGGCCTACATAGGAATGGTAGTAGGCGAGCTCGCGGGCTTGCGCCGCAATTGCCTCGGCAATTTCCTGCCGACCATAGCCGACATTCACGCAATAGAGGCCGGCGAATGCATCCAGCAGCCGATTGCCGTCACGATCCTCGATGTGAACGCCCGAGCCACCGCTTACGATGCGGCTTGGCGCCTCGCCCCGCGCAAACTCGGCCAGGTGGGTCGAGGGGTGAAAGAAGTTTTCTCGGTCCCACTGATCGAGCGTGTCGTTTTTCAAAAGCATCTCCGTGCCTCCTCGCTGCGCGTTCCTGCCGGCGTTGGGTAATGACCTCAGCCGAGGTCGCGGCAAATGTATTTCAGGTCTGTATAGGCTTCCATGCCGTGGCGCGAACCTTCGCGCGCTAGACCAGCCTGCTTGACACCGCCAAACGGCACCGGCGCGCCTGTGATCTTCGTGCGGTTGACGGCGACCATTCCAAACTCAAGCCCCCGGCTGAAACGTGCGATGCGCGCGGGATCAGAGGTGTGGAGATAGGCCACCAGTCCTGTCTCGGTGTGGTTGGCCTGTCGCAGCACTTCCGCTTCGTCGTCGAACGGCGCGAAAGCCGCAACCGGCCCGAAGGTCTCTTCGCGGAATATCGCAGCGTCGGCTGGTACGTCGGCCAGCACGGTCGGCTCATAAAAATTCGGGCCTGCGGAGGCGATCTTGCCGCCAGTCACCAGTCGCGCGCCGCGCTCCAGCGCGTCAGTCACGTGCTGCTGCTGTTTGGCGACAGCGCGGCCATTGATCAGGGGGCCAATGTCAGGATCGGTCATTCCTTCGCCCACCGTCATGGCCCGAACGCGCTCCGCGAAGGCGGCGACGAAACGTTCATAGATCGGCCGCTCGATGTAAAAGCGGTTCGCGGCCAGGCAGTCCTGCCCGGACGTTGCAAATTTCGCGCTGATGGCGCGGTCGACCGCGCCATCCAGATCGCAGTCGGCGAATGCTATGAACGGCGCATGGCCGCCAAGCTCCATGATCAGGCGCTTGATCGTGGGCGCGGACTGCTCATAGAGCAACCGCCCGATTTCGGTCGATCCAGTGAAGGAAAGCGCACGCACCAAGGGCGACTTTGTCATAGCGCCCACCACCGTGGCCGCACTGCCGGTGAGCACATTGAAAACACCGGAAGGAAAGCCAGCGCGCTCCGCGAGTTCGGCCAACGCAAGCGCCGAGAACGGTGTTTCGGAGGAAGGGTGGGCAACAATCGTACAGCCAGCCGCAAGCGCAGCCGCGGCCTTGCGCGTCAGCATCGCGGCCGGAAAATTCCAAGGCGTCACAAGTGCGGCCACGCCAACCGGCTGACGCATGACCTGCATGTCTGCGTCAGGCAGATGCGAGGTTACAGTTTCAACATTCAGCCGCACCGCTTCGTCGGCGTAAAAATCGATGAAGGAAGCAGCATAATCGATCTCGCCGCGTGCCTCGGACAGCGGTTTGCCTTGCTCCTGAACCATTAGGCGGGCCAGATCATCTTTTGCCTGCAACACCAGTCCGTGCCAGTTGCGAAGTATGGCGCGCCGTTCTTCTGCCGGCCGCAGGGACCAACCGGAGAAGGCCGCATGGGCAGCGGCGATTGCCTTTTCCGCGTCGTCGGCGGTCAGCTTTGGAACGGTTCCGATTCGGGACCCGCTCGCCGGATCGACGACGACGATACCGCCTTCGCCGGAGCCCGCGGTCCAGGCACCGTCGACATAAGCGAATTCGCGAAACAGCCGCGGGTCGTCCAGTTCGGAAAGGTTCGTCTTCTGGAGAATGGCGAGGGATGGCATCGTGTGAGTCTCCTCGTATTACGAGGCCGAACTTCACACGACCGGCGCCAAACGTTTGTTTGAACCGGACCCCGGTTGCCAAAGATTCTTCTGCATTTTCGGCTGGCCGCCAATCAATCCTCTGCGTCGGAACCTTTCAGCAACCCAATCGGCGGCGCACCAGCCTGTTTGACCGGTTTCGTCACAACATAAGTGAAATATCGCGCAAGCCCCACGCGCGCTTCTAGCAGGTGATCGACGAGCCGCTGATAAGAATCGATGTCGGTTGTCACAATCTGAAGAATGTAGTCGAAGCCGCCACCAACGGCCCAGCACGCAACGATCTCGTCCAGCGGCTGAACCGCGCGCTCGAAGGTCTGAAAATCAGCGCTGCGATGATTCTCGAGTTCCGCAGCCATGAAGACGACGATGTGGGGGGCGACTTTCTTGAGAGCAATCTCGGCATGGTAGCCGGTAATGATCCCGGCATCTTCCAGCCGTTTGAGGCGCTCCCAGCAAGGCGCGGCGGAAAGGTTGATGCGCTTGGCCAGATCGGCTTTCGAAATGCGCCCCTCGCGGGCGAGAATGGCTAGAATTTTCAGATCGCGGTCGTCGAGAGCGAACATGTTGGACTACGCCGCAATCGTTGTGCCGATTCCGGCTTTGGAGGCTGCCGCGACCGCAAAGGTGGCAATTGCGGTGTCCTGTGCGCCGGTTCCGGTGAGGTCGCAGATCGTGACCTGATTGTCGTCCGTCCTGCCGGCTGCAGCGCCGGAGATGATCGCACCGAGCTCCGGCGGTGTGCCGCCAGTCCACAAACCGGCCGCTTGAGCGCTTCGCAATTCGCCGAGCAACTCTGTCTGACTGACCCGGTCGGCCACATAAAGATCGGCGGCAATCAATGCTTCCGGTTCGATTTCGTTCTTGCCTGCCTGATCCGAACCCATGGCGGTGATGTGCAAGCCCGGGTGCAGCCAATCCGCCTTGAGCACAGGCTCCTCGGCCGGCGTCGTAGTGACGACCAACTGGCTTTCCGCGACCAGGCGCGCCGCATCGCTTTCCGCGCGCACCGGTATGCCGAGCTGTGCCGCCAGATCGCTGGCACATTGTTCGGCCTTGGCGGTATCGCGTCCCCACACAAGCGCCTGCTCAAATGGACGCACGAGATGTGCCGCCTGCAGTTGCAGCCTGGCTTGTACGCCCGTTCCGATAACGCCGGCTGTCGACACCTTCGAAGGCGCGAAGTGGCGGGCAGCGACGGCGCCGGCGGCTGCGGTGCGCACATCGGTCAAGTAGCCATTGTCGAGAAGCAGCGCCTCGACAAGACCCGTCTTGGCGGAAAACAGGACCATCAGTCCGTTGAGACTGGGCAGCCCCAGTTTCGGATTGTCGAAGAAGCCGGGGCTGACCTTGATAGCGAAGCCGTCGAAGCCGGGAATATAGGCGGTCTTTACATCGACTTCGCCGTTGGCGTGGGGAATTGCCATCGACAGGATCGGCGGCATGACCACCGCGCCGGAAGCGAGTGCGGCGAACGCCTTCTCCACGACATCGACAGCCGCGAGGTCGAGTTGCACGCAGCCGCGCAAATCGGCTTCGGTGAGTATCTTGATGTCACGCGGCATAAGCATGGCCTTCAATATGCTGATTTCCAAGCGCGACCCGGCGACCGCTGACAATGTCGGTGAAGACCCGCATGTCGACATTTCTGCCGGTGATGATGGTGGCGACCGGTCCGTCGATTGGCGGCAGCTTGCCCGATTTCAGCGCTGCAATGCCCACAACGCTTCCCCCTTCGGCAACTATCCGGTCCTCGAAATAGAGTGTCTGCATCGCGTCATAGATTTCGTCTTCGGAGACAAGCACGTAATCGTCCAGCAGTTCGCGGCAGAGTGGGAATGAGAGCCTGTTCTGTGCGCCGATACCGCCGCCGAGCGAATCGGCCAGGCTTGGAACTTCCTCGACCACGGTCGGGACACCCGCCCGCACCGATTCATACATCGCCGCGCCGCGTTCCATCGTAATGCCGATGACTTTGATGTCAGGCTTGATCGCCTTGGCTGCGAGCGCGATGCCTGCCGCAAGACCGCCGCCGGACAAAGGCACGAGTATCGCGGCAAGGTCCGGTCGGTCCTGAAGCAGCTCAAGACCAATCGTTCCCTGACCCGCGATGACATAGGGGTCATCGAACGGTGGTATCTCGATCAGGCCTTCCTCTGCCGCGAGGCGACTGCTTTCGGCCGCCGCATCGTCCTGATTTTTTCCGCGGACTTGCACTTCAGCACCCAGCGCGCGGATACCATCGACCTTCACCTGCGGTACCATTGTCGACATGCAGATAACGGCTCGCAGACCGCGGGCACGCGCCGCATAGGCCACACCGCGTCCGTGATTTCCCGTCGAGCAGCAGGTAACGCCTTGCGCATCGGCCGGCAGGTTGAAGACGGCGTTGGCCGCGCCGCGCAATTTGAACGCGCCAATAGGCTGCGCGATTTCGAGCTTGAGTAGAAAATCGCTCCCAAAGCGCTTCGTCAGATGCGGTGACGGCACAAGTGGCGTGCGGATCGCAGTCCCGAAAATCGTGCGGGCGGCGGCCATTACGTCGGCCAATGTCGGCTCTGTCATGGTGCCTCGGCAGGCTCAAAATATATCCGGATGATGGTCACATCATCATGCCGCGAAAGATTGTGTCAACGGCGGCACGGCCTCTGGATCAGTGTTTTTCCCTTCCGCCGTTTGGATGTTGGCAATAGATGTGCACATTGTTTTCCCGGCCTGCCATACCGGGTCAACGTGATGGGAGGAGCAATGCCGGGCCAATATTTGCCTTTCACCCCTGCGGAGTATGAACGCCGGCTTGGCAAGGTACGCCGCGCCATGGTGGAGCAGGATATCGACGTGCTTTTCGTCGAGGATCCTTCGAACATGGCTTGGCTTACCGGCTATGACGGCTGGTCCTTCTATGTGCACCAGGGCGTCATCGTGTTTCACGACGCCGACCCGATCTGGTGGGGCCGTTCTCAGGATGCGAATGGCGCGGTGCGAACCGTCTATATGAGCGATGAGCGGGTGTTGAGTTATCCCGACCACTACGTGCAGTCGACAACTCTCCATCCAATGGAGGTGCTCGCGGCAATCCTGCGAGACCACGGCTATGACAACAAGCGCGTCGGGGTTGAGCTTGAAAACTACTATTTCTCTGCCAAGGCCTATCTGGTCATGCGCAGGGAGCTCCCTGACGCCGAATTCGTCGACGCGACGGGGCTGGTCAATTGGCAGCGCGCGGTCAAGTCGGATGAAGAAGTCACCTTTATGCGCCGTGCTGCGCGCATATCGGAAAAGATCGTCGACGGCATTATGGAGCGCGTCGAACCAGGACTGAAAAAGAACGACCTGGTGGCTGAGATATACGCCGACGCGGTGCGTGGCGTCGATGACGACTGGGGCGAATATCCGGCAATCGTGCCCCTGCTTCCCAGCGGTTCCGATGCGGCGGCGCCACATCTCACCTGGGACGGGCGTCGCTTCGAAGAGGGGCAGGCGACATTTTTCGAGATTGCCGGCTGCTACCGGCGCTACCACGCGCCCTTCTGCCGCACGGTGTTTCTGGGCAAGCCGCCACAGCACATGCTGGAAGCGGAAAAAGCGCTTGTCGAAGGCATGGAGGCCGGGCTTGAGGCCGCGCGGCCGGGCAATCGCGCCGGCGATGTTGCGCTTGCGCTCTTCGGCGCGCTTGAAAAGGCCGGCATCCACAAGGACAGCAGATGCGGCTACCCGATCGGACTGTCTTACCCGCCGGACTGGGGCGAGCGAACGATTTCGTTTCGCAAGGAAGACGACACGATCCTCGAAGCGGGCATGACGTTCCATTTCATGCCGGGACTGTGGATGTCGGACTGGGGGTTGGAGATCACCGAGAGCATCCTTGTTCGCGACGGTGCTGCTGCCGAATGCCTGTGCAACCGGCCACGCAAACTGTTCGTCAAGAACTGAGCAATGGCGACGCTCCAGCAAACTCAATCGATTCTGGGGGAGTTGATAGGCTTCCCGACAGTATCTTCCGACAGCAATCTGGCGCTGATCGAATATGCCGCAGATCTGTTGCGTGATGCCGGTGCGCACCTCTCCATATCGCGCGACGCGAGCGGCGGAAAAGCAAATCTCTTCGCCACCATCGGACCGCTGTCGGACGGCGGCATCGTTCTGTCCGGCCACACGGACGTTGTCCCGGTAGACGACCAGCAGTGGACGAACGACCCGTTCGAAATGGCGGCGCGTGAGGGCCGGCTTTATGGCCGCGGCACCTGCGACATGAAGGGTTTCATTGCTGCCTGCCTGGCGATAGCGCCCGAATTTGCGGCGAACGAACTCCGGCGCCCACTGCATTTTGCCTTCACTTATGACGAGGAAGTCGGCTGTTTCGGCGCCCGCGCGCTGATGGAGGAACTGACCAAGGCCGAGTTCAAACCCTCCGTAGCGATCATCGGCGAACCCACCGAAATGCGGGTGATCGAAGGGCACAAGGGCTGCTACGAGTACACGACCGAATTCACCGGACGCGAGGGTCACGGCTCACAGCCAGACATCGGTGTGAACGCAATCGAATATGCGGCGCGATACATTGGCAAACTGCTCGAAGTCGGAGACCGGCTCAAGCAACGCGCTCCGGCGGGCAGCCGGTTCGATCCGCCCTGGACCACGATACAGGTGGGCAGGATCGCCGGCGGCGCCGCCCGCAACGTGATCGCCGGACATTGTGAGGTTGAGTGGGAGATGCGCCCGGTACAGGCCTCTGACGCCGATCTCGTCAAATCCGATCTCGGCGCTTATGTCGACCATGTGCTACGGCCCGCCATGAAGGCGATTTCGCCAGATGCCGAGATTGTGACCCACACAATCGGCGAGGTAGAAGGCCTACAGGTCGTCAGCCAGTCCGAAGCACGCGAAATCGCGCATGAGCTGACCGGCCAAAACGGAGCCGACGTCGTGGCGTTCGGTACAGAGGCCGGTCTTTTTCAGGCTGCGGGGATCTCGACAGTCATCTGCGGCCCAGGGTCGATCGCACAGGCTCACAAGCCGGATGAATTCATCGAACTGAGCCAATTGCAGGCCTGCCTCGACATGCTCGACAGGCTAAAGGCGAAGATCAGCCGTCGAGGTTAGCTCCCTCGCTTCGTTCACGAATCGGACCCGTGTGAATTCGTCCGGCAACTGCTTGAAAAACCTAAGGTTGCTGCAACTGGCATCGGCTTTTTCAAGGCCGGTCGCGGTATGCGCCGCGCGCGCACTCCGCCCACATGGCGCACCTGAAACAAGCAGAAAACCGGGGTTTTCATCGGCCCTGCCCTCGCCAAGGCTCCGTTCAAATCGGCCACTTTCTTGCGCGCGGGGTTTATCGAGCCGCCAGTTCGTGATTTGCTGGAAGCGTGTCGCATATAGGCTATTTGCATCACCGAAGTCGCATTTAGGCTACCGCCGGCGCCACAGAGCGACGCTTGAAAGGCGCAGTTGCGGCTACAATTAACAACGCTCAGCCAATGAGTCAGGGAGTTGATATGACGAAAAAGAACCAACTACTTCTCAATCGGATCGCGGAAGAAGCCAGCAGGGGCGGGATTTCACGCCGCGATTTCATTCACTATTCGGTCGCCGCCGGTGTTACGGCGACGACGGCCTCCGGTCTCTGGACCACCAGCGCTCGCGCGCAGCCGAAAAGCGGCGGAACGTTCCGCTGGGGCATCCACGACGGCAACACGTCTGACACTCATGATCCGGGCACCTACCTGACCCGTGTGATGATCTTCCTGGCGCATACGCACCGTTCCTACCTCACCCAGATCAATGGCGACGGGTCGCTCGGTCCGGACCTCGCAACGAGCTGGACGGCCAGCGAAGACGCTTCGGAGTGGACTTTCGAGCTGACGCAGAACGCCTCTTTCCATAGCGGCAAGAAGGTGACCGCGGACGACGTGATCGCTTCGCTCAACCATCACCGCGGCGACGACACGACATCAGCTGCCAAGGCGCTTCTGACCGACGTAACCGACATCACCAAGGACGGTGACTATGTCGTCAAGGTAAAGCTCGGACGCGGCAACGCCGACTTCCCGTGGCTGATGACCGACTACCATCTGGCGATCTGCCCGGCGAATGACGACGGTTCGATCGACTGGAAGTCGGGCGACGGCTGTGGCCCGTACAAGATCGACTCGGGCGAGTTCGGCGTGCAGTTCAGCCTCAGCCGCCACGATGGCTGGCATGGCGAGGGCGCATATTTCGACAAGGTCGAGATGATCACGCTCAACGATCCGAATGCGCGTCAGACGGCACTCGTCACCGGCGACGTGGACTCGGTTTCACAGGTCGACCTCAAGACGGTTGCCCTGTTGCAGCGCGACCCGAACATCAACGTGATGAACATTCCGTCCGCGGGCGCAATCACGATGCCGATGCACTGCGACACGGCGCCGTTCGACAATGTCGACGTTCGCAATGCGTTGAAGTTGGCGATCAACCGCGACGAGATCATCGAGAAGATCCTGTTCGGTGCCGCCACCAAGGGCAACGACTTCCACCACTCGCCGGCACAGCCTTACTGGCCGGAGGGCATTCCGCAGCGCGATTATGACCCGGATCAGGCCAAGTCCCTGCTGAAGAAGGCAGGAGCCGAAGGCCTTACGGTCAATCTCTCCACCGCTGACAGCGTCAGCGCTGGCGCGGTCGACATGGCAGTGCTCTATGCCGAGCATGCCAAGGCGGCAGGCATCACCATCAATGTCGTGCGTGAGCCGAATGACGGCTACTATTCCGACGTTTGGCTGGTGAAGCCGTGGACGCTCGTTTCCTGGGGCGCACGTCCGACACCGGACGTGATGTACACACTCGCCTACAAGAACGACGCCGCCTGGAACGAGAGCCGCTGGCAGAACGAGCGGTTCAACGAGTTGCTGCTTCAGGCGAAGTCGGAACTCAATGACAGCGTTCGTGCCGAGATGTATCGCGAAATGGCGATGCTGGCCCGGGACGATGGTGGTACTGTCATTCCGTTCTTCAACAACTTCGTCTACGGCGCCCGCTCCAATGTTGGCACGCCCGAAAACCTCGCGGCGAGCTGGGAGAGCGATGGCGCCCGTGCGGCGAGCCGTTGGTGGTTCACCGACTAACCAACATCACCCGGCCCGGCGCATCACTGTGCCGGGCCGGCCCTAATCCGGCTCACGCAGCCGGAACGGCAACAAAAAACAGCGGATCGATGCGGCCTCGCCGCTTGCGTGACGCAACAAAAAACCGGCGCGAATGTGCCGGGCTCAATGTCTGGAGGGACAGATGGGGGACTTGGCAGGCCTGATCGCCAAACGGCTGGGCCTAGGACTGGTGACGCTCCTCGTAGTGTCGGTCTTGATTTTCTTTGCGGTTGAATTGCTTCCCGGCGACATCGCGCAGGCCGTTCTTGGACAGGGCGCGACCGAGGAAACGGTTGCTGCGATGCGTGAACAGCTGGGGCTCGACCGCCCTGCACCCGTTCGCTATTTCGAGTGGCTCGCCGGGGCCGTGACAGGCGATTTCGGCACATCGCTGGTGTCGGGTGAGCGTGTCAGTTCCGCCATCGGCACCCGTTTCATAAACACGCTGTTCCTCGCCGCCTACGCGGCTGTGATCGCAGTTCCCATATCGATCCTGCTCGGCATCGTTGTTGCACTGCTGCGCAACTCGCTGTTCGACCGGGTCGCCAACGTGATGACGCTGACATCGATCTCCTCGCCGGAGTTCTTCCTCGGCTACATCCTGATCCTGTACCTCGCAGTCAAAACCGGCATGTTCCCCGCGCTTGCAAACCTCAGGGCCGACATGACCTTTGTGGAGCTGCTTCACCGCACATTCCTCCCGGCTCTCACGCTCGTGTTGGTGGTGACGGCCCATATGATGCGAATGACGCGCGCTGCGATCATCAACCTTCTCGCCTCGCCCTATATCGAGATGGCGCGCTTGAAAGGCACGCCGCCGTGGAAAGTCATCGTGCGGCACGCATTGCCGAACGCCTGGGCGCCCATCATCAACGTTGTGGCGCTGAACCTCGCCTATCTGATTACCGGCGTGGTGCTGGTCGAGGTCGTGTTCGTCTATCCGGGCATTGGCCAGCTGCTGGTGGATGCCGTCGCGAAACGCGATTTCCCGATCGTGCAGGCCTGCTGCCTCATCTTCGCGGCGACCTTCATTCTGTTGAACCTGACTGCGGATGTCGGAGCCATTCTGACAAACCCGCGCCTGCGGCATCCGAAGTGAGGACGGCGAAATGAGCAACTTTGTCATCGGATATTACGCCGCCCTTATCGCGGCATCGTGTCTTGCGGCCTACTACCAGAACCGCAAGGTGTTCATGCTCCTGTTCTCGCTCACGCTGGTGTCGTTTGTGCTCGGCATCATTGGCGGCGTGCCCGCCCTGCGGGGGGTTACGATCTTCGCTGGCCTGCTCGCGCTTGCGGCCGGCACGTCCTATGCGTTCCGCGAATTTCTGATCCAGATTTCCAAACCGGGAATCGCCAAGGAGCTTCGAACGGCGCCGCTTACCGCCTCATTCGGCATGTTCGTGATTTTCACCTACGCGATCGCCGGCATTTTCGCGCCATGGATTGCGCCTTATGGCGAATCGGAGGTCATTGCACAGACCTTTGCCCCGCCGGACGAGAACCTGCTGCTCGGCGCCGATCAGCTGGGGCGCGATATATTCAGCCGCATCATCTATGGTGCGCGCAACTCTGTGGGTCTTGCGCTGGTTGCAACATTGTTGGCCTTCATCATGGGCGCACTTGGCGGGCTGCTGGCCGCCGTTAAAGGCGGGTGGTTCGATCAGCTGATGGGCCGGGTTGCCGACGTCATCATGTCGGTCCCCTCGCTCATCTTCGCGCTGCTCATGCTGTCGATCTTCGGTACCAGCCTGATCGTGATCGTGATCGTCGTGGCGGTGATCTACTCGCCGCGCGTCTTCCGGCTGACACGGGCCGTTGCCGGCAACATTGTGGTGATGGACTATATCGAGGCAGCCAAGCTGCGCGGCGAAGGCGACTGGTATCTGATCCGCAAGGAGATACTGCCCAACTCCACCGCGCCGCTGGTGGCCGAGTTCGGCCTGGAATTCTGCTTCGTGTTCCTGCTGATCGCAGGCCTCAGCTTCCTCGGCCTCGGCATTCAGCCGCCGACAGCGGACTGGGGCTCTATGGTGCGCGAAAACGCGACGCTGATCTCGTTCGGCGACATCACGCCGCTGATCCCCGCCGCCGCGATTGCCCTTCTGACAGTGGCCGTCAATTTCGTGGTCGACTGGATGCTCTTCCGGTCCTCCGGCCTGAAGGAACAGTAAGATGAAAAAGAAGTTCACCGACAAAGACGTCCTGCTGAAAATCCGAGGGCTGAAGATCGACGGGTACTCGGACGAAACCTGGATACCCATCATCAAGGGCGTCGACCTGACGCTGCACCGCGGCGAGGTGATGGGGCTGATCGGCGAGTCCGGGGCCGGCAAATCGACAATCGGCGCCGCGGCAATGGGCTATGCCCGCGACGGCACACGTATTTCGGAAGGCTCCATCGAGTTCGACGGCATGGAGCTCACGACAGCCTCCGAAGGCGAGCGTCGCGCCCTGCGCGGCTCGCGCATCGCCTATGTCGCGCAGTCGGCGGCGGCGTCCTTCAACCCAGCCCACAAGATCATCGATCAGCATACCGAAGCGCCGGTGCACTACCGCATTCAGAAGCGGATGGAGGCGCAGGAAGACGCAATGGAGCTCTATGAGCGGCTGCGTTTGCCCAACCCGCAGGAGATCGGTTTCCGCTATCCGCATCAGGTTTCCGGCGGCCAGCTACAGCGCGCCATGACGGCCATGGCAATGTCCTGCCGGCCCGACCTGATCATCTTCGACGAGCCGACGACAGCGCTCGACGTGACGACGCAGATCGAAGTGCTCGCTGCCATCCGTGACATCGTCGACCAGTTCAATACGGCCGCGATCTACATCACGCACGATCTGGCGGTGGTTGCGCAGATGGCCGATACGATTAAGGTGCTGCTGAAGGGCGAGGAAGTCGAGGAAGCTCCGACCAAGGAGATGCTCGACAATCCGCGCGAAGACTACACCAAGAGCCTGTGGGCGGTGCGCAGCTTCAAGCGCGATCAGAAATCGCGTCCGACCGACGGCACGCAGCCTGTGATTTCGGTTCAGAATATCGATGCGGCCTATACCGGCGGCGTGAAGGTGCTAGATGACGTCTCTTTCGACATCTACCCCGGGATGACCGTTGCGGTCGTGGGCGAATCCGGATCGGGCAAGTCAACAACCGCGCGCGTGATCACTGGGCTGCTGCCGCCAACGGAAGGGCAGGTTCTATTCAAGGGCGATCCTCTACCGCCGCGCTATCAGGACCGCAATCGCGATCAGCTGCGCCAGGCGCAGATGATCTACCAGATGGCCGATACCGCGCTGAACCCCAAGGTTCAGATCAATGAGATCATCGGCCGGCCGGCTCAGTTCTATTCCGGCCTCAGGGGGCAGGCGCTGAAGCAGCGCGTTGATGAGTTGCTTGATCTGATCGAGCTGGAGCCCGCTCGCTTCTATAACCGCTATCCGCCTGAGCTTTCAGGCGGGCAGAAGCAGCGCATAGGCATTGCCCGTGCACTGGCGGCTGAGCCCGACTTCATTATCTGCGATGAGGTGACAAGCGCACTCGACCAGCTGGTTGCGGAGGGCATCCTCAAGCTGCTCGACAGGCTGCAGCGTGAACTCGGCCTAGCCTATATGTTCATCACACACGATCTGGCGACGGTTCGCTCGATCGCGGACGAGGTCGTGGTCATGCAGCATGGCAAGGTGGTGGAACAGGGGCCAAAGGACGAGATGTTCAAGCCGCCTCATCATCCATACACCGACCTTCTCCTGTCATCTGTTCCGGAGATGGATCCCGATTGGCTCACCACGCTGCTCGAGGAGCGCGGCGGCGTCGACAACATAGGAGATGCGGCGGACGTGTGATTGCTCACGCCGCCAGGATCAACAGATATCGATTGGGAGACTTGCCGGCAGCGGATCAGATGATCGCGAGCGCAGTGCCTGCCATTGTGCCCACGATGGCCGCATAGACAAGAATAAGCGCCGGCAGATTGCCGCCGCGGGCGCGTGCTTCGCGGATCAGGGTGTCGCGTGTCAACATTGCTACCTCCTGCCGGAGAAAGAGTGCGCTAATTCGGCGCATCTAGTCGAATTGCGCCGAATTTTCAACCATCGCGGCGGAAGATTCGCACGTCTGCCTGTTCGGATGCCCCGGCGATGCACGAAGGTCCGCTAACGTCCAGCCTTAGAACGGCCGGAAACGGCCGCCACGGCCTCCACCTCCAACATCAACTCAGGCAACAACAATGCCTTTACAATGACCGCCGTGCCGCCGGGCGGGTGTACGCTGAACAGTTCGTTCTTCACCTTAGAATAGGCCTGATAGAACTGTGCGTCGGTTAGGTAGCAGCGCAACAGGATAACATCGGACAAACCGACGCCGGCCTCCTCCAGCACAGCCTTCAGGTTGGCGAAGCATTGCCGCGCCTGAACTTCGGCATCGTGTGCGCCGACGGGTTTTCCCTCGCGCAGCGCCACCTGACCCGAAACATGAACCAGACCGTCATGCACGACAGCCTGGCTCATTCCCTCGAACTCGAGCCCAGGAGCGTTGTACCGTTCCATTGGATCCGCCCGTGCCGCTACTCGGCGGCGTCGCGCCTCGCGGTCTCCTTCAAAATGGCACCCAGTCGGGCAATACCGTCAGCAATTGTCTTTTCGCTAACGTGACTATAGGCGAGCCGCAGGAATTTCCGGTCGTCTTTGACACCGGAAAAACGTTCGCCGGGGCGGAAGAAGATACCTTCCTTAGCCGCGCGGGCGGCCGCGGTATCCCAATCAACGCGATCATCGATTTCCACCCAGATGTAGAACGACCCCTGGGGCATTTTGAACCGGACGAAATCGCCACAATGTTCTCGGAGCGCTTTGGCTGCCGTCTCGGCCTTGGCCTTGTAGACCTTGTTTACCTTCTCAATATGCGGCTCCAGCAGGCCCTCGGCCATGAACCGATCCAGAATGCGTGCAATCCATTGCGCCACGCCGAGATCCTGGCGCATCACCGCAAGCGGCTCAATGGCGGCCGGATCGCCGACAAACCAGCCCATTCGCAAAGCCGGAGCGATCACCTTGGAGAACGAACCGCACTGAATGACGCGCGCATCCTTGTCGAGACTGAGTAGCGTCGGGAGCGCATCCCCAGAGAAGCGGAGATCGGCGTAGACATCGTCCTCGACGATCATGAAGTCGCGCTTTTTGGCCAGCTCCACCAGCAATTTGCGGCGAGAAACCGACATTTCGGTCCCTGTCGGCGTCTGGAAAGTGGGAATGGCATAGACCATCTTCACCTTCTTGCCTTCGGCCTCGACCGCATCGATCAGTGCTTCAAGTTCCTCCACAACCATTCCGTCGTCATCGACGGGCAAAGTGCGGATTTCCCCGCCAGACATATCGGCAAACCGCAACGCATATGGGAAAGACGACGCCTCCGCGATCACGACGTCGCCCGGGTCGATGTAACCGGCCATCGCAAGCGCAATACCCTGCACTGATCCAGACGTGAGAATCACGCCCTCATGGCCGAAATCATGGCCCTGCATTTTCGCTGTACGGTCAGCGATCCGCTTGCGCAGCCCGCGATAGCCAAACACGAGCTCCTCGTACCCGGTGCCCGGATCGAAGTAGTCGAGCACGGACGGGCCACTGTCATCCAAAACCTCGCGGGCCAATCTGACTAGATCGCTGATCGGGAAGGTTTCAGGAGCAGCAAGCCCCTGATCGAAATTGAATACCGCCGGCACCTCCGGGTCAGGAAAGAAAAGGCTTGGCCCGGTGTTCGATGCTTTTGCGCGCAGTTCTGCAGCCGGCATGGTCATTCCTCCCGTTTCAGTTGCGGTTCGTCGCAAACTTCAGACCTCACGCTATGAGGGCGCGAACCGGTGGCATCGTCGGAGCGGACTAGTCACGTCTGATTAGAGGCCCGCCTAATCCATCCGGACGAGGCGCGTCACGGCGCACGCGCGCCCAATGCCGTCTTTGTTGGGGGGGTGATGAAAAGGTGCAAGAAGCCGGACACGCCGACGTCGTTATTGTCGGGTCAGGTGCGGCCGGCCTCATGGCTGCGGTGGAGGCGGCAGATGCCGGCGCCCGTGTGCTGGTGCTTGAATCGGAGCCGAAAACCGGCGGCAGCACTCGGCTATCTGGCGCCTATGTTGCCCTATGCGAGACGGCGCTGCAGCCGGCCTCGCGCGAAGAATTTCTGGCGGACCTGATTGAGTCCCACCATTTCGACTGCAGGGAGCCGCTTTCGAAGCTCTATGCAGATGAGGCCGCGTCGACCTGGCGGAGGCTTGAAGACCTGGGCGTTCACTTCATTCGCACGTTCCAGTTCGCACATATGTCGAAGCCCTGGGCCCATGAACTCAGCGGCGAACATATGGGCGGCGGCGCGGAAATCGTGACCGCGCTTGAGGCGTCGGCGCGTAAGAAAGGCGTCGAGATCGCCACTTCGACCCGCGCGACGCGACTGATCACTGAAAGAGGCCGCGTTACAGGCGTGGTTGCGCAGAGCGGCAATCGTCAAGTTCAGTATTCCGCTGGCTCTGTTCTGCTCGCCTCTGGCGGCTTCACGCGCAACGCCGATCTGATCCGCAATTTCGGGCGACCCGGCGCAGACGCGATACTACCCATGACTGGCGAGGGATCACGTGGTGACGGCTTGATAATGGGCATGGGCGTGGGTGCCGGTCTGGATTACATGACCGCCGGCATCGCACCGACAGCTCCAGCCGACCCCGAGACCGGGAACGGCGTCATGGTGATCTATGCAGGTGCAATCGCGGTGAACCGCGATGGAAGACGTTTCTGCCGCGAGTCGGACCTCTATATCGACACCTGTTGGGCAGCACTCGCCCAACCGCAGTCTGATTTCCTTCAAATCTACGATCGGCGAATGCGAGAAAACTATGCCGCCACGATGATGGGCAAAGTGCTCACCGGCTTTCGGGAGATCGGCGTTGGGACATTGGCGGAACTGGGTACTGAAATAGGCAGGCGGGGGTTCAACGCCGAGGCCACTCTGGCTACCGTTGCCAAATATAACGCGGCGGTTAAGGCCGGACATGACGACGAGTTCAGCCGGACCAACCTGGTTGGAGCATCAGGCGACCTGCTGCCGATCGAGGAGCCACCCTTTTACGCAGTTCATTGCCGTGCTGGCACGACCCACTTCAATGGTGGGCTAACGGTCGATACCGACATGGCGGTTCTCGACGTGTTCGGCGATCCGATCCCCGGCCTTTTTGCTGCGGGCGAGACGACCGGCGGCTTTCATGGCGCTGGCTACATGTCTGGTACATTCGTCGGCATGGCACTGATCTTCGGACGTGTTGCCGGCCGAAATGCAGCGGCCGCGCGGCGCGCCTAAGCGAAACTTCGCAGTGTCACATTGCGGATAGACGGCTGCGCATCCGCGTGTTGAAAGGAAATCCGGAGGGAAACATGGGGCGCCTTTCAGGCAAAGTAGCATTCATTACAGGAGCAAGCGGCGGCATTGGCGAGGTCACAGCCCGCCACTTTGCGACCGAAGGAGCGCAGGTCGTTCTCGCTGCACGCAGCGCTGATCGTGGAGAGGCGGTCGCGAACGAGATACGGCAAGCCGGTGGCGACGCCCTGTATGTCGAGACCGATGTCACCGAGCCGGACAGCGTTTCGGCGGCATTCGACACAGCGTTCGCCCACTACAGCCGCCTCGACGTCCTGTTCAACAACGCTGGTGGTTCGACATCGAGAGACGGCCCCCTGACGGAAGCGCCGCTCGACGAATTCTGGCGATGCATCAAGCTCGACCTTTTCGGGACATGGTTGTGCAGCCGCGCGGCTATCCCCTTGATGCGGAAATCCGGCGGTGGCTCGATCATCAATTCAGCTTCAATCGTCGGCGAGATGGGCATTCCCAATCGCGATGCTTACACTGCCGCCAAGGGCGGGGTGATCGCTTTGACGCGGTCGATGGCGGTCGAGTTCGCGGGAGACAATATCCGCGTGAACGTCGTCATACCCGGGGCAGTGACGACCGAGCGCGTGAAGGCATTCTTCGAAAAAGAACCGCATCTAAAGAAGCAGGAAGAGGCCTATCTGCTGGGCTTCTCCGACCCGATCGACGTCGCCAATGCGGCACTGTTCTTGGCATCGGACGAATCTAGGCGAACCACTGGGCACAAGCTGCCGGTCGACAGCGGCATCCTGATTTCCTGAGTATTGAATGGCCTTTAGTCTTATCAGACGATGACGCGGCGGCTTCCCGAATTGTTCATGCGGCAGCTTGCCGGTCAGCGTCTTGGAGGATTGCGATGGAATTTCTGAGCCAGATGCTTGCGCGCAATCTAAGGCTCGTTCCCGATCGCGACTTCATTGTCACCGAAGCAGAGAAGATCAGCTACCGCGACTTCGGCGAGCGGACAGCGCGACTGGCGAATGTTCTCGCCGCGCACGGCATCGGCAAAGGCGATCGGGTCGGCTTATACCTCCCTTCGACCCCCCTCATGGCTGTAGGCTTTTGGGCATGCCAGCGGCTCGGTGCGATCCCAGCGCCGGTAAGCGCCATGTTGCGCCACGCCGAACTGCGCAAGATCGTCGATCGCACCAGTATGAAAGCGATGATCGCCGACGATACCACCTTTCCCTATCTCTCGGAAATCCTTGCGGAATTCTCCAAGCTCGAACATTGCTTCGTCGCCGGCGCAACATTTGAGGGCAGCGAAAACCTCGACAGATTGATGGGTGAAGCATCGACGGATTTTGCCGACATCGATTGCGCACAGTCCGATACCGGTTCCCTGTTTTTCACTTCAGGCACCACGGGCACACCAAAGGGAACGGCCCAGTCGCACTTCGCAGTTCACGCCACCTTGCGTGACATGATGGTAGCGCACCGTTCGCGCTACGGGCGCGAAGTCTATCTGTGCGCGGTCCCGCTTTTCACCAACTTTGGACTGACCGTGACACTGAATTTGTGCATGTACACCGGCGGCACCATCGTCCTGCACGAGCGCTGGGACACCGATAGAGTGATGCGCGACATCGGTCGTTACAAGGCCACCTATTTCGGCGGAACGCCGACCATGTATGTCTACATGGTCAATGAATATGACCCGGCACGGCACGATCTTTCCTCCCTGCGCATATGCACCACCGGCGGCTCGCCAGTCCCCCAACCCGTGATCCGTAAGTTCGAGGAATTTTCCGGGGTCAAGGTCGCTCAGGTATACGGCGCGACCGAAACCTGCGGCCAGAACGTGATGGAACCGACTATCGGCGTCCGCAAGGCAGGCTCCACCGGCGTGCCGGTCGGCTCCTCGCGCATCTCCATTGTTGACGACGATCTAATCGCGCTGCCTGCAGGCGAGGTTGGCGAAGTGATTATCGGCGGCGACTGTGTGGCTGACGGATACTACAATGACGCGGAAGCGACAGCCGAAGCATTTACGCCGCTAGGCTGGAAGTCGGGCGATCTCGGATATGTGGACGAGGATGGCTTCCTGTTCATCGTCGACCGCAAGAAGGACGTGATCATCACCGGCGGGCACAATATCTACCCGCTCGAAATTGAGAGCACTCTGTACAGGCACCCCGAAGTCGCCATGTGCGCGGTCGTGGGCACACCAGACGAAGAAAAGGGCGAGATACCGGTAGCGATTATCGTACCGGCCGCCGGCGCCACCTCTACGGCCGAAGACATCCGCCAATGGTGTCGCGAGCAATTGGCCGCCTACAAGGCGCCGCGCCGTGTGGAGTTCATTGACGAGATGCCGGTGGAAGCAGCCAAGATCCGCAAGCGCGAGCTGGTTGAAGCGCTGAAAGCGGGATCACTGGACAGGTTCCGCAACTAATTCGCGGAGGTGCCCTCGCCGGTCCTGATCTTCACGACATCGCCTGCCGCACCGTATGCACTCCATCCGCCATCGACTGGAAGTACAACGCCGGTGATGTAGGACGCCCAGTCCGACAGCAGGAAACAGGCGGCCTTCGCCATTTCCTCAGTCAGTGCAAATCGCGCCAGAGGCGTGCGATTTTCGATAAGTGTCGGATCGAAGATCTTGCGGTCTAGAAGCGACTGCACCATGGGCGTGCGTGTATAGGCTGGCGCGATCGCATTGACGCGAATGCCCATATTGCCCCATTCGCATGCAAGTGTTTTGGTCAGGTGGCCGACCCCGGCCTTGGCAACGCCATAAGCAGAGCGGCCCGGAAATGCATCGAGCCCGACAATGGAAGAGACATTGACGATTGCGCCCCGCTTCGCCTCGACCATTAGCTTGCCTGCGGCGCGGCACATCAAATAGGTGCCCTTGAGATTGACGTCCACAACCCGCAGCCAGCGTTCGGGCGACTGCTCATGCACCGGCACCAGGTCGTCGCCGATGCCAGCCGAGTTAAACAGCAGGTCGATCCCGCCCAGTATCGCCGCTGCGTCGGCGACCATTCTGTCAACTGCGGCGCTGGAAGCGACATCGCCATCGACAGTCCCTAGAGCGCCAGTTCGTTTGGCGGCAGCCGGCAGCGCGTCTGCATTCATATCGGCCAGCACGACGGATGCACCGAGATCGTTTAGGAGATTTGCCGTTTCCTCGCCGATTCCGCTTGCCCCGCCAGATACAAGTGCCCGGCGACCGGTCAGATCTATTTGAGGGCTCGAACTCATGCGTCTGGATCTGCGCCGTCGTCAGCGCCTGGCTTGAAATGAAAGTCTGCTTCCCATTCAGAGTGGGGTCGCTCATGCACCGCCCAATATGCGTCCGCCACTAGATCGTAGTCATAGGCGGTACCTTTCGCCATTGTGCCGTGTATCGCCACGGTGACAACCTGCACACCGTGTGGTGACAACTCCTTGAAGAGTGAGTGGCCCAGACTTCTGAGCGCTGCCTTTCCGAGCGACACGGCGCCCCATTCGATCCAAGGCCCGAACGCAAGGACCCCGCCTGTCAGCAGGATCGTTCCCTTTCCCTCATCGATCATCGACGGAGCAGCGCGTTGTGCCGCGTGAAGGGCACCGGCAACGTTGGCGCGGAAACTATCGACCAGATACTCCACCGACACTGGTTCGCCATGCGCCTTCCAGCCCGGTGCACTTGAATACTGTGCCTCCGAAATGCCTGACGGCGTGACGAACCGTGACGGTTCTATGATCGCGGCGTTGTAGATGACGACCTCGGGCGAGGGGAACTTCTCGAAAACGCGGTCCATTTCTGCAGGGACCGACGCGTCGGCGACGAAGCCATGCGTATTGAGCCCCTCTTCATCAAATTCGGCCTGATACTGCGCGACAGCATCAGTACGCCGCGCGACGAACCCTGTCGCATAACCACCGCGCGCGAACCTGCGTATCAGCGCCTTGCCAAGACCGGGGCCCGCCCCGATCACCAATGCACCGGCACCCGCCATCAGGGCCTCGCCTGAGGATCGAGCACCTTAGGAGAAGCTTTTGCCTCCCCATTGGCGGCAATCCGCTTACGCTCTTCGCGGCGGGACAGGAAGTCTTCCAGCGTCCCGACGATCCCTTTGCGCAGGAACAACACACACAGCACGAAGGCAGAGCCCTGAACCACGATCACCCAGCTTCCGAGCGTTGCCAGCTCCTTTTGCATGGTCACGACCACGATGGCGCCAACGACCGGCCCGAGCAGCGTTCCGACGCCGCCGATAAGGGTCATCAACAGCGCGTCGGCCGAAGTCATGAAATAGAGGTCCGCGAGCGATGCAATCTGGAAGAC
Source organism: Rhizobiaceae bacterium (assembly GCA_017640615.1). Lineage (GTDB taxonomy): Bacteria > Pseudomonadota > Alphaproteobacteria > Rhizobiales > Rhizobiaceae > RCIO01. The sequence goes on along the minus strand of JAEPQK010000001.1, from coordinate 442,643 downwards.
GATCGCCTTTGTTCCACCGGCAAGGCCAGCCAATGCCGCGGACAGCGTGAAGGCGATGAGCTTGAACCGATCGGTTGAATAGCCCAGCGAAATCGACCGGGGCTCATTTTCACGCACCGACTTCAGAACCTGCCCGAAAGGCGAGCGCACGATCCTGTAGATAGCTGCGAATCCGGCGAGAAAAATCGCCAGTACGAAGAAGTACATGTTGAGCGGTTCGTTGAGATCGATGAAGCCGAGGAGATAGCCGCGCGGCACCGATTGGATGCCGTCCTCGCCATGCGTCCACGAGGCCTGGATGGCGTAAAAGTAAACGATCTGCGCCAGCGCCAGCGTAATCATTGCGAAATAGAGACCTTGCCGCCGGATCGCCAGCCAACCGAAAAGCGCACCCAGGGCTGTTGCGACTGCGACGCCGGACAGTATGGCGATTTCTGTCGGGAAGCCCCAGATCGAGGCCGTATGCGCTGCGACATAGGCGGACGATCCATAGTACGCCGCGTGCCCGAAGGCCAGCAAACCGACATAGCCAAAAACGAGGTTGTAGGCGCTGGCGAACAGCGCCAGGCACAGCATTTTCATGGCGAAGACCGGATAGACCATGAAGGGGAGGATCGAGCCGCCGATCGCCATTACGATCAGCCACAACCTGCCGTTTTCGAGGAACGAGCCTGGCCGCGCTGCGGCAATATCCGAGGGATGATGTGCCGAAGTTTCCTTTCCGAACAGGCCGGCCGGCCGGAATACCAGTACGATCGCCATGATGATGAAAATCACCGTGGTCGACCCTTGTGGATAGAAAACCTTGGTTAGCCCCTCGATCAGTCCGAGCATCAAGCCGGTAAAGATCGCACCGAAGATAGAACCCATGCCGCCAATGACCACGACGGCGAAGATGGTGATGATGATCGACTGCCCCATCTGCGGGCTGACCTGATAGATCGGCGCCGCCATGACACCTGCCAGCCCAGCCAGACCGACGCCGAACGCATAGGTCAGCATGAGCATTCGCGGCACGTTAATGCCAAACGCGCGAACCATGTCGGGGTTTTCGGTGGCTGCCCGCAGGTAGGATCCGAGTTTTGTGCGCTCGATCACGTACCAGGTCGCCAAGCACACCAGCAGCGCAAAGACGATGACCCATATCCGATAGAGCGGCATGAACATGAAGCCGAGATTGATGCCACCGCGCAGCGAATCCGGCACACTGTATTGCTGGCCGGCTGCGCCATATCCGACGTTGAATATGCCCTCGATCATCATCGCCAGGCCGACCGTCAGCAGCAGGCCGTATGCATGCTCCAAATCATAGACCTTGCGGATGAAGAACCTCTCCATGAACGCGCCGATCAGCCCGACACCGAACGGCACGAGCACCAGGGCCCACCAATAGCCTAGGGAGGGCAGACCAAGACCAGGGAAGATGTCCGGCAAGTGAAGGAGGTACCATGCCCCAAAGGCGCCGAGCATGTATTGTGCGCCATGGACGAAATTGCCGATGCGCAGCATGCCAAAGATGATTGCTACGCCCAAGCTCATCATCGAATAGAAGACGCCATTGATCAGGCCAATGAGCAGCTGACCGAAGAGCAGAACGGGCGATATGCCGAGGAGCTCGAACATGCGTAGCTATACCTTCAGGTAATTTTCGATCCGCGACATGCTCGCGGCGACATCGGCGGCATCGATTGTGTCGATGATCCTGCCGTGTTCGACCACGTAGTGCCGGTCAGCCAACTTTGAGGCGAAGCGGAAATTCTGCTCGACCAGAAGGACCGTCAGGCCCCGCTCCTTTAGTTTTCCCACGACCTGGCCAATCTGCTTGACTATGACCGGCGCGAGCCCCTCAGTCGGTTCGTCGAGCAGGAGCATTGTCGCGCCAGTCCGCAAAATGCGTGCGATCGCGAGCATCTGCTGCTCGCCGCCGGACAGCTTGGTGCCTTGGCTGCCGCGACGTTCTGCGAGGTTGGGGAACAGTGCGAAAATGTCATCCATCGACATTCCGCCCGGCGCCACAATCGGCGGAAGCGTGAGGTTCTCGTCCACACTCAGGCTAGCGAAAATACCCCGCTCCTCGGGGCAATATGCGATGCCTTTCCGGGCGATGTATTCCGGCAGGCGCTTCTGCAACTCCTCGCTGCCAAGGCGAATTTCTCCGGTCTTGCGCTTGATGAGCCCCATGATCGAGCGCAGGGTCGTGGTCTTGCCCGCGCCGTTGCGCCCCAGCAGCGTCACAACCTCGCCACGGCGCACGCTGAAATCCATCCCGTGCAGCGCCTGGCTCTCGCCGTACCACGCGCTGAGGTTCGAAACCGTAAGGTCTGCGGCCTCAGTCATCGGACCCTCCGATATAGGCTTCGACCACTTCGGGGTTTTCCGAGATTTCCGAATAGGGTCCTTCGGCGAGCACTTTGCCCCGCGCCAGAACCGTTATCGTGTCGGCCAGCTTCGCAACCACCGACAGGTTGTGTTCCACCATGAGAATAGTCCGCTGAGCCGACACCTGTTTGATGAGATCGGCGATGCGATCGACATCCTCGTGACCCAGGCCGGACGTTGGCTCGTCGAGCAGCATCAGTTCCGGCTCGAGTGCGAGCGTTGTCGCAAACTCGAGAGCCCGCTTGCGCCCGTAGGGCAGCCCCGCCGCCGCCTGATCGCGCGAGGCGAGCAACCCAACAGCGTCCAGCAGTTCATCGATCCTGTCGTCCAGAACATTCAGCGACTTGACTGACTTCCAGAAATGAAACGACGAACCAACCGGACGCTGGAGCGCCATGCGCACATTGTCGGCCACACTCATTCTTGGATAGATGGCCGATATCTGGAAGGAGCGTACGATACCGCGGCGCGCCACACGGGCTGGGTCGTCGGCCGTTATGTCCTTCCCGTTGAACAATATCGTCCCTTCGGTGGGCGGCAGAAACTTGGTTATCAGGTTGAACATCGTCGTCTTGCCGGCGCCGTTCGGTCCGATCAGCGCATGGATCGAATGGCGACGAACGGCCAGATCGACGTCGCTTACCGCGGCGAAACCGTGAAACCGTTTCGTCAGCGCGTTGGCGACGATGATGTTGTCGTGCGTGTGTGCTGTGTTCATTGCGAATCTGCTGTCGACATCGGCGTACTTCCGACAAGTATGCCACGTCCGCGAGATGCACGTTCGCGCAGGGCAATGGTGCTCTGATAAGCCGGCGACCGGTAGAAATCTCTCGCAGCTTCAAACGACGGGAATTCGACGACGGAGATCGATGCCGGCGTCCAGGCGCCTTCCAGGGGTTCGATGCGTTCGCTTCGCACCAGAAAGGTCCCCCCGCTCGCCTCCATGATCGGACCGGCCACGCGCCGATACTCCTCCCATGCCTGCTGGTCGGTGATCTCCAGTTCGAAAATCAAATAGCCGCGCAAGCTGGTACCCCGTCATTTTGGGTGATGTGCGATGGCCACCCTCTCGGAGGCGGCCATCGCAGATTACTGCAGCGAATTCCGGCGATCAGCCAGGTAGCTTGCAGGTCGTCGCAGAGTAAGGCCGAAAGGCCTCGGTCGCCGGCACGGTGTGCACCAACTTGAAGTAGTCGTCGCCCTCCGTAACTTCCGAGGGAGTCTTCACCTCAAGCAGATACATGTCGTGGATCAAGCGGCCGTTTGGATACAGCTCGCCGTTCTGAACGAAAAAGTCTTCGATCTCCATGTTGCGCATCTGCTCCAGCACGGCATCTGCATCGTCCGTGCCCGCAGCCTTCACCGCCTCGAGGTAATTGGTGACGGCCGAATAGGTGCCGGCAGCGATCCAGCCCGGCGCATTGCCGGTGATCTCTCTCATGGCATTGCCGAAGTCGCGTGAGGCATCGTCCTTGTTCCAGAACCAGGGAGCTGAAAAGCGCACGCCCTGAAGGGCCTCTGCGCCGATAGCGCGTGCATCCGACTGATGCAGGAACGTAACCGCAATGCTCTGGCCGGCTTCGATGATGCCGAACTCCTGAACCTGCTTCAGCGCGTTCACGAGTTCAGGCCCACTGAGGTTCATGATAATCGACTCGGCACCCGAGGCCTGTGCCTGAAGCAGGTATGAGGAAAAATCGGTTGTGCCGAGCGGGGCGCGGATCTTGCCCATGATCTCACCGCCACCGTCGGTGACCGCAGTCTCCACCCAGGATTCCTGCACCTTGCCGGCTTCGTAGTCGGGCGAAAGGATGAAGAACTTTTTGCCACCCTCTTCCAGCAGCGCCTTAACCGTCGTTCCGACTGTCGAGTAGGCATCGTACGCCCATGCAACCACATGGCCGTTGCAATCAGCTTCAGTAGGCCGATCCGTCAATGGCGAAACGAACAGGCCAACCGCGTCTTTTTCGCCGATGAGCGTATTCACGCCCAGCGAGATTGCGGAGTTCGCCATGTCGGCGATTGCATCCACGCCATCCTGCTCAAGCCATTCGCGTGCGATCGCCAGCCCGACGTCAGGCTTGTTCTGATGGTCAGCCGAAACGACCTCGATGGGGCTTCCAAGCACCTCACCGCCAAAATTCTTTACCGCCAGTTCCACGGCGCGAACCACCTCCGTTCCGCCAAGCGCGGAGAAGGATGAGCTCTGGTCGTTAAGAACGCCGATCTTGATCTTGTTGTCGCCCGCCATAGCAGCCCCGGCAAAAGCGACAGAGGCGAGCATCGTCGTCGCCAGCAGAATATTCTTCATGTCTTCCTCCCGATCCATCGGCAGTCGATGCGAGCCGCCAGCCGGACTGGTGGCGGTAATCCCATTGCAGCCTCCGGAAATCTCGCAGTCACCGATGCCTGCAACATCGTCTTAACAGACTATGGCCGCGACGAAGCTCGGCGACCATCCCCGATCCCGCCGAATAGTCCCATCAGACGATGTGAACGCAACGACGTGGAAGCCAATCTGCATCGACAAGATCGCCAACCCATTGTCCTCAGGTCAACGAAGTCTCATCAACGCAATGAAAGCTGTCCTGTGCCGCAACTTCGGTCCTCTATCGGACCTTCGCCTCAGCGAGGCAGACAACCCCAGCCCGAAGGCGGGCGAGGTTGTCGTGCGCGTTGAGGCATGCGGCATCAATTTTTACGATGGGCTCGCCGTTCAGGGTAAATACCAGACGAAGCCGGCGCTCCCGTTTTCGCCTGGCGGGGAGATCGCCGGCGTGGTTACGGAGGCGGCTCACGACGTGACCAGCCTGAAGCCCGGCGATCGGGTTTTGGCTTTCACAGGCTTCGGCGGCTATGCAGAATACGCTGCGGTCGATAGCGCAAACGTGTTTCCGCTCCCGGATGAAACTGACTTCGACAAAGCCGCTGCGCTGATGATCGGCCATGCCACTGCGCATCATACGCTGAAGGAACGGGCCGGCATCCTACCGGGCGACAATGTGCTGGTTCTGGGTGCTGCAGGTGGCGTTGGCCTCGCGGCTGTCGAAATAGCCGCCTTGCTTGGGGGCAATGTCATCGCAGCCGCTTCAACGGCGGAAAAGTTGAAGCTAGCGAAATCGCGAGGCGCTTCGGATTGCATCGACTATTCCTCCGAGGATCTGCGCTCGCGCGTCAAGGAACTTACCGGAGGGCGCGGTGTCGACATCGTGGTCGACCCGGTCGGCGGAGACCTCGCCGCAGCCGCACTCCGCTGCCTCGCAACCGGTGGCCGCTACATGGTTATCGGCTTTGCCGCCGGTGACATTCCATCCGTCGCATTCAACCAGCTGCTTCTGAAGCAGATATCGGTCGTCGGGGTGCTTTGGGGAGCATACGCGAAAGCGAACCCGGACCTGAACAAGGCGAACATTGCGGAATTGATGGAATGGCTCGCGGCCGGGCGTATTCGTCCGCATGTCGCCGAAACCTGGCCGCTTGATCGGTTCAGCGAAGCACTCGGCCGGGTCATGCGGCGCGAGGCAAGAGGCAAAGTCGTTATCCGACCGCAAGAGCGCTCCGCGGAGCAACTGCAAGACGTGCGAGAAAGCGCATGAACCAGCACGCCAAATCAGCCGTTCTGGTTTCGCGCACTGCCACAGTCCTGGTAGCGGAGATCGACAACCGGCCGGTCAACGCACTTTCCCACTCTGTTCGGGCAGGTCTTGCCGCCGCCTTGGACGAGCTCGAGCGCGACGATGGCATCGAGGCCATGGTGATCGCATCTCGTGGCAAACTGTTTTCCGCTGGTGCAGACATCACTGAATTCGGCTCCGAAATGCGCGAACCGTTCCTCGGTGAGATCGTTGCCCGACTGGACAGCAGCCCAAAGCCGGTCGTTGCCGCAATTGCCGGAAGGGCAATGGGCGGAGGACTTGAGCTGGCCCTCGCGTGTCACGGTCGCATCGCGAACTCCGATGCAGGCTTCGCCCTGCCCGAGGTCAAGCTCGGCATCCTGCCAGGTTCCGGTGGCGTCGTTCGGCTCCCGCGCCTTGTCGGTGTTGATCCGGCGCTGACAATGATTGCCGAAGGTAAGGAGGTCAGCGCAGCTGCCGCTCTGGATTGCGGACTGATCGATCGGCTCGCCGACGCTAATCTGCAGGAAGCCGCTGTCTCCTTCGCGGCCGAGTTGGCTTCGCCCGGCGCGCTCCGTCGTGCGAGTACGCTTCCCTTCCCACCGTTCGATCGGGCTCAACAGGAAGAGGCGCGCAAGCGCTATGCGAAGAAGTATCGCGGCCGAGAAGCTCCGCAAAGGGCTGTCGAGCTGTTCGCAATGGCTGCGGTTACCCCATTCGAAGAGGCCGCGCGCCGGGAGTACGAAGTTTGCAGAGAACTGCTGTCCACCTCGCAGTCGCGAGCGTTGCGTTATTCCTTTCAGGCTGAGAAAGCCGCGCGCAAAATCGAGAATATCCCGGACAACGTGGAGCCGCTCGATATAGCGCGCGCCGGCGTTGCCGGTTGCGGCACAATGGGGCGCGGCATCGCTATCGCACTGCTTGATGCCGGCATTGATGTCGCGCTGTACGGGCGGAAAGAAGCCTCACTCGCGAGCGCCCGAGAAGCGATCGCCAAGACCTACGCTTCCGCGGTCAAGCGCGGTCGCCTGACGGAAGACGCGGTTCAAGGCCGGCTCTCGCGTCTCGCTACAACGACCGACATCTCTGCGATGACCGGCTGCGACATCGTCATCGAAACGATTGCAGAGGACCTCGAAGCGAAACGCGAGCTGATTTCTGCCATCGACAACGTCGCGAACGACGACACGATCATTGTCACCAATACCTCCTTTCTCGATCTCGAAGCGCTGGCGACGGCCACCTCGCGGCCGAAGAATTTCGCGGGCATGCACTTCTTCAACCCTGCGAATTTGATGAAGCTGGTTGAAAATGTGCGAGCAAAGAACAGCTCGGCCAAAACGCTCGTCACTCTGTCTACGCTCGCTCAACGGCTCAGCAAGACCGCTGTCACGGTCGGCGCAGCCGAGGGCTTTGTCGCCAACCGGATGCTCTCCAAACGAACGCGCGAAGCGCTGTTCCTTCTTCAGGACGGCGCAACACCTGCGCAGGTCGATCGCGTGCTCACAGAATTCGGATTTCCGGTCGGACCATTCGCCCTCGCTGACATGGCGGGGTTGGATGTGCTCGCTGCGACCCGAGCAGCACGATTTGACGGCATGAGCGAGCGCGAGCGCGGTGCAGACATCGTCGAACGCCTCGTTGAGGCCGGTCGTCTGGGACGCAAATCCGGCGAAGGCTACTATCGATACGCTAGCGACGGCCGACAATCTGAAGATCCGTCGGTCGCTGAACTGCTCGAAAACCACCGTCGCGAACGGGGCATCAGCGCCCGCCAGATCGCCGATGAGGAGGTTCTAGAACGGTGCTTGCTTGCCCTCATCAACGAGGGCGCAAACCTCGTCGATACCGGGACCGCTGCGCGCGGTTCCGATATCGATGTGGTGTGGACCCGCGGGTTCGGGTTTCCGACGCATCTGGGTGGTCCAATGTTCTGGGCTTCCGAACGTGGCCTCCCATTCATTCTCGATCGCTTGAAGCACTACTCGGCAACGGTAGGGCCGGAGTTCTTCGCACCCTCGGAGCTGATCGATCGGCTTGCTGCAGAGAACGGGAGATTGGTCGGGTGAAGGCTTTCGCAAGTTGCGATGCCGACCGGAAAGACAATGGAATACAAGAAGATGAATAAAGAAATGACACTCCGCTCGGTCGTGAATGAGCTGCGAGACGGCATGACGATCGGCATTGGAGGCTGGGGCCCACGGCGCAAACCAATGGCGCTGGTGCGCGAAATCCTGCGCTCGGACCTCAAAGACCTTACGGTCGTGGCCTATGGCGGTCCAGACATCGGCATGCTCTGCGCCGCCGGCAAAGTGAAGCGGCTGATCTACGGCTTCGTTTCTCTCGATTTCATTCCCATCGAACCCTTCTTCCGCAAGGCGCGCGAGGCCGGCGGAATCGAAGCAAACGAACTTGATGAAGGCCTTCTGGTTCTCGGCCTCGAAGCTGCTGGACAGCGCCTCCCCTTCTTGCCGACCCGCGTCGGGATCGGGTCGGATGTGATGAAATTCAATCCGGGATTCAAACTGGTCGAGTCGCCTTATGAGGACGGTGAGACGTTGCTCGCAATGCCGGCAATCAAGCTCGACGTTGCGCTGCTACACACCACCCGTGCCGACAGGCTGGGCAACACACAGACGGACGGGCCCGACCCATATTTCGACGCGCTTTTCGCGCGCGCCGCGGAGCGCTGCTATGTGACCACGGAGGAGCTGGTCGATCGAATGGACCGCTCCCACCCCGACAAAGCCAAGAACAATCTGTTCGAACGCTATCTTGTGACGGGCGTGGTCGAGGCGCCGCTCGGAGCACACCCGACAGCGGCCCACGATCTCTATGGTTGGGATCACGAGCACCTCAACGAATATGCCGAACTCGCACGCCAGGAAGACGGCTGGGCCCGCTATTTCGACAAATATGTCGCCGGCGAGGAGACCGCCTATGTCGATCGCGCCGGTGGAAGAGATCGGCTGGCTGGCCTTCCGCTGCCCGCAATGTGATTGGAGACGAGATGACGACCGCCCACAATTTCACACTGGCTGAACTCGTCATCTGCGCGGCGGCCGAGGCCTGGCGCGACGGAGGCGAAGTTCTGGCAACGGGCATCGGGCCCCTTCCCCGCATTGCAGCGGGTCTGGCCAAGCTTACATTTGCGCCTGAAATCCTGATGACCGATGGCGAAGCCTATTTGGTCGAAGACCCTGTGCCGCTGGGTGCATCACGCTCGGAGCGGCCTGCGCCGTCGGGCTGGATGCCTTATGGCCGGGTGTTTTCCTCCGTCTGGTCAGGCCGGCGGCACGCCATGGTCACGCCGGTCCAACTTGACCGCTGGGCTCAGGCAAACATCTCGGCGCTTGGAGACCCTAGCAAGCCCAAAGTTCAGCTACTCGGCGTGCGCGGCTTTCCCGGCAACAGCATCAACCACCGCAATTCGATGTTTATTCCCAATCATTCGAAACGCGCTTTCATTGAAGGCGAGGTCGATGTGGTTGCGGCTGTCGGGTTCGGCAGCAACCGGTGGCCCGGAGGAAAACCATATCCGGTTGATATCGGGATTGTCGTAACGAACCTGTGCGTTATGGATTTCAACGGTCCCGACCATGCGGCGCGTGTGCTCTCGCTGCACCCCGGCGTAACTTTCGACGAAGTTCAGGCGGCTACCGGATTTCCGCTGATTGCCGCCGATCCCATGAGGATAACCCCGGCCCCAACTGATGAGCAGCTTTCTGTCATCGATCGGTTGGACCCCAAGGGTGTGCGAGCCAATGTCATCAAGGGCAATCCGCCCGGCCTGCGCGCAGCCTGACGATCATGGATTTTGAGTTCAGCGCACGCACGCGCGCGCTTCGTGAGCGCCTCGAAGGTTTCATGGCCGAGCACGTTTACCCGGCGGAGCGACTCTACTTCGAGGAAGTTGCAGCCGATCGCTGGGGACACCCTCGGGTTCTGGAAAATCTGAAGGAGAAGGCCAAGGCGGCGGACCTCTGGAACCTCTTCTTGCCCGATTCCGAGCACGGCGCCGGCCTCACTAACGTCGAATATGCGCCGTTGTGCGAGATCATGGGCCGGGTGCATTTCTCGTCCCAGATCTTCAATTGTTCCGCTCCCGATACCGGGAATATCGAAACACTGATCCGCTACGGCAGCGACGCTCAAAAGGAACGTTGGCTGCCGCAACTGCTTGCCGGCGAGACGCGGTCTGCATTCGCGATGACCGAGCCGGAGGTAGCATCAAGCGACGCGACCAACATCCAGTCCACCATCGAACGCGACGGCGACGATTACTTGGTCAACGGACACAAATGGTGGATTTCCGGTGTCGGTGACAGACACTGCGAACTGATCATTTTTCTGGGCGTTTCCAATGCGGACGGCCCCAGGCACAACCGCCATTCCATGATCCTCATTCCGCGCGACGCCGCGGGCGTGGAGGTAATTCGACCGCTAACGGTATTCGGCTACGACGACGCTCCGCACGGGCACATGGAGATGGTCTTCGACAATGTTCGCGTACCTGCCGGAAACATGCTCCTTGGCGAAGGGAGAGGTTTCGAGATCGCGCAGGGCCGTCTTGGGCCCGGCCGCATACATCATTGCATGCGTCTGATCGGGCTGGCCGAGCGCTGCCTCGAACTCATGTGCAGGCGGGTCAAGTCGCGCGTCGCATTCGGCAAGCCGATCGGCGAGCAATCAGTGACGCTCGAACGCATTGCGGAAGCACGCATTCTCATCGACCAGGCACGACTTCTGACAATGAAGGCTGCCTGGATGATGGACACGGTCGGCAACAAGGTTGCGCGCGCCGAAATCGCCATGATCAAGGTCGCGGCTCCGAACATGGCATGCAAGGTCATCGATTGGGCAATTCAGGCGCACGGTGCGGCCGGTCTCTCGGAGGATTTCATCCTCGCAAATTACTACGCTCACGCGCGCAAGCTCCGCTTCGCGGATGGCCCGGATGAGGTGCACCGCAACCAGATCGGACGGATCGAGCTGGCCAAATATGAAGTTGCCTGACGCTCAAGGAGACACCGAAAATGACCGCTGATGTCAGCCTGTTCCCCTCATCCGGCGCAGCAATTGTCATTGGCGGTAGCGGCGGCGTGGGTGCCGAAATCTGCCGGGTTCTGGCTCGCGACGGCTGCGACATCGCCCTCACATACTTCGGCAACGAGCAGCGCGCGCGGGTTGCCGCTGAGGCGGTGGAGGCAATAGGGAATAGTGCATCGGTGCACCAGCTCAACATCGAGGACAGCACTGCGGTGCAATCCTTCATCGACGCTGTGATATCGACCTATGGCGGCATTCATACGGTGGTATACGCAGCCGGCCCATTGGTGCCGCTCATCCATCTGAGCAAGGTCGAACCGGACCAGATGAGGAAGCATCTCATGCAGGACACGTTCGGTTTCTTCAATGTTGTGCAAGCGGCATTGCCGCATTTGCGAACGGCGCGCGGATCAGTCGTCGCCTGCCAGACAGCGGCGCATTATCGCTATGCTTCGGCCGATGGCCTGTCGGTTATCCCTAAAGCCGGCGTCAATGCGCTCATGAAGGGCGTAGCGAAAGAGGAAGGGCGCTATGGCGTGCGCGCAAACGGCGTCGCGCTCGGCATGATCGAAGCCGGGCAAATGCCTGAGCTCTCCAAGATGGGTCACATCGACGAAAAGTATCTCGAGGCCGCCGCCCGAAACACGCCGCTCAGGCGTAACGGCCAGGCAATCGATGTTGCAGAGGCGGTTTCGTTTCTCGCCTCTTCGAGGGCGGGATTCGTGACCGGCCAGGTTATCTGCGTCGATGGCGGCTATTCGGTGTGACCGTTCCAACGGCATCGCTTTAGTCCGCCCGGACGATGTTGCGGCGTACGGCGCCTCCTAGTGCTGATATCAAAATGTCCCAGGAGCCGACCTTGCGCGAAGCCGTCATTGTTTCTGTTGCCCGCACACCCGTCGCGAAAGCATTTCGCGGAGCCTACAATGACACGGAAGCGCCGGCGCTGTCGGGCCATGCGGCCAAGCATGCTATCGAGCGCGCCGGTGTCGAGCCGGGCGAGATCGAGGACGTGGTCCTCGGTTGCTCCGCTCAACAGGGAACCCAAGGCTACAACATAGGACGATTGACAGCCGCCGCTGCCGGCATGCCCGAAAGCGTTCCTGGCATGACGATCGATCGCATGTGCTCGTCCGGTGTCGTCGCGGTTGCGACGGCGGCTAAACAGATCATGGTCGATAGTATGGATGTAGTCGTTGCTGGCGGCGTGGAATCGATCAGCCTCACCCAGAACAAGCACAAGAACACCCATCGAGCGCGTTCCGAAACCGTTCTGGCGAACTGGCCGCATATGTACATCTCGATGATCGAGACCGCCGAGATCGTTGCCCGCAAATACGGGGTATCGCGCGAGGTTCAGGACGAATTCGCGCTCACCAGCCAGTTGCGCGCGGCCGCGGCTCACCAGGCAGGTCGCTTCGATGACGAGATCGTTCCGCTTACAACCACTAAGCTCATGGTCGACAAAGAGACCAAAGAAACCTGGCATGAGGACACCCTCCTTACACGCGATGAAGGCATACGCGCCGACACCACATTGGAGGGGCTGAACAAGCTCCCGCCGGTATTCTCGGATGGCGAAATCATCAGGGTCGGCGAGAACATTACCGCCGGCAATGCCTCGCAGTTTTCCGATGGCGCGGCCGCTCTCGTTCTCATGGAAGCGAAGCTGGCGGAAAAACGCGGACTGAACCCACTCGGCGTCTATCGCGGCATGACGGTCGCCGGGGTATTGCCCGAGGAGATGGGTATCGGCCCTGTGATTGCCGTGCCAAAGCTGCTGCAGCAGCACGGGCTCAAGGTTTCCGACATCGGCCTTTGGGAATTGAACGAGGCGTTCGCTAGCCAGGCCGTATATTGTCGCGACAAGCTCGGTATCGATCCCGAAATCCTCAACGTTAACGGTGGCGCGATCGCCATAGGCCATCCCTTCGGAATGACCGGAGCACGCACGACCGGGCACGTTCTTATCGAGGGGCGCCGGCGCGGCGCGAAATACGGGGTCGTTACCATGTGCGTCGGCGGCGGAATGGGCGCAGCCGGGCTGTTCGAGATTTTCCAGTGAGCGCCACGTGACCGGCCTTTCGCCAATACTCGGGCCGGCCACGCAGCTCGGCTTTGTTGTGCGCGATGTCGAGGCGGCGGTTCGTCACTGGAACGACGTGTTTGGCGTGGGCCCGTTCGTGATCATGGAGCACGGAACGGCGCAACCGCCGCCGCCCACCTACATGCGCGGGCAGGAAGTTTCCGTTGAGCTCAAGCTGGCCTTTGGTTTCATGGGCGATGTTCAGATTGAACTCATCGAACAGCGCAATACTGCGCCCTCACCGTATACCGAATTCCTCGAAGCCGGACGTGAGGGGCTGCAGCATCTGGGTTTCTGGGTGCATGACCACGCACTGGCGACACGGCGTATCGAAGCGGCCGGCTACGAGCCCGTTTACGAGATCAGGGTAGAAGGTCAAGCACTGCCGATCGTGTACTACGATTCCCCGTCGCTCTATGGACCGATGCTAGAGATTGTGCCGCCGCAGTGGCGCCGCTCGCGCGAAGCTATTCGAAAGGCTGTGGATTCGTGGACCGACGGCGACACCCCGATCCGGTTCGACACCTATGCCGACTTTCTAGTCCAAGCGGATGTGAAGTTCGCCTAAACGAGGTGCCGTCAGGGTAGCAGTTGCTCGAGCAGGTCAACCTGCCCTTTCAGCGCCTGAACCGAATTGCGAAGCGCGGAAATATCCCCATTTACGTGGTCAGGCATCCGCAATCCCGATAGCGCAATGTCGGCGATGACCTCGGCGATCTCGCGCGGCGATTTCGACCCCTTGGGCGAGTACCAGCGAGAGGTCCAGTTCGCCATGCCGATAACCGCAAAGGCAGCGATCTTGGGATCGACGTCTCTGAACTCACCCGAGGCGATGCCGTCAGCAATGCATCGCACATAAAAATCGTAAATCTGGCGACGACTTTGATTGTAAAGCTCGCCCAGATGGTCGGGAATTTGCGCTTCGAGGCGTGAGAAAAAGATGAACCTGGATCCCGACGACAAACGCCTGATAATCCCGTCGGTTACCGCGCGACGCAGCCGCTCGGTTGCGGTGAGAGTGTCGTCCTCGATCAGGTGCTGCAATTGATGGGACGGCGTGAGCGCTTCTGCCTCTACAAGCGCAGCCAGTATTTCTTCCTTGTTGCGGAAGTAGTGATAGACGGCAGAGCGGCCGAGGCCGATTTCCTGCGCGATGTCGCCAATGCCCGTATTTGCGTATCCCTTCTCGTCAAACATGCGCGCGGCAATATCGATGAGCTGGTCGCGCACCAGTTCCTTCCGCGGATTTGTCGGCTGCCGAGCAGGCCTTTCCGATGCGCCCCCCCTGTTCGCCGCGCGTCGACCGTGTTGCGAAGGCGCCTGTTTCACACTGGGCATTGGGTTCTCATGATTGTGCAGCCGTTATGCCAAGAACGAATCCCGATCGCCGCCCGGTAGTATTTAGATGATGTTCACCGCGCATCAAAATGGCAATTCCGCCGATATTCCGCAGGGCCAAGTAGTTTGGCCGTGTTGTGGGTTGTTCACGCGCTCCTCGCATAGGTCAATCCCAGCTTTCGCTGTGTCCCCGCAAGATTGTCGCGAAACGCTTCGGCAACCGCCGTGTCGGTCCATTCCCCGCGCAACACCGGCTCTGCAATTGCAGGATGGGTTACGAAGGACAGTTCGTTGCCTGCGATGCGTACGATCTGGCCGTTTATTCCGACTGATGCATCCGAGAGCAGGAACGCCACGACCGGCGCATTGGTCTGGGGGGCGGGCAAGGTCGTGTAGACAACTTCTCGGCTCGCCGACTGCTTTTCCATGAACCCTTTGTTGCTCGCGGACATTGCCGTGTCGGCGAGCGGCGAGACCGCATTCACCCGTACGTTCGTTTCCTTGAGCTCCATAGCCCAACTGAAGGTTAGCGACGCCACCGCCGCCTTCGAGGCGCCGTAGCCACCTAGCGCTATCTCGCCTGCCTGCGAACCCGAGCTGACATTGACGATCGACCCGCCGCCCTCAGCGTCGAGCATTGCGCGCGCAGCGTGGAAAGCGCAGGACGCTGTGCCGATCGTGTTCACATCGAGCATTGCTCGCAGGTCGCGTTCGGTCATGTCGGTGATGGTGCCGTGTCGCAGTACCGCGGCATTGTTGACCAACCCGTCGATACGCCCGAAAGCATCGATGCATGAGGCGACGAGTTCGCCGCCAAATGCCCAATCGGAGATGTCGCCTGGGCAGGAGACCGCTTCGCCGCCTGCTGCGAGAATTTCCGCAACAATCGCCTCCGCCGCGGCTTCATCGATATCGTTGACCAGAATGAGTGCGCCGAGTTTGGCGCAATGACGGGCATAGGACGCACCGATCCCGCTTCCGGAACCTGTGATCGCGATTGCTTTGCCTTCTAGAATGGACATCCCTCACCCTTCGCTCTTTGCCCGACAGCATGCGGAATCGTGCAAGCGCGCTCATACCCCGTTCGGACGATGCTTCATGGAGGCTTCACTCGTTCAGTCGGTCAATCTCGCTTCTCAATAGTCGGCGGGCCGGCTCGGACCCATCGAGCAATCTGTTGGTCCGGCTTTCTACTTTCCAGCCATCTTCCGTTCGTTTCAGTTCCCAGCGGTTTGCAGAAGTGCGATCAGCACGCCAGCCGTGCTCCGCCTTCACGAACACCTGCGAGTAGTTGACCGCGATCGCCCGGTCGCCATCCAGAACTATCCGGGGATTGGACAGCACGTGCGCTGAGCCTGCCGACACGTATTGGCGGTGCGTTTCGAGATCGACGAGCGCCGCAACATTGTTCCGGCCAGCAAGAGGGTCGCCACCGAAGTCGTAGCTTCCGTCTAGTTCCCATATCTCGGCAACGGCCTTCCGATCAACGCTATCAACTGCGGGGCCATAGGACGCGATCAGATCGAGAATCGCCAAGCGATCCTCCAGCTCCGCAACGCGGCGCTCAAGCCGGTCAATTCGATCTTCCATCGACATGTCGTCACCCGATATTCTGTGCGCCGTCGACAACGAGTACCGAGCCGCTCACGTAGCGCGCTTCATCAGATGCTAGCCAGGTAATTGCCGAGGCCAGATCGCCTGGCTCACCCCCGTCCACGCGCCCGGCGAGTTTCGGCGGACGCACGAGCAACCCATCATTCTGGTTCTTGAGCGGCTGGAGGCCGGCTCCGATGGCAGTATTCACCTTCCCCGGACAAACGGTGTTGAACCGGATTCCCGACGGCCCGAATTCAACCGCAAGCGATTTGGTCATCGCAATGATGCCGGCCTTTGCTGCGGCGTAGTGCGCTGCATAGGCGATACCGTGAATGCCTGCGGTCGACGCAACGGTGACTGCATTTCCGGAGCTTGCCTGGAGATGCGGGATCGCCGCCTTCAAGAGGTGAAATACGCTCGACAGGTTGATGGCCAGCATTCTGTCCCAGTCACCCTGACCAATCTCGAGGAAATGTGCGCGATCGTAGATGCCCGCATTGCACACGACCACGTCCAGACGCCCGAAGGCAGCAATCGCTTCGTCGACCAAGCCGGCCGATCCTTCGGCATCAGCCGCATCGTAGGCGCACCACTTGGCGTGCGAGGCTTCCGGGGCCGATGAGACTGCCTGTTTCAGGCCCTCCTGGTTCCTGTCAGCCAGCATCACATTAGCTCCGGCTTCGAGAAAACGAAGCGCGGTCGCACGGCCTATTCCGCTTGCGGCGCCTGTAACGAGGACCGCCTTTCCCTTAGATTTTTTTGGTTCCATGTCGTCCACTGCGCTGGATATTGCCCGAGAAAATGAACGGCAGCGGGCAGGTCCAGCATCATTCGTTCGGACGATGTTGCGAGCTATCCACTCTGCGAGGTCTCAGGTTACGGTTCCGGGCAGTTTCTGGAACGAAACCGATAGGCCAATGGATCTTTCACTCTCAGAAGACCAGCTGTTCATGCGCGACGAGGCGAAAAGGTTCCTCGCCGAGCGGGCTACGTCTGAAGCTGTGCGAGCATCTATAGCCGCCAGGGGGCATGATCCCGCCCTATGGAAGGCGCTTTCGAGCGAGCTCGGATGGTGCGGTATCGCGATCCCGGAAAACGCCGGAGGGCTTGGGCTCGGCGCATTCGAGATGGTCTTGCTGCTAGAGGAAACCGGGCGCCGCCTCGCGCCAGTACCGTTCTGGGCGACCGTCTCGCTTTGTACACCGATGATCAATTCAGTGGCAGCTGACGAATCCCGCCTTGCACTCCTCTCGCGGGTCGCATCGGATGGTGTCGCGGCTACGGTTGCACTGCCAAGGCCTGCCGCGCTGGATCCCTTCGAGACAATCGAGTTCACGGCTTGTCCCGATGGAGATGGCTGGAAACTTTCGGGGTTCTGCCCTGCGGTTTTCAACCTCATGGCAGCCGATCTGGTTCTTGTCCCGGCAAAGCTGAAGGACAAGCCAGGTCTCGGACTATTTGCCATCGAGCCGGCGGCGATTGCGGCCACTACTGCGCCTCTAGACGCAATCGACTCAACGATGCCGATTGCCTCGCTGAGGCTGAGCGATGTCACCGTGAGCGGTGCATCCCGCATCGATGCGGGCGACCTCCAAGCCAGCTCGTTTGTTGCTCCCATTCAGTGGGCGCGGCTCGGCCTCGCCGCTGAGCAGATCGGCGCGGCGAGCGGGTGTCTCGAACTCACTTTGAATTACCTCGCCGAACGAATTCAGTTCGGACGTAGCATCGCTTCCTTTCAGGCGGTCAAGCATCGCTGCGCGGAATTGCTGATCCGCACTGGCGAGGCACGGTCGTTGCTCTACGGTGCTGCGGCGAGCCTCGACGCCGATGACAACGAAGCCGCTCGAGAGATTGATGGTGCCAGCGTTCTTGCAGCCGAGGCACTTTGGCGAGCGGCGGAGGAAGCCATCCAGCTGCATGGTGGCGTTGGTAACACCTGGGAATACGATCCGCACCTATATCTGCGCAGAGCGCAAGCGACTGCGGACCTTTTCGGTTCCACGGAGGAGAAGCTGGCGAGGATCGCCGACAGCCTCCGGGAGGTCGCAGCGTGAGCGGCAAGGAACTCACTGCGTTCCGCGCCGAAGTCGCCGATTGGATGAAATCCAATCTGAGTGGGCGCTTCGCACCGCTTCTGGACCGCGGCCACGCAGGAGACGGGGGCGCCCTGCCCGACCTCAGAAAGGACTGGGAGCGCGAACTTGCCACAGGCGGCTGGACCTGTCCTGGTTGGCCGAGCGAGCACGGCGGGCGAGGACTTTCGATTGCCGAGCAGGTCGCGTTTCAGGAAGAATATTCACGTGCGGGAGGACCAGGACGCCTTGGTCACATAGGAGAAGGGCTTCTTGGACCGACGCTGATTGCCTTCGGAACCGAGGAGCAAAAGCAACGCTTCCTGCCGCCCATTCGCGAGGGCCGTGAATTCTGGTGTCAGGGCTACTCCGAGCCAGACGCCGGCTCCGATCTGGCGAACATAAAGACACGAGCCCGCCGGGATCCCGAAACCGGGGACTGGCTGGTGACAGGGCAGAAGGTCTGGACTTCGCTCGCTCACCTCTCGGACTGGATTTTCGTCGTTGCGCGTTGCGAGGAAGGATCGGTTGGTCCGTACGGTCTCATCTTCCTTCTTATGCCGCTCGATCAAGATGGCATTGAGATACACCCGATCCGACAGATCGGCGGCGGGTCTGAGTTCAATTCAGTCTTCTTCGACAATGCCCGTGCCAGCGCGGATTGCGTGGTGGGACAGCCGGGCGAAGGCTGGAAAATCGCCATGGCGCTTCTGTCTTTCGAAAGAGGAATTTCGACGCTTGGCCAGCAGATGGGCTTCGCACGCGAGCTGGACCTGATCGCAACGCTGGCGCGCGAGAACGGCGCAGCCGCCAATCCAATGATCCGTGACCGGCTGGCACGCGCATGGGTCGGCCTTCGAGCGATGCGATATATGGCGCTACGCATGCTCGCACAGAACGCCGATCCGCAAGCGAAACTGGAAAGCCTTGGCTACAAATACCAGTGGTCGCATTGGCATCGCGACCTCGGCAAGCTCGGAATGGACGTGTTGGGGTTTGCCGGTGTTGCCGCCAGCGACGATCCACGCGCGGAAAAACTGAGGCAGCTCTTCTTCTTCACGCGCGCCGACACGGTTTATGGCGGCACAAGCGAAATCCAGCTCAATATCATAGCCGAGCGCGGCCTTGGCATGCCGAAAGAGCCGCGCGGGGAAGCCGGCTGATGGGCTTTACGCATCCGACGAGCCACGAAATCGCCGCCCGCGACTGCCTGCAAAGGCTCGTAAACAGCTACTCGCGCGCATGCGACAGGCGTGACTTCGCATTGCTTCGCTCGCTCTACCACGACGACGCAATCGAGGAGCACGGCGACATGTTCACCGGCTCAGCTGATGAATATGTCGAGTGGGTCGAAACTGCGCTCTCGAATTGGTCGGCCACGGCCCACTACGTTGCCAATGCTCTCTTCGAAGTGCGCGGCGATCGCGCCGAGGGCGAAATCTACAAGATCAACTATCACCGTACGCTGGACGGAGCCGAAGAAATCGTCACCGGAAGCCGCAGCCTCGACGGCTACGAGCGCCGGGGCGGCGAGTGGCGTTTTCTCCGCCGAACGGTGACCCTCGATTGGGCTGAGCAGCGTCCGGCAAACGACAGGACGATCGAGAATTTCGCTGCTGCGAGCCCTCCGGGCGAGGCCGGTCCTGAAGACCTTTCATACACCAAATTGACCCTGTTCGGCCGGACCCCGATCCGGCCGACATTTTGACGGAGACAAACGATGACGAAGCAATTTGAGGGCAAAGTGGCTGTCGTTACCGGCGGCGCAAACGGGATCGGGCGCGCAATCTCGATTGCCTTCGCTCAGGAGGGTGCGGACGTGGCCATCCTTGATCGCGAAACCGACCCACTCGCCGAGGCAGCGGAACTGGTAAGAGCACAGGGCGTCCGCGCCCTTCCCGTTTCAGGCGACATGACTGACAAGCAGCAGGTCGAAGCGGCCTTTGCCAAGGTGAAGTCCGACCTCGGACCGGTGGATATGCTGACCAACAATGTCGGTCAGACGGCCCGGGAGAACTTCTCGGAGTTCTTTCAGGCGAAGCCGGAAACGCTGGAGTTTGTCATTGGCGTATCGCTGATGACGACGCTTATGTGCTCTCGCCAGGTGGTAAACGATATGCGCGAGCGCAAAAGCGGCAAGATTGTCTCCATTTCTTCGGATTCCTCGATCAATGGTGACATCGGCACGGTGGACTACGCCTCGGCGAAATCTGGGGTGCTGGGCTTCACCCGCGCTTTGGCACGAGAACTCGGTCCCTCCAAGGTCAACGTCAACGCCATTTGTCCCGGCCCGACCAACACACGTGCGATGCAGCGCATTCCGAAGGACGCTTATGAGCGTGCAAAGAACGCAATTCCGCTAGGCGAACTCTGCGAACCCGAGGACATCGCCAATGCGGTGATTTTTCTTTCCAGCGAGAAAGCGCGCTTCATCACCGGGCAAACCCTGATGGTGAATGGTGGCCGCGTCTTTTACTGACGTGGCGAATCTCTAGCCGCGCTAGTACATTCGGACGATGTTTACCGCCCGGCTGCGAGCGCATCAAACGCCTACTACTGTAACGACACACCCGGCGATGGAGACCGGCCTTTTCGGATGACAGATTCACTCCACACCATTCTCTGCGACAAGCTTGGCTGCCGTTATCCGGTAGTCCAGACCGCCATGGGGTGGGTGGCTGACGCGAACCTCACGGCAGCTACGTGCAATGCTGGCGGTTTCGGCTTCCTCGCTGGCGCGACCATCGAACCCGGTCAGGTCGAGGCCTCTATTCTCGATGTAAAAGAACGCACCGACCGACCATTCGGTGTCAACTTTCACATGTTCCAGCCCAACGCCGAGGAAGTTCTGGACGCCGTGATCCGGCATAAGGTGCGCGCGGTGTCCTATGGGCGCGGACCAGACGCCAAGACCATCGGCCGGCTGAAAGACGCCGGCGTTATATGCATGCCAACAGTCGGCGCGGTTAAACACGCAATCAAAGCAGTGGAACTGGGCGCCGATGTAGTCACCGTTCAAGGTGGCGAGGGTGGTGGGCACACAGGGGCGGTGCCGACCACCATACTTCTGCCGCAAGTGATCGAAGCGGTTGATGTCCCCGTCGTCGCCGCCGGAGGGTTTTCCGACGGCCGGGGACTGGTTGCTGCGCTCGCCTGGGGTGCTGCGGGTATCGCCATGGGCACGCGTTTCCTTCTAACCAAGGATTCGCCGGTGCCGAAAAGCACACTCGACCGCTATCTTGCGACAAAGGATCCTGCCGTCATCAAGGTATCGACGGCGGTCGACGGCCTGCCGCAGCGTTTCATTGAAAACGACGAACTCAGGCGACTTGAACAGATGAGCCTGCCTGCCAGGCTTGCCATGAGTGCACACTACGCTCGCAAATGGGGTAAGGAAGCAGGCCTCGGCCCGCTCGGCATGGCGAAGCTCGGGTTGAAAGTAATGAGCGGCGACGAAGGCGGTTTTCGTCAGACGGTCATGGCTGCAAACCTGCCTACGCTGGTCCAACGCGGCATAGTCGCAGGCGATCCCGATCACGGTCTGCTTCCAAGCGGTCAGGTTGCCGCCAGGATTGCCGAGCTGGAGAGTTGCGAAGAGTTGATCTCTCGCATTATGCGCGAGGCCGGCGAACGGCTGGATGCCCTGGCAGCAGGTCCAAAACCCAGAAAACGGAGGGCCTCGTGACGCGGCAGTTCTGGACGGCAATCGAAGCCGGCATCGCCGAGCTCGTCATCGAAAGCCCACCGGTCAACGCCCTGGACTCTGTTGGCTGGCGCGCGCTCAGCGAGGAAATCGACCGGCTCAACGCCGATGATAGCGTGCACGCTATTGTTATTCGCGCTGAGGGGAAGGGTTTTTGCGCAGGAGTCGATATCAAGGAACTTCAGGCGCACCCTGATCGCATTGTCGAGGTCAATGCAGGAAATTACGAGACCTTTCGTGCTCTGCATCGAGGCCTGAAACCCGCGATCGCAGCCGTGCATGGCTATGTGCTAGGTGGCGGTATCGGCATATGCGGCGCGGTCGATATCATCGTCGCCTCCGAAGATGCGACGTTCGGCGTGCCGGAGGTCGATCGCGGCGCGCTTGGCGCTGGGGCACATCTGCAGCGGATGTTTCCGCTTCAGAAAGTGCGTCACATGTACTTCACCGGCGAACCAATCGACGCCACCGAGGCTTACCGGCTGGGCGCAGTCGAGAAGGTGGTTGCGCGAGACCATCTACGCGAAGCCGCAATCGAGATCGCCACCAAGATTGCCTCGAAAAGCTCCACGATCATCGCGCTGGCGAAGGAAGCTCTCAACGGCGTTGAGGAAGGCGATCTGGAACGCCATTACCGCTGGGAACAAGGCTTTACAGCGCAAGCCTACCTGACCGCCGAAAGTCAGGAAGCGCGCGACGCATTTGTTGAAAAGCGCGGCGCCGATTTTGACAAATCGAAAGACAAATGAGGTCAGACGGGTAATGAGCGTTTCCGTGCCACCCTATGTCGAAGGACACCAATTGCTGGCGGGCAAAAGCGTGCTCATCACTGCCGCCGCCGGCGTCGGTATTGGCTTTGCCGCGGCAAAGAAAGCAGTCGAGGAAGGCTGCCGAGCAATCTTCATCTCCGATATTCATGAGCGACGGCTGGGCGAAGCGGCGCGGAAACTGGAGGAAATCGGCGCCGGCATTCCGGTCTATTTTCAGATTTGCGACGTCACCGACGAGGAACAGGTTCAGTCACTGGTGGCTGCAGCGGAAGACAAGCTCGGCGGAATCGATGTTCTCATTAACAATGCCGGTCTCGGCGGGCTCAAAGACGTCGTGGACATGACCGATGATGAATGGTCGCGCGTTCTCGACATTACCCTTACGGGAACGATGCGCATGACGCGCGCGACGCTCAAGGTCATGATCCCTCGCAAGACCGGTACGATTGTAAACAATGCCTCTGTGCTTGGGTGGCGCGCGCAAAAAGGCCAGTCACATTATGCAGCCGCCAAGGCGGGCGTGATGGCGTTTACCCGCTGCAGTGCCGTGGAAGCAGCGGAACACGGCATCCGCATCAACGCCGTTTCGCCTTCGATCGCCATGCATGACTTTCTCAAGAAAGCGTCGCCGCAGGAAGAACTCGACAGGCTGGCTGGGCAGGAAGCCTTCGGTCGGGCAGCGGAGGTCTGGGAAGTCGCCAACGTGATGATGTTCCTCGCCAGTGACTATGCCGGCTACATGGCCGGCGAAGTGATTTCCGTGTCGAGCCAGCGAGCATGACGGCGCCGTTCATCTTCACTTCGCCGGCAGAGGCAATCGACGCTGTGGGGTGTACGCTTGGGCCAAGCGACTGGCTCCTGGTCAAGCAGGAGCGTATCGATCTCTTCGCGCGTGCGACCGGAGACCACCAGTGGATCCACGTCGATCCCGACAGGGCGAAAGACGGGCCATTCGGTACCACCATCGCGCATGGCTACCTCACATTTTCGCTGATCAACATGTTTCTACCCGAGCTGTTCGAAGCTCGGAACATGAAGATGGGGGTGAACTACGGAGCCGACAAACTGCGGTTCCCCGCCCCTGTTCCAACCGGAAGCCGCGTGCGTGCAGTCGGCGAGCTCGCAAAAGCCGAACCGATCGGCGATGACGCGGTGCAGACCACCTGCCGGATCGCCATCGAAGTCGAAGGCGGCGACAAGCCGGCCTGCGTCGCCGACATCATCGGCCGTTACTATTTCTGACACCTACGGAGCGCTGATCTTGGCGAAATCCGAAACCGAACTGCTTTCCGAAATTGCCGAGCGGCTGGACCGGCTGGAATCGCGCGATGAAATTCGACAGCTGATCTCGAAATATTCGCTGGCACTCGACATGCGCGACATGGACGCCATGGCCAACCTGTTTGTGCCGGATGTCGCCGTAGGTGGCGGCAAACGGGGGCGCGAGGCGCTCCGCGACTGGCTGGACGACACCATGCGCAAGCAGTTCGACGGCACGTCACATCATGTCGGCACAACAATCATTGAGTTTGCCGACGCCGACAACGCCGTTGGTATCGTCTACTCCAAGAATGAACACGAGACAGGTGCCGAGTGGGTCATCATGCAGATGATGTATTTCGACGCCTATGCGCGCATCGACGGACGATGGCACTTCAAACGCCGCCAGCCGCTCTACTGGTACGCGAGCGATCTGAACAAACCGCCCATTGGCGGGCGCAAGATGCGCTGGCCGGGCCGCGAACCCTATGAAGGCGCGTTCCACGATCTGTTTCCGAGTTGGGCGGAGTTCTGGTCACGCGCGGGAAGTTCCGCTCACCCAATCGCCGAGCCCGCACCGCTCGAAGCTTTCATCGAGACAATGCGCAGAGGCAATGAGGTCCATGCAAACCGGGTCCGCTGACGCCGTATTGGCAGAGGCGCTTTTCCAGCCGGCCGATCTCGGTGGTCTTACGCTGCCGACGCGCATCGCGATGGCGCCGATGTCGCGCTACAAATGCCCGGACGGCGTCCCTCATCAAGGGGTCGTAGACTACTACCGCCGCCGCGCCGAAAGCGGCGTTGGCTTGGTCATCACCGAGGCCACCTATATCGGCCACCCGACTGCACCGAGCTATGAGCATGTGCCGAATTTCTTTGGACCAGCAGCTCTTGCCGGTTGGGAAAACGTGCGCAATGCGGTTCAGGATGCCGGGGCCAGAATATTCCCCCAACTCTGGCACACGGGATCGTTCCGTCAGTCATGGATG
Organism: Rhizobiaceae bacterium; assembly: GCA_017640615.1. Lineage (GTDB taxonomy): Bacteria > Pseudomonadota > Alphaproteobacteria > Rhizobiales > Rhizobiaceae > RCIO01. The sequence goes on along the minus strand of JAEPQK010000001.1, from coordinate 417,787 downwards.
GGGCCCGCCAAAGGCGTTCCGGGCATCGGCCCATCCGTGAACACCAATGCTTTCACCAATCACCCCGAGCCGACGAAGGCGATGACCGACAGCGACATCGCCGAGGTTGTCGAAGCATATGCGCAGGCAGCGGCAGATGCACAGCGGCTCGGCTTCGACGGTGTCGAAATCCACGGTGCGCATGGCTACCTGATCGACGAGTTTTTCTGGTCCCGCACCAATCGGCGCTCAGACCGGTATGGCGGAGATCGACGTGAACGGACGCGCTTTGCCGTCGAAATCATCCGGGAAATCCGCCGAAGGACCGGGCCGGACTTCCCGGTGTCGTTCCGGTTTTCGCAATGGAAGCAACAGGATTACAAGGTAAGGCTGGGCGAAACGCCAACGGAACTCGCCGACATTCTTGAGCCGCTGGTCGATGCAGGCGTTTCCATACTGCATGCATCGACGAGGCGTTTCTGGGAGCCTGAATTTCCCGATGAATCGGACCTAACGCTTGCAGGCTGGACGAAGCAGCTGACTGGTTTACCCGTCATCATGGTGGGTGGAGCCGGCCTTGACAGGCCCGGCCTAAAGGAAGCGATGCCAGCGTCTTTGGACGTTCTGGAAAAGCCGCTGAAACGGAACGATTTCGACGTTCTGGCGGTCGGTCGGGCCTTGCTGGCAGACCCGCAATGGGCACACAAGGCACGCGAAGGCCGTATCGGTGACTGCAGGCCTTACACCAAGGACTTGCTCGACACCCTGGTTTGATTTCGGCAGGCGTTCAAGAATCAGGACGCGAACACAAACCCTTTGTAGCCTTCCGCGCGCACTGCCTCGCACTCGCGGATATAGGCAGCGAAGCCGCCGATATAGGGCATGAAGGTGCGCTTCTTTCCATCGACATTTGCGCCCATGTACCAGGATTTGGCCTGAGTGAAGAGCGTCGCACTGGCAATCGCGTCTACATGGGCAGTCCACGCATCTGCCGCGTCACGGCGGGCTTCGACCATTGTGTAGCCCTTCTGCTGGGTATGCGACATCAGTCCCAGTGCCCAGTTCACATGCTGTTCGGCGCCAAGGATCATGTTGGTGAGGACCGAGGGCGAGCCCGGTCCGGTGATGTTGAACAGATTGGGGAAGCCTGGAACCATCAGGCCCAGCATCGTTTTTGGCCCGTCGGCCCAGGCCTCGGCCATGCTCTGACCGCCAGGTCCGCGAAAATCGACCCTGGTGATCGTGCCTGTCATAGCGTCAAAGCCGGTCGCAAAGATCAGCATGTCGAGATCATGGCTCGCGTTCCTTGTGCGCACTCCCCTTTCGGTGATTTCGATGATCGGATCGCGGCGCAAATTCACCAGCTCTACATTGTCGCGGTTGAAGGTCTCGAAGTAGCCGCTGTCGGTGCAGATCCTCTTGGTTCCGATAGCGTGATCTGTCGGTATGAGATCGTCGGCCAGGGATTCGTCCCGAACGATCGCGCGAATCTTCTTTTCGGCGAAGTCGCGCGCCAGCGCGTTGACGCGCTCATCCATCGTCTGCTTCGGGAATATCTTCGCGAACAGAACGCCGCCTTTCTTCCAGCCATTTTCGAACAGTGACGCACGCTCGCCTTCGTCGATATCCCATATCTCGCGCGGGTCGACTTCGTGCGGCGAGCCCCCACCGCTTGCAAACGACTGCCGTCGGCGCTCGGAATAGCTGGCCTGGATTTCCGCCCACTCATCGTCAGGGAGGGCACGGTTGAAGGCAGGGACGCTGTAGTTCGGCGACCGCTGGAATACGGTTAGCTTTGCTGCCGTCTGCGCAATGATCGGCGCGCACTGGATGCCGGATGCGCCAGTGCCGATAATGCCGACCCGCTTGCCATCGAATGTTACCCGCTCTTCGGGCCAACGCGCGGTGAACAACATCTCGCCGGCAAAATCATCGATGCCAGATATGTCTGGCCGTATTGGCGTCGACAGGCTTCCAGCCGCAAAGATGATCCAGCGGGCCCGCAGCCTGTCACCCTTGGCCAGTTGCACTGTCCAGGCGGCAGCCGCCTCGTCAAATGACGCTGCAGCTACTCGCTCGTTGAAGCGGTAATGGCGCCGCAGCTTGAAACGATCCGCAACGTGTCGCGCATAGGCGAGGATTTCCGGCTGGGTCGCATAGCGCTCGGTCCACCGCCAATCGCGTTGGAGCTCTGCATCGAAGGAATAGGAATAGTCGATGCTCTCAACGTCGCAGCGCGCACCCGGATAACGGTTCCAGTACCAGGTACCGCCGACATCGTCGCCAGCTTCGATCCCCACGACCGAATGGCCGAGACGGCGCGCGGCGTAGACTGCGTATAAGCCGGCAAATCCCGCTCCGACGACGAGCACGTCGCAATCGAGTGAGTTGTCGTTCGGCGAGATATTCGGTCCAGTCATGCCTGTGCTTCCCGATGCAGCCCGAAGAGCCCGTCGATGTCGCGCCAAAGCATCTCGAGCGCGGCGTTTGCCGGTCCGAAGTTTGGAATCGTCGCGAAGCCGTGAAAGAGTTCGGGGAAATTGCGGTGACGAACCTGAACGCCGGCGGCGCGCAGAGTGGTTGCGTATTGCTCACCTTCGCTGCAAAGCGGGTCACGCCCGGCGGTATAGATCAGTGCTTGGGGAAGCCCCGCATGGGTAGGCGCACGGAGCGGAGCGACATATTCCTCCGGTTCGGGCAGCGCTTCACCACCCAAATAGTGTCCCCAATACCATTGCATTGCAGCGCGCGTATTGAAGTGACCCGTCTCATAACGGCTATAGCTCTCGGTTTCGAAATCGGGTTCGATTACTGGATAGATCAATACCTGGCCCACCGGCATCGCTGCACCACGGTCGCGCGCCATCAGGCATGCAACCGCTGCGAGATTGCCGCCCGCGCTGTCCCCCGCGATCAGGATTCGATCACGGTCGAGCCCAAGCTCGTCAGAGCTCGCCCGGAGCCATGAGAGTGCAGCACATGCATCCTCGGCAGCCGCCGGAGCGCGATGTTCTGGCGCCAGCCGGTAATCGACCGACACAACGACACTGCCGGTGTTCTTCGACATTCTGCGGCAGAAGCCGTCATGGCTCTCGATACTGCAAAAGACAAAACCGCCGCCATGCATGAACAGGATCACCGGGCACGCACCGGACGTCTCCGACCATGGGCGATAGATGCGTACTCGCAGCCCGTCCTCGATCTGAACGTCTTCAGCAGAGCGCACATCCTCGAGATTGTCGACTGGCCGCGCTCGCGCCGCCACGGCTGCGCGCGCGGCCACGGCATCCATTTTTTCGACAACGGGAAATCCGTCATTGAGCAGACCGAGCATACGATCTGTCTCACCAAGCCAATTGGCGCTTCCTTCGCGGTCGTTGGAAGTCATCGGGATTGCGGCACTCTTGATTGCAAAGCCTCATCGGGGCGCACACGAAATGCTCTGCCAATGCGCAGCGCATTGCATCGTCCGATTGGACAAATGCCGGCGGACTAGGCGAAAAAGCATCGGCCGGTCGGCAATGCGGCCCGCAGGGCAAGTGCTCTGCGGGCCGCTGTTCGCGGGGAGGATGCGAACCTACGGCGTCAAGCCAGCTGGCGCGGCCGCTCGCCGAGAACGGCGGCGGAATTGAGCATTAGGCGCACAAGCTCGGTCTGGCGTGTGATACCGCTCTTTGAGAAGATCGAGCGCAGGTGCGCACGCGCCGTGTTACGTGAAATCGCGAGCGAAGCGGCTGCGTCTTCCAGGGTCAGACCGGCGGTCAAGCGGCGCGCAACAGCAGCTTCGGCTGGTGTCAGGTCGAACAACTGGCGAACCAGTTCGCCTTCCACTTCCGAATTGGCTTCAGGGTCACGGATATAGACCGCGACGGACGCCGGCTGCCCTTGACCGGATTTCCCCGCCACCGGCTGCACGATTACTCCGAGATTGCGGCTACCCGAAAGTTTGGTGAGCGAGAGCCCGCGTGTCGCCGAAAATTCACCGTCAATTACGCTCTGGGCCGCTGCCTTCATGGCGCCCTGCAGTTCGCGATCTTCTTTTGCGCAGGTCGCGCGCAGTTTGCCTGCCTGAATCTGAAGACCGTCGCGCGCCGCCAATGCTTCCTCGGCCGTTGCTGAACATTTGAGAATACGTCCGTTCAGGTCGATGATCACGACACCGACCGACAGCCTGTCCATGACGCTGGAGTAGAGGTTACGCTCAATTTCGCTGGCCCCGAGGCGCGCCGAAAGCTCCATGCCACGTGCCAACTGGGAAACCAGAATTTCACAGACGGAGGCCTCCTCGGTATCGAATCCCGGCTTTCCGGCCTGCCGGAAAACGTAAAGCGTGTATTTCGTCTGGTCGGCCTCGCTGGTTACGGATGCCGATACATGATGACAGTCTCGCAGCATGGCAGTGAGCTGCGCTTCCTCGGCAGGCGTGGGTGACAGCGGGAATTCCTCATGACCATCCGGATCGTCGTCGGCGGTCACCTCACCCACAATCGTGACTATTCCCGAGCCTGTCGATAAGCGGTCCTCGGTCCGAACCGCGACAGCGCAGGCCGCAAGCTGCGTTCTAATCAGCTCCGAAGAGGTTTCGAGCGGCGCGCCCGAAAGCAGGCTGTCGGAGACCTTTGTAAAGAAGAGACCAAACTCCACAACCGAGCGGGGATGAAATGTCATTATCGTCTCCTCCTGCGTTTTGCGCCCGCGTCCAGTTCGATCCTCACGAGCACGACAGACCTCCTTCCGCCACGGCGGCAGCACCATGGTCGGCCGAATTCGGCTCGCTTTGACGGGACACTTCGACGTCCTCCCAGGCTGCCTCATGCAGCCCTTGTTTGACATTGTTGTCGTTAATTCGACACTTTGTCAAATAATTTTGTTAGGTGTCGATAATTCATCAACTACGTCGAAAAATGGTGCGTTGCGATACACCGCTAAACTCACTGTAAGTTGTTGGAAAATCATAGCTTAGTCATGCTGCAAAGCAGCATGAGGCAGACACAAAAAAGCCGGGCGAGATCGCCCGGCTATCAGTTTTTCAGGTGCTTCAGGGTAGGATCACATGCCGCAATCGGCGCGTTCGGTCAGTCCGTCTTCACGCACCATGTGCGGCTGTTTGACGACCTTGATTGCCTCGGGGGCTGGCATGAAGTGGTTGGTGCCGCTCACCGAAATCGGGCCGATGATCGGCTCGACCTGGTCCGAGTTTTCCTCAAGCCACTTTGCAACCGCTGCACCCTCAGCCGTCCCCGCGCCATTGATCGCGGCTGCGAGGATCATGGGTTCGATATAGAACGGCGTCAGCGAAGCCGCCCCGCCGAGCTTGTCGACATTCGGCACCCGCTCCCGCGCGCTTGTTACGAATTTGGCGAAGGGGCTCTCACCTACCGGATCGCCCTCGCAATAGGTCATGCCAACGAACTGGGTGGAGTAGACGCCCTCGAATGCTTCCTCGCCAGCGATCTGGGCATTGCCTACGGCATAGTTTGTCATCGTCTGGTTGGCGAGCACCGGCGCATCCCAGCCAATATCGAGACGGTTTTCGAGAAGCTTGCGGGCATCGTCGCCGAGTGAAGCGAGGAAGAGGACCGCATCAGCGCCTGCGCTACGCAGCGAGAAAAGCTGGGGGGTCATGTCTTCGGTGCGGAATGCGAACTCCTGAACCGCAACCGGCTCGAGTCCCTTTTCGTCTTTCAGGTATCCGATGATCTCCGAGACACCCGCCTTCGACATGCCGCCATTGTCCGAGATGATCGCGATATTCTTGGCGCCCAGAACATCAACGGCGTAGTCGACATTCGGAATCATCTGGTTGACGGCCGTTACCGATGTCGAAAAGTGATAGGGGCCGACTTCGGGGGTAAGCGTTGAGGAAGCAGCGGTCGTTATCTGCATCATCCCTGCTTCGGTGGTCACCGCAACCACGGGGATCGTCTCCTGGCTGGTGACAGGACCGACCATCGCTTCAATGCCTTCATTCTCGATGAGGCGACGCGCCTCGCTGACGCCATGTGTGGGATCCGTCATCGAGTCCGCAATAATCAGTTCGACCTGCTTGCCGAGGATGCCACCATTGGCATTGATATCCTCGGCTGCGAGCTTCCATGCTTCGGTCGACGAGACGCCAACCGAGGCGCCGCCACCGGTGACCGACGTAAGCCCGCCCATCTTGAAAGTTTCCTGCGCGAAACCGGCACCAGCGGAAAGACCGACAGCTGCTACGGCGGCCAATGCAATTGCGGCGCGGCGGCTGACAACGCCGTCCTTCGCCCTGTGTTCGAAATAGCTCATGGGTATCTCCTCCTGACAAGCCGACAGAATTGAATGCGACAGAAGGTCAATCTCACATCGTCCGTGTGGACTAAGGCGTTCGCGCTCGGTGGCGACCCTTGCAAAGGACCCGGCTCCTAGTCTTTTCGGACGCTTCCCGCTGGCGGCCGCGAGAGCAAACTCACCCGATGACACCACAATATATGTGCTCGTCCTACACGATCTCCGGTCTTATGCCCGGCCGTTCGCGAGCTGCCCGCCATCCGCTCCCCGAGCGCATCGCCGCCTGCCAGGCAGCCGGGTACGACGGGCTCTGGATGCACTATCGCGACTATCTCGAACAGGGAGCTGCTGGACGCGATGACGCTACGCTTCAAGCGTTGCTGGATGAAAGCCGCTTGAAACATCGCGGCATCGAGTTTCTCACAGACTGGTTTCTGGATTTGGATCTTGCGCGGCAAGCGGAAGCCGCATGCTTCTCCGCAGCAAACGCGATCGGCGCATCGATAATCAGTGTCGGTGGCGATTTTGGTCAGCGCGACATTCCGCTAAGCGAGATGATTGCGCAGTTCAAGCGGCTATGTGCCCGCGCCGCGGATGAGGGTATGTCGGTGGCGCTGGAGTTTGTTCCGTGGAGCAACATTCCCGACATCGGAACTGCCACTGAATATCTCGAACCCGGCAACGCAGGCCTGATGGTCGATTGCTGGCATCTGTTCAGGGGCGGCATGTCCGTGACAGACATTTCCCAAATACCGCATGGCCGCATTCTCGCGATCCAGATCAATGACGCAGACAAATATGCCGGCGCCCCACTCGCGGAAGATACGCTTCATCGCCGAGCCTGCGGCGATGGTGTCTTCGATCTCGCGGGTTTCTCGAGAGCGCTCGATGCGGCAGGTGCTGCCGTCCCTTACAGCGTAGAAATAATCTCACCCGACTTTGTGCAAATGTCAGCCGCCGATGCAGCTCGCATCAGTATCGAGAAAGCGCGCACCGTATTCGACTGACGGACATTGCACTGCGCGTCAGCTTAGTCCGTTCGAACGATGAAGGCTGACAGCACCCGCCCCACTCTGGCCCCATGCAGACATGCGCCCGCATCGCGCATGAACAAAGGGTAGGAAAGCGGCATTCCGCCGCCCAGGGAGGACGGGCGATATGCTCCTCGAAATTACTGTTATTGCCGTGCGCGGCATAGCAATCGGCTCGATCTTCGCGATGATCGCGATGAGCTTCAATATCGTGCACGGCGCTACGGGCATCCTCAATTTTGCCCAGGGCAACATGCTCGTACTGGGTGGTTTCGCTGCCTTCTTCCTCGCCAATCAGGTTGAATTGGGATGGTGGCTCTTGATGCTGCCAGTCGCCGGCCTTCTGGTAGCGGCGCTAGTTGCTTTTCAGGGCTGGGTAACTCTGCTTCCTCTGCGATCATCAGTCGAGCAGGATTCGTGGATCATCTCGACGGTCTCGGTGTCGGTCATTCTCGGTGCGGCCGTCCTGATCACACAAGGGCCTTTCGCCTACACCGTCGAGAGCGTGGTACCCTCATTCAGGATACTGGGAGTACGCACGCCCGGCGCCTATGCATTGGCAATCGGGTGCATGATCTTCTGGTACATTGCGATGCGCCTTTTCCTGAAGAAGACATTCATCGGATTGGCAATCAGCGCGCTCTCGCAGGATTTTGACGCAGCCCGCGCCGCCGGATTGCCTGTACGGCGGCTGCAAATCATTGCCTTCGGAATCAGCGGCCTGATGGTCGGCACAGCCGGCTTCCTCGTTGCGCCGGTCATCTCAATCAGCTCCGACGCAGGTCTCCGCTACATCCTCAACGGTTTCGTCGCAGCGGTTGTCGGCGGCATCGGCAGCAATCTCGGAACGCTGATTGGTGGTCCGCTGGTCGGCGTCGTGGGCATGCTTACCGCATACAAGATCGGCGGCGCCTACCAGGATCTGGCGTCGCTGCTGCTGCTCATCGCAATCTTGATGCTGCGGCCGCAGGGCCTGTTCGGTCGTTCTTCGGCCAGGCGGGTGTAACGATGGCGATTTCGGAAACAGCTGACGTCCGTAACACCGAAGTGGACCAGCGCTCAAAGCCGCGGTTTTCTTCGGACCTACCGCAGGTCTGGATCGGAATGGTGCTTATAGCTGTGACGGGCTTCGTGCCCTCGCTGCTCGGCAATTCCTACTGGGTTCATACCTTCCAGCTCGTCAACATCTATATCGCGGCAGCGATCTTTCAGAACTTCCTGTTCGTCGATGCCGGCCAGAAGTCGTTCGGCCAGGGTGTCATCCTGGGCCTTGGCGCCTATGTCACCGCGATCTTCTTTGGATTGCACGACTATCCGTTCATTCTGGCGGCGGGAGTCGGCCTCTTCGCTGCGGCACTCGGTGGACTGCTCTTCGCGCTTCCGGCGCTTCGAGTGCAATACTTCCATCTCGGCTTTGTCACGCTCTCCGCCGCTATCGTATTCCCGCAGCTTCTCATGTCACTCGACCGTTGGACCAACGGCATCAATGGCATCAGCGTTCAGATGGAGGCGCTGCATCACGAGACGCTCTTCGGGCTTTCTCCGCTGACAATCATCGTAGCGCTTTATCCAATGCTTGCACTGTGGGTGCACTATTTCATCCGCCGCTCGCGGCTTGGCCGGCAGATGCGCGTCGCCGCGGTCAGCCCCGAGGGTGCCCGGTCGCTCGGCATCAAGCCCGGCTACATGCGGTTTACGGCTTTTGTGATCGCTGCCATCGGAACCGGCATATGCGGCATCCTCTATCTTCCCGCCGTGTCGTTCGTCAGCCCTCAGGGCTTCAACGTCGAACTGTCGTTCGTCTTCTTCTTTGCCGTTGTCGTGGGCGGTCGAGGCCAGATGCTCGGCCCGGTAATTGGCATCTGGATTGTTTTCATTCTGCCCAACATCGCGCTGGCGCAGTTCGTGGAATACCGGCTGCTCATCTACGGTTTCCTGACCCTTTTGACCGTTATCATGTTCCCCGATGGCGTAGTGGGTTCAATCGAACGCTGGCGTGCGAAGCGCGGTGTTACCGGCCGAGGCGAACAGGCCTTCCGTGTCGATACTTTTCTGGATCGCCTCAAGGGCGGCCAGCCGGTGGAACCGTCCGAAGAGATCGTCGTGGAAGTGCGCGGCGGAACGAAAAAATTCGGCGAGGTTGTTGCCGTCGACAATGCAGACCTGAGGGTCCGCAAAGGCGAGATCCATGGCCTCATAGGCGCCAATGGCTCTGGCAAGACAAGCCTGCTCAATGTGCTTTCCGGGTTGTCGCGCCTGAACTCCGGCTCGTTCGTAATCAACGGCCGTCAGGCGACTCGGATGGCGGCAGACCGTATCGCCAATATGGGCATCGGACGCACCTTCCAGACCCCGCGGATCTACCCGCAATTCTCGCTGTGGGACAATTTGAGGGTCGGCGTCGACGCTCGAACGGGCGACGCCAGCAGCGATGTTGCGCTTTTGGCCGAGGCCCTTGAGCGGGAATTCAAAGAAGACAGTGCTGAACTCCTCTCACATGGCCAGAGGCGACTTGTTGAGGTCATGCGAACGGTGCTCAAGGAAGCGTCGATCATCATGTTCGACGAGCCGGCAGCCGGTCTGTCGCAAAGTGAGCGGGCAAACTTTTCCAAACTCGTGCGGTTCCTGTCGCGCCAGCTCGGCAAGACCATCATACTGGTTGAGCATGACCTCGATCTCGTATGGGGCATTGCCGACACAATCACCGTGATGGAACAGGGTCGTATCGTGGCAACGGGCAACCCCAACGATGTCGCGAAAGACCCGGCCGTTCAGCACATGTTTGTCGGAGGCCGTCGTGCTTGAAGTCAACAATCTCAACGCAGGCTACGGGATCGTACCCGTTCTGGAAGACATATCGCTGACGGCAAAGTCGGGCGAGATCCTGCTTATCGGAGGTGAAAACGGGGCCGGCAAGTCTACGCTCATGCGAGCGATCGCCGGCTTCAACAAGCCAACCGCCGGCGATGTTCTGCTCGAAGGAAAACCGCTCCAGGGAATGGCGCCGGAAGCTATCGCCAAGGAAGGGCTTAGGCTTGTTTTCGACGGGCACCGGGTTTTTCCGGAACTCAGCGTATTCGACAATCTTCGGATGGGCGCAGCAGCCCGGCGAGACGATCGCGAAGGCTTCGACAAGGCTGTCGAGGAAATCTACTCCGTCTTCCCGATCCTGAAAGAACGTCACCGCCAATATGCGCGCGACCTTTCCGGCGGGCAGCAACAAATGTTGGCGCTCGGACAGGCATTCGTTGCCCAGCCCAAAGTGCTTTTGTGCGATGAACCTTCGATGGGCCTGGCACAGGCTTTGCTGCCCCCTATCCTCGCGTTTCTGCGCAACTGGGCCGAGACGGGGACCGCCGTCGTCATCGTCGAACAACATCTGCAAGTGACCGCCCCCTATGCCGACCGGGCCATGATCATCGAACGCGGGAAAGTCCGGTTCACGTGCCCAGCATCCGAACTGGACGCTCGACTTGAGGAGATGGAGACAGCGGAGGCCGACGCGTGACCCAAGCCGCCGATGCGGATCGAGATGAATCCGCATCGTCAGCACCGTTCGTCGGCTTCGAAGGTTCGGTTCTGCCTGAGTGGATTGACGCCAATCGGCACATGAACGTCTCGTGGTACGACCATGTCTTCGACATGGCGGAGTCCAGCTTGTTCTCAGCCTTTGGGGTAGATGAGGGATATATCGCTCGTACGAACCACGGCATGTTCAGACTTGAAAAGCACCTTAGATACGAAAAGGAACTGGTCGAGGGAGACCGCCTGCGTGTCGATAGCCGTATCGTTTCCAGCGACGGCAGACTGCTGAGGCATTTTCACGAATTGTGGAGCGACAGTCGCGGCGTGCGTGCGGCAACCGCCGGCTACGTTTCCATTCATGTAGACCTGAACGCGCGCAAGCCTGCTCGCATTACCGATCCCTCGGTCATTGCGCCGCTCCGGAAACTGGCCAGCGAGCACGCGTTGCTGCCCCCGCCGGACGAGCCGCGGAAATAGCACCAGGCGTCTCCACCATCGCATATTGCCGTTAGTCCCTTTGGACGATTGCGGTGCACAATGCCGCTCTTAGTTTCGCAACGAGCAGAAAGGCCGCACCGATGGACGAGCTTGTCCCTCCCCGCAAGGCAGACATTTCCTACGAAACAGAGCAGCCGGTCCGCTACGAAACGGACGGCCCCGTGGCGTGGATTGTCATGGACCGCCCGAAATACAACAATGCCCAGAACTCGCAGATGACCTATGCGCTGGACGACGCATTCCAGCGCGCGGTCAATGACGACGCCATCAAGGTCATTGTGCTCGCGGGAGAGGGGAAGCACTTCTCCGCCGGCCACGATATCGGCACGCCCGGCCGCGATGTCGCACAGACATTCGAGCGCCGGCTGCTTTGGGCCGACCACGTGAACAAGCCTGCCGCCGAGATGCTCTATACGCGCGAGCAGGAAGTCTATCTCGGCATGTGCCGGCGCTGGCGCGACGCTCCGAAACCTACGATCGCCGCCGTCCAGGGCGCCTGCGTTGCGGGCGGGCTGATGCTCGCCTGGGTCTGCGACCTGATCGTCGCAACCGAGGACGCCTTCTTTCAGGATCCAGTCGTGCGGATGGGAATTCCGGGCGTCGAGTACTTTGCCCACGCCTTCGAATTACCGCCGCGCGTGGCAAAGGAATTTCTACTTCTGGGAGAGCGCATGTCGGCTGAGCGCGCCGAGCAGTTCGGTATGGTCAACCGCATAGTGACGCGCGAGGCGCTGAAGCAAGACGTACAGGCAATGGCACTCAAGCTCGCGGCACAGCCGCGCCTCGGCCTGTGGCTGACCAAGCAGGCGGTAAACCACGTCGAGGAACTGCGTGGAAAACGCACGGCGATGGATGCGCAGTATCACATGCATCACTTCGCGCACGCGCAGGGCGACCTGACCACGGGCAACCCGCTTGGCGGGCAGGACGCCAAGAGCATGGTAGCGGCCAACAAGAAACAGGCCGGCGAGAGCTAAGCGGAGCGCCGACTTGGACCTGACCTACTCCCCGGAAGAGGATGCTTTCCGTGCCGAAGTTCGGGCGTGGATGGAGGCCAATGTGCCGCCCTCACCCCTGCCATCTTTCGACGCTTCGCGTGAAGGATTCGAGGCGCATCGCGATTGGGAGCGCAAGCTGGCCGAAGGTCGCTGGGGCATGGTCACCTGGCCGGAAGAATATGGTGGCCGCGGACTCGACCTCATTCGCTGGCTGATCTTCGAGGAAGAATATTGGCGTGCCGGTGCGCCACTGCGGGTCAACCAGAACGGGATCTTTCTGCTGGGGCCGACCCTGATGGAGTTCGGCACGAACGAGCAAAAAGCGCGCTTTCTTTCGAAGATGGCATCCGGCGACGAAATCTGGGCACAGGCATGGTCGGAACCGCAGGCCGGCAGTGACCTGGCCGCCGTACGTGCCACCGCTCGTCGGGACGGCGATGAATATGTGCTTTCGGGTCACAAGATCTGGTCCTCCCGTGCCGTCTTTGCCGACTGGGCGTTCGGTCTGTTCCGCACAGACCCGGATTCAGAACGCCACAAGGGCCTGTCTCTGATCTTCTTCCCACTCAACGCACCCGGCGTGCGCCTGCAGCCGATTGCACAGATCGACGGCGAAACCGGTTTCGCCGAGATATTCCTGGAAGAAGCGCGAGTTCCTGCCTTCAACCGGCTTGGAGAGGAAGGTCAGGGCTGGAAGATATGCATGGCGACGGCCGGCTTCGAACGCGGGCTCATGTTGCGCTCCCCCGCCCGCTTCCAAGTGGCCGCGCAGCGATTGGTCGAGCTGTACCTGGCTCACCAGGACGAATGCGGACCGGAAACACGCGCTTCGGTCATGCGCTCGTTTATGGACGCAGAGGCCTACACGCTGTCCATCTACCAGACTGCCTCAAGGCTGATGGCCGGCGGGACAATCGGGGCTGAAGCCTCAACCAACAAGATTTTCTGGTCGGAGATGGACATCGCGCTCCACCGCACGGCACTTTCGATCCTCGGCGCGCGGGCGGAACTGTTGAAGACCGCGCCTGCCGCTGGCAACGAGAGCCGCTGGCTGGACGGTTATTTCTTTTCGCTCGCCGGGCCGATCTATGCCGGTTCCAACGAGATTCAGAAAAACATCATCGCCGAGCGCATGCTCGGTCTTCCGCGCGGGTAAAGGCGATGGACTTCCGATTTACCGACGAACAGCAGATGATGGCGGAGGCCGTCCGCAATCTGCTTGCCGATCACTGCCAATCGGCCGACCTGCGCCGGCTCATGGCGAGTGGCGAACCTCGCGATGAAGCTCGCTGGAAGCGGATCGTCGAGCTCGGTTTGCAGGGTGTTTTGGTGCCAGAAGATCAGGGCGGGCTCGGGCTCGGCGAGGCCGACTTCGTTCTTCTCGCTGAAGCGTGCGGCTACGCCGGTTTGCCCGAACCACTGGTTGAAAACGCTGGCGTCGCACTGCCGCTTCTGGCCGCTGTCGCAGAAGCTGACGGCCCACGAGAGGTTCTGGATCGCGCGTTGGCGGGAGAAATCACGATCGCCGTCGCGCATCCGGCAAACGCATTTGTAGCAGACGCCGACACGGCCGGCGCGATTTTGGCGGCAACCGATGGCCGCCTGCACCTGCTCGATTCAGCCAATGCGTCGCTCGTTGAACAACCGAGCATCGACCCATTTCGACGGCTGTTTACGCTGTCGCATGACGCCGGCCCGGCAACCGCCTGCGCTGAAACCGCCGTCATCAGACCGCATCTAGACGCTGCATTCGACCGAGGTGCGCTGTTTGCCTCGGCCCAGCTTCTCGGCATCGCCCAGCGGGCGGTCGACCTTGCAGTTGCTTATGCCAAGGAGCGCAAGCAGTTTGGAAAGCCGATTGGCTCCTATCAGGCGGTCAAGCATCTGCTCGCAGAGGCGCAGGTGAAGATCGAGTTTGCCAGGCCGGTTGTCTACGCGGCAGCCGGCAGTTTCGACAGCACCGACATTCACTCGCGCGCCCGCATTTCCCACGCAAAACTCGCGGCATCGGACGCTGCCGACCTCGCGTGCCGAACATCCGTCCAGGTGCACGGCGCAATGGGCTATTCGTGGGAAGTCGACGTTCATTTTTTCCTTAAGCGCGCTCTGGCGCTCGCCAGCTGGTGGGGCGACGCACACCACCACCAGGACCGCGTTGCCGAGCGTGTTCTTTCACAGCCGCTCGGTGCCGAGCATGCTTTCGCCAGGGAGGCCGCCGATGCCTGAAGCTTACATTATCGACGCTGTCCGCACGCCGGTAGGGCGCAAGAAGGGGTCGCTTGCGGCCATGCACTCGGCCGATCTGGGCGCACATTCGATCAGGGCATTGGTTGAGCGAACAGGCATCGATCCGGCCACTGTCGACGACGTCGTATTCGGCTGCGTCGAGACACTCGGTCCGCAGGCGGGCGACATCGCACGCACTTGCTGGCTCGTGGCCGGTTTGCCGCAACATGTTCCGGGCGTCACGGTCGACCGACAGTGCGGTTCGGCGCAACAGGCTATCCACTTTGCGGCCATGGGCGTGATGAGCGGTATGCAAGACCTGGTTGTGGCCGGCGGCGTGCAGAACCTCAATCTCATCCCGATCTCCGGCGCCATGATGGCCGGGCGGGAATTCGGCTTTCCCGATCCATTTCGTACCTCGCCGGGCTGGTTGAAGCGCTATGGCGATCAGGAAATCAGCCAGTTCCGCTCCGCCGAAATGATTGCGGAGAAATGGCAGATCACCCGCGAGGAAATGGAAGCTTTCGCGCTGGAATCGCACCGCCGCGCCATCATGGCAATCGAGGCCGGACATTTCGACAACGAGATCGCGCCGGTTGGCGAATTCGCCCATGACGAAACGCCGCGCCGCGACACGTCACTCGAGAGAATGGCAACGCTCGCACCTCTGAGCGAAGGCGGGCGGGTTACGGCCGGCGTATCTAGTCAGAACGCCGATGCTTCAGCCGCGATGCTTGTCGCATCCGAAAAAGCGGTGAAGGAACATAACCTCAAGCCCAGAGCCCGAATCCATCATATGAGCGTGCGCGCCGACGACCCGGTTTGGATGCTGACCGCGCCTATCCCGGCGACCCGCCACGCGCTCGACAAAGCCGGAATGTCGATTGAGGACATCGATCTGTTTGAGTGCAACGAGGCTTTTGCCTCAATCCCGATGGCGTGGATGAAGGAACTTGGCATTCCGCACGACAAGGTCAACGTGAATGGCGGCGCCATCGCGCTCGGCCATCCGCTCGGAGCCACCGGTGCTCGCATCATGACGACCATGCTCAACGAATTGGAACGGCGCGGCGGCCGTTACGCCCTGCAGACCATGTGCGAGGGCGGTGGCCAGGCCAACGTGACCATCATCGAGAGGCTGTGAGGCATGATCCCAATTAGTGGGAGCCGTATCCTGGAAACGATCATGCTCAAGCGGAGGAAGCAGCATGCCCTGCTATTCGTTTGAGGGGATTCGGCCGGTCGTCGATCCGACCTCGTTCTTACACCCGACCGCCTCGCTGATCGGCGACGTGATTGTCGGTCCCGGCTGCTACATCGGGGCGGGCGCATCTCTGCGCGGCGATTTCGGTCGCATCGTTGTCGAGGCGGACAGTTCGGTTCAGGACAGTTGCACGCTACACACCGGCGCCGGCTCCGACTGCGTGATCGGGCGCGGAGCCACAATCGGACATGGTGCTGTCGTGCACGGAGCCACGATCGGCGAGAACGCGTTGGTCGGCATGAATGCTGTGGTGCTCGACGATGCCGTGATCGGGGCCGAGTGCCTGATTGGAGCGCTTAGCCTGGTCAAATCCGAAATGAATGCACCCGCGCGCAGCCTGATCGCCGGTAATCCTGCCAGGATCGTGCGCGAGCTGCCCGCTCAGGCCATCATCTGGAAAAACGATGGCGACGGCGAATATCAGCGCCTAGCGCACCAGTCGCTCACCGATTTCGCCGAGTGCCAGCCACTCACCGGTGTAGAGCCCGACAGACGTCGGGTGTCGGGCGACGCACGCGCGGTGCGGCTCAAACTGAACACGGAGTAAACATGGGTATTTGCGAGGGACGCGTCGTCATTGTTACCGGCGCAGGCCGAGGGCTAGGCCGAGCATATGCATTGGCGCTCGCTGCCGAAGGCGCGAAAGTGGTCGTCAACGACCTCGGCGTCGGGACGCACGGGGATACCACCGCAGAAAAACCGGCCGATGAAGTGGTCAAAGAAATCATCGATGCGGGCGGCGAAGCGGTCGCCAATTTCGACGATGTCGCCGATTGGGATGGCGGAGCCAATATCGTCAAATCGGCAATCGATGCGTTCGGCAAGCTTGACGCGGTGGTCAACAATGCCGGTTTCGTCCGCGATCGCATGTTCGTTTCGTGTACGCCCGAGGAATGGGACGCCGTCATCCAAGTTCATCTGCGCGGCCATTTCTGTGTCTCGCGGCACGCGGTCGACCATTGGCGGGCGGAAGCGAAAGCGGGACGGGCTGTCGATGCGCGCATCGTCAACACGTCTTCGGGTGCCGGGTTGCAGGGATCCGTCGGCCAGAGTGCCTATTCTTCGGCCAAGGCCGGCATAGCCGCGTTGACGCTGGTGCAAGCCGCCGAGCTCGCACGTTATGGGATTACCGCCAATTGCCTCGCTCCCAACGCCCGCACGCGCATGACCGAACAGGCGTTCGGGGAGGCGATGAGCGCCAGGCAGGGCGATTTCGATGTTTTCGCGCCTGAGAACACGGCGCCGCTGGTGTCCTGGCTGGTCAGTGAGCGGTCGACCGATGTGACCGGACAGGTGTTCGAACTTATCGGCGGCAAGATCAGCATCGCACTTGGCTGGAACGACGGCCCCGCCTTCGACAAGGGCAGCCGTTGGGAAGCGGCGGAACTCGGCGACAAGATCGTGGATCTGCTAAGGGACCGCCCGGCCGCGAAACCTGTCTACGGCACACAGTAACTCGGCTGGCGGCCAATCAGGCCGCTGCCTGTTCCTGGCTTCTCAGCTCGGTCTTCAGGACTTTACCTTGCGGGCTTGTGGGCAGCGCTTCGCGGAATTCGATGAAGCGTGGCACCTTGAAGTTCGCGATATGCTCGCGTGCCCAGGCTATAAGGTCGTCCTCGGTCGCTCTTGCGCCAGGCCTCAACACCACGAACGCCTTGCCAACCTCGCCCATGCGTTCGTCCGGCACCCCGATGACCGCGATCTGTCCGATGGAAGGATGGGCGCTCATCAACCGCTCGATTTCGGCCGGATAGCAATTGAAACCGCCGGTGATGTACATGTCCTTGAGGCGATCCTCGATCCTCAAATCGCCGTTCTCGTCGAAATAGCCGATATCGCCCGTGTGCAGCCACCCATCGGCATCGATTGTCTTGGCTGTTGATTCGGCGTCGTTGAAATAGCCTTTCATCACCAGATAGCCGCGAATGACGATCTCGCCCGGCTGACCGTCGGGCAACACCTTTCCGTCCTCGCTCATGATCCGCACTTCAGTATCCGGAAATGCCTTGCCGGCGGTGTTGGCGATCTGCTCGTCATCGTCTTTGTCACTGCACATCGTACCGTAGCCGCCGCACTCGGTCAGACCGTAGCCGTTGACGACCGCGACAAAGCCGAGATCTTCACGCATGCGCCTGATCAGCGTGGCCGGCACGACCGCGCCGCCTGTAACGCCTAGACGCAAACTGGAACGGTCAAACTCGGCCAGCTTCGGGTGCTGCAGCATGCCGTGAAAGATCGCAGGTGGGCCCGCGATAACGCTAATCCCTTCGCTCGAAACGCGTCTGAGGATTTCATCGGCGTCGTAGGTCAGATGCGGGATCAGCACGGCACCGCGCATCAGCGAAACAATTGCGCCGGATCGGTATCCAAAGGCGTGAAAGAACGGCGGAATAACCAGAACCCGGTCACCGCGGGCAACACCCACTCGCGTCGCCCAGGCATCGACTACCTTTAAACACTGGACATGCCGGTACATTACGCCCTTCGGATAGCCGGTCGTCCCGGACGTAAAGAGTAGATCAGAAAGATCCTCCGGGCCGATCTCGCTCTCCCGGGCCGCCTGATCTTCCCTGCTAACGCTCTCTCCGGCGGCCAGGAATTCGTCCCATGAGGCTTCGCCCGTGCGGGCACCTTCGAACACGACGAGATTTCGAAGCGCTGCGCGCGCCTCACCTGGAAGCTGATCCGGGTAGTATTTGCCGAGGAATTCCCCGCACGCAAACATTACGGTTGCACCGCTGCGCTCGATCAGGTCGCGGACTTCGGATCCCTTGAAACGCGTGCTGACCGGCACAAGAACGGCCCCCACCGAAACCAGACCCAGCGCGGTAAGGAACCACTTCCAGGAGTTCGGCGCCCATATCATCACGCGGTCGCCCTTGCCCACACCTGCCGCGATCATCGAGCGGGCGACGCGGCGGCGCATCGCATCCAGTTCGATAAACGTGAAAAGGGTCGCGCCGTCTTCCAGCGCGGTCTCGTTCCCGTAGATTTCGGCTGCGCGCGCCGAAAGCGCCGGAATCGTAGTGAACTCCCAGCCGGAATCGTGGATGTCTTTCATCGATGCCCGTTCTTCTCGATCTGCGCGTCGCGCGTTCATTGCACCTTATGGCGAACCGTTCGAACAGCATCGTCCGAAAGGACGAATGAACAACCTTCCACGGCGGCTACAGGCAAAAAATAGGAGATACGCATTCATGGCTGAGGACATTACGGGACCGCAGACGTTGACGCTCGCCGGGAAGGTAGCGCTCGTCACAGGCGGCACCAAAGGCATTGGCCGCGCGATCGCGGAAACCCTGCTTGCCGCTGGCGCCAGCGTCGTTGTCTGCGCGCGTAACGAACCAGATACCCTACCTGAGGCTGGCGGCAGGCAAGCAACATTCATATCCGGTGATGTGCGGCAGGCCCTCGAATGCGCACGCATAGTCGATGAGGCCGTTGCACTGAATGGCCGCTTGGACATTCTGGTCAACAATGCAGGCGGATCTCCGCACGTCGAAGCTGCGACCGCGTCGCCTCGCTTTTCCGAAGCGATTGTGGCGCTCAACCTGCTGGCGCCCATCCACATGTCGCAGGCGGCTTACAAGTCAATGTCGGATCAGCCCGAGGGCGGTTGCATTGTCAACATCGCAAGCGTATCCGCCGTCCGTCCCTCACCTGGTACCGCCGTCTATGGAGCCGCAAAGGCAGGACTGCTGGGCCTGACGAAAAGCCTCGCCCAGGAATGGGGGCCATCGGTTCGGGTTAACGTGATCGTTGTCGGTCTGATGGAGACCGAGGACGGCGCACGAACCTATGGCTCATCGGACGCGATGCGCGAGATCGCAGCGGCTACTCCGATGAAGCGAATGGGCTTGGGTGCGGATGTTGCCGGGGCAGTGCTCTATCTGTCGAGCCCGATGGCCGGCTGGGTTTCAGGTGCAACGCTGGAAGTTCACGGCGGCGGCGAACGCCCGCACTTCCTGGACATTATCCAGCGTAACATGCCGGAGACGGAGGCAGACAGTTGAAGACATTCAGTGCGCGCACGCTTGCCACCGGTTTTGCCTATCCGGAGGGCCCGCGCTGGCGTGATGGGCTGCTCTGGTTCTCCGACCAGCATGAAGGGATCGTTCATGCCCTCTCCCAAAGCGGCATGGTAGCCGAGAGCTTTGCCGTACCCGGCAGTCCGTCAGGGATAGGCTGGCTGCCAGATGGCGACATGCTCATCGTTTCGATGGAAACGCACGAAATTCTACGTCGGGTCCGCGGCACTCTACAGCGCCACTCGGATCTTTCCAACTATCACCGGGCCCAATCGAACGAGATGGTTGTTGGGCCCGACGGACGCGCCTATGTCGGCAATATCGGATTTGATTTCGACAATGGCGAAGCGCCTGCTCCGACGATGCTGCTTCTCGTTGAACCGAACGGAGCCGTGCGACAGGTCGCGGATGATCTGTTGTGCCCCAACGGCACTGTAATTTCGCCCGACGGGAAGACGCTCATCATCGCCGAATCGCTGGCGAACCGATTGACCGCATTCGATGTCGCGTCTGACGGTTCATTGTCCAATCGGCGCGTGTTCGCAGAACTACCGGGTCATGTGCCGGACGGTATCTGCCTGGACGCCGAGGGGCATGTGTGGGCGGCCTCGCCGTTCACGAATTCTGTCGTGCGCGTAGGCGAGGGCGGCGAAATCAACGCAACCGTTCAGATCCACGGGGCTGGCGCCTTTGCATGCATGCTGGGTGGGGACGATCGGCGGACGCTGTTCGTCTGCTGCGCCGCCGAGCATCAGCGCTCGAAGACCGTGTCCCTGCGTTCGGGACGGATCGACATCGCACAGGTGGATGTGCCCGGCGCAGGCTGGCCCTAGTCGATCCGGACGATGTTTGCGCGCCACTAGGAACCGCATGTTCGACCAATTGCGGAAAATGCGGGAGCGATGGCGTGAAAATTCTGATTGTCGGCGGCACAGGCATGATTGGCGGCCATGCGGCCAGCCACCTGCTGGCGGAAGGCCACGATGTTACGCTCGCGGCGCGCAAGGTGGCAGCAGCCGGTACTCCGATGGCGGACGTGCCGACAATCTACGGAGACTATACAAAGGGCGAATTCAGAGAAGCCGATCTTGCGCCATTCGACGCGATCGTCTTCGCCGCCGGTAACGACATCCGTCATATTCCTAAAGATGCCGATCAGGACGAGTTTTGGCAGAAGACACAGATCGGCGGTGTGCCCGAATTCGTCGCGCTGGCGAAGCGAGCCGGCGTGAAACGCCTGGTTCAATTGGGGAGCTACTATCACCAGGTTATGCCCCACTTGGCCGAGACGGACCCATACGTCAGAGCACGCAAACTGGCCGACGAAGGCGCGCGGGCGCATGCCACCGAGAACTTCATCGTCACCACCCTCAATCCGCCATCGATCGTCGGCGCCATTCCTGGCATTGCCGCCAAGCGCTACGAGACGCTGACCAAATGGGCCAAGGGTGAACTCGACATTCCCGACTACGCGCCGGCTGGCGGCACGAACTACATGTCGGTGCTGTCGCTTTGCGAGGCAATCTCGGGCGCGCTTAGAAACGGCAAGAGTGGGACGGCCTATCTGATCGGCGACCAGAATCTGACATTCCGCGATTTCTTCCAGATGGTTTTCGACGCCGCTGGTTCGACACGCAAAATCGAAGAACGCGATCAGGAACATCCGCTGCTGCCTGATGCCTTTATCGTACCGGGCCGCGGCAAAATTCTCTCCTACGAACCAGACCCTGCCGAAACCGCTCTGCTGGGCTATCGCCGCAACGATGTACGCCGGGCTGTCGAGGAAGTTGTGTCCCTCGTCGGGAACGCGTGAGAAAATGACCGCCGACCCGCTCGCAGCGTTGGCCTTTCGCGACCTGGCAGAGCGCTACGCATTTGCTTGCGACCGTCGAGACGCCGACGCTTTTGCAGGGGTGTTCACATCCGACGGAATTCTCGAAGCCCCGCGTGGTCGCTTTTCCGGTCACAGCGAGCTACGCGGCGTCATTCCGATGATGGAAAAGCTCTACCTGAAAACATTCCATGCCGTGCTCAGCCAGCAGATCGAAATCGCAGAAGGTGGTGCGCTGGGTGAAACCTACTCAATCGCCCGACACTACTTCGAAAAGGGTGACGGCAACCCCCACTGCTACGAGATGACCATCCGCTATCGCGACAGCTTTCGCAGAGAGGGTTCAGCCTGGCTGTTCTCTGCGCGCGTGCTTGCTGTGGAGGCCACTCACACATTTGCCGTGCAATTTCCCGCATAGCTGTCACGGAGGAGATGATGGACGAAAAATCGCTACTCGGCCTTCAGGGAAAGGTTGCGTTCATCACCGGTGGAGGCGCCGGAATCGGTCGTGCCACGGCCGAGCTCTTCGCCAAGGCCGGCATGAAGATCGCCATCGCGGAAATCGACGCAAATCGCGCTGCCAGCGTCCGCGCCGCGCTCGACGAGCTCGGTGCCGACAATCTCGTAGTCGAGGCCGACGTGCGCAAGGGAGATGATGTCCGCAGCGCGGTCGCAGAGGTCGAAAAGCGCTTCGGCCGCCTCGACGTTTTGGTCAACAATGTCGGCGACTATCTCGGCTACAAAAGCTATTTCGTGGACTCCACCGAGGAGCAATGGAACGAGCTTTACGCCGTCAATCTGCTGCATATGTTCCATGTGACGAAGGCCGCGATACCGCTGATGAAGAAAAGTGGCGATGGCGGGTCGATCATAAATCTTTCTACGATCGAGGCCTTCCGGGGTATACCGCTGACTGTCGTCTACGCCGCATTCAACACCGCCATCACCGGGTTCACACAAAGCTTGGCCGTAGAGCTGGGACACGACAACATTCGCGTAAATGCGGTGGCGCCGGAAACGACAAATTCGGCCCAGATCACCGCGACGCCCCGTGTGCCGCCTGAAAACCGCGACTACATTTCGCGCTGGTTCCCGATTGGCCGTTTCGGCGAAGGAGAGGATTCCGCTGGCGCTGCGCTGTTCCTCGCCTCGGATCGTCTGTCAGGCTGGGTTAGCGGCCACACCATCCTTGTCGATGGCGGCGCACTTGCCGCCGGAGCCTGGATGCGGCTGCCGGACAACCAGAACTTCACGCATCTGCCGATCATCGTCGCCGACGGATACACGCCGCGTCCTGAAGCTGCGAAGACGGATCGGGACACGCCAGGGCAATGATCGACCTCTATGCCTCGACAACGCCGAATGTGCTAAAAATCGAAATCATGCTTGAGGAAACAGCGCTTCCCTACAAGCTGGTGCCGGTGAATGTCTGGAAAGGCGAACAGTTCACCGAAGATTTCCTGGGTCTGAACCCAAACGCCAAAGTACCCGTCATTGTCGATCACGACGATCCCGAAGGTCCGTGCACCGTGTTCGAGTCTGCCGCGATTCTGCTCTATCTTGCTGAAAAAACAGAGCTTCTGCTGCCAAAGAGCGGACCCGCCCGCTATGTTGTCATTGAGTGGCTGGTTTTCCAGGCCGCAAATCTCGGGCCGATGAACGGCCAGTTCAATCACTTCGAGCGCTACGCACCCGGCGGCAACGAGTACGCTCTCAGCCGTTACACGACCGAACTCAAACGTCAGTACGAAGTGATGGAGAGACGGCTCGCAGAAGTTCCGTGGCTCGGCGGTGACACGTTCTCGATAGCCGACATCGCGGCTTTCCCCTGGGTCCTGGTACAGTCAAACCGGTTGAAGGAGAGCTTCCCGTTTCTCGACCGGGATTCGACGCTTCATCCCAATATTGGTGCGTGGCTCAGACGTTGCGAGGAGCGACCGGGTGTTCAGCGCGGGCTGCAGGCCCATTCAACGCTGAAGTCAGGATTTCCGGACGCTTCTGAGGACGAACTCGATCGAATATTCGGTAGGGGTCGTTACGCTTATCGAGATTCGGCAAAGCGCTAGCCCCAAAAGGCTCAGTGCCGGATTGCGGACGTCATCCGTGAGAAAATTCACATAAGCGCCATTTACGCTGCGCAGCGCGTCCCAATCCGTAGAGCGACACGGCCGCGCCCTACCCAGGGCTAAGGACGCCGCAGAGCCAGATTGCCATTTCGATGCTGCGTCGCGCGGCGTGCTTTTCGCCAAAAGCCCGGCTTAGTCGCCGCTTCCGACCAACGCCTGCGAGAGCTGATGCCAGGCGCCGGCTTCCGCGCAGCGCGCTCGTACACAGCCAATATGGCGTTCGGCGCAGAAGTGATCTATGGCATTGACGCGTGCAACGATGCACGACTTCTCAGCAGCGGGATTGTCGAACCAGTGCCACAGACGCGCGAAAAGCCGGTTCTTTCACATTTCGAACCGGTCTCGTCTCGGGCGACAGTCGGCGAAGCAGTCTATCGCGAACTGCGAGACGCACTGTCGGTTGGCCGGTTCGATCCGAGCCAGGTTCTGACCATCGGCGCCATTTCAGAAGCGTTTGGCACCAGCCACATGCCGGCACGCGAAGCCTTGCGCCGCCTGGTGGCTGAGGGCGCCTTGAATGTTGGAACCGGAGGTTCCGCCAGGGTTCCAGGGGTAGACGCCAAGCGGCTCGACGACATTACCGAAGCACGCGTTCTTCTTGAGCGCCGCGCTACGGTTCTGGCGGTCGCCAAGGCCGATGCCGAGATGATTGGCGAGTTTGACCGGCTGGCACGCATCCATGCCGAAGTTGCAAATCATCGCGACGTTTTTGACATGCTGCTCAAAAACCGAGCCTTCCACTTTGCAATCTACAGGGCATCGGGATCGACCGTCCTGCCGCCGCTCATAGAATCGCTCTGGCTCCAATACGGACCCTATATGCGGCTCTTGTCAGATCACCTAAATACCGCCCGCAACGGTGGCGGCCATCAGGCCTATGCCGATGGCCACCGACTGGTTGTTGAGGCCTTCCGCGCAGCTGACGCGGAAGCCGCAGCCGACGCGATCGAAGCCGATATTCGGCGCACGCGTCACCAGATGCGCGGCCCGCTCGGCGAACAGGCCGGCGAGTAGCCACGCGGCTCAGCGCTTCAGCGCCGTAACTTCCAGTTCCACCCGCATCTCCTCCTCCGCGAGCGTCACAATAACGGTCGTGTTGGTCGGCTTCGGATCTCTGAAGGTCGCGCCCAGTATGTGGGATACGGGCACGATGTCCTCGCGCCTGGTCAGGAAAACGCGCACCCGCACAATGTCATTGAGCGTTGCGTCGGCTTTGGCCAGCGCTTCCGCGATGTTGGCCAATGCCTGCCGCGTTTGTGCCTCCGCACCTTCAGGTATCGCCCCGGTCTTGAAGTCATAGCCGACGGTGCCGGACACGAAGATGAACTCTCCGTCGACGACCGCCCTGCTGTAACCCGCGAGTTCCTCGAATTTCGATCCCGAAGTGATGGCCCATCTGTTCGTCATTCACAGCTCTCAATTTTATGGATTGCTCATTTGATCAAACTTTGCTTATCCTAAAGGAAGCCAACCGGCAATCATTCAGTGAACCCTCATAGCAGGAGGCGATATGCGCGAACTTGCGCGCCGCGTTACCCGGACTTCGAAGAAGAACTACGGGATGTTCGCGAAAGCGGCGGGGATCAGCGATCCATCGCGCGATCTGATCCACCTGGAATTGGGGCGTCCTTTCCAGACGACGCCGGAACACATCGTCGATGCAACGGTAGCCGCCCTTCGCGCCGGTGAGGTGCATTACAGCGATCTGGCGGGCCTGCCGGAGTTTCGCGCGGCGATCGCGCAGAAACTGAACTCCTACAACGCGATGAGCGTCGGCCCGCAGGACATCATTGTCACCAACGGCCTCACTCAGGCCTCCTATGCGGCGTTCATGGCACTGATCGACCAGGGCGACGAAGTCATTCTGCTTGAGCCGTATTATCCGCAGCATCTCGGCAAGATCGAGATGGCGGGCGCCCGCCCCGTACCGGTCAAGCTCGATGTCTCGAAGGACTACGCGATCGACCCCGCCGCTATCGAGGCGGCAATCACCAGCCGCACCAAGGCGATCGTGATCGTGAATCCGTCGAACCCAACAGGCCGTGTCTACAGCCGCGAGGAACTGGAAGGTCTGGCGGACCTGGCGCACCGACACGATCTTTATGTCATCTCCGACGAGGTCTACGACCACATCGTCTTCGACGGCGCGAGCCATGTGAGCATCGGCTCGCTGCCCGGAATGGCCGAACGTACCGTCTCTATGTACGCCTTCACCAAGGCTTACGCGATGGACGGCTGGCGGCTGGGTTACCTTACCGCAGCCCCGGATGTGCTGGCCGCGATCGCCAAGATCGTCGCAACCGAAGTCACGCATGTGAACACTTTCATCCAGCATGGCGGCACAGCGGCTCTGCTTGGGCCCCGCGACGTGCTTGACGAACTGGTGGAAGACGATCGCAGCAAGCGCAATCTTGTTGTCGAACGGCTCAACCAGATGCCGGGCGTCACCTGCGCATTGCCACAAGGCACGATCTACGCGTTCCCCGACATTTCGGCGACCGGACTAAGCAGCCAGGACGCGGCCGACCGGATTCTGGAAGAGGCCGATGTCGTAGTCGAGTCCGGTGCATTCTATGGCGAGGCAGGCGAAGGCCGGCTCCGCGTTTGCTTCGGATCGGAGAGCAACGAACGCCTGAGCCAGGCGATGGACCGAATGCAGACCTTCTTCAACTCGATCTGAACCGACACATCCCCCAAGAAAACGGGACAGCAAGAAACCCGGACCGCAACTTTTCAACCCAAGACTGACCAACCTCAGGGAGGCATCCAATGAGACTTAAGACGATCGCAGCGGCGCTCTTTTTCATGACGGGCGCAGCGCAGGCACAAACCACCTGGCAGATGCACATCAACTTTCCGGCCGGAAATTTCGACACGCAGAACGCAATGAAATTTGCCGAGGCGGTGAAGGAAGAAACCAACGGCGAAGTCGTAATCGAGGTCATGGCCGGCGGCTCTCTCGGCCTCAAGGGACCGGAAGTACTGGGTGCAGTACGTGACGGCATCGTACCGATCGCGCACTACCATCTGGATACGGCTGTCGGCGACGAGCCCTTTTTCGCCATTCAGGGCCTGCCCTATCTGACGCGCGGCTTCGATGACGCTGCCAAGCTTAATGCGCTGGCGAAGCCCACCTTCGATAAGATCGCCGAACGCAACAATCAGAAGATCCTCTATTCGGTCTTCTGGCCAGGCGCGCAGCTCTACACAAGCGAGCCGGTGGAAGCCGTGTCCGACCTTTCGGCCCTGAAAATCCGTACGGCGAACAAGTCGAGCACCGACTTCCTGGCAGATGTGGGTGCTGCGCCGGTGCTGATGCCCTGGGCAGATGCGCTCGTGGCGCTCGCCTCAGGCGGGCTCGACGGTATCGCCACCTCCTCGACCTCGGGCGTCGACGGCAAGTTCTGGGAGTTCATGGGTGCTGTCAACACGATCAGCTATGTGAACCCAACCGCGGTTGTTGCCGTGAACCTCGACGCATTCAACGCGCTCTCGGCCGAAAATCAGAAAATCGTCATGGAGGTCGCAGCACGCATGGAACCTGAACTCCGCGCGGTAGCAGAGACGGAAGACACCGTGCGATTGAAGGAACTTGGCGAACAGGGCATGGACGTATCGGCCCCCAGCGACGCATTCGCCACCGCGCTCGAAGACGCTGCCAAAAAGCAGTGGGACGCCTTTGCGGAAAATGGCGGGCCGGATGCACGTCCTGTGCTCGACGCCTATCTCGCCGAGCGCAAGTGACGTTGCAGCTAAAAATCGTTCATGCCGTCGAGCACGGCATGAACTTGCTGACGAGGGCCGCGGAATTCGTTTCCGCGGTCCTTCTCTGGTTGATATTTGCCGTCCTGCTGACTGAACTCGCGCTGCGAAACCTCTTCACGCAGTCGCTCGCCGGCAGTTGGGAAGTCGCAGCATTCATCATGTCCGCGATGTTCTATCTGGGGCTGGCGCCGGCTCTACGCGCGGACAGCCATGTGCGCGTTCTCATGCTGTCGGGTGCACTCAAGGGACTGCCCGCAAAGCTGCTGGAAGCTATCGTACTCGTGCTTGCGTTGACTGTAAGCGGCTACGCAAGCGTGGCGCTTGTGAACCTGAGCCTTACATCGCTCGCCCGCAGCTCCAAATCCTGGGAACTCTCACTGCCGCTGGCGCTACCGCAGGCCTTTGTCGCGCTGGGCATGGCGATATTCGCGTGCGCCTTCGCCGCGCGGCTCGTGCTGCTTCTGGCCGGTACCCGGACGCAAAACTCGGAGCACGGCAAATGAGCGTCACCATCGCGACACTCGTTCTGACATTCGCTCTGCTGCTGGCCGGTGGTCTGTGGATCGGGCTTTCGATGATGGCCACAGGCATTTTCGGGCTTGAAATGTTCCACACGCTGCCCGTCGACAAGGTGCTGGCGCAAAACCTCTTCAACACCGTCAGTTCGACCGAGCTTCTTGCACTACCGCTTTTCATTCTGATGGCGGAAGTGCTGTTTCGCACGCGCATTTCCGACCATATGTTCAGCGGGCTGGCTCCCTGGACGACCCGCCTGCCCGGCCGACTTCTGCACATCAACGTGATTGCCTCGACGCTGTTCGCCGCAGTCTCCGGTTCGTCCGCGGCGACCACGGCAACGGTCGGCCGCATCACGCTGAGCGAGCTAGACAAACGCGGCTACGACCGCACCATTGCCATTGGCTCGCTGGCAGGCGCCGGCACTATCGGTTTTCTGATCCCGCCAAGCCTGCCGATGATCGTCTACGGCGTGTTGGCCGAGGTCTCCATTCTCAAGCTATTCATCGCCGGCATCGTACCGGGACTTGTGCTCGCCTTCGGCTTCTCGCTGATGACCATGGCGCTCTCGTTCATGCGCGGGGCATCGTCGTCTTCCGATCAAGCGCGCTTTACGGCTAAGGACCGGCTTGCCAGCATTCGCAAACTTGGGCCGATAACGGCGCTCATCCTTCTTCTGATCATCGGGCTCTATGGCGGCTTCGCCAGCCCAACCGAGGCTGCAGCGCTGGGTGTAGCAGGTGCGATTGGGCTGGCCGCGCTGGGGCGCGATCTGACCCTAGCGACCCTCCATCAGGCCGCGGTCGCAACCGTTCGCACTTCCAGCATGCTGGCGCTTATCACCAGTGGCGGCGCCTTCCTGTCGGTCGCATTCAACTATCTGCAAATCCCGACTTATGTTGTCGGACTTGTCGGCAGCGCCGAGCTTTCGCCACTTGGCGTCGTGCTCATCCTGCTGGTCATCTACGTATGCCTCGGATGCATTCTCGACGGCATGTCGATGATCGTCGTGACATTGCCTATCGCCCTGCCTGCCGTTCTGGCCGCAGGCTGGGACCCGCTCTGGTTCGGCATCTTTCTGGTCGTGACGATCGAGATGGCGCAGCTTACTCCGCCCGTCGGCTTCAACCTGTTTGTCATTCAGGGCATCACAGGCGAAACGATGACCCATATCGCCCGCGCGGTCGTGCCCTATTTTGCAGTGCTGCTCCTTCTGATGGCCACTCTGATCGCTGCACCGCAACTGGCACTATGGCTGCCCGGAATGATGTAGAGCTACCCAAGCTCGCTAGTCGAAAAATCGGCAAAGCGCCGGCTCCGATTCTTGACGCGATTCCAAAGCTTGCCTAATTCTCGAAGATGGCAGTGATTCGCTGGATGATTGCCGGTTCGAAGTGATTCCCGTTCAGGCGCGTAACCGCAGGACGGCAGCCCGCTGCCGTCGGCACACGGATTCGCGCCAGCAAAAGTACCGGTAGCCCGCGCGTTTCCTGCGGATCGAGCAAGAACAAGCCAGGAAACCGCAGCGTTCCAATGAGCAGCTTTGCCCGTAGACACGATCAGGACGAGAGCGTTCCGCTCCCGACCACGCGCGCCGGGCTCATCCGCTTTCTAGCCGCATTGACCGGCGATCTGCGCGCCGACCATTATCTCGTCGCACGGCTCGGCACCGAGCGCGGCAACGACGAAATCCGTATCATCGCCGCCAGCTGGACCTTCGACACAGTGGAAGCATTGGGCCCGGAGACGTTGCAGCGGATATCAAACGCTCCATCGACAGCCTATGTCGGTGCAGCACCCCGCGTCTGGCATCCGCGCGCGCTGGACGCATTGAAGCCGGAGCAGGCAGATCACCTGGCCGAGGCCGGGCACCGCGAGGTCGTATCGGTCCGGCTGCGCATCGGCAGCCGGCACTATCTGGTGCTTTTTTCGGCTGTGCGGCCCGCGCAACTTGCAACCGAAAGCCTGCAGCCGGCGCTGATGTCGCTGTCATACGCGCTATCGACCGTCGGCGGTGAGATCGATGACGAGACGGCGGACTACCCGATCTCGGAGCGTGAACGCGAATGCCTTGGTTGGGTTGCCGA
Source organism: Rhizobiaceae bacterium (assembly GCA_017640615.1). Taxonomy (GTDB): domain Bacteria; phylum Pseudomonadota; class Alphaproteobacteria; order Rhizobiales; family Rhizobiaceae; genus RCIO01. The sequence goes on along the minus strand of JAEPQK010000001.1, from coordinate 387,649 downwards.
AGGTAAGACGACCATGGACATCGCTACCATCCTCGGCGTGTCGTCCAACACCATCAACAGCTACCTTGCGCATGTGATCCAGAAGCTGTCTGCCCGCAACCGCGCGATGGCAGTGGCCTTGGCGATTCGCAGCGGGATCATCTGATGCCGGGCGACGCACAGGCGACGACGACGCTCGCACTGCCGCCTCTGCCGGACGAAACCGAAGCATCCGCCCCGCAAATCATTCGCCTAGACACGCTCCCGGATACGGTGCGCAAGCTGCGTCGCATAGCCGACGAGATCGGCGCCAGCCATTTCTCGACATTTCTGGTCACGCGGCGCGGCGACCGCCGACAGCTGCAACCCGGTCTCGACACCCACTATCCCGGAATATCCGAACGTTCGAAAATCCTGACCGTCCTTCTGGGTGAGCGTTTTGCGCGCCGCATCGCGGCATCGGCCCTGCCGCTCTGGTGGTCGAAATCCGGCGAGCCGGTCTTTGCATCTGCGTCCGGTTTCGATTTCGCCGAACGCATGGAAGCGCCGGCTGGCGCGCCAGTCGGCATCGCCCTCCCGGTCGCCGTGGAACACGGACCGGAAGGCGCAGTGTTGTTTGCAGGAGACCGCTTCTCCCTGACTGCACAGAGCCTGTGCGACATTCACGCCCGCTGCTTCGCGTTCTTCGGTGTTATCGCGCGTCTGCGCCCGCCGGCCGGAACCATGACCCAGCAGATTTCCAAGCGCGAATTGGAATGCCTGATGCTGACGGCCAACGGGCTGACGAGCGATGAAATCGCGGACAAGCTTGGCCTGTCGGTGCACACTGCAAATCAATACCTCACCAACACGACACGCAAGCTCAATGCGATGAACCGCATGCATGCGGTGGCGAAGGCACTTCGGCTGGGACTGTTCGACTAGCGCAGGACTAACCGGCCATGCGCATCGGCGGGCTCTTGCGGATGCGCGATGCCTCGATCGCCGATTCCAGAAAGGCAGTATTCGCCTCCGGCTCATCGGCCGGTTCGGCGAAGGCGACATAGTTCACATCGATGCCCGCCTGCTTGTCTCCGAGCGAAAGCGAGAAATAGACCGTCGCACCGGATGGCTTGAGTTCGAGGTCGAGCACCACCTTCTGGTCGCCGCTCCATGTAAGCTCGACATTGCCGCCATGACCCAGCTTCAGCGTGCCAGGCATGAAGTAGAGCTCGGCGGCCGAATCCACCAAATCGGCCAGATTTGCCAGATGGCCGAGATGGATGAACGACACATAGTCGGCGAGCTCCACCATGCGCAGCTCCGCCACGAAGTCCTGAATGGCATTCGCGACAATTGCTTCCCTCGATACCGAAAAGGCCTGCTTGTGCATCTGGGATTCCTAGTGAGCTGCGGTTGGCTTGCGCGCGTAGACGATACGCACCAGCTCCGCTACCGCCTGGTAGAACTGAGCCGGGATGAGACTATCGACCGAAACTTGTTTGTACATGGAGCGGGCGAGCGCCACGTTCTCGAAAACCGGCACGCCGTTTTCCTCTGCGATCTCGCGAATCTTGAGCGCCACAAGGTCCTGCCCCTTGGCGACCACCACCGGCGCATCGTTTTCCTCGCGCACATAGCGCAGCGCGATCGAATAATGGGTCGGGTTGGCGATCACCAGCGTCGCCGTCGGCACCGCCGACATCATGCGCTGGCGCGCACGGTCGCGTTGCAATGAGCGCATGCGCATGCGCACGATTGGATCGCCGACGGTTTGCTTCAACTCGTCTTTCACTTCCTGCCGCGTCATGCGCAGGTCCTGAAGCCAGTGGTAGCGCGACCACAGAATGTCAGCCGCCGCGATCAGCAACATGACAAGCGTGATCGCCACGAGGATCTGCTTGGCGATATCGTTGATGACAAAACCGAAGACGGCAGGATGCGTACTCATGCCGGAGATCAGCTCCGACTGGGCGTTGCGCATGGCGATCGCCAGAATGACGCCCGCGAAAGTCAGCTTGCCGAGCGATTTCAGCAACTCTGCAAAGCCCTGCGCGCCAAACAGCCGGCCAAAACCTTCCTTCAGCGAGATGCGCGAAAACTGCGGTTTGATGCGTTCGAGCACAAAACGCGGCGTGTTTTGCAGGATCGAAGCAGCGATAGCCGCGGTCACAAGAAGCAACATCAGCGCACCCAGCACCTTGCCGCATTCGAACATGACGATCTGCATGATCAGCACCACGTCCCGCTCGGTGCCGAGCGGCCAGTCTTCCGGCTTTTCCAGGAATATCGACAAAAACCCGGCGAGCCGCGCCGTACTTTGCTCGGCAAAGAAGATCGCGAAGAGCAGGATGGCAGTGAAAGAAGCGAAAATCGGCGCCTCGCGCGCGAAGGGCAGCTTTCCCTTCTCGACGGTGTCGCGAATCTTCTTCTCAGAAGCGTCTTCTGTTTTACTTTCTTTGTCCGGCTTCTCCGACACCGACCCTCTCCCTCAGGCCGGTTCAGGCGGCGTTGGCGGTGGGGGCATCGCCATCCACCTGCCCGGGAAGTTCGAGCGCGCCCTCGGTTGAAAGACGGATCGCGGTGGAGGCAATGGTGCGCCGGGCACCATTGATTTCGTCGGCCGGTGTATTGCCGGAGGTGTCCTTCAATTCCGATTCGATCATGCGCCGCGAACGCGCACCGATCGAGGACAGCACAGCTTCGGTCAGTTCGGCATCCGCTCCACGCAGCGCCACAGTGACGACATCGGTCTGAATGTTGTCGAACAGCGCGACACGTGCTGCCTGCGACAGAAGCACAATATCTTCGAAGGCGAAGAGCTTTGACTTGAGCTCCTCCAGGTCCGGTGTGCCGGCCGCCACCATGTCTTCCATGACATCGTCAAGCAGCGATTTGTCGAGCTCGTTGAGTACGCCGGCTACGCGCATCTGGCCGGCGGTGTTGTCGCGCACCGAGCTTTCGTCCGTCAGCTTTGCGCGCAGCTTGTTTTCTACCAGCTCACGCGCCGGATCGGTGACCTTGCCCAGCGACATCATGCGCTTCACGACCTCGCCGCGGATTGGCTTTGGCAGCTTGACCATGATCGCGGCGGATGCCGAGGTTGAAATCGTGGAAAGAACCAGTGCGATCGTCTGCGGGTGTTCACGCTCCAGCGTCGCCGCGACGCGCTCCGCTGGCATTTTTTCGAGCTGCGGCCAGAAGGTTTCCTTGGGCTCGTCGACAACCTTCTTGTCGCTGTCCATGATCGCATCCACCTCTTCCGGCGTCAGCGTCTCGGTCAGGATGTTGTTCATGGTGTCGGCGGAATCGAGCAGGCCCGCACCTTCGGCAAACTCGTTCTCGAATTCCGAGACGATGCGGTCGAGCTCGCTCTGCGGGATCGTCTTCAGCGATCGGGCGGCCTCGATCAGCCCGCGCAACTCTTCCTGCTTGAAGAATTTGAGCAGTTTGCCGGCTGACGGCTTGCCCATCGCCACCAGAATGGCGGCGGCCTTCTGTGACCGGGAGAGAGTTGGCAACTGCTGGCTCATATCGATGAAATGCTGCCGTTTCCGTTAGCGCCCGCGCGTGGCGGTATTGATTTCGGTCAGCTTGATGCCGAATCGTGATGGATCGTCTTCCAGAACCGTGATCTCGCCCTTGGCGATCTTGCGGCCGTTGACCATCACGTCCACGGGTTCACCGATACGCCTGTTGAGCGAGACGGTGGCTCCCTTCTGCAGCGCCATCAGTTCTGAAACCGGCATCTCGGTGCTGCCGAGCACGATCTGCACCTCAACAGGAATGCCCAGAATGATTCCGGGATTGGAGCCGGCGCCGGAAGGAACATTATCGCCGCCATCTTCCTCGTTCAGAACACCGCGCAGCTCCTCGATCGCCTTGCTGAGCTGATCGTCGTCGGCTGCGGGTTCGGCTGCGGCAGCCTCGGGCGCTTCGATCGGAGCTTCGTCCTCTTGCGCGGCTGCGGTTGGGTTCGGATCAGTCATGCCGAAATTAACCCCTCTACGAAATCTTCATGGGCATCGAACGGTTGCAGGATGCGGACGGTGTAGTTCTGGCCGAGCTTGCCAAGCTCGCAAACGAACAGAACCTGGTCGCGAGCGGTAAGCCGCGCCTGCGATTGCGCCTGCTCGGGAAACTCGATCACCTGGCCGGGGTGAAATCCTGCGATCTGGCGCAGCGTCATTTCACCGATCGGAATGGCGGCGGTCAGCGGCAGTCGCGAGCGCATGACCTCTTCATTAAACTTGGCGCGCCAGGCACCGGCCGGTGCCGAGGTATTGGCAGTGGCGTCGCCGCGCAGCTGCAGCAGAACGCGCTGCGGCAGCGCCACGGTCAGCTTGCCGGTGTTTTCGCCGAACACCAGTTCGAAAACCATTCGTGCAGCCGGCCCGTCACGCATGGCGTGCGTTGCGATTTCCTCACCGACGATGGGCTCAACAAGCGGGAACTTCACGCCGAAGGAGCGCGCGCCGGAGCCGTTGAATATCTGCGCTACGGTCTCGAATATCTTAGCGCTGATCTCGACTTCGATTTCGGAAAGTTCGCGCGTGATCGGCGAAAGTTTCTGTTCCGGGTCCGCACCGAACAGCGCACCGACCGCGATCGTGATAGCGTCCGCGTCGAGCGTCATGAACAGCGCGTCGGGCGATATCTCGGCCGTCGCCACCATCATCGCACCGAAGCTGCCTTCCGGGAGCCGCACTTCCGCCGTGCGACAAATCTCGATGTCACCGAGTTCAACCTCGACGGTAGTGCTGAGCGTTTCCTTGAAATAATCCGCGATGTCGGGCAGGCAGCGCGCCGCGCAGGCGCGCGCCGTATCGAGCACATGGTCGGGATTTCCGGTCTCGCCGGTCAGCCGCTCCACGATCAGGTCGCGCATCTGCACCGGGGTCGGTTGGCTGTTCATGGCAAAGGCGCCCTACCGTACACTTGCCGCTCCAATCAGGCCGCCTTGGCGGCTTCGCCGCCGGAGTTGAGCGTGCTTTCCTCGACCGCGTCGATCGAGGGCCGGTCTTTGGACGAGATCGTCTTGCGGCCGAATTCGAGCGCCACCTGGGGCAGTGAGCCGTTCATATAAGCAAGCAGCGTCTGCTTGACGATGATGTAGAGGCGGGTGCGCTTTTCGCGAACCACCTTCACCTTGGCTGCGATCGGTCCGACCACCGCGTAGGCCATGAAGATACCGAGAAAGGTTCCAACGAGAGCGGCGCCGATCAGACCGCCGAGAATTTCAGGCGACTGATCGAGCGCGCCCATTGCCTTAACAACGCCCAGCACCGCGGCACAGATACCGAGCGCGGGGAAGCCATCAGCCATCTGCTGGAGCGCGTGATAGGACTTAAGCTTGTCGTGTTTGACCGTGTGAATTTCCTCATCCATCAGCGCCTCGATCTCGAAGGGACGGGCGTTGCCGATAATGATGATGCGGCAGTAGTCGCAGATGAAGTGCGTCAGATCATGGTCTTTCAGCACCTTCGGGAAGGCCTGGAAGATCGCTGATTCTTCGGGGTTGTCGATATGCGCTTCAACCTCGTTGCGCGGTTTCGTCCTGAGCTCGCGCATCAGGCTGTGCAGCACCCCCAGAAGCTCAAGGTAATCCTGCTCCTTGGGCACCGACTGCTTGAAGGCATCCAGCATTGCCTTGCCGGAATCCTTCACCACCGACATAGGGTTGGCGACGAAAAAGATGCCGAGCGCCGCGCCGCAGATGATCACCACTTCCCAGGGCTGCCACAGGACGTCGAGATAGCCGCCCATGGCCATGTAGCCGCCGAGCACGCAGCCAAAGGTGACAACCATTCCAATGAGAATACCCACAAGCCGGCCCCAATCTCAGAATCAACCCTGACATCGATAGGCTGCGTGCCTTGTGTGAGGCTTGTAGAAGCCGCCGATGCGTCAACAGCCTCACGCAAGGGTCGCGCATTAAGGTGCTCCGATATATTGCCGGAGACCGCTCGGTGGACACCCAGACCAGTTACAGGCTGATTGCCAAAGACCTGACAAGATCGCTTGAGCGCGTCACCCAGCAGCCATTGGTGGAGCGCGAAAGCGCCTACTACCTGGAGAAGATCGGCGACATCAAATCCGTCGAGGAGTTTATCGGCGACAGCCGCATATTCCGCTTTGCGATGAAGGCGTTCGGTCTGGAAGACATGACCTACGCCAAAGGTCTGATGACCAAGATGCTGAATGAAGGCATCGACGACCGGGAGAGCCTAGCAAACTCGCTGACCGACAGCCGCTACAAAGACTTCGTCGATACGTTCAATTTTGCCCGCTACGGCGCCACGACGACAATCTTCGAAGTCACCAAGCAACCGGTGGTCGACAAATATGTCCGCCAGACGCTGGAGGAAGATGCAGGCAGCCGCAATGAAGGCGTACGGCTTGCGCTCTATTTCGAGCGCAAGGCGCCGGACATCGATTCCTATTACGACATTCTCGCCGACCCCGCGCTGGCGGAAGTCGTGCGCACCGCGCTCGGCTACCCGGATTCGATCGCGCAGGCCGACATCGACAAGCAGGTCGCGATGTTCCGCGAGCGCTTCGATCTCGAGGACTTCAAAGACCCGGAAAAGCTGCAGCAGTTTATCGGCCGCTTCACGGCCCTTTGGGAACTCTCCAATCCCAGTTCCGGAGCCCAGAGCAGCATCGCAGCTCTTTTTGCCCAACCCATCGAGAGCGGAATTTCGACCAGCCTCCTGCTCACGCTCAACCAGTTGAAACGCTAGGAAGAACGCAATGGAAACCGGCCTCTACGTGGCGCTTTCTTCGCAGGTCGCCCTTGAGCGACGGCTCACCACGATCGCCGACAACATGGCGAACAGCAGCACCGTCGGCTATCGCTCGACGGGCGTGAAGTTCGAAGACCTGGTTTCAGGCTCCGGCGGCAACTCGGTTGCCTTCGTCTCTTCCGGCGACACCTACATCGCCAATGTGAGCGGCTCCATGCGCGAGACCGGCAACCCGCTCGACTTCGCCATTCAGGGCGACGCCTGGTTTGCGATCGAAACGCCACAGGGCACCGTGATGACACGCGACGGCCGCTTCTCCATGCGCACAACGGGCGAACTCGTAACGCTGAACGGGCATCCCGTGCTCGATGCCGGCGGCGCGCCCCTGCAGCTCGACCCGCTGGGCGGACCGCCCGAGGCGGGCGCCGACGGCATGTTGCGCCAGAACGGCCGCCAGGTCGGCGCGGTCGGACTGTTTACATTCACGCCGGGGCTGAATTTCACCCGCTTCGGCAACTCCGGCATCATTCCGGAGGGAAGGCCCGAGCCTATTGTTGACCGACAGGCCGTCGGCGTCGCGCAGGGCTTCGTGGAGGATTCTAACGTCAATGCCGTCAAGGAGATGATGGAACTGATCCAGGTTCAGCGTGCCTTCGACCAGGTGACCGCCCTGATGCGCGATAGCGAAGAGGCGATGGACAGCTCCATCCGTACGCTTGGCTCAGGTTGACAGCATTCTGAATGAGCACGCCTGAAACCCAGTCTGCCCCGGCCCGGCATATCGCCGGTCAAGAACCGCTTCACGCGGTTGAAGCCCTGTATCGACGCTTTGCCGAACCCGGCGAGACGATCCGGCATGGCGGCCATGTCGTGGAAGTCACGGCCACGCATCTGCGCATTGACGGCCTCTCGCGCTCCGCGCGTCTGGGCGATGTCGTCGATCTGCGCACTAAACGCGGCGCACGCTCGGGGGAGATCGTGCAGATCAAACCCGACAGCGTTCTCGTCGCTCCGTTTGAGAGCAGCGCCGAGATTTCGCTCGGCCAGGCCGCCTTCAATCGCGGACCGAGCTCGATCCATCCGGGCGACAGCTGGCGCGGCCGGGTGCTCGACGCGCTGGCTCGCCCGATCGACAATACGGGTCCGCTCATCAACGGTTCCGCGCACGCATCCGAAACGCCTGCGCCGCTGCGCCGCGCCCGCGTCGACGCGCCGTTCAAAACTGGCGTTCGAGTGATCGATATCTTCACGCCGCTTTGCTACGGCCAGCGGCTCGGAGTGTTCGCCGGTTCAGGCGTCGGCAAGTCGACGCTGCTCGCCATGCTGGCAGCCGCCGATGCTTTCGACACTGTGGTCGTCGCACTGGTCGGCGAGCGCGGCCGCGAGGTGCGAGAGTTTCTGGAAGACACCCTCGGCGCCGAGACCATGCAGAAAACGGTCGCGGTGGTCGCGACCAGCGATGAAAGCGCCATGATGCGGCGCCGCGCACCGGACACCGCAATGCGCATTGCCGAACACTATCGCGACCGGGGCGACAGGGTGCTTCTGGTGCTGGATTCCATCACGCGGCTGGCGCATGCGCTGCGCGAAGTTGCCACCGGCACAGGCGAACCGCCGGTGGCGCGCGGTTATCCCGCATCTGTCTTCACCGACTTGCCACGGCTGCTCGAACGCGCCGGCCCCGGCGTCGAGGGTCGTGGTTCGATCACCGCGATCCTGTCCGTGCTTGTCGATGGCGACGACCACAATGACCCGGTAGCCGATTCCGTACGCGGTATACTCGACGGCCATGTGGTGCTCGATCGCGCCATTGCCGAACAAGGACGTTTTCCGGCCGTCGATCCGCTGGCGTCGATTTCGCGGCTGGCCACGCGCGCCTGGTCGCAGGATCAGCAGGCGCTGGCAACCCGCCTGAAGGCGATGATCTCGCGCTTTGAGGATACGCGCGATATCCGCCTTTTGGGTGCTTATCAGCCTGGAGCCGACGGCGAGCTCGATTTGGCAGTGCGGCAGATACCGACAATCTACGAAGCGCTGACGCAAGGGCCACAGGACCCGCGCTCACACGATCCGTTCGCGGATCTGGCAAGACATCTTAAGGCGAGGGAGGCAGCAAGTGAGCAGACTTAGGAACCGCAGCAATAATGTGCTCAAGGGCCTGCTCGCGTTGAATGACGAAAGCCGCGAGGCGCGCCGGAAGCGGCGCATGCTGAAGGAACGCTCCGGCGACGTAGTCGTTGCAGGTATCGGCATTTCGCTCGGGCTCGTCTGCGCATTCTTCCCCTGGTACGTCTTTTTCAATCAGGAGAAATTCGGCATTCAGGCAGTTGAGTTTGCCGGCGGCGGCACAACGCAAACGCTGCCGGAAAACCTGACCTACCAGCCTACGCTTGTCGGCCAGGGCTTCTCTCTCGAGGACGTGCCGCTGCTTGAACTCGACCGCATTGCCACCGGCACGGTGCCGGACGCTGCCGACCCCTCAATCGGTGAAGTGCCGCTTTCGGAGCAGCCTTTTCCCGGTGACAGCGTTCCCGTGCCCGACTATCGCGTTGTCCACGTCGCCAATGGACGAGCCATGATCGAGGACGAGGAAGGCCTCTACATCGTTCAGGCCGGCTCGCTGCTGCCGGACAAGAGCCGCGTTGCTGCAATCGAGCAGCGCAACGACAGCTGGGTCGTCGTGACCAGCGACGACAAGATCGTGCCACTAGCCGATCTCGGCCGCTAAGCCAGCCAGCCGCAAGGCCCACGCAAGGCCCGCATCCTACCTTCGGTCTGCTGCAAGGGGAATTTTGCTATGCAGGCCGTAAATTTGTTCGATATCGCAACGCAGCAGGCGAAATGGCTTGCCGTTCGCCAGTCGGCTGTTTCGAGCAACATCGCCAACGCCAATACGCCGGGCTTCAGGGCGTCCGACGTCGCGCCGTTCGAGAGCCTGGTCTCAGGCACCGCGGTCACGATGGCGTCGACCCATCCTGGGCATATCGGCGCCAATAAATCCGAGGCCGCCTTCTCGCTCAAGGAAATCGAGCCGGCAGGCGCAGACCTGCCGTCTGGCAACTCTGTCGAGCTCGAAACCGAGCTGATCAAGGCGGGCGAAGTGCGCCGCTCCTTCGAGCTGAACACCGGCATCGTGAAGGCCTTCCACCGCATGCTTCTCATGGCTTCGCAGGGCTGACGCAGATGGATCCTCTCTTCTCCTCACTGAAAGTCGCGGCTTCCGGCATGACAGCACAGTCGGAGCGCCTGCGCGTGGTGTCCGAAAACCTCGCCAATGCCCAATCAACCGCGAAGCTGCCGGGCGGCGACCCATATCAGCGCAAGACCGTTTCCTTCGCCGCAGAGCTCGACCGCGCCAGCGGCGCAAGCATGGTGGGCGTTGCGTCGGTCGGCGCGGACCCGAGCGAATTTCCGGTCGAATATCAGCCCGGCCATGAGGCCGCGGACGAGTTCGGCTACGTGAAGATGCCGAACGTGAACGTACTCGTTGAAATGGCCGACATGCGCGAGGCGATCCGCGGCTATGAGGCCAACCTGCAAAACATCAAGCAGTCCCGCGAACTCATCTCCATGACTATCGACCTGCTGCGGAGCTCGTAATGCCAATTGGCGCCCTCACCGCTCTCAACCTTCTGTCGACCGCGCAAAGCGTCGCGACGGCGGTCACCAACAAGCCCAGCCTCCAGGCCGAAAGCACTGCTTCGACCTCTTTCGCCGACGCGCTCAACAAGGCCGCCGGCGAGACCGTTTCTTCCATGCAAAATGCGGAGAAACTCTCGGTCGAAGCCCTGCAGGGCGGCGCGGATATGCGCGAAGTTGTCGATGCCGTGATGGATGCCGAGCAGACGCTGCGCGCCGCGATCTCCATCCGCGACAAGATCGTGCAGTCCTATCTCGAAATCAGCCGTATGCCGATCTGAAAGGTGAATTGACATGAAAGCACTCGCCATCGCGGCAACCGGCATGAATGCCCAGCAGCTCAATCTGGAAGTCATCGCCAACAATATCGCGAACATCAACACGACCGGCTTCAAGCGCGCCCGCGCGGAGTTTTCCGATCTGCTCTACCAAACGGAAAGGCTGCAGGGTGTGCCGAACCGCGCCAATACCAGCGTGGTGCCGGAAGGCGCCATGGTCGGTCTCGGCGTGAAGACGGTCGCCGTCCGCAACGTCCATCTTCAGGGCTCGCTGGTCAGCACCGGCAACCCGCTCGACCTGGCGCTGACCGGAAATGGCTGGTTCCAGATCGAAGGTGCCGACGGCACGCCCCTCTACACGCGCTCAGGCGCCTTCAATACAAACGCGACCGGCCAGATCGTGACGCCCGACGGTTTTTCCGTCACACCGAATATCACCGTGCCGGAGAACACGATCGAAGTGATCGTCAACAAGTCCGGCCAGGTATTCGCGCGCCTTGCAGACCAGCAGGAGCTCGAGGAGCTCGGCCAGCTCACGCTCGCCACCTTCTCCAACCAGGCTGGTCTTGCACCGCTGGGCGACAATCTCTTCCAGGAGACGACGGCATCGGGTCCGGCCAATGTCGGTGTTCCGGGCGATCCGGGCTTCGCCAATATCGAGCAGGGCTATCTAGAAGCATCCAACGTCGACCCGGTGAAGGAAATCACCGAGCTGATATCGGCGCAGCGCGCTTACGAGATGAATTCCAAGGTCATCAAGGCCGCCGACGAAATGGCTTCGACGATCACACAAGGCATGCGCTGATGACGCTCCGGCGCTTCATGATCGCACCAATCGCCGCCGCCGTTCTGGCGGCGTCGGCCGTCATGGCCTTCACGCAGGAAATGGTCGTCGTGCCAACGCGCGTCGTCTATCCAGGCGAGCTGGTTACAACGGCCGATCTGCAGGCTGTTTTGCTCCAGCGCTCCAAGGCCGGCCTGCCTCCCATCGCCTACGATCATTCAGAGGTCGAAGGAAAAGTCGCCCGCCGCACCCTGCTGCCCGGACGGCTTATCGCGCTCAGCTCGCTGCGCGAAGCCTACGCCGTTGAAGCCGGCAAGCCGGTGCAGGTGCAGTTTGTCGAAGGCGCGCTGACCATCTCGGCCGTCGCTGTGCCGCTTCAGCCCGGCTCGGTTGGCGACCTCATCCGCGTCCGCAATATCGACAGCGGCATCGTCTTTTCCGGCACCGTAATGGCCGATGGCACTGTGAGGGTCAGCGCCATATGATCCGCCGCCTAGCGCTCGCATTGATGGTTGCACTGGCGCCCGTCACCGCTCACGCCGGCGGCGACATCATAGCCGGTTCGCGCATCAAAGACATTGCGACCTTGCAGAGCGCGCGCGACAACCAGCTTGTGGGTTATGGCCTGGTGATAGGCCTTCAGGGCAGCGGCGACGGCCTGCGCAATTCGCCCTTCACCGAACAATCCATGCGCGCCATGCTGGAAAATCTCGGCATCGCTACCGAAGGCGGGCGGGTGCGTTCCAACAATGTCGCGGCCGTTATCGTCACAGCCAACATGCCCCCCTTCGTCCAGTCAGGTGCGCGCATCGATGTCGCGGTGTCCTCGCTGGGCGACGCCACATCGCTGCAGGGCGGCATACTGATCATGACGCCGCTGCGCGCAGCCGACGGTGAAATCTACGCAGTGGCTCAGGGACCGGTCGTCGTGTCCGGCTTCAATGCGCAGGGACAGGCCGAGCAGGTCACGCAGGGCGTTCCGACCAGCGGTCGGGTGCCAAATGGCGCGATAGTGGAACGTCAGGTCGATGCTGAGTTCAACGATGTCGGCACGCTGACGCTACAACTGCGCAACCCGGATTTCTCGACCGCCATTCGTGTCACCGACGCGATCAACCAGTTTGCGCAGGCGCGTTATGGCGGCCTCGTCGCGGCCGAGCAGGATTCGCGGACGGTGCTGATCCGCAAGCCCGGCGGTGTTTCGGCCGCACGCTTTTATGCGGAGCTGGAAAACATTCAGGTCGAATCCGACACACCGGCCCGCGTCGTTGTCGACGAGCGCAGCGGCACGATCGTGATCGGTCAGGACGTTCGTATCGCGCGCGTCGCCATATCGCACGGTGCGCTGACCGTGCGCATCACCGAAATGCCGCGCGTCGTGCAGCCCGAACCCTTCTCGCGCGGCGAGACGGAGATCGAGCCCTTCACGGCAATCGAAGTCGAGCGGCCAGACTCCAAGGTCGCGATTCTCGACGGGCCGGACCTTCAAACACTCGTTGCAGGCCTGAACCGCATTGGCGTGAAGCCCGACGGCGTGATCGCGATCCTGCAGGCGATCAAATCAGCCGGCGCACTGCAGGCTGAATTGGTAATCCAGTAGGAGGCGGGCGCGATGTCGACACACACTCACAGCCGCAAAATGGCTCTCGCCGGCCTGGCGGTCGCGATGCCGCTCATGCTGGCCACGGCGCTGCCCGCTATTTCACAGACGCTTGCGCCAACCCCGCGGCCGGGTTCCAGCGCGGAGGAGATCGCACGCTTTTGCGGCAATATCGCCGATGCCGCGCGCGACCGCCGCTACCAGTTGCAGAAGATGGAGCTCGAAAAGCTTCAGGTCGATATCGACGATCGCATTCGCAAACTGGAAGCCAAGCGCGCGGAATATGAAGAATGGCTGACGCGCCGCAACCGCTTCATGGAGCAGGCGCAGGAAACCGTGGTCGGCATCTACGGCAATATGCGCCCAGATGCGGCAGCGAGCCAGCTCGGCAAATTGCGGGCAGAAACCGCAGCCGCGATCCTGATGAGCCTCGATACCCGCAAGGCGAGCGTCATCCTCAATGAAATGCAAGTCGAAACCGCAGCCTCGCTGACCGGCATCATGGTCAATGCGGCGCGCAGGAAGGACCCCAGTTGATGCGTAGCTTCGCATTGGCCGCTCTGGCCCTGACAATGGCCGGATGCACCGCAATGGATGAAATCGGCGTGCCGCCACGGCTTTCGCCCGTCTCGCTCGGCGTGGGCGCGGCCGCCATGTCAGCCGAATATCCGGACGCGCCGGCCAAGCCCGTGCGGCGTTTCTCGCTTTGGAACGACCGACAGAGCCGGCTTTTCACCGACCCGCGTGCTCTCTCGGTCGGCGACATACTGACGGTGACGATCGAGATCGACGACCGCGCACAGTTCAAGAATGAATCGGAACGCGAACGCTCGATCTCGCGCACGCTGGGCCTCAGCGCCTCTGCAACGGCCGGTTCGCTTTCGGCCGATGGCGGAATCACTTCTGGCACCTCGACCGACGGCTCGGGCGCGACGACGCGTTCCGAAAGCATCAACCTGTCGGTCGCCGCTGTCGTCACCGACGTACTACCCAACGGCAATCTTCTGATCAGTGGCTCACAGGAAGTGCGGGTCAACGCCGAGCTGCGCATTCTCACGATTGCCGGTCTCGTGCGGCCCAACGATATCGGCGCCAACAACACGATTGCATATGAGCGCATTGCCGAAGCCCGCATCTCCTATGGCGGCCGCGGACGCCTCACCGAGGTCCAGCAGCCGCCTTACGGGCAGCAGATCCTCGACAATGTACTGCCGTTCTGACGGGTGACAACGGGCAATGGCAAAAGCCGACGCTGAAAAAGCTCCGAAGAAGGGCCCTTCGATCATCATTCAGCTTGCGATGCTGCTGGTGCTGAGCGGCGCTGCAGCCGGCACCGGCTGGCTGACCGGCAATATGATGAACGGCGCAAAACCCGCCGTCGGCACCGGAAAGCAGGTGGGTACTGATGACGCCTATGACGATCAGCCCGGCTCCGATGACATGGCCGAGGAGCTGCATGTTTTCCGGCTAGAGCCGATCAGCACCAACCTGGCCGACCCTGTGGACATCTGGGCGAGAATGGAACTCGCATTGGTCTTCAACGAAGCCCCTGACGCGCTGGTGGCTGAGGCGATCCATCAGGATTTCCTCGCCTATTTGCGCACGGTGAAGGCCCGCCAGATTCAGGGCGCAAGCGGCTTCCAGCACCTGAAGACCGATCTCGAAGAGCGCGCCCGCATCCGCAGTGATGGCCGCGTCGCGCAGGTTCTTGTCAGGACGCTGCTATTCGAATGAGAGCGCTCGCAACGTCTCTTGCCTTCCTGCTGCTGCTTGGCGGATCGGCCTCAGCGCAGCAGATTGACCTTGGCCAGTTTGCGCAGGCCGATGGATCCACGATCGGCACCATCATTCAGCTTTTCGGCCTGATCACCATTCTCTCGGTGGCGCCGGGCATTCTGATCATGGTGACGAGCTTTACGCGCTTCGTGATCGCATTCTCGATCCTGCGCGCAGGTATCGGTCTGCCGACCACACCGGCCAACCTGATCCTGATCAGCCTGGCGCTGTTCATGACCTTCTATGTGATGGCGCCGACATTCGATCAGGCATGGAATAACGGCGTCCAGCCACTGATGAACGACGAGATCGAAGAGGACGAGGCGCTGCGTCGTATCTCCGACCCTTTCCGGAACTTCATGGCGGCAAATGTGCGCGAGAAGGACTATGCGCTCTTCATCGACCTGGCCCGCGAGCGCGAAACCGTCGTCGCCGAGGGTGCGGAGGCAGACCTACGAGTGCTCGTTCCCGCCTTCATGATTTCCGAAATCCGGCGTGGGTTCGAAATCGGCTTCCTCATCGTTTTGCCGTTTCTTGTCATCGATCTGATCGTGGCGACCATTACAATGTCGATGGGCATGATGATGCTTCCGCCCACGGTCGTGTCTCTGCCGTTCAAGATTCTCTTCTTCGTTCTCATCGACGGCTGGAACCTTTTGGTCGGAAGTCTTGTCCGATCGTTTGTCTAAGCGCAGAAAATCTTACGTTGCGTAATTGATTTAATCTGCGCCCTTTCCTCAACCTGCGATAAAAATTATCACTTTGGTAGGAATTGCGGCCCATATTCGGCGCCTGCATGACGGGTGGCCCGCGAGGGCCATGGGCATGATGCCGTTCCGTCAAACCGGCCGGCCCGGTATGTCCCAAAAAATGCTACCTTTGAGGGGCAGGTCCCATGTCCAGTATCATGACGAACTCCGCCGCTATGACGGCACTCCAGACCCTGAAGGCGACCAACAAGCAGTTGGACGTCACCCAGGGCCGTATTTCTACCGGCTACCGTGTTGCTGAAGCTTCCGACAACGCCGCCTACTGGTCGATCGCAACCACCATGCGTTCCGACAACAAGGCACTGTCGACCGTTCAGGACTCGCTCGGCCTCGGCGCCGCAACCGTTGACGTTGCTTACACGGCAATGGACTCCGCCAAGGACTATATCGACGAAATCAAGACCAAGCTGGTTGCTGCAACCGCTCCGGGCGTCGACAAATCCAAGATTCAGGCTGAAATCACCGAGCTGCAGAGCCAGCTGACGAGCCTTGCTTCCTCGGCTTCGTTCTCCGGCTCCAACTGGCTGTCGGTTGACTCTTCGGCTTCGGGATATTCCGCAACTCAGTCGATCGTCGGCTCCTTCACCCGTAACGCAGACAACTCCGTTACGCTGGGCAAGATCGACATCGGCCTCGGCAACATCTCGCTGTTTGATGCCAGCGCCACCGGCGCCGGCCTGCTCGACCAGGGTGTTGCGCTTGCTGCTGACGGCAATGTGCAGGACGTTGCTCAGGACGCTGGTGACGGCGCAGGTACCGAAGCTGTCGTGGCCGTGTTTGCGGATGCCAGCGCTGGCGTTACGCTGACCGGCAACAATGAGATTAGCTTTGACCTCATCCGCAACGGTGTGACCACTTCCATCACCATCAACAAGGCGACGGTCGACGCAGCTCTGAGCTCGACTGACGGTGTGATCTCGAACGCTGCCAACATGGCCACCGTTCTTGACCAGGCGCTCACGGATGCGGGCATTGACACGACCAATGACGTGACTGTTGCCGCCAACGGTAACGCGGTGGAAATCACGCACGCTACGGACGCTCTGACCGACACGCTGCAGATCTCGAACGCTGCATCGTCCAACAATGGCAACGACTTCAGCCTCGCCACCATCGATATCTCCTCGGCCTCCGCAACTGAGATCGAGACCTTTATCGAAGGCGTGAACAACATGCTGGAATCGGTCACGTCGGCTGCATCGAGCCTCGGTGCCGTGAAGAGCCGCATCGACATGCAGGGCGACTTCGTGTCGAACCTGATGGACGCGGTCGACCGCGGCGTCAGCCAGCTCGTCGATGCCGACATGGAAGAGGAATCGACCCGTCTGCAGGCACTTCAGGTGCAGCAGCAGCTCGGTATCCAGGCGCTGTCGATCGCCAACGGCAACTCGCAGTCGATCCTGTCGCTCTTCCGTTAAGCCGCTCTACGGTAACGGATCAGACATTCGGAAGGCCGCCCCTCGGGGCGGCCTTCTTACATTTTCGCACAAGCTTCGGCAGGTAGGTTGAGGGCACGATTATGATCGGAGCCCGCCGGTGCCTGAACAAATTCAGCGAATCATCGACAATCTTCGCAGCTTCGGGCCGCAGCGGCTCGCCATGATGGGCGGCGTGGCAGCACTCGTCGTTGCCATAATCGCGATTGCCTCGATCTACCTGAACCGTCCAGCCTACGAGACACTCTACGTCGGCCTCGAACGTTCCGACATCAACCAGATCGGTCTGGTTCTCGGCGAAGCCGGCATTGACTTCGACGTCGCCTCCGACGGCACCACCCTTCTCGTGACCGCGGGCAAGACCTCGCAGGCTCGCATGCTGCTTGCCGAAAAAGGTCTGCCGACCAGCACCAATGCCGGCTACGAACTGTTCGACAATGTCGGGTCGCTCGGCCTGACCACCTTCATGCAGGAAATCACGCGCATCCGGGCGCTGGAAGGCGAGATTGCGCGGACGATCCAGTCGATCGCGGGCATTCGGGCCGCGCGCGTGCATGTGGTTCTGCCCGAACGCGGCAGCTTCCGCCGCGAAGAGCAGAAACCGACCGCCTCGGTGGTTATCCGTGCTTCGAGCATCGACGGACAGCGCGCCGCCTCTGCTATTCGCCATCTCGTGGCCGCCGCCGTGCCCGGCCTCAACATGGACAGCGTGACTGTGCTTGATTCCAGCGGCACGCTGCTGGCCTCGGGCGACGATCCGAACAACAGCTCCATGGCCCGCTCCATGACGGTCGAGCAATCGGTTGCGACCAACATCGAGGCCAATATCCGCCGCGCCCTCGCCCCCTATCTCGGGCCGGAGAACTTCCGCGCTTCGGTACATGCCAATGTGAACACGGATTCGCGCCAGATCGAGGAGACGATTTTCGACCCGCAATCGCGCGTCGAGCGTTCCGTGCAGGTTGTCCGCTCCAACGATTCCGCCAATCAGCGTTCCGCCTCCAACCCGACGACGGTGGCGCAGAACCTGCCTACGGCAGCCCCTGAGAGCAGCGGCGGAGCGCCGGAATCTTCCGAGCAGAGCGAACGCCGCGAGGAAATCACCAATTACGAGCTGAACTCCAAGCGCATCGCCACTGTCTCCAACGGCTATTCGCTCTCCAAGCTCTCGATCGCGGTGGTGGTGAACCAGGCCAGACTGCGTGAAATCCTCGGCGAGAGCGCAACCTCCGCGCAAGTTGCCGAACGTGTTGCAGAGATTCAGAAGCTGGTCGTCTCCGCTTCCGGCTTCGACGAGACGCGAGGTGACTTGCTTGAGGTTTCTGCCGTCGAGTTTCTGGCCGATGAAGCAGGCTTTGAGGCGCCCGGCGCCGGCATCATCGACCAGTTGAGCCGCCAAAGCGGCACAATGATCAACGCAGCCGCCTTCGTGCTAGTCGTCTTTCTCGTCGTCTGGTTCGGCATTCGCCCGATGACAGCGGCGATTGCCGGCAATAACGGGCCGAGCTTCGACGAGGTGCAACGCAGCTTGCCCAACAACGCCGCAGGCGCGCAGCAGCAGGCAGCGCTGCCCGACGGCACTTCAGGCGCCGCGCAGGGCGGCGGCATGCCTGGCAGCGACGTGAGCTATTCTGAGGACGCTCCCGAGGAGATGCGTCGCAAGATCAAACCCGCACCGCAGGAACGGCTCGCCCGTATGGTCGACCTTTCGGAAGAGCGGACGGCTCAGATCTTGCGCAAATGGGCGGCGCAGGAGGCTAGCTGATGGTCGCGCCAGCCCTTGCCGACGTGTTGAAGGATTTCGGCAGCGCCGTTCTGCTCGAAAAGAAGATGCCGGCCGCCGCAACGGCACCTGTGCCGCAGCCGGTCGTCGCACCCGTCCCGATGCCGAATTCGACTGCAATCGAGGATGCGGTCGCCGCTGCAACTGCCGATCTCGCAGAAAAGCTCAAAGCCGAGCACGCCGCCGAAATCGATGCATTGCGCGAAGCGCATTCTCAGGAAATCGCCCGGCTGCAGGCCGAAATCGGCGAACGTGCAGGCGACCTGATCACGACCCGTTTCGGGGAAATGGAAGCGCGGCTTGTCGAGCTTACGTCGTCGGTCGTGGCACGCATACTGGGCATCTCGCTTACCGAAAGCGTGCAGGAAATGGCTGTCGCGTCGCTGGCAGAAGAGATTGGCAAGGCGGTGAAAGACCGGGAGGCGGTGACAATCCGCGTCCATGGTCCACTTTCCCTTTTTGAAACCCTGCAGTCGCGGCTCGGCAAGACCGCCGAGCAGGTTGAATATTCCGAAACCAGCGATCTGGACCTGACGGTCGCGATAGACGACGCACTTTTTGAGACGCGATTGTCCGACTGGTCCGCCGCGCTAGCGGAGATCATGGCATGAAGGCCGACGACGAGGGCAAACAGGAAATCATCATCGTCCGCCGCGGCAATATGGACGACGATGACGGCCACCATGGCGGTGTCTGGAAGATCGCGTTCGCCGACTTCATGACGGCCATGATGTGCTTCTTCCTGGTTATGTGGCTGATCAACGCGGCCAATGAGCAGACACGCGCCGCACTGGCCAGCTACTTCAACCCGGTGAAGCTGGTTGACCGCAACACCGCGCGCAAGGGCATCGGCGATCTCGACAAGGGCCCCGAATCCTCCAGTGTGACCGGCGAAGCCGAGCGCAGCCCCGCAGCCGAAAACGCGGTCGGTACGCGTATGACTTCGCCCGAAACTGCGGAAGAAGACGTCACAACCGAAAAGCAGAACATCGCGCAGCACACCGAGGACGAACTTTTCGCCGACCCCTACGCAGTGCTGTCCGAGATCGCCGGTGAAACCGAAGCCCTGCAGAACATCTCCATGCGCGGTGATGGCGGCGCCAGCGACGCCGGCCCCTCCAACGGTGCGCAGGGCGGCGAATCCTACCGGGACCCGTTTGCGCCCGACTTCTGGACCAGCCAGATCGAGGTACCCGAAGCCAGCGAGGAAAGCGCCAGGCCCTCCCTGCCTGAGGGTCCGATCGCGGCTGATCTTTTACAGCCGCCGCCCGAACATGCGGCCATCGACGACGATCCATTCGCACCGAACTACGATGTGCAGGGTGAAACTGACTCGACGCTCGAAGAGGTCGTTGCCGAGATCACCGACAGCAACCGGTTGCCCGGCCTGCTGCCCGAAGAACCTGCGGAGAAGCCCGAAACGCCCGCCGAGGTAGCACCGGGTTACGCTGACGACGTAGAGAAGCTGCGCGCCGAGCTCGAAGCAGAATCCGAAAAGCAGAAGGCCGCCGAGACGCAGAAGCTGGAGGCTATGGCCGAGGATATCCGCGAGGAAATCGCCCAGGCACTCGGTGGCATCTCGCAAGACGGTATCTCCGTCACGCCCACCGAAACCGGCGTGCTGATTTCGGTGGCTGACAATTTCCAGGACGGCATGTTTGAGATCGGCTCGGCGATCCCTCGCCGCAACCTGGTGCTCGCAATGGCGGGCATCGGCCAGACGCTGCGCGCACACAACGGCAACGTCGTCATCAACGGCCACACGGACGGGAGGCCCTTTGCCGGCGACGGCTATGACAACTGGCGCCTCTCGACCGCGCGCGCCCACGCTACCTATTACATGCTGGTGCGCGGCGGGCTCGACGAGCAGCGTGTGAGTGGCGTGGCAGGTTATGCCGACCGGAAATTGAAAATCCCCGGCGATCCGTTCGCCAGCGTCAATCGCCGCATTGAAATCCTGCTCGAGACGCGCGGATGATGAGACCGGCGCGCAATCTGCTGACCATGACGGCGGCGATGACCTTCGCCGCCTCCACTGCGCATGCGGAGCTGGAGCCATATCAGATGGTACGCTCGCTGCAGCTCCTGCAGGACCGCATCGCCGATGGCGACCACGCCGCGCTGCCCATGCAGCGCAAGCTGATCGAGTTGATCGACGGCCGGCTGAAAGCAACGAGTACTGCGGACTACGATGACAAGCGCAATTTCCGTGCCTTGCTCGTCTACGCCATGAGCGGCGGCAACCCACGCACCGTCGCATCAATCGTCACGCGGCTCAAACTTGACGGTACCGACGCGCGTGTCAGCACAGGCATCATCGAATATTTGCGTGGTCAGCACGCCGACGCAGCCATGGCGCTCAAGGATGTCGATCCGCGCGAAATCGAAACTGAGGTTGCGGCGTTTCTGGCACTCATCAAGGGATCGATCGTGGCTGCGGACAACCCGCAGCAGAGCCTGGCCTATCTTGACTTGGCCCGCATCATCGGGCCGGGAACTCTTGTCGAAGAAGCCGCACTGCGCCGCTCGATCACCCTTTCGGTTTCGCAAAAAGACATTCCGCGCTTTCTGCGCGCCTGCGAACAATATGTGCGCCGCTTTCTTGCCTCGCCCTACGCCAGCCAGTTTGCCGATGCCTTTGTCGATGGCGTGACGGAGTTCGGCGACGGGATCGACCTCGACAGCGTTGCCGAGGTGATCGCGGGCATGAACCGCGAACAGGGCAAGGTGATTTATCTGCGGTTGGCGCGACGCGCGGCAATCGACCAGATGACCGATTTGCTGCAATTCGCTCGCGCCGGGCTGGAGAACCTCGCCGTTGAAGTCGGCACCGAGGACGATCCGCGTGCGATCCTCTACTCCACCGTTGCGACTGTTACGACCGACGACGTGGATGTTGTCAGAGCGCGCCTGCAGTCCATCGACAGCCGCCGGCTTTCAGCAGGTGACCGCATGCTGCTCGATGCGGCGTTTCAGGTGCTCGACGAAGTTTCGGTCCTCCCCGAAACGAAAACGGTGCCGGAGGCTCCTGCCCCGCAATCGGCGGCGCTTGAAGCAGATGATGATCTCATGCCGCTGGCCAACGAGCCGGACACACCTCAGACGCCCGCGCCTACCGAGATGGCGGAAACGCCTGCCGAGCCGGACGAAAGCGACGCATTCATTGCCGATATGCGCAGCAAGCTTCAATCGATTGACGACATGCTTCAGGGACCGAAGAAATGAGTTTGTCCGTTTTATCCTCAGAAACCGCCGTCAAGCCCGGGATCAGCCGCGCCGACCGCAAGGCCGACACGTCCGACGATGCTGGCGGCAAATTCAACACGTTGCTGAAAGACGATGCCGAAGGCACCGCCCCGAAAGCGAAGGGCGAAGCCACAGCCGAAAAGGGCGAAGCGGCGGATAACCGGTCAGTATGGACCCGTTACCACCAGCTCATGAACAAGACCGCCACCGGCGTTGGCAAAGATGCCGTAGGTTTGGGCGAGAAGGAAGAAGCCGAGGCGCAGCCGGAGGGCGAAACAGCGGCTGAGGGCGAGGAAAAACCGACCGACACCGACGTTGTGGCGCCGACCTTGCATGACAAGGTACCTGAAGTCGCGATCCAATCCGCTGCCGTTGTGCCCACGGCCAAGGCGCAGACAGTGCAGGCCGAACGTGGGGAAGAAGCAGAAGGCCGGACCGCGACCCGCATCGCGGCCAAGGCAGAGGCTGATGCGGATGGCGATATCGCGCAGCCGGCCAGGCAGACGGCGCAAGTGGCTACGGGCGCAGCGATCGCAACCGAAACCCGTCCGCAGCCGGTCGCCAACCAACGCGCCGAGAGCTCGCAGCAGAACCAGAACGCGCAACAGGCATCCGCCGCGACAGGCGCTGTCAGCCAAAGCGCCGAAGCGGATGGCGGCGCGGATGCCGGCGAGCACGATGGCGACAGGCGCAATGGCGGGCGCGAGCAAAGAGCCCCGCAACCTGCCCAGGCGCAGAACGGCAACCGCATCTCCGGAGTAACGGTGCTGTCGCAGCACACTGCACACGCCCCGGTTCAGGGCCTGACGCAAACTGTGACAGCGTTGACGGAGCAACTCGCACAAGGCCTGTCATCTGCAACACGTGCCGAGGCAGCCGTGGGCGCTTCGCTGCAGGCAAATGCCGCTGCGAAACCCGGCATGGTGACCACGCTCAATATCCAGCTCCAGCCGATCGAGCTCGGCACGGTGACTGCGCGCATTTCCGGCTCCGAGGGCCAGCTGTCGATCGAGATCACCGTTGAAAACGCCGAGGCTCGACAGCGGCTGACAACGGATTCCGACTCCATCGTCTCCGCCCTGCGCGGCATGGGCATCGAGGTCGACCGAGTGACGGTTCAGCAGTCGCAAGCCAACTCGGGCACGCAGCAAAACAGTGGCGGCCGCGAAGACCAGTTTGCGCAATCCGAGCAAGGGCGCGGCGAGGGCCAGAGCGAGAATTCTGGACGAGGCAATCAGCAACAGGGTGGCGCGTCAGCGCGCGGACAGGGCAATGAAGCTTCCGACCCTGCTGGCGGCGGCCTTTACATTTAGCGCCACCGCGCTGGCCTCGGCCGCAGGCGCGAATGTGTGCGAGCGCCACATCGCAGGCGCCGCGGCACGCTATGATATTCCCCCGGCAATCCTTTATGCCGTCGGGCTTACCGAAACCGGGCGCAAGGGCAGCCTCTACCCTTACGCGCTCAACATTGAAGGCCGCTCGGTCTTCCCGCGTTCCGCCACCGAGGCGCTGAACGAGTTCAACAAGGCGCGCAGCGACGGAAAGAAACTGATCGATCTCGGCTGCATGCAGATCAACCATCACTACCATGGCGATCAGTTCCGCAGTCCGCGCGAAATGCTCGACCCGGCACGGAACGTCGACTATGCAGCGCGATTTTTGAAGCGCCTGCGCGGCAAACATGAAACATGGTCCATGGCTGTCGCTCGCTACCACGCAGGGCCAAACAATGACCCGGCCCAAAAGCGATATATTTGCCGGGTAATCGCGAACCTCGTTGCGACGGGTTTCGGCCGCTGGACTCCCCAGGCCCGCAATTTTTGCATCGATGAAAACTGATATTTCGTAAGTCTGGACTTACGATAGCCGCTCAGTGCATTCGCGCGCGCAGCGAATTAACCATAATGTGCAATGGCTTGGACCTAACCGATCAGGTTGGCGGGCGCCTCGCCCTGCCTCCCCAAAAATGACATGTAAGATTTCGGTGGTTGTCCGCGATTCGTGCCGACGGTTACCCATTCCCTAACATATTGGGCAACTGATTCGGAGGGCGGCCGATGATAGTTATTGTGGACGAGCGTGATCTCGTAAAAGAGGGATATAATTCGCTTTTTGGTCGTGAGGGGGTGGCTAGCGCCAGTTTCGGACCAAGCGAATTCGACGATTGGGTCGAAAGTGCGGCAGACGATGATCTGAGCGCCGTCAACGCTTTCCTCATCGGCCAGTGTCCAGGTGAAACGGTTTCACCGAAAAAGCTGCGCAACCGCTCGGATGCTCCGATCATTGCGCTTGCCGAGCAGAACTCGCTGGAAAACACACTCAGGCTTTTCGATTCCGGCGTCGACGATGTCGTGCGCAAGCCGGTGCATATCCGCGAAATCCTCGCGCGCATTTCGGCAATTCGCCGCCGCGCAGCTGAGATGGATCGTTCGACTACAATTGGCGAAATGCGGGTTTTCAGCGACGGGCGCGACCCCGAGATTGCCGGCGAACCCATGCCGCTGCCACGCCGCGAGCGCCGCATCCTGGAATATCTGGCGTCCAACAGCGGACGCCGCGTCACGAAAACACAGGTTTTCAACGCGATATACGGAATTTTCGACGACGAGGTCGAAGAAAATGTGGTCGAGAGCCACATCAGCAAGCTGCGCAAGAAGCTCCGCGACCGCCTCGGGCATGACCCGATCGATTCCAAGCGCTTCCTCGGCTACCGCCTGGTCGGCTGAGATGGACCAGCGGCGGCGCTCGACGATGCCGCCGCCACAATCCTTAATGATTGGTAAGGCCAGCCTCGCGCAAGTCAGCTCCGATATTCTCATGTCACTTGGCCAGGAGAACGAGGAGAAAAGGCTATGAGCCTATATGGCATGATGCGGACCGGCGTTTCCGGCATGTCGGCGCAGGCCACCCGATTGAGCACGGTGGCTGACAACATCGCCAACTCCAGCACCACTGGCTACAAGCGCGCAAAATCCGAATTTTCCACGCTCGTTATTCCCTCCAGCGGCGGCACTTATGCCTCTGGTGGCGTTACCGCCAACACCATGAACGATGTCGCGCGCGGGGGTGTGCTGCAATACACCACCTCCACGACCGATCTGGCCGTCAGCGGT
The DNA here is from genome assembly GCA_017640615.1 of Rhizobiaceae bacterium. Taxonomy (GTDB): domain Bacteria; phylum Pseudomonadota; class Alphaproteobacteria; order Rhizobiales; family Rhizobiaceae; genus RCIO01. Next base: position 362,520 of record JAEPQK010000001.1, on the reverse strand, counting down.
CAGGGTTTCTTTGTGGTGCAAGATGCCAGCGGCGTGCCGTTCCTGACTCGCGCCGGCTCCTTCGTTCCCGATGGCGAGGGCCGGCTGGTCAACGCCGCCGGCTTCCAGCTCATGGGGTATTCCTACGAAAACGGCGTGCCGACGGTCACCGCCAACGGCTTTGACGGCCTGGAGCCGATCACCATTTCGGAATCGTCGCTGGTTGCATCTCCGTCCACGGCCGGCGGGCTCGCTGCCAACGTGCCGTCGTCAGCGACCGTTGTGGCGCCGGCCAACCTGCCCTCTGCCAATGCCGCGACCGCGCAATATTCCGCCAAGACCTCAATGGTTGCCTACAACGACCTCGGCGACCAGATCCTGATGGATTTCTACTTCACCAAGACTGCAGCCAACACTTGGGAAGTCGCGGTCTTCGATCAGTCGCAGGCCGCACCGAGCACCTTCTTCCCCTATGGCGCGGGCCCACTGGCAACTCAGACACTGACTTTCGACCCGAGCACAGGCCAACTCGACGGACTTTCAGCAACCGACATCACTGTTCCGGTGCCAGGCGGTCAGAACACGATCATCGATCTTTCGTCCATGAGCCAGCTCGCCAGCGGCTTTACGCTGTTCGATGCATTCGTAAACGGCAACCCGCCAAGCTCGATCGAAGTGGTCGAGGTTGCGCCAGATGGTACCTTCTACGCCCAGTATGGCGACGGTTCGTTCCGTCCGCTCTATCGCGTGCCGCTGGCCAATGTTCAGTCGCCGGACCGCCTGCAGGTCCTACCCGGCAACGTGTTCACCCAGAGCTCAGACTCCGGCACCGTTCGTCTCGGCTTCCCGAGCGAGGGCAAGGCCGGCTCCATCGTTTCTGGCGCACTGGAGAATTCCAACGTCGATATCGCCCAGGAGCTGACCTCCATGATCGAGGCGCAGCGCAGCTACACCGCAAACTCGAAAGTGTTCCAGACGGGTTCCGAACTGATGGACATCCTCGTCAATCTGAAGCGCTAAACGGTCGCGCGGAGACCATAAGGCCAACAACAAATGTCTCTGTCTACAGCTCTGAGTATCGCGCAGTCCGCGCTATTGAATACGCAGCGGCAGACGACAATTGTTTCGCGCAACATCTCCGAATCCTCGAACCCCGACTATTCACGTCGGGGTACGATGCTTTCCACCGCCGCCAACGGCGCATCCATCGTGGATATTCGCCGCAGCACCAACGACGTGCTGTTTCGGCAGAACATGTCGGCGCTCTCTTCATGGTCGGCGCAGAACACATTGCTCAACGGGCTGAACACGCTCGACATCGATCTGTTCGGCTCCAACAACGCCAACCACCCCTCGCGCCTTCTTGGCAATCTGCAGTCGGCGCTGCAGACCTACAGCTCCGCGCCATCCAATTCGAGCGTGGCCGAAAACGTCGTCGAGAATGCACGTCAGCTGGTCAACGCGCTTAACTCTGGCTCCGATGCCATCCAGAATTATCGCGGCAGCGTTGACCGTGAGATCGTCTCCACGATTGCCGATCTCAACACGCTCCTCGCCGACTTCAAGGCCGCCAATGACGAAGTCGTGGGCGGTACCAAGCTCGGCCGGGACGTCAACGAGGCGCTCGACCAGCGCGATGCGCTTCTGAAAAAAATCACCGAGATCGTTCCGATCACCGCGATCAAGCGCGGCGACAACGACATGATGCTGACGACAACCTCGGGCATCACTCTGTTCGAGACAGTGCCGCGACAGATCAGCTTCACGCCTACCGCCGGCTACGCAGCGGGTGCAGCCGGCAACGCGGTCTATGTCGATGGCGTTCCGCTCGCGCCGGGTGCAGGCGCAAACACCAGCGGCTCCGGTAAACTTTCAGCACTCGTGCAGCTTCGCGAAGACGTTGCAGGCGGCCTGCAGGCCCAGCTCGACGAGATTGCGCGCGGGCTCATCACCGCGTTTGCAGAGACCGACCCGAGCGCTGTGAACCCCGATCTCGCCGGCCTCTTCACCTGGCCGGGCGGCCCTGCCCTGCCGGCTGCCGGTACGCTCGAGAATGGTCTGGCGCGCGTCATCAGCATCAATGCTGCCTACGACTCCACCGTCGGCGGCAACCCGCAATTGCTGCGCGACGGCGGGGCAAACGGCGCGGCCTATGTGCACAACACATCCGGTGGCGCGAGTTACGCCGACCTGCTGCTTAGCTTCGACACCCAGATCGGCACCGCGATTGCCTTTGATCCGACCGCCGGCATTTCAGGCACGGTGAGCCTCAGCGCCTATTCGACCGAATCCGCAAGCTGGTTTTCGGCGCTTCGCAGCGACGCCACGCGCTCGGCCGAAAACAAAAGCGCGTTGATGATGCGCACCTCTGAGGCGCTCTCAAACGTCACCGGCGTAAACATCGATGAGGAAATGTCGCTGCTGCTCGACCTCGAGCACAGCTACCAGGCATCCGCGAAACTCGTGCAGACGGTCGACAACATGCTCGCCGCGCTGCTGGCGGCGGTGAGGTAGTCATGAAGACGACCTTCATTTCCTCCTACAACACCAATCAGTCAGTGCGTACGCATCTGATGAAGATGCAGGCCGAGCTGATCAAGGTCGAGCGCGAGGTAGTGACCGGCCGCGTGGCGGATGCGGGTCTGGAACTCGGCTCCCGTACGGGCCAGTCGATCTCTATGCAGCGCGACGTGCAGCGCCTGAACACGCTTATAGATTCCAACGCACTGGCAACCTCGCGGCTGGAGGCAACGCAACTTGGCCTCCAATCTCTGTCCGATCATGCGCAGAAATATCTGAGCATCATGACGGCCGCTTCTTCCGGCGCCGTCGAGGCCTCGATCTCGATCTCGGAAGCAAGCACCACGATCACCACGATCACGAGCGTTCTCAACTCGGCGATGAACGGTGAAAACCTGTTCGCCGGCGTGAACACCGACGTGAAGCCGATCAACGATTTCGCGCCGGGTTCCGCTGCCCGCACGGCGATGGAGGCGGCCTTCGTCACGCATTTCGGGTTTGCCCACACCGCACCGGCAGCGTCGGGCATCGACAAGGCGTCGATGGAAACCTTCCTGACCACGGTGATCGAGCCGCAGTTCATGGGCGCCGACTGGACCGCCAACTGGTCCAACGCGACCGATGAAACGATCACCGCACGCATTACCCTGTCGGAGACGACCTCGGCCTCGGTGAGCGCCAATCACGACGGCATTCGCCGCCTGATGATGTCTGCCGCCACTGTCGCAGTCTTCATGGAAGGCAATTTGAACGGCAATGCCACACAGGCGTTGATGGAACACTCCGCCTCTCAGGCCGGCCAGTCCATTTCCGCACTCGGCGAAGTTCAGGCGCAGACCGGCATTGTGGAACAGCGCATCACCACAGCCAGCGAGCGGCTGCAAATGCAGATCAACATCTTCGAGGGCAAAATCTCCGACCTCGAGGGCGTCGACGCCTACGAAGCTTCCACCCGCGTTTCGACGCTGCTTTCGCAGATCGAGACCGCCTACACGCTGACCTCGCGCATACGCCAACTGAGCCTTGTGAGGTACCTGCCGTGATGAATGACCATAAGACCCGACAAGAGCGGACCTAGCCGACCATGTATCAGTTTTCCTACGCAGACATTCAGACCGACTCCGTGGCCGACGCACGCGACCGCGAACGGCAGCTTCTGACACGTTCGATCGAATTGCTGTCCAAAGCGATGGAAGTCGGGTCGAAGTCGCCTGATGCGGTCGAGGCGCTGCACTTCGTCAACCGCATCTGGACCGCCTTTCTCGAGGACTTGGGCAGCGACGAGAACGAGCTGCCGCCGGAGCTGCGTGCCAACCTGATCTCGATAGGGCTCTGGATGCTGCGCGAGGCCGAGGCCGTTCGCCAGGGGCGCTCGCAAAACTATGAGGGGATGATCGAGGTGTCTCAGATCATCCGTGACGGCATACAATGAGCCAGACCCTGCGCATCACGCTCAAAGCCAACGAGAAGATCTATATCAACGGCGCCGTCGTGCGCGCCGACCGCAAGGTCTCGCTCGAGCTCATGAATGATGTGCAGTTCCTGCTCGAAGCGCATGTGCTGCAGGCCGAGGACGCCTCAACCCCGCTGAAGCAGCTCTACTTCATCGTGCAGATCATGCTGATGAACCCTGAGAGCTACGAGGAAGCAAAGCATCTCTTCCGCGAGACACTGCCACCGCTGCTGAAGGCGTTCTCGGACCCGCACATTCTCTCGACACTCAAACATGTCGACCAGCTCGTTGCCGAGGATCGGCCATACGAAGCGCTGAAATCGATCCGAAGCCTCTACGCACTCGAACGGCAGATACTCAACCCCGCTGCCGAACAACCGCGGCTCGCTTTGGCCGCAGGAGAATAGACAATGTACGTTCCGAGCACGTCGAGCGCCACGCAAGGCGCTACCCAGCAGGCATCGGCAACAGGTGCGGCCGTCGATTATCAGGCCTTCCTGAAGCTCCTTGTCGCGGAGATGAAGAACCAGGACCCGACCGAGCCGATGGATTCCACGCAATATGTGGCGCAGCTGGCTTCCTTCTCCCAGGTCGAGCAGTCGGTGCAGATCAACAAGAAGCTCGACCAGATGCTGCAAACCTCGGCCGTCGCTCAGGCCGACGCGCTTCTCGGCCACACCATTACCTCTGCCGACGGCGCCAAGTCGGGCGTTGTGACTGAGGTCAGGCTAACTTCCGACGCGATCATCGCCGTCACCGGCGACGGCACCGAAATCCCGGTCGTCAGCGGCATCAAGGTCTCCTGACCCTTGAACGAAGCTGACGCCCTAGACATCGTCCAATACGCGATCTGGACCGTGCTGGTCGCCTCGGCGCCGGCCGTGATCGTGGCGATGGTCGTGGGCGTTGGCATCGCACTTGTTCAGGCGCTGACGCAGGTGCAGGAAATCACCCTCACCTTCGTGCCGAAGATCGTGGCGATCCTGCTTGCGATCGCATTGTCCGGACCGTTTGTCGGCGGTCAGGTGAACAGCTTCACGACCGTCGTTTTCCAGCGTATCGAAACCGGCTTCTAGCCGCTTCCGGCAGCCCCGAATGCCGGCGCATAGTGCAGTTCACCCTGCGGTGCGGCGCCAATAAATACAATACGTTGCACATATTTGGCAGGCACCTCGCCATAGCTGAGCTTGCCGTCGCTTTCGAAGCCCATGCCTTTGTAGACGTTCGGATCACCGATCAGCGCACAGCCGCGTGCGCCACGTTCACGCAGCCGCGCCAGACCTTCGGCAACCAGCGCACGACCAATGCCCTGCTTCTGATGCTTCGGCTCAACCGAAATCGGACCGAGCCCGAACCACGGCCCATCGTCGCCCCGAATGGTGAGCGGCGAAAACGCGACATGGCCGACTATCGTGTCGTCTTCCTCCGCGACCAGCGACAGCGCCAAATCGCCCGCCGCGCGCAACAGCCGTACGATTTCAGCCTCGGTGCCGTCGCTATAGGGCGCACCGGCGAACGCTTTGTCGGTCAAAGCGTGAATGGTCTGCTCATCGCCCGGCTGCTCATCCCTGATCTTCATCCGTCACGTCCACGATCTTTCAGAAATCTTCTTATGCCATCGGAGAGCGGTCGCCTGCAAAGCAGCCGCACTCCGCCCTCGCACAAGTTTCGACGCCTAGAGTGTGCAAGCACATTTGAGGATCGGAATGGCACTCACCGAAACCACGGCAGTACCTTCAGCGCGCAAAAGCACGCGCGATATCGGCTTCGCCGTCGGCATCGTCATCATACTGTCCGTTCTGTTCCTGCCGATCCCCGCATTTTTGATCGATGTCGGGCTGGCATTTTCCATCGCGGTTTCGGTGCTGATCCTGATGGTGGCGTTATGGATTCAGCGACCGCTGGATTTCTCGTCGTTTCCGACGGTGCTGCTGATCGCAACGATGCTGCGGCTGTCGCTGAACATCGCCACAACCCGCACCATTCTGTCGCAGGGTCATGACGGCACCAATGCCGCGGGCTACGTGATTGGCGGTTTTTCCAAGCTGGTCATGGCCGGCGACTTTGTCATCGGCCTGATCGTGTTCCTGATCCTGATCGTGGTGAACTTCATCGTCATCACCAAGGGCGCGACGCGCATCGCCGAGGTTGGCGCGCGCTTCACGCTGGATGCAATCCCCGGCAAGCAAATGTCGATTGATGCCGATCTTTCCGCCGGCATGATCGACGACAAGGAAGCGCAGTCTCGCCGCCGCGAGCTCGAAGAAGAATCGAGCTTCTTCGGCGCCATGGACGGCGCGTCAAAATTCGTGCGCGGCGACGCAATCGCCGGCCTCATCATCACCGCGATCAACATCGTCGGCGGCATCGCAATCGGCTATGCCCGCTACGACATGCAGATCGGCGAAGCAGCCGACATCTTCGTGAAGCTGTCGGTGGGGGACGGTCTGGTGACGCAGATACCGGCGCTTATCGTCTCGCTGGCGGCCGGCCTGCTTGTCTCCAAGGGCGGCACGCGTGGCTCCGCCGATCAGGCGGTCTTCGGCCAGCTCGGTGCATACCCACGCGCCCTTTGGGTCGCCGCCGCCCTGCTTCTGATGCTCGGCCTTATGCCCGGCCTGCCCGCACTTCCCTTCCTCTTCCTGGCAACGGCGATCGGTTCCACCGCTTACATCCTGCCGCTGCGCCGCAACCGCGAAGCCGCTGCCGAAGCGGCGGAAAAGAAGAAGGTCTCGGATGCCAAGGAAGACGAAGAGCGCAACTCGATCAAGCACTCGCTCAAGACGCCCGAGGTCGAGCTTCTGATCGGCAAGCAGCTCTCGACACGCCTGCTGGCATCGCATCAGGAACTTGCGTTCCGCATGAATAAGATGCGCAAGAAGTTCGCCACCCAATATGGCTTCGTGGTTCCCGAGGTACGCCTTACCGACGACTTCGCCATCCCGGCCAAAAACTATCAGATCAAGATTCACGGTACCGTAGTCGCCGAATACGAGATGCGCGTCGGCGAACTGATGGTTCTTCTGGGCAACCGGCAGCTGCCCGACATGCCCGGTGAAGAGGTGAAGGAGCCCGCTTTCGGCATGCGGGCCTATTCGGTGCCTGAAATGTTCGCCGAGGATCTGAAGCGCGACCAGCTGGCCTATGCCGACAACATGTCGGTGCTGCTCACACATCTCTCCGAGGTGATCCGCAACAACTTGCCACAGCTTCTCTCCTACAAGGACATGAAGGCGCTGATCGACAGACTGGACCCGGAATACAAGAAACTCGCCGACGAAATCTGCTCCTCGCACATCACCTATCCGGGTCTGCAGGCGGTCTTGAAACTGCTGCTCGCAGAACGCGTTTCGATCCGCAATCTGCACCTCATTCTGGAATCGATCGCGGAAATCGCGCCGCATGTGCGCCGCACCGAGCAGATCGTGGAGCATGTGCGCGTACGCATGGCGCAGCAGATTTGCGGCGACCTGAGCGAGCACGGGGTGCTGAAAATCCTGCGCCTCGGCAACCGTTGGGATCTCGCCTTCCATCAGGCGCTGAAGCGCGATCCCAAGGGCGAGGTGCGCGAGTTCGACATCGATCCGCGCCAGCTCGAGGAATTCGGCGAAGAGGCCGGCAAGGCCATCCGCGCGCATCTCGATCAGGGCGAACGGTTCGCCATCGTCGCCGCGCCGGAAGCCAGACCCTATGTGCGCATGATCGTGGAACGCCTGTTCCCCACTCTGCCAGTTCTATCGCATGTCGAGATCGCCAAGGGCGTCGAAATCCGCGTCCTCGGCGCAATGTCCTGAGGCCGATGAATGCCGATCGTGCAGAGCGTCGTGATTGCGGCGTTTCTCGCATTCTGCCGCATAGGCGGCTGCTTCATGCTGATGCCGGGGCTGGCGAGCATAAGGGTGCCGACCAATGTGCGCCTGTTCGTGGCGGTCGCTGTCTCCTTCGCGCTATTGGCCCATATGTGGGAGAGCTTTGCCGGCGTCGTGACGGTGGAGCCCGCAATCCTCGCTCCACTCGTCGTCGCGGAGCTTCTCATCGGCGCGCTGATCGGTCTTCTCGCGCGCTTCTATCTGCTTGCAATGCAGTTCATCGCCTCGGCGGTCTCGATGATGTCGGGGCTCGGCGGCATGCCGGGTCAGGGCATCGAGGAAATCGACGCGCAGACACCGCTCGCCGGCATCATCTCGCTGTCGGCGCTGCTGGTACTCTTTGCTTTCGATTTCCATCACCTGATCATCGAAGCGCTGGTCGCTTCCTACAGGCTGGTGCCGCTGGCAACGCCCTTCGATCCGCAAGGCGCTCTGACCGACCTGACGGATGTCATCAGCGAGGCGTTTCTGGTCGTTTTGCGGCTGGGCAGCCCGTTCATCGCCTATGCGATTCTGGTCAATCTGGCCGCCGGCCTGATCAACAAGCTGTCGCCGCAGATACCAGTCTATTTCGTGTCCCTGCCCTTCGTGATCGCAGGTGCGCTGATCCTCGCCTATCTCTCCTTCGGGCCGATGCTCAGCCTGTTTGCAGACAGCTTCTCCGCCGTCGTGGTCGACAGGTAGGCTGATGGACGCAAGGCGGCTCAAACGACTGACCAAGCTGGTGCAGGTGCAGCGGCAGATACAGGCGCTGCACGAAACCAGACACGCCAACCATCTGGCCAATGCAGGTGCCGCGGAACGCGAGGCGCTTGAGCTGGTGGAGCGTTTCGACAGCGGCGAGCTTGCCGCTACACTGTTTCCCGACCTCTATCACAATCGTATTTCCGGGGCCTTCGCCAGACGCGATCATGAGAAAGACCTGGCACATGGCGAAATGAAGCATGTCGTGTCGGCGACGCTGCGCGCCGACAAGACTGATGAATCCCGCCGGCAGGCGGCCCGAACGCTTGAAGAAAAGACCGAACAGCAGTTGCGGCTCGAACTAGCGGCCCGCGTCGAGAAACCCGTCAAGTAAGCCTGCCACAAGCTTTCCAAGGCATTATCACCGCATCTGATTTGCTGGAGTAAGCGCTGTGGCAGTCGCACTCGTGACCGACATCGTGATGGACGTGATCAAGGCCGCCGAGCCAGCGTCGGCGAAAGCCGCACATGCACGGCTGACCGAAATGTCCAATGCCGGCAAGACCGCCGAACCCTTCTCCGTCCATATCGGTGCAAATGCTACCTCGCAGCCCGACAAATCGTCGGATGCCGACGCCTACCGAAAATTCGAGTCGCTGGTGCTTGGCAGTTTCATCCAGACAATGCTGCCCGACGACACGCAGTCGGTCTATGGCGGCGGTCTCTCCGGCGACATGTGGAAGTCGATCCTGGCGCAGCATTTGGGTGATGCCGTTTCGGCGCGCGGCGGCATTGGCATCGCCAATCGTCTGCTCGCCGACCAGTATCAGGAAGGCCGCGAAATGGTGCCGCTGGTCGGCGCCAATGACGCGCCGTCGAAGGCCGAACTCGCTACCTCCTCATCGCTGACCACAGCGATGGTGCAGGAGTTCCAGCGCCGGTCGACTGAAACGCTCTTCAACGAAGGTTCAATCACCGCCACCAAAGCGGACGAGGCCGGCTGACAAACGGGAAAGCTGATCGAATGTCCTATCTAGTCGAAACAAGCCCCGCAAACGATGCTCCTGCCCCGGCAGCACCGGTCGGCAGCATCCCGACCATCATCAAGCGCATCGAGGATGCGGTCGATGCTGAGACGGCCGCGATCAAGACCGACGTCAATTTCGACCTTAAGGCATCGAACGCGCGCAAGAGCCGCTATCTCTATGAGCTGAACCGGGCGACGCGCGGGCTGGACCCGGCGATGATCGGCGGCGAAACGCATTCGAGCCTGGCGCGGCTGCGCGAAAAGCTCGAGTTGAACGAGCGTGCCATCCTCGCGCATCTGAACGCCGTCAAGGAAGTCGCGACGATGCTGCAGGACGCAATCCAGCACGCCGAAAATGACGGCACCTATTCGGCGTACGAGTTCGGCAAGGTCTGACGATGGTCAAGTTCATCTTCGCCGCGATCTGGATCGCTGCGGCGGCCCTGGGGTCGGTCTATTATTCCTTCAATCAGGCGAAGGAGAACTCCGGCGTTGCGGCCGAACCGAGCCTTTTCGGCGGATTGGATTACGTCAAGACGAGCATCGTCTCGGTGCCCCTCTTCGCACGGGGCCGTGTATACGGCTACTTCCTCGCCCGTCTCGTCTTCACCGTCGAACCCGACAAGCTGAAGGCGCTGTCGCTGCCGGTCGAAGCGCTTTTGATCGACCAGATCTATGCATATCTCTACGCTAATCCCGACATTCAGTTTCACGACAAGGAAAACATGGACCTTGCGCGGATCAAGGACGGAATTCGCGACAGCGTGAACGAGCGCGTCGGCACCAAGCTGGTGCATGATGTGATGATCGAGCAGGTGGACTTCCTGTCCAAGACCGATATTCGCGACAATACGATCCGCCGGCGCACATCGCGGCTGGATGGTGATGAAGGCCTTCTGGGACCCGACGAAACCGCCACGAGCGACGTCAACGCAGACGCCGGCCACTAGCGAATCTCTGGGCTATGAGAAGCGCGGCTTGCGCTTTTCCAGAAACGCCTTCAGGCCCTCCTTCGCGTCGGCCCCCGTCTGCGAAAGTGCCGCACTCAGGCTTTCGGCATAAAGCCCGTCCGCACGCGACATGTCGTTAATGCGCGCAATCGACTGAATGATCAGATAATTTACCAGCGAGGCGTTGGAGGCGATCTCGGCCGCCAACTCGCGCGCCTTGGCCAAAGCTCCGCCCGCCTCGGTGAGATAGTGGGAGAGCCCCAGAGCTTGCCCTTCCTGTGCATCATAGGTGCGACCCGTCAGCATCATCTCGGTCATGCGGTCGGGACCCAGAATGCGGCCGACCCGCACGGTCGCGCCGCCGCCAACGAAGATGCCGCGCTTACCCTCCGGCAGCCGGTAAAGCGCGCTCGGGTCCGCGACGCGAACATGTGTGGCAGCCGCGATTTCCAGTCCACCGCCCATGACTGCGCCTTCCAGAACCGAAATCACCGGCACGCCCGAGGACTGGATGAGTTCCATCACGGCATGCCAGCCGCGCGAATGACGAAGCACTTCTTCGGCCTCGCGTTCCGACTGTTCGGCCAGGTCGAGCCCGGACGAGAAATGTCCGCCCGCGCCCTTGAGACCGACGACCCGAACACCCTCCGGAATGTCGGAGAAAAATACGCGCAGCGCATCCAGAACGACATCATTGATCGCGTTGCGCTTTTCCGGTCTGTTGAAGGTGAGCCAGGCCGCGCTGCCGTCGATTTCGACGGTCAGGACCGCTTCGCCAGCGGCGCGGGAGGGTGCCTTCTTGGTGTTCATTGTTCCCTCGAACTTGCCCGCATGATGCGCGGCCGGCTGGCTTTCGCGAAGATTGTTTTATATCATAACATTTCTGCGCCGTTCAAGCTGAACACCGAAGGCCGACCGAATGACTGTCACCCCGCACCAAGACCCGCAAGCTCCGATCAAAACGACGGTACAGCCGCCGGAAATGTCGACGATCATCGGCTATGTTTTGCGGCGCGCGCAGCTGTCCGTCTTTCAGGACTTTCTTGACAGTTTCGCCGCACTAAAGCTGCGGCCGGCCGAATTCTCCGTCCTCAACCTGATCGCCCAATGCCCGGGACAAAAACAGTCCGAGATTGCGGAACAGCTTGGCATCAAGCGCGCCAATTTCGTTGCGTTGATGGATGGGCTCGAGAAGCGCGGGCTGGCCGAACGGCGAAAATCGCCGGAGGACAAGCGCTCGCATTCGCTGCATCTGACGCCGCAGGGCGAGTGCTTCATGGCCGAAATGTTTGCGGTCTGGCGCACGCATGAAGAGCGCATGATTGAACGCCTCGGCGGCGAGGCAGAGCGCGATCGGCTCGTCGAACTTCTCGAAAGGCTTTCCGACCGCGCGTAAGCGGGCCTACGTGGAGAGAGCTGCCACAACCTCGTCGGGAATAGGCACAGCCTTGATACGCGTCGGGTCGTCCGGGTCGCGGCCCGTCCATACACGCGTTTCCTGCGCCTCGATGGCCAGCGTCTCGCCCTTGAACACGCGATGCGCAATGTCGAAGCTCGATCGGCCGATGCGGCTCGCGCTCGTCTCGATGGTGATCACATCGCCATAACGCGATGGGACGATAAACTTCGCGCCAGTATCGACCATTGGAATGCCGACGATGCCGTGGGCTTTTGTCCAGGCGATCTTTTTCATACCGAGCGCCTTCTCGAACAGATAGGCGGTCGAGGCATCGAACATCGCAAAATAACGCGGGTAGAAGACGATGCCGGCTGCATCGCAGTCGCCCCACTCGATTTCGACATCGCGCCGGTTGGTCAGCATGCTCAGTTCACCGCGTCGGTGTTTTCGACGAGGATCGCAATGCCCTGCCCGCCACCGACGCAAGCCGAGGCGATGCCATAGCGCAGCCCGGACCGTTTCAGCTCGCGCGCAACCGTGGTCGTGATGCGAACGCCGGTGGCGCCAAGCGGATGGCCGATCGCAATTGCTCCGCCGTTCACATTGACCTTCGCATCGTCGAGACCGAGTTCGCGAATGCAGGCCATGATCTGCGCGGCGAAGGCCTCATTGATTTCGATACGGTCGATCTGGTCAAGCATCAGCCCGGCCTCCTCCAATACCGCCTGGATCGCAGGCACCGGCCCGATGCCCATAATGTGCGGTGGCACGCCGACAGAGACGGCGGCGACAATCCGCGCAAGGGGCTTCGTTCCCGCTTTCTCCGCCGATTTCCGTGATCCGACCAAAGCCGCCGCGGCGCCGTCGACCACCGCGGACGAGTTGCCGCCCGTCTGCACGCCGCCGAATGCTGGCTTGATCTTCGCCAACACCTCATAGGGCGAAGTCCGGACATGGCTGTCCGCGCTCACGCTTTCTATTTTTCGCGGCAGTCGGATCGAGCGCGCGTTGAATCCCTCCTGCTCGAAGCTCTCGCTGCTGACAGGCACGATCTCATCATCGAAGAAACCTGCGTCCCTGGCCGCGACTGCACGCGCGAAGGACCGTTCGGCATAACGATCTACTTCCTCGCGGGTGATCTGATAGTCGCGGGCGAGATTTTCGGCGGTGTCACCCATGGTGCAGGAGCAGGCCGGGTCGAGCAGCGCCTCCCATAGAAAATCCTTGAACTCGATCTGGCCCATACGGAAACCGGTTCGGTGGGTATAGGCGGCGACGGGATTGCGGCTCATCGATTCTGCACCGACACAGAGCGCCAGATGGACCTTGCCGCGCGTCACAAGCTCGGCGCCCTGCACGATCGCTTCGATGCCCGTGCCACAGATGCGTTGCACCAGATGCGCGGGGCGCTCCACCGGCACACCGGCATAGATGCCGATATGGCGCGGTGTCATGTAGGCGTCGAACGAGGCTTGGGCCATGCTGCCTGCAATCGTGGTGCCGATATCGGCCGGATCGATGCCGGCGCGCGCGACGACCTCGCGTGCCGCCTTGATGCCCAGATCGATCGGCGAGATTTGCGCGAACGCACCGGTGTAGTCCACGAAGGGCGTGCGCAGCCCGTCGATCAGCCAGCTGTTTTCAAAAGAGTATCGCAATCCCTGCGGCGCGGTCATTGGGTAGGCTCCTTCCTGGCGACGAGCACATGCGGCGGGGACGGCTCGGCATAGAGATCTTCGACAAGCTCGGCGCGCGCTGCCATCACCGCGCGCTGATTGATCGAACCCTTGTCGGTCACTTCGTTGAGGTCGATAGAGGGCGGCCTGTCGAGGACGACGATACGAGCCACGCGATTGGAGCTGCCGGTCGAAGTCGAAGCAAGCGCATCAAGTCGCCCCTGAAACTCAGCACGCAGCGCCGGGTTTGCGGCCAGTTCGGCTTCGCTCGCCTGCGCGAGCTCAGGCGCCATCTTCCGCGCCGCATCGGCGTCGAGAAATAGCATTGCGCCGATATGTCCCCGGTCGAGGCCGGTTAGCACGGCGTCGCGCACATAGGGCGCGAAAGCCGAGATGATTGAGCCGCGCACGGTGCTCATATTCACCCAGGTACCGGTCGACAGCTTGAAGTCTTCGGCCACGCGGCCATCGAACAAAAGCCCGCGTCGCGGCTCGTCTGGATCGACGAATTTCAGCGCATCGCCGATTTTGTAAAAACCTTCGTCATCGAACGACTCCGCCGTCTTGTCCGGTTGACGCCAATAGCCCGGGGTGACGTTCGGCCCCTTGAGCCGCAGTTCCAGCTTGCCTTCGTTTGGAACGAGCTTGAGTTCCAGCCCGGGCGCAGGCAGCCCAACTTCGCCAGGACGATCCACCGGCCACGTGGTGGTGAGTGCGAAGGGCGCGGTCTCGGTCGAGCCATAGCCGGTGATGATCATCACCTTCTTGCCTGTCGTCTCAACAGCCAGCTCTTCAAGTGCGGTCCAGACATGCTGAGGAAGGCCCGCACCTGCATATTGCAGCAACTCGACCTGCGAGAAGAAGTTCTTCCGCAGATGGTCATTCCGGGCCAAATGATCGACCAGCATCTCGTAGCCCTTGGGCACGTTGAAATAGAGCGTGGGAGCTATCTCTTCGAGATTGCGCACGGTCTTAGCAATTCCGCCCGGGGTTGGATTGCCATCGTCGACATAGAGCGTCCCGCCATTATAAAGGGCGATACCGAAATTGTGGTTGCCGCCGGCGGTGTGGTTCCACGGCAGCCAGTCCACCATGACCGGCGGCTTGTCTTTCAGGAAGGCGAGTGCCTCAGCGATCATCACCTGATTGGCGCAGATCATGCGCTGCGTATTGACCACCGCTTTGGGCATGCCGGTCGAACCGGAGGTAAACAGAAATTTCGCTACCGTATCGCCGTTCACGGCACGGTTGGCATCATCAATCGCCGCGGTCGGCGTTGTTGCCAGAAGTGTATCGAAGGAGGCTGCGCCGGGCAGCGCGTTCCGCGCGTTGACCAGCGCCATGCCGGGCTGCATGACCGCCGCGAGCGCTGCCGCGAACGGCTTTCCCTCCGCTGCGAAAACTAAACCGGGCGTGACCAGCCCGAAAACGTGCCTAAGCTTTGCGTAGTCCTGGGAGACCAGCGAATAAGCCGGCGAAACAGGCGCGACCGGCACGCCGGCGCGCATGGCGCCAAGCGTAACCAATGCATGTTCGATGCTGTTGCCGGAAAGCACTGCGACAGGTCGATCTACCGACAAGCCGCAATCAAGAAAATACTGAGCAATCGCGCGCGATTGTTCGCTGGCCTGCGCATAGCTCAAATGTCGCCACGCACCGTCCGGCCCCCGGTCGGCAAAGAGCGTTCGATCAGGCGCTACGTCGGCCCAGTGGTCGAGACGGTCGATCAGCGAACGTGCATAGGGCGGCAGTGCATCGGACGCGCTGAGATAGATGACATCACCGTCGCGACGGGTCTCGACTGACAAACGTCCCATATTGACAGGCTTCATCCCCGGCCGCTCGACAACTGGCACGTCATCCTCCCGATATTGTTATCCGATATAACAATTCATAGGTTCTGTTACAAGCGCCTTCCAGGACGCGAGTGGCGCCTTGTGTCAAAGGCATCATTTGCGCGACGCAAGAAAACCAACCATGCTGACGGACGCTGGAGGATTGGCTCACGATGCAAGGCTGGATGTACCGCGCGGCAAGTGCTGCCGCCCTCTTATTCGGATCAGCCACCCCGTCGGCGGCTGAGGAAGCCTGCGAACTCTGGGCTTGGACATTGGGGACGGAGGCGGTCGAGGTGCGCGAGGGACCGGGCGCCGAATTTCCGGTCATTGCCGAGCTTCCGGCTCCGGTGGAGATTGATGGCGACCGCTTTGCGCCGGAAGTGACAATTACCGGATCGCAAGACGGCTGGTTTCGCATCGAAGATGCCATCGTGATCAGCTACACGAGCGACGACCCCGATGTCGTCGCCTTCGAGGGTGAGGGCTGGGTGCCGGGCAACTCGCTCGGATTGCTGCTCAACCAGGTGAACCTCCACTCAGCCCCATCGATAGAGGCTGACGTCGTTGCTCGCCTGCTCAACGAGGAGGAAGGCGCCGGACCGGATTCATTTCGTGTGAGCCGGCTCTACGCTTGCAAAGGCGACTGGGTCGAAGTCGAAGGCGATCTTATGGGAGCCGAGAGCCGCGGCTGGACAACCAGAACCTGCTCGAATCAGGTAACCACCTGCCCCTAGCAAGTTGAACTCAGTTCAGCCCTTTGCCCGATTGCTTGTGCCCGGCAGCGTGCCTTCGAGCTTGGCAATGATGCCAAGCATGATCTCATCCGCCCCGGCGCCGATCGACACAAGCCGTGTGTCACGGAACGCGCGGCTGACCGGATTGTCGAATGTGTAGCCCATGCCGCCCCAATATTGCAGGCAGGTGTCGCTGACTTCGCGCGCCAGTCGCCCGGTTTTCAGCTTGGCCATAGAGGCGAGTCGAGTCACATCCCGACCGGAGACATATTGCTCAATGGCGCTCCAGGTCAGCGCCCGCAACGCCTCTATCTCGGTGCGCAGTTCCGCCAGACGGAAATGAACCACCTGATTGTCCAGGATCGGCTTGCCGAAAGTCTGGCGCTGGCCCGTGTACTCGATCGTCAGATCAATCAGACGGTCGAAGCCCTTGATCGAGCTCGCGGCGGAATATAGCCGCTCCTCCTGAAACTGCAGCATCTGATAAGTGAAGCCCATGCCCTCCTGCCCGATGATGTTGCGCCTCGGCACGCGTACATCGTCGAAGAAGAGTTGCGCGGTATCAGACGAGTTCATGCCGATCTTCTTGATCTTCTGGCGCTCAATGCCCTTGGCATCCATCGGCACGGCGATCAGAGACTTGTTCTTGTGCGGCGGGCCGTCATTGGTGTTTGCGAGCAGGCAGCACCAGTCGGCCTTTATGCCATTGGTGATCCACATCTTGGTGCCGGAGATCACAAGATCGTCGCCGTCGGCACGCGCTGTCGTTTTCACAGCCGCGACATCGGACCCACCGCCCGGCTCCGACACGCCGAGACAGCCGACCGCGTCACCGGAAATCGCCGGCGCCAGGAAGTCGCGTTTTATCTCGTCGGAACCGAAACGGTTCATCGCCGGTGTGCACATATCCGTCTGCACGCCGATGGCCATCGGCACGCCGCCGCAATCGCAAAGCCCGAGCTCTTCGGCCATCACCATGGAATAGGAAAAGTCGAGCCCCAACCCGCCGTAAGCAGGGTCGTATTTGATGCCAAGAAGGCCCAGATCGCCGAGTTTCTTGAAAAGTTCGTGGCTTGGGAACTCCTCCGCCGCCTCCCACTTATCGGCATGAGGGTTGATCTCGGCCGCGACGAATTTCGCCACCGTTCGACGCAGTTCCTCATGCTCGGGGGTAAACTGCATTTGGTCCTCCCAGACAGATGCCGCGCAATGACGACCAGGTGCGCGCTACAAATTGCTACGCGCCGTGCGATAGCCGGCCTCGCAGCTACTCGAAAACGCTAGATCACGTTGACGTAAACGTCAATCAACTGCTATGCGGAGCGCGACGGCGAACGGGCCGAAACAACCCCGTTCGGAACCCAACAAAACGGGCCTGTGCGCGCCCAGACGGAGATCACGATGACGCTTCAGGAAATCGCCGACCAGATCAGCAGCAAGGCATCCGGTTCCGGCTTCAGCCGCTCGGTCAAGTTCGACCTCGGTGACGATGGTTCCATACTGGTGGACGGTGAGTCCGTTTCAACCGGTGGCGGCGACGCCGAGTGCACGATTTCGCTGACCAAGGACGACATGGAATCGATCATCTCCGGCGATCTCGACGCGACCTCGGCCTTTATGCAGGGCAAGCTCAAGGTCGATGGCGACATGTCGGTCGCCATGCAGCTCAGCCAGGTTCTTTGATTTTCGGAATGGAGCCTTCTCCCGCGTAGGGAGAAGGTTTCACGCTGCCAGCTCGACCTTTTCTTTCCGCGACTTGCGCCCGTTGGCGCGCAGCACGCCGCTAGTGCCGGCAAGCGCGCCATCGATCAGTTCCAGCGCCAGGAAACGATGCGGCTCGTAAGGGCCAGGCATCGCAAGGCGTGAGGTTTTGTCTGCCGAAAACCCGAAGCGGGCATAATATGGCGCGTCGCCCACCAGCAGGATTGCGCCATGGCCAAGGCGCTTTGCCTCCGCGATCGCATGGCGCATCAGCTCAGAGCCGACACCTGCGGATCTGAGCACGGGATCGACGGCGAGCGGACCAAGCAGCAATGCAGCCGGTCCCCCCTCGCCCGCCGTCACCTCCCAAAGCCGCACAGTCCCCACAACCGCGCCGGCATCGTCGCGCGCCACAAGCGCCAGCCCCTCGGCCGGAAGCCGCCCGCGCCGTAGCTTCTCCGACGATTTCCTGCGCCAACGCGGCCCCATCGCCCGGTCGAGCAGCGCATCGCGTGCCGCGCCATCCGACGGCAGTTCGTTGCCGATGACGATCGCAGGCGAATGGCTCACCCCCTCACCCGGCGCTCCGCGCAACGCATCCGAACAGGATGCGCGCAGCGCAGGCGCGGCCACGGTCATCATTCCGCCTCCAACGGAACGAGCAGGCGCGGATGAGGGGGTATTGAGGAAACCATCAACGGTCGGCACGGCGGCGTTCATTTAACTGATCCAGATGCAGAAATTGCGCGAGCTTGCCCACTGCCGGCATTGGCCGGCAGTGACTTTGCGTGAAACGGCGGCGCCGTTTCAGATCACGTAGGATCGCAGAGGTTCGAAGCCGTTGAAGGCAACCGAAGCGTAGGTTGTGGTGTACGCGCCCGTTCCCTCGATCAGCACCTCGTCGCCGATCGTCAGCGACAGGGGCAATGGGTACGGGGTCTTCTCATACATCACATCGGCCGAGTCGCAGGTCGGGCCTGCGAGTACGCATTCGCCAGTCTCGCCGCCGTCATGGGTCGTCGAAATCGGGTAGCGGATCGCCTCGTCCATCGTCTCGGCCAGGCCGCCGAACTTGCCGATGTCGAGATAGACCCAGCGCACATTGTCGTTGTCGGCCTTTTTGGAGATCAGCACCACCTCGGAGCGGATCGTGCCGGCATTGCCGACCATGCCGCGGCCTGGCTCGATGATGGTCTCGGGCAGCTGATTGCCGAAATGGGCGCGCAGCGCGGAGAAGATCGCCTGGCCGTAAGCCTGGGCAGCCGGCACATCGCGCAGGTAACGGGTCGGGAAACCACCGCCCATATTGACCATCTTCAGCACGATGCCTTCCTCGGCAAGCATCGCGAACACGCGCTTGGCGTCGCCAAGAGCGCGATCCCATGCAGTAAGGTCGGTCTGCTGCGAGCCGACATGGAAGGAGACGCCATAGGCATCGAGGCCCAGCGCATGCGCGCGGCGCAACACATCGACGGCCATGGACGGCGCACAGCCGAACTTGCGCGAAAGCGGCCATTCGGCGCCTTCGCCATCGGTCAAAACGCGGCAGAACACGCGGCTGCCGGGCGCAACACGCGCAACCTTCTCGACCTCGGCTTCGCAATCGACCGCGAACAGGCGAATGCCGTGCTCGTAGGCGCGAGCGATATCGCGCTCTTTCTTGATCGTGTTGCCGAAGGAGATGCGGTCGGGCGTGGCGCCGGCGTCGAGCGCCATCTCGATCTCGGCCACCGACGCGGTGTCGAAATTGGAGCCGAGCGAGGCAAGCAGGCGCAGGATTTCAGGAGCTGGATTGGCCTTCACAGCGTAGAAGATGCGGCTGTCTGGAAGAGCCTTCTCGAATGCGCGATAATTGTCGCGCACGACGTCGAGGTCGACGACGAGGCAAGGTCCATCGGGACGTCGGGTGGCGAGGAAATCAAGAACGCGCTGCGTGGCCATCGGGTCTCTCCATTGGCGGCATCTGCCGCCGGCAAGCTCGGGCCTAAGCGTTGAAGCTCGCGACCCGTGGTGGACAAAGATGCGTGGCGACGATCCGCAGCTACCGGCCTGTGGAGATCCGACAACCTGCAAATGCGTGTCACGCGGTGGTGGACCCTCGCCCGGAAGCGAAAATCCGCTTTGTCTGCCTCAGCTTTGGAGAACCCTCCGCACTGCCGGCAATGAAGGTGTGCCTCTTCAGTAACCCCGGTCTATGGACGACCGGCAGAACACCAGAAAGGCCCGCACCGTCGTTGCTTCAAGATGTCCTCGATTTCACGGTTGGCCGTGAAAGCGACTGGAGGGGTTAGTTCCAGGTACCTTACCGTTTCCCTCACCAAACGAGGGATCGGCGGACACCCACAGGCACGTGCGACTTTGGGCAGCCGCGATATATGGATAAGCCCTGTCAGAATCAACGAAAAAATCGCATCCGCTTGAATTTTTTTCTGCGCTGACCGAACCTCCGATTCCCGTCTCTGAAGAGTGAACAATGAACCTTCTGGCCGACACGCTGAACGCATATGTCCAGGCACCATTCGCGCCCATCCAGGAAACGGGCTCCGGCCCTCTTGCAGGGCTCACTTTCGCGGTGAAAGACATCTATGACGTGCGTGACCAGCGCACCGGCGGCGGCAATCCGCAGAAGCTGGATGAAGCAAGACCAGCCGCCACAACCGCGCCCGCCATTCAGAAACTCTTCGATGCCGGCGCAACGCTGGTTGCGCGAACGCAGACGGACGAGCTTACATTTTCGCTGATGGGGCAAAACGCGCACTATCCGCACCCGGTCAACCCTGCCGCGCCTGGCCGCGTCACCGGCGGCTCTTCTTCAGGCTCAGCGGCGGCCGTGGCGGGCGGGCTCGTCGACTTCGCTACCGGCTCCGACACCGGCGGCTCGATCCGCGCACCAGCGGCCTTCTGCGGCCTGATCGGCCTTCGCGCCACACACGGCGCCATTTCGCTGGAGGGCACAATGCCGCTCGCGCCATCGTTCGATACCTTTGGCTGGTTTGCGAGGGGTGGCGAGACATATGAGCACGTGGCCAGGGTGGCGCTGTCGGATTTCCTCCCCTCGCAGAGGGGGGAAACGTCCGCGTTTAAGACCATTCACCTCCCCGCACTCGACGCGCTGCTGCTCGGTGAAGCCGAAGCCGCCGAATATGATCGCATACGCCGCATCGTCGCCGACGTGACCGGCCCGCCGGAAGAGGCGAAACCTCTGTCGCAATCGATAGACGATCTCTACTGGACCTTCCGCAAGCTCCAATCCTACGAGGCCTGGGCCGTCCACGGACCCTGGATCTCGGAGAAGGAGCGGCATCTCGGCCCGGGCGTGAAAGAGCGTTTCGAATTCGGCTCCTCGCTCGGCTGCGAAGTGGCAACGGCTGAGACCGAAAAGCGCAACGCATTGCGCGATGAACTCGCGCAGATGCTGGGCGACCACCGTCTGCTGATCCTGCCCACCGTTCCGGGCGCCGCACCGCTCAGCGACATCGGCTTCGACGCACTTCAGGATTACCGCGAACGCGCCTTGCGTCTGCTGTGCCTCTCAGGCCTGTCCGGCTTTCCGCAAATCACGATACCACTGGGCACGGTCGACGATGCACCGTTCGGCATCTCTCTGTTGGGTCCGGCCGGCAGCGATATGGCGTTGATCAGGCTGGCTCGAACGATACTCGATCACGCGAAAGGCGCACATTAGTGGACACGCTCACCCGCATGCGGGCATTCATCGAGGTCGTCGAGGCCGAGGGCTTCTCCGCCGCCGCCCGCAAGATCGGCCGCTCCAAGGCGCTGCTGTCAAAATACGTCCGCGAACTTGAAGACGAGCTCGGCGCGCTCCTGCTGAACCGCACGACGCGGCAATTTTCACTCACGGAAGCCGGCCACGACTACTTCAAACGCGCCACCGAAATCGTCAACGATATCGATGCGCTGGCAGAATCGGTGCGTGAACGGCTGGGCGACGTGAAAGGCCGCATCAAGCTGACCGCGCCGCGCACTTTCGCCGACGCGGGCATAGGACACTCATTGATCGACTTCGCCCGCGATCATCCCGACATCACGCTCGACGTCCATCTCGACGACCGTTTCGTCGATCTGGTTGAAGAAGGGTTCGACATCGCGGTCCGCATCACCCGCATGCAGGACTCCTCGTTGATCGCACGCAAGTTGCGCCCGTTTTCGATCAGACTGTGTGGTTCCCCCGAACTGATCGAAGCAATCGGCCGGCCCGAGAAACCACAAGATCTGGCGGGCAAGCCCTGCGTTATCGACACCAACGGGCGCTGGCTGAGCAACTGGCAGTTCAAAAACGCCGATGGCGACGCCATAACGGTTCAGGTCGACGGCCGCCTGGAAGTCAACAGCCCGATTGCTGCCCGGGAAGCGGCGATCTCCGGCCTCGGATTCGTTGGCTTGCCCGATTTCATCGCCGAACCGGCCTTGGAGAGCGGCAAACTTGTCGCGATCCTCGACGACTGGCTCCCTCCGGCGGGCGGCATCTATGCGGTCTATCCACATCGGCGTTATCTTCCCGCAAAGATTCGAGTTTTCGTCGACTATCTTGCCCAGTGGATGAAAACCAACGATACCGCGTAATGCCGTCCAACTTTCGCCCGTTTGCTGACGACACTCAGCGGAACAAGCCGAGGGGCATTGCAGGATGAAAACGATTCGAGCCTTGAATGCGGCTGCTTGCGCCGGTGCGCTCCTGCTTGCGGGAACCGCACCGTTGCGCGTCCACCCGCATGTCTTTGCGCAGGCCACTCTCGAAGTCGCGGTCAATCCGGCCGGCGAAGTGGAAACGCTTGGCCATGTCTGGCGCTTCGATGATTTGTTCTCGTCCACGGTACTTCTCGAATTCGACGAAAACAGCGACCTGCAGCTCGACGAAAGCGAGCTGGCGACCGTGGCGGGCGTGGTGCACGACTCCCTGTCCGAGTTCGACTATTTCCAGTTTGTCAGCGTGAACGGCGCACCGGCTGCCATGCAGGCGCCCGACAAGCTGCTGGCAACGCATGAAAACGACCAGCTCACGATCTTGTTTCAGTCGCAGCCGGCCGAGCCACTGAAGCTGAACGGAACCGTCGCATTTGGCGTCTATGACCCCACCTTCTACACGGCGATAGACTTTTTCGAGGATGGCGACCTCACTGTGCGTGGCATGCCGGGCGGATGTTCAAGCGCGGTAGTGCGGCCCGACCCCGACGAGGCGCTGGCCGCAAATCAGGACACGCTCACCGAGGCGTTTTTCAACGATCCTGCTGGCAACGATGTGAGCAAGCTTTTCGCCACCCGTCTTGAAGTCACCTGCGAAGCGACGAACTGATCCATGAACCGCGGGGGACACATTCTGTCAGCACTTGTGCTGGCGGCGCTCGCGCTGACGATCAGCGATGCGACACTTGCGCAAAGCTCGCTCGGCATCGGCAACAGTGAGGCGACTGTCCCCTCCACCGGCCTGTTTGCAGGGTTCCTGAACTGGGTGAACACGCAGCAACAGGATTTCTACCGCGCGCTGACTGGCGCGTTGAAAACCATGAAAAAGGATGGCAGCGGAACCTGGGTTCTGGTCGGCCTTTCATTTGCTTACGGCGTGTTCCATGCCGCGGGGCCGGGCCACGGCAAGGCTGTGATTTCATCCTACATGCTGGCCAACGAGGTCGCTCTTAAACGCGGCATCATGCTTTCGCTGCTCTCTGCCTTGCTGCAGGGGCTCACAGCGATAATCGTCATGGGCGCGGTGTTGCTGGCCCTGCGCGGCACCTCCGTGTCGATGACGGATGCTACCTGGTTCCTGGAAATCGCGAGCTATGCGCTGATCACCGGCTTCGGTCTATGGCTTCTTTGGCGCAAGGCGGGCAAACGACTTGCTGGCATTTTCAGCGCCCGTCCGGCACACAGCCTGTCGGCGGCCAGCGCCACACATGGCCACCATGATCACACACACCATGACCATTCGCATCATCACCACGATCACAATCATGATCATGGCCATCACCACCATCATCATGCGGAAGGCGAAGTCTGCCCCGATTGCGGACACGCTCACATGCCCGACCCGAGCCTGCTGAGCCAACGCGAATTCAGCTGGAGCAGTGCCTGGACTGCGGTCGCGGCAGTCGGTTTGCGCCCATGCACGGGTGCGCTGATCGTGCTGTCTTTCGCGTTTCTGAACGGGCTTTGGATGGCAGGCGTGCTGTCGGTGCTGGCGATGTCGATTGGCACCGCGATCACCGTATCGATCCTCGCGACACTCGCTGTGACCGCCAAGAACTGGGCAGTGTTCATCGCTGGCGAAGGCCCGCGCCGTGAGACGATCCACGTCGCCATCGAAATCGCCGGTGCGGCCTTCGTTTTCCTGATCGGCCTTACCCTGCTGACGGCGAGCCTCGCAGCCTGATCTAGGCTTTGCCGCCGAGCTCTTCTTCAATGTGGATACGCACGATCTCGTCGAAGCTCGTCTCCGCTTCGAAGCCGAGATCACGGGCGCGCTTGGCCTCGAACCGGGTCGGCCAGTTCTTCACCAGCGCCCAAACAGCCTCGTCCGGCTCGTCACGTACGAGCGCCGCCACATCCTTACCGCCAACGCGCGCCAGCGCCTCGATTTGCTCGCCAACGGTAACGGCTACACCGGGCATGTTAAGGCAGCGCCGCTGACCGATCGCCTCGCTGGGCAGGCCGGCTGCGTGGATCAGGAAGTTCACGGCTGATCGCGGGCTCGCATGAGTATGCACCACCGAACGCGGCACCGGCAGCAGTGCTTCCTTGCCGTCCAGCGGCTCGCGGATAATGCCTGAGAAAAAGCTCGACGCGGCTTTGTTCGGCTTGCCCGGCCGCACACAGATCGTCGGCAGGCGAATACCGACGCCATCCATGAAGCCGCGGCGCGAATAGTCGGTCAGCAGCGCCTCGCCCATGAGTTTCTGCGTGCCGTAGGAACTGAGCGGCACGGTATGAAAATCGTCTGGAATAACGTCGGGAAACGGCCCGCCAAACACCGCAATCGAGGACGAAAAGACCACGCGCGGACAGATACCGGACAGCCGGATCGCGTCGAACAAAGCCCGCGTGCCGTCGAGGTTGACCCGGTAGCCGCGGTCGAAATCCGCTTCCGCTTCGCCGGAAACGATGCCGGCAAGATGGAAGACCACGTCCGGCGAACGGCCGATCAGCGTGGCGATCTGTTCTGGATCGGAAAGGTCGCCGGCAAAAGTTTCGCATGGAAACTCCGCCTCAGGCTTCGAAGGCGCGACGACGTCGTGCAGGTCGAGCGCAGTAATTTTGCGCCCCGCCACCGTGCCATCCCCGACAAGCCGGGCGACCAGCTTGCGGCCGATCATGCCGGCCGCACCCGTTACGAGAACGCGCATCTCAGTGCTTCCTGTTCTGGTGACGGCCTCGCAGCCAGAAAAGTGCGAAGAAGCCGAGCAGGAACACAACGACGACGGCGCCCGCCGCCACCGGCGAGAAGTCAGCGGCCGTCATCATGATGTCAGGCAGGTAGAAAGCGAGAAGCGCAAACACGGCCATGATTATGGCGGCTGCTATCAGCGCATTTCGGTTTTGTTGCATGGCGTTCGCGATCCCGGTTATCGCAACGAGCTATACCTTCACGCACCCGCCCCGGCCAGTGCCTCACGAATATCGGCGAGCCGTCTGCGCTGTCGGCCCTGGTCGTCGAAATTGGCCGGATCGAGCCAAGCCTCGAATGCAGCGCGGATCAACGGCCAGTCGCCATCGATCATCGCGAACCACGCGGTATCGCGGTTCGCGCCCTTGGCCACCATGTGCTGGCGGAACACCCCTTCGAAGCTGAAGCCGAAACGCAAGGCCGCCTGCTTGGACGGCTGGTTGTCATTGTGGCACTTCCACTCGAAGCGCCGATAGCCGAGATCGTCGAAAGCGTGTTTGGCGAATAGGTACAGCGCTTCGGTCGAGGCAGGACTGCGCGCCATGAGGCTGCTCCACAATATGGAGCCGATTTCGATAACCCCATGCACACGGTCGATCCGCATATAGGACTGGCGACCGACGATCTGCCCGCTTGCCCGGTCGATGACCGTGAACCACAACGGGTCGGTGCTCGCCTGTGCTTGATCGAGCCATGGCTGCAGCGCCTCCCGGTCGGCCGGCGGCTGCTCGAACAGATAGCGGAAGCGCTGCGGGTCACTGGCAGTAATGTCGAAAAGCGCATCGCGATGCGCCGCCGCATCGAGCGGAACGAGCCGCACGAAGCGGCCTTCCATAGGCGCTTGGCGCGGCGGCATGCGCGGTGTCCAGTCGGCCAGGTCCGGCATTGGCGGCGCATCTCCGATTTGACTTTTGAGCAGCAAGCCTCACAAGAAACGCGCCTGCAACAAAGAACCAGACCGGCCACGCATATGCTCCACACAGTTTCGAACTTCGACCGCATCGGCGAAGAAAACGCTTTCGCAGTACTGGCCCGCGCAACCGAACTGGCTCAATCTGGCCGCGACATTATCAATCTTGGTATCGGCCAGCCGGATTTCAGCACGCCACCGCATATCGTGGAGGCCGCAATCAAGGCATTGCGCGACGGGCATCATGGTTACACGCCGGCCACCGGCCTGCTGGCGACTCGCGAAGCTGTCGTTCGCCGCATGCTATCGACGACCGGCGTCGAGGTTTCGCCTGAAAATGTGATGATCATGCCGGGCGGCAAGCCGACAATGTATGCGGCAATCGTTCTGTTCGGCGAACCGGGCGCAGACATTCTTTATCCAGACCCCGGATTCCCCATCTATCGCTCGATGATCGAATATACCGGCGCGCGGCCCGTGCCGGTGCCGATCCGCGAGGAAAACGGCTTTGCGTTTTCCGCCGACGAAACGCTGTCGCTGCTGACACCGGCAACCCGGCTGCTCATCCTCAATTCGCCGGCAAACCCGACCGGCGGTGTTACGCCCCGCGCCGAAATCGAAAAGCTGGTCACCGGCCTGGCAGACTTCCCCGACGTCGTGATCCTGTCGGACGAGATATACGACGTCATGACCTATGACGGCGAAGAGCACTGCTCGCTGCTCACCTTCCCCGAAATTCGCGACCGTCTGATCCTGCTCAATGGCTGGTCGAAGACATGGGCCATGACGGGCTGGCGCATGGGATGGTCGATCTGGCCGAACTCCGCCGCGAGCGGCCACCTCTATGACAAGGTGCGCAAGCTGGCGGTGAATTGCTGGTCCTGTGTCAATGCGCCAAGCCAGTTTGCGGGCATTGCCGCCATCGATGGCCCGCAGGACGAAGTGGAAAAGATGATGCAGGCATTCGACCGTCGCCGCAAAACGGTGGTGGAAGGCCTGAACGGTCTCGAAGGCATAAGCTGCGCAACGCCGAAGGGTGCTTTCTACGCCTTCCCGAACATCTCCGGTACGGGCCGCAAAGCCAAGAAGCTCGCTTCCGATCTTCTGGAAGAGGCAGGCGTAGCACTGATAGGCGGGCCGGATTTCGGCGTTCACGGCGAAGGCTATATCCGCCTTTCCTACGCCAATTCGGAAGAGAATATCCTGCGCGCGATCGACCGTATCGGTGACTTCCTGGCGCGGTAAGCGCTGCGCTTAGAAGAACATCATCCAGATCGCCAGCGTACTGGTGATGCCCACGCAGATGTTCATCGGAATGCCGACCTTCAGGAAGTCGGCGAAACGATAGTCGCCTGCACCGTAGACCAGTGTGTTGGTCTGGTAGCCGATAGGCGTCGCGAAGCTGGCGCTGGCGCCGATCATCACTGCGATCACGAATGGCCGCGGGTCAAAGCCCATCTGATCGGCAAGCCCGATCACGATTGGCGTCATAATCACCGCAATTGCGTTGTTGGTGACGAGTTCCGTGAAAAACGACGTGATGAAATAGATTGCGAGCAGCGTCATCAGCGGCGACATGTCCGCCAGGAACGGCGCCAGCCCCATCACGACGAGTTCGACAGCCCCGGTCTCCTGCAATCCTGCCCCGACGACGAGCATTGCGAAAATCAAAACGAGGATGGAACCCTCAATCGAGGCCCACGCCTCCTCGCCGTCGATGCAGCGCAGCACCAGAATGGCCGCGACCGCGATCATGGCAAGCATACTGATGTCCATGAAGCCGAGCGCGGCCAGAATGACAACCGCGGCGAGTGCTGCAATCGCAATAGGCGCGCGGTCACGCCGGAATGCGCGGCCGCTGGGCCGCGAAACAGCTACAAGGTCCGCTTCCTGCGTCAACGCGTCGAAGCCGGCGGGCGAGCCTTCCAGAAGCAGCTTGTCGGCCGGGCGCAGGCGCACATTTTCGAGGTCGGGACCCGGAATGTGTTTATGCCGGTGCGCACCAAGCACGCGCACGCCATAGCGCCGGCCGAGCATCAGATCGGCAATGCGATGGCCGGCACTCGACTTCTGCGGCGCAACGATCGCCTCCACCGCAACCTTTTCGACATCGGTGTCGATGCCACGTCTCAGACCGACGCGCAGCCCGGCGCGCTTGTTCAGCGTAAGAAGCTCGGATGCGGTACCGACCACGATGAGCGTGTCGCCTTTCTTGAGCTCACGCTGACCGATCTCGGTGCGAAACACCTTGCCGCCGCTGCGAATACCGGTGATGCGTAGACCGGGACGGCGAAAATCGGTGATGTCGGCGACCTTCTGGCCTTCGTATTTTTCCTCGTCTCTGATCGTGATCTCAGACAGAAACTCGGTTTCCTGGGTGGCAGAATCCTCAGAGCTGGAATGCCGGTTCGGCAGCAGGAACCATCCAAGCAGCGTCATCACGGTAATGCCGGTGGCTGTCGCCACGAAACCTATTGGGGTGATCTCGAAAATCGAGAACGGTTCCATGCCGGCCTTGGTGGCAATGCCGTCGACCAGAAGATTGGTCGAAGTGCCGATCAGCGTGCAGGTTCCGCCGAGAATTGCCGCGTAGGACAAGGGTATGAGCAGCCTCGTGGAGGCCAAGCCCATTACGGCCGCGAAGCGGATCGTGATGGGGATCATGACCAGCACGACCGGCGTGTTGTTCATGAAAGCGGACGCAACGACCACGGCGACGATGAAGCCGATAACCGCGATCAGTGGGTTGTCGGTTGCGCGGTCCATGACCTTTTCGGCGATGGCATCGAGTACACCGGTACGCACCAGCGCGCCCGACAGCACGAACATCGCGCCGATGGTGATGGGCGCGGGGTTCGAAAAGACGGCCAGCGCTTCGTCGGTCGAGACGAACCCGAGCAAAACGAAAAGGCCGGCAAAGCCCACCGCCGTCACTTCCGGCGGATAACGCTCGATGACAAAGGCAGCAAAAAGCGCCACCAGCAGCGCCAGCGCGATGATCGAATTGTATTCGGCAAGAAATGCCATCATGCGCGGCCGGGCTCCGGGGCGTGCATCGATCTAGCCTCGCCCAACATATGGCATCTTGGTCGCCATCACAGTGAGGAAAAGAACGTTGGCATCGAGCGGCAGGCTCGCCATGTATTTCACCGCGTCCGCCACGCGCTGGACATCCATCAGCGGCTCGGTCGCGATGATACCGCTGGCCTGCGGCACGCCCCGCGCCATCGCTGTGGCGATGTCCGTTTCGGCGTTCCCGATGTCTATCTGGCCGCAGGCAATGTCGAACGGCCGGCCATCGAGCGCCAGCGTCTTGGTGAGACCGGAAATGGCGTGCTTGGTCGATGTGTAGGGAACCGAGCCCGGACGCGGTGTATGCGCCGAGATCGAGCCGTTGTTGATAATGCGCCCGCCCTGCGGCGACTGCCGCCGCATCAGCCCAAATGCGGCGCGAGCGCACAGAAACGACCCGGTGAGATTGACGTCCACGATCTGACGCCACAGATCTACCGGCGTCTCGTCGATCGTCAGTGTGCTGGCGGCAATGCCGGCATTGTTGAAGAGAAGGTCGATTCGCCCGTAGTCGCGCTCAACCTGCTGGAAAAGCGCATCCACCTGCTCTTCGTCAGTAACATCGCAGGCAACCGGAACCGCCTTGCCGGGGCCCGATGCCTTCTCAGCAGCCGCCTCAAGCTTTTGCAGTGTGCGTCCGCAATAGACCGTGGTCCATCCGTCCGCCACCAGCTCCGCACCGACGGCTTCGCCGATGCCGCTGCCTGCTCCTGTCACAACTGCAATCTTGCCGCCCATATAGATCCTCCTCGCGGTTCATCGCGAGAGTGTGCAGATCGTGCGACCGGAAACAAGAAAGGGATTGTTAAAAAGGGCGGCCATTCGCGACCGCCCGTATCGGACCGTGCTTGGGAGGAGGAAAGCCGATCCGGTTTGTTCCAGAATGGACCAGAAGCGTAAACGCTTGGTTAACGCGTCACATTGGCGATGGTAGCTTCAACATGGTCCACGAGCGCATCCGGCAGCTGCAGCCGCCCGGCGAGCTGGTCGAGATAGCCACGCTCGGCCCGCGTATCGGGATCAATCGCAAGCCGAGAAGCTGCATATATTTCAACCTTCTGGGCATCGGATTGCGCGCTGGCCACCAGATCGTCGATGCCGATCGGCTTTTCCATCTCAGCGAGCAGAAACGCCTCCGCCTCGCCATTGTAACCGGCGAGTTTGAGCTTGTCGCCAATATGCTTGCGCTCTTCGTCGTCGATCCGCCCGTCGGCCTTTGCAGCCGCGATCATGGCGCGCACCAGCGTCAGGGCGAAATCGCCCTCGCCCTGCGGCGCATGTTTGGGATCGAACGCGGTATCTTCCGGCGGCGGCAAAATTTCTGCCTCCGCGCCGACCTCGCCCGGCTTGTTGCCGTTCTGATAGTTCTTGTAAGCCGTATAGGCGAGACCGGTGACCGCGGCCAGGCCGCCCAGCTTGATCGCCGTGCCGGCAAGAGCCCGGCCTGCGCCGGTACCCAGAAGCACAGCAGCGATCGCCGTGGTCGCGATGGGATTGTCCTTGGCAAGCTGCGTGACCTGACCCGCCTTCTCTCCCACGGTGGATTCGGTTCCCGGAACCCGCGAACCCAGCAGATCGTTGAGAAGTTTCTTCGGATCGAACACGCGCTTTCCTCCATATCGGCTTGAACACCGGCCAATGCGGCCGGCCGCCCTTGAGGTAGGCAGAGGCTTGCGAAATTACAATGACGAAGGGCTTGAGGAGCCCTACCGGCCGATATGCGGGCCAGAGCCGCGTTTGTGGGCAAGTTCTACCTGCCGCTGCCTTTCGGCATAGCGCTCGCGATCCGCGTCCGTCCGGCTTTCATGGCAGTGCGGGCAGGAGACGCCCTCTTGAAACCACCGGGATTGCCGCTCTTCCGGCGTGAGCGGATGCCTACAGGCGCGGCAAAGCGTGGTTTCGCCCTGTTCGAGCCCGTGACGAATGCCCACCCGTTCGTCGAACACGAAACATTCGCCTTGCCAGAGGCTGTTTTCAGCCGGCACCTCCTCAAGATATTTGAGAATACCGCCCTTGAGATGAAACACCTCGTCAACGCCGATGCGCTTCAGATAAGCACTCGCCTTTTCGCAGCGGATGCCTCCGGTGCAGAACATCGCGACACGCTTGTTCTTGAAGCGATCCAGATTCTCCTCTGCCCAGCGCGGGAAATCTCGAAAGCTCTCGGTTTCGGGGTCGAGCGCGCCCTGAAATGTGCCGATCGCAGTCTCGTATGCATTGCGGGTGTCGATAACGACAGTGTCGGGATCGCTGACCAGCGCGTTCCACTCGCCCGGGGGCACGTGAACGCCAGCTTCGCGCGCGGCGTCAAGATCGGTGACGCCCATGGTCACGATCTCTTTCTTCAGCCGCACCTTGAGCCGATGAAACGGCATCGTGTCCGCGCTGCTGAATTTGATATCGACCCCGGCCATTCCGGTTTGGGCGCGAACGGCTTCGAAAAACCTGTCCAGCCCGGCACGCGCTCCGGCAATTGTGCCGTTGATGCCCTCCGGCGCCACAAGAACCGTTCCGCGAAGCGCTTCGGCCTCTGCACAATCCAGCAGGCGCGAGCGCAGCTCAGCTGGGTCCGTGACCGGCGCAAAGCGGTAAAACGCAGCAACGGAGACGGCTGTTTCCGTCGGGGACAGTTTCATCGCCGCTGCCTAACGCTTCCGCTTCCGGGCTTCAACAAAAAGCTGGAACCGCTGGGTTTTGGGGTCACCCTGCGCAGCTGACGAGACAGTCGGCTATCCCCGCCCCTCATTCGCTGCCGCAGGATAAGCACTTCAATGCGGGGCGAGACATGTTCACCAACGAAACCAGAAACGCGATCGCCGCAACGGCAACGGAATTCGGCATCGAGCCGGCAGCGCTGCTCGCCGTCGCCGAGGTCGAGGCGGGCGGCAGGGCCTATGCGCTTTTTGAAGGCCGCCGCGAACCGCTGATCCGCTTCGAGGGACACTATTTCGACCGCCGTCTGGTGGGCGACAAACGAAGTCGCGCCCGCCGCGCCGGCCTGTCCGCGCCCGAAGCCGGCAAGATCGCCAACCCAGCCAGTCAGGCAGCCAGATGGCGGATGTTGGAACGTGCTGCGCGCATCGACCGCAAGGCAGCCTATGAATCCGTATCCTGGGGGCTTGGCCAGGTCATGGGCGCGCATTGGGCGTGGCTTGGATTCGCAAATGTCGACGCGCTGGTTGCCGAAGCGCGATCCGGCGTAGGCGGTCAGGCGCGCCTGATGGCGCGCTACATCGTGAAAGCCGGGCTGCGCGACGCACTTGCCGACCGGGACTGGGCGCGCTTTGCACGTGGTTATAACGGCCCCGGCTACCGCAAGAACCGCTACGATAAGAAGCTGGCCGCCGCCTACGCCAGATACGCAAAGAACGGTACGCCTGCACCAAAGTCTGCCGGAGAAGGAACGCTTCGGCG
This sequence comes from Rhizobiaceae bacterium, assembly GCA_017640615.1. Lineage (GTDB taxonomy): Bacteria > Pseudomonadota > Alphaproteobacteria > Rhizobiales > Rhizobiaceae > RCIO01. Next base: position 329,895 of record JAEPQK010000001.1, on the reverse strand, counting down.
TGGTGCCAGCGGCAAAGCGGTCGCCGACCTACAGTCAGCGCTGTCGGCCGCCGGCTATCCGCTCGCAATCGACGGGCGATTTGGCCGGCTGACTGCGATGGCTCTCCGCCGTTTTCAGGCGGATGAAGGCCTGGCCGCAAGCGGTATCGCCGACACCGACACGCTCGCCGCCCTGCGCGCACGGCTCTCGCTCGGGGCCCGGCTGCGTCGCTGGTGGGCGCGCATCGTGACGTTCCTCACCCGCCGCAATTGATGCTGGCCAGTCACCGAACCTGTGATAGAAGCGCCCGGAATAAATCGATTAGACCAACGGATCGACGGACGCATGAAAGACAGATCGAAAGCCATCATCGAACTGATCGCCGGACAGCCGGTGATTCCGGTGTTGAAAATCGACCGGCTCGCCGACGCGGTGCCTCTGACACGTGCGCTGGTAAAGGGCGGGCTGAAGGCTATCGAGATCACGCTGCGCACCGACGACGCAATCGACGCCATCGCACTGACGTCCGCCGAGGTCCCGGACGCGATCGTCGGCGCCGGTACGATCCTTTCGTCGCGCGACTTCAGTGCGGCCACCAGAGCGGGCGCGCGCTTCATCGTCAGCCCCGGCACGACGCAGGAACTGCTGGACGCGGCTCATGAGCACCAGACGCCGTTCCTGCCGGGCGCGATTACGCCATCGGAAATGATGGCTTTGCGCGAAGAGGGCTACCGCATGATGAAGTTCTTCCCGGCCGAACAGGCTGGCGGCGCTTCGTTTCTGAAGTCGATATCATCGCCGCTGGCAAGCATCAGCTTTTGCCCGACAGGCGGCATCACGCCGGCCAATGCGCCCGATTACCTGTCGCTGCCCAATGTTGTCTGCATCGGCGGGTCTTGGGTGGCCCCGGACGATCTGATCGCCAAGGGCGCATGGGATGAGATCGAGGCCCTGGCGCGCGAAGCCGCCAAGCTCGGCAAAGGCAAGGCTGCGGCTTAACTCTAGTTGTTTCCGAAACGGGCGACCGAGAGGAAAGTCACCGCATTGCCGGTGAACCGGTTCGGCTGTCCCTGATCGTTGGTGCGGCCGAAACCTGCCGTGTAGACGAGGTTCGGAGCGGAGCGCACATGCGCGACGCGGAAGGACGGGGCGACCGTGCCGCTGGCGTCCATCGCCGCCGAAGACGGATTGAGCGCCCACTGCGCAAGTTGACGCGGAATTGGCACCATAACCGCCTTCGGATCAGGCCTTGAATCGCCCGGACCCGGTTTGGCTGATTTGGACGTGGTTTTCACGCCAGTGGCAAGGGCGCTTTCAGGCGTCTGACCGTCGGCCGAGATCAGCGCCAGGCGCTGCGAAGCGGCAGGCGCGGAACCAAGCCGTGCAAGTCTGCGGTCGGAATCCTCGCGCGGCCGGCTGACGACCGCACCGCCAGCATCCGAGATTGGCGGAGCGCTATAGGACGGGCCGGAATTCGGCAGCGACGCGAGCACATATTCGCGCGTTGAGGCGCCGTCCGCCGCGCCCTTTGGCAGGAACGCGGCAACGGTGGCCGACGGACCCGTCGAGCTATCTGCAGCTGCAACGTCAAGACCGGTCTGGCTGGCGTCGGCCGGCACCGGCAGACCGCCCGGAACAACGGCTTCGGCAATCCGGGTCGCCCCATCGGCCCCTGCGGCGTCCGGGCGCTGCGTCGGCACCGGCGCGCCGGTTGCGAGCTCGGCCAGAAGCGCCTCGTCTGCCACGCTCACCGCTTCGTCGGTCGCTGCAACGGCGGGGTTATCTGCCGGCGAGGCGTCGGCAAGCGCCAGCAGTTCGTTGACGCTCGTTCCGCGCGGCGCAGCCTGCGGGAACGGAATGGCGCTCGGTGCGAGCGAGGCGAGAATGGTTTCTGGTGTCGGGTCGGGCACAACCGGCTCGGGCGCGGCTGCAACTGCGACAGCGGGCGCAGCGGATGGCCGCGCGCTCTCAGCCGTATCCTCTTCCTCGTCCGCGCCGCCGAAGAGTGTCGACAACAGCCCACGCCGCTCCGTCGGCTCTGCGCTTGCAACCTGGATAGACGCGCTGCGCTGCTTGCCGGCCTTGATGGCGGCCAGAGCCTGACTGTACCCGGCTAGCGGCTTGCCGTCCGAGGGGATATGCGCCGTCCGACCGTCCGGGAACAATGCCATCAGCTCGTTGCGCTTCATCCGCGGCCAATGGCGCACGCTACCGACATCGAGGTGCACAAATGGCGAGCCGGAACCGGGATAATAGCCAACGCCGCCGCGCTGCATCTGCAGCGCCGTCTTGCGCAGCTTCGCCAGGTTCACGCCCGGAATGAAGAAGTCGATTGCCTTGCCCAGCGTGTGCTGGCTGTTCTTGGCAACGCCCCTGCCGCGGCTGCGCAGCATCGAATTGGTCGCCGGCGAACGGTAGGCGGAGATGATGTTGATGTAATCGCGGCCGCCGACCTGCTGGTAGACCTCCCACAGCACGTCGAGCACGCGCGGGTCCATCTTGGTCGATTCGTCGCGACGCCAGTCGCGCAAAAAATGGTTCACCTTATTGAGCCCGCTCTGAATGTAGCGGCCATTGCGCTTGTAGGTGATCTCGGCACGTTCCTTGGTGTGAAGGAAATAGAGCTTGAGCGTGCGCGTTTCCGCGCTTGCCGTCGCGGCAGCGGACAACAGAAGGGCAATGCTGATGAACAGACCCGCCAGGGCCTTCTTCATGGCAAACATGCTGGTTCGCCGTCCCCCGATGTTACGCGTGCTCTCGATCAAACCCGTCGCCTTGCAGGCACAAGATGTCCCCTTGATACCCGGATCACTGGGCGGACCCGACTATCCATCGTAATGGTTAATCCCGGCTTATTGAAGCCGGAATGCGGTAACACCATGGCGCTTTCAAGGCGGAATCCACCCTTCTTGAGCATGGTAAACCAACGGTTTAGCACAAATTTTCGGATTTGGCGGCAGTTAGCGGAGGCTTCCGCGCGCGATAGTTAAGACGCCAGCCGTACCGAGCGCCCGGTATCGGGGTCGATGCCAAGCTCCTTGAGCTTGCGATAGAGCGTCGAACGCCCAATGCCGAGCCGGCGCGCAACTTCGCTCATCTGACCGCCATAATGGTCGACCGCCAGCCGGATCATCTCCGATTCTACGTCCGAAAGAGCGCGCACATTGCCCTTTTCGTCGAGCGCACGCACTGTGCTGCCGTCATCGGCCGCGGGTTGTGCCGGCACACTGACAGGCGCTGCCGCCAGCCGCCGTTCATCGATTCGCACCTGCGCATTGTTGGTGGAAAGCTCCACCGCGCCAGTCTGCGCACGGATCTGCGGGAAGTCATCAGGCGTCAGCACTTCGCCGTCGCACAGCACGACTGCGCGAAATACCGCGTTCTCCAGCTGTCTGATATTACCAGGCCAGTCATAGGCTTCCAGCATGGCAAGTGCGCTGGCTGCAATGCCTTTGACCCGGCCGCCGGTCTCGCTTTTGCCAAGACGGCGAATGAAATGTTGCGTGAGCAGAGGAATGTCTTCCGAACGCTCACGCAGCGGCGGCACGTGAATTGGAAACACATTGAGCCGGTAGTACAGGTCTTCACGGAAAAGCCCGTCCTTGACCCGCTGGATCAGGTCGCGGTGTGTCGCCGATATCAGACGGATATCGACCCGGATGGGCGCCTTTGCGCCGACAGCATCGACCTCGCCTTCCTGCACGGCCCGCAACAGCTTAACCTGTACGTCGAGCGGAAGGTCGCCAATCTCGTCGAGAAACAGCGTACCCGAATTCGCTTCAACGAACTTGCCGACATGCTTCTCGGTTGCGCCCGTAAACGCCCCCTTTTCATGGCCGAACAGGATACTCTCGACCAGATTGTCGGGGATCGCACCGCAATTGACTGGCACAAACGGCTTGCCTCGGCGCGCGCCACCACCCTGGATTGCGCGGGCAACCATTTCCTTGCCGACACCCGACTCGCCTTCGATAAGGATCGGAATGTTCGACGCGGCCGCCTTGCGGCCAAGCCGCAGCACCCGCTCCATGACCGGGCTTGCCGCGATCAGATCCTCAAACGTCATCGACTGCGAGGACGACACCTTGGCCTGCTTCTGCTTGGCGGCCGTTCCGCGCTGCTCGACCTTGAGCGCGCCGGAAACCGTGGCGACCAACTTCTCCGGTGAAACCGGCTTTACGACGAAATCGAACGCACCGGCGCGCATGGCGGACACAACCGTGTCGATGCCGCCCTGCGCGGTCAGCACCACGACCGGATGCTCCAATCCGCGCTCGCGCATGGCTTCAAGCATACCAAGCCCGCCCATACCCGGCATCTTCAGATCGAGCACCACAGCGCCGATATCATCACCGCTGCGCGCTTCGAGCGCCTTCAACCCAGCTTCGCCGCTATCAGCGACGGTCACGGCATGGCCGGATTTGGCAAGAGCGGTCTCCAGGAGGCGGCGCTGAACTGGATCATCATCGACAACGAGGATTGAGGCGGTCATGTTTCGCTTTGCTGATAGCTTTGATTTGATTCTGAGGCGATTTGGCTCATCGTGGCACAACCCTATAAACAAGGGTTCAAGATTTGCGGTGAACGAATCCTTATCGACATGGAGTGATTCCCGCCCTCAAGGGTGGATTGGGGAGTTGCATGAATTTTCTTAACAAATCAGTCCAGCTCTTTGGCGCAGCGGATGCGGCGCGCGGCAGCGCAGCCTCGCCCGACCTTGGCGCGCTGCCGGAATGGAATCTGGGCGATCTCTATTCCGGCATGGACGCGCCGGAGTTGAAAAGCGACATGGCGCGCGCCGCCGACGCTTCGGTTGCATTCGAGAAGCGCTGGAAGGGCAAGCTGGTTGACGCGGCTGCTTCGCCGCAAAAAGGCGATCTCGGCAAGGCGCTCAAGGAATTCGAAGAGCTGGAAGAACTCATCGGGCGCATCGCCTCTTATGCTGGGCTTATCTATGCCGGCGACACCTCCGACCCGCGCCGCGCCAAGCTCTATGGCGACGTGCAGGAGAAAATGACGGACGCCTCCGCGCATCTGCTCTTCTTCACGCTGGAGCTCAACCAGATCGAGGAAGCGGACATCGAAAAGGCCTTCGCGGCCGACGGGGACTTTGCGCACTACAAGCCCTGGGTCATCGATCTGCGCAAGGACAAGCCCTACCAGCTCGAAGACCGCATCGAGCAGCTTTTCCACGAAAAGTCAGTGACCGGCCGCGGCGCCTGGAACCGGCTGTTCGACGAGACCATGACCGGCCTGCGTTTCGAGGTGGATGGAACCGAGCAACCGCTCGAACCGACCTTGAACATGCTGCAAAGCGCCAAGCCCGACGAGCGCAAACAGGCGGCCGAGGCTCTGGCCGAGACGTTCCGCAAGAACATCCGCCTGTTCACGCTGGTCACCAACACGCTGGCCAAGGACAAAGAAATCTCCGACCGCTGGCGTGGGTTCAGCGACATCGCAGACTCCCGCCATCTGGCGAACCGCGTCGAGCCTGAGGTGGTAAACGCTCTGGCCGAAGCCGTGCATAGCGCCTATCCGCGCCTGTCGCACCGCTATTATGCGATGAAGGCCCGCTGGCTAGGCATGGACCAGATGAACCACTGGGACCGCAACGCGCCGCTGCCCGAAACACCGCAGGCCGCGATCGGCTGGGACGAGGCGAAGAACACGGTTCTCGCCGCCTATCACGGCTTCGCGCCCGAGATGGCGGACATCGCACGGAAGTTCTTTGATGGCAGATGGATCGATGCCCCTGCCCGGCCCGGCAAGGCGCCGGGCGCCTTCGCGCACCCAACGGTACCGTCCGCGCACCCCTATGTACTCCTCAACTACATGGGCAAGCCGCGCGATGTGATGACGCTCGCGCATGAGCTCGGTCACGGCGTGCATCAGGTGCTGGCGGGCCAGCAGGGCGCGCTGATGTCGGCAACCCCGCTCACGCTGGCCGAGACAGCTTCGGTGTTCGGCGAAATGCTCACCTTCCGCTCGCTGCTCGACGCCACCAAGGAGCGGCGCGAGCGGAAGGCGATGCTCGCGCAGAAGGTCGAGGACATGATCAACACGGTCGTGCGCCAGATCGCCTTCTATGAGTTCGAGCGCAAAGTTCACTCTGAACGCCGCAACGGCGAACTCACATCTGATCAGCTTGGCGAGTTCTGGCTGGAAGTGCAGGCTGAAAGCCTGGGCCCGGCGATTGCGCTGCGCGAGGGATACGAGACCTTCTGGGCCTATATCCCGCACTTCATCCATTCACCCTTCTACGTCTATGCCTACGCCTTCGGCGACTGCCTCGTGAACTCGCTCTACGCTGTCTACCAGAATGCCGAGCACGGCTTTCAGGACAAATATTTCGAGATGCTGAAGGCCGGCGGCACCAAACACCATTCGGAACTTCTGAAGCCGTTCGGGCTCGACGCTTCCGATCCCGCCTTCTGGCAAAAGGGCCTGTCGGTCATCGAAGGCCTGATCGACGAGCTGGAAGCGATGGATAGCTAAGGGCGCGGTTCGTGAGATGAGCTCCCGTCCGCCAGATGATCCAGTTGCCAAGGCACTCGCGCTCGACGGCGATGCCGATCGCATCAAGGATTTCTACGGTGATTGGGCGCGCTCATATGATGACGATGTCGCCAGCGAGGATTACCGCGCGCCAGAGATTATCGCGTCGCTCGCGCGGCTGGTTCAGCTCTCTTGGTTGGGCAAAGCGCGTGCCGACATCCGACTTATGGACGCGGGTTGCGGTACCGGCTTGGCCGGCATCGCGCTCAGGAGCGCCGGCTTCCCGCATGTCGACGGTTTCGACATCGCACCGGCAATGACCGCAAAGGCTGAAAAAACCGGTGCCTATGGCCGGTTGCTGGCAGAGATTGACTTGAACGCCGATGACGCCGGTCTTGGTGCGCTGCACGGTACATACGACATCGTCACATGCGCCGGCGTTTTCACGCTGGGTCATGTCGCGCCCGAGGGCCTGCGCCATCTCTTCGCGCTATCGCGCGACGGGGGTTTCGTCATCGTTAGCACGCGCGAATCTTATCTGAACTCCTCGGATTTCAGGGGCTACGTCCGGCAGATGGAGCGCGCAGGCGAGGCATCCCTGATTTTCACGCTGCCCTATGCCAGCTATGTCGGCGACGACAGAGCCGACTATTGGGTTTTCCGTAAGTTGCCGATTTAGGCATTCATGGAAAGCCCAACCCACACACCCTATGACGGCTCGGCAAAACCGTTTTCCATCGGCCTCAAGCCACTCGATCCGGAAGGCTGGATTGAGATCGACCGGCACTATCGCGCGCAGCTTGAAGAAAAAGACCGGCTGATCGCTGAGCGCCCTGGAGATGTGTTCGCCGCGCGCGCCGACACCAATGCTGCGCAGCGCGAGGTGCTCGACAAGGTCGTCGATCATCTGATCCGGGGCCATGCGCGCATATTTCCGGGCCGCGACGAATGGGACTTTCTGGGCGGCCGGCTACCGCGTTTTCAGCTCCACGGGTCGGACGAACCGCCACTACAGATAGCCGCCCGCTTCGTGCAGGAAGATCTGGTGCTGATGCGGCGAATGGACGACGGTTGGCGCCTTGCCGCCGCTTCGCTCTGCTTTCCGAGCTCGTGGACGCTTGCCGAAAAATTCGACCGGCCACTGGAGCAGATACACAAGCCGGTGCCCGGCTTTGGCCCCGACACGCGCATGGCAACCGTCATCCACCGCATCTTCGACAATCTGCAGCCCAGCCAGCCGGTCCTACGCTACAACTGGGCGTTGGCGACCGACGATCAACTCTACCACCCGGCAAGCGAAGTTCAGAAAACGGGCGGAACACCAGCCGATGTTCCGCGCTTTGGGTCAATCGCCGCCGCCTTCATTCGCGTCGAGCGCCAAACGCTGACGCGCTTGCCCGTATCGGGCGGTATTCTTTTCACAATCCGCATCCATGTGGATCCGGTAACAGCAATCAAGGCGCACCCCGAAAGCATAACGCTCGCCGCAGGTTTCGCCGATCAGCTTGCTGCACTCGACCAGGCGCAGCTGACCTACAAAAGGCTTGTGGCCGACCGCGACACCCTCGTCGCAGATCTGCGTGCAATCGCAGCGGGCCAAAACTGACCTTTCCCCTTTATTGTGACATGCTGATGTGGTTTAGCGCCTGACCTGACGCGGCGCAGACCGTGCGAAAATGAAAGCAAGGAGCATTGTCGATGGCTAAGGCGAAATGGCCGATACACGGAGAAATCACCGGTCCGATCGTGATGATCGGTTTCGGGTCGATCGGCCGCGGCACGCTGCCGCTGATCGAGCGCCATTTCAAATTCGACAAATCGCGCATGGTGGTCATCGACCCGCGCGATGACGACAAGGCACTGCTTGAAGAGCGCGGCATCCGCTTCATCAAGGAAGCCGTGACCAAGAAGAATTACAAGAAGCTGCTAGAGCCGCTGCTTACCGAAGGCGAAGGCCAGGGCTTCTGCGTCAATCTCTCCGTCGACACGTCGTCGCTCGACATCATGAAGCTCTGCCGCAAGATCGGCGCCCTTTACATCGACACGGTCGTGGAGCCCTGGCTCGGCTTCTATTTCGACTCCAAAGCCGATAACGCCTCGCGCACCAACTATGCGCTACGCGAAACGGTGCGCGAGGAAAAGCGCAAGAACCCCGGCGGCACCACCGCAGTTTCCTGCTGCGGGGCGAACCCGGGCATGGTGTCTTGGTTCGTGAAGCAGGCGCTGGTGAACCTTGCCGCCGACATGAAGCTCGACATCAAGACCCCTACCCCGACCGACCGCGACGGCTGGTCCAAGATGATGAAGAAGCTTGGCGTGAAGGGTGTCCATATTGCTGAGCGGGATACCCAGCGCACCAAGCAGCCGAAGCCCTTCGACACTTTCTGGAATACCTGGTCGGTGGAAGGCTTCGTTTCCGAAGGCCTGCAGCCGGCCGAGCTTGGCTGGGGCACGCACGAAAAATGGACACCCAAGAACGCCAAGAAGCAGAAAAAGGGGTGCAAGGCGGCGATCTTCCTGGAACAGCCCGGCGCCAACACGCGCGTGCGCACCTGGTGCCCGACGCCTGGCGCGCAATACGGCTTCCTCGTCACGCATAACGAGTCCATCTCGATCGCCGACTATTTCACTGTGCGCGACAAGAAGGGCAAGGTGACCTACCGCCCGACCTGCCACTACGCCTATCACCCCTGCAACGACGCGGTGCTTTCGCTTCATGAGATGTTTGGCGATGCGGGCAAGGCGCAGCCGGTCTTCCACGTCCTCGATGAAAACGAACTCGTCGATGGCATCGACGAACTCGGCGTGCTTCTCTACGGCCACAAGAAAAACGCCTACTGGTATGGTTCGCAGCTCTCGGTGGAAGAGACGCGCCAGATCGCGCCCTACCAGAACGCCACGGGCCTGCAGGTCACTTCGGCGGTACTCGCTGGCATGGTGTGGGCGCTGGAAAACCCCGAGGCTGGCATCGTTGAAACCGACGAAATGGACTTCGAGCGCTGCCTTGAGGTGCAGATGCCTTATCTCGGCCCCGTCAAAGGGTACTATTCCGACTGGACGCCGCTTGACGGCAGGCCGGGGCTTTTTCCTGAGGACATCGACAAATCCGACCCGTGGCAATTCAGGAACATTCTCGTAAGATAATCGTTCGGCACAGCACGGATACTGGTATTGTCCGGCCAATCGGCTCAAAAGCGGCAATACCCTGCAAGGAGACAATGTTGTGAAACTTAATGCGGGCCTGCTGGCGGCGGTTGCCGTCCTCTCAACCGGCATCATCGTGGCTGGCTGCACCGGCACAGGTAGCCGGCGGCCGCTTCCAGGCGTTGCCGCCGCACCGGCGACCTCGGGTATCGAAGGCGCATGGCTCGATCAGGCCGGCACCGGTGTGACCAACTTCTTCAATGGCCGCTTCGAAACCTACGCCACCGATTCCGGGCAGAAGCTTTCCGAGGGCACCTATCAGTTCCGCGATCAGGTGCTGGTCGAAATCACCGGCATCTCCATCATCAGGCAGAGCCCGGTGGCATTCAACTGCTCGGTCGCAAGCGCCAACCAGCTCAACTGCACCGCCTCAAGCGGCCAGCAGTTCATCCTGACCCGGCGCGCAAGCACGATCGGCTGACCCCTCGGGGCGGTGAATTGAGGTTCGGGCGATGCTGATCGTTCTCGGCATCGTCCTCCTCCTGTCGGTCACTTTACTGCCGCAGCTGCTCGTGCGCGGCATCATCAAGAAACACGGCAAAGACAGACCCGACCTGCCTGGCACCGGCGGCGAGCTAGCGCGCCACCTGCTTGACCGTTTTGGTCTGGACACGATCACGGTCGAGGAAACCGACCTCGGCGATCACTACGACCCTGACGCCAAGGCCGTGCGCCTTCTCAAGCAGCATCATGATGGCCGCTCACTCTCGGCAGCCGCGGTCGCTGCCCATGAGGTTGGCCATGCATTGCAGCACGCTCACGGCGAGCGCATGCTTGCCTGGCGCCAGCGGCTGGCGAAGCTCGCCATGACCACCGACCGCATCGCTTCTGTGTTTTTCATTGCCGCGCCCGTTCTGGCAATTCTCGCGCGCACACCGATCGCCTTCGCAGCACTCGTCGCGGTGGGTCTCGCGCTGATGTCGGTGCGTGTCATTGTTAATCTCGTCACGCTACCGGTCGAGTTCGACGCAAGCTTCGGCAAGGCGCTTCCGATCTTGCAGGAAGGCAAATATCTCAGCCAGGACGACATTCCTGCCGCGAAATCGGTGCTGCGCGCGGCCGCGTTCACCTATGTCGCATCCGCACTTGTTTCGCTGATCAACCTTGCGCGCTGGATACGCGTGCTGCGATAACAAACAAAAACATTTCGGGAGGATCGATGACCGTCAATTACGACGAGTTGGAGTGCCGCGCGCCTCAGGATCGGGAAGCCGATCTTTTTGCCCGGCTGCCGGATTTTCTGGCACAAGCCGCGAAAAACGCCCCGGGCCTCGGCCGCTGGCTCGACGGTCATGATTTGACGTCAATCAGTTCCCGCGAAGCGCTGGCTGGCTTGCCGGTACTGCGCAAGGCGGAACTCATGGCGCGCCAACAGGCCGAGCCGCCATTCGGCGGATTCGCCAATACGTCCGCCATTGAAGGCAGCCGTGTCTTCGTATCCCCCGGCCCGATCTGGGAGCCGCAGGGGCTGGCGCCCGACCCCTGGCAGTCGGCGCGCGCATTCTACGCCGCTGGCATCCGCCCCGGCGACACCGTTCACAACGCGTTTTCCTATCATATGACGCCGGGCGGCTTCATTCTGGACGAAGGCGCGCGGGCTCTGGGCTGCACGGTGTTTCCAGCCGGCGTCGGCAACACCGAAATGCAGATCGACGCGGCGGCGGCCTTGAAGCCACGTGTTTACAGCGGCACGCCGGACTTCCTGAAAGTCATGCTCGACAAGGCCGACGAAATGGGCCGCGATCTTTCATCGTTTCGGTTGGGCCTCGTATCTGGCGGCGCTCTGTTTCCCTCGCTGCGCGATCATTACCGCGAACGCGGCATCGCAGTGCTGCAATGCTATGCGACAGCCGAATTCGGCGTCATCGCCTATGAGGCGGCCGATGCCGATGGCAACCCGCATCCGGGTATGGTGCTCAATGAAAACCTGATCCTCGAAATCGTGCGCCCCGGCACCGGCGACCCGGTTGCCGAAGGTGAAGTCGGCGAGGTCGTGGTGACTAGCTTCAACGAAGCCTACCCGATGGTTCGGCTGGGCACTGGCGACTTGTCGACTGTGCTTCCGGGTACGTCGCCCTGCGGCCGCACCAACACCCGCATAAAGGGATGGATGGGCCGTGCCGACCAGCGCACGAAGATCAAGGGCATGTTTGTCGATCCGATACAGATCGCCGAGGTAACCAAGCGCCACCCCGAGATCGGCCGTGCGCGCCTCGTGGTAAGCCGCGACGGCGAACGCGATGCAATGACGCTGCATGTCGAGCCCGGCGACGGCACGAACCCCGACACCGCCGCGATTGGCGCTGCATTGCGCGAGATTACAAAGCTTGGCGGCGAGGTGCTTGTCGCCGAACGTGGCAGCCTGCCCAACGACGGCAAGGTGATTGCAGATGAGCGTGACTACGCCGGATAGGCCGTGCTCGATTGCCGCTTGCAAGGCCCGCCGGACAGTGTGAACATGCCGGCAAACTACAATAGAAAAACCGTCAAAAAGGCGGGCTATTAGAAACTGCCTAGAGTTTCACGGGAGATTCCAAATGAAAAAACTGGCGAGCATTGCAGCGCTTTCGGCTTCGGCACTGGCGCTGTCGGCACAGACCTCTTTTGCCGACTACACGCTCAACATCATGCACATCAACGACTGGCACTCGCGCATCGAATCGATCAACCGCTTCGATTCAACCTGCTCGGCCGACGATGAAGGCGAAGGCAAATGCTTCGGCGGCGCCGCGAGGCTCGTGACCGCCGCGCGCGACTATCGTTCCGCGCATGACGGCCAGAACGTGATCTTCCTGAACGCTGGCGACAATTTCCAGGGCACGCTCTTCTACACCACCTATAAGGGCGAGGCCGAAGCCGAGTTCCTGAACATGATGGGCACCGACGCAATGGCCGTCGGCAACCACGAATTTGACGACGGTGAAGAAGGACTTGCGACTTTCCTTGCCAAAGCCGAGTTCCCGGTTCTCTCAGCCAATGTGAAGGTCGACGACATGTCGGTGCTCGGCGACCGGGTAAAAGCCTACACAGTGCTTGAAGTCGGCGGCGAGAAGATCGGCATCGTAGGTGCCGTCGCCAACGACACCGACGAGCTTTCATCTCCGGGTGAACATGTGATGATCGAGGAAGACGTTGCCTCGATCACCGCGGCGGTGAAGGCGCTTTCCGGCGAAGGCGTCAGCAAGATCATCGCGCTGACCCATGTCGGCTACCCGCGCGATCTGGAAGCGATTGCCAAGATTCCGGGCGTCGATGTCGTCGTCGGCGGCCACTCCAACACGCTGCTTTCAAACACCTCTGACCGCGCTGCCGGGCCTTACCCAACCTGGGTGGACAACCCGCTCGGCTACAAGGTTCCAGTGATTCAGGCCTATGCCTATTCGAAGTATCTCGGTGACCTCGAAGTCACTTTCTCCGACATCGGCATCGTGAAGGAAGCCACCGGCGAGCCTATCCTGCTCGACGCTTCTGTGACGCCCGACGAAACAGTGCTGGCACGCATTCAGGAACTCGGCGCTCCGATCGAGGAGCTCAAGAACCAGGTCGTGGCCGATGCGGCGGAAGCCATCGATGGCAGCCGCGACAGCTGCCGCGCCATGGAATGCCAGATGGGCAATCTGGTCACCGACGCAATGCTAGCACGCACTAAGGATCAGGGCGTGCAATTCGCCATCACCAATGGCGGCGGCCTGCGCGCGTCAATCGACAGCGGTGAGATCACCATGGGCGAAGTGCTGACGGTTCTGCCCTTCCAGAACACGCTGGCGACCTTCGAGCTCAAGGGTGCTGACGTAGTAGCCTCCATCGAGAGCGGTCTGAGCCAGATCGAGGATGGCGCCGGGCGGTACCCGCAGGTTTCCGGCTTGCGCTACACCTATGACCCCTCGGTGGCTCCGGGAGAAGGCCGCGTTACTTCGGTCGAGGTCGACAATAACGGTACCTGGGCACCAATCGATCCCGACGCAACCTACCTGATCGCGACCAACAACTTTATGCGCGGCGGCGGCGACGGCTACGAGCTCTTCGCCTCCAACGCCTCCAACGCCTACGACTATGGTCCGGGCCTGGAGCAGGTGGTTGCCGACTACCTTGCGGCCAACAGCCCCTACACGCCTTATCTCGACGGCCGCATCTCCGAAGGCAAAGCCATGATGGAGGAGATGGAAAAGTCCGAAGAGATGATGGAAGAGAAAGCCTCTGAAGACACTATGGAGGAAAAGGCCGCGGACGAAACCATGGAAGACAAGTCCATGGAGAAGACCGAGATGGCGATGGCCAAGGATGACGACAAGGCCATGATGGCCGAGGGCGGCATGCATGAGGTCATGGCTGGCGACAACCTCTGGAATATCGCCAAGCAGTATTACGGCGAAGGCGCCAAGTGGATGATGATCATGGAAGCCAATCCCGACATCAACCCGAAGAACCTGAAGATCGGCTCCAAGCTGAGCGTGCCGACGGCCAACTGATCAGGGACAACAACTAGGTCAAAGGGCGGGCTTCGGCCCGCCCTTTTCATATCCGCCGGCCTGCGGCAGCGTCGCACGTTGAAACGGCACGGCCATCGTCTACTTTGCCACACAGGCAAGGAGACGACCCAATGAGTACCCGAGCGCGGAAGAAGCAGCAGGACAACAAAGCGCTTGGACCATTGCCGAAAGATCACCCGCCGATTCCGGCACCAAAAACCGGCGTGCTTCTGGTTAATCTCGGCACGCCCGACGGCACCGACTTCTCCTCCATGCGCCGCTATCTGGCGGAGTTCCTGAGCGACCGCCGCGTGATCGAATGGCCGCGCGCCATCTGGTATCCGATCCTCTACGGCATCGTGCTCAACACGCGGCCCAAAAAATCTGGCGCCGCCTATGCATCGATCTGGAATACGGATCGCAACGAATCGCCGCTGCGCACCTTTACCCGGTCGCAAGCAGACAAGCTGACGGCGGCACTCGCTGGTATCGACCACGTCATGGTCGACTGGGCGATGCGTTACGGCAATCCCTCCATCGAGAGCGTTGTGAAACGTATGATGGAAGCCGGTTGCACGCGCATCGTGATGTTTCCGCTCTACCCGCAATATTCGGCCACGACGACGGCGACTGTGAACGACAAATTCTTCGAAGCGCTGATGAAAATGCGTTTCCAGCCGGCCGTCCGCATCGTGCCGCCCTATCATGACGAACCGGCCTATATCGACGCACTGGCGCGTTCGATAGAAACTCACCTCGCCGGGCTCGATTTCGAGCCCGAAGTCGTGATCGCCTCCTATCACGGCATCCCGCAGAGCTACTTCAAGAACGGCGATCCCTATCACTGCCATTGCATGAAGACCTCGCGCCTCTTGCGTGAGCGGCTGGGGTGGGACGACCGGAAGCTGATGACCACCTTTCAGTCGCGTTTCGGCCCCGAGGAGTGGCTTCAGCCCTACACCGACAAAACGATCGAAAAACTGGCGAAGGACGGCGTCAAATCGATCGCGGTTTTCAACCCGGGTTTTGTCTCGGATTGCCTTGAAACACTGGAGGAAATCGCCGGCGAAGGCGCCGAGATTTTCCATGAGGCGGGCGGCACGAACTTCACCCACATCCCTTGTCTCAATGACGGCGATGACGGCATGGCGGTGATCGAACATTTGGTGCGCCGCGAGCTTGGCGGCTGGCTCTGAGCTTCGCGCCGCCCGCAATGAAATTGCATCGTCGGCCGCTCCACCCTACATCTGCCTGTATTGAGAATCGTGCTAGGTAACGGCCTCGCGCGCACAAATTTGATGGAGACCGGCATGCTCTTTTCAGGCTTTGATATCGTCATTGCAGTGCTGGTGCTTCTCGTCCTGCTGCTGATCTTTGCAGGCATCAAGACGATACCCCAAGGCTACAACTACACAGTCGAGCGTTTCGGCCGCTACACGCGCTCCCTCACCCCGGGCCTGAACATCATCGTGCCATTCATCGACCGCATCGGCGCCAAGATGAACATGATGGAGCAGGTTCTGGATGTGCCGACGCAGGAGGTGATCACCCGCGACAACGCAATCGTGGCGGTCGATGGCGTCGCCTTCTTTCAGGTGCTGAGTGCGGCGCAGGCAGCCTATCAGGTCTCGGGGCTGGAAAACGCCATCCTCAACCTGACCATGACCAATATTCGCTCCGTCATGGGCTCGATGGACCTCGACGAGCTTCTGTCCAACCGCGACGCCATCAATGAGCGACTGCTGCGCATCGTCGACGAAGCAGCCAATCCGTGGGGCATCAAGATGACCCGCGTCGAGATCAAGGACATCAACCCGCCGGCCAATCTGGTGGAATCCATGGCCCGCCAGATGATGGCTGAGCGCAACAAGCGCGCTCAGATTCTGGAGGCCGAGGGCCTGAAACAGGCGCAGGTGCTGGAAGCCGAAGGCCGCAAGGAAGCCGCTTTCCGCGACGCCGAGGCGCGCGAACGTGCCGCCGAAGCCGAAGCCCGCGCAACGCAGGTCGTGTCCGACGCTATTGCGCAAGGCGACGTGCAGGCGATCAACTACTTCGTGGCGCAGAAATACACGGAGGCACTGGCCAAGATCGGCTCATCCAACAACAACAAAATCGTGCTGATGCCGTTCGAAACCTCCTCGCTGATCGGCACGCTGGGCGGCATTGGCTCCATCGCCAAGGACATGTTCAGCAACGATGAAGCCGGCAAATCTGTGCGCACCTCGCCTGCACGGCCGCCGGTCACCGGCCCCAGCCAGAGCGACGGGTAGGCGGCGATGATTGCCTCCATTTTCGCCGAGCTCGGCCCGTGGAACTGGATGGTTCTGGGTTTCCTGCTGCTTGCAGCCGAAATCGTGATTCCAGGTGTCTTCCTGCTCTGGATCGGCATTGCCGCCATCCTGGTCGGTACGATGTCGCTGCAATTCTGGGGCTACGCCTTCTGGACCTGGCAAATTCAGGTGCTCATCTTTCTGGTGATCGCCGTGGCATCTGCCTTTGTTGGCAAGAAGATCATGGCGGCCACGCAGGGCGATAGCGACCAACCGCTGCTCAACCAGCGTGGCGCACAGCTGGTTGGCCGAACGGCAACACTGCATGAGCCCATTTCGGAAGGCCATGGCCGCATACGGCTGGACGACACCACCTGGCGCGTCACCGGCCCTGATTTGCCGGCGGGAGCCAAGGTGCGCGTAACGTCTGCCGATGGTGGCAATCTCGTCGTGGAATCCGACGCTTAGATCACACCTCTTCCGAGTGTCTCGCCGCGCTCCGGCGATTGAAAAGTCAACGCTCCGTTAACCATCGCTGTTTACGGTTCGGCAAGGTTTGGCGCCTTGCGGGCGCCTTCGAAACAGAAGTCGTCGAGGAAGCAGTCTGGTGCCGAGATTGCGCGTCAGTCCCTTGCAGTCGAAAAGCGGAATTTCCGGCATCGCGATCGCCGTCGCGTTCGGCTGGGCCGTTTACGGCGTGGGCGTTGCGCCCGCACAGGAAAGCACGACGCTGCGCGGCGCAATCAACGCCGAACAGGAGGGCGCGGCCCCTCTGCCGAGCACGCGCCCGCGGTTTGCCGCGCGCGCCGACGAAACACCCGAGACCTCACAGGTTCCCCGCTATCGTCCCGTCAGCGAAGGCGCTGTTCCCGACGAGGCGTTTGAAACTGAACTCGACGGCTATGTCGCTCCGCAATCCGGCGGGGTCGCTACCAACGACATCACCGCCGCGCGCATGGTGCGGGCACGCCGCACCCAGAGAGCTGGTGCCGAAGAAGACGCCGAGCGCAGCACGGACACCAGGCAATCGCAGACCGCGCAAGCCGACGGCGAAGACGACGCAACCAACCCCACCACGGGAACGATCCGCGCCCGCAGCGTCGTCGCCGAGGACGAAGAACGATATTCAGCGGCGGAATCCACGGCGGAACGCGTCGGCGCGGTCGAGGAGCTCTCCCGCGATCCCGAAGAGGATCCCTACGCCGCGCCCGGCCTGCGGGTCGGTTCGTTTCTGCTGCGGCCCACATTGCGGCAGGGCATCGAGTGGACCTCCAACAATCAGGGCACCACGGGTGGCAGCTCCGATTTTCTGTCGTCCACCAATCTTAATGTCGAAGCCGCATCGCAATGGTCGCGCCACGCCGCCACCCTGACGCTCGACGGCACCTACAGAACCTCCATCACCGGTTCCGGCTTTTCCGAATTCACTGGCAGCGCGGAGGCCACCGGCGCAATCGACGTCGGCAACGACTACCGCATCAACGCTGGCGCCGGCTATTCGCGCCGCCCCGAGGAAGCGACATCGCCGACAGTGCTCACCGGTACGCTAAGCCGCGCCTTGCGGCAGACGCTGACCGGTTCGCTCGGAGCAGAAAAGCACTCCGGTAAACTGCGCGCCGCTCTCACCGGCGATGTCGCGCGCAATACCTATGGCAGCGCAACGCTTTCAGGCGGTGGAACGGTCTCACAGGCCGACCGCAACAACACCGTCTATTCGGCAACCCTGCGCGGTGGCTACGAAATTTCGCCTGCACTCGTGCCGTTCGTCGAAGTCGAATATGGCCGCCGCAGTTACGATCAGCGCCTCGACAGCGCCGGCTATGCGCGCTCGGCGAACATATTTGGTGCGCGCGGCGGCATCGAATTCGACCTGGGCGAAAAGCTGAATGGCGAATTCTCCGTCGGCTGGCTCAGCGAAAATATCGACGACGCGCGTCTGGCCTCGATCTCGGCCCTGTCGCTCGAAGCTGAAGTGAACTGGTCGCCCATGCGCGGAACCACTGTTGCGCTGAATGCGGGCACCGACATCGAGGGTTCGACAACGGCAGGCTCTTCCGGCTCGGTGCTCTATAACGCTTCCGTTTCGGTCACACGCCAGATGCGCGCCAACCTGACCGGGACAGCCACGCTCGGTGCGGGCTGGCGGCGTTATGCGGCCAGCACCGACCGCGATACCACGCTCAATGGCGCCCTCAGCATGACATGGTGGCTGAACCGCGATGCCGGGGTCACCGGCAACGTCTCGCATGAGCGCGTGTCGAGCAACGTTGCCGGCCGCGGATCGCAAACGACGACGGTGTTTCTCGGGCTGACCCTGCGCCGCTGACCAGAACGGCTCAGGCGCGCGAGCGCTTGCGCGAATGCGCTTCGGCTTCGTTCAACAACCCTGCGAGATTGCCGCCGATACGCTCACGCATGTCGTCACGCTGCAGCGCGAAGGCCAGATTGGCCTCCACGAAACCTTCCGGCGAACCACAATCGAACACCCGGCCCGAATAGGGATAGGCGAAAAAGCTCTGGCTGCCCTTCAGTTTCAGCATGCCATCGGTCAGCTGGATTTCGTTGCCCGCGCCACGCGCCTGATTGGCCAGAATGTCGAAAATCTCGGGCTGCAGAATGTAGCGGCCGTTGAGATAGAAGTTCGACGGCGCTTTGCCCCTGGCCGGCTTTTCCACCATCTCGGTGATCTCGAACCCGGCGCCTGCCGCGCGCCCACGCCCGACGATACCGTATTTGTGCGTCTGGGCCGGGTCGCACTCCTGCACAGCAACGACATTGCCGCCGGTCTTTTCGTAGAGCTTTACCATCTGCGCCATGCAGCCGGGGTCCGACTGCATGATCATATCAGGCAGAAGCAGCGCGAAAGGCTCATTGCCGACAAGCTCGCGCGCGCACCAGACCGCATGTCCCAGGCCAAGCGGCTTCTGCTGGCGGGTAAAGCTGGTCTGGCCCGGCGCCGGCTGCATGCGCTGCAAACTGGCGAGAACCTGGTCCTTCTTCCGCTGCGCCAGCGTGTCGTACAACTCGACCTGAACATCGAAATGGTCTTCGATAACGCCCTTGTTGCGCCCGGTGACGAAGATGAGGTGCTCGATGCCCGCTTCACGTGCTTCCTCGACCACATAGTCGATTACCGGCCGGTCCACGACGGGCAGCATCTCCTTCGGGATGGCCTTGGTGGCAGGCAGAAAGCGGGTACCAAGACCCGCGACGGGAAACACTGCTTTGCGTACTTTTGTCATCAATTCGCGCCCCAAACGTCATACATACCGGCCTGGGACACTTTCACGCCGGAATTGACGATTATTGAACATGACGGCTCAAAACGACCTGCAAGGCATCGTGAGACCCGATTAGTATGACTTGCTGCGTAATTTGGTAAACTGTTTCCTAACCGCAATCGGCGAATCTTGGATCTTTCAGCTCTCTGAAGGAGGCAAAAAATGAACGCCCGGGCGATCTCGGTTGCCATGACACGCATCGCGGCAGCGATCGGACTTATCCTGACACTCGCGGTCACAGAAGCTGCGGCAGATGCCGGATTTCAACGTTGGGTATCGCAGTTCAGATCCGTCGCAGCGAAATACGGCATCAGCGGCACGACCTTCGACAGGGCGTTCCGTGGCGTCACCGCGCCTGACCCCGAAGTGCTCGAAAAAGCCCGCTACCAGCCGGAGTTTCGCGCCGAGGTCTGGGAGTATTTCGACAATCGCGTCAATGAGAACGCGATCCAGACAGGCCGTCAGCTCGCGCGCCAGTGGAAACCCTGGCTGGACCATATCGAGGCCAGGTTCGGCGTGGACCGCAACATTCTGCTGGCGATCTGGTCGATCGAATCCAACTACGGCGAAATCCTCAAAAACGACCGCGTGATGCGCAATGCGGTGCGCTCGCTGGCGACATTGGCCTATGCCGACAAGCGCCGCGCCAAATATGCGCGCCAGCAGCTCATCGCGGCGCTGAAAATCCTCCAGCGTGGCGACATTGACGTCTCGCACCTCACTGGCTCCTGGGCTGGCGCGCTGGGCCACACGCAGTTTATCCCGACAAGCTATGAGGCCTATGCGGTCGACATTGACGGCGACGGTCGCCGCGACATCTGGAATTCGATCCCGGACGCGCTGGCGACGGCTGCCAACCTGCTCGCGCGCAACGGCTGGCGCACCGGCCACACCTGGGGCTACGAGGTGTCGCTTCCCGGTGGGCGCAAATTCCCCGGCGGCTCAATGAGCCTCGACCGCTGGGCCTCGATTGGCGTCGTGCGCGCCAACGGCAAGGATTTCCCGCGCGGCGGCGACAACGCGGAGCTGAAGGTGCTGCAGGGTCGCGCAGGCCCGGCATTTCTGATGACGAAGAACTTCTTCGTACTGAAGCGCTACAACAATGCCGACAAATATGCGCTGGCCGTCGGCCTCCTTGCTGACGAAATCGCCGGCTATTCCGGGCTCCAGCGCGACTGGGACCGTCCGTTCACGAGGCTTACTTCCTCCGAAACCGAGGAGCTGCAACGCCGGCTTTCTGCGCTTGGCTATTATGACGGGCCGATTGACGGCAAGATCGGGACAGGCTCCCGCGCAGCAATCAAGGCGCTGCAGGGGAGGCTGGGCTTGACGCAGGACGGGCACCCCAGCAAAGAAGTACTGACTAACCTGCGGCGGTACTGAACGGAGCATAAAATTGGGTAATCGGCGGCGGCCGGAAAAGTTTGGAGTTCGGCTGGCTGTAGCAGCGCTTTTGGCGCTGTTTGCCGCCGCACCCATTCTGGTCGCTCTCTCGTCCCCATTGGCAGCCCAAGAGCGGCGCAATCTGTTTGACCTTCTTTTCGGCGGCCGCAAGGTCGAGCAGCCACAGCGCGAGCGCGCGGTTCGCAGAACCAGCCCGCGGCGCGGTTCGACCGTCGTACGCGCCCCGGAGCCGGAGGCCGTCGATAAGGTAGACAATGCCCGCGTCGTACTGGTGGTCGGCGACTTTCTGGCCGGTGGCCTCGCGGAGGGCCTTGTCACCGCCTATACGCAATCGCCCGGCGTGCGCATCGTTTCCGACACCAGCGGTTCGTCCGGCTTGGTGCGTGACGATTATTACGACTGGCCGGGTACAATTGGCGCCATCATTGAAGAGCACAAACCTTCGATCGTCATCGTGATGGTCGGCTCGAACGACCGGCAGCAATTGGTCGTTGGCGGCAACCGCGAAAAGGTGCGCAGCAGCCAATGGACAGCGGAATATACATCCCGCGTCGAGAGCCTCGTGAAAGAAGTGCGCGGCCGTGGCCTGCCGCTCATCTGGGTCGGCCTGCCCGCGTTCAAGTCGAGCTCCATGAGCAACGACATGCTCGCTTTCAACGACATCTACCGTAACACGGTTGAGGCCGCAGGCGGACAGTTCGTCGATATCTGGGATGGCTTCGTGGACGAGAACGGCGCCTTCTCCGCCGTCGGTCCCGACATGAACGGTCAGCGCGTGCGCCTGCGCGGTTCGGACGGCATCAACGTAACGAGGGACGGCAAACGCAAGATTGCCTTCTATGTCGAACGGCCGCTGAACCGACTGCTCGGTTCTGCCACCGGCGCTGGCGTGGCAAGCCTCGGGCCGGCCCCCTT
This sequence comes from Rhizobiaceae bacterium, assembly GCA_017640615.1. Taxonomy (GTDB): domain Bacteria; phylum Pseudomonadota; class Alphaproteobacteria; order Rhizobiales; family Rhizobiaceae; genus RCIO01. The sequence goes on along the minus strand of JAEPQK010000001.1, from coordinate 307,877 downwards.
CGAGCCGCTCGACATTGCTCCTGAGGAAATCCCGGAAGTGACCCGCACCACGCCCGTCTCGCTTGGCAGCGCCGAGCTCGACGGAGGTGATACGCTGCTCGGCGCCGGCGGCATGCCGCGCCAGCGCGAAGCGCGCACGCCGGGCGAAAAGCTCTCGATGGAAGGCATCGCGCCACCGCCCAAGGCCGGACGCGCGGACAACTTCTCCGCCCCGCCATATTCGGCAGTGCCGGGCGCGCCTGCTGACCCGACCGAGACGACCACTTCGATCAGCCGCTAGGCTATAGCTGCCAAATCCGCCTAGCGCGGCAGCAGCGTCGAACCCATGAGGAATTCATCGATCGAGCGCGCAGCCTGCCGGCCTTCGCGGATAGCCCACACCACCAGCGACTGGCCGCGCCGCACATCGCCCGCAGCAAACAGCTTGTCGACGCTGGTGCGGTAATCGACCTCGTTGGCAACCACATTGTGCGAGCGCCGAGCGTCCTGCACCATCTCGAGCCGGTCGCCGAGATCGCCAGCAAAGCCGCCATCGGGCACGCCCGCAAACCCGATTGCGATAAACGCAAGGTCGGCGCGAATGAAAAACTCTGTGCCTTCGACCGGTTTGCGCTTCTCGTCCACTTCGCAGCATTTGACGGCGGTCAGTTCGCCATCCTCGCCAACGAATTCAAGCGTCGCGACCTGAAACTCGCGCTGCGCACCTTCGGCCTGCGATGACGACGTGCGCATCTTGGTCGCCCAGTAAGGCCAAACGGTGAGCTTGTCTTCCTTCTCCGGCGGCTGCGGGCGGATATCGAGCTGGGTGACCCGGACGGCGCCTTGCCGGAACGCCGTGCCCACACAGTCCGAAGCCGTGTCGCCGCCGCCGACCACGACAACATGCTTACCGCCCGAGAGAATGGGCTCCGACGGCCAGGCGACCGACTGTATATCCTCATTGGCCACGCGCCGGTTCTGCTGCACCAGATAGGGCATCGCGTCGTGGACACCGTGCAGGTCGACACCGGGAATGCCAGCCGGGCGCGGTTTTTCCGAGCCGCCGCAATAGAGCACGGCATCATACTCGGAGAGCAGCTCGTCGACCGCCTTGTCGACGCCGACATTGACGCCGCAATGGAAGGTCACGCCCTCGCCCTGCATCTGCTCGACGCGGCGGTCGACATAGTGCTTCTCGATCTTGAAATCGGGAATGCCATAACGCATCAGTCCGCCGGGGCGGCTCTCGCGCTCATAGACGTGAACTTCATGACCGGCGCGGCCAAGCTGCTGCGCCGCTGCCATGCCGGCGGGCCCGGAACCTACGACAGCAACCTTCTTGCCGGTCTGCTTTTCCGCAGGATAGGGCCGCACATAACCGGTCTCATAAGCCTTGTCGGCGATAGCCTGTTCGATCGTCTTGATGGCGACCGGAATGTCTTCAAGGTTCAGCGTGCAGGCTTCCTCGCAGGGCGCTGGACAAATACGCCCGGTCCATTCGGGGAAATTGTTGGTCGAATGCAGGTTGCGGATCGCCGCATCCCAATCGCCCGCATAGATCAGGTCGTTCCAGTCGGGAATCTGATTGTGCACCGGACAGCCGTTCGGACCATGGCAGAACGGGATGCCGCAATCCATGCAGCGGGCAGCCTGTTTCTCCACCTCGCTGTCCGACATCGGCAGCGTGAATTCGCGGAAATGCCGTATGCGGTCAGCCGCCGGCTGGTACTTGTGCACCTGCCGGTCGATCTCGAGGAAGCCTGTTACCTTACCCATTGTTCACTCCCGATGCCGGAGGCGGCCTGTATGGGCCAGCCTTGGTCCGGCGGGTTGTTTGATCATTTCGGAGCCCTGCAGACACATTTGTGCCTACTCCGCCGCCAACCCCATTCTGAGACGCTCCATTTCCAACAGCGCGCGCCGGTATTCAATCGGCATCACCTTGCGGAACTTGGGCCGGTAGTCCGCCCAATTGTCCATGATCGCGCGGCCGCGTACCGAACCCGTGTAATGCACGTGGTTCGAGATAAGCTGGTAGAGCCGCTCTTCATCATGGCTCGTCATGTCGCCATCGACGGAAACCCGGCCTTTATAGTCGAGGTCGCCGCCATGATGGTGGAGCTTCTCCATCATGTCGTCCTCTTCGGGCACAGGTTCAAGCTCGACCATGGCCATGTTGCAGCGCTCGGCGAAATCGCCCACCTCGTCGAGCACATAGGCCACGCCGCCCGACATGCCGGCTGCGAAGTTGCGCCCCGTCTGGCCGATCACCACGACGATGCCGCCAGTCATATACTCGCAGCCATGGTCGCCCACGCCTTCAACAACTGCGACCGCGCCTGAATTGCGCACTGCGAAGCGCTCGCCTGCAACGCCGGCGAAATAACATTCGCCCTCGATCGCGCCGTAAAGAACGGTGTTGCCGACGATGATCGACTCATCGGCTTTCGTCTTGGCGTTTGCCGGCGGCCGGATGACGATACGGCCGCCCGAGAGGCCCTTGCCGACATAATCATTTGCTTCGCCTTCGAGGCTGAAAGAGACACCGCGCGCCAGAAACGCACCGAAGGACTGCCCGGCAGTACCCTTGAGGCTGACCCGGATCGTGTCGTCACGCAGGCCCTTATGGCCGAAGCGCTTGGCCACTGCGCCCGAAAGCATGGCGCCGGCCGAACGGTCGGTGTTGCGGATCGCCGTATCGATTTCGACGGGCTTTCGCTCCGTGAGCGCGGCTTGAGCCTGCTCGATCAGCTTGCGATCCAGAACATCGTCGATCGGATGGTTCTGACGCTGAGTCCAGCGGGTCTCCGTTTCCGGCGCTTCGGGCTTGAAGAAGAGCCGCGAGAAGTCGAGCCCCTTCGCCTTCCAGTGCTCGACCATCGCTTCCTTTTCGAGCAGATCGGAGCGGCCGACGATCTCTTCGATTTTGCGGAAACCCATTTCGGCAAGCAGCTGCCGCACTTCCTCCGCCACGAAGAAGAAGTAGTTGATGACGTGCTCCGGCGTGCCCTTGAAGCGCTTCCTGAGCACCGGGTCCTGTGTGGCCACACCGACCGGGCAGGTGTTCAGATGGCATTTGCGCATCATGATGCAGCCGGCCGCTATCAGCGGCGCGGTGGAGAAGCCGTATTCGTCCGCGCCCAGCAGGGCGCCGATGATCACGTCGCGGCCGGTGCGCAGCCCACCATCGACCTGCAGCGCCACGCGGCTGCGCAGGCCGTTGAGCACAAGCGTCTGGTGCGTTTCCGCAAGCCCCATTTCCCATGGGCTGCCGGCATGCTTGATCGAGGTCATCGGCGAAGCGCCGGTGCCGCCATCATAGCCCGCAACGGTGATATGGTCGGCGCGCGCCTTGGCAACGCCGGCCGCAACGGTGCCGACACCTACTTCCGAAACCAGCTTGACCGAAACATCGCCCGTCGGGTTCACGTTCTTCAGGTCGAAGATGAGCTGAGCAAGATCCTCGATCGAATAGATGTCGTGATGCGGCGGCGGCGAAATCAGGCCCACGCCCGGCGTGGAATGCCGGGTCTTCGCAATTGTTGCGTCAACCTTGTGACCCGGCAGCTGACCGCCCTCGCCGGGCTTCGCGCCCTGCGCGACCTTGATCTGCATCATGTCGGAATTGACGAGATACTCCGCCGTCACGCCAAACCGCCCGCTTGCGATCTGCTTGATCGCGGAGCGCTCCGGGTTTGCCTTGCCGTTGGGCAGCGGCATGAAGCGGTCCGGCTCTTCGCCGCCCTCGCCAGTGTTAGACTTGCCGCCGATCGCGTTCATGGCGCGCGCCAGCGTCGTATGCGCCTCACGGCTGATCGCGCCGAAGGAGATCGCGCCGGTGGAAAAGCGTTTCACGATTTCGGCGGCCGGCTCCACCTCGTCGAGCGGCACGGGCTTGCGCCCCTCGTCTGCCGCCATGTGGATCTGGAACAGGCCGCGAATGGTCCTGGCGTCAGCACTCTTCGCGTTGAGACGCTTCGAAAACTCGGCGTAGGTCTCGGCAGAGTTCTGCCGCACTGCGTGCTGAAGTTCGGCAACGGCGTCGGGCGACCACAAATGCGCCTCGCCGCGTACGCGGTACATGTACTCGCCACCGACATCGAGCGCGGAACGCAGCAGCGGGTCGGCGCTGAAAGCACGCGAATGACGCTCGGTTGTCTCGCGGGCAATTTCCTCCAGCCCGACACCTTCGATGGTCGTCGCCGTGCCGGTGAAATATTTCTCGACGAAATCGGTCTTCAGGCCCACCGCGTCGAAAATCTGGGCGCCGCAATAGGACTGATAGGTCGAAATGCCCATTTTGGACATGACCTTGAGAATGCCCTTGCCAATCGACTTGATGTAGCGCGTCACCACCTCATGGGCATCGACCTCCGGCGGGAAAGCGCCGGTCTGGTGCATATCGAGCAGCGTGTCGAAGGCGAGATAAGGGTTGATCGCCTCTGCGCCGAAGCCGGCCAGGCAGCAGAAATGATGCACTTCGCGCGGCTCACCGGATTCCACGACCAGGCCGACGGCGGTACGCAGGCCCTTGCGGATCAGATGATGATGAACCGCCGCCGTCGCCAGAAGCGCCGGTATCGCAATGCGGTCCGGCCCGAGCTGGCGGTCGGACAGAATGATGATGTTATATCCGCCCGCAACCGCAGCCTCGGCGCGCTCGCACAGGCGGTCGACCGCGCCCGTCAGCCCAGTCGCGCCTTCGCTGCTGGCGTAAGTCACGTCGATTGTCTTGGTGTCGAAACGGTCCTCGGTGTGGCCGATCGAACGAATCTTCTCCAGATCGCCGTTCGTCAGGATCGGCTGGCGCACTTCGAGCCGCTTGCGCCGCGAGGTACCGACCAGATCGAAGATATTCGGGCGGGGGCCGATGAAGGACACCAGGCTCATCACCAGCTCTTCGCGGATCGGATCGATCGGCGGGTTCGTCACCTGCGCGAAGTTCTGCTTAAAGTAGGTGTAGAGCAGCTTCGACTTGTCCGACATCGCCGAGATCGGCGTGTCGGTACCCATCGAACCAATCGCCTCCTGGCCGGTCGTGGCCATCGGCGCCATCAGAAGCTTGGTGTCTTCCTGCGTGTAGCCGAAGGCCTGCTGGCGGTCGAGCAGCGACACGTCCTTCCGCAGCGCGCGCGGTTCCACGGGCTTCAGCTCTTCCAGAATGAGCTGGGTGTTCTGGAGCCACTGCTTGTAAGGGTGCTTGGTCGCGATTTCCGACTTGATCTCCTCGTCGGAAATGATGCGGCCTTCGGCCGTGTCGATGAGCAACATGCGCCCTGGCTGGAGACGCCAGCGTGTGACGATCTTCTCATCCGGTACCGTCAGCACACCTGCCTCGGACGCCATGATCACGCGGTCGTCGTCGGTCACGACGTAGCGCGCGGGCCGCAGTCCGTTGCGGTCGAGCGTAGCGCCTATCTGGCGCCCATCGGTGAAGGCAACGGCGGCGGGGCCATCCCACGGCTCCATCAGTGCGGCGTGATATTCATAGAACGCGGCGCGTTCATTGCTCATCAGCTTGTTGCCGGCCCACGCTTCCGGAATGAGCATCATCATCGCATGGGCCAACGGGTAGCCGCCCTGCGTCAGAAATTCGAGCGCATTGTCGAAACACGCCGTATCCGACTGGCCCTCGTAGGAGATCGGCCACAGCTTCGAAATGTCATTGCCGAAGAGTTCGGAATCGACCGATGCCTGGCGCGCCGCCATCCAGTTGACGTTGCCGCGCAGCGTGTTGATCTCGCCATTATGCGCGACCATGCGATACGGGTGCGCAAGCTTCCACGATGGGAAGGTGTTGGTCGAAAAACGCTGATGGACCAGAATAAGCGCGGTCTCGAAGCGCGGATCAGTGAGGTCCTTGTAATAGGCTCCGACCTGATAGGCGAGGAACATGCCCTTGTAGACGATGGTGTTCGCCGACATCGACACGACATAGAAGCCGTTGTCGACACCGCCGGTCTCGGCGTGAATGCGCGCCGAAATCACCTTGCGCAGAATGTAAAGCCGGCGCTCATATTCCTCGTCGGAGGTGATCGCCTCGCTGCGGCCGATGAAAACCTGACGGTGAACCGGCTCAGCGGCCGCAATCTCGGGCGCTTTGGAAAGCGATGAGTTGTCTACCGGCACGTCTCGGAAGCCGAGAAGCGGCTGACCTTCCAACTGGCAGACCTCGCGGATGACATCGTCGATATGCGAACGCAGCTCCGGGTCGCGCGGCATGAAGAGATGACCGACGCCGTAATGCCCCGGCTCGGGCAGCTCTATGCCCTGCGCCGCCATTTCCTCACGATAGAAGGCGTGCGGAATTTGCACCAGAACGCCGGCGCCGTCGCCCATCAGCGGGTCGGCACCCACCGCCCCGCGGTGAGTGAGGTTTTCGAGCATCTGGAGACCGTCCTTAACGATCCCGTGCGACTTCACGCCCTTCATATGGGCTATGAAGCCGACACCGCAGGCATCATGCTCGTTGCGCGGATCGTAAAGCCCGACCGCGTTCGGTACACCGCCGGCGATACGTTTCGTGGCGGACGTCGCTTTCTCAGCCGGGATCGCTCCCGCCATTGGCGATGGGGTCTTTGCCGTCATCATCCAGTCCTCCACAATGCTGGCCGCTAGGCCGTCTTCAATCGATTCGAAGGCACATGGTCAACGCGCACTTCGGTTTGGGTCGGCATATCTTTCGAAAAGCCGGAGACCGCTTTCGGATGAAGCAGTCTCTGAATTCACGCGCAATGTGGCTCAGCGTTTGCCGGACCGCTTCCTCGCGAAAGGCGCCTTCGCCCGCAATAGCATCATTATATGCCATTCGCGACGGAAACGCCTGCGTAAATAAGACAGTACTGCTGTCCTATATTTTTCAATGCCAGAAATCCGGAGCGGGCGCAAGACGCATTGATGAAAATTTGGTCGCTGCTTTGTAAGAAAATTACGGCCGCTACACATCTGGCGAAAGATTAGTACCAAACTGCGATAGCGCGAGGCTGGACCAATAGCGCCCATTCACGCGGGCTTGCCACTCCGGGCGGAACCGGACACATACATCTCCGAGTTCGAATTGGGCATTGAGAGGGAGCCGGCATGAACTTCGCATCCGACAATTGGGCTGGTGCCCATCCCAAGATTGCCGAGGCGCTCAGCGCGCAATCGCAGGGGCACGCGCCAGCCTATGGCGCGAGCCCGTTGGATGCCCGTGTTGAAGAGCGGCTCTGCGACATCTTCGAACGCAAGGTCGCGGTGTTTTTCGTCGCAACCGGCACCGCCGCCAACAGCCTTTCTTTCGCGACCGTCGCGCGACCCGGAGGTGTGGTTTTCGCCCACGCGGAATCGCACGTAATCGCCGATGAATGCGGCGCACCGGAGTTCCTGTCTGGCGGCGGCCGCCTTTGCCCCGTCGATGGCGCGCTTGGCCGCATGGAGCCGGACGCTCTGGAAGCCGCCATTCATCGCTACCCGCCGGAGTTCATCCATGCCGGCCAGCCAATGGCCGTGTCGCTCACCCAGGCCACCGAAGTCGGCACCACATATTCGCTGGACCAGATTTCCGAAATCGCCGGCATCTGCCGCCGCCACGGCATCCCGCTTCACATGGATGGTGCGCGTTTCGCCAATGCGCTTGCCGCGCTCGACTGCACGCCTGCGGAGATGACGTGGAAGTCCGGGGTGGACCTTCTGTCGTTCGGCGGAACCAAAAATGGCTGCTGGTGCGCGGAAGCGGTAATCGTGCTCAACCCCGAGCTCGGGGCAGACATGCATTTCCTGCGCAAACGCGCGGCCCAGCTTTTTTCCAAGTCGCGCTTCATCGCCGCGCAGTTCGACGCCTATCTGGCTGACGATCTGTGGCTGCAAACGGCCGCCCACGCCAACTCCATGGCTGCCAATCTCGCCAACCACGCCGAGCAGGCTTCAGCCCTGCGGCTCGGCTGGACGCCGGATGCCAACGAGGTGTTCATGATCATGCCCAAGGCCACACAGCAGAAGCTCAGCGATGCCGGCGCCGTCTTTTACCCCTGGCACCCGCCGAAAAGCCTCGAAGGCAAGATCGGCAAAGACGAGGTGCTGACGCGGTTCGTGACGAGCTTTGCAACCACCGAAGCCGAGGTCGATCGTTTCGGCGAACTGGTGCGCTGACGGCAGGCAAGACGCCGTTCAAACATTCCGTGACCTTTGCGTGAGCGGCGCTCTCGTTCGCTTGATTTCCAATTGAGCCGCTCCCTTTGCACATTCCGCGTCGTCGGGCGGACGGCCCGATGACAAAGTTCAGTTCAGAGGAGCTCCAAATGTCCACCAAAACCATCGTCAGCGCGGCCTATGTGGCCGGTGCAGTAGCCGCCGCCCTTTCCACCGCAACGCTCGCAACCACCACCGGCGCTGTCGCTGCTGAAAAGGAAAAGTGCTACGGCGTTTCCATGGCCGGCAAGAACGACTGCGCGGCCGGCCCCGGCACCACCTGCGCCGGCACATCCAAGGTCGACTATCAGGGCAATGCCTGGACCTTTGTCGACGCTGGCACCTGCGCGGACATCGACCTGCCGGACGGCCGCATGGGCTCGCTCGAGCCGCTTGAGCGTGACCTGCCGGCCTGATCGGCTGAGCCAAAACGCTCTTCCCCTCATCGGGCGCGTAACCGCGCCCGCGTGGGGCGGGGGTCTGGAGGCAGAAGGCGCGCGTCGCTTTCTGCCTCTTCTATTGCATGCCATAATGCCGCGACCTGCTGGGAGATAACTCGTGAACAGCCATGTCTCCGTCGTAGAGGATGCCGGGACCCGATTCCCGGACTACGCCATCCGGGGCCTGTCGGGCGCAAGCTTCAAGCCTGAGCATTTCGCCGCCATCAGCGCCGACGATGCCTATGACGGCTTTCTCGAAATCCACGCCGAAAACTATATGGGCGATGGCGGCGCACCGCATCGAAACCTCAGCGCGATACGCGAGCGCTTTCCCGTGTCCCTGCACGGCGTGTGCATGTCGATCGGCGGCCAGGGCGCGCTCGACGCAGAACATCTTGCGCGCTTTGCAGCCCTCGTCCGCCGTTACGAGCCCGCGCTCGTATCTGAACATCTCGCATGGTCGACCCATGACGACGCGTTCCTGAACGACCTGCTGCCGCTCCCTTACACGGCCGAAACGCTGGCCCATGTCTGCGCACACATCGACCAAGTGCAGGAGGCGATCGGACGACCGCTGCTGCTGGAGAACCCTTCGACTTATCTGCTGTTCGAAGAATCGACCTATTCGGAGACCGACTTCCTGGAGGAGGTAACCGAGCGCACCGGCTGTGGCCTGCTGCTCGACGTCAACAACGTCTTCGTTTCCGCCACCAACCACGGCACCTCCGCACTGGACTATCTGGCCCAGTTTCCGCTTGAGAAAATCGGCGAAATCCATCTCGCCGGCCATGCCGAGCAGGATGATGGCGAGGGCCATGTGCTTCTGATCGACAGCCATGACGGGCCGGTCGCAGACCCTGTATGGAAGCTCTACGAAATCGTCATCGGCCAGTGCGGACCGATCCCGACACTGGTCGAATGGGACAACGACATTCCCGACTGGCCGGTACTGAAATCCGAGGCAGCGGCGGCACGCGCAATCCTCGACCGCCACGCGGAAACCTACATGCTTGGCCGCCGCCATGCCTGAGGCGAGGCACGAGCAGGACTTTCGCGCCGCGATCCTCGATCCGCAGAAGCCGACGCCGGCTGGGTTGGCGAGCGCCTTCGGCGGCGTGCCGAAAAAACGCTTCGACGTTTATCGCAACAATGTAACGATGAGCCTCGTCAGCGCGCTGGCAGAGATTTTCCCGGCAGTCAGCCGCATCGTTGGTGAAGAGCGCTTTACCGATCTCGCAAGGCTTTTTGTGCGTGAACATCCGCCGAAATCGCCGCTGCTTTTCCGCTATGGCGAACATTTCCCCGCGTTCATCGACGGTTTCGCGCCGGCGGCATCAATGCCCTATCTGGCCGATGTCGCGCGGATCGAACATGCCTGGCTGAGCGCCTATCACGCCGCCGATGACGCTTCCCTTTCGCCCGAGGCGCTCTCGGCTATTGCTCCCGAAAGGCTGCCGCAGGCGCGCTTCACGAGACATCCGGCAGCAGCGCTTGTGCGCTCGCAATATGCGGCGGTCACTATCTTCAACGCCAATCGCGGAGAGCAGGAGCGCCAGCGCATCAATGCAGGCGTGCCCGAAAACGGACTGGTCACACGGCCGGAAATCGAGGTTCAGCTCGTGGCAATTGCGGCCGCAGATGCAGCGTTTCTCCATGAACTTATGGCTGGAAAGACTCTCGCCGAAGCCGCCGGGATCGCCGCCAGCGCGGATGCCGCATTCGACTTGTCAGCGGCGATTGGCCTTGTCCTTACCAGCGGCGCTTTTGTAGCCGTCGAAGCCTAGAACCCGAGAGGAATTGAGAATGAACGCCCTGCTGTCGATCTATGATGCGCTGGTCAACGCGGTCGAGCGGCTGACGCGCGGCTGGTTTTTCGGTCTCTTTGCGCGCTTCACCTTTGCCTCGGTGCTTTATTTCTACTTTCTCAACTCGGCAAAGACCAAGGTCGGCGACGGTATCCTCGGCTTCTTCAGCGTCTCCCCCAGCGCCTACTACCAGATCGCGCTTCCAGCCGTGGAAGCGGCGGGCGGCGATGTTTCACAGGTCGCGTTCTTTCCATGGACGCTGATGGTGGTGGCTGGCACCTATGCCGAGTTCATCCTGCCGTTGCTGATCATCGTGGGCCTGTTCACCCGCATCGCCGCCGTCGGCATGATCGTTTTCATTGCCGTGCAATCCTATGTCGATATCGCGGTCCATCAGGTCGGCGCGGAGACGATAGGGGCAATGTTCGACCGTTTCTCCGACGGTCTCATCGCAGACCAGCGGCTGCTCTGGATTTTCCCGCTTGTTTACCTGGCGGTGCGCGGCGCTGGCGCGCTCTCTATAGACCGTGTGCTCACGGCAAGGCGCGGCGGCGGCCGCGCTGCCGAAGCCAACGTCGCAATCTGAAACGCGAGCACATGAAAAAGGCGACGCCCTTGCGGGCGCCGCCTTCCTGACTGGTAGGCATGTGCGCTGTTATGCGGCTTTGGCTTCGATCTGCTGAGCCTTCTTGCCGGCAGTGCTCGCAATCGCGATCTTGCGCGGCTTCATCTCTTCGGGAATGTTCCGCTTCAGCTCGATGTGAAGCAGGCCGTTTTTCAGCTCGGCGCCGTTTACTTCAACGAAGTCGGCAAGCTGGAAGCGGCGCTCGAACGCCCGCGCGGCAATGCCGCGATACAGGAACTCGTTCGCATCGTCGCGCTCCTCGGCTTTCTCGCCTTTCACCGTCAATACGTTGCGGTGCGCTTCGATGGAGATTTCCTTCTCGTCAAAGCCGGCGACAGCCATCGAGATGCGATACGCGTCATCGCCCGTGCGCTCGATATTGTAGGGCGGATAGGTCTGGCCGTTGTCGGGCTGACCGAGCGTGTCCAGCATGCTGAAGAGGCGGTCGAAACCGACGGTTGAACGATAAAGGGGGGAAAAGTCGACGTGACGCATGTGTCTGTCCTCTTTCAAGCAACAAGTGTTTGCGTTTGACCCTTTTTTGCGAAGCGCCTTTGGCCGTTTCGCGGGATCAGTGGCCCCTTCCTGGCGACCACGACAATGATTTGGGTGCGCCATTTGCGCATTTCAAGACCGTCAGATTTTTTGCGATGAACGACAGATGAACACGGTTTTCCGGCTGCGTTCAGGCTGGCCCGGGTAAATTCCTCTCAACGCTGGAGATCGGCGGCAGCGACGCCGCCTCTTGAGCCGGAACCGGGTGCAACGTCCCTTCCGCCCGGAACCGACAGAAGGCCGGGCAGGACCGCAAGGTCTGCTCGGCCTTCGTATTTCCAGGCGCGCACGGCCCCGATTGGCTTTGCGTTTTCAACCGCCGCCTTTTATTCAGTTGGCCCTGAGCACGAGCAAGGCACTAGCTGCGAATGGAAATGCAGGCGGGACAGCTTTACGAGACCGACGGCAACCCCGTCCCGCCCGGTACGCATCACGGCAAGATCGCCATGCGCGACGGCACGATGATCCGCTATGCCCGCTTCGAAGCCTCCGGCCGGCCACTCAAAGGCACGGTCGTGGTCATTCAGGGCCGCAATGAATGCATCGAAAAATATTTCGAGACCGCGAAAGATCTTTCGTCGCGCGGCTTTGGCGTGCTGACCTACGATATGCGCGGTCAGGGCGGCTCAGACCGGCTGATCGCCGACCCGCAGCGCGGCTATATCGACAATTTCGACCACTATGTGAGCGATTTCGAAGAGGTCTTCGAGAACGTCGTGCTGCCTGACTGCCGCGCGCCCTACTATGTGCTGGCGCATTCCACCGGCGGGCTGGTTGCGCTGATGGCTGCGCCCATGATGGTCAACCGCATACGCCGCATGGTGCTAAGTGCGCCGCTTCTGCGACTGGCCAAGAGCGCGGTTTCGATGTCGCGCCTCAATCGCATCGCGAGCATTCTCTACTTTTTCGGCCTGGGCACGCGCTATCTCGGCTCAGGCCCCCGGCCCGCGCAGCCACCGCCGTTTTCGACCAATGTGCTGACGACCGACCGCGCCCGCTATGCGCGCAATCAAGCGCTTTATCAGGCACATCCAGAGCTCGCGCTTGGCGGCCCCACAGTTGCCTGGATACGCGCTGTCTGCCGAGCCGTGGAATATGTAACCGACCCCGCGTTCATGGCGCGCGTTCACATACCGACGCTTTTCGTGGCTGCAGGTTCCGACGAAGTGGTCTCCACACCGGCGATCGAGGAATATGCGGAGCGGTTGCGTTCGGGTTCGCTGATCACTGTGGATGGCGCGCGCCACGAGCTGCTGCAGGAAGCCGACCTGTACCGTGAGCAATTGCTGGCGGCGTTCGACGCTTTCGTTCCAGGCTCCGACGAATCTCCGATGTAGGCGTCACAATCCGGCGACGTAAGCTAGCGCCTTCTCATGCAGTGTCGCATTGGCCGCGGCGATGATATTGCCGCCGCTTTCGGCTCGCTCGCCGCTGAACGTGGTCACCACGCCGCCTGCCTGCTCGATAATCGGGATCAGGCCCACAATGTCGTAGGGGTTGAGGCCCGGCTCGACGACCAGATCGATATGCCCCGACGCCAGCATCGCATAGGCGTAACAATCGGTACCGTAGCGCGGCAGTCGCACTTCCTGCTCCAGCCGGTCGTAGGACGGGCGCTGCGTGCTACTGAAAAGGGCCGGCGTGGTCGTGCACATGGTGGCTTGTGAAAGCTCTTCCACGCTGCTGGTCGAAAGCCGGTGTCCTTCCTCGCCACGCTCCAGAAAAGCGCCGTCACCGTCGGCGAGGTAAAGCTCGCCAGTGAAGGGCTGCGCCATCATGCCGGCGACCGCGCGGCCGCCCGAAGTCAGCCCGACGAGTGTGCCCCATAGCGGAATACCTGAAATGAAGGCGCGGGTTCCGTCAATCGGATCGATCACCCACTGACGTGCTGCTTCCCCGTTTGTCAGACCGAACTCCTCGCCCAGAATGCCATCCTCGGGAAAGGCCTCTCCGATCAGCGCACGAATGGCGCGTTCGGCTTCGCGGTCAGCTTCGGTTACCGGGTCGAAGCCGCTGCCCAGCTTGTTGACGACGGCCGAGCCGCGCCGAAAGCGCGGCAAAGTCTCACCCGCCGCGGCCGCGGCCAGGCGGCGCATGAATTCCAGCATCTCGCTCAAATGCCATGCCTCCCGTTGCGCGGCTCACCCTTACGCGATTCGCAAATGCGCTGCCTGCAAGCTGGCGTAATGAGCGCGTGCCGAGGCGTACCAATTTATTCTGCGGCCAGCGGCGCCGCCTCGAGATAAACGTCGGGCAATGTGGTGAGTTCGGCGGCAAACCGCGTCAGATTACTTGCGAGCGCCGCGTAACCGCCGGTCTTTTCGTAGGTGCGCTCATTCATATAAAGACCGCGATTGACCTCGACCTGCAGCGCATGGAGCCCGCGCGCCGGCCGGCCGTAATGCTCGGTGATGAAGCCGCCAGCGTAAGGCTTGTTGTGCGCAACCGTGTAGCCCATCTCACTCAAAATGCCGATCGCATGTTCCGTGAGCGCCGCCGACGCAGACGCGCCGAACCGGTCGCCAATAATGAAATCTGGCCTGACGCCGTTGTCCCCGACACGGATGCTTGCCGGCATGGAATGGCAATCGACCAGAACCGCATAGCCAAAGCGCGCATGCGTTTGAGCGACCAGCCGCTTCAGCGTCTCATGATATGGCTTGTAGATACGGTCTATGCGCTGCGCCGCCTCGTCCAGCGGCAGTTTGCCGGCATATATGTCGAGCCCCTCGCCGACCAGCCGGGGGATGGTGCCCAGCCCGCCAGCCACGCGCGGCGAGCGTACATTGGCGAAAGAAGGCAATGGCTGCGCAAACATGCGCGGGTCGAGCTCCCAGGGCTCACGGTTTACGTCGAGATAGGCGCGGGGAAAATTGGCCTGCAAAAGCGGTGCACCAAGCCCCACTGCCCCCCCGAAAAGCTCCTCCACGAAACAGTCTTCGGAGCGGCGGATCGTGTCGGCGTCGAGCTTGGCCATGGCCAGGAAGCGGCGCGGATAAAACCTGCCGCTGTGCGGCGAGTTGAACACGAAGGGCACACGCTGCTCCGCCGCTTCCAGTACCGCGAAGGGCGGAACGGAGGCAAAATCCTCTGCAGCAGTCATTTCGTACCCGTTGAGTCCCGTTTCATGCTCTGACCGTGCCCAATATCGCGCGCCCTGTCCAGCCGCGCAGGGTGGAGCAAACGGGCAACACTATGCCGCGGACGGGTTTCCATTCACTTGATGTTTACCTGAGACGACGCATATGGCCATATGGTTAACGGGCGCAACGCCCGAGGGACATCAGGCTGTCGGAACAGGCAATGGCACGAATTCTCCTTGCGGAAGATGACGAGGACATGCGCCGCTTTCTGGTCAAGGCGCTGGAACGGGCGGGGCATGACGTCGTCGATTTCGACAATGGCGCATCCGCATATGAGCGATTGCGTGAAGAAGCCTTCTCGCTGCTTCTCACCGATATTGTGATGCCGGAAATGGACGGCATCGAACTTGCGCGCCGCGCGACCGAGCTCGATCCCGACCTGAAAGTAATGTTCATCACCGGCTTTGCAGCCGTCGCGCTGAACCCGGACTCCAACGCCCCGAAGGATGCCAAGATCCTTTCCAAGCCCTTCCACCTGCGCGATCTCGTCAACGAGGTCGACCGCATGCTGGCTGCGGCCTGACCCGGCCTTCGCAAGGCCGAAACGTTCTATTGACCAGGCGCGACCGGTATGCTGTAAGCGCGCCTCGGATGGGCGTGTAGCTCAGCGGGAGAGCACTACGTTGACATCGTAGGGGTCACAGGTTCAATCCCTGTCACGCCCACCATCCAAGTAGCTGATTTTGCTTTCTAAATCCTTATGCTGTCGACCAGAGCGCCCAGCCGCCCGCTACCTAGCAGGCAAATAGCAGGCAATCGGCCGGCTACGATTTCAACTAGGGGTAACACAAAGGTGGGCTTGGCATTTGGGCGCACTGGCGGCCCTATAGCCAGCCGGGCGCGCTCCGTCTGGGAAAGGCGAATGCTGAAAGAAAGGCACAAGCGCTTCTTTCTTGGCTCGGAAGGCCGGCTCCGGTAATTGTGCTTCAATCCCTCGGAAGTGAAGGCGTCGCTTAGGGACCCAGCGACACTAGAGGCGTAGGCCTCAGTTGCTCTGGCTGGGTCTTCCAGTCGGCCAGAACCTCGATCAGTTCGTCCAAGGTTATTGCCATCATGGCGCACCGAAATCACCATGGAGATAGGTGTGCTCGCCCAACGCCTCGATTGGGATTGGAAGCGGTAAGGCAGTTTTGCAGCTGCCGTTCCTATGAAACTGCCATTCAGAACACGTTTGACAAATTCCAATCTCGGCTAGCCAGACTGCATAGCGTCGGCAACTCCAGGCTTACTCTCGAGGTTCGCACCGCCAAAATCGGTGAGGATGGCGTAGGCGGCAGGCACGATGAACAGCACGAGGATGGTTGTCGCCATCAGGCCAAACGCCAGGCTGGCTACGAGCGGTATGAGCACCTGCGCTTGCAGCGACTGCTCGGTGAGCAGCGGCAACAGACCGGCAATAGTCGTCAGCGATGTGAGCATGATGGCGCGGAAGCGCGCGCCGGCGGCCAGCGGCGCTGCCTCGGCGATGCTTTCGGTCTCGCCATAGCTTTGTTTGGTAAAGGCCACCAGCAGGATGGAATTGTTCACGACAATTCCTGCGAGGGCGAGGAAGCCCAGTGTTGAGGGCATTGTGAAATCCAACCCCAACAGTAGATGGCCGCCGATTGCGCCGATCAGCGCGAACGGAATGATCACCATGACGATCAGCGGCTCGAGATAGCTGCGGAACTGGAATGACAGCAGCAGATAGATGCCGATGATGCCCAGCGCGAAGCCGCGCAGCATGGATGACAGCGTGCGGTCGGCATCGGCACCTGCGCCGCCGAAATCGGCAGAGACGGACGGATAGCGCTCCAACAGTTCGGGGATGAACTGCTGCCGTGTTTCGGCGACGATCTCGGTGGAGTTTCCGAGTTGGCTGTCCAGTTCGCCCTGCACGGAGACGGTGCGCCTGCGGTCGACGCGGCGAATGCGCGAATATCCGCGCGCGTCGCTCACATGCGCGACTGCTGCCAGCGGCACCTGGCTTCCGTCGGCCGCGGTGATGGTGAACTCGTCGACGTCGGCGAGCGAGTCGCGACTGTCGGAATCGAGCAGGACATTGATCTCCAGCCCCTGGCTGCCGGTCTGGATCTCGTCGACCTTGTAACCGTAAAACGCTGCGCGGATCTGGTCCGCGATATTGCGGCCGCTGAGACCGAGCGCGGCGGCACCCTCCCTGAGCGTGATGCGCAGTTCGGGCTTTCCGGGTCGTAGGTCCGTCATGACATTGTAGACGCCGCGATAGCGCAGGAGCCAATCGCCCAGTTCGTTGGCCGCGGTCGATAACTCTTCCAGATCAGTTCCTGAAAGGCGAATATCGATGGCGCGGCCGCCCGGGCCGAAGGTTCCTTCGGTGAAATTGAGCGTGACCACATCAGGAATTGAACCGACCTCCTGCTTCCATTGCAGCAGAATGTCGTCGATGCGGGCCTGGCGAGTTTCTGAATCGATCAGGTCGGCGATGACGGTGGCGACATGCGCGCCCGATTCACCGGCGTCCTGATTGTAATTGTAGCGAAAGGTGACGTTGCGAACGAGTTGCTCGCCGTCGCGCTCCTGTTCGCTCAGCCGCGCGCTGACGTTTTCAAGCGCCTTGCTGACGCGATGCACGGCGTCTTCCGTGCGTTGCAGCGGCGTTCCCGGCGGCATCATGATCCGCGCCTCGATCACATTGCCGTCGATGTCGGGGAACGGAGAGAACTTGACCACGCCGGAGGCCAACGCTCCGACGGTGAGGATCAGCACCGAAAGCGCCAAACCCATCGTCAGATATCGCCATGAGACCGCCAGTTTCGCCAGTGGCACCACGAAACGGTCCTTCACCGTCTCAAGCATCCCGTTGGTGTAGGCCTGTACCTGGCCGCCAACACCCTCCTGAGCAGAGAGTGTCTGCTTCAGGTGATGCGGCAGGATCAGAAACGCCTCGATCAGCGAGACGATGAGTACGAAAAGCATGACCACCGGCACCACCCGCAGCACCTGT
Source organism: Rhizobiaceae bacterium (assembly GCA_017640615.1). Lineage (GTDB taxonomy): Bacteria > Pseudomonadota > Alphaproteobacteria > Rhizobiales > Rhizobiaceae > RCIO01. The sequence goes on along the minus strand of JAEPQK010000001.1, from coordinate 290,196 downwards.
CCGATTTCGCCCTGCAGAAAACCGAGCGAGCCGAATATGCAAGCCGTGGTTGCAAAAGATGCGAAAACCGAGGGTAGAACCTGTTTGGCGCCATCCACCACGGCATCGACGGGCGATTTGCCCCTCGCTCGGTGACTGGCGATGTTTTCGGCAATGACGATGGCGTCGTCCATCAGGATACCGATGACGATCAACAGGCCGACCATCGTCAGCATGTTGATCGAATAGCCGACCAGCACCATGAAGAAGAACGCGCCAGCAAACGAGACCGGCAGACTGGCCGCCACCCAGAGCGAGTAGCGCAGGCCGAAAAACAGCCACAGCATCAGAAAGACCAGGATGAGGCCCTGTGCAGCATTGCGGATAAGCAGGTTCAAACGGTCGGAAACGATGGACGAGACATCGTTGGTAACGGTGATGGAAACGCCAGGAGGCGCCGTCGCCCGGGCTTCATCCAGAAACGCGCCGAGGCTGCCGAATACGTCCAGCGTGTCCTGTTGAGCGGTCTTGGTGACGGCGAGAATGGCTGCCGGCTTGCCGTTGAACTCGACCCTTGCCTCGTCGAGCGTAAAGCGCTGGTCGATCTGCGCCAGGCTGCTCAGGCGCACCTGCCCGCCATTGGCGCTTGAGATAACGACGATGTCGCGAAACGCGTCGGCGGAGCGCCGTTCGCCCGAATAACGAATGAGGAATTCGCGGTCGGAGGTTTCGAGCGAGCCTGAGGGGAGGTCGAGCGATTCCTGCTGGATGGCGCGGGCAACATCGGCCACCGAGACGCCGTAGGCGTGCAGACGGTCGCGCGACAGGGCGATGCGGAACTCGCTGCTCGAAAAGCCCAGCACATCGACGCTGGGTATGCCACCCCATTGCAGCATCCGGTCGCGGATTTCGTCCGCATAGGCTTTCAGGTGAACACGATCCTCAGGCCCGGTCACTGCAATCGAGGCGACGAAATCGGTCAGGCCCAGCTGCGCAACCACCGGGTTCTCGACGTTTTCCGGGAAGTCGACGATAGCATCGACAGCGCTGGTGACATCGGCGGTGAACCGGTCGAGATCGACCGCAGAGGTCTTTTCGATGGTGGCGCTTGCGACACCCTCCTGCGCCTCGCAGACAATCTCGGCGACGTGGTTGACGGTCTCGATCGCGTCCTCGATGCGGCGGCAGATCGCCTCCTCGACCTCTTCGGGGCGGCTCCCCGGCCAGGCTACAGTCGCCCTCACCTTGTCGGGAGCAAATTTCGGGAAGGTCTCGCGCTGAAGCGCGGGATAAGAAAACGCCCCGATCACCAGCACCGCGGCCATCAACAGGTTGGCGGCTGTGGGATGGCGCGCGAAGAAGGTGATCACAGTTGCGTGTCCGTCTCAGCGCCCGAAGCTTCCTGCGACAGACGCGTTTCGAGATCGGTGTCGCGCGTGGGCGCAAGCAGCATGCCCTCAATCGCGGGTAGCAGATCGGATACAACCACCTGGTCGCCAGGCTTCAGGCCGTCCCGCACCACAACAAAACTGTCCTGCGAGAACCCTGCCTCTACCGGCACGATCCTGAGGCGCATGTCTTCGTCAACGACGAAAAGGCTGCCGCCGCGAACGGCCGATCGCGGCACGACGATGCGTCCTTCGAGCGGCATTGCGCGCAACTCGACATTGACGAACAGCCCTTTCGAAAGCGGTGGCCGCTCGCCGGGAACAGCGCTGTTCCAGGTGCCGTCAGCGACGACAACCACGCCCACCGAACGGGTCTTGAGGTCAATCGTGTCAGACAGCCGCGACAGCTTGGCCGGCCACTTCACAACGATGGAATCGACGTCGAGCCTGATCGTTGCCGAAAAGCCCAGCCGGTCCATGATCTGCTGGACATCGCCGCTGGTGATCGCAGTGCCGTCCGGCCGGTTGAGCGAGGCAGTGCGGGCCAGTTTGCCGAATGCGGAAAGCGGGATCTGCGCCTCGACCTCGGAGGTGGCGGTTCCGTCGAATACGGCGAGCGTGGAGCCGGTCTGTGCAAACTGGGCGGTCTCTGCCGAAACTTCCGACACCCGTGCATCAAACGGCAACGTGATGCGGGTGCGCGCAAGGTTCAGCTCGGCCTGATCGAGTTCCAGCTCGTTGAGTTTCTTCTGCTCCTCAAGCGCGCGCCGCTGCGAGGGAATGAGGCGCAAAGTGTTTTCGATGTCCTGAACACGCTTGCTCTGGGACAGTGTTTCCCGCGTGTCCTGGTCGAGCGCTGTCGGCGAAACGGTTCCCGTCTCGGCAAGTTGTTTGCGCCGCTGGGACTCGCGCTCCCTGATCTCCAGAGCCTGCTGCTCGATGTCGAGCGAGGCGCGGAGGTTGCTCTCATTCGCGTCGAGTTCGGCCAGTTGCGCATCGACTCTGCTGATATTCGATGTCGCGCGGGCAATGGCGATCTCGTAGTCGCTGGGCGAAATGCGGATGATCTCGGTTCCGGCGGCCAGAAGCGCGCCGCGCTTCAGGTTCGGGTGGACATAGGTGATCTCGCCGCCGACCTGCACGGTCGCCTTCCAGGTCGTGCCCGGCACCACCGTGCCGAAGCCCGTCACCTTGGGCACGACGTCGACCTCGGCCGCCACAATCGTCCTGACCGCACGGGCCGTCTCGGTGAGTTCAAGCGTGGCGGGCGGCTCGCGCTGGCTGACTGCCCAATACACAATCGCGCCGGCGATCAGGACCGGCGGAAGGAAAAGCAATCTGCGCCACATAGGCATCCCTTGAGTGTCTGTCGCTACAAGCCAAAGTGTACGCAATGGATGTATCGGCTTGAATGCCAGGAATCCAGCTAGCGGCACGGGTTCAATTTCCCGTCGCGCCACCATGCAAATACCTGAGTTGCTGCGTTATTCTGCTATCGCTAGCCGGACGGTTGAGTCCACGTGCTGTCCAGCGGGCGATTGACCGTCCGCGATTCCAACTAGACTTAGAGCCAGCGCGAATGTGTTATTGCTCTCCGAAGGCAGAGGTCACAGGTTCGAATCCTGTCGGGTGCGCCAATTAAATCAATAAGTTAATGTCCATTCCTGCTAATCGAACGGATTGGTGTCACCACAGTGTCACCATACTTCAAGCCGCACTGGTGTCTTGTTTGGGGCCGGTAGGAGACGGTCGGCTTTTGGCATCAGACTTGGGGAGCCAGACATTCTGGATCTTGAAAAGTGTCGCAGTGATCTGACCAATTCGGGGCTTTGTTCATAATGATGTAGCCGGTCTTTCTCGGAGATGTCGCGTTCGGTTGAGCCGTAACCGCAGGTGTGTCGACATTGCTTCTTATCGCACTATAAGAGTGCGCCGCGACATCGACAACGAGAGCACGTCTCTGCAGTATGGAAATGAAATACAAACTCGGCGCTGGCATCAGGCGTGTTGAGGACGAACGCCTCGTGCGCGGCGCGGGAACTTATTTGGATGACATTCATGCTGAAGGCGCTTTGCGGGCGGTCTTCGTCCGCTCGCCGCATGCGCATGCAGCGATCGAGCGCATCGATACGCAGGCCGCATCGATGGCCGCGGGGGTGGTCGACGTCGTGACGTACCGCGACGTGGATTCCGCCGGGTTGCTCCCGCTGGAATGCCTGGTCGAGGTGCCGAGCCATGACAGCAGGCCGATGGCGCGCCCGCCGCGCCTGCCGCTCGCCAGGGATCGCGTGCGGCATGTCGGAGAACCGGTCGCCATGATCGTGGCCGTAGACCGGCTGCGCGGCGAGGACGCTGCGGAGGAGGTGATCGTCGACTACGCCCCGCTGCCAGCCGTCACGGCGGTCGAGGCCGCAGTCGGGCAGGGCGCGCTGGCGCTGTGGCAGGAAGCGCCGGGCAATCTGTGCTTCGATTACAGGGTAGGCGACGCCGGCGGGGTCGACCGGGCCATGGCCGCCGCGGACCGGGTCGTGAGCCTTGCCTATCCGATCTCGCGCGTGACGGCGTTTCCGCTCGAGACACGCGGCGCCATCGCGTTCTGGCACGAGGAGACGGAACGCTATGAAATCGTCTGCGGCCACCAGAAGCCCCATCAGCTGAAACGCGAACTCGCGCGCCAGCTGGGCGTGGAGGAGGATCGGGTCCGGGTGGTGGTTCCCGCGGACGTGGGCGGCGGTTTCGGCCTCAAGGGCGGCAATTTTCCCGAATATGCCCTGCTGCTGCTGGCCGCGCGACGCCTGAAGCGGCCGGTGCGCTGGAGCGCCTCGCGCAGCGAGGCGTTCCTGTCGGACGATCACGGCCGCGACAGCCATCAGAAGGTGCGGCTGGCGCTCGATGCGGAGGGGCACTTCCTGGCGCTCGATTTCGACTGCCTGGCTAATCTCGGCGCCTATCTGGCCGGGCACGGTCCAACGCCCGCCATCGGCAATCTGGGCGGTTTGTCGGGCATGTACCGTATTCCGGCGATCGCGGCGCGCGTGCGCGGCATTTTCACCAATACCCAGCCCCTGTCGCCCTATCGCGGGGCGGGGCGCCCGGAGGCGACCTATGCCATCGAGCGTCTGGTCGATATCGCTGCTGCAGAGAGGGGGGAGGACCCGGTGGCGCTCAGGCGTCGGAACCTGATCCCGGCCGGCGCCATGCCCTACGATACCGGCTTCCTGTTCACCTATGATTCGGGCGATTTCGAAGCGGTACTCGACATGGCCGTGGCGAATGCCGATTTCGCCGGATTTCCAGCCCGGCGCCGCGCCTCCGCAGCCGAAGGAAAGCTGCGCGGCATCGGCATCGCCTGCGCCATCGAGCAGGCGGGGCAGATACGAGAGGAGACGGCGCGCATCGAGCTCGGTGCGGATGGTTCGGTGGAACTCTACTCAGGCACCGTCAGCAACGGGCAGGGGCATGCGACGGCCTTTCGCCAGCTCGTCGGGGAGCTCCTACCAATCGACGTCTCGGCGATGGTCCTCGTGCAGGGCGACACCGACAGGATCGCGCAAGGGACCGGCACGTATGGTTCGCGATCGCTTTCCGTCGGCGGCGCAGCAGCGGAGGCGGCCTGCCGGTCGATCCTCGACCAGGCGCGCCGGCTGGCGGCCGACGAACTCGAAGTCTCGGAAATCGACATCCAGATCGAGGAGGGGCGCTTCCGGATCGCCGGAACGGACAGGAGCATCGGCTTTTCCGAGATCGTCCAGGCAAGCGGCGGGCTGCGAGCCTCGTCCGTCTGGCAGCCTGCCGCGCCGACCTTCCCGAATGGCGTGCATGTGTGCGAGCTGGAGATCGATCCCGAGACGGGCGGGCTCGAGGTCTTGCGCTATACGGTGGTGGACGACGTGGGCCGCGTGGTGAATCCGCTCCTCGTGGCGGGCCAGATCCATGGCGGCGTCGCCCAGGGCCTGGGGCAGGCGCTGGGCGAGCAGATTTTCTTCGACGCAGAATCGGCGCAGCTCCTGACGACCACCCCGATGGACTATTTCCTGCCGCGCGCCGCCACGATGCCGTCGCTCTCCGTCACCGATCGCGGGACGCCCGCGCGCACGAACCCGCTCGGGATCAAGGGCGTGGGCGAAGCCGGCACGGTCGGATCACTGGTCGCGGTCGTCAATGCCGCGGTCGACGCCTTGGCGCCGCTCGGCATCCGTCACCTCGACATGCCGCTCACGCCGATGTTGCTCTGGGACGTCATCAGGGCGGCGCGTTCGGGCCGCGCCTGAATGCCTCTTGAAGCGATCTCGCCGACCAGCGATCGCAGAATCTCGATAAACTCCAGCGCCAAGGCCGAAATCGGACGCTTTTCGGAGAAAAGTATCCGCGTTGAGAGCGGCACCGCGGGACGGAAGGGGCGCACGACGAGGGCTTCTCCGGCCAGCGCGAGGGCGAAGGGATCGATGAGAGCCACGCCCACCTCTTCGCGCGCAAGCATGCAGGCGGTGAACGCATGGTTCACCTCGATGGCGATGTCGGCGGTCTCCCCCGCGTTGCGGAAGGCCGCCTCGATCGCAGCGTCCAACGAATGACGCGCGGCAATCAGCGGATGGCCGCGCAGGTCGGCCGGCGTCACCACGTCGAGGCGAGTCAAACTGCTGCGCGGCGACATGGCGCAGTACATCTGCGTCTTCAGGATCTCCTCAACCTGCAGGTCGTTCTCGCTGGCATGCGTGTGGATGATGCCGAAATCCACCAGATGGTTCGATACCAGCCGCAGCACCTCGGTCGTGGAGAGGACATCGATGCGCGCCCGCGCGCTGGGTCTTGCCGCTCGCCAGGCGGCGATGGCCGGCGGGAACAGGGTTGCGGACAGCGTCGGGATGGTGGCGACGCTGATCTGGCCGAAGGCGCTCCGCCTCAGCTCGTGCGCGAGTTCGTTGACCACCGCAACCCTGTCGAAGACCCGGTCGATCTCGGGATAAAGAAGACTGGTCTCCAGCGTCGGGGAGAGCTTTCCCTTCAGGCGCCTGAACAGCTTGAATCCGAGCTGGTCCTCCGCATAGCGGAGGGCCTGGCTGACGGAGGGCTGCGAGACGCCCAGCATTTGGGCGGCGCGGGTGACCGAACCGGTCGCGATGACTGCCCGGACGATCTCCCAATGGCGCAGGTTCATGCCGCAACATAAGCTCAGCCTATGGGCTGGGCAAGCTTTCATATTCGACGACCGACCTTCCGCATGGTGAACTCGCCAGATGGACCGGACTGGCGAGATCGCGATGGAGATGAATGCCGGCACTGACGCGCATGAGCCGGACGGGCCGCCCCGCGACGGCTGGCTCTCGAGGATCGGCTTCATCGTTCCGGCATCGAATGCGGTCGTGGAGTACGAGATCGCCCGCATGCTGCCCGACGGGATGTCGGCTCACTACGCCCGCGCGCCGCATCACCCGGAACGCAAGGTTCGGCTGGGCATGATGATCGAGGCGCTGCCGCAACTCGCGCGCGATCTCGCCGCTGCCGACGTCGACGGCGTTTCGTTCGCCTGCACGACCGGCAGCTTCAGCGAGGCCGACTACGAAATGCGCGCACTCGATGCGATCCGGCAGGCCGGCTGCCGGCGGCCGGGAACCACCACCACGGCCGCCCTCGAGGCGATCGACGCGCTGCGCGTGCGGCACCTGGCGGTCGTGTCGCCCTATCCGGACGATTATAACGAACTCCTACGCCGCTACTTCGAGACGCGCGGCGTGCGCGTCACGCGGCTCTCCAGCCTCCTCTCAGAGCAGCCAGAGTCGATCCTTCCTGAACAGGTGAGTGATTTCTGCCTCGCGAACGCTGATCCGTCTGCCGACGCCGTGTTCATAAGCTGCACCAAGCTGCGCACGCTCGAAGTCGTCTCCGACATCGAGGCCAGGCTGGGCATGCCCGTCTTCTCCAGCATCGGCGCCAGTCTCTGGCAGCTCGTGGGCGATCTCGAGCTTCCCGCTTCGCCGCTCCGCCCCGGGCGGCTCTTCGACACCCGGACCGCGCCACGCGGCCCGGCAAGGGGCACTGCATACCGGAAAGACAACGAAACTAACCAGAGGTGGACATCATGAACATGAATCTCGCGCGTCGTCTCGTCGGAGCCTCGGCCCTTGCAGCGGCCGTCGCCCTTTCTGCCGGGCAGGCCGCGGCGCAGGACAAATCGCTCGAACTGGTTTCGGGAACGGTGACCGGCAGTTGGTTTTCCCACATGGTCGCGCTCGGGGAGACGGTCTTTAAACCGGCCGGCTTCGGATACAACAATTCGCCCGGGGGAGGCACGTCGAACGTAATGGCGCTCTCGACCGGTAAGGCCGACGCCGGCTTCACCATGCCGCTCGTTCTTTCCATGGCCGCGGCCGGGCTCGAACCCTTTTCCGAGAAGATCGACAACGTCTCGGTTCTGGCCGCGCTATATCCCGATCCGTGGGAACTCATCGTGCCGGCGGATTCCGACATCACGAGCTACACGGACCTGAAGGGCAAGACGATCGTCGGGGCGCCTCCCGGACAGCTTTCGGCCGTGGCGCTGGCCGATCTGCTCGAGACCTTCGAGATGACGGGCGAGGTGAACATCCGCCAAGCGAGCCAGTCGGAAGGCGTGGCGCTCGTCCAGGACCGCCATGTCGATGCCTTCGGCTGGATCGCACCGACGCCGATCTCGCACATCCAGGAACTGGCGCTGACCCGGCCGCTCCGCTGGCTGAACCTTTCGGAAGAAGACCTGGCCAAGCTGAACGAGGTGCGGCCCGGCTACATCCCGCACGTCATTCCAGCCGGCACCTATCCGGGGCAGGACGAGGACATCCATACGATCCAGACCCCGGTCGTGCTGGCGGTGCGCAACGACTTGCCCGAGGAGACGGCCTACGAGATGACCAAGGCCCTGGTCGAAGGCATCGAGGCGCTGCGCAACAGCGGTCCCTCCGCGCTCAAGAGCGTGCAGCCCGCCGATCTCGCCAAGGTCGGTGACAATCCGCTGCATCCGGGCGCCGCCAAGTATTATCGTGAGAAGGGCTTCATCAACTAGCCAGTCCCTTCGTGAAACCTCCAGCCGTTCCCGCCGGGAGCGGCCGGAGCAGTGGGCGAATCCGGCATGAGTTTCCCCTCACGGCGCATGATCGCGTCATTCTTCGTCGGCTGGGCGGTGCTCACCTCGCTGTACCACGTGGGTACCGCGTGGCTGGGCACGCCGGTGGCGCTCTTCCAGCGCCCGATGCACTTGACGCTCATGTTCGTGCTGCTCTTCTACGTGTTCCGCAGGAAGGCGGCGGAGGACGGGCCGCTGGTCGTCAGCGACGTCCTTTGGATGGCGGGTACGCTGATCGTCGGCGTCTTCACGCTGACGCGGACGGACGTCTTCCTCCAGCGCATTCCCTACATGACGCCGCTGACCACCGGCGACTGGCTGGCCTGCGGCGCGTTGCTGCTCATCGTGCTGGAAGCGGCACGGCGGACCACCGGACTGGCTCTTCCGATTGTCTGCCTGGTGTTTCTCGGCTATGCTGTTTTCGGATCTTGGATGCCGCCCGGCCTCCAGCACCGGGGCATAGACTTCGCCACGCTCGTGGAACTCCTCTACATGTCCACGGACGGTTTCTGGGGTGTGTCCATCGCGGCGTCGGCGACCTTCATCGTCATGTTTTCGGTCTTCGCCGCATTCCTGATGAATTCGGGCGTCGGCGCCTTCTTCAACGATCTGGCGATCTCCATGACGGCCCGCACCCGCGGCGGGCCGGCCAAGACGGCGGTCGTCGCGAGCTACTTCATGGGGATGATCTCCGGCGCTTCCACCACGAACGTAGTGACGACCGGCGCCTTCACAATTCCGATGATGAAGCGGGCCGGCTACTCGCCTGCCTTCGCCGGCGCCGTCGAGGCCGCTTCATCGACCGGAAGCCAGCTCATGCCGCCGATCATGGGCGTGGCCGCCTTCCTGATGGTCCAGTTCACCGGCATCAGCTATTTCGATATCGTCGTACACGCCATCGTGCCGGGCGTGCTCTATTATTTCAGCATCTTCATGATCGTGCATTTCCGTGCCTGTCGGATCGAGGTCGCGTCGGAAGGATGGCAGCCGGAAAATCCCGAATCCCCGTGGCAGATCATCCGGCGCCGGGGGCATCTAGCCCTGCCGATCTTCGTGATGCTGACGCTGCTGCTGAACGGCTACACCGCGCAGAAGACCGCGCTCTACGGAACGCTCTCGGTGCTGGCGCTCTCCTGGGTCAAACGCGAGACGCGCATGGGATGGCGCGAGATCATGGATGCGCTGGAGCAGGCGACGCGCTGGGTGCTGCCGGTTGCGGCTGCCTGCGCGGCGGCGGGCATTATCGTCGGCATGGTGCAGATCACCGGGCTCAGCGTGAAGATATCGAACGTAGTGCTGACGCTCTCAAGCGGATATCTGTCCCTGACGCTGGTCCTGACGATGATCGTCGCGATTGTGCTCGGCATGGGCATGCCCACCTCCGGCGCCTACATCATCATGGCGACGCTGCTCGCGCCTGCGCTGATCAACATGGGCGTTCCGGTGATCGCCGCGCACATGTTCATCTTCTACTTCGCCTGCCTGTCGGCCATCACGCCGCCGGTGGCGCTCGCCTCCTATGCGGCTGCCGGCATTGCCGGCGCCAATCCGACCACCACCAGCCTGCAGGCCTTCCGCTGCGCCATGGCGGCCTACATTGTGCCGTTCATGTTCGTCTACGAACCGGCCCTCCTGATGATCGGCACGCCGGCGCAGATCGTGCTCACGCTCGTCACGGCAGTGGTGGGCATCGTCGCGCTGGCTGGATCGGCGGAGGGGTACTTCTTTTCGCCGGCGAACACGATCTGGCAGCGCTGCGCCCTGTTCGCGGCCGGCCTGCTGATGATCCGGCCCGGGCCGCTCACCGACCTGATCGGCCTGGGGCTGTTGCTGGGCACATATTTTTCCGCGCGTTTCGTGGAATCACAGAAGCCGCCAGGCCTGTCGAAAGGCGCGGCGGTGCCAAATCAAACCGCAAATCAAAAAGACTAGGACGAGACAAATGTCGATCAGCAGGAACGTTTCACGGCACGAGGACGGTGACGCCGCCCGCGTCATTTCCGAGGAGAAGTCGACCCGCATCTGGGACGAATTCCTCACCGACCGCGACAAGCAAATCTTCGCCAATTCCGGCTATGGCAGGCGCGGCGGCTTCGGCAAGCGGCCGGCTCTGGTGATCGTCGACGTCAACTACAACTTCGTCGGCGACAAGCCGACCGAGATCACAGGGCAGATCAAGGAATGGCGCAATGCCTGCGGTGTGGAGGGTTGGGAGGCGGTCGGCGTCATCCAGAAGGTGATCGCGAGCTGCCGGTCGCGCAACGTACCGATCTTCTACACCACCAACACGCGCCGCCCGGACGGCTGGGACGCCACGAGCCGGCGCTGGAAGAACCATCGCGCGCTGGAGAACTACGAACGCGAGACGGCCGGGAACGAAATCGTCAAGGAGATAGCGCCGGAACCGCGCGACATCGTGATCGTCAAGCATAAGCCGAGCGGGTTCTTCGGCACTCCGCTTCTGAGCTTCCTGAACTTCCTCCAGGTCGACACGCTGCTGGTGAGCGGCGTCTCGACCAGCGGCTGCGTCCGGGCGACGGTCACCGACGCGTTCAGCAACAATTACCGGGTGAGCCTGATCGAGGACGCCTGTTTCGACCGTTCCGAAGCCTCGCATGCCGTCAGCCTCTGCGACATGAACGCGAAGTATGCGGACGTGATCGGCAGCAAGGAGGTGATCGGCTACGTGAACGGCCTCGACGACGATCTCTTCGAGCTTCCTGCCGGGCAGCTGATCAGCACCTGAGGCGCGACCGGGATGAAACCACCGCCTCTCGATGCGGCCGATCGGGACAATGTCTCGGCCGGCGCGGCCTCGGACGATCGGCAAGAGGGACCGTCGTGCTAGAACTCTACCACAACGCCATGTCGGTCTGTGCCCAGAAGGTGCGCCTCGCGCTGGCCGAGAAGGGGCTGGAATGGACCAGCCATCACATGAATCTGCGCAACAAGGAGCAATTCTCCGAGGCCTATCTCGCGCTGAATCCGAACGGTGTTGTGCCAACGCTGGTTCATGACGGCGAACCGATCATCGAATCCACGATCATCAACGAATTCATCGACGATGCCTTCGCGGGAGCGCCGCTGCGGCCGGAGGATCCAGTTCGGCGTGCGCACATGCGCTACTGGACCAGGCAGCTGGACGACACCATCCATGCCGCGACGTCGGTGGTGACGCTCAGCATCGCCATCCGGCACCAGTTCCTGGAGTTGCACGACGAGAAGGCGATCGAGGAACTGCTCGCGGCGGTTCCCAATGCCAAGAGACGTGCCTCGAAGAGGTTCGGGATCGAGAAGGGCATGGATCATCCGGAGCTCCAGTCGTCGCTCCTGCGGCTCGAGAAGATGCTCGACAACATGGAAGATGCGCTTCGTACGGCGCGCTGGCTGGCCGGGCCGGACTTTTCGCTCGCCGACATCGGCCTCGTGCCGTACGTGCTTCGCCTCGATCACCTCGGTCTCGGCAATCTGACGATCGAACGGCGGCCGAATGTTTGTCGGTGGCTGGACGCTATGCGCTCAAGGAAATCCTACGAGGAGGCAATTCTCGGGCGGTGGGATGACCAGGCCTATGTCGCAAACCTGAAGGAAAAGGGTGCGCAGGCGCGAGAGGCGATACTACTGCGCATGCTGTCGCGATGAGGCGGACGGGATGACACAGCCACCTCTCAAGGTCGCCTTCTGGGACTACGACCGCACCGCACCTCTCCTCGACGGGAGGGTACGGATCGAGGGACGGGAGACGGATATCACCATCCTGCGGCCCCAGGAAACTTTCGTCAGGGCGTTTGGCGGGGCTGAATTCGATATCTGCGAACTCTCGCTGAGCCGGCACGCACAGGCAGTGGCGCGCGGCGACGACGCCTATGTCGGGCTGCCGGTGTTCCTGTCGCGCGCCTTCCGGCACGGATCGATCTATGTCCGCGGCAACGGCCGCCGGCCGGCAGATCTCCGCGGGAGCCGGATCGGCCTGGCGAATTTCGACGACACGGCCGCTGTCGTGGTCCGCGCGATCCTGCGCGAGCACAGCGTGGAAACGAACGAGGTCCGCTGGGTGCTGGGCGACGTGGAGGCGCCGGCGCGGCAGGCTATCGCCGTTCCGCCGCTGCCGGGCATCAGTCTCGAGGCCGCGCCGACGGGCCGCTTTCTCGACATCATGCTGGCCGAGGGCGAGCTGGACGCGTTGATCTCGCTCAATCCGCCGCCCTCCTTCCGAGATGGCGACGGCCGCGTCAGCCGGCTATTCCCCGACTGGCCGTCGGCCGAACGGGACTGGTTCCGTTCCTGCGGCCTGTTCCCGGTGATGCATCTGGTCGGGATCCGGCGCGACGTGATCGAACGCGATCCGGGGATCGTGGAAGCGACGTACCGGGCTTTCGCAGGAGCCCGTTCGATCGCCATGAAAAACCTCACCACGATGCAGGCGCCGAAGGCCATGCTGCCGTGGATCGTTGCCGAGCTGGAAGCCACGCAGGCGCTGATGGGCGAAGACTTCTGGGCCTACGGGGTCGAACCGAACCGGGGCGTTCTCGACTGGACCCTTGACCAGATGCGCCGCGACGGGCTGATGGCGCGGCCGATCCGGACCGCCGACCTGTTCCACCCGATCATCCCGGAGAGCCTTCACGATGCCACGCAACTATCATGATTACGGCGGAGAGCCCGCCGGCCCGATCGAGGTGCACCCCCACGAGCTGACGTTCTGGGAACGGCGGGTCGACGCCATGCAGCAGCTTTTGAGCGATCCGCGCCGGCGCTTCTTCCGGAGCGACGAGTTCAGGCTGATGCGCGAGACGATGGGTGAGGCCGAATACGAGCGGATGTCCTACTACGAGCGTTGGGTGCCGGCAATGGCGCGGCTCCTGGCGGAGAAGGGGATCATCACCCACGCCGAGCTCTCCAAGCGGATGGCGGAAATCGCGGAGCGTGGAGGCGAGCGAGCATGAAGGCGGAGTTCGTGCTGGACGAGCAGGTGCGCGTCGAAGACCGCAATCAGGGCGGTCATGTGCGCACACCGTGGTACATACGCGGAAAGCGTGGCCGAGTGATCGAGGTGCTTCGGCCTTTCCCGGATCCCGAACTTCTCGCCGAGGGCGGCCACGGATCGCCTTATCGGATGCTCTACCGGGTGGAATTTCGCCAATGCGAGGTCTGGCCCGACTATGAAGGGGAGCCGCACGACACGCTCGTGCTCGACATCTACGAACACTGGCTTAGCAAGGATGGACAGGATGGGCCGAGGGGAGCCGATGCACGATGATCATAACCATGGACAGGGCGGGCACGAGTATGGCCCCGAGCATCATCCCGTCCAGGCGGACGCGCCTTCGGTGGAGCCGCAGATCGCATTGATGGAGCAGGCCTTGAGGGAGCTGCTCCTGAAGAAGGGGATCTTCACGACCGGAGAACTGCACCGCTCGATCGAGCGCATGGAAGCGCTGGACGGGGCTATACTCGGCAAGAAGGTGGTGGCGCGCGCCTGGAATGATCCCGAATACAGGTCTCTCCTTCTGGACGACGGTCCCCGTGCGATCGCCGAATTCGGCGCCAGCCTCGGACTGCCGGAGTTCCGGGTGGTGGAGAACGCACCCACCATCCACAACGTGATCGTGTGCACGCTCTGCTCGTGTTATCCACGCGGCCTGCTGGGACTGCCGCCAAGCTGGTACAAGAGCAAGGAGTACCGCTCCCGTGTGGTGCGCGAACCGCGGTCAGTGCTGGAGGAATTCGGGCTTGCGCTGCCGCCGGAGGTGGAAATCCGGGTGCACGACAGCACGGCCGACCTGCGCTTCATGGTCCTGCCGATGCGACCCGTGGAAGCCGCGCATCTCGACGAGGAAGCGCTTGCCGAGATCGTCACCCGCGACAGCCTCATCGGTGTGGGGCTGCCGCTCGGCAGTCAGTAGGCATCGAACCGGGCGCTGTGCCGTTCTTCAGCTCCTGGCGACTTCGGCGCCGGTATCCCGAAGCCGATCGCTGATCGCAGTCGAGGATGCTCGCACGATGTCGATGACCGGGAGGCGGCGGTTCAACTCCCCGAAGGTGGAGGCTTCCATGACGAGGCTGATCGAGGCCACGATCTGGTCGAGATTGAAAATCGGTGCGGCAAGCCCGACGCGGCCCTCGGCGATCTCGCTGCGCGTTAGGCAGTATCCGTCCCGGCGGATGATCGCGAGCTGATCCTTGAATGATTTCCACGTCGCATCGGAAAGCCGTTCCCGGATCTTTCTTTCATTCTCGAGATAAAGCCGCTGCAAGCCCTTGGCCGGGAGATGCGCCAGGATCACCTTCGACGTGGCGCCCAGGAAGAGTGGCATCGCGACCCCCCGCGCATATGACGTCGGCGGGTGCGGGTCGCGGCCGTTTTCCTGGTGGATGCAGAGCACGCAGTCCCGGAACCGGCGGCACAGGATGACGTCGATCCGCTGGTCCGTCCTGTCGATCAGATTTTGCATGATCGGCCGCGCCGTCTGGATGATAGGGTCTGTTTCACGTAGCCGGTAGTCGTATTGCATGATTGCCGGCCCAAGCGCATAGCCGGCCCCGATCACGGGGTCCAGGATCCCCGCCGCGCACAACTCCTTGACGTAGCGGTAGGCAGTGCTGGTCGATACGTCGAGCGCCCGTCCTATGGCCTCGGCCGTCCAGACCCGCTGGTCGCCCAGAAAGAGCTGCATGATCGCCAGCACGCGACTTGGCATCGTCATGGCGGACTAGTCCTCCCTCGAGGGGTGTATGTCGAGGCCGCCGCCGAGGCAACAGGTGACAGCGGCGACCTTATCCCGATCAGTGCGAATGATTACCTTTTCTCATTATGTGCAAATTTTTTGTTGACGCTGCATTTTTGCGAACTACCCTTCCCATGCCTGTCCACCGCGGCAGGATCTGCAAGCATCACCAAAGGGGAACCGATGTACCGAATTCGAACGCTGGTCCGGCAAGTGGGACTTGCCGCGATGCTTTCCGCCGCCTCCGTCAGCGTAGCGGCTGCCCAGACCGAAACCGTCCGCGTGGCCATGCTGGCTCCAAGCGCATTGTTGTGGCTGCATGCAATCGCCGAAGACCAGGGCTTCTACGCCGAGCGCGACATCGCTGTCGAAGAACTGCGGGCGCAGAGCAGCCCTGCGCTGCTCCAGGCCGTATCGTCGCGCAGCGTCGAAGCCGGCATTTCGCTTGGAGACCTCGTGATCCGCGCCGTCGATCAGGATGCCCCGATCATCATTACCGGCGCCATTCTCGAGAAGACAATCCTGCGCCTTATCGGCGGACCCGACATCACCGAAATCCCTCAGCTGAGCGGCAAAACCGTGACCGCTGGCGGAGTGACGGGCGGGACCGCGAACCTGCTTCTCTATCAGCTTCAGAATGCGGGCGTGTCGCGGGATGACGTGCAGATGGTAGCGCTCACGAACTCGCGCGACCGCGTCGTCGCGCTGGAGAACGGCCAGGTCTCGGGCGCGCTCCTGATCGCCCCGTTCGATACCGTGGCGATGAACCAAGGCATGAAGGTGCTCGACGTGTACAGGGAGCCCTACGTCCAGACGCCGCTCATCGTGAACAAGGACTGGGCGGCCGAGAAGCCCGAAGCCGCGCGCGGCCTCACTCAGGCACTGCAGGAGGCTTCCAACTGGATCTACGATCCGGCCAACAAGGAAGAGGCCATCCGCATCCTGGCAGAGTACACCAATGCCGATCTGGAGAAAGTGGCAGCATCCTACGCTTTCATCGTGGAGGAGCAGCAGGCGATCGGGCGCAATCTGGAAATGCCGGACGAGGCGCTTCAGAACATCGCCGAGATAGACGCTTCGCTCAACGGCGCCGAAGCGCCCGACCTCGAAATCGGACGCTACTACGATCCGAGCTTCCTGGCGGATTGATCTTCGGTTCCGCCGGTGCCCGTGAAGGCGCCGGCGGTTCGAACCACGCCAAAACAGGAGCGCCTTTCAATGCAAGACGCGCGCACGCCGGTCGTGCTGCTGACCGGATTTCTCGGGAGTGGCAAGACCACGCTGCTTAACGCTTGGCTGCGCTCGCCGAAGCTGGGCGACGCGGCCGTCATCGTCAACGAATTCGGCGACATCGGCATCGACAGCGACCTGATCGCGGCTAGCGATGATCGCACCGTGGAACTGACCACCGGCTGCCTGTGCTGCACAGTCAGCGGCGATCTGGTGGAGACGCTGCGCGATCTCTATGCCCGCCGTCTGCGCGGCGAGGTAAAGCACTTCAATCGGGTGGTCATAGAGACCACCGGGCTGGCCGATCCCATCCCTGTCCTGCAGACGCTGATGGCCTTTCCGGTGGCGCGCGAATACCGCCTCGCGCGGGTCGTCACCGCGGTGGAAGCGCCGCAGGGAGGCACGACGCTCGACCGCTATCGCGAATCGGTCCGTCAGGTCGCGGTGGCTGACGAGATCGTGGTGACCAAACTCGACCTCGTGCGGTCGGGAGCGGAGACCCTGGAGTGCCGCCTGCGCGAAATGAACCCGGGCGCGCGCCTGTGGCGCGCGACGCTGGCCGACACGCCAGATCTCGTGGATGCCTTCACCTCGGACGCCCACGATCTCAAGTCCGGGACGACGGCAGTGGACGCCTGGCTGAACGATGCCAAGCTCGAAGGCGGCAGTCACGACCACGCTCCCGCGAGTCACGGAAATCACCACCATCCTCACCATCATGAGGATGTGACAACATTCAGCCTGACCTTCGACGAGCCGCTCCACTGGGAGCACGTGTCTGCGTGGCTCGACGCGCTGGTCATCGCCCATGGCGAGGATCTCCTGCGCGTGAAGGGTATTTTCGAGATCGTGGGCCGCGACGAACCGATCGTCCTACAGGCGGTCCAGAAGCTGTTTCATCCGCCCTTCGCCCTCGAAGCATGGCCGCAGGATCGGAGGGCCAGTCGGGTCGTCTTCATCACCAGGGGCATTTCGGAGTCTTTCGCGCGCGAGGTGCTGGATACGCTACGCAAGCGAACGCCGCGTCAGCTAGAAATGGCGAAGTAAGGAGCAACTTGCATGGACACATTGATCAGGAACGGTCGGATACTCACCGCCGCCGACGATTTCGAGGGATCGATCGCCATTCGCGATGGTCGCATCGAAGGCGTATTCCGCAAGGGGGACGGCCCGGCGGAGGCCTCCGAAGTGATCGACGCGAGCGGGCTGGCGGTGATACCGGGGGCCGTCGACATGCATTCCCACCATCGCGAGGGCAGCAAGCCAGGGTTCGAGTACAAGGACACGATCTACACATCCACAATGCAGTGCGCGGCCGGAGGGGTGACCACGAGCGTGGCCATGCCGAACGTCAACCCGCCCCCCAACAGCGTCGATCTCCTGAATCAGCAGTTCGCCATATACGAGCGCGATGCGATTGTGGACTGGAACTTCAATCCCGCGCCCACAATCAAGGAGGAGATCGCAGGGCTGGCGCAGCAGGGAATTGCAGCCTTCAAGATATTCATGGTGGTAGATACCGGCCGCGACTATCCTCACATGCCGGGCATCGGCGTGCACGATCACGGGCGCATCCTGGACATCATGCAGGAATGCGCGCGTGTGAACGTGCCGCTAATGGTGCATCCGCACGACCAAGCACTTATGGACGTCATCGAACGCGAATACTGGGCGCGCGGAGAACGCGACGCGCTGGCATACGCCAAGGCCTATGCCGCGCATGACGGGGTCATCTGGGAAACCGCAATTGCGACGCTGCTGCGCCTTCAAAAGGCCGCCGGATGCCACCTCCACATCCTGCACACCCAGACCGCCGGCAGCGTGCAGCTGATCCGCGAGGCCAAGGCACGCGGACAGAAGGTTACCTGCGAGATCAACCCGTGGGCTCTTTTCCTCGGCTGCGACTGGTCGGCCATCCAGCGCCTCGGCTCCTATGCGCTGTCCTACTGGGTGCCGGAGAAAAACGTTCCCGATCTCTGGCAAGGCCTTAAGGACGGCACGATCGACATCGTGGCGACGGACCATGCCCCGCATCTCGCCGAGGAAAAGGAAATCGGGTGGAAAGACGGCTGGAAGGCACATACAGGGACACCGTCCACGCAGTTCTACGTCTCGCTGCTTCTCGATGCGGCGAACGAGGGGAAGATCTCGCTGAACCGCGTGGTGGAAGCCTGTTCGACGCGTCCTGCCAGCCTCTTCGGAATTTCGGGCAAGGGCAGGCTGGAAGCCGGCAGCGATGCGGACATCGTGCTGGCAGACCTCGATCTGGAATACGAAATCCGCGACGAGGACGTGCTGAGCCTGATCGGCTGGAGCCCGTACGCGGGGAGAAAGGTCAAGGGCAAGCCCGTCCGCACAATACTGCGCGGGCGCACCGTCTTCCAGGACGGCAAGGTCGTGGGCGAAAAGGGCTACGGCAAGCAAGCCCGCGCCAGCTACCCCGGTTGAGCGAAGGCGGGCTGGAAAGGGCATGTGGCGTAGCTTCTACGACTATCTCAATCAGGATTCCACGGGGGCGGGCATAGCCCGCCTCGTGATCTCGACATTGTTCGTGCTCGCCGTCTGGCAGGTGCTGACCATGACCATCGTCCAAAACCGGATGCTGTTGGTGCCGCCACGCGAAGTGCTCCAAGCGTTCGGCCGCGAGATCGGCAGCGGCGCCATGTGGAAGAACGCCGTAGCGACCGTGATGGCCGTCGGAACCTCCTTTCCCGTCGCCGTCGCTATCGGCGTGATCACAGGGCTCATCCTGGCGTCGAATCGGGTGGTGTCGCTGATGGTGGGGCCGCTGCTTTCGGCACTTAATTCGGTGCCGATCATCGCGCTGGCGCCACTGTTCATCGCCTGGCTCGGCCTCGGCCTGACGTCGAAATTTGTTCTCGTGCTGCTGGTCGCGGTCTTTCCGGTCATCGTGACCACCGAAGCGGGCCTTCGCGCGGCCGACAAGAACCTCATCGAGGCGGCGAAATCCTTCAACGCGACACCGCTGCAGGTCTTCGCCACCGTGACATTCCCATATGCCCTCCCTTTCATCGTCAGCGGCGTCCGCGTTGCCTGGGCCCGGGCGCTTGTCGGGATCGTTGTGGCCGAGTTCTTCGGATCCTTTGCCGGTTTCGGATTCGCGGTCATGGCGGCGGGCCAAACCTTCGACACGGCGACCCTGCTCACCTACGTCATCGTGCTCGGCGCGATGGGCCTGGTCGGTTCGATGATATTCCAGTCGCTCGAGACAAGACTGGCGCCGTGGAGGAACGCATGACCGACAGGATACTGGAAATCAGCGGTGTCGCGAAGTCGTTCCCGCGCCGCAACCAGCCGGAGATCGTCGCACTCAGGAACATCGACATCGACATCGAGCGCGGCTCCTTCGTGTCGATTGTGGGCGCAAGCGGCAGCGGCAAGTCCACGCTGCTGCGCATCATCGACGGGCTGCTCGCGCCGGACCGCGGGGCGGTGACGGTCAACGGCAAGGTGGTGACGAAGCCGGGGCCCGACCGTGCGGTCGTGTTTCAGAACGATTCCCTGCTTCCCTGGAAGACGGTGATCCAGAACGTCGCCTACGGCCTCACACTTGCGGGGGTGAAGTGGCGCGAGGCGGCCAAGAAGGCCCAGTATTTCATCGACCTCACCGGGCTCACCGGGTTCGAAGAGCAGTATCCCCATCAACTCTCCGGCGGCATGCGCCAGCGGGTAAACGTCGCCCGCGGCCTTGCGGTCGATCCCGACATTCTACTACTCGACGAACCCTTCGCCGCGTTGGACGCACAGACCCGCGAGATCATGCAGACGGAGCTCCTTCGCATTTGGATGCAAAGCGGCAAGACCATTCTCTTGATCACGCACCAGATCGATGAGGCCGTCTTCCTGTCCGACGAGGTGATCGTGTTCAGCGCGAGGCCGGGCACGGTGCGGGAGCGGATCGCCATTCCGCTCGCGCGGCCTCGCGAACTCGATGTGAAGCGAACGCAGGACTTCGTTGGGCTCGTCGATCGCATCTGGAAACTGATCGAGGACGAGGTGCGAGCATCCGTAAGGAACTAGACATCGTCGGCCGAACCTCGATGTCAGAAGCCTTCAGGTTGTTGTAGCGAGACGCCTTTCAAAACCGCCGCTCAAGGCCTGCTATGACACTCGCGAGCCCAGATTCCTTGAACAATTATTCGGCGTTCAAGGAGCCATTTCTGAGCGCATCTTCTAGGACAACAATGATCGGAAATGTCGGCTTCCGGAATTGATTCAGACGCCCCGAACGGCGAGTATGGAGGCGCAAAAGCGGACATAGCGTTTGCGCTATGGCTCGATCTCTGATCCATCCCATGCGAAGACACAGCCGCTTTGTGATGCGCTGAGGCCTGCGATCACCTCAAGCAGGGACGTGGCAGCGGCTCCAGGCGAGAAGAGCTTGTCGGCCGGCACGCGCTTCTGGAAGGGCTGGCTAAGGTCCGTTGCGACAGTCCCTGGATGCAGTGCGACGCAAACCGCTTGCGGGTGCGATCTGGCCAGTTCGATGGCAAGCGACTTTACGATCATGTTGAGCGCTGCCTTGGAAGCGCGGTAGCCGTACCAGCCGCCAAGCCTGTTGTCGCCAATGCTGCCGACCCTGGCCGAAAGGGCGGCAAACAACGTTGGCCGATCCCGGTGAAGCAGCGGTAGGAAGTGCTTGGCGACCAGCGCCGGCCCCGTCGCGTTGACCGAGAAATATCGCTCGAACGCAGCAGCCGAGAGATGGCGATAGCTTTTTTCGGGGGCAACCCCTTCGGCGTGTAGCAACCCGGTAGCCACCACTACAAGGTCTACGGGTCCTTCGGGTCGAATGGAATCTGCCGCGCTGGCGATGCTTGCCTCGTCCTCGATATCGATGGTCCCGGCTACAAGCCTCGGATCCGTTGCAACTCCACGACGCGACAGGGCCTGCACCGTCGTTCCATTTCTGGCCAGCGCAGTCGCGAGCGCGCCGCCGATGCCACCCGACGCGCCCACGACGATTGCACGTTCAATTTCAAAAGGCATGTCGGGTTTGTGCCGCCAGCGCAGCGCGCCGAACGTCTCGCTCAAACGATAGGGGTCTTGATGGGGTCATGTGCATAGACACATTATTTCGATCCCGCTGCGCGGGAACCGACTGAACCCAACCTGTCGGCAGATCATCATCATCCGATCACCAGCCCATCGTTCCGGGCTCGCCTTTGAATGGTCCAGCCAACCGGCTCGTGATCCAACCGCCGTAGAATTCTCCCGGTTGGGGCGTCACTGTTTCACCGTCCAGAATGCACCGGTCGAATGGTCCAGCGTAAAATGCCACATGGTCACGCAGTAGGGCAAAGGCCGAGGTTGGATGGGGATAGCTCCAGCCAGCCCGAGGAAGCACAGCTTCACCCACGACCACATCCCAGTAGACCGCCGTTCCCTTCCACTCGCACAGAGTGGTGCCGCCGCTTGATCTGCGTAGCACGTCAGGAGCGATGTCGACCGGTGGTATGTAATAAGTCGGGGGGTGGCTGGTCTCGAGCGTTCTCACAGCCGCCCTGGTCTCCGCAATCTTCCTGCCCGCATGCTCGATCACGATGTGACTGCGGCTCGGCGCAGCGATGGCAGGCCGCGGGTAGGACCAGACGCTCTCCTGACCCGGCCTGACTGGATCGGCTATGCGCCTCATGCAGTCGAAGTCCGGCTGGCCCAACGCTGTAGCCTTGGGCGAACGAGGAGGAACGTCACGTAGGAACGCTCCAGCAATCTCAGCACAAGCGGGATGCGCGCCAACAGCCCCAAAGGGCGCAGGAGTGGTATCGCTCGCCACATTGCAGCAAAGGCGCCGGCGCCTGAGAGCAAGGCGCCCTCCTCCATGGCATGGAAGCTTGCGAGCAGTTGGGAACGGTCAACGGGGCACTCGTCGTCCGTTGCTGTCGAGATATCGATGAATTCGATGGCGCCGCGCCGATCGAGGCGCTTCATCAGCACGATCTCGCTCCTGCAGAGCGGGCACGATCCGTCAAACCAGATGGTGAGTTTTTGCATCCGCCATTACCTGGCGGCGATCGGGCGCACTTCACCGCGTAAGGATGTCGCACCGTGGGACACCGCACGGCGTCACCGTCCCTGTTTCATAAATCAAGACTTATGCAACACGTCGAGATGCGGGCAAATTCAATGGCTTGCTTGTTGCATTAGTCTGTTGCATAAAACCGCATGATATACGGCTATGCACGCGTCTCCACGGAGGGCCAATCGCTCGATGCGCAGCGAGCGGCTTTGAAAGCTGCCGGTTGTGATCGGCTGTTCGTCGAGAAGGTCAGCGGCGCTCAACCAAGTCGGCCTCAGTTGAAGAGGCTATTGAGCGCTGTTGGTCGCGACGATGTAGTCGTGGTTACCAGGCTGGACCGGCTGGCTCGATCGACACGCGACCTGCTCAATATTTTGGGTTCACTGTCGGACAACGGTGCGGCGTTCAAGTCACTGGCCGATCCGTGGGCCGATACCACGACCCCGCATGGTCGACTGATGCTCACCGTGCTCGGCGGTCTGGCCGAGTTCGAGCGCGAACTTATCCGATCCCGAACCGCAGAAGGACGTGAACGGGCCAGAGCCCGAGGCCAGAGCCTGGGGCGCCCTTTCAAACTAACGCCGTTCCAGCGGGCCGAGATCGCGCGCCGCAAGTCAGCCGGCGAAAGCGTCAGGGAAATCGCCCGAAGCTACAATGTCAGTGCGAGCACTGTGAGCAGGATATAGCAGAGCACTAGCTCAGCGTCCGCCCTGCCCGTCCGCAAATGCCCCATCGAGCCAAAGTAGGAGCCTACACAGTACTCCTGCGTGATAAGCCCATTCCACTACGGCGGAAACCTGCTCTTCAAGAGAGAGCTTGCCGCCGATCCGGATGGGAGGAATGGGTTCAGATTCGCGCGCTTCTGCATAAGCAAGGTGAGCGGGCAAAAACTGATTGGTTAGTTGCTTCCAGTCTGCGTCTTGCCTGAAGCCGAACTCTGCAATGAAATTCGCGATAAGCATCAGTACAAACTCCGCGATAGGGCGCCTTGCGGCCAGATCGGCGACATCGGTCGGCGAGAGAGGTGAGAATTCGCGGGCGCCCATCGCAAAGCTGCTGTCTGAAGTGTTCACCTCGAGAGTAGGTAATGTGCCAAGAGCAAACTTGACCTGCCTATTCGCAATGCATGCGGTCGGTTCACGCTCGCCGTCAAATCGACCCTTCTCCAACACCAATGTTCCTTTGGCGTGATTTCCGACGGAAACCTCCACCCAATCGAGGTCAGCTCTCGCTGACAAAGTCATGTATCTGGCCGATGCGCGAAGTGCTTTCACCGCATCATCACCGAAGAATAGAAACGTCGGCAAGTGAACGAATCGATCCATGGTCGCATCTCGCCATGCGGTTAAGGCCTGGTCGAATTCCACCAGGATCTCACCCAATTCACTGTTGCCTTTTCGCTGGCTTGCTGTTGGCGCTCGCCCAGGTTGAACTACAAGTGAGCCGATCCGTTGCAATGCGAACCGCGAGTATGCACTTTCACCTAACATCGAACGTAGCAGCCTAGAGAAGGTGGTCTTGGGAAAAGCTAACGGCAGATTCCCGTTAGGCCAAACGGTCCAATTCTCGTTGGCACCAACCGAAACCTCCCAAAATGGCATGGGCGTTTTTGAGAGAGAGGTACTTCGGCTCGCAAAAGGCCACATTGGCACCTCCATATGAGGTGCACTTTAGTGCGTCGCATTAGAGTGCACAACTTGCGACCCATGTCCGATGGACATGCGGCAAGTCGTAGGCGAGAACTTTAGGAGGCTTCGAATGCAAGCCGGCCTGTCGCAACGCGCCGTAGCCGATTTGATGGGGGTCGACCGCGCCTATGTCAGCGGATTAGAGCAGGGGAAGCGAAACCCAACCGTCGTCACACTCTGGCACATTGCACAAGCACTCAACGTAGAGCCGGCGGCCATGCTCCAGACCCAACCAGGTCAGCAAGAGCGCCAATAGCGAGGACCACTGTTGCAGTGTTGCTGGTCCGCTGGGAGCTTCTGCAGAACCCAAAGCGTCTCTTTCTGGCTTAGCTGAAACTTCGACAAAGAACTCTACAACAGTGCAACACTTACTGAGGAAGCGATGTATTATCAATGGCTTGTGCTGTTTCGTGTTTGCATCAACTGCTGCTGCGATGCGCCCCGAGCGGTCATGAGTTGCGCCAACCGGCGGCCAGGGTGAATGGACCGTTCACTTTTATCTACTTGATCGTTTGCCTGGAGCGAATCCCGCAACACTTTTGCAGGGCCGCTCGTGAAATTGTCCGCGTCGGATTGCGTTCGGGCGAACGCTGGTGCGCGCTTCCCCTTAATCTGAGGCAATGAGTTCCGTCCGCGGATTTCACCTACGCGGAATAGATTTCTTTCAGCCAGGCGCTTAACAAGACCGTCCCAGCGTGGAGGGAACCGAAGGTCGTCTTCGTCCCGTGCGCGCCTCATAGCTGCAGCTAGCTGATCGACGGTCATCACGGGACTTGGCATCAGCTTGACCGCAAGCTCAAACGCACGATCGATATCGCTCTTCGCAGCATCGGCCATGCGCGTCTTGGCCCGAAATGACGGCGGCGGCGAATAGGGACTATACCCGATCAATTCTATTGAGCTCAGATGGTGCGCAAACGCTGCGCAGTTGGATGGATTGTCAATCCACTCGTGAACACGTTTCCAATATGCCTCATCATTAGTTCCACCATTCTCGAGAACAGCAAACCTTCGATCGTTGTCGGGCAGAGGGAGTGCATCTAGGTGGTTAGTGGCGATGATAAAACTGGTCGGAGACAGAGCCCAGTAGTTGTCGCGTCCCTTCACTCGGATCTCACGTCGCTTTGGGCTCGGGTCAACGAGCTCTTTCAGGTGCTCGTACGTATTGCGCTTTGTACGAAACAGCGAAGCGTCCGTCGACTCAGATGACTCGTCTACACAGACCAAAACTGCATTGGCTAGGAACTCGTTGTACTGTGACTGATAGGTCTTGCCGGTAAAGGTATCAAAGGACAAATGCCGGACATAGCGATAGTCGAGCAGGTGTTCGAGCAGTTTGAACAGTGTCCCTCGCCCAGTTCCGAATTTCTGATGGGCGACCATCACGATTGCTGGGCCCGGAATGTGCGGATTTTGATATTTGAACGAGAGCCACTGCAGGAACCAGGTGCGCTCCTCACGGTTGGGGACGAGATGCTCAAGAAATTCCAGACCAAGCGATGTGTCGCCGCCGGTGCAATCAAACTCGGGCCGGCGGTAGGTATTTATGAATGTGGCGCCATCTTCCGAAAAGGTAGGGCAAGGCTTGTCTGGTCGCGTTCTCAGCCCTCCCACGATCACCTTATCCTTGCTTGCAAGCCATAGATCGACTGGATGAACCAAAGACGGCTTCCCTCCCCTGGGACCGACTTCGCCATATTCTGCGTAGGGTCGAAACTGTACCTTGAACATCTGAAGCGAGACGCCGGCGTTGGGATCTCGCGATTCTATCGGCACGCAACAGGCCGACGGTTGACTAGGACAAAGAGCGTAGTCCCGAATAAGCTGGGCAGCGACTTGATGGACACCAAGAGTGACGCCGCCGTCACTCAACGAAGATGCGGGAAGCAGCACATTCCGGAAACTCTCATTTGATCGATCCTGCAACTTGGAAAGCTCGGCCGAAACCTTGTCGAGATCGAGGTCGCACGGCTCCAGCGACTTCTCCATGTGTGTCTGGCAAGCGGCGGATTCCCAGACAAACAAGTTCTCTTTTTTCGTCGTTCCTACCAGGCACCGCGTCCTGTTCTGGGCTCCCGGCTGGAACCAACTCGCACTACAACGCAGCTCTTCCCTGCCACCGGTCGCTGCAATGCGCAGCTCGGCGAGCGTCAGCCGGCGACCATCAGCCATGTTGAAGACCATATCCTCGGTCAGGTCGTAGACCCGGACAGTGTCGTTCTCGCCCGAAGTCGAGCGCTCGACCGCAGTGAAGCCGCGCGCCTTCAGCGTCTCGCTGACTGTATCGACGAGCTTTGAAAACTGCTTTTTGGTTAGCGTCGGCAGTTGTCGTTTTGGGGTGTCGGCAGGGGATGGACCATCCCACGTGTAATTGCGAAGTACCGTGCCGTCTGGGCCACGACTGTGGGCGCCAAACGCCCCAAATTGCCGGGGAGAGAGACCCCCGAAGCATTCGACCATATGCGTAGCATCATCCTCGCTATCGCCGGGGGCGACCCAGTTGCGCGAGTGTATACGACTGAAGGTTTCATCTGTCTGGACAAACCATGCCTCCTTGGTCCCTTTACCGAAGCGGATCAGCGCTGTCTGCGACAGCTCCTCCAGCCCCGGTATCTTCTCGATCTCCTCGACGATGGCGTCCATCGTCTCCTCGTCGTGGTCGATGTCGAAGTCGATCACGGCGAGGCCGTCCTGCACGCGCAGACCGGTCGCGTCGAAGCGTTTGTTGCGACGATCCCATGTGTTGATCAGCTCGGGTGTGACCTCAACAGTCGGCCATTTCGGCAACATGCAGCGCTTGTCGAGGTTTGGGAGCGGCGTGTAGCCGTTTTCGAGCAGCGTCATACGCAGCTCTTTTGTCGTTCTATCCATCGCTCACAACTCCGAGGTCGAAGCGACGCGTGGGCCAAGCCGAGACTCGGCCCATTCATCGAGGTCCTCTTGGGAATAGAGCGGGTATCGACCGGCTTTGCGAAAGCAAGGCCCGCCGCCTACGACAGCGAGCTTTGCAAGCCAGGCTGGCGAACATGGGAAGCCGAACGATTCCCGAATGTAGGCTGCCGCGTCCTTGCGCCGGAATGAACGGCGCACAAGGTTTGAGGGAAACTCGTCTCTTTTTAGGGACTGGCGCAAATCGTGCATTTTTGACTCCTGTTGCCGTAGCCGTATCGTCTGGACCACCGTGCGGAGTGCCGGTTGGCGAGGCCGAAGACCTGCTCTGGATACAGAACTCGTCCTATTCTAGGATTTCCCAACTTTCAACAGAAATTTTCGCAATTATCGTACTTTTAATCTGAGGTACCTCGTAGGTACTTGTGAAGTAACTAATAATCATTTGATTTTTACTTCACGAGTGACCTCTGAGTACCTGGACCGTTAACGGCACTTCAGAGTGGGTTCACATAAGTGGAGAAGGAAAAGCGCGATCGCGAATGCCTTAGTTGCTTACTCGTTAACGTTAGAACCGAGTTGGACAGCCATCGCGAATGTCCGCAGCGAGTGATTGCAGGGGATGTCCGCTTCGCGCCCAATTTCGGTCAATTCGTGTACTGGCGCTCGCCTAAAAGCTGGCATTGATGTTTCCGCACCGCGGTTCTGGCTAACCAGCTTCCTGACCCACAACGCCGCCGAATTGGCCCTTGGCCGATACATCGACGGCTTCTACAATTCACTCTGGCACCATTCCGCAATCTTTCCGCAGCACGCTATTCGACTCGTTGCTGCTGATTGTTGAATGTGGGAACTCCCAATACGCTAGCGTAAGAGGAAAGCGAATCGGGTAAGGTCAGGGCATGCAGCGCGAAGTAGATGAAAGTTGTCAGGCCCGGAAACCAACTATCGTAAGGTGGTGCACTCGGTCGGATATTTCTCCTCTCCGATATCCCGGCGGCAAGCGAAAGCTTGCTCCTTTTATTGCGGACCTTCTTGCAAGGACGAATGCAAGGCCGAAACTCTTCGTGGAACCGTTCGCCGGAGGTGCGTCGGTTTCCATATCCCTTCTCGAGGCAGACCTGGTAGACCGCATCGCGCTCTCGGATGCGGATCCCCTCGTGGCCGCCTTCTGGAGCATCGTGTTCTCAGCTGATGCGCCCAAGCTCGCGGATCGTATCTACGACTGGCCCGTGACCCTCGACGAATGGAAGCGCCAGAAAATGCACGAGCCGGACTCTCCTCTGGATGCCGCTTTCAAGTGCTTCTTCCTCAACCGCACAAGCTTCTCGGGTTCCCTGCATGGGAAAGCTGGGCCGATCGGCGGAATGAGCCAGTCGAGCCAGTATGCCATCGACTGCCGTTTCAACAGGTCCAGGCTCGCCGAGCGCGTGCTCGAGTTGAGCAGGCTGCGACGTCGCGTCAGGTTCGTAAGGAACGAATGCTACCTGAGGACAATCGGAAACATCCGCCGTACTAGGCTTTTCCGGCACGAGCCGAATTCGATCGCCTGGTATCTTGACCCGCCATTCTTCGCGAAAGCCGACAAGCTCTACCCGAAAAGCTTCGTCTCGCGAGATCACACGCGGCTGCGCGCGGCAACAGACTCGATCCCGGGCCAGTGGATACTCTCCTACGATGACCATGCTGATGCGCGCAGGCATTACAGCGATCATCCGGGGTTCGCCCGCGTGAATCTGCAATACACCGCGCGCATCGACGGGCGGGAACGACTGGTGGCGACCGAGGTAATCGTCTCAAGCATTATCGCCGAGCTGCGCCGCCAGGGAGAACTCCAGGCTTCGGCCGAGGTCATCGAACTTCCTCGCCGCCGGCAGAATTGGCCGGTTACCATCGGCGCCGGAAGCGAAGAGAACGCGATACAGGCAGGGTAGCCATGCTCCAGAACACAGTCAGCCAGATGTCCGCGGCGACAAACCCGCTCAGCGTCCTTCTGGACACCAACAGCGGATCGACTGGCGTCGGCTTCACGATCCATTCGTCCTACGACGAGATGGTGGTCATGACGAACGACAAGTGGAGGGAAGGCGCAGGTGGCATTCCGATGAACAGTTACCTGGTCGCGGCGAGCGTCGCGTCGGACGGCTTCGCGACGGCAGCCTCGATGGACCGCAGGGTGGTGCTACTACGGATCGTCGGTCGGACAGAACTCTCCACTGACAGGGATTCCCTGCGCGCCGTTATGGAACACTTTCAGGACAACCCTGATAGCGCCGATCCCGGCTTCCGGATGAACGAGCCCATCTCGTTCGGAATGCTTCAGTGGAGCGGAATCAAGTGCAAGGTGCTCGGCACCTTCTACGTGGACAGCTCCGGAAAGTTCAGGTTCGGGGCTGACGTGGAAGACTTCTTCGCCGCCAGACACATGAAGGTTTTCAAGCCGGGCTCCAAAGCTTTGGAGAAGATCGTGAACTTCGTCGATCCAATCAGGCAAAAGAAGGCGGAAGACGACGCGAAGATGATGGGCATGAACGAGGCACCGTCGCCGTTCCAGATCGGAACCGTCCGGTTCACTTCCGCCAGCCAGATGGGCATCCAGGCGGGACAGGGTGACGTCCCGGTCCAGATTTTCCCGGGTGATTTCCTTGCCCGCCGCACAGCTGTCTTCGGCATGACCAGAACGGGTAAATCGAATACGACTAAGACCCTGGTTTCGGCGGTGGCTCTGTCCGCCTTGGAGTCGGACCTCCCCGTCGGCCAGCTTATTCTCGATATCAATGGTGAGTATTCGAACGCGAACAATCAAGACGAGGGAAGCTCGATCGCTGACGTGTTTGGAGACAACACGGTAAGGTACCGCGTCGATCCCCCAAGCACAGGGTTCCGAGATGTCCGGGTGAACTTCTACGAATCCTTGGGGATGGGCCTGCAGTTCATCGCAAGCAACCTCAAGGAGGAAGCGGGTTCGATGAGCGAAGACCTGAAGACGCTCGTCGGGCTTGATCTCCAGCAGCCAGCTGATGCCAACGATTTCCAGGCAATTTCGAGGTGGCAGCGAAAGGTCGCTATCTACCAGTGCATCCTGAAGAACGCGGGGTTTGAGCATGATCCGGGAATGAGGATCAAGTTCGACGTGAACAAGAAGGTCCTGTCATTCCTGTACAGGAGCCATTCGGCGATCCGCGACGCGAGTCCCGGCGCCACGAACGACGCCGATAGGGAAAAGGCCACCATTCAGTTTTTCGGACTGCAGTCAGCCGGGAAACAGTATTCGGTCGATGCGGACGCCGCAGTCCGTTTTTGGCAATCCGTGCGGGAAATCGAGAAGGCCTGCGGGGGGCCGGACGCTCTGCAAGGAATCCGAAAGGGCAACGACAAGTGGTTGAGCTCTGAGGATTACGGCCTTCTTTCGGTCCTCGTCGGCAAGTCGAGCAAGAATGACGCTCTCATCCGCGCCGGAGGGTCGATCCGGAACGCGGCACGCGAATTCCACTCGCCTAAGGGTTCGGCCAACGTTGCGGACGACATCTACGGTCTCTTAAAGGAGGGCCGCGTCGTGATCGTGGACCTCTCCGTGGGGCCGCCGCGGATCAGGGAGACGATGGCGGAACGCATCGCGCGCCGGGTATTCGATCGATCGTCCGAGGTGTTCACCTCGGGCGGGAATCCGCCGCGAATCGTCCTCTATGTCGAGGAAGCGCACAACCTCATCGGCAAGGACGCGGACCTGAACACCACATGGCCCCGGATAGCCAAGGAAGGCGCCAAGTACGGGATCGCGATGGTCTACGCGACCCAAGAGCCGTCTTCGATTCACCCGAACATCCTGTCGAATACCGAGAATTTCTTCGTCACGCACCTCAACAACGACAACGAGATCCGGACGCTTGCGCGGTACTACGATTTCGGGGACTTCGCAGAGAGCCTGAAACGCTGCCAGGACGTGGGCTTCGCACGCATAAAGACCTTGAGCGCCAACTTTACGACGCCGACGCAAATCCTGCTCTTCCAGCCGTCTGCAGTCAGCACTGCTTACGTGAAAGCGAAAGCCAACGGATCCAGCTGGTTCAAGCCCCTTCCGAGCGACTGAAGAGCATGCCCTACACCAACGAGAGATCCACGGCGAGCGGCGGGTTCGACGTACTGAATGACCCGACCATGCAAGAGTTTCTGTCCTCGGTGAAGGTCAGTCCTGAGCTTTCGGGGAAACGGGATGAGATTCGCTCCCGACTCGTCGACGCATCCAACATGTCGAAAGAGCTCGGCCAAGGCATTATCTACGCTTCCGATGCGTCGATGTATGAAGCGGTCGCGCGCGAGAACCTGCCGTCGGTCCGCGTGGGAATGCTGAAGTTCTCCAACGTTATCATCGGCGTCGAGCAGTACCGCCAGCTCCGTGACCGGAACGAGATTTTCGTCGATCCCATCGAGATCGCTAAGCTGAAGCGGGCGTCGAGCCTCATGAGCTTTCCTCTCCCGGGCGCGGGCATCACCTCAGACGACATTCCGAAAACGAAGTGCCTGTTCCGCGAGAAGGTCTTCTCCGGAATCTTCCAATCCGCGAAATTCCACGTTGGCGGCATATCACTCTACGACACATTCATCGATCTCCTGCGCAGGAGCAAATCCGTCACCGAGGAAGACGGGACCCAGGGCATCCTGCTGGCGAAGGGCAGGAAGAGCCCAGTTGACGGCGAGGCCCTCGCGGACGAGGTCTTCGTGCCGCTTAATCCCGGCTTTGTCGATCTCAGGCCGGGGAGCCGCATCTACGTGACCGATGCGCTCCGCATACAGGACGTCTTTTCGGAGGAAGGGTCGAACACCGAGTGCTTCAACCGCCTGATGTCCCTCTTGGAGCACCTCATGGTCGCCCATGTCGTTAGGTGCTCGCACGTCACCGACAAGACGATTACCGGGCACATGAATGTTATCGTGGACGGTCCGCTTGCTGTATTCGGCGAAGCGGCTCGCTTTCATAAGAGCATTCTCTCGCTCCTGCACGAAGTTCGGAGTGACTGCCGATCGAAAGGGATGCGTGGCCCTCTAGTCGTCGGCGTGTCGAAAACAGGAAAGGTGATGGAGCATGCGAACCTCATCCGGGAAATCCTGAATTTCAACGAGGACGGAAGCCCCCGCGCAGGCGCCGTCCTCCTCCCGATCGACGACGACTACCGGAAGACGTACATTGAACCGAACCGGATCACGACCACTGACAACTTCGGGGACGAAACCTATTACGGGCAGCACTTCATCGTCCGGACGGCGCGCGGAAAAGTCTTCGACGTCACGCTCGCCTACCCCTTCGCGTCAAAGGATCCGGTGGAAGGACAGCCCTTCCGCGACGCCAAGGTCAACCTCGCGCATTACGGTGAGGACATTTCCCAGATGCTGTCGTTGATCGACATGATGCAGACGGACCTCTATGCCGACGCGCTCATCCCCGTTCATCTGGCACATCGGTACGCCTCGATCGCCCATTCCCCGGGCGGGCGATCCCTCGACAGGTTCGTGAAGGAAGCATTGCAGGTTAAGTAGTGCAAGATGTGTGAGGAGCACAACGCCCGTATTGAGCACGACAAAGCGAGCGGTCATCGATATGCTTTCGGACCACACTCAGCCTTTCAAGCAGTTCTGCGACAATCGTCGTTCAAGAAATGGCTCTCGGAGACAATCTTCGCAGCGACTTATGAATAAGGAGAAACGGCGTGACTGTGCATCCCCAGGCACCTCGTACGCCTGTGACCCTCAACTACCTGGCCGACCTTTGCGGAAACATTGAACAGGCCCTCAAGGCACTGCAAGGTTACGGCGTCATGGCTCTGGAGTTGATCCAGAACGCCGATGACGCTCACGCCACTACGCTGACGATTGATGCACGCAAGGACACCTTGGTAGTACGGAACGATGCCACCTTTACCACCTGTGGGTTAGCAGCCCCAAAATGCCCGTGGGAACAATCGGCCGACCCTAACGGGCGCAGGCGTCCCTGCAACTTCCACGCCATCTCCATGATGGGTGGACGCAGCAAGGTCTTTGCTCCCGACCAGATCGGACGCTTCGGGATTGGGTTTGTGTCAGTTTACCAGATCACCGACACGCCAATCATTCGCTCCGCCGGAACGCAGCTTCTTTTGAATCCTTATACGGGTGAGGCAACCACACAGCTGATAGAGGATTTCGAGGGTACGGAGTTCGAGTTGCCGTGGGCCTCCACGCCGTCAGACATACGCGACGCATTAAACGCGTCCGTGACACCTCCAGACGTCGCTTCCTTGGTTGTTGAGGAGGTTTCCCAGGTAGTCAGAACAAGCCTGCTGTTCCTGCGGCATCTGGAGCGCGTCGAGATTCTGCAAGACGGCATCCTCCGTCTCTCGGCGACAATTAAGCGAGGCGAAACTCATCTCGACCTCGTATTCGGGCCTGAAGAGCGGACAGAGCGCTGGATGATGCTCTCCCGTGACGCCAGCGACTTGATCGAGGAGCGCGGTCTTCTGAGCCGATATGAGGTGCTGTCGAAGCTGGATCGGTCCCCAATTGTCAACATTGCAATTCCCGTTGGAGGCGAACCCGCTGAAGGCCTGATTTATGCATACCTTCCTACGAGACAGAGCACAGGCATGCCGATGCACGTCAACGGTGACTTCTTTCCGCATGCAAGCCGGCAGAACATCGTGCTTTCGGGTGAAGGACACGAACGCTATTGGAACGAGCTGCTTCTGGCGACGGCTGCGGTAGCGATAGGGGATAAGTTTGAGCTGCTCCGAGATACACTCGGGCATAAGCGCCTTTGGGAGGTTGGGCGTGCCGCCTTCAATCTTCGAGGGTCTGATGCCTTCTCCGGCTTCTGGAAGGCGTTCAGCGATTCGGCAAGAGCAATACCGTCGGTCTGGATCAATCAAGGCCAATGGCGCACGCCGGACAAGACTCATATGGCGCCGCCGGAGCTATCGGAACCTGAGCAGTCCGCAGTCTCTAGCATTGGTATCGATGTTCTGCATCCCGACCTACGCTCACATTGGACCGAACTGTCAGTGGTGGGTGTCGCGGAGCTCAGGCTATCTACGATAGTGGCGTCGCTCGAAGTCCTTCCTGAGGATATCGTCACTGACGCCGAGAACCTGAGAACACTCTGGGCCGCAGTCGCCGCCATGATCGATCTCTCCCGGAAGCGGACGGGATTCGATGCCGAGATCAAGCGATTGAGGGACGCCAGGTTCGTTCTGAATCTGGATGGTCAGCTGGTCAGTCCCAGTTCGGTGTGGGGTCTTCCTAAGGAGGTTTCTGCTGCCCAAGTCCTTCGATACGCTCCTGATTGCCCGATAGTTCACCCGGACGTGATGATACATGAGCCGCTCTCGGGGATGCTCGACGAGCTCAGCCTGGATGAGTTCGCCTCCATCCTCGCGGACGATATTGATGATTCGACCTCCGCAGAAAGGCGTATTGGAACTGCGCCAGAGGATGTGCGTGCACTGTACGAACTGCTAACGGGCTTCCCTGAACAGCAAACGAGTTCCGACGTAGGCTCGATTCTGGCGAACACACCGTTCCTTTGGACGGCAAATGGATTTGTGAGTCCATCCAAGGGGCAGCTACCTGGTGGGTTCCATGATCCGATAGGGCATTTCGAGTTTGTCGATGCTCGCCTCTTTCCTCCGGGAATGGAAACCTTCTGCCTCAATGTCCTGGACGTGGCCGTCCTGAGCTTTCGCGACTACATCGACCAACATCTCGAGGACATACTTCTCGGGGCACCATCCCGCAAACAATATGGTGCCCTCCTGACCGAGATCGTTGAGCATCGCAATCAACTCAATGACGAAGGCACTCTGGAGCTTCTCGCCGAAAAGGATTTCGTCAGAACCCGTTCGGGCGCGTTCGTCCAACCGAACCATTGCTACTACTGGTCGGCCGGGTTCGAAACTCTGTTGGGCGACGACAATACAAGATGGGTGGACGAGTCATGGATACCCGCGTCGATTGCGCCCCGATTTAGAGACGTTCTCGAGCATCTGGGCATGCCCACGGGCGTTTCCGCACGGCATATTGTCGACCGTATCGGGGAGATCGCGAACGATGGTACTCCGGACGAGGTCGTCGAAGCCTGTACGCCCATTATCCGACATGTAATCGATCGCTGGGCCCGTTTCAGTGATGCCGAAATCGAAACACTTGGCGAACTCCGGCATCTTGAATTCCTGCCGGCACAAGTGGATGGGGAAAGAGATAGCGAAAGTCTCTATTCGCCTGACGAAGTGTACCGAGCAGGACGTGCATTAGGTTTTGCGTCCCAGGTGCCGGTGGTCGATCTGGCTCCCCTCCGCCAGTCGGGTTTCGCAGTCAGCGAATTCCTTAACCTGTTGGAAATGCCTTCTGAACCCTCAACGCGGGATGTAGTCGCACACCTGCAACACTGTATGCAGACTGGGTTACCAGCATCTGACCTTACCTACGCCATTCTGAATGAGCGGGTGGAAAGGGAGGATGATGTCGAAAGCATAGACGAACTCCTCGGGACGAATTTCATTTTTGACGCCGATCTCCGAGAATATCTTCCGGCAGGTCGGATATTTTGGTCGAAGCCACCCTTTGGGGGCTACTGGCATCGTGCGAATGGCCGCATGCAGCAGCGTGAAGCGCTTTATCGGCGTCTTGGTGTTGAAGACGAACCTGCCGCCCAGAACTATGCAGCCTTGATCCTCGAGATCGTCAGAAAGCCCGAACGAACCGAAGCTGATCTTGCTATTCACGCCAGATGTCTCGGCTACTTGGCTGATGCTTTGGAGAGAGGCGACGAAGGCGTCGACCGTTTATTGGAGAAGTTGCGATCGGACGACGCGCTTATCAACGTTGACGGGGAACCGACCTGGCCCGGGGGCGCAATATGGTTGGATTCCGAGCATCTTGCCGATCCGTTCGGTGATGAGCTAAACGAACGATTGGTGCGGCAGCCCGACGTCCACCGAACGGCAGCTGCTCGACTTTTCCGGCGGTTGGGCACGACAGCAATTTCAGATGTGGCGCACTTGCGCTTGGCAGCCGAGCCAGACAATCGAGCCGCGCCTGACGAGACCGATCGCCTTAAGACCCGCGCCGATCTCCTACTATGGCTCGCGCCGAACACGGCATCTCGGTTGGAACTCAAGCGAATCCTGCAAGATATTCAGGTTCGCCTGACCGACTCCCTCAGGATCCGGGCGGAGATTACGGAGTTCGATCCCCCGGTCACATCAAGGGCAAGTGACGCGTCTGCGTTCTACGAGTTCGAAGCGTCAGTGTTGCACGTGAAGGGAATAGCACTCAGCACAGCCGAATGGACGGCCGCTTTCCGCGCCTTGTTCTCTCAGATGGAGAAACACTGCCTCGGCTCAGATGTTAAGCCGCTGATCACAACTGCTTCGCTGGTCATGTTGCTGAGTTCTCATGGCGAAGCCGAGCAGACGCTTCGATGTTCCGATTTTCGCCCTCCTGATGAAGAAACCGATGATATTCCTCTCGGTGACGAGTTGGGGGAGCTAGACTACGAAACAGTATTGGAGGATGAGCATTGTGAGCCCGCTGGTTCTCGCGGTACGACCAAACCCCTGAGTGATACATCTGCTGAGGAAACCGGACTGAGCGATGGCATCGGATCGACGCGCGCGGGTTTCGAAACGGGAACAGACGGCGATCAAGGCACCGCCGGAGCCGCTGAGTTTAGGTCCAAGGGCTCGGAAGGCGACTTCGGATCCGAAACACATGGAAGTGCGGCATCCGCTTCCTCAAGTCATGCACTACCCAAGAAAGAAGGTAGCCGGTCAGCGGCAGTTTCGAGGACGAACTCGACGCGGCCGGGAGAGACGCGCAGCGAGCGTCGGACACGTCGATCTCGAATGCTTGCCTATGTTGGGAAGGCGGGTGCGCGGGGTCCCGATGATTCTGAATATCCAAGGTCCAGCGACAACGTGTCAGAACTCATTGATGCCGCAGCGATTGCCGCGGCTTTGAAATACGAGGAGCAGCGTGGCTGGACTCCAGAAGAGCAACCCCACGGAAATCCGGGCTATGACATTCTTTCGACGTCGCCTCAAGGCAAGCGACGACTTATTGAAGTGAAGGGTCTTGAAGCAGACTGGACTGAGCGTGGGGTCAAGCTCTCACACGTCCAGTACAATATGGCAGAAAACCATCCCGAAGAATACTGGTTCTACGTGGTGGAGAACGCGCGAGATCTCGATCGACAGCGGGTGAATGCGATCAGCAACCCCTTTAGTAAAGTAGAAGAATATTGGTTCGACAACAACTGGCGCGACCTTCGTGACGAATATGCAAACTCGCTTGATCTGAACATCATAATTGGCGCGAAAATAAAACATAAGATTTGGGAAACAGGTACCATAGTGGCAGTCGAACGGAAGGGAATTATAACCTATGTAAATGTTGATTTCGGACTCCAAGGTAAGAAATACATTCCATACAACGATCTGCTTACGATCGTCGATTGATGGCGAAATGATTCCTACCCTCTAAACTGGCGACATCCGACTCCAACACGGAGCTTCGCCTCTTGGCCACGCTGGAGTCGCAGTTGGGTGACGACTATGCGGTGCTGCACGGCGTCGCCTGGATAGGTCGGCCAGGCGTTTCCGGTCCCTTTGACGGCGAAGTAATCGGGGCGTGTTGGCGATTGAGGTGAAGGGCGGCGGGGCGTCGTTGGACTATCGTAGGAAATGGACCTCAACGGACGCTCAGGGGCGGACTCACAACATCAATTCCAGCCCCGCTCCTTTCTGGTCATCGGTAACCTTGGAGAGCTGGATAGCCCAAACGGGGCGAACAAGGACAAATTCAGGTCGTTTGAGCTGTTCCGCCGCTCCCTTCGCACGCCTGAGGTGATTACGTTCGATGAGCTGTCCGCGGGGGCCAGTTCATCGTGGACGACTTCGAAAGCGGCAATTGACCAATCCAGATCGGTTCCTAGCAGCGTGCTCAACGATGCCATTCGTCAAATCGCGGGTCCGTCTTCGGGACCCGCAGAAGCCAATTGAACGACCGAGATTGCGTCGAGAGCTGACCAGACAAACTTTGCCCAATGAAGCCAACCCACAATGTCAGCTTATCGTGGAACGGTCCCCAAAACCGACCGTCCGGAACCGGCCCCCAAAGGGCGCCAGCTATTTCTCCTACGGGAGAGCTAATTCTGGCATTTGCTCTTGCGGTCCTTTCCCTGCTGAAAGATGCCGCACGATTTCACCCGATACTCTGTCCGCTGCGACGATCAGAACATCATCGATACGGCGGATATAGTGGCGTTCGGTGACGCCGCGACGGGCGTGCCCCAAGAGTTCGGCTATTGTGCCGTCAGAGTAGCCTAGATCGGCGGCTACACTCGCAAACGTGCTCCGCAAGACCTTTGGGCTAGCGTCGATGCCTGCTCGCCTGAATATCTCAACGATCGGCTTTTTGATCTGTGTCGGGCCATCGCCCCGCGCGCCGGGGAAAATCCACTCGTCGGAAGTTCTTTCGATCTGGCGCAAGACTTCGATGGCGCCTGCGCCGAGCGGTCGCTTACTCCGGCCTGTCTTGCTATCCCCTAGGGATATCGTGCGCGAGGCGAAATCGACCTCTTCCCATCGCAGGCGCGTGGCCTCACCAGGGCGCAGGCCCGTTGTCGCAAGCAATCTGAACAGCATGATGGCAGTTGGACTAAGTAGTCCTGCCGGAAGTCGCGGCGCCCGCCGCCCCTTCGCCCGGGCTTCTTCGCTGGTCTCCTCATATGCCCGCCATTCTCCATCGGCGAGCCTGATCGTCGCTCCGATGCGCTGGAGATCCCTAGCACTCAGCCGACGATGAGCCGGTTCAGATCGAAATCTGTCTGTCCCTGAGACCGGGTTCTGGCCTTCGACGTAGCCGCGCTTGCTGGCCCATGTCCATATGCCACCCAGCAGCTCAGCCGTCCGCGTGGCTATTCCCTTCCCGCCCGTCACACGAGCCCTCCCCCGAGGCTTTGTCCGCTTGTCCAGCGCCGTCCTACCAGAGGCGATATCGTCGATCATGCGCTGGACATCGGCGCGCCCAAGCTTGTCGACGCGGATGCTGCCAATAAGCGGCTTGATGTGACGATCGATCATGCCGCGGTCTATGATGACAGTACTCGCCTTCTTAGGCCGCCCAAAACGTGTGGCAACCAAACCGGCCTCAGCCGCCTCAAGGTAGACATCACAAAGTTCCGCGACTGTAGGTTTCGCTCGAGCCTCCCTCTTGGCAGCCGTTGGGTCGACCCCCGAAGTGATTTGCGACAGCAGCTTGACAGCCAGTTTGCGGGCCATATCGGGCGTCAGCGGGCCGTACTGGCCGATCGTTATGCGCCGGCTCCTTCCGTCTATGCGCGCGTCCAGGATGAAGACCTTTTTGCCAGTCGTCAGTACCTTCAGACCGAGGCCCGGAACACGCCCTCGGTCCCAAACGACATAAGGCTTAACCGACGCCTCAAGAACGTCGATCTTGGCTTTTGCAAGTGCCGCCATTTTCCTGGTCCACTGATTTCCAGCAGGCAAATAGCAGGCAGAATGAGGAAAATCCAGGGTAACTTCGGAAATCAGCGACTAGACAGAGGCTAAGATATCTCTAGGAATTTCAATTAATTAGGTAAACACGAGCAATTTCCAGGAACCAATGGAAAACCCGGTTCCAAACGTTGACATCGTAGGGGTCACAGGTTCAATCCCTGTCACGCCCACCATCCAAATAGCTGTTTTTGCTTTCCTATTCTCATACTGTCGGCCGGCCTGCTCCGTCGGCTCGCTGTCCAGCAGGCAACTGAGCATTGCTCTCCGAAAGCAGTGGTCACAGGTTCGAGCCCTGTCGGGTGCGCGTTTGCGGGATTGCAGCGACCGGTGCTTTCGGCCCAGGCTGCCGTTGGGCTTTCCGAAGCGGTCGCCCTCGATGTGCGGCCCTCTGCTGGTACATCTTTAGCCAAACTGCGGCCGATGTCGTCGAAGTGGCCATTGGAAACCAAGGCTCCGAGCACTATTCAGCCCAACCGGATGCAGCTGCTCGAATGATCCCCGCAACTCCGTCATGAACCCGTGAGTTTTCCCCAGAGTCGCTGCGAAAAGGCAGTTAAGCCCAGAAATTCTCGCGGACCTTGGCCGGTCGCAGCCCGGTTGGGGTCTCGACGGTCAATTCGGTGCCGTCGTCCCAATGGGTCATGCGCACCATGGCGATGGCGACATTTGTCTTGAAATCCGGCGACCAGGCTGCCGACGATACCCGGCCAACTGCCTTTTCCCCATCCTTCAGCGGCCACCAGCGGTCACAGGCGGGCACGACCGGGCCCTCGATTTCCATCGCACGGATCTGCTTGATCGGGCCCTCATTCGCCACACGCAAGAGTGCATCACGTCCGATACATCCTATCGCGGTTTGGGTGTTGCAGAACCGGCCGAGCCCGCACTCATGCGGCGTGTTATCGTCGGTCATGTCGTTACCGTAGGATAGCAAACCGCTCTCGATCCGTTCGATCAGGTTTGGGCAGCCGGCATAAACGTCCATCGACCTACCGGCCTCCATCAGGGCGTTCCAAAGTGGCATGCCCATGTCCTCGCCCTCAACGTAAATCTCGAACCCGCCTTGCTTGGAGTAGCCGGACCGGGCCACCACCATGGACCGCCCCTGGAAATCGAACGGCGCGAACCGGAAGAAGCGGATGTCGCGCACCTTGTCGCCAAAAACCGCCGCCATAAGATCGTCCGCCCGCGGTCCCTGCACGGCGAGGGGCGACACGTCAGGCTCGTCAACCAAAACGTCCAGCCGGTAGCCATGGGCAAGCCCCTTGATCCAGTAGAGCAGGTCACTGTCGGCAATGGATATCCACCAGCGGTCGTCTGCCAGCTTTACCGCTACCGGGTCGTTCAACATGCCGCCGGTTTCGTCGACGATGGGCACGTAGTAGCACTGGCCGGGCAGCATCCCCCGAAGATCGCGGGGTGTCAGAAGTTGCGCAAGCCGTCCGGCGTCAGGGCCGCGCAGTTCGACCTGGCGTTCGCAAGCGACGTCCCAGACCTGCACCGCCTGTTTCAGATGGTGGTAGTCTTCCTCGACCGACCGGAAAACCGTTGGCAGGAGCATGTGATTGTAGACCGTGTATGCTTTGACGCCGGCGGCTTCTACACCTTCAGAGAAAGCGGTGCGACGAAGCCTGCGCGAGGGGGAGAGCAAGGTCATTCCAGTTTTTCCAATTCTTTGGCGCGAATGCGAAGCCGGAACTTCTGGATCTTGCCAGTGGGTATTTTGGGAAGGGACCCGAAGGTGCGATGCATCACAGTTCTGCCTGAACTAGCTGTTGGGCCACACGCGAGCCGCCATATTGTTGGCAAAGGCTTCGGCATAGGCGGCATCCATTCCGACGTGTTGTTCATTCTGGCTCATTGCGCAACAGATCGCGAGGCTCGTCAGCGGCGCGACCTTTTCCGCCAATTCTATCGCCTTGGCAAAGCTGCCCCCTCTTCGGTGATATACTGTGCCTGCCTCAGGGTCGCGGCAACGCGAGATAGACGCTGTCGCACCACTCGTCGCCGACTTGCAATGTGCGCTCCGCACGACCGGTTTCGCGAAAGCCGAGCTTCGCGAGCAGCTTGAGCGAGGCGTCGTTTCTCGGATCGACATCCGCTTCCAAACAGTCGACGGGCAGCGCGCCGAAAACATGCGGGATCACCGCGCTCAACGCCTCATGCGCAAGGCCCAGGCCCCAATAATCGGGATGCAGGATGAAGCCGATCTCGCCCATGCGCCAGCAGCCGGCCTTGCCAATGGCTCTTTCCTGATACTCGACGACAAAATCGTCGCTTTCAGTCTCAGACGCCGCGACCATGCCCGTCAATAAACGCCGGGTCTGCTCGATGTCTTCGTAAGGCAGGCTGTCCCAGTACCGCATGGCGGCGGGATGCGAGAAGACCCGGTGCAGGTCTTCAAGATCATCCATTCGCGCGCGTCGAAGGCAGAGACGTTCGGTGGTGATCATGTGTTTCTCCGCCAGGCAGGAGGCCTTACCTAGCAGAGATCGCCGTGCCGCGCCCAGCGCGGCCGGTGTTCACATCGTGATGCGATATCAGCCCAGACTGACCTGGTAGACCCGCTCAGCCGTGCGGTGCGCAATTGCCGATGCCTCTTCCTCGGACAGTTCGCCAAGAATTGCCCGGGTCGCTGTTATCCAGTCCGGCAGCCCGTTGGCCATATCGACGACCGGCCAGTCGCTGCCCCACACCATGCGCTCTGGCCCGAAGCAGGTTAGCACATGGTCGACATAGGGTCTGATCGCGTCGAGCGTCGCTTCGCCCGGCGCGCAATAGGCGAGGATGCCCGAAAGCTTGCACGTCACATTCGGCAGTTCCGAAAGCGCCTTCATATCGACGCGCCACGGGTCGAGCCCGCCCCCGGCGATGTCCGGCACCCCGCAGTGATCGAGCACCAGCCGGGTATTGTCGCAAGCCGAGGCAAACTCGCGCGCAATAGGCAACTGGCGGGCGAGAAAGCACATGTCGAATGTCTTGCCGGCAGCGCCAATTTTGCGAACATTGCGGCGGAAGCCATCGTTCTGCGACATTGCATCGTCAACGACGTGTAATATGCGCCGATAGCCGACGACACCCATACCGAGCGTCTCGTCAAGCCAGGCGTCGAAGCCCTCGTCTTCTTCCGGCCGGATCGAGGCGATCAGACCAGCGATCCCATTTGACGGGTCGCCGGCCAGGCCGTTCACGAAGCGTGTTTCGGCCTGATAGTCGGCATCGTCAACGCCGGTTTCCATGAACAATGTGCCGCCGATACCCGCATCTTTTGTCAGACCGGCATAGTCCGCGACCGTGAAGTCGCCCTTGGCCAATTTCGGGATGTCATGCGTCCAGCCGTAGCCGGCCTGGTCGCGGTAGACGAGATGCTGATGGGTATCGAGCAGCGGTATCATGGCGTTCCTCTATTCAGGGTCGGCAATAACGTCCTGTCGCTGGGCGCCGAGACCTTCAATCCCCAGTTCAACGACATCGCCGGGCTTGAGATAGCGCGGCGGTTTCTGGCCCATGCCCACGCCGGGCGGCGTGCCGGTCGAAATCACATCGCCCGGATGCAGGCTCATGAAGCGGCTGAGATAGGCGACGAGATGCGCCACGCCGTAGACCATGGTGCGGGTCGAACCGTCCTGCTTGGTGTCGCCATTCACCTTGAGCCACATGGAAAGGTTCTGCGGGTCGGCCACCTCGTCGCGCGTCACCAGCCACGGGCCGATCTGGCCGAAATTGTCGCTCGACTTGCCTTTGGTCCATTGGCCGGCGTGCTCGATCTGGAAGGCGCGCTCCGAAACGTCGTTGGTGACGGCATAGCCGGCAACGTAATCGAGTGCGTTTTCCTCGGAGACATATTTGGCGCGCTTTCCGATGATGACCGAGAGCTCGACTTCCCAGTCGGTTTTCTCGCTGCCGCGCGGAATGATGATCGGGTCGTTTGGACCGCAGATCGCACTGGTCGCCTTCATGAAAATGACCGGCTCCGGCGGCACGTCCATGCCGCTTTCGGCGGCGTGGTCGGCATAGTTCAGGCCGATGCAGATGAATTTGCCGGTTCCCGCCACGCAGGGGCCAAGGCGTGCGCCCTCTGGCGCCAGCGGCAAGGAGCCCGGGTCAACCGCGGCGAGCTTGGCAAGCCCATCTGGCGAGATTGCCTCGCCGCCAATATCGGACACCACACCCGACAGGTCGCGGATCGCGCCATCGGCGTCCACGATGCCGGGCTTCTCCGCCCCGCTTTCACCAAAACGTACAAGCTTCACAATTCTGCTCCTTTAGATATTGGCCCAGCCGCCATCGATCACGTGGACCCCGCCGGTGGTATAGGCGCTTTCGTCCGATGCGAGATAGACCACAAGGGCTGCGATTTCCTCCGGCTTGCCAATCCGGCCGATTGGCTGCCGTGCAACGAAGGCGGCGCGCGCCGCATCGTAGTCTCCACCTGCCGAAAGGCGCTGTTCCAGCGACGGGCTTTCAACGGTGCCCGGGCAGATCGCGTTGCAGCGAAT
Source organism: Rhizobiaceae bacterium (assembly GCA_017640615.1). Taxonomy (GTDB): domain Bacteria; phylum Pseudomonadota; class Alphaproteobacteria; order Rhizobiales; family Rhizobiaceae; genus RCIO01. The sequence goes on along the minus strand of JAEPQK010000001.1, from coordinate 246,108 downwards.
GCCTTTGGTGATGAAGTCGGCTGCGACGGATTTCGTCATGCCGATAACGGCGGCCTTTGAGGTGCCATAGGCAAAACGATTGGGGGCGGCGATCACCGAGGAGGCAACCGACGACATATTGATGATCGAGGCGCCGCCGGCGTCGATCATCGCCGGCAGGAAGGCGCGGATCATGCGGTACATCGCCGTCACGTTGAGGTTCAGCGAGAACGCCCACTGATCTTCGTCGCATTCCAGGATCGTGCCACCGGCAACGAAACCGGCACAGTTGAACAGAACGTCGGGCGCGCCGACCTCCGCTACCGTCTGGGCGATCTGATCGGCGTCGAGCACATCAAGCAGCCGCGTCTCGATGCCTTCGCTGGCAAGCTCGGCCAGCGCGTCTGGATTGATGTCGGTGGCGATCACCTGAGCGCCCTCGCGCGCCATGGCCAGCGCGGAGGCGCGGCCTATGCCCTGAGCCGCCGCCGTAACCAGACACTTCTTTCCTTCAAGGCGCGACATCGAATTCCTTTCTTCTCAACTCTTTGTCTAAACCGGCAGACATGCGGGCCCGATCGGTTCGAACGATTTATAGGTCAGAATGAACTCGGCATGGCCGAGCGCTTCCGATTTGGTTGCTTCGCCGGCGCCCACCCGCACGGCAAGTTCGTGAATTTCGTCACCGATTTCATCCAGCGTCGCGTCGCCGGTCATGATACGGCCGGCGTTCACGTCCATGTCCTGTGAAAGGCGCTCATACATAACCGGGTTGGCAGCAACCTTGATGACCGGCGCTAGCGCAGAACCCACCACTGAGCCGCGTCCGGTGACGAACAACGTCATATGCGCCCCCGACGCCATCATCTCCACGATCTCGGCATTGTCGGAAATATTCGGGAACCCGAAGCGCACTTCGCCGTCCGGCACAACGTCCATCAGATAGAGGCCGCCGCGCGGCGGGATGTCACCTGGCTTGATCAGGCCGGAAATCTGCGAGCTGCCGGATTTCGCATAGGCCCCCATCGACTTTTCTTCGATCGTGGTCAGCCCGCCATCGGCGTTGCCGGCGGCGAAGCTGCCGAAACCGAGCGTTGCGTAATAGCATGCGGCCTTGGCGACCGAGGCGTGGAGTTCGCCCGCGAGTTCAGGCGTTGCCGCACGCGCCGCCATGATGTTTTCGCAGCCGATCAGCTCGCCCGTTTCCTCAAAAATGCAGGTGGCACCTTCAGAAACGAAGCGGTCGAACGCGCGGCCCACTGCCGGATTGCCCGAGATGCCGCTGGTGCCATCCGACCCGCCGCACACAGTGCCGATCACCAGTTCCGACACGTCCATCGGCACACGCTCCGCGCCGCTGAGTTCTGCAAGCGTATCGGCAACCCACTGCTGGCCGCGCGCGATCGTGGCTGCGGTGCCGCCGTCACGCTGAATGACCAGCGTTTCCACCGGCCGGCCGGAATCGCGGATGGTACGCTCCAGCTGGTAGCGGTTGAAGCTCTCGCACCCAAGTGAAACCAGAAGCACACCACCCACATTGGGATGCGTGCACAGGCGCTCCATCATCTTCTGCGCATATTCGTTCGGGAAGCATCCGGGAAATCCGATCACATGCGCTTGTGTGCGCTGTGGCCAGGCGATCTCGCGTGCTACGTGATGCGCGCATTCCACGAGATACGCGACAGCGACCACATTGCGAATGCCCTTGCGTCCGTCAGCGCGGGGATATCCGGTGAGCGCGCTCATGTGTTCGCTCCTTCAACGAAGTCGTTGGCGGCGCGCGCCTCTTCCAGCGAATGGGTCTGCGTGTAGTCGCTCTTGAGGTTGTTCAGATGCACATGCTCGCCAATCGCGACCGCACGCGTGACCGAGCCGATCGGCGCGCCGTATTTCAGCACCTTTTCGCCGGGCTGGATGGCGCGGCGCGCAAGCTTGTGACCCATACCGATGCGCTCGCCGATTTGCACGGTCACGCCGGCGACCGTAATGGTCTCGCCGGCCTCAACGGCTGCGCGCAGGACAAACACATTGTCCTCCTCGTTCAGCAACAGCAGCCGGGTATCGTTGTCGTTCAACTTCAAAGCTCCGCAATCGTGGCGTTGTCGATAAGGTCCCAGTCGAGCCCGATCCCAAGCCCCGGTCCTTTAGGCATCGTCGCAATCCCGTTTTCGATCGGCAGCGGCTGGTCGAGCCCGAACGCGAACGGCTCCGTCGGCCACAGCAGTTCCAGATAGGATGAGTTTCCGATAGCACCGTTGACGTGAAGAGACACAAGCTCAAGCGGGTGGAATATCGTCGTGTGAAGCTCGCAATTCACATGAAAAGCCGATGCGAGCGTCGCGGTTTTCAATGTTCCGGTGACACCGCCGCACCAGGAGGGGTCGGCACGCACGGCATCAACGACGCGCGTCGCGATACACTCCGCCACCGAATAAGGATGTTTTGGCAAAACTTCCGTGCCAACGATCGGTATGTCGAGTACACGCGTGAGTTCGCGCAGCGCGCCGAATGCCTCGTCCGGCAGAGGCTCTTCCAGCCAGCGATAGTCGAGTTCTTCGAGCACCCGCCCGAGCCGGACCGCCTCTTCCAACGTGTAGGGCGCGACCGGGTCCGACATCAGTGTGAAATCCGATCCCACTGCCTCACGAACGGCACGGTGGATGCCGATATCCTCGTCCAGCGAGCGGCCGGGCGGATGTATCTTGTAGGCCTTCATGCCTGCCGCCTTCACGGCAACCGCTTCCGCCGCATACGCGTCGGCATCGCTCAGCACCATGGACGACGCATAGATCGGCACCTGTGCCCGCGCTCCACCGGCATAACGCCACAGCGGTTGCCCCGCAGCCTCCGCGGCGAGGATCCACAAGCAACAGTCGACCGGGCCATAGCTGTAGATCGGCAAATGATGCCACCAGCGGTCGGAAACGCGCCAGTCGAGCCACGCGGCCTCGCGTTCCAGAGCGTTTCGGCCCTCGAAAAACGGGCGCAAAGACGCAGCAGCAAGTTGCCCGGCGCCAAGTGCTGAACGCCCGGCAAATCCGAACATGGAGGCTTCTCGGCCGCATTCGGTGCGCAACGTGTAGACCAGAAACTCCAGCGCATCCTGCGACTGGCCGTCGCGCATCGCAGCACCCGGAACCGACGATCCCGAATATCTGCATGCGCGAATGTCCAGCCCGGCAATACGCATGGTCAGAACTTGCCGTATTTCAGGTAGGCCTCCTGCGGATCGACACCGTCGAGGATCGCCTTGCGGACCTTGCTCTCGGTCTGCATGGCCGCAGCCGCTTTCTCGAGCACCTCGTCAACGAGTTCTGCCGGAATGCAGACCATGCCGTCGCGGTCGCCATGCAGCCAGTCACCTGGGCGGATCCGCACGTCGCCGATCATGATGTCGATCTCGGAGCCCGTTGGTAGCCAGAAGCCTACAACGTCTCGCGGTGTGTGGTGCGTGCGCCAGCACGGGAATTTCAGGTCAAGAATGAAGTTCGCATCGCGCAGCGCGCCGTCGAGCACGCAGCCGAGCACGCCTTTGCCATGCAGCGTCTCGGCCGACAATTCGCCCATCTGTGCGATCTCATGCGTGTGCGGCTGTGCAGCCCAGATATGTCCGGGCCTGGCCCTCGACAGAAGCCCGGTCCAGGCCAGCAGCGTCTCATGCGCATCGGCGGTTTCATCGACGCGGCCTTCAACTGTCCAGGCAGGTCCGCAAAGTACTATCTCCGGTTGCAGCGGCGTCATCCGCGGCGGCAGTGTGAAATTGCGCCGGCCCATACCGCGCAGCACATCGTGGATGACGCTGGTGTAGCAGGCCCCCAGCTTTTCGATGCGCGGATCAGTCATGATGGAAAACCTCTTCCATCATCGCCCACCACTCTCCTTCCTTGCGGGTTTCGAGCGGCGCCTGACAGGGCATACACACATCCCACCATTTCTGGGTCAGCGGATCGGCGGCCATTTTCGCGGCGTCGGCCTCGAAATCCGTGCCCGTATATTCCCAATAACCGAAGAGAAGGTTCTCCGGCTCTTTCAAGAAGATGGAATAGTTGGTGATGTTGCACGCCGAGATCATGTCCAGAATGCCCGGCCATGCATTGGCGTGCAGTTCCTTGTATTCAGCCACCTTCTCCGCGTTGAGGCCGATCACCATGCCCATGCGCTGCATCGTCAATCTCCCTGTTCGAACAGGTACCGTGTACCGCTAGCCGCGCTCGCCTGAATCTTCGGCCAGTCCCATGCAATGCCCAGTCCCGGCTCGCTGGACGGGTAAGCCCGCCCTTCCCTGATATCGAGCCCGCTTGTGGTCAGGTCGTCGAGCTGTGGGATGAACTCCAGAACCGGCGCGTTGGGGATGGCGCAGACGAGCGACACATGCAGTTCCATCAGGAAATGCGGACAGACCGGCACGTTGAAGGCCTCGGCCAAATGCGCGATTTTGAGCCACGGGGTGATCCCGCCGACGCGCGCCACATCTGCCTGCACGACCGAGCAGGCGCCCTGCTCCAGATAGTCCTTAAACTGGCTAAGGCTGTACATGCTCTCGCCGACCGCGATCGGCACGCGCGAATGTTCCGCCAGGCGGCGATGCGCGCCGACATCGTCTGCCGGCATCGGCTCTTCGAACCAATGGATGCCAAGCTCGGCCAGCATGTCCGCACGGCGCATGGCTTCCGCCAGGCTGAACGCCTGATTGGCATCGACCATGATGCGAAAATCGTCTCCGACCGCTTCGCGCACCGCCGCAAGCCGCGCCCGATCCTCCGCGATCGACGGCTTCCCGATCTTGAATTTGGCGCCTGAGAAGCCCTTGCTTTTCATCGCCACGGCGTCAGCGACCAGGCATTCCTTGGGAAGATGCAACCATCCGCCTTCGGTGGTGTAGAGCTCGACGCTTTCTTTCGCGCCGCCGGCCATGCGCCACAGCGGCAGCCCGGCGCGGCGGCATCGCAAATCCCACAGCGCGGTGTCTATGGCGGCCAGAGCCAGGGAGGTAATCGCCCCGACCGCCGTGGCGTGCGTTGCAAAGAGCAAGTCACGCCATATGCCTCCGATTTCTTCAGCTTCGCGGCCAACAAGCCGCGGCGCGAGCGTTTCCTTCAGCAGGCTGATGATCGCCGGTCCGCCGGTGCCGATCGTGTAGCTGTAGCCGGTGCCCACCTGACCGTCCTCGTCGGTGATGCGCACAAACGGCGTTTCCTGGCTGACAAAGGACTGAATCGCGTCCACGCGCTCGATCTTCGGCGCAAGGTCGACCATCAAAATCTCGATTGAAGCTATGCGCGCCATTCGTCAGAGCCTCACCGATTTGCCGCTTGTGGCATCGAAGAGATGCGCCTTGTCGAGCGAAAGGCGGAACCTGAGTGTCTCGCCGGCTGCCACGTCTCGTGGATCGAACATCTTGCCGAGTGCGTCCTGTCCGCCGAGCTGCGTGTAAAGCAGCGTCTCCGTGCCAAGCAGTTCCGCAAGATCGACAGTCAGCTCGAGCGTCGCCACCTGACCGGTATCGTTGATGCCGTGTCCCTCGGGCGTCATGTCGTCGGGCCTAAGGCCGAAAATCACGTCCTGGCCGTCGCGCACCTTATCAGCCAGCCTGTTGGGTACCGGCACAGAGGCGCCGTCGGCCAACTTGACCTTGCCGCTTTCGACACGTGCTGGAATGAGGTTCATCGGCGGCGAGCCGATGAAGCTGGCGACGAAGGTATTGACCGGGTGGTTGAACACTTCCATCGGCGTGCCGACCTGCTCGATATAGCCGTCCTTCATCACCACGATACGGTCGGCAAGCGTCATCGCCTCGACCTGATCGTGCGTAACGTAGACGACGGTCGTCTTGACCTTGCTGTGCAGCTTCTTGATCTCGGTGCGCATCTGCACGCGCAGCTTGGCGTCGAGGTTCGACAGCGGCTCGTCGAACAGAAACGCTTCCGGGTGCCGCACGATTGCGCGGCCCATGGCGACACGCTGCCGTTGGCCGCCCGAGAGTTCCGCCGGCGTGCGGTCCATCAGCTCCGACAGACCGAGAATTTCAGCCGCCTCGCCGACGCGCTCCTCGATCATCGCCTCCGATTGCTTGGCGATCTTGAGCCCGAAGCCCAGATTTTCGCGCACACTCATATGCGGGTAAAGCGCGTAGTTCTGGAACACCATGGAGATGTTGCGCTTGCGCGGCGGCAAATCGTTCACCAGCGCATCGCCAATATGGATTTCGCCGTCGGAAATCTCTTCCAGCCCCGCGATCATCCTGAGCGTCGTGGACTTGCCGCAGCCCGAAGGGCCAACAAGCACCACGAACTCGTTGTGAGCGATTTCGAGGTTGATGCCGTGGACGACTTCGACCCGCCCATAGCGCTTAACGACATTGGTCAGTTTGATCTCTGACATGGGTTATCCCTTGACGCCGCCGAATGTGAGACCGGCGATCAGATGCTTCTGAACGAGGAAGGTGAGAATGAGTGCCGGAATGATGATGATAACGGCCATCGCCGACATGCCGGCCCAGTCGATGGTGAACTGCGCGGTGAAATCCATCAGCCCGACGGGCAGGGTTTTGGAATCGGTCGACCGCGTGAGCTGGCTCGCCAGCGCATACTCGTTCCATGACGTCAGGAAGGCGAAAATGCCGGCTGACGCGATGCCCGATTTCGCCAGCGGAAATTCCACTTTCCAGAAGGCCTGCCAGCGCGTGCAGCCGTCGACCTGTGCCGCCTCCGACATTTCCTTCGGCACCTGACGGAAGAAGCCGTCGATCAGCCAGATCGTGAAGGGAATGTTGAGCGCCGTGTAGACGATGATCATGCCGAGCTTGGTGTCGATCAGCCCTATGCGACTCCAGATCATGAACACCGGCAGAGACAGAGCGATGCCGGGCACCGTGCGCGACAGCATTAGCCCAAGGAAGATGCTGTCCTTGAATGGAAAGCGGAAGCGGGCGAAAGCGTAGCCGCCCGACATGCCGATGATCAGCGCAATCGCAGTGCTGGTGAGCGCGATCACCAGCGAATTGGTGAAATAGGCCGGCACGGGGATGGCGATCTGCTCCGCCCCGAAACCGAAAATCTTGGCGAAATTGTTCAGGTTGAACTGCTCGGGAATCCAGATCGCCGGCTTAGCAAGCACCTCGCGGTTGGGCCTAAAGCCGGTCAGCATCACCCAAAGCCCGGGCAGGCAGATGACCAGCATCAATAAAAACGTGCCGATCCAGGTGGCGACGGCGACGATGCGACGTTTCAGGGGACCGCTCATCACGCAGCACCTCCCATATAGCGCCGCGCCGCGACAAGCTTGGTGAAGAAGTAGTAGGTGAAGGCGATCGACAAAATGATGGAGACATAGGCCATCGCATTGGCCTGCCCCATCCGCGCATTGTCGTAGCCGACACGCGCGATCAGCGTCCAAAGCAGCTCCGTGCGGCCGGCGGGACCGCCGCCGGTCATCACATCGACGATGTCATAGGCGCGTGCGACATCGAGCGAGCGGATGGTCATCGCAATGAATGCAAACGGCATCAGGAACGGCAAGGTGATGTGGCGGAAGACCTGCCAAGGACTGCAGCCATCCACGCGAGCCGCCTCGATCGGGTCGCGCGGCATCGCGAAAAGACCGGCAAGAAGCAGGATGGCGAAGACCGACGTGCTCATCCACACTTCGGCGAAGATGATGGAACCCAGCGCCAGATAGCGGTCGACCAGCCACGGCGTTGCGGCATCCGATATGCCGAGCGACTGCAGCGCGTTGTTCAGCACGCCGATATTGTCGTTAAAGATGAACTTGAACTGGTAGCCGACGAGGATCGGCGAGAACATCATGGGAAACATCATGATGGTTCTGAGCGTGCGCTGGCCCCAGGTGATGCGGTTGATCAGCAGCGCAATGCCGAGCCCGAGGATGAATTCCAGATTGAGCGCGATCGCGAGAAAGAGAATGGTTCGCCCGAACGCGATCCAGAAGTCGAGATCGGCAAAGATGCGCTCATAATTGCGTGTGCCGACCCAGTTCCACAACGTGTCGGGCCGGACCAGGCGATAGCCGGTGAAGCTGGTGTAGAGCGAAAACACCAGCGGCAGCGCCACCACGAAAATCAGGACAAGAAATGCCGGCGACAGCAGCAGGTACGGCGTCAGTGCCAACCTGGTCTTGTAGGGCGATTTCGTTCTGGCCATTGAAAATGTCCCGCCGGGTGATCTTTAGTTTCGGTCTGGCCGCCGGCGCGCGCTAATCTGCGCGCTGGCGTTATCGTCAATTGCGGCGACTACTGAATGTAGCCGGCATCTTCCATGATGATGCGAGCCTCTTCGGCCGCTTCGTCAAGCGCTTCCTGAGGCGTCTTTTCGCCGAGTATCGCGGCCTGCAGGGCCGGCCAGATCTCGTTGGAAACCTCGATCCAGGTGTCGATCAGCGGCGGCGTGAAGGCATCCTCCGCCATCGACTGCGCATAGGTGTCGAACACCGTGACCAGGAAGTCGTTGCCCGCAGCAGCGAACTCGGCCTTGGCGTCGTCCCACACCTGCGTACGGGTCGGCAGCAGGCCGGCGCGCGCCTCGATCATCTGACGGTCGTGATCGGTCAGGAAGGTCACAAACGATGCCGCGGCTTCTTTGTTGTCGCAGGTTTCGGTGATCGAGAAGGTATGCGCGCCCGACCAGCCGGAGCGCTTGCCGCTCGTGCCCTTCGGCGCGCGGACAAGGCCGATATCGCCCGCCACCTTGGAGTTGGCAGGATCGTTGAAGAACGAGGCCCAGCCGGCCCAGTCGAGATTGAGCGCAACAGTGCCCGAGGCAAATCCAAGACCGGTGTCGTCCCACAGATAGTTCAGAACGCCCGCCGGCACCGCCTTGGCGTCGTAGAGCTCCTTGAACCACATAACTGTGCGAACGCCGGCCTCGGAATTGAAGGTCGGGTTCCAGTCTTCGTCGAACAGCGCACCGCCATTGGCGACCAGCATTTCGTAGAAGCGACCGGTGATCGCCTCATCCTTGCCGACATATTGCGTGCCGTAGAAGGTCGGCGCGTCGGCAAAGAAGATCGCCTGATCCTTGAACTGCTCGAACGTGTCCGGCGGCGTCAGATCGTAGCCGTATTTGGCCTTGAACGCGTCCTTGTTCGCCTGATCTTCGTAGAGCGACTTCTTGTAGTAGAGGTTCGAGATGTCGGCGTGGCGCGGAAGCTGCACGAGCTTGCCACCAACGGTGGAGTTCTTGATCGCAAGTTCGTCGAATTTGCCGAGCACATCCCCGGCAATCACGCCGTTCAGATCGACATAGATGTCGCCATATTGCGGCGCGAACGATGTGTGGTTGGAGCCAACGCACCAGTCGAGCGTGCCGGCAGCGATGTCCTGCTTGATCTCGCGATCGAGTTCGAAGTGGTTCTTGCGCGACAGCACTTCGACCTTGGCGCCAGTCATTTCTTCCCATTTGGGAATTTCGGCATAAAGCGGCTCATATTGCGCGCCGCCGATCAGCTTCACGCGCAGCGTGTAACCGTCGAACTCGCTCGCGAGTGCCGCGGTGCTGGGCATCAGAAGCGGCAGCAGCGCCGCACAGGTGAGCGATTTAAGTCTTGGGCTCTTCATCATTTCCTCCCGTGGGTTAAGCCGGACAGAACGTCGAGCGCATGCATGCGCTTCGCCGCATCATGAGAAACCGCTCGCCGCCGGCATCGTCCCGGCAAGCAGTTCGTCGTAAACCTTGTGCTGATCGGCACCGAGCGCCGGCGCTGCGCGCTCTGACTTCAGTGCCTGCCCGTCGATCCTGATCGGGCCACGCAATGCGGCGAGTTCCAGCGATGCGTTGCGGCGGATTGTCTGCTCGAAATCGAGCACGCGCCATGCCTCACTGGAAAGCAGCGCAGGCCAGTCGAGCACCTCCGAACACCAGATGTCTGCGGGCTGCAGAACTGCGAGCCATTCGGCCGTACTGCGCTTTTCGATTGCAGCCGACATGATCGATTTGATTTCGTCGCGGTGGCGCATCATCGCCCCGGCGTCGTCGCAATAGGGCGCCAGGTCGTCTATCTGCATCAGCTCGGCCAGTGTGCCCAACGACGGCGTCATGGCGATTGCAAGATAGCTGTCTGCGGTTTTGTAAACGCCATAAGGCGCGCCGAGATAAGGGTGTGCGCCATTGACGGCGCTGCGCTGCGGCACGCGCCGACCATCGTTCAGATGCGTGGTCAGCACCTCGAACTGGAAATCAACCATCGCCTCGAGAAGGCTTGTATCCACGCGCGCGCCGCGCCCGTGAATGCCGCGTCCGACAAGAGCAGCAAGAATGCCCTGCGCCAGCGCGTTGCCGGCCAGCATGTCGGCAACGGCAAGCCCCATTGGCATGGGCGGATCGTCACGGCTGCCTGTCAGCCACAAAAGGCCGGACCGAGCCTGCGCCAGCAGATCCTGACCCGGCAGATCTTTCCACGGGCCCTCCTCGCCGTAGCCCGAGATCGAGCCATAGACGATGCGCGGATTGATCGCGCGCACATCCTCGTAGCCGAAGCCTTGCCGCTCGATTACGCCGGGCCGGAAGTTCTGCACCATCACGTCCGCCTTGGCGACGAGCGCGCGCAGGCGCGCCCGGTCGTCATCGTTGCGCAGATCGGCGGTGATGCTTTCCTTGTTGCGGTTGATCGCGTGAAACAACGAGTTGTCGCCATCGATCTCGGTGTCGGAGAGGTAGAGATTGCGGCACAGATCGCCGACACCCGGCCTCTCGACCTTGATCACCCGCGCGCCAAGATCGGCAAGCTTCAGCGTGCACAAGGGGCCGGACAGGAACTGGCTGAAATCCAGAACGAGGAGCCCGTCGAGCGGACGCTGGTCCTGCGGCAACGTCTTCATGAAAACGACCTTCCATAGGCCGTGAGCAGCCGGTCGGCCGTTTCACCGACACCGGCGTCGCCCCGCAGGCAGGCGTGAACGATGTCGCCGCCCTCTTCCTGAAAGCGCATATAGCCGTCGTGCCGCGGACGCAGCCAGGACGTCTCGAGCGTGCGCCGCGTGTTGCGGAAAAAGTCGCGCGAAGCTGCATTGCAGGCGTCGTCATCCCAGGCGACCGCGTTAGCCGGCTGGCCGCCCGCGTTGAAGAAAAGGCCCTTCTGGCATTCGGCCGAGGCAATCGAAAACGCGTAGTCGGCGGCGATCTCCTTGTGGCGCGACGCTGCGGAAACAGCGATGCCGGTTCCACCGATCACCGTGCCGCGCGGGCCGTTATCGCCAAAGCCCGGCGCATCGCAAAACACAAGTGGAAAGCGGCAATAGCCCTCACGGCTGTAGTTCGTGTAGCCATACCCGAATGGCGAATAGGACGGCGCCTTGGCCTGTCGGCCCATCCATTCGTAGATGCCGATAGGATCGAGCGAGAGGCACCGCGGGTTCATCAGCGCCACGATCTCGCGCAGGGCCTCAAGCACGTCCAAGGCCTCGACCCGCGTGACGAGCTGATCTCCCTCCGCGACGGCATAGCCTTTGTTGACGGCCAGCCCCAGGAAAGTCATCAGCGCGTTGATCGGGATCAGCGCAAACCCGACCTCGCCTGCGCGCGCCAGATCAACCACGTCCGCCCATTTCGCCGGGGCCTCGTTCAGGCGGTCGGCGCGGTAGCAGGCGACCGGCGTCGCAGCGTCGATGGCGAGCGCCCACTGGTGATCATCGAATTCATAGGAAGGATGCGACGCCCCGACCGACTGCGCCGCCAACTGCTCCAGTTCGCCGTCGCGGCCCAGACCGTTGAGCGCCAGAAGCAATCCGCTGCGCGCTACTTCGCCGACATGCGGATGGTCGATCACCATGAGGTCGTAGCTGCCCGCCATCTCCTCGATGGGCCTGTCGGCAAATGCCTGCAGCGAGCGCCGCTCCCAGGTGATCGAGACACCCGGATGCTCGGCCGCGAATGCCTCTGAGGTCGCAACCATGGGGTCGAACCCGCGACTATGATCCCAGGTCATGCCCCGCAGCTGCACCGGCTCAGCCATTGCGCTTGGCCTCTTCGAGCCTGGACACTTCCTCAGCGAAGTTTTCCGGTTCGCGGTAGAGCGCGGTCAGCAGATGTTCGGCATAGAGCGCCAGCTCGCCGCCATCCTTGTAGACCGAATAGCTCACGCGCAGCTTGCCCATCTTGCGGTCATGCGGCTGCTTGGAGAGGTTTTCGCGGATCGTGTAGATCGTATCGCCAATAAACACCGGCTTGATGAAACGAAGCCGGTCATAGCCGTAGGAAAACGAATTCAGGCAGTTCGTCGCGGCAAGGCCGAGCCCGTAGGAAAACACCATCGCGCCGGCAACGAGGCGTTTGCCGAAGACGCCTTCTTCCTCGGCAAACTTGCTGTCCGAAACATACGGGTGGTGATCCATCACCAGCGAGTTGAAGAGCATCGACTCGCCTTCCGAAATGGTGCGGCGGATCGAGCGGATTTTGTCGCCGACCTCGAAGTCCTCGAAATACCAGTCTTCGGAATTCCAGACCGCAATGTCCGCATGTTCCGCCGGCAAGCCTGGAAGGCTGCGCGGATGGACGCCGATTTCGGCCATGGCTGCCTCCCTGGGTCGCGCTGCGTCTTCCTTTACGTTTCCATATGTCTTTTCATATGTCAAATTCTTTTGTATATATGAATAATCAGATTTGGCCGAGGCCCGACGCCGGGGAGCGAGCGATGGAAAAAGTGCAATATTTTGAGGAGTATGAGGTCGGCCATACACGGCGCACGCTGGGGCGCACGATCACCGAGGCCGACATTGTTTTCCACGCCGGGCACTCAGGGGATTTCTTTCCGCATCATGTCGATGCGGAGTTCTGCAAGACCCAGCCCTTCAAGCGGCCGATTGCACATGGAACCATGACCTTCGCCATCGGCATCGGGCTCACAGCCACTGAGATCAACCCGCGCGCCATGAGCTATGGCTACGAGCGGCTGCGCTTCCCGACCCCGGTATTTGCCGGCGATACCATCCGCACGACTGTCACTGTGAAATCCAAGGAAGTGGATGAAAAACGCCCGGGATTCGGGCGCGTGATCGAAGCCAAGGAAGTCACCAATCAGGACGGCAAAACGGTGATGTATGCCGAGCACATTCTGATCGTCGAAATGAAAGAAGGCGCTGCATGATCACTGACTTGAAACAGAGCTGGCCTGCGCCGACCAACCCCAAGCCGGTGATTATCGTGGGCGCGGGCGGCATCGTGCGCGACGCGCATTTGCCCGCTTATGCCAAGGCGGGCATTCCGGTGAAGGGCGTGACGGACATTGATGCCGGCCGCGCCGCTTCACTCGCCTCCGACTTCGGGCTGAGCCAAACCTATGCAACGCTCGAAGAGGCAGTCGCGGACAATGGCACCGAGGCGATCTATGACATCGCGACTCCGCCGCACGTGATTGCGGGCATTGTTGAGAAGCTGCCGGAAGGCGCCGCTGCACTGATCCAGAAACCGATGGGCGCGGATCAGGCGCAAGCGCGTGAAATCCGTGACATTTGCCGCACGCGCAATCTGAAATCGGCTATCAATTTCCAGCTCCGCTTTTCGCCTATGATGATGGCGGTGAAGGATGCGGTTGGCCGTGGTTTGCTTGGCGACCTGCTTGAGATCGAGGTTCACCTCAACATTTATACGCCCTGGCAGATATTCCCCTTCCTCATCCCCATGAAGCGGGTCGAGATCGCCGTTCATTCGATCCACTATCTGGATACGATCCGCGCCATCGCGGGCAATCCAAAGGGCGTGTTTGCGCGGTCCATGAACGACCCGCGCGCGGCCGATTTCGCCCAGACCCGAACTTCAGTGATTCTCGACTATGGCGAGCGCCTGCGCGGATTGATGTCGATCAACCACAACCATCAATGCGGGCGCAAATTCCAGTCAGCCTGGTTCCGCTTCGAAGGTACCGAAGGCGCAATGATGGTAAAACTCGGCGTCTGCTACGACTATCCGAACGGCGAGGCCGACGAGCTTTGGTTTTGCCGCAGCGGCGGCGAATGGGAGCAAGTACCGCTGGAAGGAAGCTGGTTCATCGATGCCTTCATGGGCACGATGCGCAATGTGCAGCGTTTCGCTGCCGGCGAAGACCCAAGTCTCTACGTTTCCACCGAAGACGCCTATGAGACGATGGCGCTGGTCGAAGCATGCTTCCGCTCAATGGAGACGCCAGCTGTGGCCCTGGAGTTGGATTAGAGGTTGTCGAATATGGTAGAGATACAACCCTAGGTTCAAGGAGTGAGTTATCGAAGCAATTTCTATAACTCATCCAGCCGCCTGCTTGCCGACATCCGCGAGCGCTTCGGCACTACCGCCCGCGCCCATGGCCTGGCTGAGTTCATGCGCTGAAGCGATTGCCTTTTCAACGCATGTTTCAAACCTGACCTTGTCGGTAGTCCGCTCGATATGCGGCACTGTCAACGCGGCAACCGCCTTGCCCGAATGGTCGAACACGGGCACCGCAATGTTGACCACACCGCGCACGACGAAACTGTCGCGCACCTCATGTCCGACCTCTCGAATTGTGCGCAGTTCCTTGTCGAGGTCCGCGCGCTGCATGCCGCTAGGCAGCGGCACCGCTTCGATATGGCGGTCGATTTCCTCCGGCGTCTCATAAGCAACGATGACCCGGCCACTCGATGCATTCCACAGTTCGATCTTGGCGCCCAGCCGCACGCTCATCACGTTGTTTGACGGGCTGTCGACCTGACCGACGACCAGAACCTCGTCATTGGTCACAATGCCCAGATGCACCGACTGGCGGATTTCGGAAGCAAGTTGCCGCATGCGCGGCCCAGCGATTGCGGTCAGCCGACGGACATTGGGTAGCCGATGCGCGAGTTCGAACAGGAAAGTGGTCAGAACATAGCGGCCGGACGAGCCGTCTTGGGCGACGTAGCCACGCTGCTCCAGTACCGCGAGCATGCGAAATATCTCACCAACAGAGCGCGACAACATGCGCGCAATTGCGGACTGGCTGAGCCCAAACTCCTCGTCGGAGAGAAGTTCGATAATGTCGAGGCCCTTTTCCAGAGCAGGCGCTGAATACTTCTTTTCCTGGCCGCCCATTCTGAATCACCATGCCCATAAACAGAGGTTGCATGGTTTAGTCTTTTCGCACACGCGCAGCAATGGACGCCCCGCTTGCCGCGCGGGCAATTGGGGATTGTGTCCCCGGCAAAACCCCGCGCGCGCTATAGACGGCGCAGCTAGGCGTTGGTCAATGTGCGCTTCACCGCTTCCTTCCAACCCTTGAGCAGACGTGCGCGCTCACCTGCCTCCAAAGACGCCTCAAAGCGCTGGTCCAAAGCCCAGTTCTTTGCGAACGCCTGCCGGTCAGGCCATACGCCGGCACGCGAGCCGGCCAGCCATGCAGCGCCGAGTGCGGTTGTTTCGAGTATTTTCGGTCGGTCAACCGGGGCGTCCAGAATGTCGGCGAGCCGTTGCATCGTCCAATCGGACGCGACCATTCCGCCATCAACCCGCAGCACCGTGCCGTTACGCCCGCCGGGCCAGTCCTTGCGCATGGCCTCCAGCAGATCATGCGTCTGGAACACGACGCTTTCGAGCGCGGCTTTGGCAAATTCGTTCGGGCCCGAATTGCGTGTGAGCCCGAACATGGCGCCCCGCGCTTCCGCGTCCCAATGTGGCGCGCCGAGCCCGACAAATGCCGGCACCAGATAGACCTGTTGGGTCGGGTCGGCTTGCGCCGCCATCTCGCCAGTGTCTGCGGCGCGGCGCACGACCTTCAGACCGTCGCGCAGCCACTGCACGGCCGCGCCTGCGATAAAGATCGAGCCCTCCAGCGCATAGGTCGGCTGACCGTCGAACTGGTAGGCGATGGTGGTCAGAAGCCGGTTCTTTGAGCGCACCATCTCCGCGCCCGTGTTGAGCAAGGCGAAACAGCCGGTGCCATAGGTAGACTTCATGGTGCCCGGCTCAAAACAGGCCTGCCCGATCGTCGCCGCATGCTGGTCGCCCGCGACCCCCAGGATCGGAACTTCAGCGCCGAACAGCTTCTTCTCGGTGATGCCGAAATCCGCCGCGCAGTCTTTCACCTCCGCCAACAGCCCCACGGGAATGTTGAGGATTTTCAGCAGCTCGTCGTCCCATTCGCCTTTGGCGATATTGTAAAGCAGGGTACGCGAGGCGTTGGTTGCGTCGGTCACATGCGCCTTGCCGCCCGTCAGCCGCCAGATCAGAAACGTGTCGATGGTGCCGGCAAGCAGCTCGCCTTTTCTGGCGCGTGCCCGCGCGCCTTTCACATTGTCGAGCAGCCATGCGATCTTGGTTCCGGAAAAATAAGGGTCGAGCAGCAACCCCGTCTTTTTCGAGAACTTTGGCTCAAGGCCTTTCTTTTTGAGCTTCTGGCAAAGCGGTGCGGTACGTCGGTCCTGCCAAACGATCGCGTTGTGGATCGGTTTGCCTGTTTCGCGATCCCACATCACGACGGTTTCGCGCTGATTTGTGATGCCGATCGCGGAGATGTGCTTTGCCTCGAGCTTGGCTTTGCGCAGCGCGGATCGAACAGTCGAAACGACGCTTTTCCAGATATCTTCGGGATCGTGCTCGACCCAGCCCGAGGCCGGAAAGTGCTGCGTGAACTCTTTCTGGCCGGTCGAAACGACACTCATCTTCTTGTCGAAGATGATTGCCCGGCTCGACGTAGTTCCCTGATCGATCGCCAGCACGTAACCGCGCGTCATGCATTTCCTCCTCGGCCTCTAACGTGCCGTCACTTGTGCGCTGCAATTCGTGCATGCGCTAGCACAGAACGGTTGGGCGAAACAGAATGCGCCTTCCCTTTTGGCCGAACCCCACGCAGGGCGCCCACCCCATTGATCACCTCATGGAGAAAGGGCTAACACGATCAGACCGATCAGCAGGATGTTTCCAATGACAGGCAAGGGCGACAAGCCGAAACTTCGTTCGCGGCAGTGGTTCAACAACCCCGACAATCCACCGATGACAGCGCTGTATCTCGAGCGCTATCTGAACTACGGGCTGACCCGCGAGGAGTTGCAAAGCGGCAAGCCGATTATCGGCATCGCGCAAACCGGATCCGACCTTTCGCCCTGCAACCGCCACCACCTCGAACTCGCAAAACGGGTGCGCGATGGCATCACGGCAGCTGGCGGACTTTGCTTCGAATTTCCCTGTCACCCGATCCAGGAAACCGGCAAGCGCCCGACCGCCTCGCTCGACCGCAACCTCGCCTATCTGTCCCTGGTTGAAGTACTTTACGGCTACCCGCTCGACGGCGTGGTGCTCACAATCGGCTGCGACAAGACCACGCCGGCGCTGCTGATGGCGGCAGCTACCGTAAACCTGCCGGCGATAGCGCTGTCGGTCGGACCCATGCTGAATGGCTGGCATGAAGGTCAGCGCACCGGCTCCGGCACCATCGTGTGGAAGGCGCGCGAAATGCTCGCCGCAGGCGAAATCGACATCGACGAATTCACCGATCTCATCGCCTCCTCCGCGCCGTCGGTTGGCTATTGCAACACGATGGGCACGGCGACCACCATGAACAGCCTCGCTGAGGCGCTGGGTATGCAGCTGCCTGGTTCCGCTGCCATTCCGGCCCCCTACCGCGAACGCGGGCAGATGGCCTACCGCACGGGCCATCGCATCGTTGAGATGGTGGATGAAGACCTTAAACCGTCCGACATCATGACCCGCGAAGCGTTCGAAAACGCTATCGTGGTCAATTCCGCGATTGGCGGCTCCACCAACGCACCGATCCATCTCAACGCGATCGCGCGTCATCTCGGTGTCGCGCTGGACAATGACGACTGGCAGAAGCTCGGTCACAAGGTACCGCTGCTGGTCAATCTGCAGCCGGCGGGGGAATATCTGGGCGAGGACTACCACCACGCCGGCGGCGTGCCCGCCGTCGTTGCCGAGCTTATGAAGGAAAAGCTGCTGCCCAACCCGCAGGCACTGACCGTGAACGGCAAGACGATGGGCGAAAACTGCGAAGCTGCTCCCAACCGCGATCCGCGCGTCATTCACCCGCTCTCCGACCCGCTGGTGCGCGACGCCGGCTTTATCAATCTGCGCGGCAATCTGTTCGACAGCGCGATCATGAAGACCAGCGTGATTTCGAAGGAATTCCGCCAGCGGTACCTGTCCGATGCGTCCGACCCGGAAGCGTTCGAGGGCAACGCCATCGTGTTCGACGGCACCGAGGATTATCACGACCGCATCGAAGACCCCGATCTCGGCGTCGACGAACATTCGATCCTGTTCATGCGCGGCGCGGGCCCAATCGGCTATCCGGGTGCGGCGGAAGTGGTGAACATGCAACCGCCGGCGAGCCTCATCAAAAAGGGCATCCACTCGCTTGCTTGCATTGGCGACGGCCGACAGTCCGGAACCTCCGGTTCGCCTTCCATTCTGAACGCATCGCCCGAAGCCGCAGTCGGCGGCGGGCTGGCACTTCTGAAAACCGGCGATCGCGTGCGTATCGACTTACGCAAAGGCGAGGCCAACATCCTGATATCCGACGAGGAGCTGGAAAAGCGACGCGCCGAGCTGAATGCGAATGGCGGATACGCTTACCCCGAAAGCCAGACGCCCTGGCAAGAGATACAGCGAGGAATCGTCGATCAGCTTTCGGAAGGCATGGTTCTAAAGCCGGCTATCAAATATCAGCGTGTGGCGGACACGAAGGGCATTCCGCGCGACAATCATTGAGCATCACCCTCTCCCTCCCCTTGAGGGGAGGGTGCCGAGCCTGAGCCCGCCGAAGGCGAGGTGGGTGGGGTATAGGTCCATGCCACACTCTGCTGCACGGACCCCACCCGTCCAATCGCCGCTGGCGATTGTCCACCCTCCCCTCAAGGGGGAGGGAAAGAGCTAGAACCGCGACATCTCCCGGCGCACCTTGCCCTGAAAGGCTTTCAGCCGTTCGGGGCTGTTGTTGTTCATGTCGTAGAGCGCCAGGTATTTCGGCCGCGGCGCGCCGCGGAACGTCACCCAGCCCCAGCGCTTTGCCAAAAGCCGGGGCGGGTCGCCCATTACGATGGTGCGAAAGCGCGTTCCGCCATAGGTGGTCACGAAAGCCGCTTTCCTGATCTTGCGAAGCTTGGGCACCAGCCGGCCGTTTTCCGGCCCGTCGGACATCTCGAACGACACACCCGGCATGAATACCCGGTCGAAATACCCCTTGAGGATGGCGGGATAGCCGAAGTTCCAAACCGGGTGCACGAAGACGATGCCTTCGGCCGCCTGCAGTCTTTCAACATACGGGCGTAAGCAATCGCTTATATTATTTGGTACGTCGTGATAGTTCAGCCGCTCTTTGCGGCTCATCACAGCCTCGAAGTTTTCCTCATAGAGGTTTAGCGCGTCGACCTCATGCCCTGCGGCCTCAAGCGCCTCGCATGCGGCATGAAACAGCGAATGGTTGTAGCTCGTCTCCACTGGATGGGCATGAACCACATGCACGCGCATTCTAAGCTGCACCTTGTGTTTCGAGCGCTGAAAACAACCACATGCCCCCGGAATTCAGATCGTAATCCGGATCATCCCAGGCGATCATCTTGCCGGGATTCAATAGCCCGCGCGGGTCAGCCTCGCGCTTGAAATCGAGCTGCGCCTGGTCGGTTCTTTTCATGCCGCCCTCCTCAAGCGTGTAACGATGCGGGTTGAAGACCGGGCAGCCGTTTTCCTCATGCAGGCGAACGATCTCGTCCAGCCGTTCCTCTGTCGTATAACGCACGATCGGCAGGCCGGCGAAGGCCACTCCGCCGTCAAACCGCATCATCTCAATATGCATTGGCAGCTCGTCGCCGAACATGTCCATGATCTTCGTCAGATGTTCCAGCGAGGGATATTGCGTCTGGAGATAGGTGATCGTGGGGTCGATTTTCAGCCCACGCAGCGTCGTGTGGTTCCATGCATATTCGTAGATCGGCGGCAGGCGGCGTTTCAGTTCATCATCTGCTTCGTCCGAGCGGTAAAGTACCTCTGCGCCAAAATGTTCCATGTAGAGCGAAAGCGCCTCAGCGGAATTCGGCGCGACCATGATCAGCACAATCGCCTGATCTTCCTTCAGAAATGGCTGGTAGCGGGTGAAATAGTCCTGTGCGATCGGTGCAGCAATCGGCGCAATCTCCTTGAGAAGCAGCCCGTCTTGTCGCGCAATCGCCTCGCTGAACCGCAGCGCCTCAACCATGTCGTCAAAGCCGGCCACCACCTCCACCCAGTCGTAGGCCGCGGCAAGTGGCATCTCGACTTCAACGATGATCCCGTTGGTGCCGTAGGCATGTGCAACCTTGAGGATGTCGTTGCCCTTAAGGTCGAGCTCGCGGGGCTCGGCCTCGCAGGTGATCACCTTGAGTCCTAAAATATTGCCTGCCGCGCGCAATCCGCCCCAGCGAATGGATCCGACACCGCCGGACCCGCCCGCCACGAAACCGCCAAGGCTCGCAAGCCGGTAGGTTGAGGGATGAAAACGCAGCTCGCCACCGACCGCTGCTTTCGTCGCCTCGTCTAGCTTGCTCATAATGATCCCGGCACCCGCCCTCACCCGGTCGGACTTGATGTCGATGATCGCGTCCAGCTGTTTGAGGTCGAGCATCGCGCCCCCTGAAAGCGGCATCGCCTGCCCGTAATTGCCGGTGCCTGCACCGCGCGGCGTGATCGGAACTTTGTTTTTGTAAGCGGCAGCTAACACCGCTTTGACATCGTCGTTGTTGCGCGGCGTAACGATCAGGTCAGCGGTGACATGCTCCAGCTTCTCCTTCAACACCGGCGAATACCAATAATGGTCGCGGCTTTTTTGCTGAACGAGCCGCTCATTGTCTTCGACCGGAATGTCGCCAAGCGCGGCGCGAAAGCCTTCGATATCCATCATGCCTGCCCCATCAAATCGTCAAGCTCGCGGTAGTCGGGCAGCGTGCGGTCTATTGCAACGCCGCCGCGAAGCACCACCCTGTCGGATTGCGGCCGCGCCAGCAGCTCGGTCCAGTTGCGGGCGCGAAATAGAACGAGGTCAGCGGGCGAGCCGTCTCTGATCACCGCCTGATAGGCAAAGCCAGCAAAAGATGCGGGCGAGCGTCCCACCGAACACGCCCAGCTCCAGGCATCCTCCGCAGGGTGATCGAATTGCAGAATGCGCGCGCCCTCGCGCAACACCTCAAGCCCGTCGAGATCGCCATATGCATAGAACGGGTCACGTGTATTGTCGGAAGCTATCGCGACAGGTACGCCGGCGCGGCGCAGTTCGTTGAGCGGTGTCACACCGCGCCATCGTGGCGTGCGCGCGCCGCCAGCGCTGTGCCGGTCCTGCAGATACATGTTGCACATGGGCAGCGAGATGACGGCGATTCCTGCCTCTACAACGCGGTCGATCGTGGCGCGTTGTGTCGCTCGGTCCTGATTGGCGAGTGAGCAGCAATGTCCTGCCGCGACCCCGCCCTTGAAGCCGGTTTCGATCACGGCATCGGCGAGGTGCCGTAGCGATTGCGCTTCCGGGTTTGCTGTCTCGTCGCAATGGAGGTCAAGATCGAGCCCGTGTTCGCCTGCGGCCTCCACCGCCGCGAAAACCGCCTTCCGGGCCTCTGGAAATTCCGCAATCGCCCCACCGAACACGCCGCTTGCGGCAGCGCAACGCTTGGCCACTTCCCTCGCCGCTTGCCGGTCAAGCAGATGGTCGGGTCCGAGCAGCGAGACGCCCTGAAGCTCAATCCGCCCAGCCCAATTTGCGCGCGCTTCCTCGAAGACATCCCAGGTCACGCCGTACTGCGGCGGCGCGCTGTCGAGGTGGGTGCGGATAGCGGCGGTACCGTGCGCATAGGCGCAGCGCAGCGCAAAATCCATGCGCCGCGCAACATCGCGCGCCGACCAGTTGCTCTCCCGATCCTCCAGCACTGACATGAGCGCACCCATCCAGGTGCCGTCGGGATTGGCCTTGCGCGACCAGATATGGCCCTTGTCGAGATGAGTGTGCACATCGACGAAAGCCGGCAACACCAGCCCGCTATCCATGTCGCGGACTTCGGCGCCCTCCCGCGTGGCCGAACCCGCAGGACCGATACTCTCGATCGTTCCGCCATCGATGGTGATGTCGACACGCTCGACTGCACCTGAGCGCGCGTCGCCCGACACACTGGTGGGCAGCGATGCATTCGCGACGATCAGCCGGGCTTGCGACATATCAGTTCTCCCGGCGCAGCGCGCTTTCGTGCCAGCGTCGCAGGCTGAGCCAGGAAATCAGCGACGTCAGCCCGAATATCGCGACGCCCGTCGCGGTCAAAAGTACCAGTGCGGCAAACATGCGCGGAATGTTGAGCCGGTACTGGCTTTCGAGCAGCCGGAAGGCGAGACCGGAGCCTGCGCCTGCGGAGCCGGCCGCGAACTCCGCAACCACCGCTGCGATCAGTGCCAGTCCGCCGCCGATCCGCAGGCCCGCCATGAAATATGGCAGCGAGGCCGGCAGCTTGAGGTGCAACAGCGTCTGCCAGCGCGTCGCGCCGTAAAGATCGAACAGATTGAGCAGATTGTGATCAACGCTCTTCAGCCCTTGCACCATGTTCGATAGGATCGGGAAAAAGGCGACGAGAAACGCGCAGATCAACAGCGCGGATTGCGTGTCCGGCGCATAGATCAGTAGCAGCGGCGCAATCGCTACGATCGGCGTCACCTGCAGGATCACCGCAAACGGAAATAGCGCCAGCTCGATCCAGCGCGACTGCACGAGAATGATCGCGAGGCCGACGCCTCCGATCAGCGCCAGCGCAAGTGCGGTGAAGGTGATGCGCAGTGTCACAAGCAGCGCCGGCGCCAGCGTGCTCCAGTCATTCCAGAGCGAGGTGGCCACGGCACCGGGGCTGGGCAAAATATAGTGCGGCACTTCGTTGACAACGATGTAGAGGTGCCAGGCAAGGATTGCAGCTGCAAACATGCCGACAGGCACGCCGATCCGCAGCAGACGCTCCGAAAGGGGCGTGGCCGGCGGCGCGGGCCGCTCCTCTTCCGTCTCGGCGGCAACAGTCTTGTCGGCCGCCTCAGCCATGCTGGAGCCGCCTTTCATTCATGGCGTCGCGCAGCGCGTCTGACACGAGCTCGCAGGTCTGGCGATATTTCTCGGAAATGCGATAGCTCTCGTCGCGCTCCCGCGGCGGGTCGAGGGCAATATCGGCGCACACGCGTCCCGGTCGCGCTTTCATCACCAGCACACGGCTCGAAAGATAAGCCGACTCATAAACCGAATGCGTGACGAAGATCACGGTGACGCCCGACTGCCTCCAGAGCATTAGCACATCGTCGTTCAGCTTCTGACGTGTGATTTCGTCCAGCGCGGCGAAGGGCTCGTCGAGCAGAAGCAGCTTGGGGCGGGTCACCAGCGCGCGGGCAATCGAAACGCGCATCTTCATGCCGCCGGACAGTTCGCGCGGATAGGCATCCGCGAAATCCGCCAGTCCGACCAGCGCCAGCATGTCCATCACCTGCTTGCGCACCGCGCTCTTTGACTGACCGCGCAGCTTGAGCGGCAGATAGACATTGCCGAAAACCGTTTGCCACGGCATCAGCGTCGGCTCCTGGAAAACAAAGCCGACATCGCCTTCGGGCAGGCCGCGCGCATTGATCCGCGACAAGGGCCAGTTCACTGAGCCGGCACTTGGCTCTCCCAGCCCGGCGATGATCCTGAGTGCGGTGGATTTGCCGCAGCCGGACGGCCCAAGCAGACTGACGAATTCGCCCGGCCTGACATCGACCGACATGTCAGTCAGCGCCACTGTACCGTTGGAAAACACCTTGGACACGCCATCCATCGACACCACGCTGCGCCCGCTGCCGGGGGCAGTTGCGCTGCTGTCGTTGGTCTCGACTGCGAGGTTCAAAAGAACGGGCCTCTCGTTCGAATGCGTCCGGCGGCAGCTTGGCGCTGCCGCCAAATGCATAGTGCCTACTTCACAAGGTCAACGCCGAGACCGTTGCAGACCAGTTCGGTCGTATAGGCCTGACCGACATCGATGCCTTCTTCGAACAGGCCAACGGCAACCATCTGGTCGTAGAAGGAGGTCCAGCGTTCGTCGGTCATGCAGCCGATCCCGCCTTCTACGGCATCGCCGGAAACCAGGATGCCGTATTCCTTCATCTTCTCGAGCGAATAGGCGAGCTGGCCGTCCGTCATTTCGGGATTGTCGGTCTTGATGAGCTCGTTGGCCGCGGCGTTGTCGCCATAGAGATAATTGTACCATCCGACGATCGAGGCTTCGACGAACCGCTTGGCAATGTCCTCGTTCGCTTCGTACCAGGGCCGCATTGCCTCGATGGTGGTTGAATAAGGCGCGTAGCCATTGTCGGCGAGCAGGAAGACAACCGGCGTCCAGCCGGTCTGCTTCTCGATCTCGAACGGCTCCGAGGTCAGGTAGCCCTGCTGAACCGACATGTCGTTCGCGATGAACGGGGCCGGGTTGAAAGTGTAAGGCTCATACTGCTCGTCGGAGAAGCCTTCGAAGGCCGACTTCATCCAGAGGAAATAGGAAATATAGCCATCCTTGGAGAGGATAAGCTTCTCGGCTTTGGCCAGATCGGCAAATGTGTCGAAACCCTTGTCGGGATGCGCCAGCAGCACCTGCGGGTCTTTCTGGAAGATCGAAGCTAGGGTGATCGTGGGAATACCTTGCTTCACGCCGTCGATCGCCTGCGTGACACCGCCCATGTAAAATTCGATCTGCCCGCCAACGAGCAACGAGCGGTTCGCGGCCTGCGGACCGCCCTGCCGGATCGTGACGTCGAGGCCGTAT
The DNA here is from genome assembly GCA_017640615.1 of Rhizobiaceae bacterium. Taxonomy (GTDB): domain Bacteria; phylum Pseudomonadota; class Alphaproteobacteria; order Rhizobiales; family Rhizobiaceae; genus RCIO01. The sequence continues at coordinate 221,408 of JAEPQK010000001.1, read as the reverse complement.
TTCTCGTAGGTGCCGTCGGCAACGGCCTGGTAGTAGCCGCCATGCTCGGCCTGGGCGAGCCAGTTGGTGCCGAAGGTGACTTCGTCCAGCGCGAGCGCGCTTGCGGCTGAGGCGGAAAGAGCCAGGGCCGAAAGCCCGGCGGCGGCGATGAGATTGCGAAATGAGAACATGTGACGACTCCATCGTGGGGGCAAGAAAGGAGTGTTTTTGGCCGGCGCGCAGCCAGCGCGATGCACCTTAGTGGACCTCCCCCCTTTGTGAAGCACATATTTTCACCAATCCCGCGTTTGCGCAAAATTTGTGCAGGAAATCGCAGCTTTAGCTTCCCAATGCGGCAGGAACGGCTAGATTAACGCGCATGTTTCGCTCTCTTGTACCTTCTTCGATCCATCCGCCATTCTCGGCTTACTCTCACGGCGCGCTCGTGGAAGGTCCGGCGCGGCTGATATTCTGCTCGGGCCAGCTGGGCATCGACGCTAACGGTTCGATCCCGGCGGACTGCGGCGGCCAGACGCGGCTTTGTTTTGAGAACATTCGCGCTGTACTTGGCGAAGCCGGCATGGACCTCAAACACATTGTTCGCATCAATGCCTACGTCACCGATCGCAAACACCTGCCGGCCTATATGGAAGTGCGCAACGCGCTGTTTTCGGACCCGCTACCCGCCTCAACGCTGATGGTGGTGTCGGGCTTCGCGCGCCCCGAATTCGTGGTTGAGATTGAAGCCGCCGCGGCCGCTCCGCACGAGCCCGAAGGGAATGCGCCTTGAACCGCAAAATATGGTGGAACGACTTCACCGCGCCCGAATTTCTCGGGCTCGACCCCATGGCGTCAATCGCGATGATCCCGATTGCCGCCGTCGAGCAGCACGGCCCGCATCTGCCGGTCGGCACCGACACAATGCTCAACCAGGGCTTTCTCGACCTGCTGGTGAAACGCCTGCCGCAAGACATCCAACTGCGCATTCTGCCTGTCCAGTCGGTCGGCAAATCGAACGAGCATATCTGGGCGCCAGGCACGCTTACCCACACCGCCGCGAACCTCATCGAAGGCTGGACAGAGCTTGGCCTCTCTATCGCCAGAACCGGCATCCGCAAAGTCGTCTTTGTGAATTCCCACGGCGGCAACGAAGAGATGATGGGCATCGTCGCGCGCGAGCTGCGCGTCCGCGCCGGCATGCTCGCGGTCAAGGCGGGCTGGCGCTTCCCACTTCCGGCAGGATGGATTTCCGATCTCGAGCAGCGTCATGGCATTCATGGCGGCGAAGTTGAAACCGCGCTGATGCTGCATTTCCGGCCCGAAACCGTCGATATGAACAAGGCCGAAGACTTCGTGTCGGTCGCAGCCGGTGACGAGCGAGAATTCACCCATCTGAGACCGACCGGACCGTTCGCTTACTCATGGGTGGCGAGCGACCTCAACCCTGCCGGCGCGGTCGGCAATGCAGAAAAAGCCACCGCCGAGCTCGGCGAAAAAATTGCCGAGCATCAAGTCGCGGGGATGATCGAGCTTCTGCGCGACGTAGTGAAGGCACCGCTGCCAGAACCCATTGAAATTATGCCCGGACCATGAATCCCGATCGGTTGGCTGCCCGTCCCGCGCGCCTTCACCTTACCGCGAATTAATGATTTCCCTGCTGCACGGCCCGAATTTCGCTGTCATAAAGTGATCGGATACCGCACGGCGAGGCTCGACCCGCCGTCGCGCATGCGGAGCGACTGGCTTTCCCTTTGTCGGAGCTCTGCCGGAGAACTCAATGGCGTTCTGGAAGCAGCTACTCATATCGCTGGTCGTGCTCATGCTCGCTGCCGGAGCCTGGGCGCGTTTCTTTCCGGGTGCGCCGGAAGTACTGTCGCGGCTGGGGCTCGACTGGATTCCGGTCGCAACTGCGACCACCGCAAGCACTGAAGCGCCGCAGCGCGGTCCCGGCCGCCGTGGCGGCGCACGCCAGCAGCCGGTGATCGCCGAAGCGGTCACCACTGCCACCATCAACGACCGCCTGTCAGCCATTGGCACCGGGCAGGCCATCCGCTCCGTCGTGGTAACACCATTCACCGCCGGCAGGCTGACTGAAACGCTGGTCGCATCGGGTGCCACGGTTTCGGCAGGTGACGTTATCGCACGGCTCGATTCCGAAGCAGAGGAAATCTCGGTCGACCGCGCGCGCATCGCACTGGAGAACGCGCAGGCGCGGCTCGAACGGGTCATGGCGCTGCGCTCGTCCAACACGGTCACGCAGGTGCAGCAGACCGACGCCGAGCTCGAAGTCGAGAACGCGCGCCTCGCACTGCGCGATGCCGAACTTTCGCTCAGCCGCCGCGCCATAACTGCCCCGATTGGCGGCACTGTCGGCATTCTCCCGGTCACGCCCGGCAATCATGTAACGGCGCAGACCGAAATCGCAACGATCGACGACCGCTCCCAGATCCTGGTCGATTTCTGGGTGCCCGAAAGCTATGCGAGCTTTCTCAAAGTAGGTGACGCAGTAGAAGCCGCCTCCATCGCCCGGCCTTCGGATATTTTCGAAGGCGAGGTGAGCGCGGTCGACAATCGCATAGATGAAGAAAGCCGCACACTGCATGTGCAGGCGCTGATCGCAAACCGCGATGAATCGTTGCGCGCCGGCATGTCGTTTCGCGTCACGATGCGGTTCGCCGGTGACGAATTTGCCGCCGTGAACCCGCTGGCGATCCAATGGGGTGCGGACGGCGCATATGTCTGGCTGGTCGATGACGGTGTTGGCCGTCGGCTGCCGGTGCAGATCGTGCAGCGCAACGCAGACACGGTCTTGATCGAGGCCAACATAGAGCCAGGCGCTCTGGTCGTGACCGAAGGCATCCACGCCGTGCGTGAAGGCCAGCCGGTGCAGCTGGCAGGCGAAGGTGGCTCCGAAGCAGGCGCCGCTCAGCGCGGCTCATGATGCGGAGGCGCTGATCATGTCGAACGCCGACACCTCCGCCCCGGCTCAATCAGGTCTGACAGCGCTATTCATCCGCCGGCCTGTGCTGGCATTCGTCATCAACACGCTGATCGTTGTTGCCGGCTTCGCGGCGCTCTTCGGCGTTGAAGTACGCGAATTGCCCGATGTCGATCGCCCGGTCATCACGGTGCGCGCCGATTATGCCGGCGCATCCGCCGAATCGATCGACCGCGAAGTGACCGCGATACTGGAAGGCGCGGTGTCGCGCGTCTCGGGTGTGAAATCGATCTCATCCAGCTCGTCCTTCGGCTCAAGCCGCGTGACGGTCGAGTTCGGTGACGCGACCGATCTCGATACCGCCGCATCGGATATGCGCGACGCAGTGGGCCGGGTCGCCAATCAGTTGCCGGACGACATCCAGACACCGCGCATCATCAAGGCCGATGCCGATGCGCAGGCTGTGGTGCGGCTTGCAATCACCTCCGATCGTATGTCGGTGCAGGACATGACCGTGCTGGTCGAGGATCAGGTAGTCGACAGCTTTGCTGCAGTGGCGGGCGTCGCCGACGTGCAGGTTTATGGCGACCGCGACAAGGTGTTCAGAATCGACATCAACCAGGCAAAGCTTGCGAGCCTCGGGCTGACCATCGCCGACGTACGCAACGCGCTGAGCTCCATGTCCTTCGACGCTCCAGCCGGCTCGCTGACCAGCAGCACGCAGGACCTCATCGTGCGCGCCACAGCAACGGTGGCCACGCCTGAGGAATTCGAGGATCTCATCATCAACCGCCGCGTCAGGCTTGGCGACATCGCCACGGTCACGCTCGGCGCAGACCTCAACGAAAGCCAGTTGCGCGCAAACGGACAGACCGGCATTGGCCTCGGCATCGTCCGTCAGGCGCAGTCGAACACGCTGGTGATTTCAGAAGGCGTGCGGGCGGCTGCGGAGGAGGTTCAGAAGCGCCTGCCGGAGGGTATGACGATCCGCGTCACCAGCGACGACGCCACCTTCATCAATGGCGCAATCCACGAGGTCGAAATCGCACTCGCCATCTCCGTCACCGTGGTGCTGCTCGTCATCTTCATGTTCCTGCTCGACTTCCGCGCCACGATCATCCCGGGGGTGGCGATCCCGGTAGCGCTGGTCGGCACGATCGCCGCGATTTACCTGGTCGGCTTTTCCATCAACATCCTGACCGTGCTGGCGCTGGTGCTCGCGACCGGCATTGTGGTCGACGATGCTATCGTGGTTCTGGAAAACATCGTGCGGCGCCGCAACGAAGGCATGGGCCCGCGCGCAGCGGCAGTGCTCGGTGCGCGCGAAGTGTTCTTCGCCGTCATCGCGACGACCGTTACGCTGATGGCGGTTTTCATTCCGCTCTCCTTCCTGCCCGGCCAGACCGGCGGTCTGTTCCGCGAATTCGGCTTCGTGCTGGCGATCGCGGTTTTTCTATCCTCGGTCGTGGCGCTGTCGCTCTGCCCGATGTTGGCGTCCCGCTTCCTGACATCCGGGCACGACATCAAGCACCGCAGCGGCGGCCCACTCGCCTCGTTCGGCGGGCTGCTGGCCGGCCTCTACAAACGGCTCCTGACCGCCAGCCTGAACGCACCGTTGGTTGTGATTGTCATCACTGGCCTGCTGCTTGCGCTGGCGCTCGCGCTGTTCCCGACGATCCAGCGCGAACTGACGCCGCGCGAAGACCGCTCGGTCGCGTTCATGCGGGTATCGGCGCCGCAGGGCGTGAGCCTCGACTATTTCTCCCAGCGCATGCGCGAAATCGAGATGCTGATCGAGCCATTCCGCGATACCGGCGAAATCACCAACATATTTTCCATCGCGGGGCGCGGGTCGCAAAACAGCGGCTTCGTGGTGATGACGCTGGCACCTTGGGACGAGCGCGAACGCTCTCAGCAGGAAATTCTTGCCGAAATCCAGGCAAGCGTCGGCAGTGTGCCGGGCGTGCGCGCCTTCGCGTTCCAGCCCAACAGTCTCGGCATTCGCGGCGCGGGCAACGGGCTTTCTTTCGCAGTTGTCGGCAGCAACTACACTGACCTCGGCGAGGCAGCCGCAAAGGTCGTGGCTGAGATGGAACAGGACCCGCTGTTCAGCCAGCCGCGACTTTCAAACGAGCCAACGCAGCCGCAGCTCTCCGTGTCGATCGATCGCGAGCGCGCATCCGAAATCGGCATTGATATTGCCGGATTGTCGGAAGCCATGCAGGCCATGCTCGATGGCCGTCAAATCGGAACTGTGTTCGTCAACGACCGAAGCTTCGCGGTGAAGCTCGTTTCCACAACGAACCCGGTCAACGATCCAACCGACCTTGAGAACATCTTCCTCAAGACGCGCGATGGCCGCTTCGTGCCGGTCTCCACGATCGCGACACTGAAGGAACAGGCGGTTCCGCCATCGCTCAACCGCGAACAGCAGCAACGCTCCGTTGCAATGTCATCGTCGCTTGCAGCAGGCACCGCTCTTGGCGAGGCCTATCAGCGCGTCGTCGAAATCGCCGCGCCGCATCTGCCGCCTGGGGCGCGCATCATTCCACTCGGCGAAGCGGCAACGCTCGGCGAAACGTCGAACTCGATGGGCAGGATTTTCGGCTTCGCGATCATCATTATCCTGCTGGTGCTCGCCGCGCAGTTTGAGAGCTTCGTCTCGGCACTGATTATTATGGCGACCGTCCCGCTCGGTCTCGCCTGCGCGGTCTTCGCGCTGCTGCTGACGGGCAGCAGTCTCAACGTCTACAGCCAGATCGGACTGGTGCTTCTGGTTGGTATCATGGCCAAGAATGGCATTCTGATCGTGGAGTTCGCCAATCAGCTGCGAGACCGCGGGCTGGGCGTGCGCGAGGCGATCGAGCAGGCATCGAACATACGCCTGCGCCCGGTGGCCATGACCATGATCTGCACGATCATCGGCGGCCTGCCGCTGGTGCTTGCAAGCGGCGCAGGCGCGGAGGCGCGCATCGCGCTCGGCTGGGTGATCGTCGGTGGGCTGGGGCTTTCGACGATCTCGACGCTGATACTGACGCCGGTCGCCTATTTGCTGCTCGGCCGTTTCGTCACGCCGAAGTCGCGCGAGGATGCCCGGCTCTACCGCGAACTCGACGAAGCGGCATCGAAGGCCGGCCCCGCCTCAACGCCGGCGGAATAGCTCCAACGAAAAAGGCCGCGCGGTTGCCCGCGCGGCCCTTGTTCGACCTATGCGGTCGGATTACTGGCTCTGCGTCGGGTCGACGCGTGCAACCTCGACCCACTGGCCACCGTCGATCTTGGAGATGACGATCAGCTCGCCACCCTGGTGATCGGCACCCACATCGACCGGCACGTCATTTACCACGTCCTGGAACTGCACGCCTTCCATTGCCGTGCGGAAGCTTTCCGACGTCAGGTCCTTGCCGGCGGCTTCAAGCGCCATGACCATGGTCTTTGCGGCACCGTAACCAAGCTGGGCAGCGGTGTCGGCCGGCGTACCGGCGTACGCCTCGAATGCTTCGGCCCATTCCTTGACCTCGGGCACATCCATACGCGCCTCGAAATCAACCCAACCTGCCGAGGCGTAGAAGCCTTCCGTCACACCGCCCGGCACCTTGGCCACTGCGGTGTTGAATGCAGCCGACGAACCGATGAAGGTCACGTCAGTCCAGCCGAGCTTCTTGGCCGTGCCGAACGCAACGATCGTCTGGCGAACGGTCAGCGCGGTTGCGATGATGTCGCAGCCGGATGCCTTCAGCTTCTGGATCGTACCGACAAAATCCTGCTCGTCGGGCTTGTGGGTGGATTCATCCGCCCAGGTAAGGCCCAGAGCCTCGGTTTCGTCTTTCGCACCCATCTGGATCTCGAGACCGAAGTCCGACGGAATGTACATCGCACATACGTTCTGAGCGCCCTTGTCCTCCGCAAGGAATTTAACGCCCGAGCGGAGCTGATCGTAATAGGACGAGAAGCCCGCATATTTGTAGGTAATGTCGCCTTCCAGCATCTGGCGGGCGGAGGTCAGCGGCGAGACATTTGCCACTTCCTTCGCTTCCATCAGCGGGAAGCCGGCGATGTTGTGCGGCGTGCCCAGATTGAGCAGCATCGCGAACGCCTTGTCCGAGTTGATCAGCTTGTTGAAGTTCTGGACCGCCTTCGGCACCTGATAGCCGTGATCCTCAACCACGAAGCGGATCTTGCGGCCGTGAATGCCGCCGGCTTCGTTGACCTCGTCGAACACCATCTGCGCCGCCTTGATTGCGCCGACGTTGAACGCGGCGAAAACGCCTGAAAGGTCGCCGTTCGAACCGATGACGATCTCGTCATCGGTAACGCCCTGCGTCGCATGCGCTGCGCCTGCCATCCCGGCCGCCAGGCCGGCCGCAAGCAGCGATTTGCCGATAATGTGCTTCATGTCACTTCCTCCTGTTGACATTGCGAGAGCAGGCTCAGCCATACATCTCGTCGATCAGCTTCTTGTGTTTCTTCTCCACGAAGCTGCGTTTCAGCTTCATCGTGGCTGTCAGTTCCTCATCCTCAGCGGTGAGCAGCACATCGATCAAGCGGAAATCCTTGATTTGTTCGACCCGGGCGAACTCCTTGTTGGTTTCCTCAACCACACCGGCAATCAAGTCGCGCACCTCCTTGGCAGCGCAGAGCGACTTGAAATTGTTGAACGGAACGCGCTTGTCCTGCGCGAACTTCTCGACATTCTCCTGGTCGATCATCACCAGGCAGGTCAGATATTTGCGCTGATCGCCAATGACGACAGCATCGGAAATGAATGGCGAAAATTTGAGCCGGTTCTCGATTTCGGCCGGCGTGATGTTTTTGCCGCCGGCAGTGATGATGATGTCCTTGGCGCGCCCGGTTATGTAGAGGTAGCCCTCATTGTCGATGCGCCCGACATCGCCGGTGCAAAGCCAGCCATCCACGATCGTTTCGGCGGTCTTTTCCGGCTTGTTCCAGTAGCCCTGGAACATGTTCGGTCCGCGATACTGAATTTCACCGTCGGCGCCAAAACGCACTTCGCCGCCGGGCACCACCTTGCCGATGCTGCCGGTCTTGTTGTCTTCCACCAAATTGACGGAGATCACGCCGGAGCTTTCGGTCATGCCATAGCCCTCAAGCACCGGTATGCCGACCGCCTTGTACCATTTTAGCAGCGCGGGCGAGATCGGCGCGGCACCCGTGGTTCCACGCCGCAGCCGGTCGAAGCCGAGCAGTCTGCGCATGCCGTTCAGCACCATGAAATCCCAGAACTTGTACGCAAGCTCAGTCAGCACAGGCACTTTTTCGCCGTTGTCCAGCGCTTCGCTACGTTTGATCCCCGTCGCAATTGCCCGTCGGTAGGCCCACTTGCCGATTGGCGTCGCTTCCTCCGACATGATCGAAACACGCGAATAGACCTTTTCCCAAACGCGTGGCACCGCCGTGAAAACATGCGGGCTGACCTCGCGCACATTGTCGAACACCGTTTCGGGGCTTTCGGCGAAGTTCACGATCGAGCCGTGGCCGACAGGTACGAACACCGAAATCAAACGCTCCAGAATATGACAGAGCGGCAGGAAGCAGACCTGCTCGTCGCTCTCGCCTACCGGCAGCGTGAGCGACGCACCGATGATCGAAGCAATGACGTTGGACTGACTGATCATGGCGCCTTTTGGCGGACCCGTCGTTCCCGACGTATAGACCAGGATCGCCGTATCGTCGGGCTGCGATGCCGCAATCTCTTCCTCGAACCGTGTCGGGTTTTCCTTCAAGAAATCCCGGCCGATCCGGTAGAGATCATCGATAAAGATCACGTTGTCATGTTCGAAACCGTGCAGGCCGTCGCGGTCATAGACGATGACCTTGGTCACCCCCTTCATGTCGCCGGCGACCGAAAGATATTTGTCGAGCTGCTCGTCATTTTCCAGGAACAGGAACCGGCTGTCGGAATCGTTGACGAGATATTTGAGCTGCGAGGCAGCGTCGGTCGCATACACGCCCGACACAATACCGCCGACCGACTGAACGCCGAGGTCGGTGTAGATCCACTCCTTGTTGTCTTCAGACAGGATGGAAATCACCTCGCCGCGCTTCAGCCCAAGCGACACAAGACCAAGCCCGATCAGCCGGGCATGCTCATAGAAGTCGGTCCAGGAGTAGGACAGCCAGATACCGAGATCCTTCTCGCGATGCGCGATCTTGGAGCCGTATTTCTCGCAATTCTGACGAAAGAGCTTCGGCAGCGTGTTACAGCCGTCGAAATAGAAGGGGCCCTCTCCGCCGATTTCGGCGTTGAAGCTATGGCCCTTGACCGTCTGCTGGGGAGGCAATTTTTCCGCAATCGTCATAGCGTGCTCCTCACTTTTCGCGGCGCGTTCATTTCCCCGAGGGAGATCGAAATCGGCGCGCCGCTCATCATCGCCAGGTCTTCTTCTGTTTCCAGCGCTTCTGGCCGCGCTGCGTTTCTTCCTGAATGCCTAGATAGAACTCCTGCACGTCCTTCGACCGCAGCAGGCTTTGCGCCTCGTCGGCCATCACGATGCGGCCAAGCTCCATCACGTAGCCATAGTCGGCGACGTTGAGCGCAACCATTGCATTCTGCTCGACCAGCATCATGGTCACACCCTGCTCCTCATTGAGCCGGCGAATGATGGCGAAAATTTCCTTCACCAGTAGCGGTGAAAGGCCGAGGCTGGGCTCGTCGAGCAGCATGACGCGCGGGCGCGCCATAAGCCCGCGCCCGATAGCAAGCATCTGCTGCTGACCACCGGACAGTGTGCCCGCGGCTTGCCGCGCACGCTCTTTCAGGATCGGGAAATAGGAATAAACCATCTCCTCGTCCTCCCGCACGCCGGCGGCATCGGAACGCGTATATGCGCCCATCCTGAGGTTCTCTTCCACTGTGAGCAGCGGAAAGACCTCGCGCCCCTCCGGCACATGCACGATGCCGGAGCGCACGACTTCGTCGGGCTCCGCACCGGCGATGTTGCGGCCATTGTAGAAAATCTCGCCCTTCTCAGGGTTCATGACCCCCGAGATGGTTTTCAGAAGCGTTGTCTTGCCTGCCCCATTGGCGCCGAGCACAGTCACGATCTGACCGGCGCGCACCTCAAGGCTGGCGCCGCGAATGGCCACGATCGGGCCATAATAGCTTTCGAGATTCCGCACCGACAGAACGGCGTCGCTCGCAGCTTCGGTTCCAGTTTTTTCAGCTGCTTGCAACATTACGCGGGCACCTTCTCGTTGGCGTCTGTGGTGCCGATATAGGCTTCAACGACGGCTGGATGGTTCTGCACCTCCGGCGGAGTGCCAAGTGCCAGCATCTTGCCGTCGGCGAGCGCCAGAACGCGGTCCGACACCGAGGCGACAAGATGCATGTCGTGCTCAACCATCAGCACGGTGATGCCCATTTGCTTCTTGATGTCTTCGACCCAGAAAGCGACGTCCTGTGTTTCCTCGACCGACAGGCCGGATGCAGGCTCATCGAGCAACAGAAGCCGCGGCTCGAGCGCAAGCGCCCGGCCCATCTCCACCACCTTGCGCACGCCATATGGCAGGCCGGCGATGTATTTCTCGCGATAGGCCTGAAGGTCGAGAAATTCGATCACGCGTTCAACCGCCAGCCGATGCTGCCGCTCTTCTTCACGTACGCTGGGCAGGAAGAGCGCCTGGCTGAAGAGGTTGCTCTTGCGATGCCGGTGGCGACCCACAAGGAGGTTTTGCAGCACCGTCGCCTGTTCGAAGAGCTCGATGTTCTGGAAAGTCCGCGCAATGCCGAGCCCTGCAATCGCATCGGCTCCGAGCGAAAGGATGCTCTTGCCGTCGAAACGGATGTCACCTTCCGCAGGGTCGTAGAAACGCGAAATCAGATTGAAGAGCGTCGACTTGCCCGCGCCATTGGGACCGACGATCGCAAAGACCTCGCCTTCCTCGACCGAGAACGACACCTGGTCCACCGCAACCACCCCACCGAAGCGCAGCGTCACATTGTCAATCTCGAGAAGGCTCATCGCATTCTCTCCGTCTTTAGGTAGCTTTTCTGCCTGCGGAACATGTCGCGCCGGTAGAACGGGAACAGCTCGAAATAGGTGCGTATCTTGATCCAGCGGCCGTAGATGCCCATTGGCTCAAACAGGATAAAGCCGATCAGGATGAACCCGAAGATCGCGGTTTCCAGGCCCGGTATTGCTACCGAACTCAGCCCCAGCGCACCCGTCACCTGATCGCGGGCGATGGCGATCGTCTGTGGCAGGATCGCGACGATGATCGCGCCGAAAAACGCGCCGTGGATCGACCCCAGGCCACCGATAACGATCATCAGCAGAAGCTGGATCGAGATAATGATGTTGAAGGTCTCGTTGTTGAAGATACCGGCAAAGTGTCCCATCAGCGCGCCGGCGAGCCCCGTAATGCCGGCCGAGATGCCAAACGAGATTGCCTTGGTGCGCGCCACATTCACGCCCATCGCGCGCGCCGAGACTTCCGAGTCGCGCACAGCTGCGAAAGAGCGCCCGAGGGATGTGCGCAGCACATTGCGGTAGATCAGCACGACGATGAGAGTGATCGCCAGAACCAGCCAGTAGAACAGGTCCGGATTGCCGTACCGGTTGATGGTGACGCCGAATATCGCAATGTCGGGCGCGAAAAGGCCGATCACGCCATTTGTCAGGGGCTCGGCGATCACGATGAGATCGTCCGCAAGGATCGAGATCGCCAGGGTTGCGATGGCCAGGTAGATGCCGTGCAGTCGCGTCGTCGGAATGGCGACGAGGACGCCGGCGATGCCTGCGATCAGCCCGCCCAGCGGAAACGACAGAATGAACGGCAAACCGAGCTTCTCCTGCAGCAGCACGTTGGCGTAGCAGCCGACGGCAAGAAACGCCGCATGGCCCAGGCTTGCCTGTCCGGTTTGGCCGACAAGGATCATCAGCCCCATGCCGGCGATCGCCCAGATCAGCATGTTCGTAGCTTCACCGATCCAGAAATCGTCGAACATGAAGGGGATGACGAGCATCAGCACGAGCAACAATCCGTACCAGGCGGCCTGCGGCCCGTGGCGGAACAGGTTGATGTCCGCGTCGTATGTCGTTTTGAAAACAGTCCTCATGAGCCCTAGACCTTCTTCGAGTGGACCTGGGCAAGAATGCCGTGGGGCCTGAACACGAGGATGAGGAAGAGCAGCAGATACGGCATGATCTGCGAGTAGCCGGCCGCGATATAGCGCGCCGAAAACGGCTCGATCAGACCGACAACCAGCCCACCGAGCAGCGCGCCGGGCAGAGAACCGAAGCCACCGATCACGGCCGCCGCAAACGCCTTGATGCCGATGAGACCGATCGAGGGTTCAATGGACCCCTTTGAGGCAAACAGTATGCCGGCGACAGCCGCAACCATGCCGGCCAGTGCCCAGATGAAGGAATTCAAGCGCTTTACCGGAATGCCCATGTAATAGGCCGCAAGCTGGTTCTGCGATGAGGCCTGCATGGCGACACCGAGCCGCGTGCGATTGAAGTAGAAATAGAGAAGCAGCGTCAGCACTACAGTGACGAGGATGACGGTCACCTCGTCCCAGCCGAGCACCAGCCCGCCAAAGCGCAACTCCTGGCCGGCAAGCGGCGACTCCAGCGAAACCGGTTCATGCCCCCAGATAAGGCCGGCAAAGAAGCGAAGTACGAAGCCCAGTGCAATCGTCAAAATGACGACCGCCACCTGTGGCTGACCGAACATCTTGCGCAGCACCAGCGTCTCAAGCGTGTAACCAAACGCACCCATGATCACGATTGCGATCGGCACGGAAACCCAGAAGGGCCAGCCCATGAACTGGCTGTTCGTGAGGCCGAGACACACAAATGCGCCAAGCATCATGAAGTCGCCCTGGGCGAAATTCACCTGCTCGGTTGCCTTGTAAATGAGCACGAAGCCAAGCGCGATCAGGCCGTAAATACAACCATTCGCTAGCCCGCTGACGACAAGCTGCAAGACGTCCAACGTCTCTCCTCCCTCTGCGCCTGGCGATCTGCGTCGCTCTGGCGGTGAAAATTCTACGCCGCTTGCTTCCTCAAGCAAATGGCGTGTTTTTCGCGCTATGGCGCGATGAAAACCTTGCCATTCGGCTTGGCCAGTTCATCGGCAACTCGTTCCATGGCATCGCCGAGCGGAACGACCGCCGTCACGTCCGTTTTCCAGCGGCCGTCGGCAAAGCGCTGCTGCGCTTCCATGACGGCGGCCATGCGGCGTTCCGGTGTGCCGCTGCGCATCCATTGCGTCAGCCAGAAGCCCTCGATCTTCTTGTCCATAAAGATCAGCTGTCCCGGCTCCTTGATCACAGTGTCGGTAGCGTCGAGCCTCCCGTAGACAATCCAGCGCGCGCCCTTGCCCATCACGTGAAATACGGTGGACGCGACGGGCCCGCTGACTGCATCGAGCAGAATGCGCGGCTTTTCCTCCTGGCATACCGCCGCCAGCTCGCGCGCAAAGCCGCTGGCCGTTGCGTTGAGCACATGTGCCGCACCCTGCTCCTTCAGCAGAGCGATCTGGTCGTCGCGGCGCACGATCGCGATCGGTCGGTAGCCTTCGTCCTTGGCAACGGCGATCATCAGTTTGCAGAGCTGGCTCGCGCCCGCTGTTACGATGAAAGCCTTCTCGCCTTCGTCCTTCACGATTCCGAACATCGCCAGCGCCGTGAGCGGGTTGACGATCATCGCCGCGGCATCCTCGTCCCTCAGCGCCGGCATCAGCGGTATGCACGCCGCGGCCTCAGCCACGGCATATTCCGCCCAAGAACCCCAATTGGTAAGTCCGGTTGCGAAGGCCACACGCTGACCGGCAAGTGCCTTGGCACTCGGATCGTCTCCGGTGGCCACAACCTCGCCAACGCCCTCGAAGCCGGCCGGTTGGCCAAGCTTGCGCGGCTGTCCGTAGAGGCCTTTGACGAACATAACGTCTGACGGATTGATCGAGGCGAGCTTCACCTTGAGAAGCACCTGCCTCGGGCCGGGCTCAGGCACATCGATCTCGCCGGCCTCAACATATGGGTCCATCGCTTCCAGCACAGTGCCGGAGTGCGAACGTGCATAGCCGTCATTCTTCAGAAGTAGCGCGCGCATGGTTGTCGGCAATGTCATCGCTTTCCCCTCATGGCTCCAGTATCAGCTTGCCCATTGCGCCACGCCCAAGCACGCGCTTCAACACATCGGCTGCGTCACTGAGTTTGTGCTTGCTCTCGATCAGCGGCTTCACGTTGCCCGCCACGTACCAGCCTATGAGCTCGCGCATATTGTCGGCGTAGACGGCTGGCTCCTTGGCGGTAAAGGCGCCCCAGAACACGCCGACGACTGCGAACCCCTTCACGAGAGTCAGGTTCACCGGCAGCTTGGGAATGGTTCCCGACGCGAAGCCAATGACGAGCAGCCGCCCGCCCCAACTCATCGAGCGCGCCAGCGCATCGAAGCTATCGCCACCGACCGGGTCGAACGCCACATCGACACCCTTTCCGCCGGTGAGAGACTTCAGGTCGTCGCGCAAATTTTCATAGCCGATCGCTTCGTCGGCACCTGCGTCGCGCGCATGCTGTCGCTTTTCATCGGAAGACGCGACCGCGATCACGCGCGCGCCCATCGCCTTGCCAATCTGGACGGCGGCGAGCCCTGTCAGACCCGATGCGCCAAGAACGCAAAGCGTTTCGCCCGCCTTTAGCTGCCCGCGCTGCTTCAGCGCATAATGTGAGGTTCCGTAGCCGCACATCAGCGCGCAGGCATCAGCCGCCGGCATTCCGTCAGGAAGCTTCATCACAGTGTTTTCGGACGCGGACATCTTTTCCGCATACGCGCCAAGCGAGCCCATGGCGGCGACCCGGTCACCGACCTCGAGTGTCTTCACCTCGTCGCCTACTGCCACCACGCGTCCGGCCATCTCCATGCCGGGCACAAATGGCACTTGCGGCTTCATCTGGTAGAGACCCTGCACAAGCAGCCCGTCGGGGAAGTTCACGCCAATTGCCTCGGCTTCGATAACCACATCGCGGGCGCCAGCCTGTGGTTCGGGCCAGTCGGCATATTCCAGGTTCTCGAGTGGACCGTAGTCGCGGGCGATGATCGCTTTCAAACCGGCTCAGACCTTTTCCTGCGTGTGTTTCTTGAGTTCGGTGCGCGCCACCTGTCTGCGGTGAACCGCGTCAGGCCCATCGGCCAGCCGCAGGGTGCGCAGATGCGTCCACGAGCGGGCGAGCGGCGTATCCTGGCTGATGCCTTGCCCGCCATACATCTGCACCGCCTCATCCGTGACCTTGAGCGCAACGCGCGGAGCAACAACCTTGATCTGGCTGATCCATGGCGCTGCCGCGCGCGGGTCACCCTGATCCATCATCCACGCCGCCTTGAGGCATAGAAGGCGCGCCATTTCGATCTCCATGCGGCACTCGGCAATGATGTCGTAGTTGGCGCCGAGCTTGGCGAGCGTCTGGCCAAACGCCTCGCGCCGCATCGCGCGCTGGCACATCAGTTCCAGCGCCTTCTCGGCCTGACCGATCGCGCGCATGCAGTGGTGAATGCGTCCCGGGCCAAGCCGCCCCTGTGCGATTTCGAAGCCGCGCCCTTCACCAAGGATCAGGTTGTCGGCCGGGACGCGCACATTCTCAAAACGCAGGTGCAGATGGCCGTGCGGAGCGTCATCGTCACCATAGACAGTCATTGCGCGCAGTTTCGTGATGCCGGGAGAACCGGCGGGCACGAGAATCATCGAATGCTGCTGGTGCCGGGGACCTTCGGTCGCGGTGCGCACCATGACTATGTAGATCGCACAGCGTGGATCGCCCGCACCCGACGACCACCATTTCTCGCCATTGAGCACATATTCGTCGCCGTCGCGTACGCAGCTCATGGCGATGTTGGTCGCGTCCGAGGAGGCGACGTCAGGCTCGGTCATCAGATAGGCGGAGCGGATCTTGCCGTCGAGCAGCGGAGCCAGCCACTGGTCTTTATGGGCCTGCGTGCCGTAGCGCTCGATCACTTCCATATTGCCGGTGTCGGGGGCGGAACAATTGAACGTCTCGGCGCCCAGATGGGCCTTGCCCATCTCTTCCGCCAAATAGGCATATTCAACCGTCGTCAGCCCGTAGCCCTGATCGGAATTGGTAAGCCAGAAGTTCCAAAGCCCGCGCTCGCGCGCCTTGGCCTTCAACCCCTCCAGGATCTCGGTCTGACGCGCGGTGTAAGACCAGCGGTCGCCATCCTTGCCGATCTCCGCGAAAAAATCCTCGTCGACCGGAATGATCTCGTCGCGCACCATCGTCGCGACCTTTTCGTGGATCGGCTTCAGCCGCTCCGTCATGCCGAGGTCCATGGCGCTCACAGGTCAAGCTCCCCTTTGCCGGTTAGCCCGCGATAGACGAATGTCACCACCTGCCGGGCAATCGATTCGATATTTTCCTCGTCCTCGCCGGGGCGCGGCACGTACCAGAAAATCGGCGCGTTCAGCGCCATGAACATCGACTGCACGGTGATCGCAGGATCTTCGAAATGGAAGTCGCCTTCCTCTCGCGCTTGAACGATCGTCTCGCGGAAAATGTTCGAATAGCTATTTCGGTACTTCACCAACCCATCGAGCACCAAACGCTGCTCGGGCGTCCGCGCTCCGCGCAAATGCATTTCCACGCCTTCCCACACCACACGGGCGAGCGTCTTCGCCCTCATCATGTGCTTGGTGTGGGCGAGCGCCAGTTGCGTCCAGCGCTCCGCCGCCGGGCCGGGCATGTTCCGGTAAGGCTCGATCACGACACAGATCAGGTCCATGCCGTATTCGAAGACACCGGCGAAGAGATCGGCTTTGGAGGGAAAGTGATGGTAGATGCGGCCTTTGGTGGCCCCCAGCCGCCGCGCGACATCGTCGACCGACGTCGCGGTGTAGCCGCGTTCCATGAAGCAATCCGCGGCTGCCAGCAGAATTTCGGCCGTCGAACTATCGGACACGACTTCGCGTGCGCCTAGCATCATGCACTCCCCCCGCGTCCGCGCCATTCCGCCTTTTTTGTAATGAGAGCTGCTTTACGGACAGCGAGACAAAGAACATACTACTCGGTATGTTGTCAACGCTGTACGGCAGCTTTGCAAATTTTCGGGAGGGAACCATGAGTTACATCGACGATCTGTTTTCAGTGAAGGGCAAGGTCGCACTGGTTACCGGCGCCGCGACCGGCATTGGACGCATGGCCGCGACTGGTCTTGTGCAGGGCGGCGCGCGGGTACTTATCGCGTCGCGCAAGGGTGACGCATGCGAGGCTGTCGCTGCTGAGCTGAACGCGCTTGGCGCAGACGGTTCGGCCGAGGGGTTCGCTGGCGATGTGAGCACCGAGGAAGGCATCGACGCGCTCGTAGCCGAGGTCAACAACCGCACCGACAAGCTGCATATCCTGCTCAACAATGCCGGCGTTTCATGGGGCGCGAAACTCGAGGAGTTTCCCTACGCGGCGTGGGCAAAGGTGCTGAATGTCAATGTGACCGGCCTCTTCCACTTGACCCGCGAGCTGCTGCCGCTGATTGAAAAAGTCGGCAGCGTCGACGACCCCGCGCGCATCATCAACCTGGGCTCCGTAATGGGCACGCAGCCCATGGCCGACGGGGCATATTCCTACACCGCATCCAAGGCGGCGGTTCATCATCTCACGCGTACGCTAGCGAGCGAATTTGGCGAGCGTCACATCAACGTCAACGCATTCGCCCCCGGGCCATTTCAGAGCCGGATGACCGCATTCGCCACCGCAAGTGAAGAGCAGGCAGCGGACGTGGGCAGCCGCAACCCGATGGGCCGTATCGGACGTCCGGATGACATTGCCGGCGCCACGCTGTATCTGTGTTCACGCGCCGGCTCCTACGTGACGGGCGCCATTCTGCCCATTGATGGGGGCGAGTCGGTGCATCACGGATTGCGGCTTTTCAGCGAATAGAAGCGGTGACCGCCGATGGACATGTTTCGAAAACCGGCGATCTCCCTGGAAGAAATGCAGGCAGCCGTCGGCTCCGAAATCGGGGTTTCGGACTGGCGGCTTGTCTCGCAGGAAATGATCGACAAATTCGCGGACGCGACTGACGACCACCAGTTTATTCATGTCGATCCTGAGCGAGCTGCGGCCGAAACCCAGTTTGGCGGCACGATCGCACACGGTTTTCTCACGTTGTCGCTGCTATCGACCATGGCCTACGAGGCATTGCCGCCACTGATTTCCACCGAGATTAGCATCAATCAGGGCTTTGAGAATGTGCGCTTCCAGGCACCGGTGAAAACCGGCTCGCGTATCCGGGCGCATTTCGACATCGTGCGCGTTCATGCTCGCCCTTCGGGCTGGGTCGAGATCGGCTATGATGTGACGATGGAAATTGAGGATCAGAAGCGGCCGGCGCTTGCGCTCCATTGGCTGACGCTGACCCGCATCGACAAGGCGCAGATCAATACATGAGTGACCCCAACCAGCTCGATACGGCCACCCTTGCTCCCTATCTGGAAGCCAATGTTCCGGGCTTTTCTTCGCTCGAGGGCATCGACAAGTTCAACACCGGTCAATCGAACCCGACCTACCTGCTGCGGGCCAAGAGCGGCAAATATGTACTGCGCGCCAAGCCGCCCGGCGATTTGCTGAAATCCGCCCACCAGGTCGACCGCGAATATCGAGTGATGTCGGCGCTTGCCGACGGCGATGTGCCGGTTCCGCGCATGCTCCACCTTTCTGCCGAGGATTCGCCGGTTGGCCGCATGTTCTATGTGATGGCCCATGTCGAAGGCCGCATATTCTGGGATCCATCGCTCGCTGAGGTCAGCACGAACGAAGAGCGTACCGCGATCTACGACGCGATGAACGAAACGCTGGCGGCTCTGCATTCGGTCGATATTGCCGCGGCGGGCCTTGAGGATTTCGGCAAGCCTGGCAGCTATTTCGATCGTCAGTTTGGCCGCTGGTCGAAGCAATACCGTGCGTCGCAGACCGGCAACGAGCCCGACATGGAGCGGCTGCTGGAATGGCTGGAAACGAACGACACGCCCGATGACGGCACAGTTTCGCTCGTCCATGGCGACTACCGCCTCGACAACATGATTTTCATGCCCGACGCGCCACGCGTTGCGGCCGTGCTCGACTGGGAGCTTTCCACCCTTGGCCACCCGCTCGCCGATCTCGCTTACCAGTGCATGCAGTGGCGGCTGCCAATCAATTCCGGCTTCCGAGGGCTGGGTGGCACCGACCGCGCTGCGATCGGGCTGCCGTCGGAAGAAGCGTACGTCGAGGCCTACTGCCGGCGACGCGGCCTCAACAGCGTCGATGGCTGGACCTACTGCCTGGCCTTTTCCTTCTTCCGCCTCGCCGCGATCTGCCAAGGCGTCTACAAGCGCGCGCTGGACGGCAATGCCTCAAACCCGGAAAAGGCTCGCACCTATGGCCAGGCGGTAAAACTTCTGGCGCATCTCGCTGTCGAGATGATCGAGAAACAAGGGAAATGAGATGGCGCGTTTTGAAGGTCTGACAGTCCTGATTTCTGGCGCGACCGGTGGCTTCGGTTCGGCATCAGCCAGGCAGTTCGCTGCAGGCGGCGCAAAGCTTGTACTAACCGATTTCGATGGCGGTAAGCTTGAAGAGTTCGCCAAAGGCTTCGACACGGAAACGGTCACACTCGCGGGTGACATTTCGGACGAGTCCACATCGCGCGATGTGGTGAAGCTCGCTATCGAGCGTTTCGGCGGCATCGACATTGCCTTGAACAATGCCGGCGTAGCACAGGACTTCGTGCGCCTCGGTGACACGGACATGACGGAGGCGCGCCGCATCATCGACATCGACGTGATGGGCGTCATCTATGCGATGCGCCACCAGCTGCCTGCCATGGAAAAGCAGTTCAAGGATGCAGGCCGACGCGGCACAATCGTCAATATTGCTTCGGTAGCAGGCGTCGCGGGCGCGCCGCAGCTCGCCGTCTATTCCGCCGCCAAGCACGCAGTCGTAGGCCTAACACGCTCGGCAGCCGCTGAATATGCGCGGCGCGGCATCCGCGTAAATGCGGTGTGTCCTTCATTCGCACGCACCGAGATGGCGCTAGCCGCGTTCCGCGGCGTTGCCGATCAGGCAGCGGCGGAAGCGGAGATGACGCGCGGTGTCCCAATGCGCCGGCTGGCCGAGGTCGAGGAGATCGTTGAGGTGATCCTCTTCGCCGCTGACCCGAAAAACTCGTTCATGACCGGCCAGACACTGGCGGCCGACGGTGGAATCACATCGACTTAAGCCGGAACGGCTGATGGCAGTGGCCTGCGTCTGCGCGTGTTGAACACGATCACCAGAATCGCTGCGATGTTCAGCACATTCCAGCCAATACCGTTGATGAAGGCGGCGGCATAGGAACCCGTCAGGTCGTAGATAAAGCCGGACATCCAGCCGCCGATCGCCATGCCGGCAATCGTTGCCATGATTACGATGCCGACCCGCTCTCCCGCCACCTTCGCCGGCAGGTACTCGCGCACGATGATCGCGTAGCTCGGCACGATGCCGCCCTGCGCCAGGCCGAAGACGAGAGACACAACATAGAGCGAAACCAGCCCGTCAAACGGTATGAAGAGCAGCAGCGACAGCCCCTGCCCGACCGAGCCGATAAGCAGCGTTGGAATGCCGCCAATCTTGTCGGCAAGCACACCGGAGGCAAGCCGGCTGATGATCCCCGCCCCAAGCATAATCGCAAGCATCTCGGCGCCGCGCGCGACGCCATAACCGAGGTCGGCGCAGTAGGCGACGATGTGCACTTGAGGCATTGCCATGGCCATGCAGCAACCGATGCCCGCGACAATCAGCAATGCCAGCAAAGTGTTTTGCGACATAGCAGTCTGCTTGAGCGGCGGGCCGCTCGTCGTGCCGTCGGCGTTGACCGTTTCGACCGGTCGCCGATGGCGCAAAAGTAGCGATAGCGGGAGAATCGTAGCGATGATGAAAACGCCGATCCCGACATAAGTCGTGCGCCAGCCAACGTCAGCGAGGAAATAGTTCATCACCGGCGGCCAGATCGCGCCTGCGAGATAGTTGCCACTGGCGGCAGCTGCCACCGCCAGACCGCGCCGCTTCCAGAACCAGTGCGAGACATCCGCGATGAGCGGTCCGAAATTGATGGCAGTGCCAATACCGATCAATACGCCCTGGGCCAGCGCGAAGAGCCAGATCGACCCGGCCATCCCTGCCAGAATGAAGCCTGCCCCGTTGGCACAGGCCGCCACTGCGACCGGAATGGCAATGCCGCGTCTGTCGATATATCGGCCGAAAAGTACGTTTCCGAGCGCGAAGCCGACCATGGTCAGCGTATACGGGATCGATGCATCGCCGCGTTCTACGCCGAATTCGGCTTGAACGGCGGGCAGCACCACAACGACGGCCCACATGCCGACATTGCCGATCGTCGCAATCAGAATCGAAATGCCGAGCCGCGCCCAGGAATAGCCGCTGTCGTAATGCGCCTGCGTACTCATCGTCCGGTATCGCCAGGAATAAGGGGCCGGGCATGCCGGCGGAGACACCGAATTTAGGCCGCTGGCGGCACCGGAGACAGACTCAGGAAGGCCAAGCGGATAGGCCAGCAACTCTGCCAGATTAAGGACGCTTGAAATAGTTGCAGTATGTTATCATATATTGATAACATATACGCATGAGCAAGCGATCTCCCGATCCAGGCTTGGATACTCTAGTCGAGCTCAACGGTCAGACGTTCTTTCTGGATGAGGGTGGCAGCTATTGGGTGAAGTTTGAGGTTCGGCGCTGTCAGATTTCGCCGGAGCGTCCACACGGTTTGCGTTACTCACTCACTCTGCACGGGCCGAATGGCGAAAGGCTGGTCGGGTACGACAATGCTCACGCCGCGCCGCGCAGCAAACCTCGCCGGCGATTGCAGGCACATGACCACAAACACCGCCTGCGTACAGTCAAGCCTTACGAATATTCGGACGCTGCAAGCTTACTCGGCGACTTCTGGAAGGACGTAGACGCCGTGCTGAAGGAGAAAGGAGTGCTGAAATGACCCGGACACTCACCGTGGGCATTGCAAGTTATGAGGATATGAAGGCGCGAACCATGGCGATTGCCCGTGGCGAACATCGCCCTCGAAAAGGTGAGCCGACCGTGTGGTTTCCATCGCTGGAAAGCCTCGCGAAGGTACTTTCGGCTCGCAATCAGGCTCTGCTGGAGTTAATTGCCGAACGCAAACCCTCGTCGCTCGGCGAACTTGAGACGATTTCCGGTCGGGCCAAGTCGAACCTTTCGCGCACGCTGCGGACGATGGAACGCTACGGTCTGGTTGAACTGACACGGGACAATCAGCGCCGCCTGATTCCGCGCGTGCCTTATTCACGCATCAAGCTCGACATGCCACTCGTTTCGCAAAAGGCGGTGGCGTAGCCTTACCCACGCTTCTTAGGCCGGTCGTTCGGCCGACCTGGGTGCGTCGAGCGTGTGACGGAAGCCGGGTCAGATGCCGGAAAGGTACCTTCCAGGCCTTCTTCAAGCTTCTCTTCAAGCTCTTCCTTGGTCGGCTTGGCGTCGGGGTTGGCCTTGGACGGTTTGTCGCCATGGCCATTCTTCGTGTCGCTGCTCATCCTCTCTCTCCGTAGCATTTCGGCAGAAAAACTGCCTTCGCACGCGAAGCTAGAGCAGAAATCGGGTCATCCCATGGCAGCGTCGCGCGCACCGGACGCCAGAAGCGTGAAGCAATAATCCGCAAAGGAACGCCAGCACTCGACCCGGAAGGTCTTTTCTTCGGTTCGCCACAGCACGATTTCCGCCTTGCCGAGTACCGTCCGAGTAGCGGCATTCACCGGAAAAGCAGCAATCGAAAGGTCGAGCGGGCAGCCGGCGTTCAACGTGGCTTCCACACTTGGCCCAGCGACCATGATCGCCTGATTGCGATGCGAGACGTCAGCCGCTGAGTGAAGAGCCTTGACGGAGGCCAGCGCCGCCATCAGATCGACTTCGGGCTCGTCGAGCACCAGCCATTCGTCCGGGCCCAGCCAGATAGCGGTGCGCGAACCCGCTTGCGCGATCGTTTTGGGCTGCTCGGGCAGCTTCAGGCCGAGTGCGCGCGAAAGTGCAGCGCGCGACTTCTCCGGTGCGCGCAGCGAGATGCGCGATGACTGTCCGCCTGGCGTAACGGTAACTGCCGGAGATGCCGTCATGCGTCCGGTCAGCACGCTGTCGCGACGCGGGAGCGAAAAGGCAGACGCCGATGGCATCGCCGGCTGTGTGCGCTTAGCCATGCAGCTTCTCCCCGGCCTCGTCGTAGAACACGGTGCCCGTCACCTCGACCTCGATCGTCTTGCCGCCGGGCATCGGTACAAAAAGCGTCTCGCCCATGCGGGCGCGGCCGTCAGCGATCAGGGCTAGTGCAAAGGTTCGTCCAAGCGTCGGCGACCAATAGGCCGACGTGACATGGCCGAGCATGGTCATTGGCTTCGGCTGTTTCGGATCGGCAACGATCTGCGCGCCTTCCTCCAGTGCGTGCTTCTGGTTTTTAGTCAAAAGGCCCACCAGCTGCTTGCGGCCAGCCGCTACGAGGTCGGGCCGCTTGAGGCCTCTGATGCCGACGAAATCCGTCTTCTTCTTTCCGATCGCCCAGTCGAGCCCGCAATCGTTCGGGGTAACCGTTCCATCGGTCTCCTGACCGACGATGATGTAGCCCTTTTCGGCCCGCAACACGTGCATCGTTTCCGTGCCGTACATGCAGGCGCCATGATTCTGCGCCTGCGCCCAGACCATCTCCATGACCGCAGGTCCGTAATCGGCCGGCACGTTGATCTCGAAACCGCGCTCGCCGGTGAACGACATGCGGAAGAGCCGCGCCGGCGCGCCGGCAACCCGGCATTCGCGCGCCGACATATGTGGCATCGCCTCGTCGGAAATGTCGCAGCCCTCAACCAGCGGCGCAATGATCTCGCGCGCTTTCGGGCCTTGCACCGCGATCACCGCCCACTGTTCGGAAGTCGAGGTAAGCCAGACATTCAGATGCGGAAATTCGGTCTGCAGATAGTCTTCCATGTGCTGCAGCACCCGCGGAGCACCGCCAGTGGTGGTCGTCACATGAAAGCGGTCGTCGGCAAGGCGGCCGATCACGCCGTCATCATAGATAAAGCCGTCCTCGCGCAACATCAGTCCGTAGCGACAGCGCCCCGGCGCCAGCTTCTGCCAGGGATTGGTGTACATGAGCTCGAGGAAAGTAGCGGCATCGGGGCCAACAACCTCGATCTTGCCGAGCGTGGAGGCGTCGAAAACGCCCGCTGCCTCGCGCACCGTGCGGCACTCGCGCGCCACGGCCGCATGCATGTTTTCGCCGGCACGCGGGAAATACCAGGCGCGTTTCCAGGTGCCGACATCTTCGAACACCGCGCCATGGTCCTCTGCCCATTGATGCATGGGCGTGCGCCGCGTGACATCGAACAGAGCACCGCGATTGTGCCCGACTAGCGCGCCGAAGGTGACGGGCGTGAACGGCTGCCGGAATGTGGTGAGCCCGACTTCGGGAATGGGTTTGTCCAACGCCTCGGCCGCAATCGCCAGCCCGTGCAGGTTGGACGTCTTGCCTTGGTCGGTCGCCATCCCGTTGGTGGTAAAGCGCTTCACGTGCTCGATCGAGCGGAAGCCCTCTCGCACGGCCTGCCGAATATCCTTGGCGGTTACGTCGTTCTGGAAATCGACAAAGGCGCGCGATGTATCCTCAGGACCAGCACCGGGGCCCGCGCCGACCATGCCCCCCGACCAGCTTTCCCTCTGAACTTTCCTCCCCCCGGCAGCTGCAGAACCTTTGCCATTGCGGGCGGCCTGTTCGCCAGCTGCGTAGCCGGAATCGAGCACCGCCGCGAGATCTTCCAAACCGTTGCAGGCGCCAGCCGAAACGCAATCCTGGACATTCGCGCCCGGCAGGAAAATCTGCCGCTTGGCATCGAATGCGAGCTTGCCGCGCGACTGCGAAAAGAGATGCACCGACGGCGTCCAGCCGGCGGAAGTCAAAAGCGCATCGACGGAGAAGTTGCGCTCGCGCCCGCCATCCTTGGGCCGCGTGATCATGCCGGACACGCGCAGCCGCCCATTGGTCGCGACAACGCCGTGCCCGGTCAGAACCTCGATACCTTCGGCGCGCGCTTCTTCGACGACCGAGCTCTTCGGATCGTCCCGCAGATCGACGATCGCCTGAATTTTCTGCCCCGCACGCTTGAGATCGAGCGCGGCGTAATAGGCAGAATCGTTCGCCGTATAGATGCCGACGCGCTTGCCCACAGCAACACCGAAATGGTTGAGATAGCTGCGTGCAGCACTCGCCAGCATGACGCCCGGCCGGTCATTGCCCGGGAACACCATGTGCCGCTCGATTGCGCCCGTGGCGAGAATCACATGCTTCGCCCTCACCTCCCAAAGCCGCTCGCGCGACATTTCGGGCGCCGGATTAGCCAGGTGGTCGGTCAGCCGCTCGGCGAGCACAACCATGTTCTGCGCATGGTAGCCGAACACCGTGCAGCGGGTCAGAACCCGCACATTGGGCATTGCAGTGAGCTTGGCCATCTGCGCACGCGCCCAGGACCAGCCGTCCTGTCCGTCGATCGAAGCACCTACCTCGAAGCGCAAGGCGCCGCCGATTTCAGGTTGTTCGTCGGCGAGAATGACTGAGACCCCGGCGTCCGCGGCTGCGACCGCCGCCGCGATGCCGGCAGCGCCGCCGCCAGCAATCAAAACGTCGCAATGCGCGTAACGAGAGGCATAGAGGTCGGGATCCGGCTCGTCCGGCGCAACGCCCAGGCCGGCAGCAGCCCGGATGTTCGGTTCATAGAGGCGCTTCCAGGCGACCTTCGGCCACATGAAGGTCTTGTAGTAAAAACCGGCGGAAAAGAACGGCGCACCGATGTCGTTGATCGCACCCGTGTCGAAGGAAAGAGACGGCCAGCGGTTCTGCGAGACCGCTTCCAGCCCGTCATAAACCTCCTGAACGGTCGCACGCACATTGGGTGTCTGCCGCGCCGCGTCTCGGCGAATGCCCACCAGCGCGTTGGGCTCCTCCGAACCGGCCGAGAGAATGCCGCGCGGGCGATGATATTTGAACGAACGGCCGACGAGATGCACGCCGTTGGCGAGCAGCGCCGAGGCGAGCGTGTCGCCCTCAAGTCCGGTCATCGCCTTGCCGTCGAATGAAAAGCGCACTTCGCGCGCCGGCGTCAGCCGCCCGGCTTTCGGAATACGATGAGCGGTCATGATTTTTTGGCTCCGCGCCGGGTTTTGGTGCCGCTCACGGAGGCACGCTTAGCAGGCGCTTTACGAGTCGATTTGCCGGTCGCTTTCGCAGCTGCAGCTTTCGGCGCTGCCTTGGCGGAGGCTGGCTTTGCAGCAACGCGCTTGGCAGGTTTCGCTTTCGGCAAGCTTATCGAGGGCTTCGGTTCGCCCGCTTTGTAGGTTTTTACGAACTTGTCGGAGACCGTATCGCGCGCGGCGTTGAAGAAGCGGGCGCAGCCATGGATGTGCCTCCAACGCTCGAAATAGAGCCCCTTCGGGTTCTGCCGGATGAAGAAATATTCTTCGAACTCCCCGTCCGAAATCTCGGCAATATTGGTCGGCCGCGCAATATGCGCCTGACCCGCGTGGCGGAACTCGAGTTCCGGCCGCTCTTCCTCGCAATAGGGACATCTGATCAGAAGCATTTCTTGCGACCTCTAGTGCGCGACGGCGGCAGCCGCCGCCTCGTCGATCAGCCGCCCGGTGCGGAAGCGCTCCAGCGTGAAAGGCGCATTGATCGGATGCGGTTCGTCCCGCGCAATAGTGTGCGCAAACACATGCGCGGAACCCGGCGTTGCCTTGAAGCCGCCCGTGCCCCAGCCACAATTGACGTAGAGCCCCGGCACCGGGGTCTTGGCCAGGATGGGGGAACGGTCTGGCGTCACATCCACGATGCCGCCCCATGAGCGCAGCATCTTCATGCGCGTGAAGATCGGGAACATCTCGCAGATCGCTTCAAGCGTGTGCGTGAGAATGTGCACGCCGCCTGTCTGCGAATAGGAGTTGTACTGGTCCGTGCCGGCTCCGATGACCAGTTCGCCCTTGTCCGACTGCGAAATATAGGCGTGCACGGTGTTCGACATGACCACGCAGGGAAACACCGGCTTCACCGGCTCCGACACCAGCGCCTGAAGCGGATAACTTTCAAGCGGTACCTTCACACCGGCCATCTGCATGAGCACGGAAGAGTGCCCGGCCGCAACGACACCGATCTTCTTGGCGCCGATGAACCCGCGCGAGGTTTCCACGCCCGTCACATGCCCCTGCGGTGCACGACGAATCCCGATCACTTCGCAATTCTGAATGATGTGAACACCCCGGTCGGAAGCGCCCCGCGCATAACCCCAGGCCACGGCATCATGACGGGCGACGCCGCCGCGCCGCTGCAACGCCGCTCCAACGACCGGGTAGCGCGCTTCGCGCGATATATTGAGCGGCGGACAGAAATCCTTCGCCTGCTCCGGCGTCAGCCACTGATTGTCGACACCGTTCAGCCGGTTGGCGTGCACATGGCGCTGGAAGGACTGCCTGTCATGTTCGTTATGCGCCAGCATCATCACGCCGCGCGCCGAATACATGACATTGTAATTGAGCTCCTGGCTGAGCCCGTTCCACAAGTTCAACGAGTGGTTATAGATGCCGGCGGACTCATCATAGAGATAATTGGAGCGAATGATCGTCGTGTTGCGGCCGGTATTGCCACCGCCAAGCCAGCCCTTCTCGACCACGGCGACATTGGTAATGCCGTGCTCTGCCGCAAGGTAATAGGCCGCTCCTAGACCATGGCCGCCGGCACCGACAATAACCACGTCATATTCGGCCTTCGGCTCGGGCGAGGCCCATTGCTCGCCCCAGCCCTTGTGACCACGCAGTGCCTCCCGGGCGATCGCAAATGCTGAAAAACGACGCATACCAGACCTTCATTTCGCGTTCTGCACGGCACGTCAGGGCGCCGGCAAATCTGCCTACCACTAGCCAAGTGCGTCGGCCAGTCTTGCACTGATTGCGACGGCATTTGGCAGATTGCGACGTGGCCACTCTTGTCGCGCTGACCACATACATGTTTGCTGAACGGTGGGAGACTGATCGATGGCCTATGCTTGGTGGAACCTGGCACTGCGCTTTGCGCTGGAACTCACGGCAGTCGCCGGTTTCGCCGTCGCCGGATGGCGGCTAACGCCCGCCCCTTGGCACTGGGTTGTCGCGATTGCCCTCCCGTTGGTAGCGATCGCTCTCTGGGGCACCTTCGCGGTACCGGACGACCCGAGCCGCTCGGGAGGCGCACCCGTGCCGGTGACCGGTTTTATCCGGCTTGTGCTGGAGCTGATTATCCTGTTTGGCGGAGCCTTCGCACTTGTGCTCTCGGGCTATCGTGAGGCCGGCATCGCACTCGCGGTTTTGACCGCACTGCACTACGCGATTTCGGTCGAGCGCATCATCTGGCTTATCGGGCGCTAAACGGCAGAACTCCGCGCTTTACGCTTTCTGCTCGACAAGGTCTGGCGCTTCTGCTATGGACCCGCCGCAATTTGCTGCGGTGACGTGGCGGAAGCGTTTGGCTATGGCAGGTCGCAGCACCTGCCCTTTGGACAGGAAAACACTGGTGCAGGTACTCGTTCGCGACAACAATGTCGACCAGGCGCTCCGCGCGCTGAAGAAGAAGATGCAGCGCGAGGGCATTTTCCGCGAGATGAAGATGCGCGGACACTACGAAAAGCCCTCCGAAAAGCGCGCCCGTGAAAAGGCGGAAGCCGTGCGCCGCGCCCGCAAGCTTGCTCGCAAGCGCGCTCAGCGGGAAGGACTGGTTGGCGGTGGACGCGCTGCGGCGCGCTAAAGCGCCTATATTTTGTCCTTTTCGGCAGTTATGAATCGAAGGCGGGACGGTGATTGCCGTTACCCGCCTTTTTGATTGCCTGCGGCAGACATGCAAAAAGGCTGACGAGGCTGGCCGAAAAATGACGAGGGGCTCCAACAACATGGCGAATTCGACAACCGGGCCGAGCGTAACGCTCCGGCCGCGTCACAAAATCGCCAGCACCCGGCTTGCGGGTTTCGCCCTCCTTGGCGCCCTCGTTCTTGCCGGCTGTCAGTCGACCGGCCCGACCATCGACATGAGCCGCATCGAGGCCGAGCAGGGGTCGGAACAGAACATCGCCTCGCTCTCGGCCGTGATTGCGCGCAACCCACGCGATGCCAACGCCTATAATGTACGCGGCTCCGCCCATGCGCGCGCCGGCCAGTTCGAGCAGGCAATCGCCGATTTCGATCAGGCGCTGGCGCTGAACCCGAGGCTTTATCAGGCATACGCAAACCGCGCCCACGTCTATTCCGACATCAACGAGGGCGGCAAGGCCGTGCAGGATTACAGCCGCGCGCTGCAGATCAACCCGAGCTACGACGTCGCGCTGATCGGCCGTGGCGAAGTCTACCGCCTCGGCGGCCGCCGTCAGGAAGCGTTCAACGATTTCCAGCGCGCGATCGAGCTCGATACGACCGATCCGCGCGCCTACTACCGTCGCGGCCTCCTCTATCAGGCGGGCGGCCAGCACAACTTTGCGATTGAGGATTTCGCGACCTCGATCTCGCTCGCCCCGCAGGCGCCTTATGGCTACAATGGCCGCGGCGTCTCCTATATGGCGATCGGTGACGACGAAAACGCCGCCGCCGACTTCAACACCGCTATCAAGCTCGACAAGACTGACCCTGAGGGCTGGGCCATGCAGGCCGCCCTTCTGGAAAAGCGCGGCGACCTGAAACGCGCCTCGCGTTCCTATGCCGAAGCGCTGAAATACGATCCGAACTACACCTTCGCCAAGAACGGTCTGGAACGCACCAAGCGCGCCGGCTGATAAAGTTTGGAACCTTGCGCCCTTTCGCGAGTTTTGCAGCGGAAGGGAATAAAGACGCAAGGAGTATCATCATGCGTAGGACCATCGTCGCAGCGCTCGCCGCGCTTTCTGCCACGGCTGTTCCGTTTGCTGCTGTCGCAGAAGAAAAAGTGGAGCGCCAACAGCGGGCCGAATTCGGCTTTCTGGAGTGCAATATCGAAGGCGGCGTAGGCCTCATTATCACGTCCTCCAAGGACATGACCTGCACCTTCAGCCCGGCTGACGGTCGACCCGACCAGATGTTTGTCGGTCAGGTGAAGAAGTTCGGCCTTGATGTCGGCGTCACCGGCGAAACGGTTATGAAGTGGCTTGTGCTCGCTCCGACCGGCGCGGACCTTTCGGCAGCCGCACTCGCCGGCACTTACTTCGGCGCCAGCGCTGAGGCGTCGGCCGTGATTGGCGGCGGTGCCAATGTACTCATCGGCGGCGACGACGATGCGTTCGCTCTGCAGCCGGTCAGCATTCAGGGTCAGACCGGGGTAAACGTCGCCCTCGGCGTGACGAGCTTTGAGCTCGTCGCTGCAAACTGACGACCGTTTTCAATATCCTCCCGGAAACGCGGGCCGCGACTGGCATTTTGCCGTCGTGGCCCGTGTCTCGTGGGGCTAGGTTTGCTTGCGCACCCCAAGCGCTGCCCGCAACAGGGCCACATGCCCCTTTGCGGATTTTGACAGGTCTTTCAACCCGAGCTTCTCGCCGTCTGCGTCACTCGCCTGCCCAGTGGCATCCATGTTCCAATAGTCTGTGTGAGTGATCAGCCGGCCGAAGAGGCCGCCCCGCGCAATCCGCACCGGAATGTCGACGATGCCCGGCCCGAAATTCGGCCGGCATGGGCCGCTGACAAAGTCGCCGGAAAGAACGAAAGAGCCCGGGTCGTAGATGTTCGTCCACCGCGTGGTAGCGAACATCGCAGCGTGGTGCGCATATTTCCGGTCGTTGTAGAGAAACGAAGGCTGCGCACCCAATTCCAGCATTGGCGGGCAGGTCGGAAACATGCGCTCGGCTTTGCGCTGGTCAAAGGCCAGCCGATCGCGCGAAATAAGAAATTCGGCGTGTGTGAGCGGCGAACCAAGAGTGACGAAATCGGTTATCCGCCAGTTGCCATCCTCGGCAGCCGCAAGCGCGGAGGCGGCCTTGTCTTGCAATTCGCGAAAAACCGCGGTGTCCAGCGCGTCGGGCTCATCGTGAGCCCCACGGCAAAAATCGTCCACCGCACGGAGCGCCGAAAGCGCGCCGCTCTTGGTCGGATTGATGCGCGTCGGCCCGCGCTCCTCCCAGAACAGCCGCAACACGTCATAGGCAACGATGGACCCAAGGCTGTGCCCCACGACTGCGATGCGATCGTATTTGCTGAGATCGCCATGATCGTATCGAAGAGCAGCATCACCCGGCGCCGGCCCGTGCAGGGCTCTTAGCAATTCCACGCCGCGCTCGCGGATGCGGGCGCGTGACGCCACCGCATCGGGCGACGTGCGCACATAACGCGCAACATCGCCGAACACCGGCACGACCCATGCGCCAAGGACAAACGCAACGACCGCCGCCACGATAAACAGATAGGTTTTCCAGGCGGCAAACAGCGTCCATGGAAAATAGAGATAGGCGGCAAGTGCGATGGCCAAAGGCACGACGAGGATAATCGCCGCCGAGTGGGTCATACTGGCAGACGCGGCTACCGGAGAAATGCTCGTCCAGATGCCCCGCAGCGGTCGCTCGCCCGCCTCTCGTCGCTCCAGGTCGCGGCGCAGCCGCTGATAGAGAAACAGCGTGATCGTGCCCCAAAGCACCACGCTTGCGGTCGCCGTCAATAGATTGCGCAGCGGCTGACCGCCGGCGACGAATTCCCAGATTTTGCTCCAGGGAACAGTCAAGCCGATATAGGCCGTCAGTCCGAGCACTATTGCACTGATCAGCCATAGCCCGACCCACATGGAGAGCGATTCACGCGGCACCTGATGCGGCCAGCGCCACAACAGGCCGCGCACCCAGCCGCGAACCTGGGAAAATGTGTTGCCGACCAGTATGTCCGACCAGTAGAGCTCGAAGAAATCGGTGCGCATGCCGTTGACATGGCGCGTGGTGATGCGCGCCAGTTCGGTCAGGCCTGCTCGGTTGTCGGGAACCAGCCATACATCGTCATCCGATGGGTGATCTCCGGGCGTCGGATTGCTGCCCCATACTGCCTCAACAAACCCACGCAGGGTTTCCAGCGGCCGCTGCTCGCCCATGCCGTGCACTATGACGACCGCCTGGCGGCCGTTTGCTTCCGCGGATTTTTTGGCGCTTGAGGATTTGCGCTGTGTAGCGGTTTTGCGTTTGCCGCCTGCCGCTTTCGTCGCTGCCATAGTGCCCACCTCCGCCCCGGGACTAAGACAGCCTAGCCCAACCTTCCCCAACGACAATTGGGCGATCGCGTAAGCCTAAGCCGTCAGATGCGCGATGGAATTGGAATAGTAGCCGAGGAGCAGTTTCTCGCCGACATTGGCGCGGTAGAGGCCGTCTTCATTGACCTCCACCATATGGCGCAGTGTCAGCATTCTGAGGCCTGTGCTCACAGCATAGTCGCGGTCGGCGCGAGGAATGTGGACATGCGCGCCCTTTGCCTCCAGCGCCTCGATCAAAGCGAATATCTCTGACTTTAACTCGAGCTCACCTATCCACCGGCCTTCCTCCCGCAGGAAAACGTGCGAGGCGAGCGCCACAGGCAGCGCCGGCACGATGGCGCCGATCGAGCCGACGAGATCTTCCGCAAGCCGCTGCACGCCGCCGAAAAGCCGCTCGCGGTCCTGCGTGGTGAAATCGACCTTGGCCCTTTTGCGCCAGGCCGACAGCGAAATCGGTTTGCCGAAGCTCACACAGGCATAGCCGAAACGATAAAGCCGGCCCTGCCAGCGCAGCTTGATGAGATTGCCAATGAAGCTCATCAGCGTGGAGGCGCGCACGCGATAGTCGCGGCCGCTGACCTCTTTCTCGGCCTTCGCGGTGAGAATACGGTCCTCGATCACCCGGTCGTAGTTGAGCCCAACCGGCACGAACACGATATCGCGGGATTTGCGCGGGTCGAAACCGGCGACCATGTAGCTCAGCAGGCCGAGCCGCGGTTCGCGCATCAGCCCGTCATGAGTGAGCCCGCCCTCTGGGAACACCGCCTGCGTCACGCCCTCCTGCGTGGACATCGCGACGTAGCGGCCAAGTACCTTGCGGTAGAGCGTGTCGCCGGAATCGCGGCGAATGAAATAGGCGCCCATGGAGCGGATGAGACTTTGCAGCAGCCACACCCGCGCCCACTCGCCCACCGCATATGAAAGTGACGCACGGCTCGATGCGAGATAGGTGACGAGCACATAGTCCATGTTGGAGCGGTGGTTCATAACGAACACGACCGAGGCTTCGGGGTCGATCTGCTTCAGCGCCTCGTCGTCTACATAGCCAAGCCGCACCCGGTATACGAACTCCGAAAGCCAGCGCGCAGCCCGGATGCCGAAACCGAAATAGGTGGTCAGCGAGAGCGCCGGCACGATCTCGCGCGCATAACGCTCCGCGCGCTGCATCACGATGGCGCGTGGCGTGCCGCTATCGTTTGCCTCGGCCTCCACTGCCTGCATGACGGCGGGATCGTGCACCAGCCGGTCCACAAGCGTTTGCCGCCGCGTGAGCCGAAACGGCCGAATGCGCATATCGAGCCGCTGGTTGAGCTCATCGATCGCCTGATTGACCCGCCGCCGGAAAAACCAGCGAACCGAGGGTGCGAAGACCCGATCGACAACGCCGATCGCGGCAAAAAGCACGAGCAGCACGACAAGCCAAAGCGGCAGGCCGACGATGCTGGTCATTTGACGGTATGGCTCGGCACGAACGCTTTCCCCACTCTCGCCATCGGGGCAAGTGAGCAGAAGGGTTTCGCAATTGGCGCGCTAACGCAAGTCCGTGGAAGCAGACTGAGCTCGACCGTCAATATCAGGCTGGCGGATCGACCGTTATCGCGTCGTCATATTCGAACGTTTCCACCGAACTCTCGGCCGTCGGTGTTGGAGCAAAGCTACTTGTAAAACCGGTCCGCTCCCAGCGCGTGACCTGACCGGTTGCGGGGTCTATATAGATCGTATCGGAGGAGCCAAACCACAGCCCTCCCTGATCCGGGTTCGGATCGGTTTTGGTCGTGAAGCTGTATTTCAGAAGCTGCTGCCCATCGACTTCCACCTCCCCGTCGCATGCAGGTTCGGAGAGATTGGCAACCTGCTGCTCAAGCGACATTTCCATCGCCGCGCGCCGGTTGTCGGGCAATGTACTAGGCGCGGAGGTCCAAGGACCGTCAAGCGTCGGCCCCGTCCATGTGTCTTGATCGACCACCAGGGCGGCGGCTCCGCCCTCGACGAGTGAAATCGTACGCAACGGCGTCTGCACGACATTCTGGAAAGCGGACTTCTTTGCACCGCCTTCATCGAAATGCGTGCGTTGCGAGCGATAGGCCGGGCGCTGGAATGGATCGAGGCTACTCGAAAACAGTGCCCTCACCTCGGCCATACATTCGCTGGCCTGCGCCACCGGAAGCGCTGCCCACAACAGCAGGATTGTCAGGGTCAACCGAAGCATTTTTCCTCCAATGAGGACCGACGCGTCAGTGGTCCATGGCCTTGACGATCTCTTCGGTCATCTTCTTGGCGTCGCCCAGCAGCATCATCGTGCCATCCTTATAGAACAGCGTGTTGTCGATGCCGGCATAACCGGAGCCGAGCGAGCGCTTCACGAAGAGACAGGTGCGCGCCTTGTCAACGTCGAGGATGGGCATGCCATAGATCGGCGACGACTTGTCGTCGCGGGCCGACGGGTTGGTCACGTCATTGGCGCCGATCACATAGGCTACGTCGGCTTGCGCGAATTCCGAGTTGATGTCCTCAAGCTCGAACACCTCGTCGTATGGTACATTGGCCTCGGCCAGCAGCACGTTCATGTGGCCAGGCATGCGGCCAGCGACCGGGTGGATCGCATACTTGACCTCGACGCCGGCTTCCTTGAGCTTGTCGGCCATCTCGCGCAGCGCATGCTGCGCCTGCGCCACCGCCATGCCATAACCCGGCACGATGATTACCTTCTGGGCATTGGCCATCAGATAGGCCGCGTCGTCAGCCGAACCCTGCTTGACGGTGCGCTCCACGCCGTCATCGTTGGCAGCTGCCGTCTCGCCACCGAAGCCGCCCAGGATCACCGAAATGAAGGAGCGGTTCATACCCTTACACATGATGTAGGAGAGAATCGCGCCCGACGAACCGACCAGCGCACCGGTCACGATCAGAGCCAGATTGCCGAGCGTGAAGCCGATGCCGGCCGCTGCCCAACCGGAGTAAGAGTTGAGCATCGACACCACGACGGGCATGTCTGCACCGCCGATAGGGATGATGATGAGAACGCCCAGCACCAGTGCCGCGATCACGATCAGCCAGAACATCGTCGTGCTCTGCGTGGTCACAAGGAGAATGACGAGCACGACCAGCCCGATCGCAAGTGTAGCATTCACAAGATGACGCGCCGGCAGAATGATCGGCTTGCCCGACATATTGCCGTTGAGTTTTAGGAAGGCAATGATCGACCCAGTGAAGGTGATCGCGCCTATCGCGACACCCAGGCTCATCTCCACGAGCGCCTGTGCATGAATGTGCCCCGGCGTGCCGATGCCGAAACTCTCAGGCGAATAAAGCGCTGCCGCTGCCACCATCACCGCGGCAAGGCCAACCAGGCTGTGGAAGGCCGCGACCAGCTGCGGCATCGCGGTCATCGCAATGCGCCGCGCAATCACTGCGCCCACACCGCCGCCGATGGCAATGCCAAGCACGATCATCACCAGCCCGCCGAAGGATGGCGTGGCCAGAAGCAGTGTCGTGGCGATCGCAATCGCCATGCCGATCATGCCATAGAGATTGCCCTGCCGGCTGGTCGTGGGGTGCGAAAGCCCCCTAAGCGCCAGGATGAAGAGGACGCCGGAAACGAGATAAAGAAAGGCTGCGAGATTCTGCGACACCGGTCAGCCTCACTTCTCTTTTTTCTTGTACATGGCAAGCATGCGTTGGGTGACGAGAAACCCGCCGAAAATGTTCACCGAGGCAAGCACCAGGGCGATGAAGCCGAAACCGGTGGCGAGACCCGAGGCCGAGATACCGACCGCCAGTAGCGCACCGACAACGATCACCGAGGAGATCGCGTTGGTGACCGACATCAGCGGCGTGTGCAGCGCCGGCGTCACCGACCACACAACGTAGTACCCGACGAAGATCGCGAGCACGAAAATCGCGAAGCGGAAGATGAAGGGATCGACCGCGCCGCCGCTGGCCGCGTGAGCCGCAGCACCAGCGGCATCCGCGACATGGTCGGAACCGGCGAGCGCGTCGCGCGTCGCGGCAACCGCTGCATCAAGCTGGTCGAGCGCCTGCTCGAGAGTGGTCTTTTCCATCAGCTCTTGGCTCCCTTTGTGGCGGCGGACTTACGCGCCGGCGCCTTGCGCGCTGGCTTCGCTTTGGAGTCTGCACTTGCCGGTGCTTTCGCAGCCGGCTTCGGCGCCGCATTGCGCGCTGCAGGCTTTGCTGCGGCTGCGCCTTCTGCCTTGAAATTGGCGTGAACGACCTGACCGCCATGCGTCAGCAGCGTCGCTTTCGCGAGCTCTTCCTCAGGGTCGATGGCGAAGGACTTCTTTTCCTTGTCGACCATCGTCTCCAGAAATGCGTAGAGGTTCTTGGCATAGAGCAGCGAAGCCGACGCCGAAACGCGGCCCGGCACGTTGAGGTGGCCGATGATCTTGACGTCATTGGCTGTGGTTACAACCTCGCCCGCCTTCGCACCTTCGACATTGCCGCCGCGTTCTACCGCCAGATCGACAATCACGGAGCCGGGACGCATGGATTTCACCATCTCCGCCGACACGAGCTTCGGCGCCGGCCGGCCTGGGATCAGCGCGGTCGTAATGACGATATCCTGCTTGGCGATGTGGCTGGCGACCAGTTCAGCCTGCGCCTTCTTTTCGGCGTCGGTCAGTTCGCGGGCGTAGCCGCCCTCGCCCGAGGCGTCTTTCAGCGCATCGGTCATGATGAATTTTGCGCCAAGCGAGGCGACCTGCTCGCCAGCGGCAGCACGCACGTCGGTCGCGGTCACCACCGCGCCCAGCCGCCGGGCAGTAGCAATCGCCTGCAGACCGGCAACGCCCGCGCCCATCACAAAAACCTTCGCAGCCGGCACGGTGCCTGCAGCGGTCATCATCATCGGCATGGCGCGGTCATAAGCTTCTGCGGCATCGATCACCGCCTGATAACCCGCGAGGTTTGCCTGCGAGGACAGCACATCCATCGACTGCGCACGCGTAATGCGCGGCATGAATTCCATGGCAAATGCCGAAACGCCGGCCTTGCCCATTGCGGCGACATCACCCTCATTGCCGTAAGGGTCCATAGTGGCGAATACCGCCGCACCCTTTTTGTAGGATTTCAGCTCTGCCGCATTCGGCCGCCGCACCTTGAGCACGATGTCCGCCTTGCCGGCATCGGCGGCCTTGCCGATGCGCGCGCCCGCCTGAGCGAACTCATCATCGGTGATGCGCGAAGCCGCACCTGCGCCAGCTTCAACTACGACGTCGAAACCAAGTCCGGCATAACGCTTGACGGTCTCCGGCGATGCCGCGACCCGCGTTTCCACCTTATCGCTTTCGCGTGGAACGAATATCGTCTGACCCACGTCAGAGCCTTTCTCGGTTGACTGCAGTAATCAGCTCGGCGCGCCTAGCGCAGAAGGTAGGCGCCAACCGCGTTGATCAGGATGAAGAGAACGAGTGCGGAGAAAAAGCCGGCACTTGTGAAGAAGCCGAACGCCATCGCGACCATGAGGGCGACGCAGACCAGCGTCCCGTATTTCGTCAGATTGACGAACATCGCAAATGTCTTGTCGTGTTCTTCGTAGTCCATCGCAGCGCCGGTTTCGACCGGCCCGGTGGGCGTGTTGTCAGCCATAGTCTACCCCCAGGGAGTTGTTCCTTCGCGCTGATAGCGAAAAGCAGCGGCGTGAGCAATGGCACATGGCCCGACATGAGGTCGCGGCTTGCGCGTTTCCGCGTCTCTTGGCGCGGGTGGCGGCGCTCACTCCACGGTAATGTCGGTTTCGAACAGAACCAGCCTGCTGTCACCGTTGAAATAGCGCAACTGATAAGCGCCGCGCTCGGCCGGCGCCTTGATGCGCACACGCTTTTCGTCATAGCCCGCATTGACCAGCCGGGTTGAAGCCAGCACCTTGCCGCGACCGCCATTCGCGGCCGGGTCGAACACCTCGACCTGATCGCGATAGGCGCCAGGACCGACCCAGCTTGCCTCGAATGTTTCACCTGCCTGCACGGATGATGGTGCATCAAGCGACACAGGAACCGCCTCGACGGTGATCGGCCGAGTTGTGAGCACTTCGCGGCTGTCGCCATTGTAATAGCGAAGCTCATAGGCGCCGGGCCGGGCCGGCATCACAAGCTCAACTTCGCGCGCGTCATAGTCGCCATTCACAACGCGTTGCGAGAATAGAACCTTGCCGCGTCCGGCGTCCGCTTCGGGGTCGAACAGCTCGATCTGGTCGCGGCGCGCACCCGGTCCCTGCCAAGTCACCTTGATCGTGAAGCCCATCTTGGCGGTGTCCGGCGCATCGAGCGACACGTCCACACCAACGATCGTGATCGGCCGCGTGGCCAACACAGCGCGGCTGTCGCCATTGTAGTAACGGAGCTGGAGCGCGCCCGTAACTGTCGGCGCGATCAGCTCGACCGTCTGCGCATCCATGTCGCCGTTCACAATGCGCTTCGAATAAAGCACCTTGCCGCGCCCTGCCTGGGCATCCGGATCGTAAATCTCGATCGCATCGCGGCGCGCCCCAGGGCCTTCCCAGGTCACATCGAATGACATTCCGATGCCGACCTCGTCTGGTGCTTCAAGCGATACCGGCAGCTCGACAACGGTAACTGGCCGCGTTGCCAGAACGACGCGGTTGTCGCCATTGTAATAGCGCAGAAGATAGCCGCCCGGTTCGGTCGGCGCGTTGAGCCGCACGGTCTGTGCATCCATGTCGCCATTTACGATGCGGATCGACGATACGACCTTGCCGCGGCCGGCATCCGCTGTTTCATCGAAAATCTCGACCGCGTCGCGCCGTGCGCCGGGCCCCTCCCAGCCGATTTCGAAGGAGCGGCCCATTGCCACCTCATCAGGCGCATCCAGCGACACTGGTGCTTCGAGCACCTCGATCTGCCGCGAAGCGAGAACCTCGCGCCCATCGCCGCTGTAATATTGCAGTTCGTAGAAACCGGGTTCGGCAGGCGCCTGCAACGAGATTTTGCGATTGTCGAAATCGTCGTTCACCAGCCGTTTTTCGCGCAGCACTTTGCCGTCGCCCTGGCGCGCAGTGGTGTCGAAGATTCGGATCGCATCGCGCCGAGCTCCCGGACCAACCCAGTCCACCGTGAAGGTTCTGCCAATCGCGACATTGGCGGGTGCATCGAGCGAAACCGGCGCCTCGACAACCTCAATCACGCGTGTCGCCAGCGCCTCTTTGCGATCGCCCTGCCACATATACCGCAACTCGTAGCTGCCGGGCCGAACCGGCGCGATGAGATCGACAGTGCGCGCATCGAGGTCGCCATTGACGACACGCTTCGCCGCGACACGCACGCCTTCGCCTTGGCGCGCCTCAGGGTCGTGCATTTCGATCGCGTCGCGCTTTTCGCCCGGGCCTTGCCAGCCGATGGTGAAGGTGCGGCCGATCTCGACCGCTTCCGGCGCATCGAGTGCGCCTTCCGGCCGCTCGACCGGCTCGGGCTCCGGCTCCGGTTCGGCCGCTTCAGCAATCTCGGTAAAGGGGGTGGTGAGCGCGTCCGTCAGCGCATCCGCATCGTCGGCCGGCAAATAGAGCCCGCCTGTCTCTTCCGCGAGGCAAGCGACCTGCCGCCCCTCATCCGCCGAGAGACCGAAACCAACGACATGCGCGGTGAAATCGACGCCCAGCCTCTCCAGTTCGCGCCCGAGAGCGCACGGGTCGGCCTCGCAAGTTTCGACGCCGTCGGTGATCAGCACAACGGTCGCCTTGTCTTCCTCGAACTTGAGCTCGTCGGCTGCGCGCCGCACCGAGGCCGTGAGTGGCGTCTTGCCGAGCGGCGACAGCCCGTTCGCTGCTTCCGATATCGCGCCGGTGGTTCCTTGCGCCGGTGCAACCAGCGTTTCGATGTCCGAGCACTGGCCTTTCTGCCGGTGGCCATAGGCCATCAGGCCGAGTTCAAGTTCGCCGGGCAGCGTGCCGAGAACGTCGGCCAACACACGCCTCGCAATGCCGATTTTCGCTTCTCCCTCGATTTGCCCCCACATGGAACCTGACGCATCGAGCACGATCATCGTGCGCTCCGCGGCCATCACATGTGTGGCCGCCGTCAGCGACAGGCACGCCGCGCCGGCAATCGTCAGTCGATGAAGAAATGAAAACATGAAACGCACCCATAGCTGTCCGCGCCGCATTAGGGCGGCTAGCTATCCCAGCGTCAAGTGAGGGCATCAAGTCGGCAGCGTCGCTGCCAAACCGTGCCTACCAAATCGACAATTATTTTGAGCTGCGCCTACGAAAGCCAGCGCTTGCGGCGTTTGTAGTGCTTCACATTGCGGAATGAACGGCGGCCCTCGCCACCGACGCCGAGATAGAACTCCTTGACGTCTTCGTTCTCGCGCAGCGCCTTGCCTTCGCCGTCAAGCACCACGCGCCCGGATTCCAGAATGTATCCATGCTGGGCATAGCGCAGCGCGATATTGGTGTTCTGCTCTGCCAGCAGGATTGAGACGCCCTGCTCTTCATTGAGCTGCTTTACGATCTCGAAGATTTCTTCGACCAGCTGCGGCGCGAGGCCCATCGAGGGCTCGTCGAGCAGGATCATTTTCGGTTTCGACATCAGTGCGCGGCCGATCGCCGTCATCTGCTGTTCGCCGCCGGAGGTGTAGCCGGCCTGGCTGTTGCGGCGCTCTTTCAGCCGCGGAAAATAGGAATAGACGAGTTCGAGATCGTCTTTGATCGCGGCTCCGCCCTCGCGGCGCGTGAAGGCGCCGGTGAGCAGGTTCTCTTCGACCGTCAGGTGGCCGAAACAGTGCCGGCCTTCCATCACCTGAATGCAGCCTCGCCGCACCAGCTCGTTCGGCGAAAGAGATTCCACACGCTCGCCCTCGAACTGGATGTTGCCCTTGGTAACCTCGCCGCGCTCGGCATGCAGCAGGTTGGAGATCGCTTTCAGCGTCGTTGTCTTGCCCGCACCGTTGGCGCCGAGAAGCGCAACGATACCGCCGCGCGGAACCGAGAGCGACACGCCCTTCAGAACCAGAATGACGTGATTGTAGATGACTTCGATATTGTTGACCTCAAGCAGAGGCTCGGCAGTTTCGGTGGCAATCGCGGCGTCGGCCATCGGGGTATTTTCTCCGCTGCTTGAGAGTGGCCGGCTCCGGGCCAAAAACCCGGAGCCGAATTCTGCGTCACATCAGCTGCCGCAAGCGACAGGTTCGATGTTGTTCTCCGCGGCATATGCCTCGGAGTCTTCCATGATCAGCGCGTCCACGACTTCACGGTCTGCACCCATGAAGTCAGTGACCAGCGACCAGGTCTTGGAGTTCGCATCCCACTGCGAGATTGCGCCGAGGCCAGGTCCGCCATGGTTCGAGCACGTCACGTTGATCTCCGGACCGAAATTCGGAAGCCCGATCTCAGCCATGCGTGCATTGTCGAGCACAAGTGCTTCCATGCCGTCACGCATCATGGTCGGGGTGATGTCGGTCGTGTCGTGCAGCTTCATCGCCGTGCGCGCCGCCTCAACGGCCAGCATGGCAGCGTAAACGCCTCGGTTGTAAAGCACCTCGCCGAGATGGCTTCCGTCGCCGGCTGCCTTGCCTGCGTCGATGACGTACTTCTTGAGGTCATCGAACAGCGGGAAGTCGGAACCAACGCCGTGGAAAGCGATAGCCTTGTAGCCATTGGCGCCATCGCCAGCCGGCAGAACGTCGTTCTCAGACGCCGACCACCAAACACCGATGAAGTGATCCATCGGGAAGCGGATATTCGCTGCTTCCTGAATGGCGACCTGGTTCATGACGCCCCAGCCCCACATCGTCACATAGTCCGGGCGCTCCTTGCGGATCTGCAGCCAGGTGGCCTTCTGTTCCTGGCCCGGGTGGTCGACGGGGTAGAGCGACAGCTCATAGCCGTGCTTCTTGGCAAGCTCTTCAAGCGTGCGGATCGGCTCCTTGCCATAAGCGGAGTTATGGTAGACGAGCGCAATCTTCTTGCCGTTGAGATCTCCGCCTTCCTGATCGTTGATGTATTTCACGATGATCGAAGCGGCGTCCCAATACGTGCCCGGATAGTTGAACACCCAGGGGAACACCTTGCCGTTGGCGGCCGAAGTGCGGCCATAGCCCATCGAATGGACCGGAATGTTGTCGGCGGTCGCCTTGGGGATGAGCTGATAGGTGATGCCGGTCGAAAGCGGCTGATAAAGCAGTGCGCCTTCACCCTTGGTCGATTCGTAGCACTCGACACCCTTTTCGGTGTTGTAGCCCGTTTCGCATTCGATCAGCTTGATCATCTGGCCTTCAACGCCGCCATCGCGCTCATTGATGAGCGTGAAATAGTCGGCATAGCCATCGGCGAACGGAATACCGTTCGGTGCGTATGGCCCGGTGCGGTACGACAGCGACGGGAACACCAGATCCGCAAAAGCGGGTGCAGTGCCCATGACCATCGCGGCCGCCGCGGATGCGACAAGTAGCTTAAATCTCATTTTGAAGTTCCTCCCATATGAGATGCTTCTTCGTCTTTCTTCACCGGCTTTCGCCGGTTGGCTTCAGCATACCCGCTAGTACGGGAATGGCCAAAGCCGCAGCTTCTCCTTCGCCAGTCGCCACAACTGTGCCAGCCCGTGGGGTTCGACGATGAGAAAGAAGATGATCAGTCCTCCGACGATCATAATCTGGAAATGCGCTGCAAGGTCCGTTGGCCAGCCGAGATAGCCAACCATCAGGTTCTTGAGCAGCACAGGAAACAGGATGATGAAAGCGGCGCCCAGGAACGATCCAAGGATCGACCCCAGCCCGCCGATAATCACCATGAAGAGCGCGGTGAACGACTTGTCGATACCGAAGGCCTCTGTCACCTCGGCGGCGCCGAGATAGACCGCGAAGAATAGCGCTCCCGCGATGCCGATGTAGAACGAACTCACCGCAAAGGCCGAAAGCTTGGCGCTGAAGGGGGACACGCCCATGATTTCAGCGGCAATGTCCATGTCGCGCATAGCCATCCAGCTTCGTCCGACCCTGCCGCGCGTCAGATTGCGCGCCACCCAGGCGAAGATGAAGACGATCGTCAAACAGGTGAGATATGTCGCCCAGGGCGCGGAATTCGGTCCGGTCACCGCGATGCCGAAAATCGTGCGCTCCGGCGCGCTGATCTGGCCCGACGCCGAATAGTTGTAGAACCACGCGAACTTGTTGAACATCCACACAAGGAAGAACTGCGCCGCGAGCGTGGCCACCGCCAGATAAAAACCCTTGATCCGCAGCGACGGCAGCCCGAACAGCACGCCGACACCGGCGGTGACCACACCGGAAAGCAGGATGCAGATCATGATGTTCAGATCGGGAAAGGCGGTCATGAACTTGTAGCAGGCGAAAGCGCCCACCGCCATGAACCCGCCGGTACCGAGAGAAACCTGACCGCAATACCCGGTGAGGATGTTGAGGCCAAGCGCAACCATCGACCACACCAGGAACGGCACCAGGATCGACTTTTCCCAATAGTCGTTGATGAAGAAGGGCACGACCAGAAACGCCACCGCCGTGAACGCCCAGAACAGGATGCGCTCCGACTTGATCGGGAAGGTCTGAAGGTCGGCGGCGTAACTCGTTTTGAAGTCGCCTGCTTCACGGTACAGCATGCTGGTCTAAATCCTCTCGATAATGCGCTCGCCGAACAGCCCTTGCGGGCGGAACAGCAGGAACATCAGCGCCACCACATAGGCGAACCAGTTCTCGATGGCGCCGCCGACAAGCGGGCCGATATAGAGCTCGGCCAGCTTCTCGCCGACACCGATGATCAGACCGCCGACGATTGCGCCCGGAATAGAGGTGAAGCCGCCCAGAATGAGTACCGGCAGCGCCTTCAGCGCGATCAGCGACAGCGAAAACTGCACGCCCGACTTCGCGCCCCACATGATGCCGGCAACCAGTGCCACGAAGCCCGCGATCGACCACACGACCACCCAGATGGTGCGCAGCGAAATGCCGACCGACAGCGCGGCCTGATGGTCGTCGGCAACCGCGCGCAGTGCGCGTCCGAACTTTGTGTATTGCGAGAACGCCACCAGTGCACTGACGAGCACGACCGCGACGATTGCCGCCACGACGTCGAGCTTGTCGACATACATGCCGAAATAGTCGGACCCCTCGGGCGCCCATTCGCGCGTCACATCTTCCCACCAGAAGGAACCGCCGGAGGGAATACCGACATCCATCGGTTTGATGTCGGCGCCCCACATCAGGTCGCCGAATCCTTCAAGGAAATATGCGAGCCCGATGGTCGCCATGAACAGGATGATCGGCTCCTGATTGACGAGGTGCTTGAGCACCAGCCCTTCAAACAGATATGCGAACGCGACCATGACGACGAGGGTCCCCGCAATGGCGATGATCGCCGGGAGTTCCCATCCGAAATGATGCACTTCGGTGCCGAAAATCGCATTGATCAGATGCGCGAACGGAACCTGTCCGGTCTGCAGACCGACGAGCGTCAGCGCCGCAAACAGCGCCATCACGCCTTGCGCGAAGTTGAAAATGCCTGACGCTTTGAAGATCAGCGCAAAGCCAAGCGCGACCAACGCATACATCACCCCGGCCATCAGGCCGTTGAG
This sequence comes from Rhizobiaceae bacterium, assembly GCA_017640615.1. Classification (GTDB taxonomy): domain Bacteria; phylum Pseudomonadota; class Alphaproteobacteria; order Rhizobiales; family Rhizobiaceae; genus RCIO01. The sequence continues at coordinate 176,652 of JAEPQK010000001.1, read as the reverse complement.
CACCGTCTCGAGAAAGAAGAGGAATTCGACGTTCATCTTGCGCTCGCCGCTTCGATCAGTTCAGCAGGCCGGGGAAAAGCCCCAGCACACCGACAAGAATGAGATAGATCGCGACCGCATAGTTCAGAAAGCGCGGGGCGATCAGGATAACGATGCCGGCGATCAGTGCGACAAGAGGCAGAATTTCTAGCTGCAAGGTCATGCGGATATTCGCTCCTAGTCGTTGTGCGGCACGCCCAGATAGGCGTCGATCACGTCTTGATTGTTCGCGATCTCTTCGGGATTGCCGTCGCCGATCTTGCGCCCGTAATCGAGCACGACGATGCGGTCGGAAATGTCCATGACGACGCCCATATCGTGCTCGATCAGCGCGATCGTGGTGCCGAACTGGTTGTTCACATCGAGGATGAAGCGGCTCATATCCTCTTTTTCTTCAAGGTTCATGCCCGCCATCGGCTCATCCAGCAGAAGCAGTGACGGCTCCGCGGCCAGCGCACGGCCAAGCTCAACGCGTTTTTGCAGGCCGTAGGGCAGCCGCCCCACCGGCGTCTTGCGGATATGCTCGATCTCGAGGAAGTCGATGATCGCTTCCACAGCCCGCCGGTGCTCGATCTCCTCGCGCTCGGCCGGTCCCCTCCACAACCCCTGCCAGAACAGGTTGCGCTTCTGCAGCGTGATCCGGCCGGTCATAATGTTGTCGAGCGTCGACATGCCCTTGAAGAGAGCGATGTTCTGGAAGGTGCGCGCTATGCCTTGCCGCGCGGCATCGGTTGTTCGCATCGCGCGGCGCTGCACGCCACGATAGGTGATCGTGCCTTGCTGCGGCGTGTAGAAGCCGTTGATGACATTGAGCATCGACGTCTTGCCCGCGCCGTTAGGCCCGATGATCGCGCGTATCTCACCCTTCTTGATGTCGAACGAAATGTCGGTGATCGCTTTCACGCCGCCGAATGACAGCGAGACATTCGTGACTTCGAGCAGGGTTTCGCCCTTGGCGATGCCGTCATCGCGCGCGCCTGTGAATTCGCTGCTGTCGGGCCGCGCGTTCATTCGGCTGCCTCCTTCATCGGTTCGGCAGGCACATCGTAGAGCTTTGCGTCGGCGATCTTGACGGTCGCGCGGATGCTGCCCTTGCGGCCGTCCTCATAGGTCACCTCGGTCTCGACGAACTTTTCCGGCGACCCGTCGTAAAGCGCTTCGATCAGCTCGCCATAGCGATCGCCGATGAACCCGCGGCGCACCTTCTGCGTGCGCGTCAGCTCACCGTCATCGGCGTCTAGTTCCTTGTGCAACACGAGGAAGCGCTTGATCTGCGCGCCTGCCATCATCGGCTCTTTCGAGAGCTTGAGATTGGTGTCGTCCACATGGCTAGCGATCATCTCGTACACGCGCGGATGCCCGGCGAGCTCCTGATAGGAAGCGTAGGAGATGTTGTTGCGCTCGGCCCAGTTGCCCACCGCCGTCAGGTCGATATTGACGAAGACGGCGCAGAAATCGCGCTCGTGACCGAAGGCGACAGCCTCCTTGATGTTGGGGAAGAATTTGAGCGTGTTTTCGATGTATTTGGGCGAGAACAGCGCGCCTGATTTCAAACGGCCGACATCCTTCGCGCGGTCGATGATACGAAGCTGACCGTCCTGGTCGAAGAAGCCGGCATCGCCAGTCTTCACATAACCATCCTCGGTGAGCGTCTCAGCTGTTTTGGCATCGTCCAGGTAATAGCCTTTGAACATGCCGGGCGAGCGGAACTGCACCTCGCCGTCTTCCGAAATGCGCACATCGACATTGGGCGCTGCCGGCCCAACGGCGTCGGCCCTCACAGCGCCGTCCTTCTGGCACGTCACGTAAAGAAACGCTTCGGTCTGGCCATAGAGTTGCTTGAGGTTGATGCCGAGCGAACGGAAGAAGGAGAAGAGGTCCTCGCCGATCGCCTCACCGGCCGTATAGGCGGTGCGCACCTTCGACAGGCCAAGCACGTTCTTGAGCGGGCCATACACGAAGATACGCCCCAGCGCATATGCCATGCGGCCCGACAGGGGCACGGAGCGTCCTTCCAGGATCGACTCGCCATGCTTGCGCGCGACGCCGATGAACTTGTCGAAAATCCACTTCTTTACCCGGCCCGCATCCTCCATGCGGATCGTGACCATGGTGAGCAGCCCCTCGAACACACGTGGCGGGGCAAAATAGAAGGTCGGGCCGATCTCCTTCAGATCCTGCGCCACCGTCTCAGGGCCTTCCGGGCAGTTCACGCAGAAGCCGGAAACATAGCCCTGCGCGTAATTGAGATAATGATCGCCCACCCAGGCCAGCGGCAGATAGGCCAGCACGCTGTCATGTTCGTTGAGGTTGTCGAAAGTGGCTGTGTCGTAGGCCGCCTGCACGGCGGCCGAAGCGGTGATCACCACACCCTTGGACCGGCCGGTCGTGCCCGAAGTGTAGAGCATGATCGAAATATCGTCGCCGCTGGCAGCGTTGATCGTTGCTTCCCACTTTTCGGCTGCGGAAGGATCGGAGGCGATCGTCTTGCGGCCCGCCTCCTGCACATCCGCGAAGGAAATCAGACGCGAATGATCGTAATCCTCCAGCCCGCGCTGCTCGTCATAGATGATCGTGCCGAGGTTCGGAATTTTCTCGGAGAAGGCGAGGATTTTGTCGACCTGCTCCTGGTCCTGCACCACGGCCAGCCGCACGCCCGCATGGTCGAGCACATAGGCGAGTTCTTCGGCGACGGCATCAGCATAGACCGGCACGGGAACCGCGCCCAGCGCCTGCAACGCCGCGATCGCCCAATAGAGCCGTGGCCGGTTGGCGCCAACGACGGCGACGCGCTCGCCATGCTTCACATCATGCGCCTGGAGGCCGATTGAAAACGCCCGGACCTGTTCGAGCTGTTCCTTCCAGCTCCAGCTTTGCCAGATGCCGAAATTCTTGTGGCGCATGGCAGGAAGCTCGCCAAAGCGCTGGGCGTTGAGCAGAAGATATTTCGGAAAAGTATCGAGCTTCGGCCCGTTTTCAGCCAAGGCGTGTTCCTCCCAACGGGTGTTCCCCGCAATGTCTTTTTATCGCCCCTGTCGAGCAGGGATCGTTTGTTGAGAGCAAATTTTCACGAATCGCGGCGTTATTCAACTCGCCGCTTGACAGACAAACCGCCAGATTGTCTTTTGAATAGGCGTTAGTGTTTGTTCGTCAGTTGCGGCAATCGCCTCACAAAGGCGCGCCCTGCCAAAATCATCAGAAATTTCAGTCCGTTGCGGCAGCGCCGCGCCGGTCTAGTCGCCGTAGCGGGCGAGCCGGTCGCGGTCGAACACGCTGATACAGCCACGCTCCACCTTGAGCAGCTTCTCTGCCTCGAGCTCCTGCAAAGCCTTGTTCACGACCGGACGCGAGAGTGCCGACAATAATGCCAGTTCCTCCTGCGAAATCTCGATTTCCCCCTTTGCGCCGGGATAAAGTACCCGGTTGAACAGCCAGCCGAGATTGCGCGCCACCCGCTCTTTCGGGCCCAGGATCCGGTCCTGCTCGATCGTGGCAATGAACTGGCCCATGCGCTCGTTGAGCTGCCGCACAAGAAAGCGGTTGAACCCGGTGCTGTTCTCGAAAAGCCACTGGAAAGAGGATATCGGCATCATTGCGAGCCGCGTTTCACGCACAGCTACCAGATCATATTGCCGCGGTTCATTCTTGATCAGCGAGCCTTCTCCAAACCACCCGCCGGCGCCAACGCCGGCGAAGGTCATGGCCTTGCCTGTCTGGGATATGGTGCTGATCTTGACGAGACCGGTCACAACTCCGGTCCAGTAGTCGAGGCGGTCGCCGCGATGGCAGATATAGGCGCCCTTGTCGAAGCTCCGCTCGATGAGCCCGCGACGCGCGCGCTCAAGCTCGTCTTCGGTAAGTTCGGCGGCCCAGACCGCCGCCTGCACGGCATCTTCCCTTGCGATCATCCAACCTCACGGGCTGCGGCCCGATTGCCGCACCGGTCGCTTATGAACGCGCGCCAGCTACCATGCAAGCCAGAGGCCCTTGGGCTGACTTCAGGCCGCCTCTTTCCAATATTTGGCAGTCGGCAGAACAGTGAGCGGGGCAAGCTCGCCGCCACCCGGCCGCGCGAAAAGCATGCGGCGCTCCGACTGCGTCGACCGGAAGAATGGGAACCGCTCGATCGTGTTTTCCATATTGTCGGAGCATTTCGACTGGTAGAGATGCACCGGCACGATCAGCCCGGGATAGGTGCGCGGCTCTGCCGCTTCCTCGCTGCGGAAAATGCGCCGGTAGAATGAGGCGTGATCTTCCTTAACCGCCGTCAGGCAGTAGGTCGGGTTGAAAAACTTGCAGCCAAGCACCGCAAGCCGCAGCGTGATGTAAGGCAGCGTGCGCAGTGTGCCCGACCACTCCATATCGGCAGCAAAGCGGCTTGGATCAATGAAGGTCTCGCCTGCTGCCACGCGCGGCATCAGCTCTTCGCCGAAAACATCGGTGCTAGGCGACAAAGGATAACGCTCGGTCGCATGGTGCAGCCTGAGCGTGCTGACGAGCCGGCCGTCGAAATAGATGCCGAAGACGAAGCTGTTCGGAAGCTCGTCATATTTGTCCCGCACCGCCTTCGCGGCGTTAGGCGCCATCATTCCGGATTGAACGTAAGATTTATAGCGAAGCCGGCAAACGTCTTCGAAGTCTTCGCCGCTATCGAGATGCCTGTATTCGACCTGCTCGAGCAGACTGAGAACGCCGCTGACAAAAGGAGAGACCTGCCGCGCGCTCTCACCGTCAATGGCCGCAATATGCGGCACACCTGCACTCTTACTCATGAAACTAACCCTCGTATTCCGCCACGAAGGAAATTACTATAAGTTAACCAATCAAAGAAACGAAAAATCGACGCAGATTCATTAAGTTCTCATTAACCTTAACAGCTCCGTGCGAACAGACGCGCGGGTGCGGCGAGAATTAAACTCAGCAAAACTGGTGGAATCAGGCTTTAGCTGCTGCCGACTGAAGCGGCTTGCCCGCCTTTTCGGCACCATCCATTTCGGCCGCTGTCGGCCAGGCATGGATGGAAATAGTCTCCACACCCGACGACGTAAGCGCCGAACCGAACAGAAATCCCTGTAGCAGGTCAGGCTTGACCGACTGGGAGAGAACTTCGAGCTGCTCGAAGGTCTCAACGCCCTCCATCGTGATCTGAAGCCCGATGCCGCGCGAAAGGCCGACAACGCCTTTCAGCAGTTCGAGCGCGCGCGGGTTCTGCGTGACGTCGAGCAGGAAGGAACGGTCGATCTTCACCTTGTCGAGCGGCAGCGTGTGGAGATAGCTGAGGCTCGAATAGCCGGTGCCGAAATCGTCAAGTGCGATGCGTACCCCAAGCGCCTTGATCTCGTTGAGCAGCTTGCCGGTCGAAGATTTGTCGTCCAGCAGCGCGGTCTCGGTCACTTCGACCTCCAGCCGGTGCGGCGCAAGGCCGGAGCGATCAAGCGCACGGCGGACCTTCTCCACGACGTCGCGATTGTGGAAGTCCTTGGCCGAGAGATTCACCGACACGCAGATATCTTCCGGCCATCTGACGCAAGCGCTGGTCGCCTGCTCTAGAACCAGCTCGCTGATGTCGGAAATGATGCCCATTTCCTCCGCCAGCGGAATGAATACAGCCGGCGACACGGGCCCGAGTTCTGGATGGTCCCAACGGCACAGGGCTTCGCAGCTCGCGATCCGCATTGAGTCCATCGCAACGATCGGCTGATAGACGATGCGAAGGCCGCGCGACTCCACAGCCGTACGCAGATCCGATTTCAGCATCTGGCGGTTGCGGAAGGCCGCGTTCATTTTGGCTTCAAACAGCCGCCAGCCATTTTTGCCGGACTCCTTGGCCTTATAGAGCGCAAGGTCGGCCTTCACGATCATATCGTCGACGTCGGTGCTGCCGACGGTCGAAATCACTGCGCCGGCGCTCATCTGCACGCGCAGCGCATGGCCGGACACGTCCACATAGCCATTGAGGTCGGCGAATATACGGTCCAGCACCACGGTCAGCTCCTTCTCCGAGCCAACCGAATTGAAGAACAGCATGAATTCGTCACCACCGAAGCGGCTGACGATCACATCGTCATTGGCGATGGTGGAAAGCTTCTCCGCCACCGCAAAGATCAACCCGTCGCCGACTGGATGGCCGAGAGTGTCATTGATGCTCTTGAAGTCATCCAGATCGAAAACCGCCAGCGCACACTGGCGCTCAGGGTCGCCTCCGCCAACCTGCTCTGCGACGAGTTCGTGGAACCAGGCGCGGTTCGGCAGATCGGTCAGGGAATCGTAGCGGGCCATATGGCGGATGCGCTTTTCCGCCTCCACACGGTCGGTGATTTCCTCGAAGGTGACGACGCCGAGTTCCTCATTGCCGGAACGCGCGGTCAGTTCGAAATAGCGGCCGTCCGATGCACGCAGCTGAATCTTGCGGTCGCGGTCCTCCCCTAGCGCCCGTGCAAGCTGCACCTCGGCATAACGTCCGTCGCGCGGCGAAAGCAGTCCGCCAGCGACACCGCGCATCAGAACCGCATGCAGCGAGCGCCCAAGCAGCCGGTTGGGGTCGTCGAACCGCATCACCTTGGCGGCCTTTGAATTGGCCACAACAACCTTGCCGTCTGGGCCAAGCATGATCAGGCCATGCGACATCGTGTTGAGCGCGCGATCGAAGCGCAGCGCCAGCTTGCGCGCCTGCCGGTGGCCGATAACGGCGGAAAACAGCACGTTACGCACATTGTCGGCGCTCGATTTGATGACCACCATGAACGGCACGATCAGCAGACCGAGCACGAAATGCGGTACGTCGAGCCGCAGCATCAGGCCTATTGCGATGGGCCCGACAAAGGTCGCCGCGAAGATGGAAACCATGCGCGAGGAACCATAATTGCGGCCAACGACCGTCACGATAGATCCAAGCGTCACCGATATGGCGGCGATTTCGCCAAACGGAGCGGGCCGCAGATAGATGGCGGTGAAGCAGAAGGCGCCAAGCGCCAACCCCTGCAAACTGCCCTTGAGAATGTATTCGTTTTCCCAGCGCCGCGCGGTCTTCTCGTCCAGCATCGGCCCGCTGCGATGAAACCGCGCCATGCCGGCATAGCGCCATGCGCCTACGGCCATCAGCAGCCCGGCGAGCACGATATACACGTAGTCGCCGCCGCTGACATAAACCATCAACGCCGCTATTGCGTGGCAGGCGGTTCCGATGAGCAGCACGTGGTGGTTGTCAAACAACGACCGTACAAACTGCACATAGACATCCGCCGGGATGCCGCTATTTCTGCCATTCGTCATTCACGAATCCCACCTCGGCCTCGTGAATATGGCGTTGTCCGATTAAGAAAAGCCTTACAGAACAGGCTTTTTGGCGGGGTTTTGACAGCCTTGCAACAATGATGCCGCCTATTCGGCCGCTTCCAGTTCGGTTTTAACTGCGCCTTCCCGGAAACGTTTCAGTAAGCGGTCACGCTCCTCCGCTGCCCTTGCGGCACTGGCTTCCTTAACATGACCATAGCCGCGAATAAGCTGCGGAAGGGAGGCAAGCGCGGAAGCGCTTTCCAGTCGGTCGGGCGTAAGCTGGCGCGTGATTGTCTCCAAATCGTCCTCGTAACGCGCAAGCAGTTCGCGCTCCATACGGCGCTCCGCAGTGCGGCCGAACGGGTCGAAAACCGTACCACGCAAGCCTTTGAAGCGTGCAAGAAGCTTAAACGCGCTCATCATCCAGGGCCCGAAGCGGGATTTGCGTGGATGCCGGTCGCTTCCCTTGCGCCCGAGGATCGGCGGAGCCAGATGGAACTCTAGCCGCTCATAACCGGCGAACTCGGCCGCAAGCTGCTTTTGGAACGCGCCATCAGTGTAGAGCCGCGCAACTTCGTATTCGTCCTTAATCGCCATCAGTTTGAAGAGACCCCGTGCGGCCGCTTCGCTGAGCGCAGTCGATCCCGGAGCATTCGCTTCCTCAGCCTTGTGTACAGCTGCCACGCGCGCCCGATAGCGGTCCGCGTACGCCGTATTTTGATATGCGGTGAGGAACTCTGCGCGGCGCGCAACGATCTCGTCGAGGCTTTGCGCCTGCGGCAGCTCCGGCTTTTCGTTTGCGCCGATAACGTCAGCCACCTTTGCCGGGTCGTGACCGGCGCAGCGCCCCCAACGGAAGGCGGAAACATTCATGTCGACCGCCTGCCCGTTGAGCCCTATTGCGCGTTCGATCGCCTCGGGCGCCACCGGCAGCGCGCCCTTCTGGCTGGCGACACCCAGCATGAACATGTTCGCCGCGATCGTATTGCCGAACAGTTTCGAGGCGGCGGCGGTGGCATCGAAGAAGACCGCCCGTTCATCCCCCACTGCCGAGCGGATAGCGCGGCGAATGCGTTCGCTGGGCAGCGAATAGTCGGCCGAGCGCGCAAAGTCGCCCGGCATGACCTCGGCCGTATTGGCGACAAACAGCGTTTCGCCGCTGCGCACCGCCGAAAGCACCTTGCGCGAACCGGACACGACGAGGTCGCAACCCAGAATGAGGTCCGCCTTGCCGGCGGACACACGAATGGCGCTGATTTCCTCAGGCGTGCGCGCCACGCGCATATGGCTGAACACCGCCCCGCCCTTCTGCGCAAGGCCAGCCATGTCGATCAGACCCGAGCCCTTGCCTTCCAGATGCGCGGCCATGCCAATAATGGCGCCGATGGTCACGACACCGGTTCCGCCAATACCGTCGATGATGGTCGCCCAGCCGTCCTTGCCGAGCTCAAAAACTGCGGGCGCAGGCACGCCCTCCAGCGGGTCTGCCGAACCTGCAACGCCCTGCGACTTCTTCAGCTTCGCGCCATGCACGGTCACGAAACTTGGGCAGAATCCGTTGACGCAGGAGAAATCTTTGTTGCAGCTCGACTGGTCGATCCGCCGCTTGCGGCCGAACTCGGTCTCCACCGGCTGCACCGAAACGCAGTTCGACTTGATGCCACAATCGCCGCAGCCTTCGCACACAAGCTCGTTGATGATCACTCGCTTGTCCGGGTCCGGGAACGTGCCGCGTTTGCGCCGCCGGCGTTTCTCGGCCGCGCAGGTCTGGTCGTAGATGAGAACCGACACGCCCTTGTGCTCGCGCAGGTCGCGCTGAACCATGTCCATATCGTCGCGATGGTGAATGCTGGACCCGGAGGGGAATGCGTTCGCCCCATATTTCTCCGGCTCGTCGCTGACGACGGCGATGCGCTGCACACCTTCGGCGCGCACCTGCTCGGCGATCATGTCGACGGTAAGCCCACCCTCATGCGGCTGTCCGCCCGTCATGGCCACGGCGTCGTTGTAGAGAATTTTGTAGGTGATGTTAGCACCCGACGCGATGGCGAAACGGATCGCCAAAGAGCCGGAGTGGTTGTAGGTGCCGTCGCCGAGATTCTGGAAAAGATGCTCGCGTTTCGAAAACGGTGCCTGACCGACCCATTGCGCGCCCTCGCCGCCCATGGCGGTGAAGCCGACCGTATCGCGATCCATCCACATGGCCATGAAGTGACAGCCAATGCCAGCCCCGGCGATCGAACCTTCCGGCACCTTCGTCGAGGAGTTATGCGGGCAGCCCGAACAGAAATACGGCATGCGCGAGCCGACATCCTTGGTCTCGGCAAGCATCGCCTGATACTGCCGCAACCGGCTGACACGGTCGGCCAAGTCCCCAACCTGCCCGACCACCTTGAGGATGCGCTCACCGAGCGCGATGGCGATCTCGTTGGGATCAAGCGCGCCCTTGGCGGGAAACAGCCAGTCGTCGCGCTCGTCCTTCTTGCCGACAATCACTGGTTGGTTTGCCGTGCCATAGAGATGTTCGCGCATCTGCACTTCAAGCAGCGAGCGCTTCTCCTCCACCACGACGATGTATTCCAGGCCTTTGGCGAATTCGGCGATGTGCTGATAGTCGAGCGGCCAGGGCGCGGCCACTTTGAAGAGCCTGAGCCCGATCTGCCGCGCCCTCGCCTCGTCGATGCCGAGATCGTCCAGCGCCTGGCGCGTGTCGAGATAAGATTTTCCGACGGTGATGATGCCTATGCGGGCATCCTTGCCGCCCGAATAAATGATGCGGTTGAGCTTGTTGGCGCCGATGAAGGCCGACATCGCCGCACGCTTGTATTCGTGCAGTCGCGCTTCCTGACCAAGCTGGTCGACTTCGTGGCGAATGTTGAGCCCGCCCGGCGGCATGTCGAATTCGGGAAGTTCGATCTTCACGCGATCCAGAGAGGCATCGACGGATGCAGTCGATTCCACATTGTCCTTCACGCATTTGATTGCTGCCCACGTTCCCGCGAAGCGCGAGAGCGCGTAACCGTAAAGGCCGTAGTCGATCAGTTCCTGCACACCGGCGGGATTGAGCACCGGCACCATCGTATCGACAAAAAGAAACTCGGTCGCATGCGCGACGGTGGACGATTCCGCCATGTGGTCGTCGCCCATAAGCGCCAGAACGCCACCATGCTTCGACGAACCTGCCAGATTGGCGTGGCGGAAGACATCGCCCGAGCGGTCGACGCCCGGTCCCTTGCCATACCAGACGCCGAACACGCCATCGTGCTTGCCTTCGCCAAGGAGCTCGGCCTGCTGCGATCCCCAGCAAGCCGTGGCCGCAAGCTCTTCGTTGAGGCCCGGCTGAAACACGATATCCGATGATGCGAGCTGCTTGCGCGCCTTCCACAATTGCAGGTCGAGCCCGCCGAGCGGGGAGCCGCGATACCCGGAAACGAAGCCGGCGGTATTCAGACCCGCGCGGCGATCGCGCTCGCGCTGCATAAGAAGCATGCGCACAATCGCCTGTGCGCCGGAAACGAAAATGCGTTCTTTGGAAAGATCGAATTTGTCGTCCAGCGAAACGTCGTGGAGGGTCATTTCGGGTTCCCGGGCGGAGACGCGATTGGCGCCACAGAAGTGCTTTACACGCTATGCGCCGGATGCGGCGTGAGAATTACAGTGTCCCCGCCAGTTGTCCCCACGTCAAATAAAATCAGATGGATGGCGCAATGCGCAACATAAGGTTGGCTTGTTCCACCCGTCCCGCAGCAAGGTTTCGCAACGCTGGGCAATTTCGATAGAAAGATTGCGCTTGAGGCGACGCAGCACCAACAAAAAAGGCGGGCCCGAAAGCCCGCCTCTCAGAAGTTCTGTGCAGCTCGCATCAGGATGCGGCTTCTTCCTTCTTGTCGTCCTCAGCCGGTGCTTCCTCAGCGGGAGCCTCGGCAGCGGCTTCCTCGGCCGGAGCTTCAGCCGCAGCTTCTTCAGCCGGAGCCTCGGCGGCAGCGGCAGCTTCTGCCTCAGCAGCTGCAGCGGCTTCCTTCGCTTCTTCCTCGGCCTGCTTGGCGGCGTCGAGGCGCTCCTGCGCCTTCTTGCCGGGCTGTGCCTTGTTCGGGTTGCTGCGCTCGGGGCGCTTGGCGATACCTGCCTCGTCGAGGAAGCGCAGCACGCGGTCGGTCGGCACCGCGCCATTGGCGAGCCAATGCTTGATCCGCTCTTCATTGAGCTTCACGCGCTCGCCATCCTTCGGCAGCATCGGGTTCCACGAGCCGACCTGCTCGATGAAACGGCCGTCGCGCGGGGAGCGCACATCGGCGATCACGACATGGTAGTAGGGGCGCTTCTTGGAGCCCGCACGCGCGAGCCTGATTTTCAGTGCCATGGTTTAGTCCTTCTCATTCAAAACTTAGTTGGGTTGGATTTCAGGATTTCTTCGGGCGGCAAATGCCGCCAGATGTCTGCGGTGAAGTCACACACTTCGACCTGCTTCTTCTCCAGGCTAGCGCCGAGCCTGCGCGCCACGCCCTGGGATGCGGTATTGTTCTCGTCGATCAGGCTGATCGCGGTGCGCCAGCCTAGCTTTTGATAGGCAAAGCGCAGGGCGGCCCCGGCAGCTTCGGTCGCATAACCCTTGCCGTGCGCGCCGCGCGCCAGCGTGTAGCCGATCTCGGGCTCCGGCCAGCCCGGCGGGTTGATCGGACCGCAATGGCCAATGCACTCGTCCGTTTCCCGGATCGCGACGCAGAACACGCCATGGCCAATCATCGACCACGACCCAACTGCCGCGCAGAACGACCGCCAGGCGCTCATCCCCAATTCGGTCCCGCCAACGAAATGCGTGACCTCCGGGTCGGCCTTGTAGGCACAAAACGCGGCATAGTCGTCCATCCGGAAGCCGCGCAGACGCAACCGTTCCGTCTCGATGACCGGGATATTTGCCGAATGAAACCCCATCAGCCAGCACTTCCTTCCGGCTTGGTCTCCGCGGCAATCGCCTCATGGTGGCGGATCACTTCGCGGATGATGAAGTTGAGGAACTTCTCTGCGAAATCGGGATCGAGATTGGCGTCGTTCGCCAGCTGGCGCAGCCGAGCGATCTGGCTGGCCTCGCGCGAGGGATCGGCCGGCGGCAGCCCGTGCGTCGCCTTCAGCTTGCCGACCGCCTGCGTGCAGCGGAAACGCTCTGCAAGCATGTGGATCAGCGCGGCGTCGATATTGTCGATTGACGCTCGATAACCCGCAAGCAGAGTCTTCGGATCGTCGAGATCGCTCATGCGCGCGCTCCTTCTGCCTCGGGGTGGCGCCACACCTGCGCGGGGCCACCACGCAGTTCGATAGTGTCTTCCAGAACGGCGCCGAGCTTCTCAGCCACGCGCCGCGAGGGCGCATTTTCGGGGTCGATATAACTGACGAGCTTCATTGGGCCGCCAAGCCGGTAGATTTCGGCGCGCGCCGTGAGAGCCGCTTCCGATGCGTAGCCATGACCCTGAAATTCGGGGAATACAGCCCAGCCGATCTCACGGTCGGGCCAATCCGGCGGGTTGTTGAAACCGCAATAGCCTACGAAATTGCCGCCAGCTTTTTCTTCCATCGCCCACCAGCCGAGCCCATAGAGCTCCCAGTGGCCAACAAAAGCCGACATCAGCCCGTAGACGCGATACGCCGGGCGCGTGCCGCCAATGTAGCGCGCGTTGTCCTCGTTGGCATAAAATGCCGTGAGCGCGGCGAGGTCTTCGCGCTTGAAGCCGCGCAGCAGAAGCCGCTCCGTCTCGAGAACCGGCGCGCTCATTTCTTGCCGCTTTTCGGAAGGCCAGGCAATCCGCCCGCACCCGGCAGACCGGGCAAGCCACCACTGCTGCCTCCGAGGCCCGGCAGGCCCTTTGGCAGACCGCCGCCCATGCCGGCGGCTTCCGCTTGCTTTTTCAGCGCCTCAAGCTGCTTGGGGTCCATCTTGGAAAGATCGGGCATACCGCCCATTCCACCCATTCCGCCAAGACCCATCTTGGAGGCAAGTCCGCCCATGGCGGCGCGCATCATGCCGCCGCCTTTGCCCTTGCCGCCCATTGCCTTCATCATGTCGGCCATCTGGCGGTGCATCTTAAGCAGACGGTTGATTTGTGCCGCGTCGGTGCCCGAGCCGGCGGCGATTCGCTTCTTGCGGCTGTGCTTGAGAATGTCGGGGTTGGCGCGTTCTTTTTTCGTCATCGACGAAATGATCGCAAGCTGCTGCTTGAAGATCCCGTCGTCCAGACCGGCCGCGGCCATCTGGTCCTTCATCTTCCCCATACCCGGCATCATGCCCATGATGCCGCCCATACCGCCCATCTTTTGCATTTGCTGAAGCTGCTCGGCGAGGTCGTTCAGATCGAACTTCCCCGACTGCATTTTCTTCGCCATGGCGGCGGCTTTTTCGGCGTCGATCGTCTCCGACGCCTTCTCGACAAGCGAAACGATATCGCCCATGCCGAGAATGCGGTCGGCCACGCGCTTGGGATGAAATTCCTCCAGCGCGTCCATCTTTTCGCCAACGCCGACGAGCTTGACCGGCTTGCCGGTGACGGCGCGCATGGAAAGTGCTGCTCCGCCACGGCCGTCGCCGTCCATACGGGTCAGCACCAGGCCGGTAATGCCGACACGATCGTCGAAGCTGGTTGCGAGGTTGACGGCGTCCTGGCCGGTCAGCGCGTCGGCGACCAGCAGAATTTCGTGCGGGCTCGACGCTTTCTTGATGTCGGCCATCTCGGCCATCAGCGGTTCGTCGATATGCGTGCGGCCGGCAGTATCGAGAATAACGACATCGTGGCCGCCGAGCTTCGCGGCCTGAACCGCACGCTTGGCGATATCGACCGGCGTCTGGCCTTCCACGATCGGCAGCGTCGCGATATCCCCCTGCTCGCCGAGCTGGCGCAGCTGCTCCTGCGCGGCCGGGCGGCGCGTATCGAGCGAGGCCATCAGAACTTTCTTGTTCTGGCGCTCGATGAGGCGTTTGCCGATTTTCGCCGACGTCGTGGTTTTACCAGAGCCTTGCAAACCGACCATCATGATGACGACCGGCGCCGGCGCATTGAGGTCGATCGTCTCGCCCTCTTCGCCCAGCATGCCGACGAGCTCGTCATGCACGATCTTGACGACCATCTGGCCCGGCTTGATCGACTTCAGAACCTCGGCGCCGACTGCCTTTTCGCGCACGCGGTCGGTGAAGGAGCGCACCACGTCGAGCGCGACATCGGCTTCGATAAGCGCACGGCGAACCTCGCGCAGCGCGGCCGAGACATCAGCCTCCGATAGCGCGCCGCGGCCGGTCAGGCCGTTCAATATCGAACCGAGCCGTTCCTGAAGGCTCTCGAACATCCGCTTTCCTCATTCTCTCGTGTCTGATGACCCGAGAAATAGTGACCGCAAGCGCATAACCCAAACGCCAAAACCGAAAGGCACCCGGGGGCGCATCGCGCTGCCGGGTGTTGACCTCCTGGATCGTGATTCGATCAAATGCGCCCAGGTCGGCGGCTCGGAGTTTGCACTCTTCGCTGAATTCCGGCGCGATAGACCCGAATTTCCGCCCGAAGTCAAGCAAAAGCGGGCGTTGATGCTAATTGGCGCCGTCATTGCCGAAACGATCATGGTGGCAAGGCCCAGCCCCAATCACCTCATGAACGAGTGACTGAGCCAGAACTTCGCCTTATGCAGCCCACGCTCGAATTCACACGACAGGAAAATGGCCATTGACCCGGCGCGAATATGTTTCATAACTTAACCGAATGGTTAGCTTTCAGATCGATTCCGCGCATGTCGACCGCGCCTTCTTTGCTCTGTCCAACGCCACGCGTCGTGGCATGACAGAAATGCTCCTGCGCGAGGGCGAAAAGCCGATGCGCGAGCTTGCCCGCCCCTTCGGCATTTCGTTGCCGGGCGCCATGAAACATATCGGCGTTTTGCAGGAGGCGGGCATCGTCTCATGCCGCCGTCAAGGCCGCGAAAATCTCTGTTCGGTCGAACCTGTTGCGCTGCAGAGCGCGGCCGGCTGGTTCGAATTCTACGCCCGCTTCTGGAGCACGAGTTTCGAGCGGCTAGGCAAGGTGCTGGCGGAAAAGAAACGATGACCGACAACATCCTCACGCTGACGCGCACCTTTCCCGATGTGGACCCCGAAACGGTCTACGACGCCTGGACGCGGCCGGAGCTTCTGGCCGACTGGTACGGCCCTGAGGGTTTCGAGAACGAAATCCACGAAATGGATGTGCGGGTCGGCGGCCGCTACCACCTCACCATGATCGCGCCGGACGGTGCGCATTACCCACTGAGTGGCGAATACCGGACGCTGGAGCCGCCAAACCGCCTCGCATTCTCGTGGAAATGGGAAAACCAGCGCACAGGCATCGGCAACGACATCACGTTGGTCACCGTCGAGATCCGGCAGGTTGCGCGCGGCACGCAAGTCACCCTCACCCATTCCGAATTCGCCGACGCCGAGCGGCGCGACAATCACCGCCATGGCTGGGAGCCCGCGCTCGACAAGCTCGGGCGCATCCTGGCTTCCAACTGAACCACCAGCTCTCACCAAGGGGGAATATCGATGCAGGAAATCACAGCGAATGTGAGTTGGACCGCCGTCATTGTTGGCTTCATCGCCGCATATGCAGTCGGCTTTCTCTGGTACGGCGTTATCTTTCAGAAGGCTTGGGCTCTCGGCAATGGATTGCCTGAAAAGCCGGAGAGCTTCCCGGTCATGGCAATGGTGCTGCAGCTGATCGGCACGTTTCTCTATTCATGGGTATTCGCGATCACCGCCGCGCGCGAAATGTTGCTGACGGTCATCCTCGTCGTGCTGACCATTGCCTGCCTGATCGGCGCCGGCGCGCTCTACCGGCTTCGCCCGACCAACGTCATGCTGATCGATGTCGGCTACATCATTGCCATGGGTGTGGTGCTCTTCATCGCGCAGGCAATATTCTGATCGACCAACCTGTCGGGGCGGCATGTTTGCCGTCCCGATTGCACCAAATGCCTTGCTCCCGCCTGAATGCCGTTGGGTAATGTGTTCGCAACACCTGGCTGCGCATAGTGGCAACGATTCGCGCTGGCGGTGACACCGCGCGAATACATTGGCAATATTCGGATACGCCAGTGTGGCGGTTCGGCACGGGAGATTCAGCATGAATTTTAGGCGTATCGGCTTGAGCGCAGCGGCCGCAATCGGCATGGCCCTGTTGATCGCACCAGGGACGGCACTGGCCGCGAGATGCGGCAATAACGCCAACGGTTTCGAAAGCTGGAAGCAGGAATTCGAGCGGGAAGCCGCGCGCGCCGGGGTCAAGAGACGCGGCCTTCAGGCGCTAGCCGGCGCTCGCTATGCAAATGCCACGATCAAGGTCGATCGCGCGGTGAGGAAAGCATTCCGCGGCAACGTGAATTCATTCATGAAGCGGCGAGGCGGAGCCACGATTATCCGCAAGGGCAAGGCGCTCAAGAAGCAGTATGCGCGCCTGTTCGCAGACATTGAACGCCGCTTTGGCGTACCGCCCGGCCCGCTGCTGGCTATCTGGGGCATGGAGACCGGCTTCGGCTCGTTCATGGGCAACCAGAACACCGTTTCGGCCATCTTGACGCTGGCTTATGATTGCCGCCGCCCGGCCTTCTTCACTCCGCACGCAATTGCCGCGCTGAAACTGGTAGACGCCGGCGTGATCACCGCGAAATCGGTCGGCGCCGCGCATGGCGAGATCGGCCATACGCAGTTCCTGCCGGGCAACGTCCTGAAATATGGCGTCGGCAACCGAAACCTGCGCGACACGGCAACCGCGCTGATGTCGACGGCAAACTTCCTGCGCGGCCACGGCTATCGTGGTGGACCCGCCAGTTCCAACCGCGGAGCGATTGCAGGCTGGAACGCCGCCTCGGTCTACCAGCAGGCCATCATCATCATGGCCGACGAGATCGACAAGGACTGACCCGTTCCAGGAGCCCTCCCCGCGCGCGGGGAGGGCTCAGCTCCGTTTGCGTGCTGCCAGCGTGCGCAGGCGCAAAGCGTTCAGCTTGATGAAACCGGCGGCGTCCTTCTGGTCGTATGCGCCCTGGTCGTCCTCAAAAGTAACCAGCGCGTCCGAATAAAGCGATTTGTCTGACTTGCGGCCTGTCACGATGACATTGCCCTTATAGAGCTTAAGGCGAACTTCACCCTCGACATCTTCCTGGCTTTTGTCGATCAGCGCCTGCAGCATCTCGCGCTCGGGCGAGAACCAGAAGCCGTTATAGATGAGCTCCGCGTAGCGCGGCATCAGCTCGTCTTTCAGATGTGCAGCCCCGCGGTCGAGCGTGATCGACTCCATCGCCCGATGTGCTGCGAGCAAGATCGTGCCACCCGGAGTTTCATAAACACCGCGCGACTTCATGCCCACAAAACGGTTCTCGACCAGATCAAGTCGGCCGATGCCGTTGTCGCGGCCAAGATCGTTGAGCGCGGCAAACAGCGTCGCGGGCGACAGCTCCTTGCCGTCCAGCGCAACCGGATCGCCCTTCTTGAAGGAGATCGTGATGTCGGTCGCCTTGTCGGGTGCGTCCATCGGCGAAACCGTGCGCATGTGGACATATTCCGGAGGCTCCCCCCACGGATCTTCCAGCACTTTGCCTTCAGAGGAGGAGTGCAGCAGGTTGGCGTCCACTGAAAACGGCGCTTCGCCCTGCTTGTCCTTCGGGACCGGGATTTGATGATCCTGAGCAAAGTTGATGAGATCGGTGCGCGATTTGAAGGACCAGTCGCGCCAGGGTGCGATGATCTTGATGTCCGGGTTGAGCGCATAGGCTGAAAGCTCGAAGCGCACCTGGTCGTTACCCTTGCCGGTCGCGCCATGCGCGATTGCGTCGGCGCCGGTTTCTTCGGCGATCTCGACCAGCCGCCGCGAGATCAGCGGCCGCGCGATCGACGTACCCAACAAATAGACGCCCTCATACTGCGCGTTGGCACGGAACATCGGGAAAACGTAGTTGGAGACGAATTCCTCGCGCAGATCCTCGATGTAGATCTCACTGATACCGAGCATCTCGGCCTTGCGACGCGCAGGTTCGAGCTCTTCGCCCTGCCCAAGGTCGGCTGTAAAGGTAACAACCTCCGCCCCGAACTCGGTCTGAAGCCATTTGAGGATGATGGAGGTGTCGAGGCCGCCGGAATAGGCAAGCACGACCTTTTTGACGTCTTTGATTTTTGACATTGGAAATCCCGTGGGCAGTCCGGAGCGGCAGCTAGGGCGGCTCTTCAAATTCGCGCGGCACTATTAGCAGGAAAGCCCTTGCGGACAAGGGCCACGCAGTGTTCAGTTTCTGCGTCACGATTGCGCGAAGCCACATTTGCAGGACTTGCCGCAACCGCCTCGTTGACTAGACTTGGCCGTGATTCAACGCCACTACTCCGTCGAAGAGGGTCTGCATTGTCCGGGGAAGAATTTACCGAGTTGAACCGGGGGAGTTTCTGGGGGCGGGGCGCCTCTCTCCTGCCATCAATACTGGCTGCACTGCTCGTGGCCGCCGAGCCTGCCGCAGCACAAACGGTTTGGACCGCACCGGAAGGTCAGTCCTACGCAATGCTTCCCGAACCGCAAAAGGGTACTCCGGTCACCGGCGGTGTGATGCTGTGCGACCAGCAGGTCTGGACGCTTTCACTGGCAACAGAACCGGGCGCTGAGATAGAGGGCGCCGACGGTACGGCGACATTGATCGCACTTGGCCAGCGCTTCACGGTGCAGTCGAGCCGCGGCGACAGCAGCATAGATCTGATTGTGCCCTACGACGCGCTGGAGCCGATGAAAGCAAGCTCTCGGCTGCAGATCGAGTTTAGCGCAGACAATCCGCCGGTTCGATTTTCGCTGGCCGGCTCGCGCCGGGCGATCACAGCTGTCGAACAGAACTGCTCGCCCCGGCAATTGCCGACCGAAAACCTGATCGAACTCGAAACTGCCTCTGTCTTTCTCGAACTTGGCCGCCGGCTGCGCGCTGAGGATATTCGCGACTTCATCATCTCGACCAACCAGCTGGCCGAACTGCAGGTCGCCATGCTGGAGCTGGAAGGCGACCGCCGGCTGTTCTTCGTCGAGATTTGCGGATCGTCCTGGTACTATGGCGTTTCCGGTTGCAACATCTCCGGCTTCGCGCGCTTCTCGGCCGGCGCATCCGACCCTGCTGAACTCGATCTCAATGGCTGGGAACCGGTCTTTGAATCCGAGGGCGTTCACCTCTACCGCGAGCCGGGCCAATCGAATGACGGCTGGCCGAACCTCGTTACGATCCCGCTGAAGCCGGGTTTCCCAGACAAGCTTTGGACCTGGACCGGCCAGCGCTATGCTGTGGAAGGCACCATTCAGGCAGAGCTTCGCACGGGGCAGGACTAAGCATTTTTCCACGATGGCTGCCGCGCCGGCGCTAACAATGGCGTAAGCATGCGCAGTGCCAGGCCCGTTTGGGCCGGCATGTCGGAGCAGGTCGATGATGCAGTACATTCCAGACGCGACGATCTTCGTTCAGTTCGCCGTCGCAACATTCGTGATTGCGATCACGCCCGGGCCGGACATGACGCTGTTTGTCGGGCGTGCATTGTCGAATGGCCGCGCAGCCGGCCTTGCCTGCATGTTCGGCGCCATGACCGGCGTGATGATCCATACTGCAATGGTCGCGCTCGGCCTCTCTGCGCTGATCGTCGCCTCGCCTGAGGCATTTCTTGCTCTCAAGATTTTCGGCGCCGGCTATCTGCTTTGGTTGGCCTGGCAGGCAATCCGCAACGGCTCGGCATTTGCGCCGGAAAAGGCAGGTGGCAAACAGCGCTCACTTTTCGAGCACTGGGCGACGGGCGTTGGCATCAACCTGCTCAATCCGAAGATCATCCTGTTTTTCATGACCTTCCTGCCGCAATTCGTGGCGGCAAGCGACCCGCACGCACCCGGCAAGCTGTTCGTGCTCGGGCTGCTTTTTATCCCGCTCTCGCTTCCGGTGACGATCCCCATGGTGCTGGCTGCCGACGGCTTTTCGCAGCTTCTGCGCAAGACGCCTACCGTGACCCGCATGCTCGACTATCTGTTTGCGGGCGTCTTTTCGGCCTTCGCCATCAAGATTCTGACGGCTCAGGCGCGCTGAGATTTCGCTGACGCCACCCGCCGGCGTTTCGGCCCGCTATCAGCCAATATGCGATACCACCGGCAAGGCCGGCCGCTATCGTCACGGCGTCGACCGGCACAACCGCGCTGTCTGCCGTCCGATCCATCGCTCTCAGAACAACCACGCATAATGCCACTGCCCCGCCTGAGAGCGCGAAATAGAGCCAGCTTCGAATGGCTCGCATCTCCGAGATCGTAATCAGCACGGCCGAGGGCAGGAACGCGTAGTAGGAAATGAAGAGCGTCGAGAGCAGAACAGAAATGGCCGTCGCCCACTGCGCCACTGGATCCTCGGTTCCGCTCCCGAAACCAAGGCTCCCCCATGCCAGTACATGGATGAACAAAACCGCCATTAGGACCGCAAGCGAATAGCCGACGAGAATGACGACGAGGCGCAGCAGCACGCCAAACAGTCGCGTCACGCTTCGCCGTGCCCTGCGATCATCATCGCTTCCAGCGCCAGCCGCTCCGACTTCTTCAGCCGCTCCGACTCCGATTTGAGCTGCCCGCAGGCGGCAAGTATGTCGCGCCCGCGCGGCGTGCGGATTGGCGAAGCATAGCCGGCTGCATTGATGTAGTCGGCGAATTTCTCGATCGTCGACCACTCGGAGCACTGATAATTCGTGCCGGGCCATGGGTTGAACGGGATCAGGTTGATCTTGGCCGGTATGCCCCTGAGCAGCCGCACCAGCTCCTTCGCGTCGGCAATCGAGTCGTTGACGTCGCGCAGCATCACATATTCAAAGGTGATGCGCCGTGCATTGGAGAGGCCCGGATAGGCGCGACAGGCGTCCATAAGCTCCTTGAGCGGGTACTTCTTGTTGATCGGCACAAGCATGTCGCGCAGATCGTCGCGCACCGCGTGCAGCGATATCGCAAGCATGACGCCGATCTCTTCGCCCGTGCGGTAGATTTCCGGCACCACACCTGAGGTCGACAGCGTGATGCGGCGCTTCGACAGCGAAAGACCGTCGCCATCCGAAGCAATCAGCAGCGCTTTCTTGACCTCCTCAAAATTGTAAAGCGGCTCGCCCATGCCCATCATCACGATGTTGGAGACCTTGCGGCCCTCCGCCGGCACGATCGCACCGTCCGGGGTGTCGCGGTCGGGGAAATCGCCGAGCCTGTCACGCGCCGTCAGCAGCTGCGCGAGGATTTCCTCAGCCGTTAGATTGCGCACCAGCTTCTGTGTGCCGGTGTGGCAGAACGAGCACGTGAGCGTGCAGCCCACCTGGCTCGAAATGCAGAGCGTGCCCCTGCCCTCTTCGGGAATGTAGACGGTCTCGATCTCGACTGGCTTGCCTGCGCCGCGCGAAGGAAAGCGGAACAGCCATTTGCGCGTGCCGTCACCCGAAATCTGCTCTTCGACGATTTCCGGCCGCGCCACCGTGAAGTGCTGACCGAGCGTCGCACGCAGATCCTTCGAGATGTTGCGCATGTCGGCGAAATCGGAAACGCCCCGCACATAGAGCCAATGCCAGAGCTGCTGCACCCGCATTTTGACCTGGCGCTCCGGCACGCCGATACCGGCCAGCGTATTGCCAAGCTCTTCGCGTGTCAGCCCGACAAGCGAAGGCTTTTCAGAATGGGCGCCGGCGGGCCGGGCAGCGTCGCGCGCCCCGGGGCTCGTAAGGTCGATCGAAATGCTCATGGCATGAACGTATGGGTTTTGCGCGCGGTTCGTTCAAGGCTTCGCGCCTGCATTGGCGCGCTGTTAGCACGCAATGGCGGCTCCGTCACGTATAGACGCCGGCTGCCTCATTAAGCGAACGCCCCGCAAAAGCGGGCGAACCGGATCACTGGCAGTTTGAAATGGAATCCAGCGCAGCCGTGATCCCTCGCAAGGAGAAATCATAGGAGGTGGGGTTGCCGCGTCCCGACGTTGCGCTGACTTTCATCGACGCACCGGCCTTCATGAGCGAGACGAGCTGCGGCTCCTCCGCGGCGTTTTCCAGCCAGGCCGAACTGCCCTTGGTGAACATGCTGAACGACTTGCCGTCGATGCTCACATTGACCTTCGAGTTCTCACGGAAGTTGTAGGCGGCAATGAACTGCGGCTCATAGGCCACGTTCTGTCCCGGCTTCTGGCTGACAAAGAAGAAGATGTCGCCGTGATCCAGATTGGATGGCGTTTTGGCCGTCGGTACCGACAGCACGTAACACACCTTGCCCCTCTGCGACTGGTACGAATACGTGCCCCAGGCATGGTTCTGGCCCATCTTGGTCGCTGTCTGAGCGACGGCGGAACCCGAAGCCAGCACCAGGCAGGTGATCGAGATGGCTGAAATCAATCCACGCATGGTTGCCCAATATCCCTCATTTTCTCGCGTGTCTCGGCTGATACGGAAGCAACAGACAGCTTCCGGCTTCGGCATTTAGATAAAATTTGAGTTACCAAAGGATGAAGCCCGAACCGCCGACACCGCATTTCCCTCCGGCACTCTTTGCCGCAACCCCAAGATTGCGCCTCCCGACCGGATGCGTCGATTACGTTCAAGAATAGGAAAGCGGCAACAGTTTGACTGCGAGGAACATGGTCGCGGTTCCCGAAACGGGTGACGGTTTCATGTGGTCATGCCCCATGCCGAAGCGTTACCAAT
The DNA here is from genome assembly GCA_017640615.1 of Rhizobiaceae bacterium. Classification (GTDB taxonomy): domain Bacteria; phylum Pseudomonadota; class Alphaproteobacteria; order Rhizobiales; family Rhizobiaceae; genus RCIO01. The sequence continues at coordinate 153,623 of JAEPQK010000001.1, read as the reverse complement.
GCCGTGCCTGATATCCAAGGGGACACCATGAAGATCACCGACGTGAAGACCTTTGTCGTTGCGAACCCGCCGCCGCAGATCGGCGGGCGCTACTTCCTGTTCGTCAAGCTCACGACAGACAGCGGCGTGGTCGGCTATGGCGAAGCGTACAACGCGACCTTCGGGCCGGTTGTGACCGCGAAGATGATCGAGGATTGCGCCGAACGTTACCTCATCGGCCAGGACCCGCACGACATCGAGCGCTTTTTCCGCCGCGCCTATTCCTCCGGTTTTTCGCAACGGCCCGACATTTCGATGATGGGCTGCGTATCCGCGCTCGAAATGGCCTGCTGGGACATTGTCGGCAAGGAAGCGAACAAGCCGGTCTACAAGCTGCTCGGCGGGCAGGTGCATCAGCGGCTCCGCTCCTACACCTATCTTTATCCGCAGACCGGCAGCGTCTATCCCGACGAGGCCGACGATGCCGCCCGCAATGTCTACAACGATCCAGACCTCGCAGCCGAATGCGCGATGCAGTATGTGGAACAAGGCTTCAACGCCGTGAAGCTGGACCCCACCGGCCCCTACACCTCCTATGACGGCCACCAGCCACGGCTGGTCGACATCGACCTTTCGGCGCGCATGCTGAAAGCAATCCGCGAAGCGGTTGGCACGCGCTGCGACATCCTGTTCGGCACCCACGGCCAGTTCACCGCCTCGGGCGCGCTGCGCATGGCGCGCGCGATTGAACCATACGATCCGCTGTGGTTCGAAGAGCCGGTGCCGCCCGACATGCCAGAGGAAATGGCGCTGGTTGCGCGCGGTACTTCGATCCCCGTGGCGACCGGCGAACGGTTGACGACCAAATGGGAGTTCGCCCGCATAATCGAGCACCGCGCAGCGTCGATACTCCAGCCCGACCTTGGCCGCTCGGGCGGCATTCTCGAAACAAAGAAAATCGCTGCGATGGCCGAGGCGCATCACATTCAGGTGGCGCCGCATTGCTATTGCGGGCCGATCGTTGCCGCCGCCAACATCCAGCTAGCCACCACGCTGCCGAATTTCCTCATCCTAGAATCGATAAAGCAGTGGGATGGCTTTCACGCCGAATTGCTGAAGAAAAAGATCGAATGGCAAGGGGGATGGGTGATCCCATCAAAAGAACCCGGCCTCGGCGTCGAGCTTGACGAGGCAGTCTGCGAAGCGCATCCGTGGAAGGGCGGGCCGCTGCATTTGGAGATGGCGCCCGACCCGCTATTTCCCTGACCGGTTATGGGTTACTGTCCGCCCGCGCGGACAAACGAGGTATTAGAATGACGGTCATCCAGAAACTCGGCATTGGTTATGCCGTGATGTTCTTCGCGGTTGTTGGCATTGGCTATGTGCCGGCCTTCAACGACGAAAACGGCTACTTGTTCGGCCTCTTTTCGCTGCAGTGGTATGATGACGCGTTGCATGCGTTTTCAGGTGTCTGGGCGCTGGCGGCCTCGCTGATTTCGCATGCCCAGGCCGTGCTCTATTTCCGCCTGTTCGGATCGGTCTATCTGTTCGACGGCCTGCTTGGCCTGATCACAGGATCCGGCTGTCTCGACGGCGGCATCTTCATCGATGGCTTCCGCCCGCTCAACGACATCGAGCTGCCGGTTCGTTTCTTCGCCAATGCCCCGCATCTGGCGATTGGCGGCATAGCGGTGTTGATCGGCTTCTGGCTGGCGGGACGAACGCGCGCGCCAGCCGCCGCCTGACCCTTCGTTCCCATGTTGAAATGGTTCCGAAGGCTTCTCGCCACGCTTCTCACGATCGTGTTTCTGGTCGTGGCGATCCCGCTGGTCGGGCTCGGCTACGGTTACCTAACCACGGAGCCGGTGACGGTCTCGCCACCTGCTCCGGCGAATGAGACTGCTGCGCAAATCTCCGAACGGCTCGGCTCCGAGATCGACGGCTACAAAAGGCCGGAAGAATCCACCTTCCTGACCTATCCCGAATGGGCGATCGTTTATGCCGCGCGCGAATATGCCGGGCTGGTGGAAAACGCCTCACCCCGCGCCTTCCCTTACTGGGTCTATATCGGCCGCTTCTGGCAGGACTATGCGCTGATGATCCGCGCCACGGCGGATTATGACTTCAACTTCCAGAACCATTTGATGCTGATGGTCATCGGCATCAGCCACACGGTCGAGCACGCCGTGCAGTGGAGCTACGAAAACACGATTGGTTGGCTCACCGAACTGTCGGCGATGTTCGAGCCGGTACCGGAGGACGAGTATCAGGCGACGGCGGCGGCGGAATATGCCGCCTTTCTTAATCAGGTGCCGTGGTATCGATTTCCCTATGCGGAAAAGCGGGCCGGTCTGCGGGATACCGAGCCTTCGGCCGGCTGGGCTTCGGTCCGTTCATGGGAACGCAAGCTAGGCTTCGGCCTCGCATATACGATCAAGCAGGGTTATGCGGACCTCATCAAATCCGGCCTCGACGCGACATCCGAGGCGGCGCATCTCGACATCCATATCTGGGCGCTAGGCCCGGTTGCCGCGGCCATTGCCGGCGAGCAGGACACGGAGCTGGTGGAGGATTTGGACGCCGACGGCGCGGTCTTCGTCACAAAGCGCTACCAGGTCTTCACCGACATGATCCCGCGTCTGATCGACCGTGGCATGCGGTTCGTCGAGATCGGCGGCAACCGCCTGATCTTCCTGACTGTAACGGCCCGCGAGGCGATTTCCGCGCCGGAAGGCACGCAGACGGTGTTCGACTACACACTTCCCGCAGACCGTGCGACGCGGCGCATTGGTCTGATTGTCCCGGTGGGTGAGCTGCACACCGCCCTCCCCGCTTTGGCCGATGCAGGCGCAAAGCTCGAACATGTCTACGACTACTAATCCGCTCAGGCTTTGAGCAGAGCAACCAGCTCACGCACCGAGGCCTCGAACAGCGGCCGCCCGCCCGGCCGCCAGCCAAGCGCTTTGAGTTTGGCTGAATTCATCTGATTGTAACGCGAAGGATCGCAGCGTTCCGGCAGTGCATGGCGCAATCCGGTAACTTCGGCAGCAATAGCGGCAATGTCCGCATTGTCGACCAGAATGTCGGAAACGCAGAACACCTCATGCGGCTTTTCGAGTCGCGCCGTGAGCGCCGTCACCACCGCCCAGGCAAGATCGTCGCCATGCACTTCCGTGCCTTGTCGATGGGCGACCGGCTGCCCGGCACAAAAATCGGCAATGATCCCAGCCCATTTGTGCGCTTGGCCGGCTGGCGGAGGACCATAGACGCCCGTGGCGCGAAGGCTGACGCCGCGAAATTCGGCATCGGCGAGTTCGGCCAGCCCTTGCTCGCAGGCCAGCTTCACCTCGCCATAGATCGAGTTTGGTTGCGGCCGTGTGCCTTCGTCGAGCGCAGCACCAGGCAGCTGGTCGCCATAGACAGCGCGGGAAGAGAGAAACACGACGCGTTTTACGCCGGCCGATTTCGCGGCGCGGAAGCGCGCCATCGTTCCGTCCAGATTGCGGCGGCGAAAGCCGGCTGGGTCGTTACCCTCCCCGCCACGATATTTGTCGGGCACATGGTCGAAAGCGCAGTGCACGAAATAGTCAGCACCGGCGAAGGTCTGCGTATGATCCTCGTCGGGCTCAAGATGGTCGGCGACAAACTTCACCGGCTGCGAGAAGCAGTCGTCCGCTGGCGCACTGCGTCCGGTTACGGTGACGGCATACCCTTCCTCGAGCAGACGCTCGACGACAAATCGCCCGACGAAGCCTGTGCCGCCGGAAACGATCGCACGCCGTTCGCCCATCAGCCGGAAGTGCCTGGATTTGGCAGCGCATCTATATCGGGAATGTTCTCGCCGCTCAGATATGCCTGCCACAGATCGATCAGCGGCCGGAGGCGCTCGGCCTTCGGATTGTCCGCCTGCCACGGCTTTTCATATTGGTAGTGAACCACCGAGATCGACCGCCAGTCCCAGAGTTCCGGCAGATTGAACCAGACATATTGCAGCATGTTGAAAAACACCGGCAGGCCATGCCAACCCGGAAAATAGCTCTGCAGAAAAGTCTGGTCCGTTCGCGGCCAATAGCTGCCCGGTGCGTCGAGCTGTTCCAGCATCGCGGCGAATATTGCCCGCGATGGCCTGGCAACGAACACGCCTGAATTCAGCCGGTGAAAGTCGGCAAGGCTCTCATAGACATTCGGCGCGGCGGAGAATTCGGGATAAGCGAAAAGCCGGTCGATATTTCTGAGCACAATCGTATCGGCGTCGAGGAAGACGACCCTGTCATATTGCTCCAGCTCCCAGAGCCGCAGCTTTGCGAAATTGTCGAGCGGCGTGTGAAAGGCCGGTTTGCCGCCCTTGGTGAAAGGATTGCGCCCGTGGATTTCACGCTTGTCATGCCGTGTGTTGAACGCATCGGAGGTTGGCAGCAATTCCGCCTCGAACAGGATTGCGCCAAGCCTCGCCGGCGGCGCAAGCGCCTCGCGTGACACACCCCCAGTATGCATGACGACAATATCCGCCGCGGTGCCGGTGAGCGTCAGCGAACGAACCAGCGCGGTTGCACCCATCGCATAGTCGGCATTGGTAACGAGTGTGACGAAGGCGTTGCGTGCTCCAGCCTCCCCCTTGTGGGGAGGGTCGCGCCGCGAAGCGGAGCGGGGTTGGGGTGTTTGTGCATCGCTCGACATTTTTTCAGCCCCCGCTCGGCTTACTGCGTTCGCCACCCTTCCTTCTAGGGTGAGGGTAGCTTGACGCTACCCCACCTTCCGCAATCGCCAGCCTTCTGGATCGGAATCCAACGTCGGAGCGATGTCGCGGGTCCAGGCCGAAAGTGCAGGAATGCGACTGCGGTCGACACGATAGGCGAACCTCTTCGCCACATCGACCACCTCTGACAGCAGCCCTTCGGCCAGTGTCGTCGGCTGGAGACCGAGATCGAGAAACTGCTCGTTACTGACCACGAGATCGTTCTCCGGCGCTTCTTTGCGCGGGTTTGGCAGATAGGCAATCTTCGCCCCGGTGACTTTCGCCACCAGTTCGGCAAGGTCGCGCACCCGATGCGTCTCCGTCATCTGGTTGAAGATCTTCACGCGCTCACCGGCTTTCGGCGCGCTGGCCAGCGCGAGTTCGATGCATCGCACCGAATCCTGAATGTGGATGAAGGCGCGTGTCTGGCCGCCGGTGCCGTGTACTGTCAGTGGGTAGCCTATCGCCGCCTGGATCAGGAACCGGTTGAGCACGGTGCCGTAGTCGCCGTCATAGTCGAAGCGGTTGACGAGCTGCTCATGCATGCGGGTTTCGCGCGTATGCGTACCCCACACGATGCCCTGATGCAGATCGGTGATCCGCACGCCATCGTTCTTGGCGTAGAATTGAAACAGGAGCTGATCCAGGCACTTGGTCATGTGGTAGACCGAGCCCGGATTGGCCGGGTAGAGGATCTCCTGGTCCACCCGGTTTCCGGCGAGCGTTTCGATGCCGACCGGCAGGTAACCTTCCGGGATCGCCGCGCCCACCGAGGAATAGCCGTAAACGCCCATCGTGCCGAGATGCACCAGATGCGCATCGACGCCGGTCTCCACCATCGCATTCAGCAGATTGTGCGTGGCGCTGACATTGTTGTTCACGGTGTAGTTCTTGTGGCGGTCGCTCTTCATCGAATAAGGCGCCGCGCGCTGCTCGGCGAAATGCACGATCGCGTCCGGCCGGTTCTCGTCGAGCCAGACTTTCAGCAGATCGTAGTCGCGTGCGATGTCGATGAGATGGAAGTGGATGCGTCGGCCTGTTTCCAGGTGCCAGATGCGCGTGCGCTCCTGAATTGAGTCCATCGGCGTGAGCGACTGGACGCCGAGTTCGGTATCGATCCAGCGCCGGGACAGATTGTCGAGAATATGGACTTTGTGGCCGAGGTTCGACAGGTGAAGCGAGGTCGGCCAGCCCACGAAGCCATCGCCGCCAAGTACCGCAATCTTCATCGAATCAATCCCTTCCTGCCTCGTATGCGAGCCCTCCTAACGCCCAATTGTGACAAGGAAATTTCTGCCGGCTAAGCCGCCATGGTGTCTTCGACAAGCTGCGAAACGCCGCGGTAAAACGTGGAGACGAACAGCTCTTCGGGATCGTATTTCCGCTTCGCCTCCAGAAATGACGGCAGTTCGGGATATGCCGCCAACAGCTGTCCGGCAGTGTAGTGGAGCTGGTAAGGCAGGAAAAAGCGCCCGCCATTCTGCAGCGTGAGATCGATGAGCGCTCGGGTCAGCGCCCGCATCTTGGCGTTGCCTTGCGGGTCCGTGCGCTGGTTGATGTAGAGCACCAGCGAGAACGCCGGCTCGGTCGCGTAGGGAAGCGCGATATCTGCGGCATCCACCACCCGCACAGAGGCGTTGAGCAGGTTTGCGTCATGCTCCCGCATGACCTTGCGCGCACCTTCGATCATCGCCGGATAAGCCGAACGCGGGAAGAAGTACTCGTGCAGAATGTCCGTTTCGCCCTTCAGGTCATTGAAGAGATAGGGAACGGAATCATGCATCGGATCGTTGCGGCTGACGAGGCAGGCCTCGCCCTCGGCCAACGCCGCCGTGCGCGGCACCGTGCAGCTTTCGAACTTCGGCTCGAGCGTCTTCTCAACATACCATTTCAGGCTGCGGAAAGCTGATCCGTATTTCGACAGGTTCAGGATGAACCGCTTCACCGCGACCATGCCGGGCTCGCCCAGCGGTGGCAGATCGTCGGGCAGTTCGCCGTCCACGGCATCGTAGCGATAAACCACCATCTCATCGAGCAGATTGCCTGTGGCGGTAGACAGATGGCCGTAGAAGAGGCCGAGCCCGTTGTCGCCGGCAATATGTTCGTCGAAATAGCGTGGGAAATCCTCCGCGCCGATCAGCGCTCGCGAAGTCTCATAGACCGCATTGTCGACCACTTCGAGCTCCGCTGACAGGATCACACCGAAGAGCCCGTAGCCGCCAACGATATTGCGAAAGAGCTCGGCGTTCAACGTCGGCGAGCAAACCGTGACCGTGCCGTTTGCAAGCATGATTTCCAGCGAGCGGATCGAGCCGTCGAGGGCACCCGCATGATGGTCCATGCCATGCGCGTTGACCGAGATCGACCCGCCAACCGAGAAGATATCGGTCGACTGCATTGCCTTCACTGCAAAGCGCGGGTGGATCGCATTCTGGATGTCGTGCCAGGTCGCGCCGGCGCCCACACGCACCGTTTTCGTAGCCGTATCGAGCTCGATGCTGTTCAGCCTGCGCATGTCGAGCACCAGCGCATGATCGTCGAATGCATGCCCACCCATCGAATGGCGCACGGCCGCCATCGCGATCTTCAGCTTGTTGGCCTTGGCGAAGGTCAGCGCCTTGGCGACGTCGTCCCGCGAGCGAACCGCGACAACGCCGTAGACCGGCGTGCGCGACAGCCCGCTGGCGTCGTTCAACTCACCGCCCTTCATGGACCATGGCAGCGCGGGGTCGTGTGGCGGCACGTAGGGCGGCGGGTCATTGGCGAGCGCGGCGCCGTCGAGATCGCCGACCCGGCCGAGATCCTTCGAAGCGCCCGGAGCCGCGGCAAGGCGCGAGATCGACCATCCGGCCCAGCTGGTTAGGCCGACCGCAGCCGCTCCAAGGACAAGCCGCCGTGAAATTTTCATCTTCTTTCGCCGCCCTATTGAACCTGCCGGAGAATCGCAGGATTCGCCTCCGCAGCCAAGATGTTGCCCGAGCGCACAAAAAAGAGCCGGCTCCAGACGGAACCGGCTCTTCTGGCTTTGACGGCCGCGGAGATTACATCTCCGCTTCGACCTGCGTTGCCTGCATGGTCGCGTCGTCATAGGTGATCTTCACCTTTGCCCCGGGCTGCAGGCTGGCCAGATCGACGCTTTCGGCCGCCACATAGGACGTGCCGTCGTTGAGAAGGATGACGCGCGTTGCTTCGTCGATCCCTTCCACCGTGCCTTCCACCTCGGCTGCGTAAGCTGCCGCTGCGAAAAATCCGGTGATTGCAATTGCTGCGAGTACCTTCCTCATAATCCTGATCCTCGTTGTTGACGTTGATCCGGCGCCGAGCGCCTTTCAAAAGGCGTGGGGTTTGCCCGGGCCGAACAAGGCGAGAGATAGTTTCGGCACAGCGGATTCCGCAACTCACATTCTGTGTATTTATTGAACAATTACAGTGACTTAAAATAGCCACATTCCGGCAACGCGAAACCACTTTAGCGTGCGATTTGGCAGAAATGCTGGTCCAACGCAGCCACCGATACGCCGCAATCGACCGACTTCCGATCACAGAGGAAATGCGTTAGCGCGAACGCCGATCACGATTGGTTTCGCATCGAAACGAGAGCGAGGTCATGGCGTTTCAGCCCGTCACACAAAGTGACTTGGCTGCCTGAACTTTGACGAAACGCAGAGTTTCAATAGACTGCGGTTGGGGGAGCGATCCACCAGGAGGCCTGAGATGAAAAGACAGTACAAGGCCAGCAGCAATCGGCGGCATCGCGCCACCGGCGACGCCCACGTTACCGATGTCATCGATGCGGTATGCGACGAACTTGGAATCGACGACCGGGACGGCCGGGCCATCGTGACCAGCCGCGTTGAAGAAGCCTACGCGCGCGGTGCGCGCCAGCCGCTCAATCTTGTCAACGCCGGTCTGACGGCGCTCTAGGCGATCGCGCCAGTCGCCGGTTTGCCACGCAGTCGCGCGGTATGCGCCACTTGCTGCGGCATTGAAGCCGTTCAAAGCTTCGCTGCCGGGCAACACCATGACCCAGACCACAACCAAAAAACGCGTCAAGACACGCACCGAGACGGAGCGGCCCAAGCTGCACAAGGTCATTCTGGTCAATGACGATTTCACGCCCCGCGAGTTTGTCGTGCAGGTGCTGAAAGCCGAATTCCGCACCACCGACGATGAGGCCTACCGCATCATGATCACCGCGCATCAGCGCGGCGTCTGCGTTGTCGCCGTCTTCACGCGCGATGTCGCGGAGACAAAGGCGACCCGCGCCACCGACGCGGGCAAGACTGCGGGCTACCCGCTTCTCTTCACCACCGAACCGGAAGAGTGAGAAAGCCTTAACCTTCGGACGGCGCGCGCTGCCGCTAAACTTGCCGACCCAATCCAAATGTCGTCAAACTGTCGCACCTGCTGCCACAGGTTGGGCCTTTGAGATGGGAGTTCGCCGTGAATTACGACCAGATCATCGCTTTGTTGATCGGCCTGTCGGGTGACCAGGTCGACACAAGCGCATTCAAAACACTCATCGAAGGCGGCCACGACCCGGCATATCCGGTCGAAATACAGGCCTGTCCACGCCCCATCGGCCCGCTCGAAATCGAAGGCGAGACGATCATCTGCGGCACGGTGAGCGTTCCCGAAGATCACGACGCTTCCGGCGGCGGCCGCACCGAGCTCATTTTCACGGTCCTCAAATCGCACTCCATGTATCCGGAGCCCGACCCGCTCGTGCATCTTCATGGCGGTCCGGGCGGCGGCTTGCTGGAGAGCCTCGAGGGCTTCGGAAGTATCTTCGAGCCCTGGCGCAACAACCGCGATGTCGTGATGTTCGATCAGCGCGCGGCAGGGCTGTCGGGTCGCTCGACTGTCTGCTTCAATGCCATGACCGCCAACATTCTGGAACTCGCCGGCGTTGCATCCGCGGCCAGCGAGGAAGACACGCCGGACGTGATGACGCAATGCATCACCGAGCTGCGTGCATCAGATGTACCACTCGAGCACTACAACACCTACCAGAACGCTCTCGACGTGCGCGCCGTTACCAGAACTCTGGGCTACGACACCTACAATCTCTATGGCATCTCGTACGGCACAAAGCTCTCGCTGGAGGTGATGCGCTCAGCTCCCGAAGGCCTGCGCGCCGTCATAATCGACGGCGTCGCGGGCCCGGCCATCCGGCTCTACGACACGCTCGCCGTCCCCCAGCACGAGGCGATCGAGCTGCTCCTGGATGAGTGCAGAAACGACGAAGCTTGCAATACGGCCTACCCCGACCTCGGCCAGAAGCTGCATGAGGCATACGACAAGGCAATGGCCGGAGAGGCCATCTATCAAGGCGCACCGCTGGAGCCGGTGATCGTCTCAGCGATGATTACCTCGCACAACGGTCAGTATCGCAACGGGAGCTACACCAAATATCTGCCGGCCGCGATCTACGAAATTGCCAATGGCGGGGAAATGCCGACGGTCGAAATGATCCTGTCGAGGGCGTTCGCCTTCCCGAAACAGGATGCGGTCGACGTTCGGGCACGCACGCGGCGACTGACCGACGATCAGAAGCGCATGATCGAAATCGCGCTCCACGAAGCAGGAGCCGCCCGGGAAGCGAACCGCGCGCTTGAACTGACGGTCGACGAGTTGAAAGACAGTCTGCGTCAATTCCGGTCGCTGGGTCCGCTCGCCACGCTGTTCGATGAGGAACTCCAGCGCGCAGCCGGACCAATGCTGGGCGACCCGGAAAAGGCGAGAGCTGCCGTTGTGGCCTATGCCGCCTTGCAGACATCCGAACCCTCAAAAGATCTACTGCGCGATTTCGTAACCGAGCATTTCTCGGAAGACTATCAGCCGCGGCTGCTCGCGATCATCGAAGCGATGAGCGAAACGGAAGTCGCGGAAGCTTTCGAGATGGTGCATCGCGGCCTTGCCGCAACCGAGCACGACGTTGTCACAAACGGTCACCTCTTCGTCTACGCTTGTCAGGAAGACATTCCTTACAACTCGCCTGAGGGCTACGACCAACTAACGTCAGCGCTTAAATACGAAAAGATCGTTCGCCTCCAGTGGGACAATTCAGCGAAGTACTTCTTCGAAATTTGCAAGCTGTTTGACCAGCATCCGCGCCCCGGTTTCCACGATCGTGTTGTCAGCGATATCCCGACGCTGGCTATCGGCTCGACCTGGGACGTGCAGACCGCGCCCAGCTGGCCTTTCCACGCCGCCGAAACACTTTCCAACAGCCAGGCCTTCCTGATCCACGAGGCCGGCCACGGAGCGGTCGTTTACCAGCCTTGTGTGGTCGATATGGGCGTCGCCTTCATCAACGATCCGACGCGCAAGCTGGACAATAGCTGCCCGGCAAGCACGAAACCGGAATTCTACATCGCGCCGTGGGTCGGCAAGGAGAAAGAGCAATGAACCGGTATGCTCTGATTGCTTCCGCAGCAGCCGGCCTTGCATTTGTACCGGTCGGCAGCGCGCTGGCGCAGGTTGGCGAAGGGCCGTCCTTTGACTGCGCCAAGGCGGAGAGCTCCGCCGAGGAGCTTGTTTGCAACGACGCCGATCTCGCTGCGATCGACCGCCTTTTGGCAGACCGCTTCGACCAGGCCTTGCAGGAAATCGGCTCACTGGATGTGGGCGCGAAACAGGCCGAGGATGAGTTGCGGGCAACCCAGCGCGGCTGGGTATCGGGCCGCGACGAGTGCTGGAAATCGGACGATCTGCGCGGCTGCGTCGAGGACGCGTATTTGCGCCGCGAGGGCGGACTCGTGGCCAGATGGATGCTCGACGAGCCGCTCGCTGTCGTTTCCTGGACCTGTGACAACAACCCGGCCAACGAGGTCACTACCTATTTCTACGAAACCATGCTGCCCAGCATCCGCATTGAATATGGCGATATGATCGACACCGGCTCGCTGACGCGCACGGCCTCGGGCTCGCGCTATGATGCGAGCTTCGGCCGCTTCTTCTGGGAGCAGGGCGACGAAGCGATATTCTCGCCGAGCGAGGGCCAGGAACTGACCTGTTTGAAGGCCGGCTGACGCGCATTTCGCCACCCCGCCCTCAGGCGATTTCCATGCATCTACGCATATCTGAAATACCTCCCCGCGCACTTCCGCAATAGCCGGTGCTTGGCTACATCCGTCGCGACACAGCGACCGGGAAAAACAGCAAATGGCCGAGACCGAAGACTTCTGGAACCGCATCGCGCGCAAATATGCCGCCGATCCGATCAAGGACATGGAAGGCTACAACCGCACCATCGATCGCACGCGCGAACACCTATCGCGGGACGCTCGCGTTCTCGAAGTCGGCTGCGGCTCAGGCGCGACGGCACTGCTTCTGGCGCCGGAGGTTGGTCACATCACGGCGAGCGACATTTCGTCGGAGATGATTACAATCGGCCGGGAAAAGGCGGCCGGGACGAACGTAGCGAACATCGATTTCGTGCGCGCAACACCCTTCGACGACGCGTTTCCAGATGCGCCCTATGACGCAGTGCTCGCCTACAACTTCCTGCATCTCGTGCCGGACGTGCCGGCACTGATTGACCGTCTCGCGGAACTGATGCGCCCAGGCGGTCTGTTGATCTCCAAGACTCCGAACATAGGCGGCGCAAGGCGGCTTGTTCTGCAGCCGCTGATTGCAGCGATGCGCCTGTTCGGCAAAGCACCGCCCGATCTGAGTTTTGTTTCGCCGAAGCAATTGAAGGCGATGATCGCCAAAGCGGGTTTCGAGATCGTGGTCTTCGAATTCCACGGCGACTCGCGCCCCTTCATCGTGGCGAAGAAGAAGTGAATTAGCGCCGTCGGCCTACTGCCCCGGCCTGCCGGTCTTTTTGGACCTGCGCGCTGCGCGCCTTTCGTCAGCCGGGTCCTCATAGGAGCCGATACCTGGCCGGTGCCGGCGCACATGGCCATCGTCTTGGTCTCCGCCCTTCGGCGCAGGTTTGGCGGGCTTGCGGCCCTGCACCGGCTTCTCGGTTCTGCCCACAGTCATTTCGTCGAGCGTGTTTGGACGAAACAACGACTGCTTTTCTTCGCTCACGCTGCCGCCGCTATGCGGCTCGCTCCGCGAGGGCGCGCCATCAGGCGCGGCCGCCGGTCGGCGACTCGGGCTTCGCCCATCATCCGGCGTTCCGTAGTCGGGCCGATGCGCCTCGCGGTGGTCCTGTTTTCGAAACAGGGAGGCGTCGTCACCTTTCTTGCCGAGCGGCACGGCGTGGTCGCCAGAGGTGCCCATTTCGTCGAGATCCGGCTTGCGGAACATGTTCGGCCGGGCAGCCTTGGCCGCTTCTTCCGCCGCCCGTGCCTCCTCGCGCTGCCGGATGCGTTCCTGATCCTCAACAGTGCGATGCCTCTGCCGGCCCTTATTATGCTTGCCCCTTTCGCGCCCTGAGGCGGGTGACTGCAATTCGACCTCGCGCGCTAGCGGATCGTCGGAGATGGCGAGTTCGGTTTCCCGCAGCCGCTTGGCCTCGTCGCGTAATCGCGCCGCCCGTTCGAAATCGAGATCGGCGGCAGCATCGCGCATCTCTTTTTCGAGATATTCCAGGTGCGCCTTGAGGTTGTTGCCCATCATCGCACCGGCATCTTTCGTGCGGCCGGATATGTCGGCGCGCACGTGGTCGCGCTCGTAGACCGAGTCCAAAATGTCGGCGATGTTCTTCTTCACGCTCTCGGGCGTGATGCCGTTTTCGGCATTGTATTCGAGTTGCTTTTCGCGTCGGCGTTCCGTCTCCGCCATCGCGCGTTCCATGGACCCTGTAATGGTGTCGGCGTAAAGCATGACCTTGCCGTCGACGTTCCGCGCTGCGCGGCCGATCGTCTGGATCAGCGACGTCTCGGAACGCAGGAAACCCTCCTTGTCGGCATCGAGGATCGCCACGAACCCGCATTCGGGAATGTCGAGGCCTTCGCGCAAGAGGTTGATGCCGACGAGCACATCGAACGCGCCGAGACGCAAGTCGCGGATAATCTCGATGCGCTCCAGCGTGTCGATGTCGGAGTGCATGTAGCGCACGCGAATGCCCTGCTCGTGCAGATATTCCGTCAAATCCTCGGCCATACGCTTGGTGAGAACGGTCACCAGCGTACGGTAACCCTTTGCGCTCGTTTCGCGGATTTCGCCCAGAACGTCATCGACCTGGCTTTTCGCGGGCCGAACTTCGACCGGCGGGTCGATCAGTCCTGTCGGCCGAATGACCTGCTCGGCGAATACACCGCCGGCTTGCTCCATCTCCCAGTTTCCGGGTGTCGCCGACACCGCGACGGTGGATGGGCGCATCGCGTCCCACTCTTCGAAGCGCAGCGGCCGGTTGTCCATGCAGGAAGGCAGCCGGAAGCCGTACTCGGCAAGCGTCGCCTTGCGGCGAAAGTCGCCGCGATACATGCCGCCGATCTGCGGGATCGTGACATGGCTTTCGTCAACGAAGACGAGCGCATTGTCGGGAATGTACTCGAAAAGCGTCGGCGGCGGCTCGCCCGGCTTGCGGCCGGTGAGATAGCGCGAATAGTTCTCGATGCCGGCGCATGAGCCGGTCGCTTCCAGCATCTCCAGATCGAAACGCGTGCGCTGCTCGAGCCGCTGCGCTTCGAGAAGACGACCAGCGCGCTCCAGCTCCACCAGCCGGTGTTTCAGCTCTTCCTTGATCGAGCGCGTCGCCTGCGCCAGCGTTGGCTTCGGCGTCACATAGTGCGAGTTTGCGTAGATCTTCACCGATTTGAGGTCGGCTGTCTTCTGTCCGGTCAGCGGATCGAATTCGGTGATCGTCTCGATCTCGTCGCCGAACATGGAAATGCGCCAGGCGCGGTCCTCAAGGTGGGCAGGGAATATTTCGATCGTGTCGCCGCGCACCCGGAACGAGCCTCGCACGAAATTCACGTCCTGCCGCTTGTATTGCTGTGCCACGAGGTCGGCGAGCAGCTGACGCTGGTCGAGCCGGTCGCCGATCTGCATCTGGAAGGTCATGGCCGTATAGGTTTCGACAGACCCGATACCGTAAATGCAGGAAACTGATGCAACGATCACCACATCGTCGCGCTCAAGAAGTGCGCGCGTCGCCGAGTGGCGCATGCGGTCGATCTGCTCGTTAATCGACGATTCCTTCTCGATGTAAGTGTCCGTCCGCGGCACATAGGCCTCGGGCTGGTAGTAGTCGTAGTAGGAAACGAAATACTCGACCGCGTTGTTCGGGAAGAACGACTTGAACTCGCCATAGAGCTGAGCGGCAAGCGTCTTGTTCGGTGCAAGGATCAGCGCCGGCCGCTGCGTCTCCTCGATAACCTTGGCCATGGTGAAGGTCTTGCCCGAGCCGGTTACGCCCAGCAGCACCTGCGTGCGTTCCGCCTCGTTGGCGCCTTCAACCAGATCGCGGATCGCCGTTGGCTGGTCGCCAGAAGGCTTGAACTCGGTCTCCATCTTGAGCGCGATACCGCCTTCGGATTTCTGCGGCCGCTCCGGCCGGTGCGGCACCCAGGCGTCCTGCTTGACGTTCGGGTCGCCGCCTTCGATCAGCCTCGAAAGCGCGGCCACCGTTGCGGTGACGCCGGACGAGGAAATCGACTCGGCATCTTCCAGGCTGACATCGAGCCCGGGGATTGGGTTGAGGCCGGCCGCCGCGCGCTCGCGCGGGCTGGCCGCGCCGCCCATGGAGGTGCCGCGCGCGGTCTTTGTTGGCTCGGAGGATCGCTCGGGTATCTTCTTTTTTGACGGCTTGGACTGTCGGTCGACTTCCAAATCCGCCTCGTCCGATATCTGTTTCGCCCAGTCACTGACACTACCGCGCAGCGGCTCACCAGTCAGCTCTCGCTGCGGCGCTTCGGCAAAGCCCTTGCGCTCAAGCGGCTCGGAGGCATCCATATAGTCGGTCAGCGGGCTGCCGCGCTTGCGCGGCGCGTTGTCATTCGCTTTGTCGGCTGTCTTTTTCTTCGGTGTGCGGGCCATATGGTCAATATGGTCAGAGTCAGAAACGAAAGAAAGGCCGCGCCGCTCAATCCGCAACGATACGCGCCGCATCCTGACAGAAGGTTGTCAGGAGGTCATGCCTCTACCCTGCCTTCAGCAGGACCGCGCTGTCGAAAGTCAGCACCGGCGCACCATCCTGATTATGCGCTTCGCAGCGAATGGTGAGCACACGCCAGCCCGGGCGCGTATTCATCGCGCGGTGGCTGAGCGCAGTGCGGGTGAAGGTAATCGTGTCACCGGCAAAGACTGGGCGCAGCCATTTGAGGTCGGTAAATCCGGGCGACGGGCCGAACTCGGGCCGCGCACCCGGCCCGTCCCATGGTCGGGCGCCCATGTCCTCGCGCTTCTTCAGATTATAGCGCATCCACATTGAGGCCGTGTGCCAGCCCGACGCGCACAGCCGGCCGAATACGCTTTTCTCCGCCGCCACCTCATCGACATGAAACGCCTGCGGGTCGTATTTGCGCGCAAAATCCTTGATCTCCTCCGGCTCGAAGGTGTGCGACCCAAGCGTGATTGTGGTGCCCAGCGCGAGAAATTTGTCCAGGCTCATTGCGCCACCTCACGCTTCAGAAACATGCCGGTGTTTTCCAGTTCAAGCACAACCTCGTTCTTCTGGTTACGCAACTCGTGCCGGCAAGTGACCAGACCGAGATTGGGCCGCGACGACGATTCCCGCTTCGCTACGATGACGGTGCTGCCAGTCAGGGTGTCCCCTGCCAGCACTGGCTTTTTCCAACGCGCATAGGCGATGCCGGGCGAACCCTGCGAGGTCGAGTCGAGCAGAAATCCGTCGCACATCATGCGCATAAACATGCAGCAGCTGTGCCAGCCCGAGGCCGCGAGCCCACCGAGAATGCTCGCCTTGCCGGCTTCCTCGTCGAGATGCATCGGCTGCGCATCGAACTGCGTGGCAAATTCGATAATCTCCTCAGCCGTTACGGTTTTCGATCCGATGTCGAGAACCGCTCCCTCTTCGAAATCCTCGAACGCCCATTTTTTGCTGGTCATCGGCGAATCCTGTTCATGCCTGAACAATCATTGCCTCGCGTGACGGCAAAGACAATTCCCCACGGCGTTATTGGCCCGATGCTTTGCCGACCCTGGCAGATCAGCCGCCAAGATTGAAAATGAAGAAAGCCGGCACCGCGACATAAAGCGCGAGCGCCACAAGCAACGCCCCGCGCAACAGCCAGGATGTGTACCGGCGGAAAAGCACAACAACGAGCACCACCCCGACAAGCGCCTCGAACAGGCCGAACCAGTCGCCATAATGATTGCTGTCCCAGTAGGACACCGGCGAACGGAAACGCCACTCCGTGAACGGCCACAAATGCATATGGGCATCGTCGCGGTGGCACAGGAAGTCGATGAAGGAGTGCAGCACCGCGGACGCCGAAAAGGCAAATACCATCGGCGCCGCGCTCGCGCGACCGGCCAGCATGACGTCATGTCTGTCGGGATTGCGTTGGCGATGAGCCAGAAGGCCTGAGATGATGGCAAGCCCGCCCCATATCCAGAATGAATGGCCGAGCCCGTTGGCGATCTGCCACCAGTGTTCCCAGTAGATCTCCCGGAAAATCTGGTTCAGCGAATAGCCGCTCATGCGCAGTACCGCGATGATCGCAAACATGGGAGCGTCCGGCACGATGCCACCCGCCGCCGCGGCCCAGGCAAGCTTCGGCATCGGCTTGCCGAAAAGCGCCGCCCCCATGATGACATGTGTCTGGCTATTCATAGCGGCAGAGATTAGCGGCGCGGCGAGGGCAAGCAATCGCAATTGCGAGGGTCACCGCAATTTGACCGCCTCTCCACGACTGACTTGCGATGCCTACCCGGTAAGCCTAAGCCGTTGGCCGACACGAAAGGTGACGTTCAACACGATGACCAAACTGCTTGCACTCGAACTTGCCGACCTCGCAGCATTGGGCTTTTTCGTGGTCGTTTGGCTCGCGCTGGAAATCACGGTCAACCATTCGCCGCTGCGTTACCGCTCGCTGTCGGGCCTGATGGCGCGCCGGCGTCGCGAGTGGATGCTGGTTCTGGCTGAACGTGAAATACGCATCGTCGATGCCACGATCCTTGCAGGGCTGCAGCAAGGTGCGGCCTACTTCGGCACCGCTTCCATGCTGGCGATCGGCGGTTGTTTCGCAGCGCTCGGCGCAACGGACGAGGCGCTGCGGCTCTTTGAAGACATCCCGGTCATCGACGCCATCAGCCGCGTCGTATTCGAGCTCAAGCTCGCCGGCCTGACGCTGATTTTCGTCTATGCCTTCTTCAAGTTCGGCTGGTCATACCGGCTGTTCAACTATTGCTCGATCATAATCGGCGCAGTGCAGCAGCCGGAGGAAACCGACCGCGAAACGCGAGTCAAACAGGCGCTGCGGGCGGGCGAGATGAACACGATCGCCGGCAAACACTTCACCGCAGGCCAGCGCAGCCTGTTCATGGCGCTTGCCTATCTCGGCTGGTTCGCAGGGCCCGAGGTTTTCGCAGTGACGACAATCGCGGTGGCGCTGGTACTCATCCGGCGTCAGTTCTTTTCCAACGCCCGCCAGCTGCTGATGAGGGATTGATCCCCGTACCGTCTACGTATTGAACTTGAACAGCATCACGTCGCCGTCATGGACGACATATTCCTTGCCTTCGTCGCGCGCCTTGCCGGCTTCCTTCGCGGGCACCTCACCGCCGAGACCAACATAGTCGTCATAGGCAATCGTCTGCGCGCGGATGAAGCCACGCTCAAAATCGGTGTGGATCGCGCCCGCGGCCTGCGGCGCCTTGGCGCCCTTGTGAACGGTCCATGCGCGTGACTCCTTGGGGCCGGCGGTGAAGAAAGTGATCAGGTCGAGCAGTTTGTAGCCCTCGCGGATCAGGCGATCGAGGCCTGGTTCTTCCAACCCCATCGCGTCCAGATATTCGCGCGCTTCCGCTTCGTCGAGCTGCGCGACTTCCGCCTCGATTGCCGCCGATATGACCACGGTGCGCGCGCCCTGTCCGGCCGCCATAGCATCTACAGCCGTGGTATGCACATTGCCTTCCGCGGCGTCTGCCTCAGCCACATTGCAGACGTAAAGCACCGGCTTCGAAGTCAGCAGATTGAGGCGCTGCAGAATGCGCAAATCTTCCGCTGCGATACCGTCCAGCAGCATGCGCACCGGCTTGCCATCCTGCAGCAGTGCCAATGCCTTTTCCATCATCGGCAGCACCGTGATGGCTTCCTTGTCCTTGCCGGTCGCACGTTTGCGAGTCTGGTCAGTGCGCCGCTCCAGACTCTCCAGGTCAGCGAGCATTAGCTCGGTCTCGACCGTCTCGGCGTCGGCAACCGGGTCAATGCGGCCTTCGACATGCGTGATGTCATCATCCTCGAAGCAACGCAGCACATGCACAATGGCATCGACTTCGCGGATATTGGCAAGGAACTGGTTTCCGAGCCCCTCGCCTTTCGATGCGCCGCGCACCAGCCCGGCAATATCAACGAAAGAAATGCGGGTCGGGATCACCTCTTTCGACTTGGCGATCGCCGCGATCTTGCCGAGCCGCGGGTCCGGCACCGCCACCTCGCCGGTGTTGGGCTCGATGGTGCAGAAGGGATAGTTGGCGGCCTGGGCGGCGGCCGTCTTGGTCAGCGCATTGAAGAGCGTCGATTTGCCGACATTCGGCAAGCCGACGATACCGCATTTGAAGCCCATGATCGTTCAGTCCTGAGGGGGAGTTGTGATTTGCCTCGGCGTATGGGCGAAAGGGTCCACGATCGTCAAGTCCCGGGGGACGCCCCCTGCGATGCAACTTGACGTCAGTCCTTGCCGAACAGCTTTTTCAGCATCGCCGCCATTGGGCCAGTTTCGGGAATTTCGACTGCGGGCTTTTTTGCCCGTGCTTGCCGGATATGGCTTTGCCCTTTCGCGGGCGGCTTCACCGGTTTTGCGGCCGCTTCAGGCGCGCTTCCCTTCACTGCGAGGCTCACCTTGTTCATGAAGCCGCTATCGTCGCCGGCAACCAGCATGGGCGCGGCATCGGCCAGCGCGTCGAGCAGAGGATCGAGCCAAACTTCATCGGACTTGGCGAAATCACCCAGCACATGGCCATGAACACGCTCCTTTGCACCGGGATGCCCGATGCCGACCCGAACGCGCCGATAATCTTTACCGCAATGCGCATCGATGGATTTGATGCCGTTATGGCCGCCGGCACCGCCGCCGGTTTTCACCCGCACCTTGGCGGGCGCGAGATCGAGCTCGTCGTAGATGACGATCAGATCGGCGGGCGCGATCTTGAAGAAGCGCATTGCCTCGCCGACCGCCTGGCCGGAATTGTTCATGAAGGTCTGCGGTTTGAGGATCAAAACCTTTTCGCCGCCGAGATTGCCTTCGGCAACCAGCCCCTGAAACTTCTTCGACCAAGGCGAAAAGGAATGGCGGCGGACAATCGCGTCCGCCGCCATGAAGCCGACATTGTGCCGGTGGTTCTGATATTTCTGACCGGGATTTCCGAGACCCGCGATAAGTCGCATTTTCTCTCCCGAAAGGGCTTACTCTTCGGTTTCGCCCTCGGCCTCTTCCTCGTCGCCTTCGGTCTCGTCCTCGGCCTCTTCGTCCGCATCCTCCTCGGCCGCCTCATCGTCCTCACTCTTGAGGCTCGCAGGCGCGGCAACGGTGGCCACGGTGAAGTCGCGGTCGGTAATCGTCGGGCTCACACCCTCGGGCAGTGCGATTGCCGAGATATGCACGGAATCGCCGATGTCGAGACCCGTCAGGTCAACGGTGATGTATTCCGGAATCGCAGTCGCAGGTGCGGAGCACTCCACATCGTGGCGCACGATGTTCAGCACGCCGCCGCGCTTGATGCCGGGCGAGGCCTCTTCGTTTTCAAAGTGGACCGGAATGTTCACGGTCACCACCGATCCCTTGCCGATGCGCAGAAAGTCGACATGCATGGTGAAGTCGCGCACCGGATCGAGCTGATAGTCGCGCGGCAGAACCTGAATCTTCTCGCCGTTGACGTCGATCGTGGCCAGCGTGGTCATGAACCCGCCGCCGTTCAGCTTGAGATGGACTTCCTTGTAGGGCAGGGAAATCGAAAGTGGTGGTTTGTTGTCGCCGTAAATGACGGCGGGTATGCGGCCGCTGCGACGCAGTGCCCGGGCGGACCCCTTACCGACCCGATCGCGCGCCTCGGCCTTGAGCACGTAGCTCTTCTGGCTCATGGCAGTTCCTTTCAACATAACTGGAGCGTTTTGGGGCAACTGGCACCCGAAACGTCGAAAGCGGCCGTTTGCGCGGCCGCCCTCCCCCGCGCTGCCTCCAAGGGTGTCTGCGCGGGTGGCGGCTCTATAGCGGAACGCCTTTTCGCGCGCAAGTTCGCATGCGCAGGTGAATTGCGCTGCCTAAGCACCAAAAAAGACCCGCCGTCATTCGCGACGGCGGGGAGTGAGGAAACAAGTATCGGAGGGTCTGCCGAAAGACCCTGCCAAATGTCAGAGTGACCAGGGCTCGCGCGTGCGGCTCCATTCGTGCCAGAAATAGCCATTGGTGCCGAGCGCCTCCCGGCGTGTCAGCCCGATGTCTTGAAGCAGCCGGTCATCCTTTTTCGCGATCACTGCATCCCATGCGGGATCGCTGCTGCGCCACAGCGGCAAAAGCCCCCGAAGCCAGGCGAGCAGCCTTCCGCGATTTGTGCGCACCGCCGGTGCACAATCCTGATAGTCGAGCGCGATTGCCATCGCTTCGTCTCCATCATCATCTTCCTGAGCCTTGATGTAGGCGACGGCTTGCCATTTGACCAACGAATTGCAAGCATCATTGCAATCAGATTTTCTTATGGCTCTCGAATATGCCCACACATCTCGACAGCGACTTGCTCAGGACTTTCGTTTCCGTTGCCGACACTCGGAATTTCACCCGCGCCGCGCATGAGGTCGGGCGCACGCAATCGGCGGT
Source organism: Rhizobiaceae bacterium (assembly GCA_017640615.1). Taxonomy (GTDB): domain Bacteria; phylum Pseudomonadota; class Alphaproteobacteria; order Rhizobiales; family Rhizobiaceae; genus RCIO01. The sequence continues at coordinate 132,011 of JAEPQK010000001.1, read as the reverse complement.
CAGCATGCAGATGAAGCGGCTGGAAGCGATAGTTGGCGAGCCGCTGTTCGAACGCGGTCCGCGCGGCGTGGCATTGACCGTTCGGGGCGGCGAACTGCTCATCAACGCACGTCGGGTGGTCGACCTGATCGACGAGACGGCCGCCGCGCTCCAGGCACGCAATCTCGATGGCCGGGTCCGCATCGGCATTCCGGAGGAATACAGCGCCAACGTCCTCTCGCGCGCCCTAAGCGCCTTTGCCAAGGCGCATCGGCAGGTGGAGGTTCTGGTTCGCTACGGGCGCTCTTCCTTTCACATGGATGCACTGGAGCGTGGCGACATCGATCTCGCCGTGGTGTTCGAATGGGAGGCCAACCCGCAGGGAGAAGTCCTGATGAAGGACCCGACCGTGTGGGCAACCTCCGAGGTGCACTACGTTCACGACGAACGGCCGGTGCCGGTTGCGCTTTATGAAAGCGCAGGCTGGTGTTCGGAGTTCGCGACCGATCTGCTGAATGCGCTCGGTATCGACTATCGCATCGCCTATCGCAGCGACACCGCAAGCGGGCTCAGGCTCGCCGTATCGTCGGGCCTCGCCATTGCACCGCTGTCACGCAGTAATATTCCAGCGGGCTGCCGCGAGCTGACGGAGGCCGATGGCTTCGGCCTGATCGATTCCTCCAGCGTGGTCCTGTACCGCCGTCCAGGCGCGACGGGCGAAGCGACCGGCGCAATGGCAGATGCGATCCGCGAAGCATTCAGGGCGGCGAATGCAGGCGGGGCTGTAAGCGAGTAGGCAGACGCCCTTTCAGCTTGTGACCAGAGTGCCGCCGATGTAAATTCATGGCTGCGGGGGCATGGGTGGACTCCCCGCCAGAGGCTTCGGCCCAAGCTCCGCCCTTCGTATCTTATGCGGAGGGAACCATGCCTCACTCGATAACTCCTTTGGAAGCAGCGCGAATGATGGAAACCGCCACCATCATCGATGTGCGCAAGGAACCTGCCAGAAACGAAAGCGGTCTGACCATTCCCGGCGCGGCACGCCTGTTGCCATCTGACGCCGCGAAGCGGTGGCGCGAGTTCGAAGGCAAGCCCGTCATCCTCTTCTGCGTGCACGGTCATGAGATCAGCCAGAGCGCCAGCGCCCTGTTTGCTGAAAATGGAATTGACGCGCACTACATGGCCGGCGGCTTCGAGGCTTGGCGGGCAGCGGGACTTCCCGTGGCCAAGGCAGATAGCGCCACATGAACGAAGCCACTGACCGTCGCGCCCCAACCTATGGCGAACTCTTCAGCGTCTTCGGCCGCATAGGCGTGCTCTCCTTTGGCGGGCCGGCGGGTCAGATCGCGCTGATGCATCGCATCCTCATCGACGAGCGCAAATGGCTAGACGAACCGCGGTTTCTCCATGCGCTGAATTTTTGCATGCTGCTGCCCGGGCCGGAGGCGATGCAGCTTGCGACTTATGCCGGCTGGATGCTGCGTGGCGTGACCGGCGGCCTGATCGCGGGGCTCCTTTTTGTGCTGCCGGGTGCGGCGATCATCACAGCGCTTTCCGCGCTCTATGTGGCCTTCGGTGGCGTGCCCGCCGTCGAAGGCCTGTTGTTTGGGCTGAAAGCAGCGGTGCTTGCCGTCGTTCTGGAAGCGCTGCTGCGGATTTCACGGAGAGCACTGAAATCCGTCGAAGCGCTCATCATCGCCGTCGCGGCCTTCGCCGCGATTGCATTCGCCAGGATACCCTTCCCCGTTATCATTCTGCTTGCGCTGATCGCGGGCGCGTTTGTGCTGCCTCCAGCTCCACAAAAAGGCGACCAAACCTCATCGCTCGCCTCGCATCGGCCGACACTCGCTTCCTTCCTGGCAACAAGCGCCATCTGGCTGGCGATCTGGCTTGTACCGCTCGCCGCTCTGACCGCGACGCTCGGCCCCCAGAACGTCTTCGCCACTGAAGCCCGCTTTTTCTCGATCATGGCGACCGTCACCTTCGGCGGCGCCTATGCGGTGCTCGCCTATGTCGCGCAGCAGGCGGTGGAGGTCTATGGCTGGCTGCGGCCGGACGAGATGCTGACCGGATTGGGTCTAGCCGAAACCACACCTGGCCCGCTCATCCTTGTGCTCGTCTTTGTCGGTTTTCTGGCCGGCATGCGCGAGGCAGGCATTGACCCGCTCGCCGGTGGCGCGCTCGGTGCGCTGGTGACGCTGTGGTTCACTTTCATGCCCTGCTTTCTCTGGATTTTCGCCGGCGCGCCATACATTGAAACCGTGCGCAATGTGCGCTGGCTGTCAGCTGCGCTGGCGGGCGTCACAGCGGCGGTCGTCGGCGTCATTGCCAATCTCGCGCTGTGGTTCGGATTGCACGTGCTCTTCGGCACGGTTGGAGAAATAGCCTTCGGCCCGCTCAGCTTACCGGTGCCTGAGCTCGCGAGCTTCGTTCCCTCGGCTGCGATCATCGCTTTCGCAGCCGCGATCGCGCTGCTGCGCTACCACGTCAATCTGATCGCAGTGCTTGTGCTGGCCGCACTGTGCGGCATTGCAGCGACGGCCTGGCTTTAGTCGAAGAGGCTGGAGACCGATTCTTCAGATGCCGTGCGCGAGATCGCCTCGCCGATAAGATCGGCAATGGTGATGACGCGTACATTCGGCCCGGCTTCCACGGTCGAAGATGGCTGGATGGAGTTCGTGACCACCAGCTCTTTCAGCTTCGAGCCGGAGATACGCGCCACCGCGCCGCCCGAAAGCACGCCATGCGTACAATAGGCGGTCACGCTGGTCGCGCCATGCGCCAGCAACGCGTCGGCTGCGTTGCAGAGCGTGCCGCCGGAATCGATGATATCATCAACCAGCAGACAGTCGCGGCCGTGCACGTCGCCAATCACGTTCATGACCTCGGATTCGCCCGGGCGGTCACGACGCTTGTCTACGATGGCGAGCGGCGCATCGAGCCGCTTGGCGAGTGCGCGAGCACGCACCACGCCACCCACATCCGGCGAAACGACCATCACGTTGGAAAGCTGATAATGCGCCTTCACATCGCGCGCCAACACGGGAACGGCGTAGAGATTGTCGGTCGGGATATCGAAGAAGCCCTGAATTTGCCCGGCATGGAGGTCAAGGGTGAGCACCCTGTCGGCACCTGCCTGGGTAATCAGGTTGGCGACCAGCTTCGCCGAAATCGGCGTGCGGCCCGAGGTACGCCGGTCCTGCCGCGCATAACCGAAATAGGGGATCACCGCTGTGATGCGCCGTGCCGACGAACGCCGGAAGGCGTCGATCATGATCAGCAACTCCATCAGGTGGTCGTTCGCCGGATAGGAGGTCGACTGCATGACGAAGACATCCTCGCCGCGCACATTTTCCTGAATTTCGACGAAGATTTCCTGGTCCGCAAAGCGCTTAACGGTGGCGCGACCAAGCTGGATGTTGAGATAACGGGCGACAGATTCCGCCAGAACCCTGTTTGAGTTTCCCGCGAAGAGCTTCATGCCCGCTTCCTGGATTCCGCCTCGGTGATTGCCGGGCTTTTAGCGGGGTCAGCCTACAATGCAAGAGCAGCCGCGCGGTGGCCGCCGCCTTTGCCCAAAAAACTTTGGATAGGTTAACCGGAAGACGAAGAAAGCCACACCGCGAGCTCGTCGACGGTGCGGTCGGCGATCACCTCCATCGTCGGAGCTGTCACCGCGTTCCAGCCTTCGCCGCCAGTGCCCGTCTCGGCCTGCTGTCCCTGAATGCGATGCAGCCGGTTGCCGGCCGGGTCAAGCACGTCCCACACATAGATGACCGTCGTTTCGCCCCTGTCTGTGAAGGCTGAGAAATAACCCTTCATGACATGGGTCACGGCGGGATCGCCGGAGCCGGCAACGGTCACGGCGCGCTGGTTGGCGCGGGCGCGCAACCGTGCCGAAAGTGCCGGCACGGCTTCGGCGGCCGCGCCGATCACCGGCGCGAACTGGATGCGCGCATTGCTGTTGACCGCGGCCACGCGCGGCAGCGCGGCCTGCGAGTTGTTGTTGCTGAACAGAGTGTTGTTTCCGCCTTGCGCATTCGGCGGCGGAAGCTGGTTGGCGTTGCCACTGCCATCATCAGTGGTCAGCGGCTGCAGTGAAGAAGGCTCGACGCCTGAACCCGTGCAGGCGGCAACCGCCAGCACGGCAACAAGAGCAACAGCGATTTTGACTGGGTGCCACATGGCCATCAAACCCCGCCTGTCGACTGCACGCCAAAGGCAACGCAATCGGACAATGTGCCCCTTCAACTATTCATTCAACGCACGATCAAGTCGAGATCGTGGCGCGATAGCGGCTTCGGCGCCCCATCTGTGGTGAGATAGGTCTGCCCAAGCGTCATTGCGGTATCGTTGTCGGAATCCATGATTATCATATGCGCGAACAGCGTCATGTTGGGCGCAATTGCCGCTTCATTGCCCGCATAGAACATCGGCATGTCCATCCACGACGGACTGAACCGCGCGCCGACCGAATATCCGCAGGCATTGAGCCGGTGCCGGGTGAGTCCGCGCGCTTCCATAACGCGAGCGTGGGCGTCATAGACATCGCCGAAAGTGTTTTCCGGGCGCATCTTGACCTCAAGTGCCTCGAGCGCCTCACGTGCCGCGTCGTATAACTCCTGATGACGTTTCGACACTTTGCCAATCAGCACCGTGCGCATCATGGGGGCGTGATAGTGATGGAACGCGCCCGACCATTCGAGTGTCAGCTGGTCGTTTTTGTTGAGCTTGCGCCTTCCCGCCTTGTAGCGGCACAAAAGCGCATCTGTGCCGGAGCCGATGATGAACTCATTGGCCGGGTAGTCCCCGCCGCCGGCAAAGACAGCGCCCTGCATCTTCGCGAGTATTTCGCCCTCGTCCGCACCCTGCTTGATCAGCGGAAGCGCTACCTTCAGCGCCTCGTCCGACAGCGCAGCAGCTTTTTCCGCCTTCTTGATTTCCGCCGGGCTTTTGATCGTGCGAAGCCCTCCGACGAGACCGGAAATATCGACGATGGTGCCGAAGGTCTTCAGCTGCTCGTCCAGCATCTGTCCGTTACGGGCGGTGAGCCCGTGCGTTTCGTATTCGACGCCGATGCGGCAGCCGAGCAGGTCGAGATCGTTGAGCAGGTTGCGCAGGTCGGACGCTGGATGCGCGTTTTCGCGATCCATCCACACGATGATGTTTTCGATCGTCGATGTGTGACGCGCCTGCCGCAGATCGGCCGAGCGGGTCATCAGCACCATGGAGCCATCGGCTTTGACCACGAGGCTCTGAAAGAAGCAGTAGCCGAAGGTGTCATAACCGGTCAGCCAGTACATGCTCTCCTGCGCAAACAGCAGCACGGCGTCGAGCTTCTGCTCTGCCATCTCCATCTTCAGACGGTCCAGACGCGCATCGAATTCCGCGCGCTCGAAATGAAGGGCCATCAATTCTCCTCCAGAAGGATTGCAGACATGAGCCGCCCGTAATCGGGTTCGGATTTATGGACCGACCGGCGGTAAGAATAGAACCGGTCCTCATCGGCATAGGTGCACCGGGCAAGATCGCTGGCTTCAATGCCCGCGCGCTCAAGCCGCGCGACGATATAGGCAGGCAGGTCGAACAGGAACCGCCCCTCATTTGAAGATGGCACGAACCGAACGTCCGCGTCGGGTTCCTCAGCAAGGAACCGCTCCCGGAATTCCGGCCCGACCTCGTAGGCTGATTGGCTGATCGTTGGGCCAAGCACGGCGACGATACGCCGGCGCGCAGCGCCAAGTCCTTCCATCGCAACAATCGTGGCTTCGAGCACACCGCCAAGCGCGCCCTTCCAGCCTGCGTGTGCCGCGCCGATGACGCCCGCCTGGGCATCGGCGAAGAGCACCGGCCCGCAGTCGGCGGTCAACACGCCGAGTGCAAGACCGGGCGTGGCGGAGACCATCGCATCTGCACGCGGGCGCTCCCCGGCAATTGGTCCATCGACCACCACCACGTCCGCCAAATGCACCTGATGCATAGTGACGAGCCGATCTGGTTGCGCGCCAAGCGACTGCGCGATCCTGCGGCGGTTTTCGGCGACGTGACGGGCCTCGTCATTCGAGCCCGCGCCGGTGTTCAGACCACGATAGATACCTTCCGAAACCCCGCCTCCGCGGGTGAAAAAGCCGTGCCGCACCCCGAAACGGGCAAGACCGTCCAGTACCGGGGACCGGATAGGCTCCGGTCGTACAGTTTCAAGCATCGGCTCCTGGTCCCTTCAGCGCGGCGGATGGTGGGGCAGCGAATGAGCCAAGTCAATCCGCTCCCCGGGCGGCCGATTCCGGCCTGGCCGGGGCTGTCACTGCAAGCACTTTGAAGAGCTCGCCCATCTGCTCGGGGCCGGCCAGCCGCTCCACCGCGTCACGAATCTTGTCCCGGCCGGCATCGTCCATTTGGGCTCCCAGCTGCCCCGCGCGCTCAAGCAATCCAAGCCAGAGGAGAAACTGCGCCTGCGTGGTCAGCTCCGTCTTCAGGCCATGCGTGGCAGCGACGGTTGCGAGCGCCGCGAAATCCACATGCGACGTGAGATCGGCCTCCCCGGGGTGTGCCAGAACATCGTCATAGGCGTGCCCGCGCAAAGCCTGCAGCGTGTCGCCGGTTGCGGGCATAAGATGTCCGTAGTCGATAAAAAGTGCGGCTCCACCGCTGGCAGCGATTCGCGCGCTGACGGTCTCCATAAGCGCCTCGCGTGCCGGCGCGAGTTCCGCGATTGCACCTTCCGGAGCGTCGGCAGCGTCCGGCGGCAGCAATGCCGAGTCGATGCCTGCGGTGCCTGCGACAAAACAAAGCGCGCCATCGTCGATCCCAACGCAGCGCTCGCGCCAGCCTGCCGCGGTTTTCACGAATTGCCGGATTGGTACAGCGTCGAACAGCTCGTTGCCGACCAGGAAAAGCGGGCCCTCGGGCAGCTCGTCGAGCCCGCCATGCCACTGAAATTCCAGCCCGGAACTGGCAAGCGCTTCGCGTTGCACTTGCCGCAGGCGCTCGCTGACCTCGATCAGCGCGAACTGCGCACTCGCGCACATTTTCGGATCGAGCTGACAGAAGATGCGCGCCATATCGGCCATCATCGTGCCGCGGCCGGGGCCAATCTCGGCAATGACGGCATTTGCAGGCGATCCCGCCTCACGCCAGCGCATCGTCAGCCACACCGCGACCAGCTCGCCGAACATCTGGCTCACATCCGGCGCAGTAATGAAATCGCCGGTGCGGCCAAAAGGCTCGCGGGTCGTGTAATAGCCGGCCTCGGGATCGAACAGGCACGCCGCCATATAGTCGGCAATGCTCATTGGCCCCGATGCTGCGATCAGCCGGGCAATGCGGTCCTTAAGGATTGTCATGCGCGGTTGCGGCGACCTTTGGCGGCCGCGCAGTAGCCATGGCCCAGATGCCGGCGAGCACCATCGGCAGCGAGAGGATCATGCCCATGGTCAGCCAGCCGCCGAGAAGATAGCCGATATGCGCGTCGGGCTCGCGGAAGAACTCGATGAAAATACGGACAAGGCCGTAGCCGGCGATAAAGGCACCGCCCACGAAGCGTGGCGTCGCCAGTTTTCCGCGCGCCCACACGAACCAGGCGAGCACAGCAAACAGCACCGCCCCTTCCAGAATGGCCTCATAGAGCTGGCTTGGATGGCGCGGCAACGGTCCGCCATTTGGGAACACGAACGCCCAGGGTACATCGCTCACCCGGCCCCACAGCTCCGAATTGATGAAATTTGCACAGCGCACCAGCCCCAGACCTATGGGCACGCCGGCGGCGATAACGTCGAACATGCTCCAGACGTTGATGCCCCGCTTTCGCGCAAACAGGATCATCGCGATGATCACGCCGAGCAAGCCGCCATGGAAGGACATGCCACCTTCCCAGACACTGAGGATTGCCAGTGGCTCCGCCAGATAGCGCGGCAGGTCGTAAAAAAGAATGTAGCCGAGGCGCCCGCCGGCAATGATGCCGATTGCTGCCCAAAGCAGAAAATCGTCGATATCGACCGGGCTCATCGCCGGCTGGCCGTTGGCCCACAGCCGTGGCGTCGCAGCCAATCTACGCGAATACCACCAGCCGAACAGAATGCCGACGACATAGCCGAGCCCGTACCAGCGAATCGCGACAGGCCCGATCTCGAATATCACCGGATCGATGGCCGGGAAGGTCAGGGCTGTAAGCAGAAATTCGGGCATTCGAGAGGTCCGGTTGGCGAAGCGCGCGGACCTTGCGCGCAGGTCGGGGCAAGGTCAAGGCGGCCGGATGACTCAGCTTTCGCCGCGGCGAATTATGGATTTCTGCCCTCGCCGGCCATAGACCGCACTTCGGTGCGCGACATGAATGATCAGGACAATCTGCCCGACCCGCCCTCGCAACTGGCAAACGAGCCGAATGTCGCCGACCCGCAGTTTCCAATAGCCCTTTAGCGCACCGGGATAAGGCATAAGCCGTGCCCGCGTATCCTCGACGCCTTCAAGCTCGGCAAGCACCTTGCGAATGCGCATTTGGGTGGGCCGGCCAAGTTTCTCAAGGTCTTCGACAGCGCCCGGATGCCACTCAATCCTCAAGGCCGAGCTTCGCCCAAACATCGTCGTTGGAGACGGGCTCGAAGCTGCCGGCGGTCCGCTCCTTTACAACGTAGAAGTCTTCGAGCTCCTCAAGTTTGTCGAGGATCGCCTCACGCATAAGCTTGCTCTGGTTCAGGCCGTATTCGCCGGCAAGCCGGTCCCAGCGCTGCTTCACCGTTTCGTCAATGCGAATGCTGATCGTTTTCATGCCACTAATGTAATACATGTAAGCATTGCAGGACAAGTAGTGCGCCCACTTAGGTTTCTGCCGCGACCTTGAACCGCCTTGCAATCCGCCGGGTGCGGAACTACCTCAAGCTGAAACGCAGGGGTAAGCCCATGAACACCGGACAGAACCGCATATTCGACGAACTGGCCAAGCTGATGACCGACGCCGCCGGCGCTGCACAAGGCGTACGTCGCGAAGTCGAAACCGCATTCCGCGCGCAGGCCGAGCGGATGATCTCTTCAATGGACCTGGTTCAGCGCGAAGAGTTTGAGGCTGTCAGGGAAATGGCCGTGAAGGCACGCGCCGAAAACGAGAAGCTGGCCGCCAGGATTGCCGAGTTGGAAGCGAAGCAGTCGGGCAAGCCGGCAAAGCCCGCCGCGGCTGCCGCCAAATCCGGCACTTCCAGCCGTTCGCGCGCAAAAAAATAGACTGCCTTTTCCACAAGCCCGCAGCGCGAAAAAAGCTTTGCCGAGAGTCGCTTGGCGACGCTGCGGCATTTGAGCCGGCTTCGCCTTTCCACATCTCACAGAGGGTCGCGCGAAAAAAGGGCTTCTCACGCGACTCTGCTTCAATAGACTGAATTTAAAGCGTGATTCGTATCGCACCTCTGGACCGGTAGGCGGTGGGCCGGCCAGGCGACTGCGTTTTCCCTCCACGGCCTCGGCCGATGCCGGATTTTGTTTTTGTCGCGTGTATCTGAACGGGGCAGTTCAAAACTGCCCGAATGACGGAGAATTTTTGCCTGATGGAACTCCTTGAACTCGATATCGCGCGTGAGTTGCACCCGGTCGATGTAATCGAGCATGTGGCCAACACGAATGACTGGGCATTCGAGCGCACCGCGGATGACGAGATCGCCATTTCAGTTGCCAGCAACTGGACCGATTACCACGTCTCGATTTCCTGGATGGAGGATTTCGAAGCGCTGCATCTGGCATGCGCATTTGACCTGAAGGTGCCAGAGAATCGCGTGCTGGAAGTCCTGCGGCTGCTTTCGGTCATCAACGAACAGATGCTGTTCGGCCATTTCGACCTGTGGGAGCAGGAAGGCGCGATCATGTTCCGCCACTCGCTGCTTCTGTCCGGCGGTGCGGAGCCGACCAGCGCACAGGTGGAGGTGATGCTGCACAGCGCGCTTGAGGCCTGCGAATGCTATTTCCAGGCGTTCCAGCTCGTCGTCTGGTCGGGCACCTCGGCGCGCGATGCGCTGGCCAATGTGATGTTCGAGACGCACGGCAACGCCTGATCCATGAGCACGGACGATAATGTCAGGCCCGAAATCGCCTTCGCGGATTTCGACCGCGTCGATATTCGCGCCGGCACGATCGTCGAGGCCGAGCCCTACCCGGAAGCCCGCAAGCCGGCAATCAAGCTGAAGATCGACTTCGGCTCCAAGATAGGCATCAAGAAATCTTCCGCGCAAATCACCAAATATTATGAGCCAGAGGAGTTGGTCGGGCGCCAGGTAATGGCGGTGGTCAATTTCCCGCCGCGCCAGATAGGCAAATTTATGTCAGAGGTGCTGACGCTGGGCTTTCCCGACGAAGAGGGCGATGTCGTGCTGGCCGCGATCGAACGCAAGGTGCCGGAGGGCGGCAAGCTTTTCTGAGGAGCCGCCACCGGTAATAAAGCTAGCGCATCCGCGACCCGGAGCCTCACTGCAAACTGCATTGCAGGATACATCCGACTGGTTTGGAGACTGCCATGCCTGTCCTTGTAACTACCTATCTGACATTCTTTGCTGCGGCAGTTGCCGAGATCGCTGGATGCTTCGCTTTCTGGGCGTGGCTGCGCGGAGGCCAGTCCGTCTGGTGGGCCTTGCCAGGCATCGTATCGCTGATGATCTTCGCCTGGCTGCTTACATTGGTGCCCTCAGACTATGCCGGTCGCACCTACGCAGCATATGGCGGCATCTACATCGCAACGTCGCTGGCCTGGTTATGGATGGCTGAGGACCATCAACCGGATGCGTGGGATATCTCCGGCGGTGCACTGGCGATCATCGCGGCAGGCATCATCATATTTGCACCTCGAGGTGCGTAGTTCGACTCAGGCCGGCACGCTCACGACCACCCTGGCACCGCCCTTCGGGCTGTCTTCGAGCGTGATGTCTCCACCGTGACTGCGCGCAATATCGCGCGCGATGGCGAGACCAAGCCCCGTGCCGCTCGCATCCTGATTGCGCGCTTCGTCCAGCCGCACGAATGGCTTGAACACTTCCTCGCGCTTTTCGACCGGAATGCCCGGCCCGTCATCATCGACCGTTACGACCAGCCGACCTTTGCCGTGCACGGCGCTGATGGCGACATTCTTGCCGTGCCGGAATGCGTTTGAGATCAGGTTTGATAGCAGGCGTCTGAACGCGCCCGGCCTGACATGCACCTCGGGCGCGCCCTTGAGCTGGGTCTTCAGTTTGCGTTTATGAAGCTCGGCCTCCTCGCGCGTCTTTTCAAGAAACTCGGCAAGGTCGAACACTCCAGTATCTTCCTCCGCTTCGCCGCGCGCGAAGGCAAGATAGCCTTCCAGCATCGACTGCATATCGTCGACATCCTGATTGAGCGGGCCGGTGTCCATCTTGCCGCCTAGTAGAGCCAGCTGCAGGCGAAACCGCGTCAGCACGGTTCTGAGGTCGTGGCTGATGCCGGTCAGCATCGTCGTGCGCTGTTCGATCTGCCGCTCGATGCGCTGGCGCATCTGGATGAAAGCATGACCGGCGAGTTTCACCTCTTCCGCACCGCGCGGTTCGAAATCGTCCGCCATCGGCCGCCCCTTGCCGAAGCTCTCCGCGGCTTCCGCCAGGCGCAGGATCGGCCTGATCTGGTTGCGCAGAAACGCCACGGCGATTGCCAACAGCACCAGCGAGGTGCCCACCATCCAAAGCAGGAAGATATGGGTGTTCGACGCATAGGCCTGGCTGCGGCGAGCGAAGACGCGCAACACCTTGCCCTCTAGCTGCACACGAATTTCCACGATGTTGGAATTGCCGACCGTATCGATCCAGAACGGGCGATCGATTTGCCGCACGATCTCCGAACTCAGCGCCTGATCGAGGATCGAAAAGAACGGCTTCGGGCTCGGCGCTGGCAGCGGGTCGGGCGGCAGGATGTCGATATTGAGCTCCAGCTTCTCCTGCGCGATGCGTACGATCTCGCTGTAACCGTCATCGTCGGGATAAGCCTCGATGAGTTCGATGATCGCCGCGATGTCACGTGTCACGGCCGCGGAGAGCCGGAAGGTCACCGTCTGCCAGTGGCGTTCCATGAAAACAAAGGCGATCACCGACTGCAAAAGCAGCATCGGCGCGATCACAATGATGAGTGAGCGGGCGTAGAGCCGTTTCGGCAGATAGGGCACGAGTGGCGCAATCAGCCGCAGCCATGCGGCGTCCTTGTGCCGAGCCGGGCGCCGCCGGGCGGTTTCATTAGTCTGCGCTGGTGCTTCCGTGGATGCCATGAGCCCCTTCTGGCGGCTGGTTTATGGCCGCTCCGGGCAATCAACCCGTCGGCCCGAGCCTATTCCACGCTCAGCCTGTAGCCAACACCGCGCACGGTCTGCAGCCACAGCGGGTTGGACGGGTCGCGCTCGATCTTGCGCCGCAATCGGTTGATCTGCACGTCGATTGTGCGCTCGCCCACTTCCGCCTCGTCGCCCACAAGTTCGTGACGCGGGATCGTCTCGCCCGCACGGCCGCAGAAAATTGCCAGAATTTCCTGTTCGCGCTCGGTGAGTTTCAGTACCTCGCCGCCGCGCTTCAGCTCGCGCCGCGAAAGTTGAAAGGCATAAGGGCCGAACACGACCTGCTCTACCTTCGGCGTCGAGGGCGGTGCGCCGCGGCGCAGGATATTGTTGATCCGAAGCAGCAGCTCGCGCGGATCGAATGGTTTTGGCAGGTAATCGTCTGCACCGGCCGCGAGACCCGAAACGCGGTTTTCGATTTCCGAAAGCGCGGTGAGCATAAGGATCGGAATTTCCTTCTGCTCGCGGAGCGATTGCGTGAGTTCGACACCGCTTTCGCCCGGCATCATCACGTCCAGAACTATGAGATCGAAATCCAGTCCTTCAAGCCGCCGCCGTGCTTCCTCGGCGTTGGCAGCAATGCTGACCCTATAGCCCTGTTCGGCGAGATACTGCTTCAGCAAGTCGCGAATGCGCGTATCGTCGTCAACGACCAGAATATGCGGCGCGTCGTCATCAGGTATCGTGTTTTCAGCCACCATCGCATTCCCTCTCACCTGGACTAGGCGCCCGGCGGATTGTCGATCTGCCTCCGGTGCGCGGGATCCACCATGGCCTTGAGAAACCTCTCCACAGCGGCGCGGTCGCCTGCCCCGCCATTTGCCAATGCGTCACGGATGCGGCGGGACTGTGGCCGGGCCAGAGCCAACGAGAGTGCCTTGCCCTTCTCGGTCGCGTAGAGCTGCCGCTGCCGCCGGTCGGTCGGTCCGGTCACCTGAACGATATAGCCAGTATCGATAAGCTGCTTCAGCACCCGTGCAAGGCTCTGCTTGGTAATCTTGAGCACATCGAGCAGCTCTGCGACAGTCAGCCCCGGCCGGCGATTGACGAAGTGAACCACCCGGTGGTGCGCGCGCCCGAAACCGATTGGCCCCAGGATCGCATCCGGGTCGGAAATGAAGTCGCGATAGGCAAAGAAAAGCAGTTCGATCAGCATAAAGTCGATGTCGTCGTCACCGTCTTTAGCGGCCGTTTGAGCCGGCGTCGTCGCCTTGTCGGATTGCTGTTCGGTCATCTCATGGTCCATGGAGCCAAAAATATGTCAGCCTTATTGACATAAATTTCGACGAGTGGTAATTTTTGCCAATCTTTTGGAGGATATGCGAACGAATATGCATGGTGGACGGGTTTCGATTGGAACATCCTTCATACAAGCGACGACTTCGCATAGGCTGACAGGTGACAGGACTGGCCTGATAGGCCGGAACCAATCTTTTTTCAAATGACAAGCGGGCCACAAGCTCGCGGGAGAACCACAATGGCCTCAGTTCCTTTCGATCAGCTTGACGGGCACATCTGGATGAACGGAGCTTTTGTTCCGTGGGCCGATGCCAAGGTGCATGTGCTGTCGCACGGGCTTCATTATGCCAGCGCCGTATTCGAGGGCGAGCGCGCCTATGGCGGCGAGATCTTCAAGCTCACCGAACACACCGTGCGCCTACATGAATCGGCACGTATTCTGGGGTTCACGATCCCATGGTCAGTTGCCGAGATCGATGACGCCTGTCGCGAACTGCTGAAGATGCAGGGCTTGCAGGATGCATATGTGCGCCCCATCGCATGGCGCGGCAGCGAGCAGATGGGCGTGTCGGCGCAGAACAACAAGATCAATCTGGCAATCGCCATCTGGCATTGGCCGAGCTATTTCGACCCTGCGCAGAAGCTGAAGGGCATTCGCCTCGACATGGCGGAATATCGCCGCCCTGACCCGCACACCGCGCCGTCCAAGTCGAAAGCCGCGGGTCTGTACATGATCTGCACGCTCTCCAAACACGCGGCCGAGGCCAAAGGCTACGCAGATGCACTGATGCTCGACTGGCGTGGCCGTGTGGCGGAAGCGACCGGCGCCAACGTCTTCTTCGTCAAGGACGGCGTCATCCACACGCCCGACCCGGATTGCTTTCTCGACGGCATAACGCGCCGCACGGTGATCGACCTCGCCAAGCGACGCGGCTACGAAATTGTTGAACGCACCATCATGCCGGAGGAAATGGAGGGCTTCGAGCAGTGTTTCCTGACAGGCACTGCTGCGGAAGTGACCCCGGTTTCAGAGATCGGACCATACCGCTTTACTGTCGGTGAAATCGCGCAAAACCTCATGAACGATTACACCGCCGAAGTGACACCAAGCCGGGCGATGGCAGCCGAATAGGCCAACGACTTGCCTTAGTTTCCGCGGCCGGACGCCAAGCGTCCGGCCTTTTTTGTCACCCGCCCGACCAGCCGCTTTTGACATTGAGCCAGAACCCGGTTTGATGGTCACCGGCCATTTGGCCAAGTTGAGGAGGTGGAAGTCATGGAATCACTGGTTCCGATCCTGATTCAGATCGTCAGCGGCATCATAGGCGGACAGGCCGTTGGTGCAGCTGTCAAACAGGCCGCGATGGCGCAATTGCCGAAGATCATCAGCGGCGCGGTCGGCGGCGTTGCCGGCGGCCAGATTCTCGGCACTCTGCTTGGCGATCCCGCGACCGCTGGCGCGATGGGCGGGCTGCTTGGCGATGCTGCCGGCGGCCTCGGCGGCGGCGCCGTGCTCACCGGTATCGTCGGCACGATCATGGGCGCAATGAACAAGCGCTAGACCGCACGAAATCAACGCGGGCCGGCACCGCCGGCTCGCCAATGCCCGCCCGAACCGACAAAGGCGCGGGTAAGTGAGAATTTGCCAGGAGAAATTATGGGCCAGTTACGCGCCGGCATCATTCCGGTCACGCCATTTCAACAAAACTGCGCGGTTCTGTTCGACGAGGAAACGAAGGAAGGCGTGGTTGTGGATCCGGGCGGCGATGTCGAAGTGATCTTGCAGACGCTCACAGAAAACGGCCTCACCATCAAAGAGATTTGGCTGACTCATGGCCATCTCGACCATGCCGGCGGTGCGATGGAGCTCAAGGAGGCGCTCAAAGTCGATATCATCGGTCCGCATGAGGACGACAAGCAGTTGCTTGCCAATATCGAGCGCCAGTCGGAACAGTTCGGTCTGCCGGGGGCGATGAAGAATTGCACGCCCGACAGATATCTGAAGGAAGGCGAAAAAGTCACCTTCGGCGACCATGAGTTCGAGGTACTGCACTGCCCCGGCCATGCACCGGGACATGTCGTCTTCTACAACCGCGCCGCGAAATTCGCCCATGTCGGCGACGTGCTCTTTAATGGATCGATCGGCCGCACGGACCTGCCCGGCGGCGACCACGACACGCTGATCAATTCGATCAAGGAAAAACTGCTGCCGCTGGGCGACGACATCGGCTTCATCTGCGGCCACGGACCAGGCAGTCGCATCGGCGACGAACGCCGCAACAACCCGTTTCTGGTCTAAAAAAAAGCGCCGCCATGTCTGGCGGCGCAATGAGAGGGGCAGGGATTCCCCGGGAAGAACAGGTCAGTCGGCGACGCAGAAACGCTTTTCGCCGGAATAGGTGGTGTAGGTGCCCGTATCGGCGCGGAAGCTGCGATAGCGCGCTTCGCAATAGTCGTACCAGCCGGGGCTCCAGGGCTCGAGCGAGCGGGAATAGGAAGCCTCATAGCCATAGTTGCGCGGAGGCGGTGCCGGGAAGAAGTCGCGCTCCGGCGAAGGCCTCGGGCGGCGATAAGGGTTTTGGGTCGCCGCATTGTTGCTCGCATTCGCCTGCTCGCTGAGCACACCGACCACGATCGCGCCAAGCGCCAGACCGATGATTCCGGCGCCGATCGCCTCGCCAACACGGTCGTGATGCCGTTCGACGCGGTGACGGCGGTGACGGTCGCCGGCTTCGGCGATCGGCATGGCCGACAGCACCACGGCGGCTGTGGAAAGCGATAGGACAAATGTCCGCGCAAATGTCTTCATTCTCATCTCCTTCGTGCCGCGGCCATATTGGGACGCCGGCTCGTTGGCAGGAGTGGTACGAAAACACGCATGAACCGAAGCTGAACGCCAAATTCGCGCAGCAAACCGCGCTCGGCATGCCAGCTCACATCAAGAGATTTTCGGGACAAAACGTTATGTGCGCGCCGAACGTGGCGCGCAGGCAGTACGGCCAGGAGCCGCTTCTGGAAGCCCGGGGGCGGTAAGAAACGCCCCCGTGCATGCTCGTCGGTCGGTTACCGGGCGGTGCCCGGCTGGCCTCAGCCTACCGAGAGGTTGACCGCCTTGGGGCCCTTGCCGCGCTGGTCGGGTTCGGTGTCGAATGAGACTTTCTGTCCGTCCTCGAGACCGGGCAGCCCGGACGCCTGAACGGCCGAGATATGGACAAAAATGTCCTTGCCGCCTTCATCCGGGGTGATGAAGCCAAACCCCTTGGCATGGTTGAAGAACTTGACGGTTCCCGTCTGGGGCATTGGGGAAACTCCTTTTTCTCCCAATTTCATTTGCCCGGCTCGCGCCAGGCAGGTCGAAGTCGTTCACTGCGGGAGAAGAAAAAGTCCGGTAGGCGCCGTCGTTCTTTTTATTTCGGTCGCGCATACGGCCCGGAGCGTAGTATCGTCACGTAACCCGGGCGCTAGCCATAATCCAATCTCCGGGCCCGCAAATGCCCGAACCCGGCGAATGTTCCCCATTTTGCCGGGGCGGGCAAGCGAAACTTTTCTGAACCGCTCGCCCGACCCGCGCCTGAAATCAGGCAGCAGCGAGATTGACGGCCTTCGGGCCCTTGCCGCGACGGTCCGGCTCGACGTCGAACGAGACCTTCTGGTTGTCGGTGAGGCTGTGCATGCCCGACGCTTCGACAGCCGAAATGTGAACGAACACATCCTTGCCGCCGTCGTCCGGGGTGATAAAGCCGAAGCCCTTGCTTGCATTAAAGAATTTGACAGTGCCTGTCTGAGCCATTGCGGATACTCCGTTATTCCCGCGAATGAACGCGTCCGTGCCGCTTGCACGGGTTCGCTTATGTCGAGAGTTCACGAAATCGGGGAAAGGCTCACCGTGGCGTTCCAGTCTCCGGGTCAGTAAATGCCCGAACGCGCGGGCCTATGCCACGAAATTGAACGACAAACAAGTTGGATTGATTTCGCCGACAGGGTCCGATGCGCTAGGCTGCAGGCAGCAAAACGGCCATTTGCTTGCCTCGAAATCGAAGCGTCGACTGGCCGTTAACCCATCAAATTCGGTGACCGGTGCGGGATCGCACCTCCTGCCCCAGGTCCGGCAGGAGGGATGTGACCATGACCGACTTTCACGTTCTCGCAGATGCCAGGGGCGCGGTTCCGCACCCGGAAGTCAGACGCATCAGCCTGAGCGACCTCGCCGACGCGCTGCGCGCAGGCATCGACGATTTCGCGGCTATGCCCTCGCACATCATCTTCATCATAATCGTCTACCCGCTGGTCGGCGTCGTGCTCGCCGCCTGGACTTCGTCGGCAAGCGCGTTGCCGCTGATCTTCCCGCTGGCCTCTGGTTTCGCGCTGATCGGTCCATTCGCCGCCATCGGGCTTTATGAGATCAGCCGAAGGCGCGAGTTGAAGCTGGACGCGAGCTGGCGCGACGCGCTCAATGTGCGCAAATCGCCTGCTTTGCCGGCCATAGTTTGGGTCGGCGCAGTAATGGTCGCGATTTTCATTGCTTGGATGCTGGTAGCTCAGGGGCTTTATGTCTGGCTCTTCGGCCCGACACCACCGGGCTCCATCACCGAATTCGCCACCAACGTGTTCTACACGGCCGAAGGGCGTACGCTGATAGTTCTGGGCAATTTGGCCGGGCTGGCATTTGCCATCATGGCGCTCTGCACCGGCGTGGTGGCATTCCCGCTGCTTCTCGATCGCGATGTCGGCGCCTGGGCGGCCGTCACGACCTCGTGGCGTGCGGCTTTGGCCAATCCGCTAGAAATCGCAGTCTGGGGCTTGATCGTCGCGGCCCTTCTCGTCATTGGCAGCCTGCCGGTCTTTGCCGGCCTGATTATCGTGCTGCCGGTACTCGGCCACGCAACATGGCACCTTTACCGCAAGCTGATCGCCTGATCTCGGGCGCTCAGCTTCCGGCTTCGAAGGTAAGATCGGCCGGTGAAATCAGCACGGAGAAGCGCTCGCACCAGATGACGACGCTCGAATAGTCGCTGAGGTTCAGCCCGGCCGGAATGGCGTAATTCTGGCTGCCTTCGAACGCGCGCAGCTGCCCGAGGTCCACATACATCGCGCTACCCAGATCCGCGGATGAGCGGATATTTGCCTTGGGTACGAGATAGACATGGTAGTTCGGCCCCGGCCCGACTTGGAAATCCTCATGCAGGAACACTGTGTCGGAATAAACCGAAACGCCGCCGCTGCCATAGTGGATCGGGTCGCTCGGATTTGCATGGATGAACATGCCCTCCGCAACCTTGTCGGTCTGCACGCTGCGCAGTTCCTCCGTCGCCGGCGGCGGCGGGAACACGAATGGGAAGAGGAAGAAGCCGAGCGCCACCCCACCGGCTGCGCCGAAAATTCCACCTACCAGAAATGCAATGACTAGCCGCATGGCACCCTCCCCTCACCGGACCAAGGTGCAGTGAAATCCAACATCAATCAAGCCATTGGCGGCTTGCCGGCAGGGCGCCCACCAGCTCCATAGGCCGCAAGAAAGATACGAACGGCTTCCTGTGCGTGGCGCTCAATGTCGGCCTCATCAAGAATGGCTTTATCGCCCAGCAACATGACGTTGTTCACCGGCCCACCCATAATGAGCCAGTTGAAGAATGTCGCCGCCTGGTCGAGATCCTCAATCGCAAGTGCGCCCAGATCACAATAGATAAGGAAGGCCGCACTCAGCCTGTCGATCGACCTTTGTGGGCCCTTTTCGTGAAGCGCCCTGCCCAACTCCGGAAAGCGGCCAACCTCGCCGATCACCAGGCGCCTTAGCTGCATCAGCCTCGGCGTCATCACGATCTGCAGCTGTGATGTTGCGAAATCGATCAGAAACTCACTGACCGGGCGTTCCCCTGTCGGGTCGGCCACGCGAGCGCGGAACTCGTCACCGGCCCCGCCGGTAAGGCCGCGCACCATAGCCACGAACAGCGCCTCCTTGCTTTCGAAATGCGCATAGACGGTCTGCTTCGAGACACCGGCAAGGGCCGCGATATCGTCCATACTTGCGCCAAGAAAGCCAGCGCCGAGAAACTGTTCGGCCGCCGCTTCGGTAATCGCCGCGCGGGTGCGCTCGGCCCTGGTTTCCGCTCCTTTTCCCACTCCGCCCGGCTCCTGCAAATCGAACCGCTCAACCTTAGCTCAACTACCGTTGACAAATCAAACTAGACCGTCCAGTCTAGTTTGATGAAACGAAATCCATCCAGCCAAACCCTTATCGCGCAATGCCGCTGCGGCGATTGCGAGCTTGTTCTTACCGGCCCGCCAATCGTCACGACCGAGTGCTATTGCACCAGCTGTCAGACGGCAGGTCGCAAATTCGCGGCGCTCCCGGGCGCCGAACCAACGCTGCAGCCAAACGGCGGCACGGCATATGTTCTGCACCGCAAGGACAAAATTTTCTGCCGCCGTGGTACCGAGCACCTACGTGAGTTCCGGCTGAAGCCCGAGGCCGCGACACGGCGCGTCGTGGCAACATGCTGCAACAGCCCGATGTTCCTAGAATTCAGCGGCGGCCACTGGTTAAGCGTTTTCCGGGACCGCATCGACGCCTCGAAGCGCCCTACAACCGAAATGCGGACCATGATCAAAGACCGACCGGCCGGGGTCGAGTTCGAAGATGCGCTACCGAGCTACCAAAAGCACTCAGGCCGCTTTATGTGGCGCCTGCTGGCGGCATGGGCCGCGATGGGCTTCCGGGCACCCAAAATCGACTATGTGAGAGGAAATCTGGATGGCTGACGCGTCCCAGAAGATCGAGGTACTGAGCATCACGTCACCCGGCTATGTGACACATCTGGATCGCGCAAAGTTCGAGGCGATGCGTGATGCGATGCTATCTGTCTTGCCGCCACAAGCCCCAGGTATCACGGTTTCGGAAACGAAAAAGCGGCTACTTCCATTGCTGCCGGACGATCTTTTTCCTGGCGGCGACAAGGCTGGTTGGTGGCTGAAGGCCGCTCAACTCGATCAGGAAGCGCGCGGCACAATCAAGCGCGCGTCAGGCAGCCCGGTGCGATTGTACAAGCTTTGACGGCTGGCTGACCGGCCGATCAGCCTGTCAGTGCCCCTCATAGGCGATCAGCGTGCGTACATCGACGCCGAGTGCTTCGAGCTTCTTGCGCCCGCCAAGATCGGGCAGGTCGATGACGAAGCAGGCGGCAACGATGTCGGCGCCCATCTGCGTCAGTAGCTTCACCGCACCCTCTGCGGTGCCGCCCGTCGCGATCAGATCGTCGACCAGAATGACCTTCTCGCCTTCCTTCACGGCATCGCGGTGCATTTCCATTTCATCAATGCCGTATTCGAGGCTGTAGGCTACGCGCACGGTTTCGTGCGGCAGCTTGCCCTTTTTGCGGATCGGGATGAAACCGGAGGAAAGCTGGTGGGCTATCGCCCCGCCCAGAATGAAGCCCCGCGCCTCGATGCCGGCGATCTTGTCGATCTTCTCGCCGGCATAGGGATGAACGAGCTCGTCAACCGCGCGCCGGAACGCACGTGCATTGCCAAGCAAGGTGGTGATGTCGCGGAACAGGATGCCGGGTTTCGGATAGTCCGGGATCGTGCGGATCGCCGAAAGCAGTGTCTCTTCCAGTGACTGTCTCATGTGCCCCACCCGTTGCAGCCCAATCATTCTTGCAGTCTTTGCCCGCAAATGAAAAGGGCGCCCTGCGGCGCCCTTGATCGAATGTCCGAACTGCCCGCTCAGTGCGCGGTGTCGGCCCATACCTTGCGCTTGGTCAGATAGGTCAGACCGGCAAACAGCACCAGGAAGATGAGCACGACGAAGCCGGTCTTCTTGCGCGCTTCCATGTGCGGCTCGGCGGCCCACATCAGAAACGCGGTCACGTCTTTTGCGTATTGATCGACCGTTTCCGCTGAGCCGTCATCGTAGGTGACAAGGCCGTCGGAGAGCGGCGCCGGCATGGCGAGCGCGGGGCCTGAAATGAAATACGGGTTGTAATAGGTGCCTTCGGGCACGCTCACATGTTCCGGCACTTCATCGGTGTAACCCGTCAGCAGGCTGTAGACATAGTCCGGCCCGCTCTCGGCATACTGCGTGAAGATGTCGAAGACAAAAGTCGGGAAGCCGCGCTCCACACCCCGCGCCTTGGCCATAAGAGAAAGGTCGGGCGGTGCGGCGCCATTGTTCGATGCCGCTGCCTGCTCTTCGTTCGCGAAGGGCGACGGGAAATAGTCCGAAGGAATACCGGCGCGCTCGAACATGTCGCCGGCCGAATCCGGGCCGTCCATCACCGTGTATTCTGCCGCCAGCGTTTTGACCTGTGCTTCTGAGTAGCCGAGGTCTTCCAGCGTGCGGAATGCCACGTAGCTCAGCCCATGGCAGGCCGAGCAGGCTTCGCGATAGACCTTGAGGCCGCGCTGCAACTGCCCGCGATCATAGGTGCCGAACGGGCCTGCAAACGACCAGTCTTCAGCATGCGGACGCTCGATAGGATAATGCGGCGTGCCCTCTTCCGCAGCCGATACGGTACCGACCGCGGCGATGCTCAGGCTGAGAGCGAGAAATCCCTTGAGGATCAGTTTCATAAGAAGTCCTTTCGAGCCTCAGCCTCGGGTTTCGGGCGATGCGGTGCTTGCTGCCGGTTGGGCAGCGGCTTCGCCATTCTTGTTCTTTTCCAGAACGGCCTCGGTGATCGAGTTCGGCAGCCGCTTCGGCGTCTCGATCAGGCCAAGCACGGGCATGATGATGATGAAGAACGCGAAGTAGTAGAAGGTACCGATCTGCGCCATCACCACATATGCGCCTTCCGCCGGCTTCGCACCCAGCCAGCCCAGGAAGATAGCGTTGGCTGCAAATAGCCAGAAGAACAGCTTGTACCAGGGACGGTAGACCGCCGAACGAACCTTCGACGTGTCGAGCCATGGCACGAAGAACAGGATCAGGATCGATCCGAACATGGCGAGCACGCCGCCGAGCTTGGAGTCGATCGGCCCGATCGAGAAGGTGATCGCACGCAGGATCGCGTAGAATGGCAGGTAGTACCATTCGGGCACGATGTGCGCCGGCGTCTTCAGCGGGTTGGCCTCGATGTAGTTGTCCGGGTGACCAAGATAGTTCGGAATGTAGAAGACGAAATAGGCGAACGCGGCCAGGAACACGATCATCGCGAACATGTCCTTGGCGGTCGCGTGCGGCGTGAACGGCACCGTGTCGGTCTTCGACTTCACCTCGATACCGGTCGGGTTGGTCTGCCCGGTCACGTGCAGTGCCCACACATGCAGCACCACCACGCCAGCGATCATGAACGGCAGCAGGTAGTGCAGCGAGAAGAAGCGGTTGAGCGTCGGATTGTCGACCGCGAAGCCGCCCAGCAGCAGCTGCTGCACCCACTCGCCGACCAGTGGAATGGCCGTGAAGAAGCCGGTGATGACCGTTGCGCCCCAGAAACTCATCTGGCCCCAGGGAAGCACGTAGCCCATGAAGCCGGTCGCCATCATCAGCAGGTAGATGATGCAGCCGAGGATCCACAGAAGTTCGCGCGGCGCTTTGTAGGAGCCGTAATAGAGACCGCGGAAGATGTGGATGTAGACGGCGATGAAGAAGAACGACGCGCCGTTGGAGTGCAGATAGCGCAGCAGCCAGCCGGAATTCACGTCACGCATGATCTTCTCGACCGAACCGAAGGCGATATCTACATGCGCCGTATAGTGCATTGCGAGCACGATACCGGTCAGGATCTGCGCCACCAGCATGATGGTGAGAATGCCACCGAAGGTGTAGGCGTAGTTCAGATTGCGCGGCACCGGATAGGCCACGAAGGAATCGTACATAAGCCGTGGCAGCGGCAGGCGCTGATCGATCCAGCGCTCAATGCCCGTCTTCGGCTCGTAGGTGGAATGTCCGCCACTCATTATGCGTGCCCTCTCCTGCCTCAGCCGATCGAGATCGTTGTATCGGAAGTGAAATTGAACGTCGGTACCGGCAGGTTCTCCGGCGCCGGCCCCTTACGGATGCGCCCGGCAGTGTCGTAGTGCGAGCCGTGACACGGGCAGAACCAGCCGCCGAAATCGCCGGCCTGGCCCAGCGGCACGCAGCCAAGATGCGTGCACGAGCCGATCATGACGATCCAGTTTTCGCGCCCCTCACCGGCAGAGCGCTCAAGGTCGGTAGCAGGCGCGTCGGATGCAATATTCGCATTGCGCGCGACCGGGTCTTTCAGATCCTCGATCGCAACTGCTTTCGCGGCTTCGACCTCTTCAGGCGTACGGTTGCGGATGAACACCGGCTTGCCGCGCCATTTCACTGTGATCGACATGCCAGGTTCGACACCCGAGACATCCACATCGATGGTCGCCAGCGCCAGCGTGGAGGCGTCGGGACGCATCTGGTCGATGAAGGGCCAGGCCACGCCGGCTGCACCCACAGCACCTGCTGTGCCTGTGGCTATGTAGAGAAAGTCGCGGCGGTTCGGATCTGTCGTTTCGGTCGCGCTCACTGGATGAACATCCTTTCGGCATTGCTTGCCGGCGGAGCGAGGTCAGCACCTGGTGGTCTCGAAAGCAAGCCATTTCGGCGCGCGGAATCCCCCGGCGTTCGGCGTTGGTTTCTATGCGCGTGAGTTAGCCTTGTCCAGACGCCCCAACACGTTGTGGGCAGTTTGTCGCGGTCGTGTAGAGCGCAGCCCGACAGGTGCCGGACGCCGGCTCACTGCGCGCCCAGCCGGGCCAGCACTTCCCTGGGGATCGCATATTCGCGGATCACCTCGGCATGGCGGCGCAATCCGCACAATTCGCGCTGGATGAAATATGCGTAGACGGCCTGCGCGGCCTCGCGCAGCAACCGCTCCCTTGCTTCGGGTTTACCCTCATGCAGGCGCCGCAACGTTTGCTCCACGCGTTCACCGGCGCGGCCCAATGAAGCCGCCTTCTCGCCCATAATTTCGTGGTCGAGCGGCGAAAGCTCCGCAATGCGGCCGCCAACGGCCGATTTCGCATATTGGCTTGGCGCACGCACTGCCATCTCAGCTACTCCGCAGCCAGTCGGCCAGGCAGAAAACCGCCGGATTGCCGCTTCCACAGCTGCGCATAAAGTCCGCCCGTGGCAAGCAACTCGTCGTGACTTCCTTCTTCCACGATCCGGCCTTCGTCGAGCACGACCAGACGGTCGAGGGCGGCGATGGTGGAAAGCCGGTGCGCAACGGCAATAACGGTCTTTCCCTCCATCATCGTGAAGAGGTTTTCCTGAATCACGGCTTCGATTTCGGAATCGAGCGCTGAAGTTGCCTCATCCAATATCAGGATCGGCGCGTTCTTGAGCATCATGCGCGCAATAGCGATTCGCTGACGCTGGCCGCCCGAAAGCTTCACGCCGCGCTCGCCCACATGCGCGTCATAGCCCTTCCGGCCACGCTGATCGATGACGTCTGAAATGAACTCATGCGCGGAAGCCCGCTTCGCCGCCTCGATGATCTCGTCATCGCTGGCCCCCGGCCGGCCATAGGCGATGTTGTCGCGGATCGAGCGGTGCATGAGCATCGGATCCTGACTGACCACTCCAAACTGCTGCCGCAGCGAAGCCTGGGTCAGCGTGCGGATATCGCGCCCGTCGAGCAGCACCTTGCCGCTTTCAACATCGAAGAGCCGCAGCGCCAGATTGACGATCGTCGTCTTGCCGGCGCCCGAAGGACCGACCAGCGCCACACGTTCGCCCGGCGCGATGTGCAGATCGAGATTGGCGATAACGCGATCGGCCTGCGTGTGCGCATCCTTGCCGTAGTTGAAGGTGACATTGTCGAATGTGATATCGCCGGTCGCGCGCGGCATCGTCTGGGCATCCGGCGCGTCCTGGATCGCCGGTTCGACCGAGATCGTTCCGGTGGCATCCTGAACCGTTGCGAAATTGCGGATCAGCCCGTTGATGTTGAACATCACATAGCCCGACATCTGGTTGAGCCGGAAACACAGCCCCATCACCGCCGCTATCTCGCCGGTTGAAGCGCCACCAGCCATCCAGCTTCTGATCGCCAGAACCGAAATCGCGGCGATCATCACGCCATTGATGATGGCGACAGCCGCGCGCACGCTGGTGATGGCGCGCGTCAGCCGCTTCACAGCCTGCAGAAACCGCTCCATGCCGTCGCGCACGAAAGCATGCTCGCGCCGGCCGCTGTCGAACAGCTTTACCGCCATAATGTTGGTGAAGGCGTCCACCATGCGCCCGTTGAGTATCGACCGCTCGTCAGCGGTCCTGCGTCCGGCGGCGCGGAGCGGCGGAAGCAGCGTGCGCGCGACGAGGCCGTACGCGGCTAACCACACGATGATCACGACACCCATCAGAGGGTCCAGGGTGGTCAAAATCGTACCTGCCAGCACGACGAAGGTGATGAAACCCCACATCGTCTGCAGCAGCGATACGATGAAATCGCCCGTCGCCTCGCCTCCCTGCAATATCTTGGTCGCGATACGGCCGGCAAAATCGTTCTGGTAAAACTCGTAGGGCTGCTCGATCACACGGCGAAACGCCTGCCAGCGCACCATCTGGTAGAACTGCGGCACGATGATCTGCTGTTCCACCACAGCGGCCGCGATCATCACCGCCGCCCGCACCACCAGAACGAGCACCAGGAACGCGGTGAGGTGCGGCCAATAATCCGCAATCAGCGTCGCGGGCGATGAAGCATCGAGAATATCGATCAGCTTGCCGACGGCCCAGTAAAGTCCGGCCTCGACCGCGCCCGAGAGACCGCCGATAACGAGAAGAAGAACGAAGGGCAGCTTGGCTTGCCGCGCGAAAAACAGGATAAATTGCAGCGCTTCGCGGGGCAGAACCTCGCGATCTGTATCCGAAAACGGGTCGATAAGCCCTTCGGCCCACCCCCACATTCGCTCACGCCTGCCGTTTGCTTCCTTCATCCGGTCCCGCGTTTTCTTCAGGAATGTGCCGCCGCGGCCCTACCAGCCGCGGCGGCAGTCTTAGTTGGAGCGGTGGCCTAACCAAGGCAACCGCCTATGATGGCCAGGCAGAACCGGCTACTCAGCCGCGTCCTGCCGTTCGGCATCCACCTCGGCGTCGATGAAGCCGCCAGACTGGCGACGCCAGAGATCGGCGTAGAGGCCGCCGGACGTCACCAGCTTGTCATGCGTACCCTGCTCGAGGATGTGACCCTGATCGAGCACGACGAGCCTGTCCATCGCCGAAATGGTCGACAGTCTGTGCGCAATGGCGATCACCGTCTTGCCTTCCATCAACCGGTAGAGGTTCTGCTGGATCGCTTCTTCCACCTCTGAATCGAGCGCAGACGTGGCTTCATCAAGGATAAGCACCGGTGCATCCTTGAGCATGACACGCGCGATCGCGATACGCTGCCGCTGCCCTCCGGACAGCTTCACGCCACGCTCGCCGACATGAGCGTCATAACCCTTGCGGCCCTTCGGGTCGGTGAGTTCAAGGATGAACTCATGCGCCTCTGCCCGCTTCGCGGCCTCGATCATCATCTCCTCGGTCGCATCCGGGCGGCCATAGAGAATGTTGTCGCGCACCGAACGATGCAGGAGAGACGTGTCCTGCGTGACCATGCCGATATTGGCGCGCAGGCTGTCCTGTGTCGCCTCGGCAATGTCCTGCCCGTCGATCAGAATGCTGCCGCCCTCCACATCGTAGAGGCGCAGAAGCACGTTGATCAGCGTCGATTTGCCGGCGCCGGAGCGCCCAACCAGACCTACCTTCTCCCCGGGCTTAACGGACAGAGTCAGGTTCTCGATCACGCCCTTTTCCTTGCCGTAGTGGAAGCGGACATTCTTGAACGCGATTGCTCCGCGCTTCACGTCGAGCTCTTCGGCCTCGGGGCTGTCTCGCACGTCTCGCGGCTGGGCAATCGTGTTCATGCCATCCTGCGCCATGCCGATATTCTCGAACACGCCGGCAAGCTCCCACATGATCCAGTGGCTCATGCCCTCAAGCCGCATGACAAGGCCAAGTGCTACCGCAACCGCACCGACCGACACCGAACCGTTGATCCACGACCAGATGCCGACGCCGCCGACAGTGAACAGAAGCAGCGCATTCGACATGTCGAGCCCGAAATTGAGCTTGGTCACGTAGCGCATTTGCGGATGAACCGTGTCGAGGAACTGCGACATGGCCTCGCGTGCATACCGCTCTTCGCGCCCGGCATGGGCGAAAAGTTTCACCGTCATGATGTTGGTGTAGCTGTCGACCACCCGGCCGGTCATCAGCGAGCGCGCATCCGCCTGTTTGCCCGAGATGTCGCGCAGCTTCGGCAGATAGTGGCGAAGCAACATGGAATATCCGCTCAGCCAGACGAGGAACGGCGCCATCAGCCACAGGTCGAAACTGGCTAGGAGCACCAGCGCCGACAGGAAATAGACGATGACATAGACGAACACGTCGAGCGCCTTGGTCACCATCTCGCGCACGCCAAGCGCGCCCTGCATCACCTTTGTGGCGACGCGCCCGGCAAACTCGTCCTGATAGAAGGCGAAGCTCTGCCGCAGCAGATAGCGGTGCGCCTTCCACCGGATGAGCATCGGATAATTGCCGAAGATCGTCTGGTGCATGACCAGGCCATGCGCTATCGCCAGCGCCGGCAAAAGCAGCAAGACAACAGCTGCCATCCCAACGAGGCTCCAGAACTCGTCTTCCAGAAACGTCTCGGGATTGGCGCCCGTCAGCCAATCGACGATGTTGCCCATAAAGCTGAAGATCACCACCTGCAGCGCCGCGATGCCCGCCGTGAGACACACAACGATGGCAAACCACGGCCAGACGCCGCGCGAATAGTGCCAGGCGAATGCCGCCAGAGTGCGCGGGGGCTGTTCGGGTTCCTCGGGCGGGAATGGGTTCAGTCGTGTTTCAAACCAGCGGAACATGGTCTCAATGCCTCGTTAGACTTAGCGGTGGCCGCTGCGATGACCGGAAAATCCACCCGGTCGCGTCGCAGGCTTCGCCGCCTTGTTGGTCTGGTCAGGCCGGCCATGACCGCCCTTGGTTCTCTCATGTCCGGCGCCCGCAGTGTCGGCCGTCGGTGCCCCTGCGCCAAGCGCAGCAGCAAAGGCTGCCGACAACCCCTTGTCAGGAGATTGCGGCACGGACTTCGGTGGTATTGCCGCATCTGCGGAAAGCGGATGGAGCGGCGACGGATCTTGACCCTTGCGGGGCTTGGGATTTCTTGCGTGCATGGATGAACTCTCTCGAGACGGAACTGGGTTCCGGCGGAGTTCGGCGACGCGTCAGAAAATTGTCAGTAGAACCGAATCCGCCGTCAGGCGTGCGACCCACGTGGGAGGCTGCGTGTCGCGACAAGCATCCAGATGTCCATCACTGCCTCCTTTGGTCTCGATTTCGGCTGGGTGGCTTATAGATCGGCAAGCCGACCGATACTACCCCGAAAAGCCCGCCAGCGCCACAAACGCCGCCACTGTTGTCAATTGGCAACCATCCGCTCGGCAAGCACCGGCATGGCAGCGAGCTCGGCGCGTCGATTGAAACCGGCAATTGCGCTTTCGTAATTGACCCATATCAACCGAACCACATCCCGCGCATCTGTTTCCGAAATCATGCGCCGCACGGCCGGGCCGCTGCCACGCGGATAAAGTGGATGATCGGCGACCCGCCCCGCAAGAAGAAGCTGCGTACGAAGGGCCGGGTCGAACCGAAACAGCGCAACGCTGTCGCCGTAAAGGCAGCCGATTTCGCGCCGGTTGACCATGAACAGCGTCTCGCCGCGCCGGCTGATGGTCACGGTCACACCGAACCATGAGCGCACTTCCTCGGTTATGGAGCGGCCAAACCGGGATTCAGATTTCATGATCATGCTCCTTGAGATCGCATTTCCAACAGGGAGCATAAGAAATAAAAGTTCAACTTAACTTGAAGTCAAGTGTCGAATGTGCTCGAAGACGCGGCATGGAAACGACGCTAACGATCGGCGCTGTTGCGAAGCGCTCCGGCATCGCCGCATCCGCCCTGCGCTTTTACGAGGAACGCGGGCTCATCCAGTCCGAACGCTATGGCTCGACCCATCGCCGCTTTGCCCGCTCAACGCTGCGCCGCATCGCCTTCATCGTTTTTGCGCAGAAGGTCGGCCTTACACTGGAGGAGATCGGCGCCGAGCTTGCCAGGCTGCCCGATGGCCGCACGCCGAACAAATCGGACTGGCAGAAGCTCTCAAAAAGCTGGACGCGACGCATCGATGATCGCATTGCCGAACTTGAAAGGCTGAAGGAGGGACTGACAGGCTGCATCGGCTGCGGCTGCCTCTCCATGAAGCACTGCAAGCTGGTCAACCCGGCCGACAAGATTGCCAGGCGAGGCTCGGGCCCGCGCTACTGGCTGGGGGACAAACAACCGAAATGAACCCTCCCCGCTTCCGCCTTGCGCTTTACCAGCCCGACATTGCCGGCAACACCGGCGCAATTCTGCGGCTGGGCGCATGTCTGGGCGTCGGCGTCGATGTGATCGGCCCGGCCGGCTTCGACTTTTCTGACCGTGCGTTGAAGCGCGCCGGCATGGACTATCTGGCGATTGCCGCGCTCACCCGGCATGACGATTGGGCCGCGTTCGTGCAAACGCGCAAGGCAGCCGCCAGCCGGCTGATCCTGTTCACGACGTCAGGCGCAACGCCATATACGCAGTTCGAGTTCAGGTCTGGTGACACACTTCTGTTCGGGCGGGAGTCTTCCGGTGTTCCGGAAGAAGTGCATGCTGCAGTTGAAGCGCGACTTCTGATCCCGATGCCGGGCGGCGGCCGCAGCCTGAACCTAGCGTTATCTGCTGCGATGGCTGCGGGCGAAGCAATGCGGCAGCTTGATTAGCAAGAAAACGGATTGGGCGATCGTAGTCTAATCCGCGGTCGGCAACCGACGCATGGTAAATTCGATCTCGTCATCCGGGCGCTCGGCCCAGCTTTCGATAGCGGTCCAGTAAGCCTGTTTCGGCCACCGGTCGAACCACTCTCGCGCCTTCACCCGCGCTGCCTCACGCGGCAACACGAAAGTCTCGCGCAGGAACCCGTCGCGGGTCAGGCGCTGGCCTGTTTCCCTGCCCTTGTCGAGCCGGGTTTTCAGGCTGTCCAGCGATGGACGTGCGGGCACTTTCAACAAAGAACTCCTTGACCGTCCTAGCCTGAACTTTAGAGAACGGCGGCTGAAATGACGAGTCCCGAATGAAAGAGCCTGCCTCTGAGCAGGCTCCCGTTGGGTAAGGAGACTGCCCTACATGGAACGCCCCGAACTGCCGCCTGGCCTGCCCGACGACATCGAAGCCAAAAAAGAGGCGGCGAAAAGCTGGTTCGAGGAATTGCGCGACCGCATCTGCGCAGCCTTCGAGGCGCTCGAGGATGAGCTCACGGGTCCGCTGGCCCATCGTGCGCCCGGCCGCTTCGAACGCGAGGAGTGGCAGCGCGACAAGGGCGAAGGCGGCGGGGGCACGATGTCGATGATGTATGGCCGCGTCTTTGAGAAAGTCGGCGTTCACACATCGACCGTCCATGGCGAGTTCTCGCCCGAATTCCGCAAACAGATTCCGGGTGCGGAGGATGATCCCCGTTTCTGGGCCTCCGGCATCTCGCTGATCGCACACCCGCAGAACCCGCATGTGCCCGCGGTTCACATGAACACGCGCATGGTGGTGACGACGTCGCAATGGTTCGGCGGCGGCGCCGACCTGACGCCGGTGCTCGAACGCCGGCGCACGCAGGAACATGCCGACAGCCAGACTTTTCACAAGGCGATGCGTTTCGTCTGCGACAAGCACCCAAGCGTCGCTGATTATGAGCGCTACAAAACATGGTGCGACGAATATTTCTACCTGCCGCACCGCAATGAAGCGCGCGGCATTGGCGGCATCTTTTTCGACTGGTTGAAAAGTGAGGATGAAGCCGGCGGCTGGGATGCCGACTTCCGTTTCGTGCAGGATGTCGGGCGCACTTTCGCGGTGGTCTATCCGCATCTGGTGCGCGCAAATTTCAACGAAAACTGGACCGAAGCCGACCGCGAGGAGCAGCTTGTGCGGCGCGGCCGCTATGTCGAGTTCAACCTGCTTTACGACCGTGGCACGATTTTCGGGCTCAAGACGGGCGGCAACGTCAACTCGATTCTCTCGAGCCTGCCGCCGGAAGTGAAGTGGCCGTGAGGCGGCTGATCGGCTTCGCAATCATATCTCGCTGAGCCCAGCGGAAGATCGCCAAGCTCGGCCTGTGTCATATGATCGAGCACCGGGTGCGCGAGCGGGTCGCAGCGCCACCGCTCCAACTGACCGTCCTGGCTGTGGAAACTGCCCGACCGCAGCGCATTCCAGATAATCTGTAACATGACAACGCTCCTTTCCAAGCGATGTCATGAATTTCTGGCGAAACGCGTCGATTCTCAATGGAGAATTGCACGACGCTGGTATAGATAATCTATATGAGAGAGTTGAACAGGCTACATCTTAATGGCTTGCGCGCGCTGGAAAGCTGCGGTCGGCTGGGCTCCCTGAAGGCAGCGGCCTCCGAACTTGGCGTGACGGTGGGAGCGGTGAGCCAACAGATTATCCGAGCCGAGGAACAGCTTGGCCGGCAGGTCTTTGAACGCAGCACCCGCGGTCTTGTGCCAACGCGCTTTGGCCATGAGTTTCTCGCGAGACTCACGACCGGCTTCACAGCACTCGATCAGGCGGTCGCCTCGGCTGCGCAACATGCCGACGATGTGCTGACCATCTCAGTCGCGCCGGTGCTGGCGTCAAAATGGCTCGTGCCGCGCCTGAGCGATTTTATGTCGGCCCATCCAGGCATACAGGTGCGGCTCGACGCGACGGTACAACTCATCGACCCGGCCACCTCCGATATCGATATTGCCATTCGGGTCGGCCCCGGCGGCTGGCCGGGTGTGAAAGCCGAACCCCTGCTGGAGCAGGAGATATTTCCGGTTTGTGTGCCGGCGCTCGCCGAAAAACTGCATGAGCCATCCGACCTCGCCAGCGTTCCAATCGTCACCGATTTCAACTCCATGCTGCCATGGCAGCTATGGCTCGACGAATTCGGGCTTTCCGAAAGCGACCTGACATTCGGCAACGCCTACGCCGATGCCGCTCTTGCGCAGGACGCCGCAATCGCCGGTCAGGGCGTCATGCTTTCGTGGCAGACGCTTGCGGAATATCCGCTGTGCATAGGCTCGCTGGTCGCACCGTTCCGTCACCGCGCGCCGACCGGCATGCATTATTGGGCGGTCACCGCCGCATCACGGCGCGAGGACGCGAAGGTCCGCAGCTTCAAATCGTGGATCAGGAACCAGCTTGGCGAAACCCGGAAGATGTTCGAAGTGGATCGATGAAAACGCCGGCAGAAGCAATCTCTCGCCGCATTTCATGTTATGGTCGGAACGTCCGAATGGAGCCAAGGAGGAACCAATGAAAACCTATCATTGCGGCTCGCTGGTGCCCGGGTGCGAATGGCACACCCGCCACGAGGAAGAGGCGGAAGTCATGCGCCGCGCCGTTGAGCATATGCGCGAAGCGCATGGCGAAACGAATATTCGCGAAACCATGGTGGAAGCGATCCGCTCCCGCATCGCCACTGCGCGCGACGCTGCCTAGTTTTGCGCGACAAGCTCCGCGGCGCGTTTCAACAGCGCGTCGCGGCTTAGCGAGAAATTGCTCTCCACCCATTCGCTTTCGAGCGACTTGAGAATTGCGCCAAGCTCTTTGCCGGGCATGAGCCCCGCGGCCAGCAGATCGTTGCCCGTCAACTGCATCACCGGCTTTTCCCACGATGAAAGAAAGTCCAGCAGATGCCGGTAGCGCGCGGCCGTGTCGGCATCCGTTTTCGCCTGCGCGCTGGCAAGGGCCAGGCGCATGCGATCGTCGATCCCGCCCATCTTGCCGCGATAGGCAATGCGGGCAAGCTCCGCCTCGCTGCACTCGGCCGCAGGCGTTGCGGCATTCGCCCAGGCCTGAAGCTTGTCCGCCTCAGCATTCGAAAGCTTGAGCCGCTTGGCCAGACCGGCCAGGCGCTTGCCGTCCGGCGGCACGATTGCGGCAAGCCGCAGTAATGGGTCGGGTTTCCAGTCTTCGGTGCCTTCTGCATCGATCAGGCCCGGCACTGCGTCGATGCCCCATTTCTCGCTCTCTGGCAGAACGCGCGTCAGAACGCCGGTCTGGCGCATCCACAACAGCGCGCGCGAGGGATCGGGGGCGGAAAGCAGCCTGCGCAATTCCGACCAGACCCGCTCCGCCGAAAGCCCGTCGAGCCCGTCTTTCAGTCGCGCCGACGCTTTTATGCCCTCAGCATCCGGGCGCCCCGCTCCATACCAGGCGAAGAAGCGGAAAAAGCGCAGAATGCGCAGATAGTCTTCCCTGATGCGTTCTTCAGCCTCGCCGATGAAGCGCAGCGTGCGGCTTTGAAGATCGGCAAGTCCGCCGACGAGATCTACCACTTGCCCGTCAGCCTCGGCATACATGCCATTTATCGTGAAGTCGCGGCGCTCGGCATCGCGCTTCCAGTCGCGGCCGAACTCGACTCGGGCGTGCCGCCCGTCGGTCTCGATGTCAGCGCGCAGCGTGGTCACCTCATAGGGCGTACCATCGGCGATCACGGTGATCGTGCCGTGCTCCATCCCCGTGGGCACAGTCTTGAAGCCCGCATTCTGCGCGCGCGAGATCACCGCTTCAGGCAAATTCGTGGTGGCGATGTCGATATCCGTCACCGTCTCGCCCAGTAGCGCATTGCGCACCGCCCCACCTGCAATTCGGGCTTCTTCGCCGTCGGCGGAGAGCACGGACAAAAGCGTCTGCAAACCGGCGTTTTTCAGCCAGCTGGCCTTGGCGATCGAGGCTTCGCTCACGCATAGAGCCTTTCATAGAGCTGGCGGATGATGCCGGCGGTCACGCCCCAGATATACCGTTCACCGAACGGCATTTCGTAGAAAAACCGCTCGCGCTTGTTCCACACCCGGCTTTGCTGCCGGTGGTTGGCCGGGTCCATGAGGAATGCAAGTGGCACCTCGAACGCGGCATCCACCTCATGCGGATTGATGGTGAGATCGAAGCCCGGACGCACGACCGACAGCACCGGCGCGATGCGGAATCCGGAGCCTGAAACATAGTCCGGCAACCGGCCGATGACATCGACATGAGCATCGGTGAGCCCGATTTCTTCGTCAGCCTCGCGCAGTGCCGCATGCTCCGGTGATGCATCTTCCGGATCGATCTTGCCGCCCGGAAATGCGATCTGCCCGGAATGGCTGCGCATGGTCTGTGTACGCTGGGTGAGAATGACGGTCGCGCCCTCATCATGATCGACGACGGGGATCAGAACCGCGGCGTCGCGTAGGCCTGGCCGCACGATCTGGTCGCGCATATCCGGGTTCAGCCGGTGATCGCCGAAATCGTCGTCGTCCTTCGCGGCGGGGGCGCTCGCCGCACCTCTTGCACGGCGCCGGAAATCCTCCGCCGAAAACGATCTTGTAACAGCCGCGTCCACGTTCAGGCGCTCAACCGTTTCAGCGTGGTCATCGGCATGATCGGGAATATCTCTCCCTTGGAGCGTACACAGAACATTGCCTCTCCGTCGATTTCGGCCTCTTCGCCGATATCGACGATCTGGTACATCACCGGCCGCGCCACCAGAGCTTCCAGCCGGCCGCGCACGTGCAGATAGGGTTTGAGCCCGCCGGTCCCATCCTCATCGACAAAGCGCAGCCGGTGGTCTGGCCCGGCCTCGACAACGTCACCTACATTGGTCCGAAAGGTTAAGGCTTGATTCGCGCCTTGGCCGGAAACATCCATCTCTACCGCCACGAAAGGCGCATCCTCGACACGGATGCCGACCTTTTCCACAGGGGTGACGAGATAGGTCTTGCCATCCTCGTCCTTGCGCAGAACGGTGGAGAACAGCTGCACGAGCGCGGCCCGCCCAATCGGCGAACCCATGTAGAACCATGTGCCGTCGGCTTTGATCTCCATATCGAGATCGCCACAGAATTCAGGGTTCCAGCGTTCGACCGGCGGCAAGCCTTTGCCGGCCCGCGCCGCACGCGCGATCAGCGCTTGCAGGCCGGCGGTATCGCCTGCCGCAGCAAGGCCCTTTTTCGGTTCGGCTTGGTCGGCCATCGTCACGAAATAGTCACCGTCTTCGCGCTTGTCAGTACCCAAGGCTGATTTATGTTCAACTTGTGCGCACCGCAACATAGGTGAGTCGCGCAAAAACGTGAGGCGACATGGCCGCCGGGCCGGTGGCCCGAGGGCTTCCGTTGAAAGGATTGGAGGGGCATGAGCGTCATCGCCAAGGACAAGGCTCCGACCGAGAAGGAAATGATCGCGGAGGCTGAAAAGGCCCTCGCCGATATCGCACGCGTCAAAGGCGCAGTTGGCGATGTTATTTTCGGTCAGCACGCCGTTGTCGAACGCACGCTGGTTGCACTTCTGGCCGGCGGTCATGCGCTCTTGGTGGGCGTTCCAGGCCTCGCCAAAACCAAGCTGGTGGACACACTGGGCACCGTACTCGGGCTCGACACCAGCCGCATCCAGTTCACGCCCGACCTCATGCCGTCCGACATTCTGGGTTCCGAGGTTCTGGAGGAAGACAAATCCGGCAAGCGTGGCTTCCGTTTCATTTCCGGACCGGTTTTCGCGCAGCTTTTGATGGCCGACGAGATCAACCGCGCCAGCCCGCGCACGCAGTCGGCGTTGCTGCAGTCCATGCAGGAATATCACGTCACGGTTGCCGGCCGACGGCACGATCTCCCCGCGCCTTTCCACGTGCTCGCTACTCAAAACCCGCTGGAGCAGGAAGGCACCTACCCGCTGCCTGAGGCGCAGCTCGACCGCTTCCTGATGCAGGTCGATATTTCCTACCCGGAGATCGAGGCAGAGCGCCGCATTCTGATCGAGACGACCGGCGTCGAAGATGCCTCGGCCGAGAACGTGTTGAGCGCCGCGCGGCTGCGTGAAATCCAGCAGCTGGTTCGTCGTATGCCTGTGCCCGAAACCGTGGTGGAGGCGATCCTGTCTCTCGTGCGCTCGGCGCGTCCGGGACAAGGGAATGAAGAGACCGACCGCCATGTTGCCTGGGGCCCCGGCCCGCGCGCCAGCCAGGCGCTGACGCTGTGCGCACGCGCCCGCGCGCTTTACGACGGCCGGCTGGCGCCTTCGGTGGACGATGTCCACGCGCTGGCCGAACCGGTTCTCCAGCATCGCATGGCTTTGACATTCGCGGCCCGCGCCGAGGGTATGAGCGTTCGTGACGTGATCGCGCGTCTGGTCAAGGCGCAGGGCTGAGGCGGGGCACCGGATGGCGCCGGTCGGCGGAGCCGCAGCCCCGGTCACCACAACCGACGCGCTCGCGCGCGGCCGGCTTCGCGCTTCGCTGGTTCCAGATCTGCTGGTCGAGGCACGGCGTGTGGTCAACACCGTCATCGCCGGCTGGCATGGACGCCGCCGCCGTGGCATCGGCGAAAATTTCTGGCAGTTCCGGCCTTATGTAGAAGGTGAGTCGCGCTCGCGCATCGATTGGCGGCGCTCGGCCCGCGACGACCACATCTATATCCGCGACCGCGAATGGGAGGCAGCGCACACAGTTTGGTTGTGGGCTGATCCGTCGCCTTCCATGCTCTACCAGTCCGCAGGCGCGACCGTTTCCAAGGAATCGCGTGCGCTGGTGCTCATTCTGGCGCTGGCCGAGATCCTTTCACGCTCCGGGGAGCGCATCGCCTGGCCGGGCGTTACCGACCCCTTCGCGGCACGCAACGGTGCCGAACGGCTGGCGGCGCGCCTGTCGCACATTCAGACGCCGACTGCCCGCCCCGAGCTGGCGCATATCCGCCGTTTCTCCGACATTGTCATCGTCAGCGACTTCCTTGACCCGGTCGAAGAAACGCAGGCCTGGCTCGACCCGCTTGCCCAACGCGGCGTGCGCGCCCATCTCGTCGAGGTCGCCGACCCGGCCGAGGAAACATTCCCCTATTCCGGCCGCACCGAATTCCACGATCCCGAAACCGGCGAACGTTTGACGGCAGGCCGCGCCGAGACGCTCGGCGACGACTACCGCAACCTCTATGCCGCGCGCCGCAAGGAGCTCGACGCATGGTGCAAGCGCCTCGGCTGGAGTTACACGGTCAACCATACCGACCGGCTGGCTTCTGAGGCGCTGGTCAAGGTACATATGGCCATGACTGTCGATCCGGGCCTCGGTCACGGGGTGCACTCATGAGCTGGCTTCCGCTCAGCTTCGGCGCACCGGCGGTGCTCTTCGGCCTGCTGCTCTTGCCTGTCATCTGGTGGCTGCTGCGCCTCACCCCGCCGCGCCCGCAACTGGAGCTTTTCCCGCCACTGCGCATTCTGGCGCGTGTGGTGCGCCGAGAGGAAACGCCGCACCAAAGCCCGTGGTGGCTCACGCTGCTCCGGCTCCTTATGGCCGCTCTGGTTATCCTCGCGCTTGCCGAGCCGGTCTACAACCCGCGCGAAGACGTCTCCACCGGCGGCAGCGCCGTCGCAATCGTCATGGACAATGGCTGGTCCAGTGCCACGGACTGGGATCGTCGTGTCGCGACCGCCTCGCGCTTCATCGACGATGCCTCGGACGCCGGCGTGCCGGCCATTCTTGCATTCACCGCCGAGCCACTGAACGCAGAGATCGGTCCGTTCGATGCTAATGCCGCGCGGGACAGGTTGAACGCGATCAAGCCGCAGCCCGTGCCACCGAACAGGCCGGCGGTTTATGCCCGAGTCGCAGACGCACTCGAAACCGTTCCGGGCGCATCGGTTGCCATTCTGACCGACGGCCTGGCAGAGCCGCAGGACCGACAGGCCTTCGAACGTTTGCTTGGCGGCGACATTGCCGGCGTGGTCTGGGTCGAGCCCGACAGCCTGCCGATGCTCGGCCTGCGGATGGCCGAAAACAACGCCAGCGCCTTTGAAGTCACGGCAATTCGTGTGCCGGGAGACCCGACGCCCGCAGCTGCCACAGTCGGCGCCTTCGACGATCGCGGCAGGCGCATCGCGGATGCCACGCTGAGCTTCGGCCCTGCCGATGCGCAGGCGACTGCCGAATTCGATGTTCCTTTCGAACTGCGCAACGACTTCGCTTCAATCGCGATCGACGGTCAGGAACAGGCCGCTGCCGTGCGCGTACTTGATGAAAGCTCCAAGCGCCGCCGGGTTGGCCTGATCTCACAGGCCGAGGGCGATCAGGCACAGCCTCTGCTGTCGCCGCTTTTCTACATCGACCGTGCTCTCTCGCCATTTGCCGACCTGGTCGAAGCCGAAAGCGCTGACCTGACAGAAGCGATCCCCGCACTTCTTGAGCGCAAACCGGCGATGATTGTCATGGCCGATGTCGGCACGTTGCCGGACGAGGCGCGGACTGAGCTCATAGAGTGGATGGAGGGCGGCGGCACGCTTGTGCGTTTCGCCGGCTCGCGTCTCGCCGCTGCCGAGAACGATGACGATATGCTGCCCGTGCGCCTGCGTCTGGGCGAACGGCAACTGGGCGGCTCCCTGTCATGGACCGAACCCCAGCCGCTGACCGAGTTTCCCGAAAACGGCCCCTTTGCCGACCTCACCCCGCCGAACGAGGTGACCGTCAACAGACAGGTTCTGGCCGAGCCGACACCCGACATTGTCGAACGCTCCTGGGCTACCCTTGCCGACGGCACACCGCTGGTAACGGGCGCAAGCCGCGGCGACGGCACGCTGGTGCTGTTCCATGTCACGCCGCAGGCGACATGGTCGAACCTGCCGATCTCCGGCACATTCGTGGAGATGCTGCGCCGGCTGGTGCAGCTTTCGCGCAATCAGGGCAGCGTCGAGGCCGGGCCCGAAGGTACGCGCGAAGCTCTGCCGCTCTATCGCATGATCTCCGCGGATGGACAGCTGGTGCCGCCCTCGCCCGAAGCGCGTCCGCTCGAAATCGCGTCCGGCGAACTGCCCGTCACCATCGAAAATCCGCCCGGTCTCTATGGCGGCGAGGAAGGCGTGTTTGCCCACAATCTGCTTTCCAGAGAGGCTGCATTCCTTCCGATCGATCGTCCGCAGACCGCCGTGCCGGTGTCCAACGCAGCATACGCCTTCGATGAATCGCAAGACCTTCGCGGCTTCCTGCTGGCGGCAGCCCTGCTGTTCATGATCCTCGACATGCTGGCCGTATTCTGGATGAGCGGCGTGTTTTCCGCTGCGCGCTTGCGCCGGCAGACGGCGCGCGCAGGCGCGACAGTCGCCGTCGCCGCGCTCGCAACGGGACTGTGGGCACTGGCGCCCTCACCCGTGTCGGCTGACGACACGCGCCCAGGCGATGCCGAAGCGATAGCCGCCATTACCGAAACCCGCATCGCCTATGTCATAACCGGCGACGGTTCGGTCGACGCAGTGAGCCGCGCTGGCCTGACCGGCCTTTCGCGTTTTCTGACCGAAAAGACGGCATTGGAGCCCGGTGCGCCTGCAGGCGTCGATCTAGAGGCGGACGAGCTCGCCTTCTATCCGCTGATTTACTGGCCAATCGACCCCGCCGCGCAGATGCCAAGCCCGGACGCCGTTGCTCGCATCGACGCCTATATGCAGCAGGGCGGCACAGTGTTGTTCGACACGCGCGACCAGTACTCCACCGGCTTCGGCAGCGATGGCGCGAGCCCAGCCAACCAGCGGCTGCGCAACATCCTGTCCTCGCTCAACATCCCGCCGCTTGAGCCGGTTCCGCCGGACCATGTGCTCACCAAGGCGTTTTTCATCATGCAGGAGTTCCCCGGCCGCTACTCCGGCGGGCCGCTATGGGTGGAGTCCTCGCTCGATGCCGAGAACACCGAAAACCGCCCCGTACGCACCGGAGACGGTGTTTCGCCGATCATGATCACAGCCAACGATCTCGCCGGCGCGTGGGCAATCGACAATAACGGCCAGCCGCTGTTGCCAACCGTGCCCTCCGATCCGCTGCAGCGGCTTTGGGCGCTGCGCGGCGGTGTGAACATCATGATGTACATGCTGACCGGCAATTACAAATCCGACCAGGTACACGTGCCGATCCTGCTTGAGAGGCTCGGGCAATGAACTGGTCCGTGTCCTTCGATCCGCTGATCCCGTGGCTGTGGCTGACGATCATCGCCGTGCCGGTCATCGCGATTGCAATCCTCGGACTATTCCTGAGGCAACGCGGGGCGCTGCTAAGGCTTGTCGGCGTCATCGCACTCGCGGTGGCGGTAGCAAATCCGGCTCTGCTCGCTGAAGAGCGCGAGCTTCTGAAAAGCGTCGTCACTCTCATCGTCGACCGCAGCCAGAGCCAGGACATTGGCGACCGCGAAGCGACCACCGATGCCGCGCTTGCGGAGCTTCAGGCCCGCCTTGGCCGCTTCCGACAGTTCGAGGTGCGAACCGTTGAAACCGGCCGCGCAAGCGCCGCCGATGAGCGCACCGAAACGCGCCTGTTTGGTGCGCTGGAAAGCGCCATGCGGGACGTCCCGCCCTCGCGCATAGGCGGTGCGGTCATGATCACCGACGGCCAGGTACACGACATCCCTGAAAACGCGACCACGTTTGGCGGGCCGCTGCACGCGCTGATCACCGGAGATGAAGACGAGAGCGACCGCCGTATACGCTTCGAACGCGCGCCTCGCTTCGGCATTGTTGGGCGCGAGATGGAGATGACTTACCGTGTCATCGGCGCGGAAGGCGAAGCCGGCGAAATCGATGTGCGTGTGAGCGTGAACGGTGAGCAGCGCGGCATCCGCACCGCCACCATTGGCCAGGAAATGGCGCTGACCACGGCGATCACTCATGCCGGCCGCAACATTGTCGAGCTTTCGATTGAACGCGGCAGCGAGGAACTGACCGACACCAACAACCGGGCAATCGCCGTCGTCGACGGCATTCGCGAAAACCTGCGTGTGCTGCTGGTTTCGGGCGAGCCGCATGCGGGCGAGCGCACCTGGCGCAACCTCCTGAAGTCGGATGCCTCGGTCGATCTGGTGCATTTCACCATTTTGCGCCCGCCGGAAAAGCAAGACGGCACTCCAATCAACGAGCTGTCGCTGATCGCTTTCCCGACGCGCGAACTGTTTGTCGAAAAGATCAACGACTTCGATCTGATCATCTTCGACCGCTACCAGCACCGCGATGTGCTGCCGATCCTCTATTACGACTACATCGCCGAATATGTTGAAAACGGCGGTGCGCTTCTGGTGGCCGCCGGCCCCGAATATGCGGGCGAACAATCGATTGCGCGCACGCCGCTGATGCCGGCTCTGCCCGCCCTACCAACGGGCGAAGTGGTGGAGGAAGCCTATTTTCCGCGCCTTACCGACACCGGCGCTCGCCACCCTGTTACGCGCGGGCTGGAAGGCTCGGCCATCGAACCGCCGAACTGGAGCCGCTGGTTCCGGCTGATCGGAATTTCGGAACCGCAGGGCCAGGTGGTGATGAAAGGAACGGGCGAAGCACCGCTGCTCATTCTCGACCGGCGCGGCGAAGGCCGGGTCGGTATGCTCCTGTCGGATCACGGCTGGCTGTGGGCCCGCGGCTTCGAGGGTGGCGGACCGCATGTTGCGCTCTACCGCCGCGTCGCCCACTGGCTGATGAAGGAGCCAGAGCTCGAGGAAGAGCGTCTGACGGCCAGCGGCCGCGGCATGGTGCTTGAGGTGCGACGGCAGACGATGGCCGACGAAGCCGGCGACGCACAGGTGATTTCGCCATCAGGCGAAACCTCAAGCATCGCGCTGACGGAAGAGCGCCCGGGCCTCTTCACCGGTGCGATGGAGGTCGATGAGATCGGCCTTTATCAGGTCGGCAATGATGACCTCTTCGCACTCGCCCATGTTGGCCCGGTGAACGCGCCGGAGTTCGCCGACGTGGTTGCCACGACTGACCGGCTGGCGCCAGTGGCGGAGGCGGGTGGCGGCTCGGTGCGGCATATCGGAACCGGCCTCACAGGCGGCATCGACCTGCCGGGCATCGTGCCCGTGCGCGGCAACGGTACCACGTCCGGCCGCGACTGGATGGGGCTGAGAACGACAGGCGACAGTATCCTGAAGTCGGTGAGCCGCGTGCCCCTGTTCACCGGCTTCTTCGGCTTGGGGCTGCTTCTCTTAGCGCTCGGAGCGATGTGGTACCGCGAAGGGCGGTAGGGCGGCCATTGCACGCGCCGGAGTGTTGGTATATATCAATGGTATATACCAAACGGCGGTAGGTGGTCATGAATATTCACCCCAAAAGAGACCGCGAAAAGCCCGTAAAGATTGGGAAGTTGTTCAAGAACGGTCGCAGCCAAGCGGTTCGCATTCCCGCGGAATACCGGTTTGAGGGCACTGAAGTAGAGTTCCGTCCCGGGCCAAATCCGGGTGAGGTAGTCATTGCGCCGCGCCTGGAGCGGACGGGAAGCCTCAAGAAGTTTTTTGAAGCTCGCGCGAAGCTCCGGCCTGAGGATATTCCAGAAGGATTCCCATGGCGCGACATGCGCCCGCATGACCGCGACCCGTTCGAATGAACGGGCTATTCCTGCTGGACACCAACATTTTGAGTGTAATTGCACTCGACCGTTCGAAGAAAGCCGATGAGCGCTTCGTCGCCGCGACGCTCGACCGTGTCGTCACATCCGTGCTCGTTGAGGGCGAACTTCTATACGGCGTTGCCCTGCGGCCCGATAATCATCGCCTGCGGGATACGGTTTTGCCGCTGCTGGCGGAATTGACAGTGCTGGAATGGACCCGAGCAACTGCGGAGACATATGGCCGCCTCAGAGCGGGCATGCAGCAGCTGGGCAAAGTGCTTTCGCCACTCGATATGCTTATCGCCGCCCACGCACTAGAAGTCGGCGCGACACTTGTTTCGAACGATCGCGCCTTCGCGCATGTGCCCGGACTGACGGTCGAAGACTGGACAGCCTAGTCAGACCCGCTCCATCGCCAGCGCGATTCCCTGCCCGACACCGATGCACATAGTGGCGAGGGCTTTGCTTGCGCCACGCTCCTTGAGCTCCATTGCAGCGGTTCCCGCAATACGCGCGCCCGACATGCCGAGAGGGTGACCAAGCGCAATCGCGCCGCCATTGGGATTTACGTGCTCGGCGTCCTCCGCAATGCCGAGTTCGCGCAGGACCGCGATGCCCTGCGAGGCAAAAGCTTCGTTGAGTTCAACCACGTCAAAATCCGTCGGCTTGAGCCCAAGCCGGGCACATAGCTTCTGCGTTGCCGGCGCCGGGCCAATGCCCATGATGCGCGGCGCAACACCTGCGGTCGCACCACCCAGCAGGCGAGCAATCGGCGTCAGACCGTATTTTTTCGCGACCGCTTCGGAGGCGACGATCAATGCCGCCGCACCGTCATTGACGCCGGAGGCGTTGCCCGCCGTGACCGTGCCGCCTTCCTTCTTGAATGGCGTGCCGAGC
Source organism: Rhizobiaceae bacterium (assembly GCA_017640615.1). Taxonomy (GTDB): domain Bacteria; phylum Pseudomonadota; class Alphaproteobacteria; order Rhizobiales; family Rhizobiaceae; genus RCIO01. Next base: position 88,151 of record JAEPQK010000001.1, on the reverse strand, counting down.
TTGGCCAATGCCTCCATTGTGGTGCCGGCGCGCGGATGCTCATCCTTGTCGACGACCACCGGGTCGCCCTTGCGCTGGGGGATGGAGACCGGCGTGATTTCCTTCGCCAGCCTGCCGTTCTCCTGCGCCGCCACGGCCTTGGCCTGACTGCGCACGGCAAACGCATCCTGGTCGGCGCGGCTGACCTTGAAGTCTTCGGCGACGTTCTCGCCGGTCTCCGGCATGGAGTCGACGCCATACTGTTTCTTCATCAGCGGGTTGATGAAGCGCCAGCCGATCGTCGTGTCGTAGATTTCGGCGTTGCGCGAAAATGCTGTGTCCGCTTTCGGCATGACGAAAGGCGCGCGGCTCATCGATTCCACGCCACCGGCAACGACAAGCTCGGCCTCGCCTGCCTTGATCGCCCGTGCAGCAATCGTCAACGCATCCATGCCCGACCCACAAAGCCGGTTGATGGTTGCGGCCGGAATGTCCTGCGGCAGTCCCGCCAGAAGCAACGCCATGCGCGCAACGTTGCGGTTGTCCTCCCCAGCCTGGTTGGCGCAACCGAAGATCAGGTCATCCACCGCCGCCCAGTCGACGCCGGCATTGCGCTCCATGAGCGCCGCCAGAGGGATCGCGGCGAGATCGTCCGCGCGCACCGACGACAACGCGCCACCAAACCGGCCGATAGGCGTGCGGATGTAGTCGCAGATAAATGCTTCGGCCATTTCAGAGCTCCGGTACGTTGAGGTCGCCCGGCGTACCGTTGACGACGATTTGGGCTTCGGTGACGGCCTGCAACTCTTCGAGGCTCACCGAGGGCAGCTTGTCCCGCAGGACGAAGCGTTTGTCGACAATGTCGAATACGGCCAGGCTCGTATAGACCGTCGTAACGCAGCCGACGCCTGTGAGCGGCAACGCGCATTTCTTGAGAAGCTTCGGCTCGCCTTTTTTGGTCACGTGGTCGGTGACGACCCAGATCTGTTTTGCGCCATGCACCAAATCCATTGCCCCGCCGACGGCAGGCACGGAGCCTGGCCCCGTACTCCAGTTTGCGAGATCGCCGTTTTCAGCAACCTGATAGGCGCCCAGCACCGCGACATCCAGATGGCTGCCGCGCACCATGGCAAAGCTGTCCGCATGATGGAAAAAGGAAGCACCCGCATTGAGCGTGATCGCCTTCTTGCCAGCGTTGATGAGGTCCCAGTCTTCTTCACCGGCCGGCGGCGCCTCGCCGAAGTCGAGCACCCCGTTTTCGGTGTGGTAGATCACCTCGCGGCCCTTGGGCTTGAACTTGGCGATCATCTCGGGAAAGCCGATCCCTAGATTGACATAGGAGCCATCGGGCAGGTCTTGCGCGGCGCGCCAGGCTATCTGGGCATTGGTCAGCTTCGTTGCCATCAGCTTGCCTCCGCGCGCAGCAGCGCTTCTTCCTGCTGGGCGTCGGCCACCTCGACCACCCTGTTCACGAAAATACCGGGCGTGACGATGTGCTCCGGGTCGATGTCGCCCACTGCCGCCACCTTGCGTGCCTGCACGATTGTCACCTGCGCCGCCGCCGCCATCAGTGGTGAGAAGTTCCGCGCCGCCTTTCGGTAGGTTAGATTGCCCTTGCGGTCGGCGCGTTCGGCCTTGATCAGCGCAACATCGGCCTTCAGCCATCGCTCCTGAACGTAGGACTTGCCGTCAAATTCAGCGACGGGCTTTCCCTCGGCGAGTTGGGTGCCGAAGGTCGCGGGTGTGTAGAAAGCCGGGATGCCAGCACCGCCGGCACGAATACGCTCAGCCAGCGTGCCCTGCGGCACAAGTTCGAGCCCGATTTCGCCGGCAAGATATCTGTCGGTAAATGCACGCGGGTCCGACGAACGCGGAAACGAGCAGACCATCTTGGCGACCATGCCGGCGTCGATCATCGCGGCGATGCCGATGCCGCCATTACCGGCATTGTTGTTGACCACGGTGAGCCCGCCGGGCGCCCCCGTAGCCTTGTAGCGCTCGACCAGCGCATGGATCAACTCGATCGGCGCACCTGAACCGCCGAATCCGCCGATCATAACTGTCATGCCGTCTTCAATGTCGGCAATCGCATCCGCGACGCCCGGATAGATCTTGTCCACGTTTCACCCTCAACCGCATGCGCTGCCCAGCGACCGCATTTGCGACACCAAGCTAGAAAGTTCGTATTGCGAACAATTGTTTTGTATGTGATATTATCTAGATGTCTGCTTCGGAGAAGTCAACTGCGCCCGGCGGGCGCGATATCGTCGGTTCGCTCGAGCGTGGAATTGCCGTTCTGGAAATCCTCGCCGCGCATCCAGCGGGGCTGACTCTGACCGAGACAGCGGAGAAAGCGGGCCTCACCCGCGCCGGGGCGAGGCGCCTTCTACTCACACTTGTCGCAACAGACCATGCCCGACAGGAAGGTCGCCGCTTCCTGCTTACGGCGCGGCTGCTTTCGCTTGCGCGCACATGGCTGAGCGAGGCTTCGCTCTGGGACTATGCGCTGCCGTTCCTGCACGAAGTAGCCGAAGCTACGGGCGAAAGCTGTTCGGCCGCCATCATTGCCGGCACAGAGGTTGTTTATGTCGCGCGCGTGCCCGGCCAGCGCATTATGAGCGTGGCGCTCCATGTCGGCACGCGGCTGCCGGCCTGGTGCACGTCCATGGGAAGGGTCCTTCTGGCAGGCATGGACGAGGCCCAGCGCACCAGCGTGTTGGCGCAAAGCAAAATTGTGCAAAACACACCGAAGACGAAAACCGAACTAGGCGCGATGGAAACTGCCATTCGCCAGATCAGCAGTCAGGGATATGCGATCGTCGATGAGGAACTGGAAACCGGTCTCATCTCGATCGCGGTGCCTGTGTGCGACCGGGCGGGCAATGCGGTCGCGGCAATCAATGTGCCGGCACAGGCCGGGCGCTACACGCCGGACGAACTCAAGGCGCATGCGCTGCCGCATCTCCAGAAGGCAGCGGCAGAGATCGAGAACTTCTTTGTGGTGCAGTAGGCGGTCAGGCCTCGAGCGCCCTTTTGGCAGCGTCGCGGTGATGATCCTTGATATGCGGGCGGATCGCCGTGATTGCCGCTGTCAGAACGGCGAGGTCATCGGTGAAACCGAACGCCACCAGAAAGTCGGGAATGAAGTCGGTCGGCAGCACGAAATAGGCCAGTGACGCTAGAAGAATGCCACGTGCTCGGGTCGGCGTTTCGGCGTCGAGCGAGCAATAATAGGCGGCCACGACCTCATCCATGAAAGGTATCTGCCGCGCTGCGCGCTTGGCCGTGCGCCAGAATTTCGACCGCACGCGCTCTTCCCGCCGGCGCCTTTCCTCAGCGCTGACGGGAGCCAGGATTTCGCCGATCTTCGCGTCGTCGAACTGCTCGGTCATATATCTGAAATGGCAATTCGCGGGTCGAGTTGCAAGAAATTCAGCCCGTTCCTATCCGCTCGCGAGCCTGTCCATAATGCGTGCCAGCTGAAAATCGAGCTCACTGAGCCCGTCCACGTCATGTGTATTCAGCTTCACATCGACGGTTTTGTAGACATTGAACCATTCCGGATGATGGTCGAGCTTCTCGGCTTCCATCGCCACTTGCGTCATGAAGCCGAATGCCCGGTTGAAGTTGGAGAAATTGAAACGTCGGCTGATCGATCGATGATCGCCGGCAAGGTTCCACTCGGGCAGGCCGGCCATCGCAACTTCGATTTCAGCCTCGCCCATCTTCGTCCGCGCCATGCGTCGTCTCCTGTTGCTGTCGTGCGCCCGGAAAGATATTTCAGGCCACATGCCCGCTCAGCCCAGCCGCATACTTTTCGTCTGCCTTGGAAATATCTGCCGTTCGCCTCTGGCGGAAGGCATTTTCCGTTCAGCCGTCGAAAAGGCGGGCGCCACAGATCTGTTCGCAATCGACTCCGCCGGCACCGGCGCCTGGCATGTCGGCAACTCACCCGACCCGCGCTCCGTCGCCACAGCGGCCCGCCATGGCATCGACATTTCCGATCAGCGTGCCCGCGCGGTCAGTTCGACAGATTTCGAAAGCTTCGACTTGCTCCTGGGCATGGATCGCTCGAATGTCGCGACATTGCACGGTCGCGCGCCTGCTGGCGCTGCGCATAGGGTGCACCTCTTTCTGGATTATGCAGGTATCGGCCGGCTTGACGTGCCCGACCCGTATTACGGCGGCGATGATGGCTTCGAGATCGTCTACCGCATGCTCCAGGAAGCATCGGACGCGCTGGCACTCAAGTTGGGTGCACGCGGCGCTTCCACGCCAAGCAGCGGCCAGGCTTCTTCGATCACGTAGGGACCGCCGCCCACCGAGGCGCGCGAAGACATCAGAACAAACCTGCCGACGCGGAACGGCATGGTGGCGAAATTGCCCCGCGCCGAAAGATAGTTGGCGACATCGATCGGGCTCGTATTGCGCAATCTGGCCAGCGTGACATGCGGGCTGAATTTGCGCGGGTCGGCAGGTAGCCCAAGCCGCTGGCAGATGCGTTCGATTTCGCCCTGCAGCGCATGCATATCGGGCGAAGCGGACGTGCCGGCCCAGATCGAATGGGGTTTCTTGCCGCCAAAGGCTCCGACCCCGCTCAGGGTCAGCGTGAAGTCTGGCCGGCGCACCCTGTCCAGCGCATTGGCCACCTCGTCGGCGATATGGCCTTCCACATCACCGATGAAGCGCAAAGTCAGATGATAGTTTTCAACGTCGATCCAGCGCGCGCCCGGCAGACCGCCCCTCAGGAGCGAAAGCGACATCGCGGCATCACGCGGAATTTCGAGGGCGGTGAACAGACGCGGCATTGGGATACCTCCTCGAATCGACTGCTTAAGGGGAGCGAATCATCGAATGGCTGCACGGGCAAGGATTTTTCTGCGGCTGGGGGTCCTGCATCCGAACCCGCCCACAGTCATTTTGCGAGTTCAGCCTCCACGAGCGGCAGTATCCCTTCAACCATCCGGTCCACGCCCTCGGCGTTTGGATGCATGCCGTCGCCAAGCAGAAGCTGAGGCTGCGCTGCAACACCATCGAGAAAGAACGGATAAAGCGCTAGCTCATATTCGCTCGCGAGCTCCGGGTAGATCGGGTTGAACGCCTCGGCATAATCCGGTCCGAGGTTCGGCGCTGCCAGCATGCCCACCAGCAGCACCTCGATCTCACGCTCCCGCAGCTTGGCAATCATCTCATCCAGATTGGATCGGGTGATCGACGGTGCGATGCCGCGCAGCATGTCGTTGGCGCCGAGCTCGAGAATCACGAGATCCGTGTCGTCTGGCACCGACCAGTCGAGGCGCTGAAGTCCGCCACTTGATGTATCTCCCGACACGCCCGCATTGGCGATCACGACATCGTGACCTTTCTGCTGCAAGGACTGTTCAAGCTTCTCTGGGAAAGACTCACCCGGCGAAAGGCCATATCCGGCGGTCAGACTGTCGCCAAACGCGACGATTTTGGCCGGTTCGGCGGAAAATGCGGCCGAAAGGCCGACAATCGGCAGCATTGCTGCGAAAAACAGGACGGCTAGTCGTTTGAACATGTTCGAATTGAACCCATATGTTGCGAACCCGCGAATTGCATATAGGACGTTTATTCCGTGACTGAACCCGTCATTCAGCTCGATCAGGTGTCTCTCACGCTTGGTCAGGGCGCTACCTCCGTCCATGTGCTCAAGGGCATCAGTCTCACCGCCGAATACGGCGAAACGATCGGCATCGTCGGACCGTCGGGTTCGGGCAAGTCGACACTGCTGATGGTGCTTGCCGGTCTGGAGCGCGTCGACTCTGGCACGGTGCGCATCGCCGGCAATCTGCTCAATGACCGAAGCGAAGACGAGGTGGCGGCCTTTCGCGGCCGCAATGTCGGCATTGTCTTCCAGTCTTTCCACCTCATTCCCAACATGACCGCGCTGGAAAATGTCGCCGTTCCGCTGGAACTGGCGGGCGAGGCCGATGCCTTCGCCGCTGCCGAGCGCGAACTGGCTGCGGTCGGACTGGCCGATCGCGTCACGCATTACCCCTCTGAGCTCTCCGGCGGTGAACAGCAGCGCGTCGCCATTGCTCGCGCGCTGGCGCCCTCGCCGAAAATCCTGATCGCCGACGAACCGACTGGCAATCTCGACCAGTCGACCGGCCGCCAGATCGCCGACCTGCTGTTTTCGAAGGCGCAGGAACGCAACATGACGCTGGTGCTGGTCACGCATGACCCGACGCTTGCCGACCGCTGCAGCCGTCAGGTCGCCATGCGCTCCGGGCGGATCGAGGTATCCGCCCCCTTGCAGGAAGTACCGAACCTCGGCGAAGCGGAGGGGGTCGCTTGATGCAGTTCTCCGCCATCTACCTCGCCCGGCCCTCCGCGCCATCCTCCCCCGCGCGGGGAGGGAAAAGAGCGTGACCTTTTCTCGAACACTCGCCCTCGCCATCCGTTTCTCTTTGCGTGAAATGCGCAGCGGCCTCTCGGGCTTCCTGATCTTCGTAACGTGCATCGCGCTCGGTGTCGGCGCCATCGGCGGCGTAAACTCCGTAGCGCAGGCTATTACCGGCGCAGTCGTCGGACAGGGCCAGGTGCTGCTCGGGGGAGATATGCGTTTCGAGCTCATCCACCGAGAAACGACGGCCGAGGAGCAGGCGTTTCTGGAAAGCCAGGGCGCCGTCGCCATGAACGCCAATATGCGTTCGATGGTGCGCCTTACCGACGCCTCCGACCAGACGCTGGTGGAGCTGAAAGCAGTCGATAATGCCTACCCGCTCTATGGCGGTTTCGAAACCGAACCGGCACTGCCGATGGAAGACCTTTTCGCGCTGCGCGATGGCGCATACGGCGCGGCTGGCGCCGACCTCCTCTTCCAGCGACTCGGCCTTGCCATCGGCGACCGCATCGTATTGGGCGGCCACGAATTCGAACTGCGCGCCCGTGTCGTCACTGAGCCGGACGCCATATCAGACGGCTTCGGCCTCGCCCCGCGCCTGATGGTTTCTCTGGATGGCTTGCGCGGCTCAGGCCTGCTGCAACCGGGAAGTCTTGTCGAATTCGGTTACAAGATCAGGCTGCCCGAAGGCGCGACTGACGCCGATATCGAAACGATCCGCGCCGAGGCCGCCGAGCAGCTGCCGGAGGCAGGCTGGAGCATCCGCGCACGCACCAATGCAGCACCGTCGCTCGCAAGCAATGTCGCCCGCTTTTCGCAGTTTCTGACATTGGTCGGCCTCACCGCGCTGGTGGTTGGCGGCGTTGGTGTTGCCAACGCCGTACGCGCCTATCTCGACAGCAAACGCGGTGTGATCGCGACTTTCAAGAGCCTTGGCGGCTCGGGAGGTTTCGTTTTCACCGTCTACCTCGTGCAGATCATGATGATCGCACTGATCGGCATTGCCGCCGGCGTAGCTATCGGGGCCGCAATGCCGTTCCTCGCGGCCGCTTTCCTGTCCGGCTTGCTGCCGCTGCCGGCGGAGGCCGGCTTCTATCCCGCGGCACTTTCCGTCGGCGTGCTTTTCGGCTTCATGGTCACACTCGTCTTCGCGCTGATGCCGCTTGGCCGCGCACGCGATGTGCCGGCGACAGCGCTGTTCCGCGAAAAGGGCATCGACGCACGTGGGCGCCCACGCACGATCTATGTCGCAGCCTCGGTCACGATCGCCGCACTACTGTCCGCATTCGCGATCTGGTGGTCGAACGACCGAACCATTGCAGTGATCTTCATCGGCGGCATGGCGTTTGCGTTTCTGGTTCTGCGCGCCGTCGCGGTCGCGCTCCAGGATCTGGCGCGCCGCAGCCCAAGGGTACGCTCCACTGCGCTCAGGCTTGCCATTGGCAACATCCATCGTCCCGGCGCGCTGACCCCGTCGGTCGTGCTGTCGCTCGGCCTCGGCCTCACCTTGCTGGTCACCCTTGCGCTCATCGATGGAAATCTCCGCAACCAGATTTCCGGCAACCTGGCCCAGCAGGCGCCAAACTTCTTCTTCGTCGACATTCCAAGCACCGAGATCGATGCATTCAGTGAGCTTGTCACAGAACAATCGCCCAATGGCACGCTCAACAAAGTGCCGATGTTGCGCGGGCGCATTATGGCGCTCAACGATGTCGACGTGCGCAAGATGGAAATGCCGCCCGAAGGCGCATGGGTGCTGCGCGGCGACCGCGGCATCACCTATTCCGAAACGATTCCCGCAAACGCTACACTGACCGAAGGCGAGTGGTGGCCGGCGGACTATGCGGGAGAACCGCTTGTCTCCTTCGCTGCTGAAGAGGCCGGCGAGATCGGGCTGGCCATCGGCGACACCGTCACAGTCAACGTGCTCGGCCGCAACATCACCGCTCGTATTTCCAACCTGCGGCAGGTGGAGTGGGAATCGATGGGCATCAATTTCGTGATGGTCTTTTCGCCCAACACCTTTGCCGGCGCACCGCACTCCTGGCTTGCCACATTGAGCGACGAAGCGGCGGGGGCCGATGAGGACGCGCAGTTACTCAACGCGGTCACCCGCGCTTTTCCGGCTGTCACCAGCGTGCGTGTGAAAGACGCACTCGATATCGTCAACGGGCTGGTGGCACAACTGGCAACGGCAATTCGAGCCGCGGCCGCTGTCGCGCTGATTGCGTCCGTGCTTGTGTTGTCCGGCGCGCTCGCTGCCGGCAACCGCGCCCGCATTCACGACGCCGTTGTGCTGAAAACGCTGGGCGCGACGCGGCGCATGCTGATATCGGCCTTTTCGCTCGAATATCTGATCATCGGCTTCGCAACCGCAGTCTTCGCGCTGTTCGCCGGTGGCGTTGCAGCCTGGTATGTCATCACCCAGGTTATGTCGCTGACATCGACATTCCTGCCGGAAGTTGCGATCTCGACAATCGTGATTGCGCTGGTGCTGACGGTCGGTTTCGGCCTCGCCGGCACCTGGCGGGTGCTTGGCCACAAGGCGGCCCCGGTGCTCAGAAACCTGTAGCTTCGCCATTGTTCAAGGTTAACAAGAGCTTGCCGCAGCCTCACGGACTGTGAAAAGCCGCAACAAAGCTGCGAAATCGGGCGTTTTCAGCGTCCAGGAGGACTTGTCCTCGACACAAAGAACACACATATTCTCCTCAGGCATGCTGGAGTCCCGCCAGCGGCGCCTGGGCGTATGTCTAAAACGCGCCCCGACCCCCGACGGGACGGAGCTACTAGAGGAATCACATGGCTGACCTTCGCAATTATCAGGCACGCACGGCATCTGTAGGAAGCCGCGCGGACGCCTCAATAGACGAGGGCCTGCGCTCATATATGCTCAGGGTCTACAACCTGATGGCGCTGGGTCTCGCAATCACCGGCGTGGCCGCGCTCGGCACCGTGTCGCTCGCAACGACGGGTGACCCGGCTTCGGCCGTCGCCACTCTCGGAAATGGCAAGATGCTTACCCAGTTCGGCGCCGTGATTTACGGTTCGCCGCTGCGTTGGGTGGTAATGCTGGCGCCGCTGGCGCTGGTCTTCTTCCTGTCGTTCCGCGTTCACAAAATGAGCGTGTCGGCGGCTCAGACGACCTTCTGGGTCTATGCCGCGCTCGTCGGCATATCGCTGTCCTCGATCTTCCTGGTCTTCACGACCGGCTCGATCGTGCAGACCTTCTTCATCACCGCGGCTTCTTTTGGCGCATTGTCGCTGTGGGGTTACACGACCAAGCGCGACCTGACCGGAATGGGCTCGTTCCTGTTCATGGGTCTGATCGGCCTGATCATCGCCATGGTGGTGAACATCTTCCTCGCTTCGCCCGCGCTGCAGTTTGCGATCTCGGGTATCGGCGTGCTGATCTTCGCAGGCCTCACCGCCTACGATACGCAGCAGATCAAGGAGATGTATTACGAGGGCGACGGCGCTGTTGTTGCCGGCCGCAAGGCGATCATGGGCGCGCTACGTCTCTACCTCGACTTCATCAACCTCTTCATGTTCCTGCTGCAGTTCCTGGGCAACCGCGAATAGCAGCGAACTGAGAGACCAAACGAAAGGGCGCTCACAAGGCGCCCTTTTTTGTTGGGGTGTACCGACGATCCATCAAGCAGACACCCGCCCCATGGTTCCGTCTCCCAATTGACTTCTGGCAACATTTTTCCTCCATGCCCGGTTCAGCCACCGCCGCGATAGGAATTACGCCGCGGAAGGAGTGAGTGTGCATTCGGCTGCGCAGGTTCGGTTTTGAGGTACCGGAATGGATCCCGGATCAAGTCCGGGATGACGAAGTGGGATAGTCCCGCAACCGATCTTGAGCGTTGAGCGCCGCTGGTATGGCTAAGTTGACCTCAGTAGTCCGCGCCGTCACCAACACTTGGTCGTCATCCCGGACTTGATCCGGGATCCATTCCGGAACCGTGAACCAGCTGCCGCATCGCCCTGCTAGTTGCCAAGGTGGCGACCGCCGGCCGCCGACCGTTAGGCGCTCCCGCGAAGGGCCCGCCGAAGCGGCGAGCCAGCCCGCGAGCGAGAGGAACTTCTACTAGAAGTTCAGCGAGATATCCCGGTGCGAAGCGTTACAGCTCGCCACGTAAAGCGCCTGTTCACGCGGGAACCGCGGCAGCTGACGCAGGCCGATATTGGTGCGGATAGCCTCTTCGTAAGGACCGAGAACCGGCAGCAGATCGGCAGCGGCTGGCTCGCGCCAGGCGAGTTCCTCATCTGCGGCGGCAAGTGCCTCCGCTACGCCCTCGGACGCGGTCGCACGATCAGGGGTCTCTTCCTCCAGAGCGCGGCGGGCATCGCCCAGACCCGAGCGCACATCGCTCGCGCCCTCAATCGCGTCGGACTGTGACTGCAGCTCCGCCAGCCGGTCCGCGAGGTCTGCAGGGTCGCCGCCTTCGATTTCAGGCTGCAGCTCCGCGATGCTGGCGCGTAGCGCTTCCAGCGGCTCGACACCGCGCAGAAGCGCCACAACATCCGACACCGGGCGATACGCATTGTCGGCCGCCCGACGATAAGCGTTTCCGGCCTGCGTCTCCGCGCGCGTCAGCTTGGCAAACTCGTCATGAACGCCATCCCATTCCTCGGGAATCTGCGCCTCAAGCTGCGCCTTCTCCGCTTCCAGCTCTTCCAGATGGGTGGAAAGCCGGTCACGCCGCTCGACGATATCCGGATCGTCGCCCCGCAGCCGCGAAATGCGGGTCCGCAGTTCGGTGATCTCGGCCTCATGGCGCCGAATATCGCGCTCGATATCGCGCACGGTATTGTGCAGCGGACGGTAAGCCGGCGTCGCGTCGATAACAGCCTGCTCGGCCGTCCGCACGTCGCCGACCAGCCCGAACACGCTGTCCGCCTCATCGAAACTGTCCGCGAGGCGGTTCCGGAAGCGCTCGGGGAGAACGCTCAGGTCCAACCCTTCTGCACTCACCAGCAGGCCACGTATGCGGTCGCCATCGGTGTCCAGCGTCTCGAAGACATAACGATCGACGCAATATTGCAGCGAAGGATTACGCGGCGGCGGCGAAGTCTCCGAAAGCAGCGCAACGCGGCTCGGAAGATAGTTCACCAGCGGCGGCGCATAAGCCACGATGGCAAGAGCGACGAGCTGCAGCAGGATGAACGCGATGACACCGCGATAAATCTGGATGGTCTTCACGACAGCCGGCGCGACACCACGCAGGTAGAACAGCGCGAAGCCGAAGGGCGGCGTGAGGAATGACGTCTGGATGTTCAGACCGATCATCACGCCGAGCCAGACAGCGGTCACATTGGCGCCCGGATCGGCCAGGAGGATCGGAGCGACAATGGGCACCACCACAACAGCGATCTCGATGAAATCGAGGAAGAAGCCGAGCACGAATATCACCGCCATCACGACGAAGAACTGGAACCAGAACCCACCCGGCAGGCCGGTCAGGAATTCGCGCACCAGTTCCTCACCGCCGAATGAGCGGAAGGCCGCCGTCAGCATCGCAGCGCCCAGAAGGATGATGAAGACCAGCGACGTGGTTTTCGCCGTCTCGACCATCACGCCATACATGGTGTTATCGATGCGGATGGCGCGCAGGCTGCTCCAGACGAGAGCCACGACCAGCAGCGCCAGCGCCACCGCCATTAGCACCACGCCCAGCATGTCGCGGTCGGTCTCGATCGCCTTCACATTCACGTCGAACTGTGTGCGGATGAGCGCCATGAACACCAGCGACGCAATGGCGATGAGCGCCGGGTAATAGGGGCGCAGACCCTTTCCGTCATGTAGCTTGTAGCCTGCCATGATGAGTGCGCCCGCGGCGCCGATCGCGCCTGCCTGGTTGACGGTCGCGATGCCCCCGATGATCGAGCCCAGCACGATGAAGATGAGTGCCAGCGGCGGCACCAGTGCAAGCAGCACCCGACCGGCGAACCCGGCGTCATATTTACCTTCGTAAGGCACGGCCGGCGCCACCTTCGGGTTGATCAGCGCCCGCACCAGAATGAACACCATGTAGAGGCCGACCAGCACCAGACCCGGAATGAAAGCGCCGAGGAACATCTCTCCCGCGCTCGTTGGGGTGACGTTGAAGGTGCTCGGCATGGTCAGTTCGCCGGTGGCCGCTTTGTAGAGCGCAGTGCGGGCCGTGCCGGCCTGGTCGGCGGCACTCGCCAGCTGGTCGGCAAGAATGATGAGCACGATGGAGGGCGGAATGATCTGCCCGAGCGTACCGGAGGCGGCGATAGTGCCCGTCGCGAGCGACTGCGAATAGTTGTTTCGCAGCATTGCCGGCAGCGAAATCAGGCCCATAGCGACAACGGTCGCGCCCACAATGCCGGTTGTTGCTGCAAGTAGCGCACCAACGAACACCACGGAAATACCGAGGCCGCCGGGGATTGGGCCGAAGAGCTGCGCCATCGCGATCAGCAGGTCTTCTGCGATGCGCGAACGCTGCAGCATAATGCCCATGAACACGAAAAGCGGAATGGCTATGAGCGTATCTCGCTCAGGTTCCCAGTAGACCCCTCGAAGGTTTGTCACGCCGGCACTCAGCCATTGGCCGGGCCCGCCTTGCGCGAAATAGGCATCGACATTGCCGGCAAACAGATAGCCGCAGATCGCGGCAATCAGCACCGAGAGGATCGCCGAACCCGGAAGGGCGAAAGCGACAGGATATCCGGAGGCCAGCGCACCGGCCATCAGGACGAGAAGAACAAGAAGAAATAGAAGTTCCATGTGTCGCCCGAACCCTATGCGCGCCTAGCTGGCGTGCGCTCCCGTGTGCTCGACCCCACCCGGGTCGTCCCGCCAGTCAGCCAGCGCTGCGAACAGGCCGGACACGAACTGGATCATCATCGAAATGGCGAAGATGCCCAGGAAGCCAGCCATCAGATACTTTACGAACATGCCGAAAGCAGCCGACTGCGTGACTTCGAAATTGAAGACGGGTGAGTTGATGATAGCCGCCTTGCTGCCCATGCCCACGATCAGGATGGTCCAACAAAACAGGATGCCCATGGTGACAGCGCCGACAGCGTTGACCGCGCCCTTGGTGCGGGAGGAAAACGAAGCGTAGAACACGTCGACGCGCACATGCCCCTCCTCCAGCAGTGTATAGGCGCTGGCGAACAGGAACAGCGCGCCGTACCAGAACCGCACCAGATCGGCCATGAACGGCTGTTCGTATGAAAACAGGAAGCGCGAGAACACGATCAGGAGTTCCGCGATCACGATCAGCAGCGCCAGCCACACAAAGCCCAGCGTACGCGTGAACATCGCAAAGAATATGCTGATGATCATCAGCGGAACGTGGATATAGACACCGCGATAGTGCGGCAGTCCGAGATCGCGATTGATATCTGCCCCGAACAGTTGCTCGAGAAATCCTTCGACCCGCAGGAAGGTGATCGTAACGTCGACAACGCCGACGATGAGCACCATCCAGAACGCCCAGCGTATGAAGAAGGTGTTGATGTTTGAAACGCGCTCCGCTTCTTCGCGCAACACCACGTCGCGTCGCGAAAACGCAAACACCGCACCACAGACAAGCGCGGCGACATAAAGCGCGAGCTGCACCCAGGCCAACCCGCCCTCCGCTGACGAAAACAGCGCGGTCCCCGGCCAATCGAATGCGTTGATAAGAAAATTATTGATCAGAAACGCGACCAGAACGGCGAGATTCACCCAACCGAAAATAAGCGCGATGCTGCCGGTCCCTGACGGCCGCGAGACGGCCGCGCTCCCTTCAACGGTCATCCCTCATACCTCATTTGCAGTGGGGACGGAGCTTGAGCCCCGTCCCCACCAAAGCCAGTGAAATGGCTCAGGATGTTAGATGCCGAGAGCCTTGTTACGGCGCTGGACGTAGGCCATGTCGGAAATGCTGGTCCACGCACCGATCGAGGCGCGAGCCTCTTCGACCGAGGTCATGATGCGGGCAGCCAGATCGCTGTGCGCCTTGGCTTCTTCGAGGACTTCACCGGCAGCGCTACCGAATGCGGCGTAAACATCGTCGTTGAACTCCTTGAGTTCGACGCCGTGCTCGTTGATGAGCCGCTGCAGGTATTCACCGTTGAAGTTGTTGGTTTCAGCCATCGTGCGGGCGTTTTCCTCGTTACAGGCGGCCTGAATGATCGCCTGATCCGTTGCGGAAAGCCCTTCCCACCAGCTCTTGTTCATGCCGAAGGCGATCTGCGCGCCCGGCTCGTGCATGCCAGGCCAGTAGTAGAACTTGGCAGCTTCGTAGAACTTGAGGAAGTAGTCGTTGTACGGGCCGACCCACTCGGTCGCGTCGATAGCGCCAGATACGAGATTTTCGTAGATCTGGCCGCCCGGCAGCGAAACCGTCGATGCGCCGAGTTTGGTCAGCACCTGGCCGCCCTGGCCCGGAATACGCATCTTGAGGCCCTTGAGGTCGTCGGCGGAGTTGATCTCCTTGTTGAACCAACCACCCATCTGCACGCCCGTGTTGCCGCAGGCGAAGTTCTTGAGGCCGAACTCACCGGCCAGCTCGTCCCACAGCTCCTGACCGCCGCCATATTTCGTCCAGGCGTCGATCTCGGTGTAGGTCAGGCCGAAGGGAATAGCCGTGAAGGCGGCCCAACCGGCATGCTTGCCGATCCAGTAATAGTCGGCGCCGATATAGGCCTGCGCGTTGCCGGAGGCCACTTCGTCGAATGAGTCGAACGCGCCTACGCGCTCGCCGGCGGCGAAATACTGAACGTTGAACCGACCGTCAGTCAGCTCTGCGATGCGCGCGGCAAGGCGCTGCGCCGGCAGGCCGAGGCCCGGAAAGTCGCGCGGCCAGGTCGAAACGATGACCATGTCCTGCGTGTTCTGCGAGATGGCGGGCGTGGCCAGCGTGGTGGCCGCGGCCGCCCCGGCGCCGGCAAGACCCGCCTTCTTGATAAATGAACGACGATCCATAGATTTCTCTCCCATTGGTACTCTGGAATCCCGTGACCGCCCGCAGCATTCGCCGCATCACGGTCAGGCTGTGACAATACACGGTGCAATGGCCAAGTCCAGCGCCTGCGGGGCTGCACGCGCACGATATGGTATTTTCGCCTACAGGCATGGTAAACTGCATATATTTCGGGCACTTGGGCCACATGCCCAATGACTCGCTTTTTTGCTAACTGACCAGGTGCTTGCTACTAAAGTAGGTGTCGGATACGCCGGCATCGGCTATGATTTTCACCGCAATTGAGCCGGGACTAAGCAGAATGAAACAGCCGCTGGTGGCCGTTACGGCCGACAAACGCTTCTTCGACAACTACAATTGGCATGCTGCGCCCGAGCAATATCTCGAGGCGGTTGTGGCGGCAGCTGGCCTTTTGCCGGTCATCGTACCGGCGATGGGCGACGCGCTCGACCTCGATTCTCTGCTGGAAAGCGTCGATGGCGTGCTGGTCACCGGCTCGCGCTCCAACGTACACCCGACCCTCTATGGCGGTGAGGCGACCGAGGCAAATGGCCCCTACGATCCCGACCGGGACGCAACCTCACTGCCGCTTATCCGCAAGTCGATTGATGCCGGCGTCCCGCTTCTGGCGATCTGCCGCGGCATTCAGGAACTGAACGTCGCCCTGGGCGGCACGCTTGCGGCAGAAGTCCAGGAAATCGATGGCCGCATGGACCATCGCGGCGCAGAATCGGATGATCGCGACGAACGTTTCGCGCTCAAGCACACGGTGCGCATCGCCGAGGGTTCTTGCCTTGCCGATGTCTATGGCCCTGGCGAAATCATGGTGAATTCAGTCCACCGTCAGGCAGCCGACCGGCTGGGCGAAAAGCTGATTGTCGAGGCGATTGCACCGGACGGCACGGTCGAGGCCGTCTCGGTGAAGGATGCGCCGGCATTCGCCGTCGGCGTACAATGGCACCCTGAATATTGGGTGCATTCAGACACCAACTCGGCGCGGATTTTCGAAGCGTTTGGCGATGCGGTGCGCCAGCACCGCGCTGCGCGCGGCGTATTTTCCGCAGCCGCGGAGTAGGCGGTCAGTCGTTCTTTTCGGCCAGCGAGAACAGCGGCACACCGTCGCCGAAGGCCTCATATGCTGTGCCATCGCCTGCAGCGAATTGCAGCAAAACCGCGCCGTCGGCAGCGACCAGCGCAACTGCGCCATCGTCGCGTTCGCTCCAGTAGCGGGCGTCAGCGTATTCCGCCAGATCGTCGGCACAGCCATCGAGCTTGAGCGTGACCCGACCGGTACCAGCCGGCGCTCCTTTGTGCAGTGTGCAGCCGGTCGATGCACCAGCGTGGTAAAGCTCGAACCATTCCGCCGGCGCTTTGCTTTGAGGCGCGTCAACATTGGAGCTTTCGGCGCGCGGCATCACATAGGCCGCCGCAGCCGCTGCGGCGATCATGATCGCAGCTCCCGATTTGACCAGACCCATGATGTGCCCCCGGAGGAATGAAACTCCGGAACACCTTCCCCCAGGTCAGTTAAGGTCACGTTAACCCGCTGACTTAAGGCGCTTTTTCGCCGTTCAATGCGGCGGTTTCCGGCACAGGCGTGACGGCTTTTCCACCGCTGAACCAGGACGCCAGATTGTCGACGACGAGATCGGCCATCGCGGTGCGCGTATGTCGCGTACTGGAACCCACATGCGGCAGAAGACAGGCATTGGGGAGCGCTAGCAGTGCCTCCGGAACGTTTGGCTCGTTGGCAAATACATCGAGACCGGCGGCGCGGATCGTGCCGTTCGATAGCGCTGCGATGAGCGCGGTCTCGTCCACTGTGCTGCCGCGTCCGATGTTGATGAAGATGCCGTCCGGGCCAAGCGCTTCGAATATCTCGGCGTTCACAATCTTCTCGGTGGCCGCGCCGCCCGGAACCACCGAAATGAGGGTGTCGACGGCGGCGGCCATCTCCTTCAGGCACGCATGATACTCGTAACCAACCCCCTCGACTGGCCGGCGGTTGTGGTAGCTGACAGTTAGGCCAAGCGCCTCGAGCCGCCGTGCAATCGCAAGCCCGATCCGTCCGAGCCCGAAGATGCCGGCGCGTCGGCCGCGCAAGGTCGCAGGCGTCAGCGGGTAGGCGCCATCAGCCTTCCAACGGCCGGCACGCAGCCAGGCTTCCGCCTTCGGCAATTCGCGAACCGTATTGATGAGCAGGCCGAGCGCGGTGTCCGCCACTTCCTCGCTCAGGACGTCGGGCGTGTTGGTGACCATGATATTGCGCGACGCGCAGTATTTTGCATCGACCAGATCGTAACCGACACCGAAGCTCGCGACGATCTCGAGTGTTGGCAAAGCATCGACAAAGGCCGCATCCACTTTGGTCATGACAGCCGCGCCGCGGATTGAGCGGCGCGTTGCTTCGTCAAGCGCGGCAAGACCGCCCTCGCCCAGTTCGATGGCGCGAAACTCCCGCTTCACGCGTTCGTTGACATGCGGATGCGATTTCCCGGCAAGCAGGACGGCAATCTCGGTGATATCGGTGGTCATGAGGCTCCGGTCAGTTTCTCTCGGCGGGTTTTCCGGTAGATTGCCTGATATGCAATTCGGGCTTGATCAGCTGCTGGCTTGGTTCGAGTTCGGCCCCGTTCAGTCGGTCGAGCAGCACGCGCGCGGCAAGCCTGCCCACTTCGCGCTGCCCGTTCCAGACGGTCGTGAGCGCGGGCGTCGCGATAGCGGCCTCCTCCAGATCGTCATAGCCGGTGACAGAGATATCACGCCCCGGCACCAGCCCTGCGCGTGCGATGCCGTTCATCAGGCCGATCGCGACGAGGTCGTTCCAGCATACCGCGCCGGTCGGCTTTTCCTCCAGTGCCAGAAACGCAACCGCGGCTTCAAATCCGCCCTGTTTGGTGCGTGGACCGGGAATACGCATCGAAGTCAGAACATCGAGGCCGGCCTTCTCCATCGCCGCGACATAGCCCTGATAGCGGTCGCGCCCGGTCGAGGTCTGGTCCGTACCGCCGATCATGGCAATGCGCGTGTGTCCGAGCGAAATCAGATGATTCGTCGCAAGGCCGATACCGTATGCGTCGTCGCCGCGGAAAGCGGGCACGGCGGCACCTTCCACGGAACGCGCGATCAGAACCGCCGGCATGCCATTTTCTTCCGCCATCATGATATCTTCCGGCGGGGTACCAATAGCGGGCGACATGATCACCCCGTCGGCGCCAAGCTGTAGCAGCGTATCCATGAAGGTGCGCTGCTTTTCCACCTGGTCGTAATGATTGGAAAGCAGAAAGGTCTGGCGCGAACGGTCGAGCTCGGTCTCGATCGAGCGCAAGATTTCCGCGTAGAACGGGTTCATGATGTCGTGCACGACCACGCCGACAATGCCCGAGCGCGACGTCCTGAGACTGGCTGCGCGACGATTGTAGATGTAGCCGATCTCGCGCGCATGCGCCTTGATGCGGTCGCGGGTTGCGTCCGCCACCAGCGGACTGTCCCTAAGCGCCAACGACACAGTCGCTGTTGATACGCCAAGCCCCTCGGCAATCGTTGAAAGCTTGATCTTCTGTGCCAGCGGCACGGCCTCCCGCACACCGTTTAAAGTGTTTAATCGCCTTATGGCATCGCAATTGGCCGTGTCAAAGTTTTTTCGCCAGCTGTCCGTCCTCGGCGTTGGGAACCGTCTGCGCATTCAGATGAAGCTTGCGCTCGCGCTGGGCGATGTAGATGCCGCTGGCCACGATGACCGCAGCGCCGATAACCACCCACCTGTCAGGCAATTCGGCAAACACCAGCCAGCCGACAATTATCGCCCACACCATCTGCAAATAGGAAAACGGCGCCAGCACCGTGGCCTGTGCGCGCCTGTTGGCGAGGATGAGCAAGAGGTGGCCGAGTGCGCCAAAGATCCCCAGCATGAGAAGCACAGTTGTCACGATCGGATCTTCTGGCAATGCCGCGTGGTAAGGCACGATCGGGAGTAGCAAAACCACAGGTGCCAGACCCGAAAAGAAGATCATGCTTTGCGGGCTTTCCGAGGCACTCAGCCGACGCGTCAGAATTGCGTAGAAGGAGTAGCTGAACGTGCAGGCAAGCGCGTATAGGTGTCCGACCGAAACGCTGTCGACGCTCGGGCGCACCACGATCACGACGCCAGCGAAACCGACCGCGACAGCCAGCCAGCGCCGCCATCCCGCCCACTCGCCCAGTAGCGGGCCCGCAAGCGCCGTGATGAAAACCGGTGCGGCGAAAAAGATCGAGATCATCTCCGCTAGCTGCAGGGTCCGCACCGCGAAGAATGTGAACACCGTTGCGCCGAACAGACAAAAGGCGCGCACCAGTTGCATGAACAGGCTTTTCGGCTTGAAAACCGCCGGGTTCGACCATGCGCGAAAGAACAGCACCACAGCCACTACGTGCACCGCGTAGCGCACCCACGCCATGAATAGCGGGGCGACGCCGGCAACCGCGACATATTTTGCGCTGGCATCGAACGCGGCGAATATGACTGTCGCGATAACGATCAGGCCAATCGCCGACAACGAGGCCGACGCTTCTGCGGAGTTTGATTCGGGATTCATCAGTGACCGTTCTTGGCAGTACGGTCTTCTATTCTACGTTTTGGGCCTGCGCCGCAATCGCAGGCGCCACTATTCGTCAATCGTAGTCGGAATCGTCCGGCTCGAGATCGGTGTTCGAAAGATTGCTCTCGATCCGGTTGAGGAACTTGCCGAGCTGTTTCTGCTCTTTTTTGTCGAGCCCCTTTACGGCCTGCTTCTCGGTCTTGCGGATCGACTTTTCGATGGAACGGATCGTCTCGCGTCCGCTCTCGGTAAGGAAAATATGCGCCTGACGTGAATCGGTCTCGCTCGCGCGCCGCACCAGAAATCCTTGCGCCTGAAGCCGGTTGATCGTCTTGGTGATCGTCGGCGGACGGACGCCCAGCTTTGCGGCAAGCTTGCCGGGCGTCTGACCGTCATCATCGTTCAGCGCCAGCATGATCTGGTCCTGCCCCGCATAAAGACCCTGCTGAAGGAGCTTGGAAGCAAGCATCGTCCGCGAAAGCCGCGCTGCGGATTGCAGTCTGGCAATCGTTGCGCCCTTTGCCGCCTTGGCCATGGTGTCATCCCTTCCTAAGTCGTGTCGTTGTTGTTTGCGGCCACAGCCGGAGCGATGATAGTGACGGCCAGTATTCGGTTCCGCTTCGTTTCGCATGCCGGCTCTTTGCCGGCAACATGTCTGCCCTCATGCCAGAGCGATCTTTCATTTCTATGACAATGATTGCCGACAAACAGATTGCATCGCAGAAGATCGCCGTGCTTCCACTTGGCGCGACAGAACAGCATGGCCCGCATCTTCCTGCCGAAACCGACTGGATCATTGCGGAAGCCATCGCCATCCGGGCCCTCGCCGATTTGGACTTGGCGCCCAGTGTGGCGCTCATTCCGGTCGAGAAGACTGGCTATTCGATCGAACATGCGGACCACGCTGCGACGCAAAGCCTGAACTACGACGACGCCATCGACCGCTGGATCGCAGCCGGCGAAGCAGCGCAACGGGGAGGCATCTCCAAACTCGTCATCCTTAACGCTCACGGCGGCAACTCGCCGCTGATGACCATCGTCGCGACGGAGCTGCGTGTCCGCTTCAACATGCTGGCCGTGGCAACGAGCTGGACCCGCTTCGGCTACCCGAAAGACCTGGTGCCGGACGAGGTGAAAGCGCTCGACATCCATGGCGGCTTCATCGAGACATCTGTCATGCTGGCGCTGCGCCCTGACCTCGTAGAAATGTCCAAGGCGGGTGACTTTCCGAACGCACAGGAAGGCTTCGCACAGGCATTCCAGCACCTGCGGGCCTATGGACCGCACGCCTTCGGCTGGAAGATGAGCGATCTTTCCCCCGACGGTGTTACGGGCAACGCGGCCGCCGCGACTGCCGAAGCCGGCGAGCGCATTCTGGCGCACGCGGTCAGGGGCTTCCGCGAGCTTCTCGCCGATGTCGCCCGCTTCGATGTCTCACAGTTGCGATAGGCGGCTGGCGAGAATTCTCTCCCCAATTGGCTGATGCAATCGCCCCGCTCGCGAACTATATGACGGCCAGGAAATCTTTGAGACCCGCAGGAAGGCCAAGCCATGCCTGAAGCAGCAAATCCCCAGTCGCCCGCGCCGCTGCCCGTCACCGTCCTGACCGGCTATCTCGGTTCAGGCAAGACGACGCTCCTGAACCGCATCCTCTCCGAAGACCATGGCAAGCGCTACGCAGTCATCGTCAACGAGTTCGGCGAGATCGGCATCGACAACGACCTAATCGTGGAATCCGACGAGGAAATCTACGAGATGAACAATGGCTGCGTCTGCTGCACGGTCCGCGGCGATTTGATCCGCACGGTCGAGGGGCTGATGCGCCGCCCCGGCCGTTTCGACGCGATCCTTGTCGAGACCACCGGCCTAGCCGATCCGGCGCCTGTGGCGCAGACCTTCTTCATGGATGACGACGTGCGTTCCAAGACCCGGCTCGATGCCGTGGTCGCGCTGGTCGACGCCAAGCACCTGCCGCTCCGGCTGAAGGACTCAAAAGAGGCCGAGGACCAGATCGCCTTCGCCGATGTTGTGGTGCTCAACAAGACCGACCTGGTGAGCGAGGAAGAATTGGCGCAGGTGGAAGCCACGGTACGCGCCATCAACCCGTCAGCCCGCATTCATAAGACGCAGCGCTCCGGCGTGGCGCTCGCCGAGGTGCTGGACCGTGGCGCGTTCGACCTCAGCCGCGCGCTGGAAAACGACCCGCATTTTCTGGACGCCGATGACGGTCATCACCACGACCATGATCACGAATGCGGGCCGGATTGCGACCACGATCATCATCACCACCACCATGCGTCCGATATCCACGACGTCTCGGTGCAGTCGCTCTCGCTGCGCGCCGGCGAGATGGACCCTCGAAAGTTCTTTCCCTGGATAGAAAAGACGACCCAGATCGACGGTCCGAACATTCTACGCCTTAAGGGCATCATTGCGCTAAAGGACGACCCCGACCGTTATGTAGTGCAGGGCGTTCACATGATCCTGGAAGGCGACCACCAGCGCGCCTGGAAGGATGACGAAACGCATGAAAGCCGCCTCGTGCTCATCGGCCGCGACCTCGACGCGGAACGCCTGAAACGCACTTTCGAAGCCTGCCAGGCCTGATGCCGCTGCTGACCGAACTGGAAGAGCCGCAGCTCGATCGCGGTGACATCCTGCGCCTGTCCGACAATTACGACACGGGCCCGGGCACAGGGCCGGTCGACCTCCTGGTGTTCGACCCCCGCGACGATACATGCGGTCTCGGTCTGGTCGTGGCGTCGGGCTACAAGGCGGGCCTCATCCTTCAGATATTTCCGCGGGAAAGCATCCATGCTGATGGCGGCCTGAGCGCTGAATGGCTGATCGCTAACTGGCGCGACTGGTTCATTTTCACCTACCATGAGGGCTCCCCGCCACTCGAAAAGGCGCTCGTTCTGCGCGCCGACAATCGTACATTGCCGCAGGAACTCTGACCTTTGCCCACCGTCGCTCCGCTCGACCTTTCCGCCTATTGCATCGCCGCCTGCTGGCTGGGCGACATTCCGCATTTCGCGCTCGCCGACGGCGCTGTTCACCGCCTCGACCATGGCCACAAAACCGTCGAAGCACATGACGGGTTGGCCGCGGCCCGCCCCGCGCAGGATGGCAAGACGTTGATCACCGGCGGCGAGGACGGCAGAGTGCTGGCCATTTCCGCTGATGGCACGATATCCGAGCTCGGCAATGCCGGCAGCAGGTGGATCACCGCCGTAGCCTCCGGCCCGCAGGGCGCCGTGGCCTGGGCAGCAGGCCGCTCGGCTTTCGTGCGCCTGCCCAACGGCAGCGTGAAGGAGTTCCAACACCCGCGCACAGTGGAAGACATTGCCTTCGCCCCCAAAGGCATGCGCATCGCAGTTGCCCGCTACAATGGCGCAACGCTGCATTTCCCTGGCACCGAGGGCAAGCCTGCGGAGCTCGAATGGGCCGGTGCGCACACCGGCATCGCCTTCTCGCCCGACGGGCAATACCTCGTAACGGCCATGCAGGAAAACGCTCTGCATGGCTGGAAGCTCGCCGACGGCAAGCACATGCGCATGGCCGGCTATCCTGCCAAGGTGAAGAGCATGTCATGGGGGCCGAAAGGGCGCTGGCTGGCAAGCTCCGGCGCACCGGCGGCAATCGTTTGGCCTTTTCAGGCCAAGGACGGCCCGATGGGCAAATTGCCGCTCGAACTCGGGACGCGCGGCGACCAGATGGTGAGCAGCGTCGCTTTCCACCCGAAAGATGAAGTCGTGGCGATCGGCTTTGGCGACGGTATGGTGCTTGCGGCACGCTGCGCCGACCAGAAAGAGGTACTGCTGCGCCGCCCCGGCAAGGGCGCCATCACCTCGATGGCCTGGGACAGCGAAGGCCGACGTATTGCCTTCGGCTCCGAGGCCGGCGATTGCGGGGTCATCGATATCTCAGGCTAATCTCGAACGGCCTTGTCCTTCATCGCCTTGCCGGCCACGTAGGTTTCTACGATCGCGCGGTCGTCACCCAGCGTCTGTAGAAGAAACAGTTCTTCGGCCAGCGTCTCGATCTTCTCGGCGCGAATGATCATGGCCGGCGTGGCGCGCGCGTCCAGCACGACAAGATCGGCCTCATAGCCCTCATCCAGCGCACCGATCTGGCGATCGAAGGAAAGTGCCTTGGCGTTGCCGAGCGTGATCTGCCAATAGGCGGCGAGCGGGTTCAGTTTTTCGCCATTGAGCGCGATGACCTTGTAGCCTTCGTCCATGGTGCGCAGCATCGAATAATTCGTGCCGCCCCCGACATCGGTCGCCGCCGCAATCCGCAGCGGCTTCGAGCGCCTGCGGTAACGCTGATAGTCGAACAGGCCGGAACCGAGAAACAGGTTCGAGGTCGGGCAGAAAACGGCGACCGACCCACTGTCCGACATCGCGTCCGCTTCGCGCTCAGATAGATGGATCGCGTGGCCAAAGAGCGACTTCGGCCCAGCGAGGCAGTAGCGCTCATAAACACCAAAATAGTCGCCACAGTCAGGATAGAGTTCGTTTGTGAGACCGATCTCGGCGTGGTTTTCCGAAAGGTGCGTCTGGATGTGCAGCGACGGAAACTCCAAAGCCAGAGCGCCGGCCATGTCCATCTGTTCGGGCGTCGATGTGATCGCAAAACGCGGCGTGATCGCGTAACTGAGACGGCCTCGGCCATGCCAGCGCGCAATCAGCGCTTTCGTATCGTCGTAGCTCGACTGCGGCGTGTCGCGCAGCCCGCCCGGCGCGTTCCGGTCCATCATCACCTTGCCGGCAATGATGCGCATGTCGCGCAGCAGTGCAGCCTCAAATAGCGCCTCGGCACTCTCCCGATGCACCGAGCAATAGGCGGCAACCGTGGTGGTGCCGTGTGCGATCAGCGTATCCAGAAAATGACCTGCAATCCGGCCCGCATGCCCGGCGTTGGCAAATTCGGTCTCCGCCGGAAACGTGTAATTGTTCAGCCAGTCCAGCAGTTCCGCGCCATAGCTGGCAATCACCTGCATTTGCGGCATATGCGCATGCGCATCGATGAAACCGGGCATGATGAGATGCGGCCGATGATCGACCACCTCTACGTCTTCGCCGGCAGCCGCAGCCACCTGGGCATAATCTCCGACTGATTCAATTCTGCCGCCACGTAGTAAGAGCCCTCCATCTTCCTCGTAGCGATAGGATGCACGGTCTTCCGCGCTCTCCGGCTCGGTGATGAAAGAAAGCAGCCTGCCGCGGATGAGGATGGGATTGCCGGCGACAGGCGAACTCAATGGCTCAACCCCTCCTCGAACCATGCTACCAGCAATGCGCGTTCCTCGGGCGTGATGCCGGACACATTGCCCGGCGGCATTGCGTGGCTGACCCCAGCCTGCAGATAGATCTCGCGTGCCCGCTCCGCGACCTCGGCGTCGGTGTCAAATCGCACATCCTTTGGGGCGTGGAAAATGCCTTCCCAACTCGGCTCGGCGGCATGGCACATGGCACAGCGGCCCATCACGGTGTCACGTGCCGGTGCGAAATGTTCGGACGCCGCGAAACGCTGCGCCGTTGCCGAGAGACGCTTCTCGCCAGTCAATGCCTCGGGCACCGTTGAAAGCCATATGATGATGATGAACAGCACCGCCGAGAGACCCCAGGTCCAGTGCGGGTTCCCCTTCCGCGCATGCATGGTGTTGAAATAGTGCCTGATCAGCACGCCGATCATGAACACAAGCGATGCGATGACCCAGTTGAATTCCGTCGCATAGGCGAGCGGGTAGTGGTTCGACAGCATCAGGAAGATGACCGGCAGCGTCAGGTAGTTGTTGTGCAGCGACCGGGTCTTGGCGATCTTGCCGTATTTCGGGTCCGGTTTGCGCCCGGCGATCAGGTCCGCCACCACGATCTTCTGGTTCGGTATGATGACCAGAAACACATTGGCCGACATAATGGTTGCAGTGATCGCACCGAGATGCAGGAAGGCCGCGCGGCCTGAGAATATCTGCGTGTAACCCCAGGCGATGATGACCAAGATCACATAGAGGATCAGCATCAGCGTGGTATCGTTCCGGCCAAGCGGCGACTTGCAGAGCTGATCGTAGAAAAGCCAGCCAACCACCAGCGAACCAGCGGACAGTGCAATCGCTACGGGCGCCGAAATATCCAGCACGTTGGGATCGATCAGATAGAGGTCCGCACCGCCGTAATAGACGATCGCCAGCAGAATGAAGCCGGACATCCAGGTCCAGTAGGATTCCCATTTGAACCAGGTGAGATGCTCCGGCATCTCGGCCGGCGCCACCAGATATTTCTGGATATGGTAGAAGCCGCCGCCATGGACCTGCCACTCCTCACCATGCGCGCCCTCAGGCAAGCCGGGCCGCTGCCGCAGGCCCAGATCGAGCGCGATGAAATAGAAAGACGAGCCGATCCAGGCGATGCCCGTGATGACATGCAGCCACCGCGCGGCAAAGCTCAGCCAGTCCCAGAAGATGGCAAAATCCTGCATGGTCCCCTCGGCGGATGATCCTATCCGACTTTAGGCTGTGCATTCTAAAGCGAAAGGGATGAGATGCACGATGACTTTCAAAAAAAACTGGAAAATAATGCCGCGTTTTTTGAATGTGGGTGCGCATGGCCTATCTGGACAATGTCGCTGTCTTCGTCAGGGTCGTCGAGCTGGGCAATCTCTCGTCGGCCGGGCGCGACATGCGCATTTCGCCGGCGGTCGCTTCCAACCGCATCAAGGAGCTTGAAAAACACCTCGGCGTGCGGCTCTTCAACCGCACGACCCGCCAGCTCACACCGACCGAACATGGCCGCGTCTTCTACACCGGTGCCAAGCGCATCATCGATGCGGTGGATGAGGCGGAAGCCGCGGTCACTGCGCTTTCCGGCCATCCGCGTGGAACGATCCGCGTTACGGCGCCTCTCGGCATCGGTCGCCGGCTGATCGCCTCCGGCATTCCCGAGTTTCACGATCGCTATCCCGATATTGAGGTGCGGCTGCGGCTTTCGGACCACAATGTCGACATCATGAAAGAAGGTATCGACGTCGCCTTCCGCGTCGGCGTACTGGAAGATTCCAGCCTGCGCATGCGCGGCATTCTGGATTGCGAACGCGTTCTGGTTGCCGCTCCTGCCTATCTGGAAAAGCGCGGTGAGCCCACCAAACCGGCAGACCTAGTGCAGCAAAAACATGACTGTCTGCTGTTGCGGTTTCCGGGCTCGCGCGATTTCACATGGACGCTGAGTGGAGCGGACGGACCGCAGAAGATCGAGGTGCGCGGCCCCTACGACACCGACGATGGCGACGTGCTCACCGGCTGGGCGATCGCCGGGCGCGGCATCGCAAACAAGCCGCGCTTTGAGGTCGAGCCTTTTATCCGCGATCGGCGGCTGAAGGTAATTCTGTCGAACTACCCTCCATCGCCTGTACAGCTTGCGGCCGTCTACCCCCACAAGAACTTTCAGGACCCCAAGGTGCGGCTGCTGCTCGATTTCATGGCCGAGCGCTGCCAGCGCATGATCCGCGAGATCATGGCGGGGCGTTAGCGGCCTTACGCTGCCTCGGCGAATTCGACTCGGTCGCGCCCGTTGCGCTTGGCCTGGTAGAGCGCTCCGTCGGCACGCTGGAAGGCGCGCAGGAACGGCTCCTTCACGGAAGGCACGTGAATGCCGACACTCACCGTGAGTTCGATATCCGTGCCATCGATCATGACCGGGTCACGCGCGATCGCATTGCGGATGCGCTCTGCAATCCGCAGCGTTTCATTGCGGTCGTAATCGAACAGCAGGAGCACGATCTCTTCACCGCCATAACGCGCCGCGATGTCACCATGACGCACATTGCTGCTGACGATCTTGGCGACGTGCTGAAGGGCCAAGTCGCCGACATCATGACCATAGCGATCATTGACCGATTTGAAGTGGTCGATGTCGATGATCATCATGGCGTAGGATTGACCGGCGGCCGCTGCGCGGTCCACGAGACGCGGGCCTTTCTTGTCGAACGAACGGCGATTCGCCAGCCCGGTCAGCGGATCGACGGTCGCCTCGACGGCAAGCCGGGTATGGCTTTCATGGCGTGCCCGCTGAACGTCCAGAATATGACCTGTCAGGAACACGCAGACGAAATTGGCTAGAATGGTCGGTCCGAGAATATTCTCGGCGATGAAGACAACCGTGCTCCAGGGCAGCACGAAAATACTCACGAGCGAAATGGAGGCCAGACAACCCATCAACGCGAGCTTGCCAAGCGAGATCGATCGGCCGCGCAGAATGTAGAGCGCGCCAAGCCCGACACCCGCCGAGATGACGATGCCGATCATACCGGCTGTCGCGCCGGCGCCACCTTGCCAGGCGCGCATGATCAAGCCGACAACGGTTGTCACCGCAAGCGCCGGCCAGCCGCCAAAGAGCGCCGACAGCACTATGAAGCCGTGACGCATGTCGAACAGCAAACCCGGCGAAAGCGTGATGGGAATCCACATCGTGGCTGCCGTGCCAATTCCGAACATAGCAGCAATGACCGCGCGCGTGCGCAGCGCATCCATCTTGCTGGAGAGAGCCGCTGAATAGGCAAAGGCCACAACTGCAACAATCCCGAAATTCTGGAGAAACCCAGACGCCAGCTCGGCATAGGTCATTGTCTGCTCCCACAAAACCACTGGTTCGCGAAGCCGCCATATGTCCGCAGCGGGGTTACGATTCGCTGAATCGAAGCGAATGTTGCAAGCGTATGCGAAATGCCGTCGTTCTGGGTTAACGGTCGGTTAACTCAGGCAAGCGCAGCAAGGATTTGCGATGTGGTCAACGCCGCAATGACAGCCGGTCGCTTGTCGATGACGTCGCTGCCTCCGATCGGGCAAACAAGCCGAGCCGCATCCTTTTCGCTGCCCCCCGCTTCTTTCAGATACCACCGGCGGAAGGTCTCTCGCTTGGTCTTGGAACCGATCATGCCGACATAGGCGGCATCGCCCCGCTTCAGTGCCTCGGCGACGATCAGGAAGTCGAGCGAATGATCATGCGTGAGCACCACGAAGGCCGACGTCGCGGGCGCTTCACGCACTGCTTCTTCCGGCAGGGCAGTGAGTTTTGCTTCGACGCCATCGGGCAGTCCCTCGAGAGCCTCGGCGCGCGTCTCAACGACGCTGACATAGAGCGGCAAGAGGTCCAGCGCCTCGGCCAACGCATGGCCGACATGCCCGCCGCCGAAGAGATAGACATGCGGGCGCTCAGAGTCCCGCGCCCAGGCCCGCGCCACGAGTTCGGCGCGCTTTTCGGCATCGAGCAGCGAGATCGACAAGGCAACCCTGCCCCCGCAGCATTGGCCGATCTCGGGCCCGAGCGGGATGTCGAGCGCCCCGCTCGCCTGATTGAGCGAAATCAGCTCACGCGCCTTGTCGATCGCCAGGAATTCGAGCTGACCGCCGCCGATCGTGCCGAATATCGCTTCGGCGGACACCAGCATCCACGCGCCCTCTTCGCGAGGCGTGGAGCCTTTGGCCTCGGCCACTTCGACCAGCGCCACCGCATCATGTGCGGCCAGAAACGCCTCGAGACCTGATAGGATGGAGCTCATTCGGAAATGATAGCGCGCGCGCCTTTAGGCCGCCATCTCGCGCTTGAGCCTCTCGACCGCCATCAGCACGCGCTCAGGCGTTGCTGGCGCATCGAGCCGCGGGCAGATCGCATGGTCGGCCACACTCGCCACCGCGTCCGAAAGCGCATGCAGAACCGAAATCGCCAGCATGAAGGGCGGTTCGCCAACAGCCTTGGAGCGATGCACCGTCGGCTTCACATTGTCGGCCCAGTCGGCGAGAGCAACGTTAAAGACTTTCGGACGGTCGGAAGCGAGCGGAATCTTGTAGGTCGAGGGCGCATGCGTCCTCAGCCGGCCCTTTTCATCCCACACCAGCTCTTCGGTCGTCAGCCAGCCCATTCCCTGGATAAACGCGCCTTCGATCTGGCCAATGTCGATTGCGCGGTTCAACGAGCGGCCGGTTTCATGCAGGATATCGACGCGGTCGATGACATATTCGCCGGTCAGCGTGTCGATCGATGTTTCCGCACACGCAGCGCCATAGGCAAAATAGTAGAATGGCTGCCCGCGCCCTCTTTCACGATCCCAGTGAATTTCAGGCGTCTTGTAGAAGCCGGCGGCCGAGAGCTGTACGCGACCCATATAGGCCTGTTTGATCAACTCATCGAAGGCGATCTCCTGATTGCCGACCCTCACCCGGTTCGGCAGAAAGACCACCTGCTCGGTCGGCACCTCGTATTTCTCCGACGCAAAGGCGATCAGCCGGTCCTTGATCTGGCGCGCAGCATTCTGCGCCGCCATACCGTTCAGATCGGAGCCCGACGATGCAGCCGTTGCCGATGTGTTCGGCACTTTACCGGTCGTCGTAGCGGTGATCTTCACGCGGTCGATGTCAATCTGGAATTCCTCGGCCACCACCTGCGCGACCTTCACATAGAGCCCCTGCCCCATCTCAGTGCCGCCATGGTTCAGATGCACGGAACCGTCCGTATAAACATGCACGAGCGCGCCAGCCTGGTTGAAATGCGTCGCAGTGAACGAAATGCCGAACTTGACCGGCGTCAGCGCAATGCCGCGTTTGACGATCTCGCTATTGGCGTTGAACGCCGCGATCTCGCGCCGCCGGCCGGCATAGTCGCAACTCGCTTCCAGCTCCGCGACAACCCGTTCAATGACATTGTCCTCAACCGTCTGATGGTAAGGCGTTACGTTGCGCTCGTCGGTGCCGTAGAAATTGCGTTTGCGGATTTCAAGCGGGTCTTTGCCGAGTGCGAAGGCGATTTCCTCGATCAGCCGCTCGCCGCCCACCATGCCCTGCGGCCCGCCAAATCCACGAAAGGCCGTGTTCGAAACGGTGTTCGTGTAGAAAGGCGCAGACTGCGCGCGCACCGCCGGAAACCAGTAGGCGTTGTCGCAGTGAAACAGCGCCCGGTCGGTCACCGGGCCGGACAAGTCGGCCGAAAATCCACAGCGGGCCGCATAGAGGAAATCCGCGCCGAGTATCTTGCCGTCATCGTCGAAGCCCGCTTCGTAATCGACCAGAAAGTCGTGCCGCTTGCCGGTGGCGGTAATGTCGTCGTCGCGGTCAGGGCGAATTTTCACCGCCCGGCCCAGCTTCTTCGCCGCAATAGCGGCAAGTGCGGCGAACTGGTTGGCCTGCGTTTCCTTGCCGCCGAAACCGCCGCCCATTCGCCTGATCTCGACCGTCACCGCATGCGAGGCAACGCCCAGCGCATGCGCCACCATGTGCTGAACTTCGCTCGGATGCTGGGTCGAGGAATAGACGGTCACATCGCCGTCTTCGCCGGGCAGCGCCATCGCGATTTGCCCTTCGAGGTAGAAATGATCCTGCCCGCCGACGCGCATCTGCCCCTTGACGCGGTGCGGTGCCGACCCCAGCGCCAACGCTATGTCGCCACGCTCAAGTTTGAGCGGCTTGGTCACCAGCTTGTCGGCCTCAGGGTCGAGGCCACCGACATCGAAAATGCCGGGCTCTTCGTCATATTCGATGCGCGCGCGCTTGCATGCGCGCCGCGCGGCCTCACGCGTTTCCGCAATTACGCAAAACACAGGCTGGCCGAAGAAATGCACCTTGCCTTCCGCCAGCACTGGCTCGTCGTGAAGGCCGGTCGGCGAAATATCGTTTTCGCCCGGGACGTCAGATGCCGTGAGAACCGCCACGACACCCGGCGCGCTCTCGACGTCCGACAAATCCATCGAGCGGATCGCGCCATGCGCTACGGTCGAAAGGCCGAGGCAGCCATGCAGCATGCCAGCCATTTCCGGCATGTCGTCGATGTAGACGGCTTCACCGGTGACATGCTTGCGCGCGGAATCATGCTGCTGATCGGTCGCAACGCCACCCGATATCTTTGTGGCTGACGGGTTTTGTATCGGGCGGTTCATCATGCCGCCTCGTAGCGCTTCACCGTCACGGGCTTTTTGGTGCCGCTGGTTTCGATGAAGAAGCGTTTCAGCAGGTTGCGGGCAACGAGCATGCGATAATCGGCCGAGGCCCGCATGTCCGATATCGGCGTGAAGTCCGACGACAAGGCGTCCATGGCGGCTTCGATGTTCTCCGCTGTCCAGGGCCTGCCGATCAGCATGGCCTCGGCGGAGCGCGCGCGTTTCGGCGTCGCGGCCATGCCGCCATAGGCGATGCGCACGGCAGCCACCGTCCCGTCGCCTGCGAGCTCGACGTAATACGCGCCAAGCGCTGCGGTGATGTCTTCGTCGCGCCGTTTGGTGATTTTGTGTGCCGAAAAATGCGCGCCCTTGGCCGGCAGCGGCACAGTCACGCTTTCCACGAACTCGCCCGGCTGACGGTCCTGCTTGCCATAGTCGATGAAGAACTCCTCGAGCGGCATGGTGCGGCGGCGGCTTCCCTTACGAAGTGTCAGCTCAGCGCCGAGCGCGATCAGCGGCGGCGGCGTATCGCCAATAGGTGAGCCGTTGGCGATGTTGCCCCCAATGGTACCCATGTTGCGCACCTGGTCGCCGCCAATGCGGTCGATGAGGTCGCCAAACGCGGGCATGGCCGCAGCAAGTATCTCACGGGCGCCCGTGTAGCTCACGCCTGCACCAATGGTGATCGCGCCGTCCGACTTGCCAAACTGCCGCAGCTCTTCCAACCCGCCGATGAAGATCACCGGCGCGATCTCGCGCATGAATTTTGTCACCCACAGCCCGACATCGGTGGAACCGGCGACGATCGTCGCATCAGGATTGGCTTCGTAAGCATCGGCGAAATCGTCGAGCGATCCCGGGATGATGAAGCGCTCGCCAGCGTCTCCGATTTCGACGCGGCTGCCATCCTTCCAACCCTTCAGGATTGATGTCACTTCGGCGCGCTCCGCAACCAGCGGTTCATTCTTCATAGCGCCGTAGCCGGATATGGCTTTCGCTGCTTTCACGATGGGCTCATAGCCCGTACAGCGACACAGATTGCCTTGCAGTGCGGTCTCGATGTCCTGCTCGCTCGGGGTGGGCTTGCGCATCCAGAGCGCATAGAGCCCCATCACGAAACCGGGCGTGCAGAAACCGCATTGAGATCCGTGATGATCGACCATCGCCTGCTGCACTGGATGCAGCGTGCCATCAGCCCGCTTCAAATGTTCGACTGTGACGACATGGCAGCCATCGACCGAGGCCAGGAAGCGAATGCAGGCATTGACGCCCTCATAGATAAGCTCGCCATCCGAAAGCCGGCCGACGAGCACGGTGCAGGCGCCACAGTCGCCCTCAGCGCAACCTTCCTTGGTGCCACTCAGCGTTCGCCGCAACCTAAGGTAGTCAAGCAGCGTTTCGTCCGGGCGCACATCCCCGGTCGTCACTTCCTCGCCATTGAGCAGGAACCTGATGTGCTGGCGCGCGCCTGCCACTAGCTCCCCCTGTAGGTGGAATAGCCGTAAGGCGAAATCAGCAGCGGCACGTGATAGTGCTTCTCTTCCGCCATGCCGAAACGGATCGGCACCACGTCGAGAAAAGCTGGTTCGGGCAGCGCAGCCCCCATGCGCCGCAGATAGTCGCCGGCTGCGAACACAAGCTCGTACTGGCCGGTGGCGAATTCATCGCTGCCAAGCAGCGGAGCATCGCAGCGCCCGTCATCATTGGTGGTGACCGTTTTCAGCTTTTCGCGCGTATCGCCATTCAGCCGGAAGAGCGTGATTTCCAACCCCGCGGCAGGCAGCCCGGAGGCTGTATCGAGCACATGCGTTGTCAGCTTTGCCGATGAACTTGCCGTCATCTTGTTCCTTATCTTCTTTTGCGGCGTTCGAACCCAATTCTGGGCTATCGTGCAGCATTGCATAAGCCCTGCCGCGACGGAACGGGGCGAAAAGACTTTCAAACTTTTTGAGGGGAATACCCGCAAGTTGCGATGGATTATCGTACTGCCACGGCGAACATGGATCACACCCCCCGCAAAGGAGTTTGCGTTGACCAAGCGCTATGTGCGCGACATGCGCGGCTATGGCCGCAACCGGCCTGGCCCGAAATGGCCGGGCGGCGCGCGCATCGCGGTTCAGTTCGTCGTGAATTACGAAGAAGGCGGTGAAAACTGCGTCCTTCATGACGACGCGGCTTCGGAGGCGTTCCTGTCCGAAGTTGTGGGCGCACAGCCATGGCCCGGCATGCGCCATTGGAACATGGAATCGATCTATGAATACGGAGCGCGCGCCGGGTTCTGGCGCCTGCACCATATGTTCACCGAAGCCGAGCTGCCGGTCACGGTCTACGGCGTCGCGACTGCGCTTGCCCGCGCGCCGGACCAGGTTGCCGCCATGAAAGGGGCCAATTGGGAGATCGCCTCCCACGGCCTGAAATGGATCGACTATCGCGACTATTCCGAAGCAGATGAGACCCGCGACTTGCAGGAGGCAATCCGCCTTCATGCTGAGGTCGTGGGCGAACGCCCGCGCGGCCTTTATGTCGGACGCACGTCCGCCTGGTCAGTGCGCATCGCAGCGGCTGAGGGCGGCTTCGACTGGATTTCAGACACCTATGACGACGAACTGCCCTACTGGCTCGACCATGACGGCCATGGCAACGAGATCGCGCCACAGCTTGTGATCCCCTACACGCTCGACGCCAACGACATGCGTTTCGCCACCCCGCAGGGCTTTAACTCCGGCGACCAGTTCTTCGCCTATTTGAAAGACAGCTTCGACACGCTCTACCGCGAGGGTAGCGAAGGCCGCGCCGGCATGATGAATATCGGTCTTCACTGCCGGCTGGTCGGACGGCCGGGCCGCGCGGCGGCACTGCAGCGCTTCATCGACTATGTGAAAAGCCACGATCACGTCTGGGTTGCGCGCCGCGCCGACATTGCCGCGCATTGGCGCACGACCTTCCCCTATGAAGCTCCGGCGCTGCGCCCTAGCCGCTTGGCGAAGGAAGAGTTCGTGTCGCGCTTCGGCGGGATATTCGAGCACTCGCCATGGATTGCCGAGCGCGCTTATGAGCTGGAACTCGGACCCGCGCATGACAGCGCCGGCGGCCTGCACAACGCGTTGGCCCGCATGTTCCGGTCAGCCAGCGAGGAGGAGCGTCTCGGCGTGCTTACCGCCCACCCGGACCTCGCCGGCAAGCTGGCGCAGGCGAAGCGCCTCACCGCCGAATCCTCCGCCGAGCAGGCATCCGCCGGGCTCGACGCGCTGACCGACGCCGAGCGCACCACCTTCACCGAACTCAATGCAGCCTATGTGGCGAAGTTCGGCTTTCCCTTCATTATCGCGGTCAAAGGCCGAACCAAGGACGAGATTCTCGCCGCGTTCCAGACCCGCATCAACAACGACCGCGAAACCGAATTCGCCACCGCCTGCGAGCAGGTAGAGCGCATCGCGCTGCTGCGGCTCAATGACATTCTGCCCGCCTAGAAGGAACAACATATGGCAGGCCCGACTTACCAATCGCCTCCCGGCGGTCATCCGCCCCAGACGGAGCTGACCACCAGCCGCGCGATCTTCACCGAGGCATATGCGGTGATCCCGCATTCGGTGATGCGCGATATCGTCACCAGCCTCCTGCCGGGCTGGGAGAAGACCCGTGCCTGGATACTCGCGCGCCCGCTTTCCGGCTTCGCAGAAACCTTTGCGCAATATGCGATGGAGGTGGCGGCCGGTGGCGGCTCTACTGCGCCGGAGCCTGATGAGACGGCGCAGGCAGCACTCTTCGTGCAGTCCGGCGAAATCGAGGTAACGGTCGCTGGCGAAACGCACACCATGCAGCCGGGCGGCTTCGCCTATCTGCCACCCGCAAGCGGCTGGACACTGCGCAACTCCGGCGCCGAACCCGCCCGTTTTATGTGGATACGCAAGCGCTACGAGAAGGCGCCCGGCATCGACGCACCCAAACCGCTCTTCTGCAACGAACGTGACATCAAGCCTAAAGCGATGCCAGGCACCGACGGGCGCTGGGCGACAACCCGCTTCGTCGACACCGAAGACCTGGCCCACGATATGCACGTCAACATCGTGACATTCGAGCCTGGCGCGGCAATCCCCTTCCTGGAAACCCATGTCATGGAGCACGGGCTATACGTGCTGGAAGGCAAGGCAGTCTACCGTCTCAATGGTGACTGGGTGGAGGTGGAAGCCGGCGACTTCATGTGGCTGCGCGCCTTCTGCCCGCAGGCCTGCTACGCCGGCGGCCCCGGCCGGTTCCGCTACTTGCTCTACAAGGACGTGAACCGCCACCCGCGCCTTTCGCTGGGCGCTTTATGAAAACGATCGTCGCCGAACCGCTGACGCGCGCGGCCTTCGCCGAGTTCGGAGATGTGCTGGACACCGAAGGCGATACGCCTCGCATTATCAATGCGGGAATGACCGAGCGCTTTCACGATCTGGCGAAAGTCGAAGCCGTAGGCGACGACGCTCGCGTCCTCGTCTCCATCTTTCGCGGCCAGCCCTATAAATTTCCGCTGCAATTGAAGATGGTGGAGCGCCACCCGCTCGGCAGCCAGGCCTTCATGCCGCTTTCGCTGCAGCCGTTTCTCGTCGCGGTCTGCGCTGACGGTTCGCAGGGACCCCTTGCACCGCGTGTCTTCGTCACAAAGCCCGGGCAGGGCGTGAATTACCACCGCAATCTCTGGCATGCGGTTCTAACCCCGATTGGCGAGAAGCAAGACTTTCTGGTTGTCGACCGCGGCGGCGAAGGCAACAATCTCGAAGAACACTATTTCGACGAACCCTATCTGATCGAACTGCCGGAAATCGCGCATGACTGATGCCGAACTGCTCAACCGCTTGCTTGACGTCATCGAAAACGACATCGTGCCGCTCACGCAGGCAGGCGTGGACAGCGGCAACAAGCTGTTTGGCGCTGCGATATTGCGTAAGTCAGACCTGTCGCTGGTTATCGCGGAGACCAACAACGAGACGGAAAACCCGCTGTGGCACGGTGAAGTTCACGCGCTGAAGCGTTTCTATGAACTTCCCAAGTCGCAGCGGCCCGACACAAAGGACTGCGTATTCTTCGCCACGCACGAGCCTTGTTCGCTCTGTCTCTCGGCGATCACCTGGACCGGCTTCGACAATTTCTACTACCTGTTCAGCCACGAAGACTCGCGCGACAGCTTCGCCATCCCTCACGATCTAGAGATCCTAAAGGAAGTCTTCCGGCTCGATCCGGGTGGCTACAAGCGCGAAAATGCATTCTGGACGGCGCACGCCCTTCGCGACATGGCGAATGCCATGCCGGAAGAAGAGCGCGACGCCGCGGTAAAGCGCATCGAAGCAATTTCAGACAAATTCAACCAGCTTTCCGACACTTATCAGGCATCGAAAGCCGACAACGACATCCCGCTCAACTAGTCGCCGATTTGCGTAAGTTTGAACTTACACATAGCGATTGACGATATTCTCCAGATATTCCTGCCTGCCTGAATTCGGCTGCGGGTTCAGGCTTCCGGAAAGCGCTCGTTCGGAGATATCCTCGAGCGTGCGCTCCCCTGCGAGCATCGCCTTCGCCTCGGCACCGTTCCACCCGGCGTAGCGCTCAGCCAATGGGTCCGCCAGAGCCTTGTCCTCGAGCATCGCAGCGGCAGCTTTCAGGCCGCGCGCGCAGCAATCCATGCCGCCGATATGAGCAAGAACCAGATCCTCCGCATCGAGCGACTGGCGCCGGAGTTTGGCGTCGAAATTGGTGCCGCCGCTCGTGAACCCGCCG
This sequence comes from Rhizobiaceae bacterium, assembly GCA_017640615.1. GTDB lineage: Bacteria > Pseudomonadota > Alphaproteobacteria > Rhizobiales > Rhizobiaceae > RCIO01. Next base: position 50,595 of record JAEPQK010000001.1, on the reverse strand, counting down.
CTTAGTAGAATCTGGTAGAAGGCCAGCGCCATCTCCGGCACGTTGTTGGGGAACTGATCGGTATCCCAGCCCGACTGATAGTCGTTCCGGTTCATGTCGATGGAACCGAAAATGTCGAGTGCATTGGCAAGCGCCAGTTCGTGCTCGAATGAGTGACCGGCCAGGATTGCGTGCCCTTGCTCGATGTTGACGCGGACCTCGTTTTCCAGGCCGTAATTCTTGAGGAACCCGTAGACCGTCGCCACGTCGAAGTCATACTGGTGTTTGGTCGGCTCCTGCGGCTTCGGCTCAATCAGGATCGCACCCTTGAAGCCTATCTTGTGCTTGTAGTCGACAACCATGGAGAGGAACCGCCCGAGCTGGTCGAGCTCCTGCTTCATGTCCGTGTTGAGCAGCGTCTCATAACCTTCGCGACCGCCCCACAGCACGTAGTTTTCGCCGCCCAGTCGGTGTGTAGCGTCTATGCAGGACTTCACGGTCGCCGCGGCATAAGAAAACACGTCGGGATCGGGATTTGTGGCGGCACCAGCCATGTAGCGCCGGTGGCTGAAGAGGTTTGCAGTGCCCCACAGAAGCTTGATGCCGGCCTTCTCCATTTTGCCGGCAAAATAATCACAGATCTCGTCGAGCCTCGCGATGCTTTCTTTCAGCGTATCGGCCTCCGGTCGCACATCCGCATCATGGAACGTGAAATAGGGAACGCCGAGAATCTCGAACATCCGAAATGCTTCATCAGCCTTGAGTTTGGCGAGCTCCATCGTGTCCGCAGCACCTGCCGCGGAGTACCACGGCCGCTCGAAGGTCTGCCCCCCGAACGGGTCGTTCCCGGGCCAAACGAAATTGTGCCAATAGCACACGGCAAAGCGCAGTTGGTCTTCCATCCGCTTGCCCAGCACCTTCTCATCCGGGTCGTAGTGCCGGAAGGCGAATGGGTTGGAGCTCTCCGGCCCCTCATACGCGATTTTGCCGATGTCGCCGAAATAGCCGTTTGTCACGATTGTACTCCCTTGATGGCCGGGTAGAGCGCGCGATAATGCGCATAAGCGTCTGCAAATGCAGGCACCAACGCCCTGTCCGGTTCTATTGTTTCAGTGATCTTGGGCGGCGTGCAGACGCCAAGCGGGTCCGCATCGTTTGCCGCGATAAGCCCGAGCCGCGCCGCGCCAAACGCCGCGCCGAAATCGCCGTCGCCAGGCAGATCGATGGAGATGTCGAGTGCCGTCGCTACCGCTCTCAGCCAGTAGCGCGAGCGCGAGCCGCCCCCGATCGCAGTCGCGCGTTCGAGCTCGGTGCCCGCCGCCTTCAAGGCTTCCAGGCTGTCGCGGAACGCAAACGCAACACCTTCCATCACTGCCTGTGTCAGCTCGGCGCGCCCGCTCTGATGCGCAAGCCCGGAAAAAGCACCGCGAATGGCTGCGTCGTTGTGCGGTGTTCGCTCGCCCGAAAGGTAGGGCAAAAACGTCACTCCGGCCGGTGCTTTGAGCTCGCCCCCTACTTCGTCGGTGAGCTCCTGCGCCGATTTGCCTGTGATGGAAGCGAGCCAGTTGAGAGAATCTGTAGCCGACAAAATAACACCCATCTGGTGCCATGCGTCGGGCAGGGCGTGGCAGAAAGTGTGCACCGCGCTGTCGGCATTCGGCAGATAGGCCGCATTGGCGGCAAAAAGCACACCCGATGTCCCGAGCGAGACGAAAGCTTCGCCCGGCCGCACGGTACCCATGCCGCAGGCGGATGCCGCGTTGTCGCCCGCTCCGCCGGCAACGACGACGTTACCGCGCATGCCCCATTTGGAGGCCAGCGCGCTCCTCAGCGTGCCGCCCGGCGCGGTGCCTTCCACCAGGGCCGGCATATGGCTTTCGTCGAGATCGGTAGCGGCGAGCAGCTCGGGCGCCCATTTGCGCTTGGAAACGTCCAGCCACGCAGTTCCGGCGGAATCCGACACCTCCGAAATCGCATCGCCGGTCAGCCAGAGCCGCAGAAAATCTTTTGGCAGCAGCACCTTTTTGGTTGCGGCAAAGATGTCCGGCTCGTTGTCCCTCACCCAGGCAAGCTTTGGCGCGGTGAAACCGGGGAAGACGATATTGCCGGTGAGCGCGCGAAACCGCGGATCGCCATCGAGCGCGGCGGCTTGCCTGTGGCTGCGCGTGTCGTTCCAGAGAATACAGGGCCGCAGCGCCTCGCCCACGGCCCCGACCAGCGTTGCGCCATGCATATGCCCTGAAAGTCCAATGCCGCGCACGGCAGCAAGCGCGTTCGAATACGATTGCTCAAGCTTCCCGATCGTTGCTTCGCAGGCCGCGATCCAGCTTGCGGGGTCCTGTTCCGACCATCCCGGATTCGGCCGCTGTACCGTAAGATCGCTCGTTGCCGAGCCGACGATCTGCTGATCGTCGTCGATCAAAAGCGCTTTGACGCTCGACGTTCCCAGGTCGAGACCAAGATACATATTGGCGATCCTCCCAACGGCGCGCTGGACAGCAGCGCACCTCGCCTATTTTTTTCGAAACTCAAAAAAAATCAATGGCGCTTATTGATTTTCCCGCGGCACAGCTTCTGCCCGATTGAGGAAAAGCCGCGAAAGAGGGCTGTCCGGCCGCGCGTGAAAGCGCTCCGCGGCAAGTGCACGGGAAAGTGCCTGATTGCCGGAACGGATAGCCGCCTCGACGAGCGTCAGGTCGATCGCATCGCGCTGGGCGTGGCTGCCGCCGAAGCGATGCGCGATATGACGGATAGGACGCAGCAGCCGCGCCGCTTGGGCGTAGTCGCCGTTGCCGAATGCGTTAATCGCCTGTGCGACCGGCTGGCCGACATCGCGGGTGAAACCGGCATTGTCATCATCGCTTTTCAGCGCTTCTTCCTGCGCTGCCAGCAGATCGCGGGCGGCGGAATGCCGGCCGGCTCCGACGTAGGCCATCATCGCATGCGCATCATTGAAGGCATAAGCGGATTTGCCTGCCTGCTTCTCCCATCTGTCGGCAAGCGGCTCCCAGCGACCCCCGACATCGGCGCCGGTAAGGTGTAGCCGCCACAGCAGCGCCGCCTCGTCCACTAGGTTGAGCGTAATCTCCGACCAGTCGCCGGCGATTGGTCCGTCATACAGCGCCAGCACTTCGTCCACCTGCCCAAGATCGAAATGGTAGAGCGCCAGATGCCACCAATTGTGGATTTGGAAAAAACTGTCGCGCGACCAGGCTTCGGTGTCGCGGCGCATCCAGGCAATGCCGTCCTTCTGCCGACACTGCATCTCCATCACATGCGCTACCGCGTGGTGAGCCCAGCCGTCGCGCGGCTCGAGTTCCACCGCGCGTTTGCCGCTCCGCTCCGCGCGCTCATATTCACCCATTTCCTCGAGCCCGAACGCATGCATACCAAGCATTGCGTGATAGCCGGGCATGCTCTCATCCCAAGCCGGCAGCGCACGCGCGACGCGGTCGCGCAGCATGCGTGCGTTGCCGGTGAAGAAATCGATCTGGTGCCCTGTTTGCAGCGCCAGAGTGTCCGTTGGGAACTCGATTGTCAGGTCTTCCAGCGTTCGCCCGGCCTGATGCCAGCGCCCGCCCGCGAGTTGCCGCAGCGCTTCCACATGCGCCTTTTCGCGTGCTGTAGCCGGCAACTTGGCGGCCGTCTCGGCGCAAGCCGCTACGACGGGCATCGCTGCAGCCTCGGTCGACAGGCCGTAGAGATAGCCCTTGAACACATGCGCCATCACAAAGCCGGGGTCGGCGGCTATCGCCGCATCGGCTGCGGCAACCGGATCTCCGATGAAGCAGCGCAGGGAGCGTACGGCGGTCTCGTAGTGCTCGATGCCGTCGCCGCTTGCGCCGCTCAGCTCAAGCCCCAGCATGTCCCGTTGCATGGTCGCTGCCTCCTTCTTTGAAGCGGCACAGTAGGTTGCACCGTGCACGAAACCAAGCCGTTTGACGCGATGAGCTAATTTCGATAGACGCCGGGAGACCGGCAACTCAATCGATTTAAATGCAAGCCTCGTTCCGGCGCGAGGCGAGCTGAAAGGGGTGCTTATGTCACGCACTATCGTGATCGCGCAGGGCGGGGGCCCGACCGCAGTCATCAACCAGACGATGGCCGGCGCAGTCGTGGAGGCCAGACGGCGCGATCCAGGTGTCCGAATTCTGGGCGCGCTGCATGGCGTGCGTGGCGTGCGGGACGGGAAATTCGTCGATCTCGGCGCACTGCCGGACGACCAGCTCATGCGCTTTGCAAATACGCCAAGCGCGGCACTCGGCTCCACGCGCGACAAGCCCGACGCAGCCTATTGCGAGCAGGTTCTGGGCGGCCTGAAGAAGGTCGACGCCTCGGCCTTCATCTATATCGGCGGCAACGATACGGCCGGTACGCAGGCAATCCTCTCAGACACCTCGGCAGGCACAATTGCCTGCGTTCACGCGCCCAAAACCATCGACAACGACCTGATGGAAAGCGACCACACCCCGGGCTTCATCTCCGCTGGCGAGTTCGTTGCATCTGCTTTCCTCAGCGTCGATCTGGATTTTCGTGCCCTGCCCGGCATCTATGTCGGTATTGTTATGGGCCGGCATGCGGGCTTCCTCACCGCAGCGGCGAGCGCCTGGCGGCTCGACGAAGACGGTGGCCCGCACCTCACCTACGTACCTGAGCGCGCTTTCGATCGCGCCCGCTTCGTGGACGACATCCGCAATGTGATGGCGCGCCATGGCCGCTGCATAGTTGCAATGTCGGAAGGTGTTTCGGGTGCGGATGGCCGATCTCTCGTCGAAAACCTCGTTCCGGCCGACATGCTGGAGCGTGATGCGCACGGCAATGTCCGCCTGTCGGGCACCGATCTCGGCCAGGCCATCGAACGTATTCTCGCTGAAGACCTCGCAGGCACGCGCTCGCGCGTCGATACGCTCGGATATCTGCCGCGCGGCGCCATTTCCATGATCAGCGAAACCGACCAGCGCGAAGCCTTCAATGCAGGGCGCTTTTCCATCGAGGTTGCCGACAGCGGCAGCGGCTCGGTGGCGCTTCAATATTTCGGTGGCGAAACCAAGCCGGCGCTGGTGCCTCTGGAACAGGTCGCGGGCAAGACACGCCACATGCCCGCCGATTTTCTGGAAACAGACGAAAACCGCATTTCGTCAGAGGGCATGGAATATCTGGAGCGCCTGCTGCCGCGCCGATTTGAGCCAGGCAAGCCATTCGTTTGAGGCAGGGGGCGGCCCGTAGCCACCTGTCTGTACGCAATACCGGACCCACGGAAAGCGAAACCTCCGGTGGCTGAACGCTGCGGCGCAGGCCGAATAAGGTCTCGTTTTTTCTCCTGTTTCGAAAAAACAGTTTGAATTTCCGCGCATCGCAATGCGCAATCGGTAGAAAATATCCCTCCGACAGCCGCTACGTTTGCATTGGGGCGCGGGCGCCCGGCAGCGTATAACCGCGGCTAGGCACAACCCGCTTCACCATGCGATGACACTTGGTGACAATAAGAAGGAGGACTGAGATGAGGCATATCATTCGAACTGCTCTCCTGGCGCTCGCTGCAACCGGCGCCAGCCTGACCGCAACCGGCGCTGAAGAGTGGCGCCTGAACAACTTCCTGCCCGAGACCCGCCCCGAGAGCGCGCAGATCGAGCAATTCGTCGATGAGGTGAATGCTGCTCTGGCTGACAAGGACTTTACGCTCACGGTCTATAGCGGCGGCTCGCTTGGCCTTAAAAACACCGACTTGTTGCGCGTGCTGCCAACCGGCGCCGTGGAAATGAGCCTGATGTGGTCGAACTATCTGGGCCGCGACGCTCCCGCGCTTGGCTCGGTCTTCGTGCAAGGCGCGATCAGCACCGTGGAAGAGCTTAAGGCCGTCCTGCCTGAGGTTCAGAAAATCTACGCGGAAGAATATGAGGAATGGGGCGTCGCCACCGTCGGCTACGTAGCAATCCCGACCCTTTCGGTTTCGGTGTTCTGCCGTGACGAGCCCATCAACACTCTGGAGGAACTAAAGAACGTGAAGCTGCGCGTCTGGGCGCGCGAACAGGTCGAAACGTTTACCAAGCTGGGTGTCGCCGCGCAGATCGTTCCGCAGGAAGAGCTCTACGTCGCACTTAAGACGGGCGTTGTCGATTGCGCGCTCTACCCCGCCCTTTATGCGCATACCATCTCCCTGCAGGAGGTGACGTCATACGCATCCTTCATCTACCCGATGGCCTCGGCACCATACACGCTCGGCGTCGCGGAAGATCGTTGGGAAAGCACAGACGAAGAGATCAAGTCTGCCATCACGACTGCGGCTGAGGATCTCTGGAACCGCACTAACCAGTATGACAAGGACCTCGAGCTTGAACTGCAGGCGCGCGAAAAACTCGTCGAGGCCGGTATCACATGGGGTGAAGACTTCCCGGAAGCCGACCGTCAGCAGTTCCTTGAAGCAGTGTCGGCCACCTGGCAGATGCTGGCCGAGGAAGCCGGCGGTAACGCGCTGGAATACCGCGAACGTGTGTTAAAGGCGCTCGGACGCTAACGATCCCATGAACGGGGCCAAATTGGTCTTCGCGCGAGGGCTGGAATATCTGGCCCTCGCCATGGCAGCGCTTTCGACTTTGTCGATGGCCGCCATCGTTGCGATCATCGTCACCAGCGTGACGATGCGGCGTCTCGCCAATACGCCACTCCATCTCACCGAAGACGTCGTTGGCCTGATGCTGAGCACCGCGCTGTTTCTGGCGTTGCCGCTCGTCACCCTGCGCTCGCAGCACATCCGGGTCACCATCGTCCTGGACGCGCTTGGTCCGCGCTTCAGAACTCCGATGCGCATTGCGGCCCTGCTTGTAGGGCTGGGGTTTTTCGGCTGGATCGTGTGGGTATCCATTCCTTGGTTCGAGTTTGCATGGCTGCGCAATCTGAAAACAGAAACCGCCCGCATCTTGCTCTATCCATGGATGGCTGCGCTGCCGCTCTCGCTCGCGGCCGTCTGGCTTATCTTCTTTGGCCGGCTGGTCGGGCTGCTGGAACCTGAGCACGCTCCCGTTCGCGACGACATTTCAGACATCACTTCCGGCGGAGAACGCTGACCGTGTTCTGGACGACATTGATCGGGACACTGGTGCTCGCCGCTTCGACTGGCGTTGCCCTGGGCGCGGCTCTCGGTCTCACCGGCCTGATCCTGCTGCATTTCTACTCCAACGGTGCAACATCGCTGGCCGTCGACAGCATTTGGAGCGTGTTCAACTCATTCACGCTGAGCGCGGTCCCGCTCTTCATTCTCATGGGCGAAATTCTCCTGCGCTCCGGCGTCAGCAACCGCGCTTATGCTGCGTTTTCTCCTCTGTTCCGCAGAGTGCCCGGCGGCTTGCTGCACACCAACATCGCGGTTTGCACCCTGTTCGGCGCCGTCAGCGGGTCGAGCCTTTCCACCGCCGCTGCCGTCGGTTCAGTCGCCTACCCGGAGATGACGCGGCGAGGCTACAACAAGGATGTGATCGTCGGCAGCCTGGCAGGCGGCGGCACGCTCGGCCTGCTCATCCCGCCAAGCCTGTCGTTCCTGATTTACGGGGCGCTGACGGAGACTTCTATCGGTCAGCTTTTCGTGGCCGGCATCCTGCCGGGGATCATGGTGGCTGCCATGTTCATGACCTACATCTTCTTCAAGGCGCTGCGCGACCCGAGCGTCGCGCCGCCTGACCCGACGCGCAGAAGCGCCTGGCAAATCTTTCTTGGCTTCGGGCAAATCTGGCCGCTGCTTGCGCTGATCATCGCGGTGATCGGCAGCATCATCGGCGGGCTTGCCACGCCCACCGAGGCCGCCGGTCTGGGCGTCGTGCTGGCAGCAATCATCTCGTTTCTGTGGGGCGACCTGACCCTCAAGCGACTGGTCGAAGCCACATTCCGCTCGACTCTGCTCTTCGCCTCTATCGGCTTCGTGGTTCTGGGCGCCACCATTCTCGCCCAGTCGGTGAGCATTCTCGGCATCCCGCAGCAGATATTGCTCTCGGTCGCCGAAAGCGGGCTGGACCGCTACAGCATCCTGCTCGTGGTGGTGATCATCTACCTCATCCTCGGCTGTTTCTTCGACGGTCTTTCACTGATGATCATGACCCTGCCGGTGGTCTTTCCGCTATTGACCGGGCTCGACTTTCACCCTGTCTGGGTCGGCGTTTTGATCACCATTGTCATTGAGATCGGCCAGGTCACACCGCCGGTCGGCCTCAACCTTTCCGTGCTTGCCAGCCTCACCAACAACGAGGTCAGCCTCGGCCGCGTTGCCTGGGCGACCGTGCCTTACTGGCTGGCACATCTGCTGGCGATCGCCGTACTTACGGTCTTCCCGGCAATCGCGCTGTTTTTGCCAGACCTGCTTTTTTAGAAAGCGAGACCCATGAAAATCAGACCCAAGAAATTCGGCCCGGTGATCACCCGGTTCAGCGATCAGTCCGAGTTGACTTTCGCGATGGGCGAGGATGGCCCGGCATTGCCGCATCCGCCGACTGATACGCCGGTCGACATGCTGCTGGCGTCAGTCGGCCATTGCATGGTGAAATCGGTCATCATCGTCGTGAAGGGCGACAAGATCGAGCCAGGTCCATTCAGCGTCTCGGTTGTAGGCGAAAAGGCGACTGACCTTCCCGGCCGACTTCAAAGCGTACGTTGCGTGGTGAGCGGCATCGCCGATTGGGCGCCGGAAGGCGAAGCCGAGATCATCGCCCGCGCCAAGGCGATGTGTACCGTCAGCAACACGCTCAACTGCGAAGTGACTGCTAAAGCTGCGTAACGGCACATCGACCGTCGTCACGCCTTCGCCAAGGCTTCTGCGGCCCGCTTGCTTCGCATCAACGTTTTTGCTGGCTTGCCCAGCCATAGCTTGCGAAACAAGCGGAGGCTGGCTGGGGCGGCTGGATTCGAACCAGCGCATGACGGTACCAAAAACCGTTGCCTTACCGCTTGGCTACGCCCCATCGTTGCGGCTGGCGGGCGAGTACGCCCGCGTCAGGCGCGCACGCTTTACCCTTATTCGATTGCAAGGTCCAGTCGTGCGAACGACGCATCAACCGCCTTCGGCTGCGGCTTCGCCGCCGCCCTGCGCCTCCCGCTTTTTGCCGAGGTATGAAACACCGTAGAAGATGCCCGTACCCACGATCAGGATGATCAGCGCCAGCACAGGGCGATACCAAAACCACGCAAAGGCGATGGTGATGGAACCCACCAGAGCGGCCAGCGCAAACGCGACCAGCCCCGTGCCCATGCGCACGATGCGTCCAAGAAAAGGTATGACATCCGCGACTACGCCGATCGGCGCCAACAGCAGCCCGAAGGCGACACCGAGAAACACGAGCCCGACGATCCGCAACACCCAGGTCAGCAACGTGTTGCCGGTAACGGCGTCGGCAAACATCTCTTCAGCCGGCATGATCCCGGTATCCACCATCAGGAGCTTGTCGCCCGCAACAGTCTGATAGGCATCGAAACTCGTGCCCTGCTGCTCGCCGATCACGCTGATCGGCCCGAGCGGCACAAGCGAGTATCCGATGCGGTAATCGCCAACACGCGGGCGGCTCGGGTCGTATGAAATGTAGATGCGTCCGTCGAGCGCCGACACAGGCTGATTACCGCCAGTCGCCACCCGCACGGCGTTGATCACGTCGGGGCCGACCGGCACGTCGCGCGCGCCGCCTATGCGACCAATGACATTCGCCTGCAGATCGAAGGCGCCCAGCTTGGCCGAGCCTATCTGAAAGCTCTGGCTTTCGATGTTCATCGGCGGGTTCTGATGCCCGTCGGGCTGCTTGAAACCTGCAGAACTTATAGGAACTGACGACCAGTCTCGTGCATAGGAATATGTGGTGACCGTCTCTTCACCGCCGCCGAGCTTGGTTTCGGTCTTGGAGGAAGCCGTCTCCTTCCACTGATACATTTCGACATTGCGCCGTAGCCGCACGCCGCTCGTGGTGATACCGAACGCGGTGTCGGTGAGGCTTTCCTGCGTCTCCACCGGGCCGGCGACGTGCACCAGCTTGCCCTCGTTCGCCTGGTTCACGACATCAGCAGAAACGGACGAGACAATACCTGCACCCTCTGCCAGCGAGCGCGCGGTGGTGACAGCTCTGCCCTCGTTCCAGAAGAGCAGCATCACCATGCCGACCAGAAGGATGAGACCGAAGACAATGCCGCCGACAGAGCGCCGCAGCCTACCGAACCAGGAAACCGAGGTTGTTTCGGTGTATTGATCGCTCATCTGGCAGCCCCCGTATTCGCGCAATTGCCGTCAGGATAGCCGACCGGGGCGCGCGACGCACGCTCCGAAAACTCAGGCAGTTGCGGCAGGCGCAAGAACGCCGCCTTTGGTCGACTGGCTCACGCCGGTGGTTGTGGGGAAGCTCAGCGGAAGGCCCTGTTTCGAACGCACCGCCAGAAACGCGAAACACTCCGCTTCCACCGCGTCGCCACGCAAGCCAACTTTTTCGGCGGGAACCGTTTCCACACCTGCGCGCTTGCCGATTTCACGCATCAGCGTCGGGTTGCGCCGCCCGCCGCCGCACACGACCAGCCGGCTGGGGCGATTGGGCAAAAGATCGAGCGCCTTGCCCACCGCCGCCGCCGAAAAGGCGGTCAGAAGTGCTGCGCCATTTTCCAGCGTTTCGCCGTCGGCCATCTCGGCGCGAAAACTGAACCGGTCGAGCGATTTGGGAAATGGCGCGGTGAGGTAGGGATGTCGCAAGAGCTCCGCCAGCCGCTCTTCGTTGGCCGCACCGCTTGCCGCAATCCGCCCGTCTACGTCCATGTCGGCACCAGTGTGCCGGCGCACCCAGTCATTGACCGGGGCATTCGCGGGGCCGGTGTCGCAAGCGACCATCGCCTCGCCATCGCACCAGGTAATGTTGGCGACGCCACCGAGATTGAGGATCGCCGTTTCGGACCCGGCACTTATGCGCTTCAGCAGCGCGCGGTGATAGACAGGCGCAAGCGGCGCTCCCTGTCCGCCCGCAGCGACATCGGCCGAACGGAAGTCGTAGACGACATCCGTGCCGACAATTCCCGCCATCATCGCCCCGTCGCCGAGCTGACGCGTATTGCCGTGCCTTCCGTCCTGCGGTCCGGCGTGCAACACGGTCTGCCCGTGGAAACCGACTGCGGAAACATCAGACCCCTTGAAGCCGTGGTCGGCAAGAAACGCGTTCACCGCATCGGATTGCGCCTTGGTCAGTGCCATCTCGGCCTCGCGAAATATTGCGGGTTCGGCCCCTTCGAACCCCCAGGCGCGTGCCGCGTCGAATGTGCGGAAAAGCAGATCGCGCAAACCGTCTGGATATGGCATCAGCGCAAACGGCCCGAACTCGTCGACCGTTTCGCCGTCGGTGCGGATCATCGCGACGTCGATATTGCCGTCGAGCACGGTGCCGGTCATCAGACCGATCGCCCATTCGGACTTCATGATTGGCGCTCGATTTCAATAAGCACGGCATGCGCCGTCACTTGCGCACCGGGCTCGACATGTACGGCCGCAACCGTGCCATCCGCACTTGCCAAATGCCCGTGCTCCATCTTCATCGCTTCCAGCACTAGCACGATCTGGCCCTTTGTAACGATGTCGCCCGCCTTGACCGCGATGGAGACCACGGTGCCGTTCATGGACGCGCGCACCTTGCCGTCACCGGCAGCATCGGCGGTGATTTCGGGCGCAAAAGTGAGGTCTGTGAAGTCGTAACACCGCCCATCGAGATGCAGCCAGATCGTGCTTTTCGAGACGATCAAAGCAGCACCCCGCGACCGCCCTGCGTGCTCGAAACGGATCATGCCGCCGTCGCGTCCGGTGACCATGATTGAACGTGCCTCACCGCCATCATGGATGTCGCAGCGACCTTCGCCATGCGCGACAACGCGCGGCGTGAACATACTTTCGCCGCGCGCGAGCCGCAGCGGTGCGGCGAAGCCGTGCGCCAGCGAGGTACCGTCCGCAGCACGCATCAGCGCCCCTGCCAGACCGGCCACCGCACGATCCTCGCTCTCACGATCCGGCTTCAGATCGGCGCTGTGGTCTCCGATGAAAGCCGTAGTTGCCTTACCCGCCGCAAACACCGGGTGCCGCAGGCAGTCGCCGAGAAACCCCTGATTGGTGCGCACGCCAAGCGCCTGCGTTTCGCCTAGTCCTGCGATTAGCTTCTGCCGCGCGGCGTCCCTGTCGGAACCATGCGCGATCAGCTTGGCGATCATGGAATCGTAGAATGGCGGGATATCCACGCCATCGCGCAACGCATGGTCGGTGCGGATCGTGTCGGCCGGCCGCCAGCGTGCCAGCCGGCCGCTCTGGGGCATGAAGCCATCTGCGTCTTCCGCGCAGAGCCGCACCTCGATGGCATGGCCTGAGAAAGACACTTCGTCTTGGCTGAGCGGCAATCTCTCGCAGGCTGCGATCCGCAGCTGCAGCTCGACGAGATCAAGTCCCGTCACGGCCTCCGTCACCGGGTGCTCGACCTGCAACCGCGTGTTCATTTCCATGAAGTAGAACTGGCCGTCACCATCGAGCAGATATTCGAACGTGCCTGCTCCCTCATAGCCAATGGCGAGTGCTGCCTTCACCGAAGCCTCGCCCATTCGCGCGCGCAGACCGGCATCGACTGCAGGCGACGGCGCTTCCTCGATCAGCTTCTGGTGCCGCCGCTGTACCGAACAGTCGCGTTCGCCAAGATGGATCGCGTTGCCATGGCTATCAGCCATGATCTGGATTTCGACATGGCGCGGATTGACGATGGCGCGCTCCAGAAGAACCGCGCCGTCGCCGAAAGCCGACTTCGCCTCCGATCGCGCCGAACCAAGCGCCGGCTCGAAATCGGCTTCTGAACCCACGAGCCGCATGCCGCGACCGCCGCCGCCGGCAGTCGGCTTGATCATGATCGGGAACCCAATCTCTTTCGCCTTTGCAAGCAGCGTCGCAGGTGTCTGGTCGGAGCCATCATAGCCGGGCACGCATGGCACGCCCGCCGCCTCCATCAGCCGCTTGGCCGCGGCCTTGTCGCCCATATTGGCAATTGCCTCGGCCGAGGGCCCGACGAAGATGAAGCCGGCTTCCGCGCAGGCGGCAGGCAGTGCCGGGTTTTCGGCGAGGAAGCCGTAGCCCGGATGGATCGCGTCGGCGCCGGTAGCACGCGCCGCTTCGATGACTGCATCGACCCTGAGATAGCTTTCAGAAGGTGCCGCGCCGCCAATACAGACCGCCTCGTCGGCGCTCGTCACATGGACCGCGCCTTTATCGGCTTCCGAATAGACCGCCACCGTCGCGATGCCCATCTGCCGCGCGGTGCGCATCACCCTGACGGCGATCTCACCGCGATTGGCTATGAGGAGTTTGGTGATCTTCGTCACGTCGCTTTCCTTACGGCCGCGCCACTGCGAACTGCATGCGATTCGGCTGACGCTGGTCGCCCGCCCGCGCAATCGATACGAGTTCGGCCAGCAGCTCGCGGGTTTGGCGCGGGTCGATCACGCCGTCATCCAGAAGCCGCGCCGAATTGTAGAACGCGTCCATCTGGCCGTTGAACATCTGCACGATCGCCGCCTTCATGGTATCGAGCTGGGCCTGGTCGAGTTCCTCGCCCTTGCGCGCCGCCCGCGCCTTCTGCACTTCAATCATGGTGCCGGCTGCCTGCTCGCCGCCCATCACCGCCGTCTTTGCATTCGGCCACGAGAAGCAGAAGCGCGGATCGAAGCCGCGCCCGCACATGCCATAATTGCCTGCGCCGAAAGACGCCCCGCAATAGATGGTGAACTGCGGCACGGTCGCATTCGTCACCGCCTGGATCATCTTCGACCCGTGTTTGATGATACCGTCTTCCTCGTAGGAGCGGCCCACCATGAAACCGGTTGTATTGTTGAGATAGAGGATCGGCGTTCCAGCCTGACAGCAGGCCTGTATGAAATGCGTTGCCTTCGAAGCGCCCGCAGGGTCGATGGGTCCGTTATTGGTGATGACGCCTAGCGGCCAGCCGCGAAGTCGGATCGTGCCGCATACGGTCTGCCCGCCATAGCGTTCGCTGAACTCCAGGAATTCCGATCCGTCGGCAATGCGGGCAATCACCTCGCGCATGTCGACCGGCTGGCGATAATCCATCGGCATGATGCCGAGCAATTCTTCGGCCTCGTAGAGCGGGTCAGCGAAATCGCGCGCTTCGTTTTCTTCTTGCGGCCAGTCGATGCCGGCCATGATCTCGCGGGCAATCGCAATGGCATGGCGGTCGTCCTCGGCGAGATAGTCGCCAAGGCCGGAAATGCCGGTGTGCATTTCCGCTCCGCCAAGCTCTTCCTCCGTCGCGATTTCACCTGTAGCGGCTTTAAGGAGTGGCGGCCCGGCGAGGAAGGCACGTGTGCGCCCGCGCACCATGACGATATAGTCCGACAGCCCTGTCTGGTAGGCACCGCCAGCGGTGGACGAACCATGCGTGACGGTGATCACCGGCAGGCCGGCAGCCGACATGCGGGCCAGATTGCGGAAGGTCGCGCCCCCCTCAACGAAGTCTTCCACCCGGTAGGCCGTGAGGTTGGCGCCGGCGCTCTCCACCAGCTGAACGAAGGGCAGCTTGTTGGCGAGCGCGATTTCCTGAACGCGCAAGATCTTCTTCAGGCCGCCCGGCTGCAGCGCACCCGCTGCAATGCCCGAATCCGACGCCACGACCATGGCGCGCACGCCCGACACGTAGCCAATGCCGGCGATCACGCCCGCGCCCGGAACCGACTTCTCCGGGTTTTTCGTGTCCATGCCGTAGCCGGCCAGCTTGGCGAGCTCGATGAATGGACGGCCGGCATCGAGCAAAAGTGCAACGCGCTCGCGCGGCAAAAGCTGGTTGCGCTTTTCGAACCGTTCCCGCGAAGCATCTGAGGCGGAGATCGCCCGCTCCTCGATCCCCCGGAGCTCTTTGATCAGGGCGCGCATGCCATCGGCATTCGCCTGAAACTGCGGTGATGCCGTCGAAACCGATGTCTCTATTTGCGGCATGTTCTGTCCTGTCCTCCTGGCGCCGTCAGATAGATCGCCGCATCACTGGCATTCAAACTCATGCGCTCAGTATTGCCCGCGCTTCGGCAGGCGAAGCGATGTCCCGTCCGGCAGAGCGCGCCACCCTGGCCATTTCTTCGATCAGCACACCGTTGGACGTTACCTTCTCACCGTTGGGCAGATAGAAAGTGTCCTCAAGCCCCGTGCGCAGGTGCCCGCCGAGTTCGGCTGCCAGCATATGCAGCGCCCAGATTTCGGCGCGTCCTATCGCCGTGACCTGCCAGCGCGAATTCTCCGGCGCGAGATCTTTCAGGATCGGCAGCAGGTCACCGCGCGCCGGCATGCCCGACGCTACGCCCATGACGAAATTCACCTGCGCCGTGCCTTTGAACATGCCGTTCGCCTGATACATGCCCACGCTGCGCACGATGCCGGTATCGAAGCACTCGAATTCCGGCACCGACCCGGCGCCTGTTATCGCATCGATGAAATGCTGCACTTTCTGCGGCGTGTTGTCGAACAGCATGGGCGGCCAGGCCCAGCTGCCATCGCGCTTCAGTTTGAGATAGTTGAGCGAGCCTGCATTGCAGGCCGCCATCTCCGGCCGCGTCTCTGTCACCACATCAAGCGCGGCCTGATAGTCCGGTCCCACCGTGCCGGTCGTGTGATTGACGATGACGCCCGGGCAGGCTTCGCGTATAGCCGCCTGCACCTCCTTCGAAAGCGCGATGTCCCAGCTCGGCAGATGGCCCTTGCCCTCACCCTGCTGTCTGAGATGGATATGCATGATCGAAGCACCGGCCTCGTAAGCGCGCTTTGCCTCGGCCGCCATCTCGGCCGGCGTCACCGGAACCGAGTGCTGCTTGGGGTCGGTGAGCACGCCATTGAGCGCGCATGTGATCATCACTTTGGACATGCCGCCTCCGCTCAAATACCCATCTGCGCGGCAGCGAGGTTCTTCATCACCTCGTCCGTACCGCCGCCGATTGTGAGCACCTTGACCTCCCGGTAGATACGCTCCGACGCCGTGCCATGCATAAAGCCCATACCGCCCAATATCTGCACCGCTTCATCGGCGCAGAACTTCATAGCCGCAGTAGCCGTCACCTTCGCCATCGATGTTCGTGCGACATGCACGTTGATCGGATCGAACTTGCGCGCGTGGCGCCAGACGATGTCGTAGACCAGCGCCTTCGCGGCATCGATCCGCGCTGCCATGTCGACGAGCTTGTGGCGGATCACCTGATGCTGCGAGATCGGCTTGCCGAAGGCCTGCCGGTCGCGCGCCCAGGACAAAGCCTCATGAAAGCAGACCTCGGCCATGATGTAGGCCTGCACCGCAATCATCAGCCGTTCATTGTTGAAGTTGAGCATCGCAGCCATGAAGCCACGGCCTTCGGCGCCGAGCAGGTTGGCCGCCGGCACCCGTACATTGTCGAACACCAGATGGCCGGTGTCGGAGGCGTGCCATCCCATCTTCCTCAGAGCCGTGCGCTGCAGTCCGGCCGTGTCGCCCTCCACGATCAGGAACGAGATGCCGCCCGCACCGGCATCATCGGACGTACGTACCGCGACTGTCAGTACGTCTGCGTGGACTCCGGAGGTGATGAAGGTCTTTTCGCCATCGACAACATAGTAGTCGCCGTCGCGCACAGCCCGGCATCTGAGCGACGCAACATCGGAGCCGCCTCCGGGTTCGGTGATCGCCAGCGCTGCAATTTTCTCGCCCGCCACGACGGGCGCTACGAACTTGCACTTCTGCTCTTCGGTACCGTGCGCCACAACAAGCGGCATGGAAATCGCGTGCGAGCCGAGCGCGGCCACCACACCGCCCGAGCCGCACCGGCAAATCTCTTCATTCACCGCGATCGCCATGAAGGGGTCGCCGCCGAGTCCACCGAGCTCTTCTGGATAGTTCACACCGATAAAGCCGATCTCACCCGCTTTGCGGTAGATTTCACGCGGTACACGCCCTGCCTCTTCCCAGGCCTCTATGTTCGGCGTGATTTCAGCAGCCACGAATTTGCGCATCGCCATACGCATGGCGATGTGCTCTTCGGAAAAATACTGGTCAGGGCCTTCGGCTGTCAGCATTCTCACGCTGCCCGAAACCGGGTGCCCGGCGCTGGCGGTGGCTCGGGCGCACCGGCAAAGCATTGCGCGATTTCCATCCACTTTCCGGCGACGGGACCTGATACCTTCAGAGCTGTGTCTTTGACGTTGCGGGTCTGCGTTTGCACTTGTGCGAATTCCACTGCTGAGCCCTCGATCAGGTCAGGGCTTTCGCCGTCGCCGAAGTTCCAAACGGCACCGGATGGCGCGGTCAGACCGAGCCGCGGCACTTGCTCCGGCACTGCGAGCCCGTTCAGCTTGAAGGCGAAGGCAAACGTGTTCACGCCCAGAAAAACGATGTTGCGAACGCGGTCGGCTTCGGCGCGCTCGAGCCCCAGCAGGTCGAATATCTCCTGCCCATGCGCCCAGGTTTCCATCTGCCGAGCGGTGATGGAAGAGCGCGCCGACATTTCCGGCCCAACCCATTTCAGCCGGGTTTTCGGATCGACATCGGCCCAGCGCCGCGCCATGTCGCGATAGCCATCCTGCCATAGTTGGAAAAGCGCCGGCCCTCGCTCCGCGATCGTACGGTTTTCGATCGGCCGCAGCCCACCCTTGCCCATGTCGGCCATAATGGTTGTGAGCGTGGCGTTGAACGCGTCGGGCTCGAAAAGCGACTGGTCGGCAGCGCGGTTCCAGAAGGTCAGGTGTACGAACACATCGCTGACGGTCCAGCCCTTGAACTGCGTCTTGGTGCTCCAGTCGGCCTCAGGCAGCGTGGACACCGCCTCGGCCAGCGCATCGCTCTCCGCCAGAAAGTCCTGAACCTGTTCCACGCGCTATCTCCCGCCCGTTGCTACCTGACCGCGCAATGCCGGCCGGTGCAATCCCTTCACTCGCCTGTCCAGTTCGGTTTGCGTTTCTGCGCAAACGCGCCAATGCCTTCTCGCGCCTCGTCGGAGAGCATCTGCTTTGCAAAGCTGTCGGCTGCAGCGTGTTTCTGCTCCGAGCGCGACTGAAATGGCAGCCGGGCGATCTGCGCCTTGATGGCAGCCACCGCGCCCGGGGCAGCACCCGCCAGCAGCTTCTTCTGCGCATCGATAGAGGCAGTCAACGCCTCAGCATTTTCGACCACGGAATCCACCAGCCCCATCGAAAGGGCTTCGCTTGCGTCGAGCCGCGCTCCGGTGAGCATCAGCGACCGGCCAACCCGAGGCCCCAGCCGCTGAATGATAAACGGTGCGATTTGCACCGGCGTCAGCCCGATCCGGACTTCGCTCAGCGCGAAGGTCGTGTCGCCAGTCGCGATCACATGGTCACCGAGACAAACCATACCCAGCCCTCCGGCCATCGCAGCGCCTTCGACGGCCATGATCGTGTATTGCGGCAATGCATATATGGCGTCGAACATCTCCGCGCCGGCCAGGCTAAGGTCGCGGATTTCGTCATAACCCGCGTCGCCCGACAACATACGGCCGAATGATTTCAGATCGCCGCCAGCGCAGAAAACGCCACCACGCCCGCGAAAGACCACGCCACGGATTGCCTGCGACGCAACGAGCACCTTGCAAAGCGAGGTAAGCTCGCGCGCGCGTTCGGTGGTCAGCGCATTCCGGTTTTCAGGCGAGTTGAACCAGACCGTCAGCCAGCCATTTGCGGCTTCCACGTCCAGCGTTTCGAAATCCGGGGAACCTTCCATGCAATCACCCGTCGGATCGGCAAATGAAGCAGTGAATCAGCACGATTGCCGACACGGCGTGACTATAATGCGCACAGACCGTTTCCGGCCAACGATTCCGTTCAGTTTTGTACAATCACACCAGATGGATCGCGAGTTGAACGCGAGAGAGCCGTGACGTAACTAGCTCCGGAGCATCCCACAGGAGCTTCATGTGAACGTCGATCCGAGAGCTGAGCTGACCCGGCTGTTCAATGCAGGCGTTGCTGCAGCTCAGGGCGAAGCGGCGGTAGCCAAGGCGCTTTCGCAAGCTGAGGCTGCTCGCTTCACCGCTGTCCTCGCCCTCGGCAAGGCTGCAGCCTCGATGTATCTCGGCGCACTTCCGAGCCTGCCCTCCGGTCACCGCGCATTGATCGTGACCAAACACGGCCATGCGACGGACGATCGCCTCACCGGTCTTGCCGCCGAAATCCTCGAAAGCAGCCATCCGACCCCGGAGGAAGACAGCCTGATCGCCGGCCACCGCTGCCTGGAGTTCGTGCGTGAATGCCCGACCGACGATGAGCTTCTGGTGTTGATCTCGGGCGGGGCCTCGGCTCTGGTCGAAGTTCTGGTCGATGGGGTCGATATCGACGAACTGAAGCGCATCACGAAAGAGATGGTCGCAGGCGGAGCGGATATCGCGACCATTAACGCCAGGCGCAAAACCCTGTCGAAAGTGAAAGGCGGGCAGTTGCTGGCGGAGTTTCGGGGTAAGTCCATTCGCGCGCTGGCGATCTCCGATGTCCAGGGCGACGACATCGGCACCATCGGCTCCGGCATTGGCGCATGCGCGAACCCCCACATTCCATACGAATGTGAGATCGTCGCATCGAACGCAGTGGCCAGAGAGGCGGTGGCCCAGCTTGCAGAAGAACGCGGCCATGCAGTCATTCGCAACCAAGAGACGCTTTATTGCGATGTCGCAGAAGCTGCCGACCGTATCGTTGCGGCCTGCGTGGATGGCCCCGCAGGCATCTATGTCTTTGGCGGCGAACCTACGGTCGAACTGCCGCCCTCACCCGGCGAGGGCGGGCGCAATCAGGCGCTGGCGCTGCTTGTTGCAGAGCGAATCGCCGGCCGTGACGATCTCGTCTGTCTGGTCGCAGGCACTGACGGCACCGACGGCCCAACCGAGGCTGCCGGCGCCATCGTCGACGGCGAAAGCTTCAACAGAAAGCCCGGAGCGGGCGCCGCGTTGGCCGACGCCGATGCCGGCCGCTTCTTGCGCGAAACCGGCGACCGGCTGGTCACCGGCCCGACCGGCACCAATGTGATGGATTTGGCGATTGTGCTGAAACTCAGCCCCAATCCATGACGACCTTCCCGGCCTCGCCGGAAATCATTGCCGCAAATCCGGCCTCGTAATCGTCGATCGAAATGCGATGCGTGATGAGCTCACTGATATCGAGCCCAGATTGCACGAGCGCGATCATCTTGTACCAGGTCTCATACATTTCGCGCCCGTAGATGCCCTTCACATTGAGCATCTTGAAAATGATCTTGTTCCAGTCGACGGCGAACTCCGTTGGCGCGATCCCGAGCAGCGCAATCTTGCCGCCATTGTTCATCGTGTCGATCATGTCGCGCATGGCGGGTGCCGCGCCCGACATTTCGAGCCCGACGTCGAAGCCCTCCGTCATGCCGATGCGCTCCATCACATGCTTCAGAGTTTCCGCGCTGGCATTGACCACGTGCTGAACGCCCATGCGTTTTGCAAGCGCGATGCGGTATGGGCTGATGTCGGTGATTACCACCTTGCGCGCGCCCACTTTCTGCGCCACTAGCGCGCCCATGATCCCGATCGGCCCGGCGCCGGTCACCAGAACGTCCTCGCCGACCAGATCGAAGCTGAGTGCGGTGTGCACTGCGTTTCCGAAGGGATCGAAGATCGCCGCGATTTCGTCCGGGATGTCGTCAGGTATCGGCACGACATTGGATTCCGGAATACACACATATTCGGCGAATGAGCCTGGCCGGTTGACCCCGACGCCACGCGTGTTGCGGCACAGATGGCCGCGGCCGGCACGGCAGTTGCGGCAGGTGCCGCACACAATGTGCCCCTCGCCCGAAACACGCTGACCGAGCGCATATTTTTTCGCAGCCGCGCCGCGGTCGGCAACTTCGCCGCAGAATTCGTGGCCCACGACCATGGGCACCGGCACTGTCTTGGCCGACCACTCGTCCCATTTCCAGATATGCACGTCGGTGCCGCAGATGGCCGATTTGCGAACCTTGATCAGAACTTCGTCGGGGCCTGGTTCGGGCACCGGCACGCGTTCCATCCAAAGGCCCGGCTCAGCCTTCGCCTTCACCAGCGCCTTCATCTCGTTGCTCATCGGCCACTCCCGCTCATGCGCATCGCAAATCGATGCGCTTCTATCACGCAACGGGCGTGTGGAACGAGAAATATGCAGGCGGTGATTTGCGCCCGGCAATCAGCTCATCAGCCAGGCCTGATAGAGGAAGCCACTCGCCAGCGAGCCGCCCAGCGCCAGCAGAATGTAGAGCGCGAAGATCGGGCGGCGCACCAGCGCGAAGACTGCGATTGCCGCGGGCAATGAGGTGACCCCGCCCGCGACCAGGAACGCAAGTCCGGCGCCCTGCGCCATGCCCTGCTCGATCAGCCCAGCGATCAGCGGCGTCGCCGCATAGCCGTTGAGATAGGCCGGAACACCCACCAGAGTCGCGGTTACGATTGGCCAAAGCCCCTCGCGGCCAAGCGCGCCGGAAATCCACTCGGCCGGCACATAGGCGAGCATCAGGCTTTCCAGCAGGAATGCGATTGCCAGCCATTTGAGCAGGAAAAGCGTCGTCGACCACGCTTCGCGCACGAACTTCGCGCGCCGCTCGGGGTCGTCCCAGAACCGCCAGACGACCGCCCCAGGATTGCGCACCGATGATGCCCCGCAGCCCCCATTGCCCACGCCGGGGCGCAGCGGATTGGTCAAAAAACCGGCCTGCATCAGCGCATGGGTGACGTAGCCGCCGAACAGACCGAGGCCAACCGCCGCCGCCGTCTTGGCAACCGCGAATTCCGCGCCAAGCAGTCCCGAGGTCAGCACGAACATGGACGGGTCGATTACCGGCGACGCGAGCCAGAACGCCATCACGCCCGACAGTGGTACGCCCATCGCAAGGAGAGCGGCGATCAAAGGGATTACACCGCAGGAGCAGAAGGGCGAAAGCCCACCGAAAAGCGCGGCAACCGCAATCACCACCAGCGGCGAACCTGAGAAGACACGAGCAATCAGATTGTCGGCCCCGCTCGCGGTGGCGTATCCGGCTAGCGCGATGGAGAGGATCAGATAGGGCGACGTTTCGACCAGCGACCGCACCACGAAACGCACGCTCTCGACAGCCTGCGCCGGCGCAACGATCAGAAGCACGGCAATGATCGCCGCGGAAACGACCCAGGGCTTGTTGGCACCCCAAAGGTCGCGGAGGATTTCAGTGCCCGAATTCCGCAGTCGCAATATCGCTTCGGTCATTTCGATATACCCGGTTTTGTAGTTCTTTCAGTCGAAAATGAATGGCCGTCACGCCGCGTCTGTCGCCGGCTTCACACCCGCGCAGCACTCGTCGCCGAGAAACGCAAGCAAGCCGTCCATCGCGTCGAAATCGGCGCGGTTGATCGTGATCCGCCCCTGCCGCTCCTGCACCACCAGCCCCGCCGTCACCAGAGCGCGCAGATGATGTGCGAGCGTCGAAGCTGGCATGTCCAGATGCGCACTGATCTCGCCGACATTAAGCCCCTCATGGCCGCTGCGCACCAGAAGTCGAAACACGCTGAGGCGCGCCTCATGTCCCAGCGCGGCAAGCGCCTGAGCGGCATGCGCCATGTTCAGATGCGAACTCATAAAAGAACTATATATCTGGTTTTATCGTCACGTCAAGCCATATCACCTTCCTGCATAGTAGGCCTCCCGCCGCGACATCCAGGCATCCAGCCCCTCGCGAATGTCGTCGGTCGCGGCCATGCGGCCGAACTGTTCCGCCTCGATCTGCAACCCTTCCGAAATCGTTGCGTTGAGACCACGCGTTACCGCAGTGATAATGCGAGCAGCCGCCAGCGGCGAATGCCGCAATATGCGCTCCGCAAGCGCGAATGCCGCGGGCAGCAGATCCTCATGCGGCACCACCTTGTTCACCAGGCCGAGTTCCAGCGCGCGCTCGGGTCCGAACGGGTCGCCGGTGAGAAGCAGCTCCAGCGCCCGCTTGCGGCCGGCGAGCCGCGGCAGCCGCTGCGTGCCGCCAAAGGTCGGTGGAATGCCGATTTTGATTTCCGGCTTGGCAAACACCGCCCGCTCCGAGGCCACTGCCAGATGCACCGCTTCGGTGATCTCGCATCCGCCGCCAAAGGCGATGCCGTTCACCGCCGCAATCACCGGTTTTGGGAACGCTTCGAGCCGCTGCGTCATGCCCTGCCCGCGCCGCACGAAATCGCGCATCGCAATGTCCGGTCCCTGCTTCACGCTTTCGGAAAACTCATAAATGTCTCCACCGGCTGAAAACGCCCGATCTCCGGCTCCTGTCAGAATGACCGCGCGCACCAGGTGGTCCGCCTCGATCTCGTCGAGCAGGCGAACCAGCCGGTCGTTCGTCTCATAATTCAGCGCGTTCAGCTTGTCGGGCCGGTTGAGCGTGAGCAGCGCCACCTCGCTCCGCCGCTCCATCAGCACAGTATCGGTCATCGCGTTGGCCTCCTTCTTCACATTGACAGAAGGCTAGCGTGGGTTGACAATGAGATACACTTACTAGTCGGTATACATGATGGCTGCAGCGGAAAAGTCTACCCGGGACCGTATCCTTGATGCGGCAAACACGCTGTTCTACGCAGAGGGCATTCGCGCAGTCAGCGTCGATGCCGTCGCCGACAAGGCAAACGTCACCAAGCGCACGCTGTACTATCACTTCAAGAGCAAGGACCAGCTGATCGAGGCCTATCTGCACTCGCGCGATCAGCCCAACCTTGCCGCCTTCGCGCGATGGTTCGCGGAAGCCGAGGGGTCGGTCGCCGACAAGACAGCGGCAATCTTCGCCGGGGTCGGCAAAAATGCACGGCAGCCTAAATGGAGGGGCTGCGGTTTCTTGAGAACCGCCGCCGAACTCGCCAACATGCCGGGCCACCCAGCCGTCAGGGTTGGCGCTGCCCACAAGAAAAAGTTTGAAGCCTGGCTCACCGAGCGTTACGCGGAAGCCCAATTGTCGAACCCAGCTGCGCTGGCGCGAAGCATCGTGCTTCTGATGGACGGTGCGTTTTCAACGATGCTGATCCACCGCGAACCTGACTACGCCCTCGCCGCAGGCGACACGGCCCGGGCGTTGATTGCAGCGGCGGCCGCGCATCAAACCTAGAATGCCAGCTGCACTTTCACCGAACGCGAGCGATCACCGGCGACCTCGAAGGCATCGGCAGCGTCGCTGAGGGCATAGGTGCCGGTGATGATCGGTTTGACATCGATCGCGCCCGAATTGATGAGGCCCACCGCCTGCGCGAACTCTCCATGAAAGCGGTGTGTGCCAACGAGCTCGATTTCCTTGCTCACAAGCAGGTTCAGTGGGGTCGAGACGTCGCCGGTAACGCCCACCTGAACCAGCCGCCCCTGCGGCCGAATGCTCGCAATCGCGGTGCGCAGTGCAGCGGGTGCGGCGGAGCATTCGAACACTTTGTCGAACCAGCCCTTTTCCCGCGCATAAGGCTCCATGTCCTCAGGTCGCTTCGCGACGTTGACGACCTTCGTCGCACCCATGCGCTTGGCGACCGCGAGTGTGGCGTCCTGCAAATCCGTCACGACCACTTCCGCGGCGCCCCGCTGCCGGGCAACCGCGACGCATAGTGCACCAATCGGCCCGGCGCCTGTCACAAGAACTTTGAGGCCGGCCAGTTCTCCGGCCCGGTTGGCTGCGTGTACGCAGACGGCCAATGGCTCCGAACAGGCTGCCTCGCCCGCTGCGATGTCGACGCCCACTTTTTCGCATTGTGCAGCGGCAACAGTCATGAATTCGCGAAAGCCGCCTTGCTCATGAGGAAACCGCATTGCCGAACCCAGAAAACGCATTTCAAGGCAGTGCTGAAAACTGCCCTCGCTGCAATAGGCGCAGCGCCCGCAGGGATGGCTCGGATTGATCGCGACCATGTCGCCGGGGGCCAGGGACGACACGCCGGCGCCGACGCGCTCGATCGCGCCGGCAATCTCGTGCCCGAGAATAATCGGCTCGCGTACCTGGATCGGACCGAAGCCGCCGTCCTGGTAATAGTGGAGGTCGGAGCCGCAAATACCGCCAGCAGCCATTCGCACTATCACCTCTCCGTCGGCCGGCTCGCGCACCTCTTCCATCTCGATCCGAATGTCGTTCCGGCCGTGAAGCCGGCATATCCGCGTTTGCATCTCAGGCCAGATCCCGGTCTTCGAAATATTCCGGCCGGCTGTCGGCGATTGCCGGCAGATCGGTAACGATCTCGCGCAAATGCATGCGCATCTGGGTGTCGGCGGCAACGGCATCGCCGGAAGCGATTGCCTCGACGACCTGCCGGTGCTGCTCGACCAGCTTATTCATCGGAAAATGCGCCGCGCTCAGATGGCGTACGCGGTCCATTTGCACCTTCACACCCTCGACCACGCTCCAGGCGTAGCTCTTGCCTGCCTCTTCCGCGAGTGTGCGGTGGAAGCGTTCGTCAAGCTCAAGAAAACGAAGCGGCGTGTTTGCGGTGGCGGCGGCCGCCTGTGCGCCAATTTGCAGGCGCAGTTCGGCGATGAGCTCGCTGCTCTGCCGTTCGGCCAGAAGCTTTACGATGTCGGCCTCTATCGCCTCGCGCACAAAGCGCGCATCCATCACCGCCGCTCGTGAGATCTTGCGCACGAAGGTGCCGCGCTGCGGGCGCACCTCGACCAGGCCCTCTTCGGCAAGCTTGATAAACGCCTCGCGCACCGGCTGACGGCTGACCGAATACTCAGCCGCAATCTCCGACTCCGAAACGCGTGCCCCCGGCTCAAGACTGTTTCGCACGATGCGGTCACGCAGCATGCGGTGAAGCTGTGGCCCCACGGCGATGCTGAAATCCAGCGTCCGATACGATTGTTGCGCTCGCGCCATGCGGGTTCCCCGCCTCCTACTTTCGGCTATACCATACTTCCATACTAGTCAATGGAATCGAAACCGGTTACATCATCTCCGGGCCGCGCGGGAGGCGTAATTTCAGCCACAATGCGCGAAGGCAGCTGAGAAGGAACTTACATGCGGCAGACATGGCGTTGGTTTGGGCCGAGGGATCTCGTTACCGTCGACGATATGCTCGAAGCGGGCGTGGAGGGCGTGGTGTCGGCCTTACATCACGTGCCGACCGGCATTGCATGGGAACCCGCAGAAATCGAAAAGCGCAAATCCGAGATTGCGATGCGCAAGGATGGCTCTCCCTCGGGCTTGTTATGGGAGGTGGTGGAGAGCCTCCCGGTATCGGAAGATATCAAGAAGCAGAAGGGCGATTGGCGCGCGCATTATGAGGCATACAAGACGAGCCTGCGGAACCTGGCCGATGCCGGTCTGGCTACCGTCTGCTACAACTTCATGCCGGTGCTCGACTGGACGCGCACACACCTCAACTGGCGGGTCGAAAGCGGCGCAACATGTATGCGCTTTGACTATCCCGCCTTCGCTGCTTTCGATATTCACATCCTGAACCGCGCGGGCGCCGCACAAGATTACCCGGAAGAAATTGTCGACGCTGCCAAGGCCGCATTCGCGGCGATGGATGAAGCCGAACAAGAGGCCCTGGCCAAGAACGTCGTCTTCGGGCTTCCGGGCACAGCGGACAGCCACTCGCTGGAGGATGTGCGCCGGCATCTCGCCGAATATGACGGTATCTCGCATGACAGGCTGCGCGCCAATTTCGTCGACTTTCTCACCGAGATTGTCCCGGTCGCGGAGGAGCTTGGGATGCGCCTGTGCTGCCACCCGGACGATCCGCCCTTTGGCCTGCTCGGCCTGCCGCGCATCATGTCGACCGAGGAGGATTACCGCCACATCACGGAAGCGGTGAATTCGCCAGCGAACGGCATTACCATCTGCACAGGCTCGCTCGGCTCTCGTCCGGATAACGATCTTCAGGACATGATCGACCGGTTGGGTGACAAGGTGCACCTTCTGCATCTGCGTAATGTAAAGCGGGAAACCGACCGCTGCCCGGGCTCCTTCTACGAGGCCGAGCATCTGGGCGGCGACACCGATATGGTGGCTGTTATCGCTGCCGTGCTGCGTGAAGAAGCGCACCGCAAAGAAGCTGGCCGCGCGGATTGGAACATCCCGTTTCGGCCGGACCACGGTCAGAATATTCTGGACGACCATGGCCGCAATGCTCAGCCGGGATACCCTGCGATAGGCCGCCTCAAGGGGCTGGCAGAACTGCGCGGCATCATAACTGCGCTTTCGCATCCTGACGCGAGGCAGATGTTGGGGCGGGCCTGAGATCGATGGCTCGGGCCCGGCTAAGCGCTATTGGCGGATATGGCGGCTCTGCGGTGCTCCCCGGCTACGATCCCGCCGACCACGGCATCGGCATTGTCCATTTCGGTGTAGGCGCGTTTCACCGCGCGCACCAAGCTGCTTTCACCGACGATGCGCTTGCAGCAGCCGGCGGCGACTGGCGCATAGCGGGCGTCAGCCTGCGCGGCACAGCCGTTGCCGACGCGCTCAACCCGCAAGACGGCCTCTATACGCTGATCGAACGCGATGGCGCTCATGCCCGCGGACGTATCGTTGCCAGCATCGCACATGTCATCGCGGCAACGCGCGATCGTCGCGCCCCGCTCGAGGCGCTGCTATCGCCCAACGTCCGGGTCGTAACCCTGTCGGTGACCGAAAAGGCCTACGGTATCGATCGGGCGGCGATGACCGCGGATGTTAACCATCCGGCCGTTGCAGCCGACCTCGCCAATCCGGCAAACCCCGCCGGCGTGCTTGGACTTCTGGTGGAAGCGCTGCGCCTGCGCAAGGAGCGCGGTCTCCCGGCTTTCAGTGTCCTCTGCTGCGACAACCTATCTGACAACGGCAACCTGCTTCGCGCCGGCGTCGTCGGCTTCGCCC
Organism: Rhizobiaceae bacterium; assembly: GCA_017640615.1. Classification (GTDB taxonomy): domain Bacteria; phylum Pseudomonadota; class Alphaproteobacteria; order Rhizobiales; family Rhizobiaceae; genus RCIO01. Next base: position 22,789 of record JAEPQK010000001.1, on the reverse strand, counting down.
GCCGCACCGACCCGGCGCTGGCCGATTGGATCGCTGGCAACGTGTCCTTCCCTGCATCGATGGTCGACCGCATCACGCCAGCGCCGACGCAGCGAACGCTCGACGATGCCGCAATGCTCGCAGGCGCTCACGATCTTGCAGCAGTGGAAACCGAGCCCTTCCGCCAATGGATGATTGAGGACCGGTTCAGCGCCGGCAGACCTGCATGGGAAGCGGGCGGCGCATTGTTCGTCAGTAATGTGCGGCCATACGAGCAGTTGAAGCTGCGTATCCTGAATGGTGCACATTCGCTGATTGCCTATGCCGGCTTTCTCGCTGGGCATACCTATGTGCGCGACGCGATGGCCGACCCAGCGCTGGCGACACTTGTCACGCGGCATGTCCATGCAGCCCGCCTGACGTTACCCGAACTTCCGGGCATCGACCTTTGCCGCTATTGCGAAGACATCCTTGCCCGCTTCCGCAATCCGGCAATCGCGCATGAGACGTCACAGATCGCGATGGATGGCACGCAGAAACTGCCGCAGCGAATATTGCTGCCGGCCAAGGAGGCGCTTCAAACTAGCGAAGATTGGCAGCCCTTCGCATTCGCAACAGCGGCGTGGATGCGCTACTGCCTCGGCAGGCACGATGATCACACGACTTACGAGTTGCGCGATCACCGTGAGGCGGAGATTCGCACTGCCATCCACGGACTTCGCAACGCCGGCGACATAAGCGATGCTCTCCATGCGCTCCCCGGCCTGTTCGACGCTACGCTACGCAGTAATCGAGATTGGCGCTCAGCCGTCGCAGCCCGCTTGCACAAGATGCTCGAAAACGGAATGGCCGCAGCGATTACGGACGAGGCCAGCACCGCCAGTTGGTTCCCCCACTAATCGCCGGGAAGTGCGGTGCGCAACAGCGACAGGCCCGCTGTGGCAAACAGCGCCGATACGATGCCATCCACCCATCGCCTGATGCGCTGGTAGCCGTTCATGACCGGTGCCCGTGAAAACGCAACCGCATATGCGGCATAGATCGCGAAGCCGAGCGCCATGCAGCCGCCGGTCGCGAAAGCGACGGTGCCAAGACCACCATCTGCGCCGAGCCCGACCGACAAAGCCGCCATCCAGGCAATGACCGCTTTCGGGTTGGAAAGATTAAGCAGCAGCCCACGCACAAAATTTCTGCCGCGCCCTGCCGGCTTGTCGGAACCGGCTTCGCGCAATTCCAAATCGTGGCGCAACGCGGAGCGGGCGGAACCGTAAGCGAGCCACAGAAGATAAACACCGCCAGCGATCTTCAGCGCCATCAGCCATTGCGCCGACGCCTGCAGCACGGCACCAAGCCCGGTCGCGGCGACGATGCCCCAGAATGCAAGGCCGAACCCCAACCCCATGCCGAAGGCGAGGCCGGCGCGCTGGCCGGAGGCAGCGGACACCGTGGAAACAGCAAGCGTCGCCGGCCCTGGCGAAACGGCCACGATGAAAAATGCGGCGAGAGTGGCGGTCAGTCCGCTCCATTCGATCATGGCAGGCCTCGTCTTTCGTGATGTGCTGGAATGAGACTACGCACCAGACGCCGAGCATTCCAGTGCGAAAGCATGGCGCAGATGTGCCTCGGCCAAGTCGGCGTCCAGATTATCGGCTGGCGACAGGAGCCGCCCGGCAAGGCCGTCATAGAGCGCCCCCAGGCGCAGCGCAGTGGCTTGTGGGTCTGGCAGCGACCAGCACTCGCGGACCACGCCAGCTGCGAGCACTGCTTCCAGGATGCCCCACTCCCGCTCACTAACCGCGCGAAACGCTGCTTTCATGTCGTCATCGCTTGCAGCCAGTTCAGATGCTTCGAGCCACAGATGCCAGAACCGCCGCGCCTGCGGCACGAAAGCGGTCGAAAAATAATGTTCCAGCGCGGCCGCGGGGTCATCCTCGCTATCGAATTGATCTTCCGCCACCGCTGCAAAAATTTGTGCCCAAGCGAGCGCCCGCAATTCCGGCCAACGGAAATAATGATTCAGGAGCCCGGTCCCGACGCCCGCCTTTTCGGTTACGGCGCGCGTGGTAGCGGCGCGCAGGCCGACCTCCAGAATCACTTCCACCGCGGATTCAACGATCCGCTTTCGGCGCTCGGGCCCCTTTGCCATACTCAGCCCTGCCTCCGATCGTGAGGCCGAGCAGGCAGATATCGCATCCCGACTTCGACACCTCCGCGAACTCGAACCGCCACCCGCATCGCGTTCCTCCCATGCACGCTCGCCCCGGCAAACGCCCACCATTGGCGACGGGCGGATTAAGCCTCTTGCAATAATTGAGCGCTTGCTCAATATATGTTTGAACAACTGCTCAATTTTCTGAAATTATCATGCCCGAACGTGCCCGCACAACCGCCGTCGATCTGGTTCGGCTGCTCGCCCTTATCGGTATCTGCCTAGTCAATATTGTCTTTCTCGGCATGCCGGCCGACGCGATCTTCACGCCCCCGGACGCGCTTTCGGATCGGGCGGCGGTCTTTGGCATTGAGTTTCTTTTCCAGTCGAAGTTTTTCCTGCTGTTCTCCTTCCTGTTCGGCTGGGGCATTTACGTTCAGGACGCCTCGGCGCGCCGTGCGGGGGTATCCTTTTCGGGCCGCTATGCGCGCCGTCTGGCTGCTCTGGCGGTCTTCGGCTGCATGCACGCCGTGCTCGTTTTCACCGGCGATATTCTGCTCATCTATGCGTTGCTTGGCCTGCTCATCTGGCCGCTGCAAGGACTGAACGCCCGACAATTGGTACGTGTCGGCTACGCAATGCTCCCTGTCGCGCTTGTCGGCTTTGCGGCTTTGGCGTTCATACTCGGCGAGCCCGGCATCGGCGTCGCCCATGACGGTCTGGGCGGCAGCTTTGCCGAAGCCACAATGGCGCGGCTGCGTGACTGGCCAGGCACGCTCTTTTTTCTGCTGCTGTTTCAGGGGCCGTTGGCCTTCGGCGCATTCGCATTTGGGCTGGCTGCCGGAAAATCCGGGTTCTTCGAACGACACAGTGTCGGGCGCAATGCGCTGCGGCGCGCCCTGCCTTGGCTTCTCGTAGTCGGTATGCCGTTCAACATCGGTTATGCAGCGGCGTTGGGCGGGTTGATCCCGCAAGAGCAGGAACTGCTGTCGCTCGCCGGCTTTGTCGGCATTGCGCCCGGCGGACCTGCGTTCTCCGCGGTCTATCTGCATCTCATGTTGCGCGTCGACGACCGCTGGCAGCTGCCGGACCTGCTCGTCGCAGCGGGACGCAACTCGCTCTCAATCTACGTATTGCAGGGCGTGATCGCCGGCTTCGTGTTCGGCGGTTACGGGCTGGGCCTTTTCGGCGAGGTAGGTTTTGCAACTCTGGTGCCGATCGGACTGGCCGTGGCGGTGCTCGCCATCCTGCTGGTTGGACTGGTGGCCCAGCGCACCGGCCGTGGCCCGCTGGAAGCACTGCTGCGACGCATCACCTATCTTGGCGGTTGAGTGTGCTCCTGAGCCATTTTCAGCCCCCAGCGAAAAACACGCTCGCATATATTTTCACACCCATTTGAAGCGTGTGTAACCGCCGTTGCGCCCTTTACCCCAGCGGAACAACATTGATCTAATTCATTGATTTAATTTACATAATTACACGGATTCACAACTCGGACAAACACGCATGTGTCTAAATGTAATTAGACATCTGCGCACGACACGCCCGTGAACCGCTGTTTTGCTGCTAGCATCAGGAGTGCGGCAAACACCTGGGAAAGGTCCGAGATCGTGAGTTCGTTTTCATACCCCGCAGGAACATCGAAGGCGGCCGTCTTCCCGCTGGGAGGCATCGGCGCCGGCAGCATCGGACTTGGTGCGGACGGGCGCCTACAGGACTGGGAAATCTTCAACCGGCCCGCCAAGGGCAGCGTGAATGGTTTCTCGCATTTCGCCGTGCGCGCCGAGCGAGACGGCCAGGTGGTCGACACCCGCATCCTGCAGGGCCCCTTCGCAGGCGACCTCACGGGTTCACATCTCGGACCTCGCTTCAACGGCTACGGATTCGGGCCCCGTCGCCAGCAAATGGCCGGATTCCCCGGATTTGAAAATGTGTCGCTGACCGGCCCCTACCCCGTGGCGGATTTGCGCTTCGAGGACGACAAATTCCCAGGTCGCGTGACCATGCGCGCGCTCAGCCCCTTCATTCCGATGGAAAGCCGCCTTTCCTCCATGCCGGTCGCCATGTTCGAACTGACGGTGGAAAACACCGGCAGCGAACCGCTCGACTACGCGCTGATCGGCTGCATCGGGCATGACATCAAAGACCCGCGCGTTGAAGCCGCGGCCGACAAGGGGCTGCAGATCACCAGCCGGTCGGCCGTCGAGACCGACAAGCTGGAATATGCCGAGCTCAGCCTTGCAACCGATCACGCGGAGACCAGCTATCAGCGGCATTTCTATCGCGGCAGCTGGTTCGATGCGCTGGAGGTCTACTGGGCCGACATCAGCCGCGCAGGCCTGCTGAAGGACCGCTTCTACACCAATGAGGGCGACCGCAAGGAGCAGAGCCTCTCCGACGGCATCGAGCATTCCGTCATGGCCAGCCACATCACCGTACCGGCCGGCGAAAGCCGCACCGTGCGCATGGCGCTTGGCTGGTATGTGCCAAACATGTCGAAATACTGGGTCTCGCAGAACTCGCCTCTGTGCTGCGAACCCAAGAACGTCGCCCATCAGTGGCGCAACTATTATGCGACCGTGTGGTCCTCCGCGGCGGAGGTCACCACCGAGGCGCTGCAGCGCTGGGACGAAATCGTCGACCGCACGCTGAACTTCCGTTCGGTGCTGGCGGACACCACCATGCCCGACGCGATTGTCGATGCAGTGTCAGCCAATCTGTCGATCCTTAAATCGCCCACGGTTTTGCGTCTCGAAGACGGCACGTTCTACGGTTTCGAAGGCTGCCATGATGATGCCGGCTGCTGCGAAGGCTCCTGCACCCATGTCTGGAACTACCAGCAGGCGCTGCCCTTCCTGTTTCCGGACCTCGAGCGCTCCATGCGCGAAGCGGATTTCGCGGAAAACCAGAGCCCGGAAACCGGCGGCATGGCCTTCCGCCTGGCGCTGCCGAAGGGCATCGGCAGATATTCCGCCCGCGCCTGCGCCGACGGTCATTTCGGCAATGTCATGAAGGCCTTCCGCGACTGGAAACTCTCCGGCGATCAGGACTGGCTGAAGAAAATCTGGCCGAATGTGAAGGCCGCCGTCGAATTTGCCTGGCATCCCGAAAACCACGATCTGTGGGACCCGGAAAAGACCGGCGTGTTGTGGGGGCGCCAGCACCACACGCTCGACATGGAGCTTTACGGCCCGAACTCATGGCTGACCGGCTTTTATCTCGGCGCGCTGTCAGCCGCGGCCAAAATGGCCGACGCCGTGGGCGACACCGATGCGGCCGCCGATTACCGAACCGTGTTCGAGCGCGGCTATGCGTGGGTCGATGACAAGCTGTTCAACGGCCGCTGGTTCTTCCATGAGGTAGATGTCAGCGACCGCGAAATCCTCGCCCCATTCCTCATCGACAATGCGCAGGCCGGCATCATCACCGGCGATGTCTACCAGCAATACTGGTCAGACGAGCATGGAGAGATCAAATACCAGCTCGGCGAAGGCTGCGCGATCGATCAGGTGCTGGCCGAATGGCATGCGCGGCTCTACGGCCTCGACACCCTGTTCGATGAAGAAAAATTCGCCTCCGCCGTGCGGCAGATCTTCGACAACAATTTCGTCGAACGCCTCGGCGACATCCCCAATCCATGCCGTGTCTTCGGCCAGGGCGATGAGAGCGGAACGCTGATTTCGAGTTGGCCCGAGGGCGTGAAGCGCCCGGCCATCCCGCTGCCCTACGCGCAGGAAACCATGCACGGTTTCGAATATGCCTTCGGCTGCCAGTTGATGATGATCGGCGAGATCGAGAAAGGCACCAGGGTCTTCGCCGCCGTGCGCGACCGCTACCAGGGCCACAACCGCAATCCCTGGAACGAAATCGAATGCGGCTCCAACTATGCACGTTCGATGGCCAGCTACGCTGCCGTGCCGGTTCTGTCCGGCTTCACCTTCGACGCCGGCGCCGGCCAGATCGGCTTCGCTCCGAAAGTGGAGAAAGACGGCAAGTTCCAGAGCCTCTGGTCCAACGGCACAGCCTGGGGCCAGGTCACGATTGCCGGCGGAAAGCTCAAGCTCAGTGTTATGGGCGGACGCCTCTCCCTGTCGCAGCTTTCCATTAACGGCAAACACTTTGATGCGAACACGCTGCTCGCTCAGCCCGATGCACGCCATGAAGAAGCATGGGCAATCTTCGAGGCGGGCAGCGCAATTGAACTCGCCATACCGGAGGGAGGAAAGCACTCCGGAACGTGAGGCGGACCAAAATGGGAAATGGAGGACATCCAAATGATTAGAATGCTGACTTCGACTGTTTCGGCCGTCATCATGACGACCGGCGTCGCCGCGGCCGAAGTGCCTAGCGACATCACCGCAACCTTGAAGGTGACCCAGTGGGTTGCCGATCAGATCATCGCCAACACCGACGCGGCGATCGAGCGCTTCAAGGAAAAGTATCCCAATGTCACCATCGAGACCCAGTACGTGCCGATCGGCTCGGGCGCTTGGGGCGAATACAACAACGCGTTCCTGAATCAGGTCGCGGCAGGCGATGCTCCCGACATCATTGCCGCCGCGATTGAAGGTTTCGCAGAGATGGCCTCCAAGGAGGTCCTCATCAATCTCGACGACATCGCCGCCAACGATGCTGCCGCGCAGGAGACCATGGCCGGCATTGATGCCAACTTGCTCAACGGCATGCGCACCCGCGGCACCGGTGAGTTGAACTTCTTCCCGACCGAGTGGAACAACATTGTTGTCTTTTACAACAAGGATATGTTCGACGCCGCCGGTCTAGACTACCCGTCCGCCGACTGGACCTGGGAAGAATTTGCCGAGACCGCCAAGGCCCTCACGCTGACCGACGATAGCGGCAACATCACGCAGTACGGCTATTTCGTTCCGGGCTTCAATTTTGGCCTGCAGCCTTGGCTGTTCACCAATGGCGCTTCTATCCTCGACGAAGAATGGAAAGAGCCGACCATCGATACGCCGCAGTTCCGCGAGGCGCTGCAGAACCTTCATGATCTGATCCACCTCCACAAGGCCGCGCCGGCATTCGAGGAAGGCGTTGGCACTGAGAAGTTCAATGCCGGTCAGGTGGCAATGTTTTCCGCTGGCCACTGGCCAGTGCCGTCCATCAAGCAGGCCGGACTTGAGAATGTGGGCGTGCAGCACATGCCGCAGAAGACCGAGCGTTCAACCGTGTTCGGTATTGGCGGCCTGGCAATCACGCGTGCTTCGGAGCATCCCGAACTTGCATGGGAATTCATCCGCGAAATGACCGGCGACGAATATCAGGCTGGTCTCGCCGAAGCAGGCTTCGCCATTCCCTCGGCGCGCAAATATGCAACCACGCCGGAATATGTCGCATGGCCGGACAACTCTGAGATCTTCTACGAGACGGCGGCAACCGCGATCGCAGTACCCTCACCGTCGAACTTCTCGCAGGTGCAGGAGATCTTCATGCGCAATCTCACCACCTATCTGAACGGCGAGCGCGACCTCGACACGACGATCAGCAATATGGATCGTGAGCTGTCCCGTTCGATGGCACGGGCAAAATAAGCTAAGGGCCCGGCAGCGTTTGCCGCCGGGCCCCACAAACGGGAGGCTCAGCGATGGCAACGCTAGAGAAACGCGAAGCACGTGCCGGCTACGCTTTCATCCTGCCCGCCTACACTCTCTATCTCGCGTTCCTGCTGCTACCGTTGATCGCGGCACTCGGCCTGTCTTTTGTCCAGATGGACCGGCTGAATTGGGAAATCGATTTCGTCGGCTTCGAAAACTTCTACTGGATTTTCACCGACCCGCGCTTCTGGACGACCTTCCGCAACACGTTTCTTTTCATTTCGATGGCCGTCATCGGCAATGTCGGAATGGGCCTGATCATTGCCCTGATGCTGGACACCAAAATCCCGAAATATCTGCTCTACTTCCTGCGGCTCGCCTATTTCCTGCCGGTTCTTGTGTCGCTCGCCTTCGTCTCGTTCATCTGGAAGTTTCTGTATTCCACCGATCTCGGAATCATCAACTATTACCTTCGCGGCTTGGGCTTCGAAAACGTGCCCTGGCTGACCAGCTCTTCCATGGCGATGATCTCGGTGGTCATCGTGGATGTGTGGAAGAATATGGGCTTCTTCATCATCATCTTCCTGGCCGCGCTGCAGGGCGTACCAAAAAACCTGCTCGAAGCAGCGGCCATCGATGATGCCTCGACCTGGGCCATACTGACCCGTATCAAACTGCCATTTATCGCCCCGGTGATCCTGTTCTGCGTCACCTACGCCACGATTGGCGGCCTGCAGGTGTTCGATTCCATCAAGATCATGACCGACGGCGGACCCGGCGACGCCACGCGGTCCGTCGTCATGTACATGGTGTCGGAGGCGTTCGGCATTGGCGACTTGGGAACCGGTGCGGCTTCTGCCCTCACCCTGTTGATTGCTATCACCGCAGTCATCGCAATCCAGATGTTCTTAAGCCGCCGCGTCGGCGCAGGAGGTGCCAGGTGATGGGGCCGCAAATTCTGCCCGCCAACGCCACGCTGACCCAGCGTCTCGCAAGTGCGTTCCGCGCCATCCACTGGCGCAACACAGTCACCATGACAATCCTCATCATCGGTGCCCTGCTTATGCTCGCGCCCTTCATGTGGACCTTCTCCACCAGCCTGCGTCCGCCGGCAGAAGGTTTCCGCCTGCCGCCAAGCTTCTTGCCAACCGAGTTCGAGACGCTGCGCGACGGGCCGATCCCTTTCCTGCCAATGTATTGGAACAGCTTCCTCGTCGCCGCGATCACGACAATCGGCGTGGTGCTAACCAGCTCCATGGCTGCGTTTGCTTTCTCCCGGCTGCGCTTCCCGGCATCCAACCTGCTGTTCTACCTGCTGCTGCTCGGCCTGATGGTGCCACCGGCCCTGGTGCTGATCCCGCTTTTCTTCGTGATGGCGCAGCTCGGCCTGATGGACACGATCTGGTCGCTGGTCTTGCCTGGCCTCGCCAACCCGCTGGCAGTGTTCATGATGCGCGAATTCATGAAATCGCAGCCGCGTGAATATGAAGAAAGCGCATTCGTTGACGGCGCCAGCTACTGGACGATCTTCTGGCGCATCTCGCTGCCGCAGATGGGCCCGCCCATCGCCGCGCTCAGCATCATCGTATTCACGACCAGCTGGAACAACTTCCTGCTCCCGCTCGTGTTCATTCGTTCATTCGAATCCATGACCCTGCCGGTGGGCATTCTGTCGCTGTTCGGCAGCTACGGACCCCAACAACTGTCGGTAATCCTTGCAGCAGTGTCACTCGCTGTGCTGCCGCTGCTGGTCGTGTTTCTGGTCGCGCAGCGTTTCATCGTTGAAAGCATCGCCGGCACCGGCGTGAAGAAATGAGGTTTGGCGCCAGACCATGTTAGGTTCGCAGATCATCGACTACGCCGGATCGATTGCCGGATACGAAGTCGGCTTGCAGGAAATCGAGAGGTTCGGTTACGCCAACTTCCCATCCGCTGTCGCCACCGGCGACAGTTGGAACCAGCATGACGGCTGCGAAATCGTCTTCCTGTTGCAGGGAGAAGCCTGCTGGGAAATCGACGGCAAACTGCTGCTGCCGCTCACCGGCGGCAACTGCGCCGTCTTCCCGGCCGACCGTAAGCACCGCATCGCCAACGGCATCTATCCGCCCTGCAATTGCTTTTGGATCGTGCTGAACAAGGCTGCCACGATGGATCCGGCAAGACCGACCCTGATGGGCGCCAAGAGCCTGTCCAGCTTCGAGCGAGCGCTCGGCCATTACAGCCTGACCCAGAAAATCTCCGACGTCTGCCTCGGCAGCATCGGCGAGACCCTGCGCCTGATGAAAGACAAGCGGCTCTACAGCGGCGCGTCGCTGCTCGTGTCGGAACTGCGCGCCCACCTGCATCTCATTATGGTTGAGACTTGGAAGGCGCACGCTGAGAAGCAGCGCAACCCGGCCGATACGACGCTGGTCAGCAATGTGCTAAGCCGTCTGCACGAGGCCGATGACGAATTCCCCACGGTAAGCCACCTCGCCCGAGAGCTGAAATGCAGCCGCGGCCATCTGCATAAATCATTCACGCGTGAGATCGGCATGCCGCCCAGCGACTATGCGCAGCGGCTTCGTATCAAGCGGGCATGTAGCCGGCTCGTCATGCGCGAACAGTCCATCACCAACATCGCTCTGGATTCCGGCTTCGGCAGCTCACAGCATTTCGCGAAGGTTTTTCGCAAATATATCGGCCTCACGCCATCGGAGTATCGTTTACAACTGCGCGAAAAGGCACTCAGACAATGAGCACCCTGCAGCTTGAGAATGTCCGCAAATCCTTCGGCAAAGCCGAAGTGATTCACGGTGTCGACCTCGAGGTCGACGATGGCGAGTTTGTTGTTTTCGTTGGCCCGTCAGGCTGCGGCAAATCCACTATGCTGCGCATGATCGCCGGGCTGGAGACAGTTTCATCCGGCCAGCTGAAGATCGATGGCCGCGTTGTGAACGAGATGACGCCGGGCAAGCGCGGAATTGCCATGGTGTTCCAGTCCTATTCTCTCTACCCGAATATGACGGTGCGGCAGAACATGGAGTTCGGCCTGCAGCAGGCGAAGACGCCGAAGCCGGAAATCAAACGCCTTGTCGACGAAGCAGCCACGATCCTGAAGCTCCATCCGGTGATCGACAAGCGGCCCGGCCAGCTTTCGGGCGGACAAAGCCAGCGCGTTGCAATAGGCCGCGCCATTGTGCGCGACCCGGGCATCTTCCTGTTCGACGAACCGCTTTCGAACCTTGATGCCGAACTGCGCGTCCATATGCGCGTGGAGCTTAAATCGCTTCACCAACGCCTCGGCCGCACGATGATCTACGTCACCCATGATCAGGTGGAAGCCATGACCATGGCTGACCGGATCGTCGTCTTCAATGACGGGGTTATTGAGCAGGTTGGCACGCCGCTCGAGCTCTACAATGCACCGGCCAACCTTTTTGTCGCCGGCTTCATCGGCTCGCCAAAGATCAACCTGCTGAATGCGACGCGCAAAAGCGGAGACACGCTGCAGGTCCCTGGCGGAAAACTGACCTTCCCACAGTTGGACAGATTGTCGGAAGCCGGCGAGCTAGTTGTCGGGATCCGACCCGAGCACGTCGTGGTAGCCGACGCAGGAGATGCCGACATCTCCGGCAAGGTCACACTCGCCGAACAGCTCGGCGGCGAGACATTCCTTTATGTCGAAATCGATGGGCTGGAGAACGCAATGATTGCCCGCGCTCCGGGTCAGATCAGGGTGCAGTCCGGCGAAACTGTTGGCCTGCGGCTACCAAGCGACCGGCGCTATCTGTTCGATCCCAAGTCCGGCAGATGTCTCAACCGGCTGACCTTCGACTGAAATTGGCTGGCCCGGCAACCGCGCCCGCCCAAAATCGGGCGCAGCCGCATTCCGGTAGAAGCCTAGTCCCCGATGGGCGTGTTGCGTGAATCGGTAATCACGCCGCTGATGGTTTCCTTCACGCGCAGGAGCCGCCTCACGACGTCCGGCCCGATTGTATGGGCGACGGCAGTGGCCAGCATGTCGAGCACGAAGAGATGCCCGTAACGCGACGATGACGGGGTCAGGAGATTGGCCAGTTCCCGCATCTCGAATGTTAATGCGATATCGACGAGGCTCTCAAGCTGGCTGCTCGGCCTGGTTATCGCGATCAGCTTCGCGCCTGCTTCCTTGGCAATGCGGGCGCTGTCGAGCACCAGCCCCAATTCGCCAGAAGCGGAAATAATGAGCATGACATCCTGCTCGCCGAGCGTAGCGGCAATCATCCGTTGCTGATAGCCGTCGGGCGTGTGACGCGCCGCAAGCCCGAGCCGAAACAGCCGGTTGACCGCCTCGGCTGCCGTATTGGCGGATGCGCCTCCCATTCCGACGATCTCGATGCGGCGTGCCATCAATAGAAGGCGCGCGGCCTGCTGAAGATTGTCCGGCGAAATAGCGCTTTTGGCCGCTGTGATCGAATTGAACGCTGCTCCGGCAAGCGTGTCGATATGTGCGTTCAGGGGGTCGGCAAGTTCTGTTGGCTCCCGCAGAAAGGCGCGTTCGATCGCCAGCTCTTTCGCAAGGGCAATGCGGAAATCCGGGAGCCCCTCGAAGCCGCGCCGGCGGCAGAATCGGATCAGCGTTGCTTCGCTGACATCCGCCGCATCGGCCAGCTGCTTCATCGGAAGATCGACGAAGGAATCGGAATTGTCGATGATGTATTCGGCGATCCGCCTTTCGGCCGGGCTCACCATGTCGCTACGTTCGCGAAGCTCCTGCAGCAGGCCATTCGCTGACGTCAAAGGCGTCGAACCGTTTTCAGACAAAAGTGGAACCCCCTTATCATTCAGATACGAGTTTTAGGCTTCCCACATGTCCGAGACGATCGGTTCAAATTCGCACCGCCTCAGCCATCTGGTTCACGAAATGCTGTTTGCGAAAACGCCTCCGGCAGCATTCTCACACCGGCGGTCAGGCCGCCATCGATTGGTATCACAGCACCACTGATCATCCGGGCCGCGTCGGAAACGAGGAAAGTCACGACATTGGCGACGTCCTGTGGCGTACAGACATCGCCCATTGGATAAAACCGCCTAACCTCGTCGAGCAACTCTGGTTCTGTCTCCAGCCGCTTCTGCCAGGCGCGGGTCTTTACCGACCCCGGACAGACTGCGTTCGCGCGCAAACCCACGCGCCCATATTCGACTGCTATCGAGCGCGTGAACTGGATCAGTCCGGCCTTGGCTGCGCTGTAGCCTGGATGGCCGTAGACGCCGAGCCCGTTAACGCTCGCAATGTTGATCACCCGGCCGCGACCGGATGCGACCAGCCCTTCGAGGGCCACCTTGAAACACACGAATGCGCCTGTGAGATTGAGCTCGAGATCAGCGCTCCACTGCGCCAGATCCGTTTTGTCGATTGTCGGCCCATGAATGCCGCCGGCATTGTTGACCAGAATATCCGGAGCGCCCATTTCGCCGGTAATCTTGGAGAAAGCGGCATATACCGATGCTGGATCGGTGATGTCCGCGCATGCGCCGATGACGCCGAGACTGCGAGCAGCCTCGGCGAGCGCAGCAGGCCGATTGTCGATGAGAGCAACCGACCCACCAGCTTGAAGAGCAGAGCTTGCAACTGCAACGCCGATGTCACCCGCACCCCCGGTCACCACCAGCTTCCTGCCCTTCAGATCCATGCGTTTTCCTACGCTCTTCGTCATCTGGCGTAACGGTAGCTGCCACAATTTTGTTAGTCAAGCTTTAAAAATCACATTTTTCGACACCAACGAACTAATATATTATATGTCGAACTGAAAAATTGTTGCAAAACAAGCCTCGATATGCACTTTTCGCGCCCGGCATATGCCCAAAAGCACTGCATGTGCGACCAACCGCATCGGCGCCGCCGGGCAGGAGACAATGATGAACAGCCCCGAAAACCCTTTCGCAGCAAAAGATGAGGACCGCTCGGACATCTGGACGATGCTCGTTGAGCGCGACATTGCTGCTTTCATCGGCCAGGACTGGGCGCTGGTGGAAAACGATTTCGACTCTGCCGCGTTTCAGGGGCTCGACGCTGCCGGATCGGATAATCCCGATTCCTGGAAGCTGCGGTTTCCTTCTCTGGAGGTTTATCGCGATGAATGGCTGCGCCAGGCAGCTGAGACAGCCGCGACCCAGTATGCAGAAGATGTGGCGGCTGCAATCCACCGCGCGACGACCCTTCGCGACATTGAGATTTCGGCAACGCGCGCCGTCGCACACAAGAAGTTCGACGGCACGATCCGCCGCGCCGACGGCACAGTCGACCGCCTCAATTGGCAGACCCTTTATTACCTCACAAAGGCATCGGGCAGCTGGCGCATCAACGGCTTCACCGGCTACTTGCCAAACCCAATGGGCTCGGCGCAGCAGGCCGGGCAACGAGAGGCGATTAGCCTGCCGGCAGGCGCGGATCAGCACGTCACCGCCGGCCCTTATTCGCCGGTGCTGGAGGTCGCGCCCGGCAAGCTCGTCGTGATCAGCGGGCAGGTGGCGGTTGCGCCCGACGGTTCCGTGATCGGCGAGACAATCGAGGAGCAGTCCCGTGCCACACTCGACAATTGCCGCACGCAACTGGCAAGCGCCGGCTGTTCGCTGGACGATGTATTCAAAGTCAACGTTTATCTGACCGACCTCGATCTGTGGCCGCGTTTCAACGCGGTCTACGCAAAGATGATGCCCGAGCCTCGGCCTGTGCGCACCGCGGTAGGCACCGCGCTTCTGCCTGGCTTGATCGTCGAAATCGAGATGTGGGCCGTCAAACAGTAGGCGTGACGCGCGCATACCGGACGCGCGCGCCAGGCGCACACGCGAGAGGAGCGAATGGTAATGGCTTTGAGCGACGACACGATCGTTGGCTTCGATTTCGATGAAGTAGTGGTTCCCGCACATCCGGGCGTCATCAATTCCGAAGGGCTCGACAAGCCCCTTCATATGCTGCCGGTTGGCGGCAAGGCCGCATGGTCGGTTCAGTTCGATGAGCTGCCTAAGCTCATCTTGCGCATGCGGCTCGCCGGCGGCGTGGTCGGGCTCGGAGAGTTCTATCGCGATCACGAATGGAACCGCGTTGAAGCGATCGTCAACGGGCTTCTCGGCCGCCGCCTGAGCGATCTGTGCCTTCAGGAACTGCCGCTTCCGCTTTGCCGCGAGCATGACGGCTTCGAATGCGCCATTTGGGACGCCTCGGCCAAATTGCTCGGCGTGCCGCTGAGCACGCTTCTCGGCGGTGCCCTGCGCGACCGCGTGAGGATCGGGGCATGGTCGAGCCACCGGCACCTCGACGACATCGGTCCTCTCGCCGCCGCGTTCCAAAAGCAGGGCTTCGACTGCATCAAGTTCAAATGCGATCTGGAAGACGACGTGGTTGGCTGGTGCCGCGAAATCGCACAGGCCGCCCCCGAGATGAAGGTCATTCTCGATCCGAACCAGCGCTGGGAAACCGGCGGCGATGCACGGCGGTTGCTGAGAGCGCTGGAGGCTACCGACAACGTGCTGGCACTCGAAGATCCGCTGCCGCGCTGGATGCTGCAGGAATATGCGGAGCTGCGCCGCTGCAGCGCTGTGCCGATCGCGCTGCACGTGTCGCTGCCTTATGTCTATCAGGGCCAGCGCCCCTATGACGCTATTAATGCGCTGATGCACCAAGCCGTTGACGGCTTCAATTTCAATGGCGGCCTGGCGCGCTTCCGCGAGCTGGACGCGATTGCCCGGACGGCCAATCTCTCCTGTTGGCACGGTTCAGAGGTCGATCTCGGCATCCTGGAAGCGATGTATGTTCACCAGGCCGCGGCGGCGAAAAGTTGCGTATGGCCAAGCGACATCTTTGGCAGATTGATCCGCAGCCACGACCTGTTGCGCGAACCGCTGAATATCGAACCGCCTTTCGCGCTATTGCCGACAGGTCCCGGTCTCGGAGTCGAACTCGACGACGGCGCGCTTGAGCGTTACCGTAAGGCGGAACGGAGCTTCTCGTGAAATGGGATGAACTGACGAGCCCGCGGATCGGCCGGCTGGATCGTTCGATCCCGGTCTTCGTCAACATCGCGGCCATCGAACAGCATGGCCCGCATCTGCCGCTGGCAACCGACGCGCTGATTGGTGCGCATTTTCTCGATCGTCTCGACCGCCAGATGCCCGAAGACGTGCTTATCGCACCGCAGATCAAGGTGTGTTGTTCGCGTCACCACCTCGATTTCGCCGGCACGCTGAGCGTCGATCACACCACCCTGCTCGCCTATCTGTCGGATGTCGCAAGCTCGATCTTCGATAGCGGTTTCCGCACGCTGGTGATTTTCAACAGCCATGGCGGCAACCAAGCCATAGGTCAGGTGGCTGTCGAGAAAATCGGTGCCGATTTCGCCAACCGTCAGGTGCTACTCGCAACCTGGTGGACACTGGCTAGCGACGCGCTGTCAAAGCTCAGCGATAGCGGCCCCTTCGGCACCGGGCATGCCTGCGAACTCGAAACGTCGCTTATCCAGCACATCGCGCCACACCTCGTTGTGGAGCCGGTACCTACCGGCACCCATTATCAGCCGGCTTTCGAACTTGCTGATGGCGACATGCTTAAGCCGGCCACCGTGAGCCTGTTCCGAACCATGAAGCAAATCTCTGGAGGCAACGGAGTGGTGGGTGCCCCTGGCATGGCAAGCGCGGAAAAAGGTGCGAAAATCACTGAGATTGTCGTTAGGCGTCTCGTCCAACTCACCAACGAATTGCGCAATCGTGAAGGCCCATGATCCCGGCCTATCAGTGCGACCGGGGCCATAATTGAGCGATTTCTCGCCGATTTGCCTTCCAAATCGACTCAGAATGCGTGCCGCGATGTCAATTTTCCCGATTTCGCGGCAGAATTCGTCACGATTCCAAAAATCCTTGCGATCAGCGTCGATTTATCGAACATTGCGCGCACAGTCACATCCAGGGAGACAATATGAAAACCGCAAAAAAAATATTCCTTGCCTCGTTGTTGACGGCGGTGGCCATGCCGGCCAGTGCCGAAACGCTCAAATGGGCTCGCGCGGGTGACGCGCTGACTCTCGACCCGCATTCCCAGAATGAGGGGCCGAGCCACACGATCCGGCATCAGATGTACGAGCCGCTGATCATCCGCGACACGACCGGTGCGTTCGAGGCTGCGCTCGCCACCGAGTGGGCGCCGAGTGAAAGCGATCCAAATGTCTGGGTCTTCAAGCTTCGCGAAGGCGTCAAGTTCCATGACGGCGCCGATTTCACCGCAGAAGATGTGGTGTTCAGTTTCGAGCGGGCCAAGCAGCCGACCTCGGACATGAAGGAGCTCATCAACTCGATCACCGAGGTGCGAGCCGTCGACGACTACACGATCGAAATGGTCACCGATGGACCGAACCCGATCCTGCCGTCGAACCTGACCAACCTGTTCATCATGGACAAGGGCTGGACCGAGACCAACAACACCGTGAAGGTTCAGGACTTCGAAGGTGGTGAAATCACCTATGCCACCACCAACGCGAACGGCACCGGCGCTTACAAGCTCGTCAGCCGCGAGCCCGATGTCAAAACCATCATGGAACGCAACGACGACTATTGGGGCAAAGATCAGTTCCCGATGGAAATCACCGAGATCGTCTACACGCCGATCCAGAACGCAGCCACGCGCGTGGCCGCCATGCTGTCGGGTGAGGTGAACTTCCTCCAGGACATGCCTGTGCAGGATCTTGAGCGCGTCAACAACGCCGACGGGCTCGTCGTGAAGAAGGCACCGCAAAACCGCGTGATCTTTTTCGGGATGAACCAGGGCGCCGACGACATCGAAGCCGATGACGTATCAGGTGCTAACCCGCTGGCCGACGTTCGCGTTCGTAAGGCAATGTCCATGGCGATCGACCGCAACGCGATCCAGAAAGTCGTGATGCGTGATCAGTCGATTCCGGCAGGCATGATCGCACCGCCATTCGTAAATGGCTGGACCGAGGAGATGGACGCCGAAAGCTCCACCGATGTCGAAGGCGCCAAGAAGCTGATGGCTGACGCTGGCTACGGCGACGGTTTCTCGATCCGTCTCGATTGCCCGAACGATCGCTACATCAACGATGAAGCGATTTGCCAGGCAGCGGTCGGCATGCTGGGCCAGATCGGCGTCAAGGTGAACCTGGACGCGAAGCCGAAGGCACAGCACTTCCCGCTCATCACCGACGGCAAGACCGACTTCTATATGCTGGGCTGGGGTGTTCCGACCTATGACTCGGAATACATCTTCAACTTCCTGGTCCATGGTCGTGAAAGCGATATCGGTACCTGGAACGGCACCGGCTTCGACAGCGATGAGCTTGACGCAAAGATCAAGTCGCTGGCCTCCAATACGGACCTTGATGCCCGTAACGCAGACATTGCCGCCATCTGGCGAGTGGTGCAGGACGAGCAGCTGTACATTCCGATCCACCACCAGGTTCTCAACTGGGGCATGGCGGAAAACCTTGCGATCGAGGTCGATCCCGAGGATCAGCCGAAGGTCAAGTACATCAAGCTGAACTAGCAACGGACAGCGATCCGGGGCGGCTCTCTCGAAAGAGCCGCCCCTAGCTATATGCGTGATGCTGAGGCCGGTTCGAAGATGCTTCGAACCAATTCCTTGCGCGCATCTGGAGAAACATAAGTGCTGGCATTCATCATCCGGCGCCTCGGCCAGTCGATCCTCGTCCTACTGGTCGTGGGATTGATCGCATTCTCGATGTTTCGCTTTGTCGGCGATCCCATCGACAACATGCTTGGCCAGGAGCGGACCATTGAGGACGTCGAGCGCCTGAAGCGACAGCTCGGTCTCGACCAGCCATTCCCGGTCCAGTATTTCAAGTTCCTTCAGGGGGCTGTGCAAGGCAATTTCGGCGTCAGCTACCGGCAGGGACGGCCCGTTTCGGAGATCATTCGCGAACGCGCGCCCGCCACGCTGGAGCTGGCTTTTGTCTCCGGCATCTTTGCGATCTTGCTGGGCATCGCGCTTGGGGTTTTCACCGCAATCAGACGCAACGGCATCGCCGCCAATTTCATCATGGCGTCGTCATTGATCGGGGTATCGCTACCGACATTCCTGATCGGAATCCTGCTGATCTATCTTTTCTCGGTCGAACTTGGGTGGCTACCGTCATTCGGCCGCGGCCAGACGGTCAAACTGGGAGACTGGTGGTCAACCGGTTTCCTCACCGAGAGCGGCTTGAAGGCGCTGATTCTGCCGTCGATCACGCTCGGGCTTTATCAGATGACGCTGATCATGCGGCTGGTGCGCTCCGAAATGCTGGAGGTGCTGCGACAGGACTATATCCGTTTCGCGATGGCCCGCGGTCTGAAGGAAAGAGCGGTGAATTTCCATCACGCGCTGAAAAACACGATGGTTCCTGTCGTCACGGTTATTGGACTGCAGTTGGGCGCAATCATTGCCTTCGCGATCATCACCGAGACCGTTTTCCAGTGGCCGGGTGTGGGCCTGTTGTTCATCAATGCCATCCAGTTCGTCGATATCCCCGTGATGGCGGCTTATCTCATGCTGATCTCGGTCATGTTCGTGGCAATCAACCTGATCGTTGACATCTTGTACGTGTTTATCGATCCGCGCCTTCGGGCCGACCGGGCAGGAGCTCATTGATGGCAGATACGAATTTGCCTCTGACCGAGCGCGCTGTCGAAAAAGGCCGCTGGCAACGCTTTCGCGAAAGCGATTTCTTCCATGCCTTCAAGCGATCGCCGGTCGCCATCGTTTCGTTCGCGGTCGTCAGCGTACTGGTGTTGTCGGCAATATTTGCGCCGCTGATCACTTCGACAAATCCGTTCGACCCGTCGACGCTCAACCTCATGAACGGCTTCACGCCGCCGATGGAGCCGAACGCCTTTACCGGCCAGCAATTCCTCATGGGCACCGACGATCAGGGACGCGATGTGTTCGCGACCATCCTGTACGGCATGCGCATATCGCTATTTGTCGGTGCTTCTGCGGTGCTGTTTGCGATGATCTTGGGCATCGTCCTTGGCCTGATATCGGGTTATTTCGGCGGCTGGACCGAAACGATCATCATGCGGATCGCCGATGTGCAGTTGACCTTCCCCTCGATCCTGGTGGCCATGCTGATCTTCGGCATCGCCAAGGGAATTACCCCCGTCGAATATCGCGATCAGATGGCGATCTGGGTGCTGATCTTGGCGATCGGCTTATCTGACTGGGTCCAGTTCGCGCGTGTCGTGCGCGGCGCAACCTTGGTCGAGAAGGGCAAGGACTACGTTGCCGCCGCCCGCCTGATAGGGAGAAACCCCTGGGCCATCATGATCAAGCACATCCTGCCCAACGCGCTTTCGCCGGTTCTGGTGATCGCAACCATTTCGCTTGCTCTGGCGATTATCGCCGAGGCGACCCTTTCATTCCTCGGTGTTGGCGCACCACCCACGCAACCGTCGCTTGGAACACTCATTCGTATCGGCCAGGGTTTCCTGTTCTCCGGTGAATGGTGGATCCTGTTTTTCCCCGCCTGCACGCTTCTGGCATTGGCGCTGAGCGTCAATCTCCTCGGCGACTGGCTGCGCGATGCATTGAATCCGAGACTGCGTTGACCGTACCTGTTCTTTCTCTCCGCAATCTGACGGTTGAAATACCGTCACGACATGGTGTTGTCAGACCGGTTGACAGTCTGAGCTATGATATCGGCAATGGCGAAATTCTCGGCGTTGTCGGCGAAAGCGGCGCCGGCAAATCAATGGCCGGCAGCGCCATCATCGGCCTGCTGAATCCACCGGCGCACATTGCTGGCGGTGAAATCTGGTTGAACGGCACCCGGATCGACACGATGGGCCGCGAGCAGATGCGCCGTATCCGGGGCAAGGAAATCGGCATGGTCTTCCAGGACCCGCTGACGTCCCTCAATCCGCTCCTGACGATCGGCGATCAACTGGTCGAAACGATGCTGACGCATCTGCCGATCAGCCGCTCACAAGCGCAACATCGTGCCATCGACGCCCTCAAAGAGGTCGGCATCCCCGGCGCGAAGGAGCGTATTGACAGCTACCCGCACGAGTTCTCCGGCGGCATGCGGCAAAGGGTGGTGATTGCGTTGGCGCTTTGCGCCGAGCCCAGTCTCGTCATCGCCGACGAGCCGACCACCGCGCTCGATGTTTCGGTACAGGCGCAGATCATTGCGCTTCTCAAGCGCCTTTGCCGCGAACGAGGCACCACAATCATGCTGATCACCCACGACATGGGCGTGATCGCCGAGGCGGCGGACCGTGTCGCGGTCATGTATGCGGGTCGGCTGGCCGAGCTCGGACCGGTGCGCGACGTGCTGACCCAGCCGCAGCACCACTACACACACGGGCTGATGGCATCGACCCCGCTCGCAGCGCAGGGCCAAAAGCGGCTTCATCAGATACCCGGTTCGATGCCGCGTCTGGACCGGATGCCCGAGGGGTGCGCGTTCCATCCGCGCTGCCCGAATGCAAAGGAAAAGTGCCGACATGAGACCAAGCCGTCCATGGAAGGCGGGCGAGCCGCCTGCTGGTATCCTGTCTCGGCGGAGGCTGTAGCGTGAGCACCTACGTCACCGTCAAAGGGCTGACCCGCGTTTTCGACGTATCAAAGCCGTGGCTCAACCGCGTGCTTGAAGGGCGCAAGAAGGCGCTGCTTACGGCAGTCTCCAAGGTCGACTTTCAGATCGAAGAGCAAATGACTTACGCACTTGTCGGCGAAAGCGGCTCGGGCAAGTCGACAATCGGGCGAATGCTGGTTGGATTGCTGCAGCCGACCGAGGGTGATGTCGAAATCGGCGGCGTCAACCTTACTCGCGAGACCGACCCTGACCGGATTGCGTCGGTTCGCTCAAACATTCAGATGATTTTCCAGGATCCCTACGCCTCGCTCAATCCGCGCTGGCGCATTCGCGACATCATCGCGGAGCCGGTGGCGTCGAAGGGCGGCGATACGAAAGGGCTAGCGGAACGCCTGCTGGAGCAGGTGGGACTTCATCCTTCGGACGCAGGAAAATATCCGCACGAGTTTTCGGGCGGGCAGCGCCAGCGCATTTGCATTGCCCGCGCGCTTGCGTCGGAACCGCGGCTGATCGTTTGCGACGAACCGACTTCGGCCCTCGACGTTTCGGTGCAAGCCCAGGTGCTCAATCTGATGAGCGACCTGAAGGACAAATTCGGCCTGACCTACCTGCTGATCACCCACGACCTGACAGTCGTGCGCCACATGGCAGACCGCATCGGCGTCCTTTATCTCGGGCGGCTGATGGAAGAGGCGGACCCGAAGACTCTCTTCGAGATGCCGAAGCACCCATATACACAGATGCTGTTGGACGCCGCGCCACATCTCGATGGTTTTGGCCGCGAAGTGCCTCCGCCGCAAGGCGAAATTCCCGACCCGCTCAACCCGCCGCCGGGATGCGCATTTCATCCGCGCTGCCCGATCGCAACCGACATCTGTCGGCAGCAAAGGCCTGAGATGCGACCGCTGGGCAATGGGTTGGTCGCCTGCCATCACGCGCAATGACGGTTCGTGCCTTCATTGGCTGATGTGGCTGAAATCCTGATGACCAAAAGAACTGCATGCGGTCAAGAATAGGCCTGCAACTGCATGGGCGATGCGACGAGCTACCAGGGCACCCATGAGACGCCTTCGATAGCGGACGATATTGCTGTGAATCTGGGGAATTGGTTGCGGGGGTAGGATTTGAACCTACGACCTTCAGGTTATGAGCCTGACGAGCTACCGGGCTGCTCCACCCCGCGTCACCAGATGCGCGAATGCGCATCGAAAATTGTTCTGAGAAGCTGGAGAGGCTGAGGGCAGCCGGTCGAGCCGCCGGTGCGGCGATCGTGAAATACGAGAAGCTTGATATGCGTTTGGCAGACCTGGCAGCGACCTACTCTCCCGCGTCTTAAGACGAAGTACCATCAGCGCTGGAGCGTTTCACGGCCGAGTTCGGAATGGGATCGGGTGCAGCCGCTCCGCCATAACCACCAGGTCAGCGAAAAGCATATCAAACTGAGAAGCTGGAATTTCAGGCGGCTTAATTATGCCGCCGTGCCATCGAGCGATGGACACAAGCAATGAGAACGATCAAGCCAATCGAGTTATTAGTACCGGTAA
>JAEPQK010000010.1 GCA_017640615.1 Rhizobiaceae bacterium | reverse complement strand
ACATAGTGAACTTCGCCTGTCACGCCGCTTCCAAGATCAGAAAGCAGGTAAATGCCTGCACCGCCCACCTCATCCAGTGTCACAGTGCGGCCAAGAGGGGCGTGCTGTTTCTGGAAGTTGAACATCAACCGGGCATCGGCAACGCCAGCGCCAGCCAACGTGCGCATCGGGCCAGCAGAGATGGCATTGACGCGGATCGCGTCCCGACCGAAATCGGTGGCGAGATATCGCACAGAGGCTTCC
The DNA here is from genome assembly GCA_017640615.1 of Rhizobiaceae bacterium. Lineage (GTDB taxonomy): Bacteria > Pseudomonadota > Alphaproteobacteria > Rhizobiales > Rhizobiaceae > RCIO01. The sequence continues at coordinate 259 of JAEPQK010000010.1, read as the reverse complement.
AGAGCCGCCTTGGCGACGCCCATGACGTTGTAGTTGGGCATGACACGCTGCGAGCCATCATAGGTGAGCGTGACCATCGACCCACCATCGGTCATCAGATCTGCGGCGCGCTTCGCCGTTTCGACAAACGAGAAGCACGAGATCGTCATGGTGCGGTTGAAGTTTTCGCGGCTCGTGTCCGCGAAGCGACCCGTCAATTCGTTCTTGTCGGAAAACGCCACAGCGTGGACGAAGAAATCGATGCTGCCCCACTCTGACT